>JAEBEO010000023.1:0-127682 GCA_049998115.1 Amycolatopsis sp. cmx-4-19 | reverse complement strand
TGTGGGCCGGCCAGGGTGGCGAGGGTGGCGAGGGTGCGAAGTTTTGGATGCAAGTGTTGGTGGACATGAGGAACCGTGGTCTGGGCGATGTGTTCTTCGTGGTCTGCGACGGGCTGAAAGGCTTGCCTGAGGTGGTCGGGAACGTGTGGCCGGCGGCGATCGTGCAGACGTGCGTGGTGCATGTGCTGCGGAATACGTTCCGGCTCGCGTCGAAGCGGGACTGGGACGCGTTGAAGAGGGATGTGAAACCGATCTACACGGCACCGAACGCGGCTGCGGCGGCGGTCGCGTTGGATGAACTGGAGGAGGAGTGGGGTGGTAAGTATGGCGCGATGATCCGGTTGTGGCGCAACGCGTGGGAGGAATTCATCCCGTTTTTGGACTATGACGTGGAGATTCGCCGCGTGTTGTGCTCCACGAACGCGATCGAGTCGTTGAATTCGCGGTACCGTCGTGCGGTGCGGGCACGTGGTCATTTCCCGACCGAGCAAGCTGCGCTAAAGTGCTTGTACCTGGTCACCCGGAGTCTGGACCCGACCGGCACCGGACAGGCCCGGTGGACGATGCGATGGAAACCCGCACTGAACGCTTTCTCGATCACCTTCAGTGACCGCTGGCCGGGCGCTGAGACCTACTGACAACCACGGCCGGAAACACCGTTCGCGTTACAGTCCCACCACCTGATCGGGATGCCGGTCCATGCGGTCGGGTGCCGCGTGGATGGTGCTCTATGGACGACGCTGTGAAGTCGATGGGTTTCGTCGCCGAACGTGGGGAGGCACTAAGCGGTTCAGGTATCGGGCGCTCGGGTTGAGGTTGCTGGTCTTGGTGAGCGTGGTCCCGGTCGTGGTTCCCGGTGTCGCGCAGGCCGCGCGAGCGGTGCCCGCGACGCAGGTATCGGCGCAGGATGGCTGGAGCTACACCGATTGCGGCTTGGCCACGGATCCGTTCCAGCTCGAGTCCCTGGAAGTCGTTCCTGATCCGCCGAAACCGGGCGAGCACCTCCCTATCAAGGCCAAGTTCACGGTGACCGATACGATCGAACCGGGCGCCTACGCGGACGTCACCGTCAGACTCGGCCTGGTCAAACTCTTGCAGAAACAGTTCGATGTGGACGAGGTACTGCGGAAGGCCAACCCCTCGCGGCGGCTCCCCTTGCCCGTCGGACGATACGCTGGCCCACGCGGTCGAGGCGCTCTACGCCCCGGACGTCTCCCCGGTCATCGCCGCGATGGCCCAACAGGGAGTGCGGGAGCTGGCTTCCGCGTTGCCCGCGATCGGAAAGGACCCGGCTGCCCGGGCCGCAGCCCTGCAGGGTGCCTGGCTGTGCGGGGCGTGCCTCGGCGCGACCACGATGGGCGTGCATCACAAGCTGTGTCACGTACTCGGTGGAAAGCTCGACCTGCCGCACGCCGAGACCCACTCGGTGATCCTGCCGCACGTCGCGGCCTTCAACCTGCCCGCGGCGCCGCGGGCGGGGGCGGCACTGGCCCGTGCCCTTGGCGACGGAGACCCGGTCGCGGCACTGAAGTCGTTGACGCGCCGGATCGGTGCCCCGCACCGGCTGTCCGCACTCGGGGTCCGCGAGTCCGATCTGCCCGCGGTGGCCGAAGACGTGCTGGCCGACCCGTACGCGAACCCGCGGCCGGTGGGGCGGGCGGAGCTGGAACGGCTTCTGGCGGAAGCGTTTTAAGCCCGCCAGGTCGGCCAGTTCCTCCCGTAGCGCAGCATCGTCAGGTGGTCCCCTTCACTGCCGGATCAGTCTCCCTGGCCCCCACGACATCACCCCCAGCTCACGTACCCGGACACCCACGCCCGCCGGTCCACTGACCGTCCTGGGCCACAAGGACTTCGCACCATTTGTTACCGGCGCGATGTTCAGAACCCACCATCACCTCGGTGTCGTCTGAGACGACGGGGGCTTCGGAAGACCCGGTTCCGACACGGAATGTCCTGCCCATGACCGGGATGCCGGGCTAGTGGACGGCAATGCGGCGGATGTCCTGATGTGTGGCTGGAAGGGTTCCATCTCGGCTAACGTTGCGCTGTTCGGCGATGAATCGACGGGCGGAGCGACGGCTATGCGGCGTGTTAAGTGGGACGGAGTGCTGCCCGACATCACTACGGGCAGTCCACGTCAAAAGTCTTGGGCTACGGACATCCGCAATCGGTATGTCCGTGACCGCTGGGGCGAGAAATGGCAGTTCGGGATGTCGGGCATGGACTGGTCGCGGCTGACGCAGCTGGTCGACGCCAAGTGGTGGATCGACAATCGTGGCGACGTCGGACAGGCGTTCGACAAGCAGCAGCCATGGCCGGAAACCCACCAGACCAAGCAGTACTGGCCGCCCAATATCACGGCTCGCACGCCAGAGGAACGGCGCAGGGCAATGGACATCCGCCGGGCGCTGACCGAGAAACGGTGGGGCAGCAAGTTCCCGCCCGCGGTGCAGGAGGCGTTGAACCGGCTGACGGACGCCGACTGGTGGCTGCGCAACGAGGTCGGCGACGGGTACCCCGAGGCCATCGACCGGGCCTTCGGCGAGGAACTACCTGAATACGAACGCAGGATGATGGCGCTGCCTGAATACGGGCCGCATGTGCCGCCACATCCCGGGCCGTGCATCGGTCGACCGGACTATGTCGTGATGCGCGCCGCCGCCAAGAAAACCGCCGCCGAACACGGCGACCTGCGATGGGCGTCGCTGCCGGTGGACATTCCCGTCGAGGCACGCAGCTCCTGCTGCGGCGCGGCCGGGCGCAAAGCCGGCGAAGCCGAGGGCAAGCAGATCTGGATCAGTCGCAGAGCCGTCGAGATCCGCCGCAGGAGCCCCCGAGGCACCGACTCGGACCAAGAGGCCCTACTGGAGATGAAGCGGATGGAACGCATTCTCGACGGTCACGGCTGATCAGTCCTGCCTCGGTATCCGGACCGATCAGGCGACGGTCGGGTGCTGCGTCGATATCCAGTGGTTGTGCCAGAGACCGGCTTGGTCGGTGAATTCCGTGGTGCAGGTCCATAGAGCTGGCCGCGTAAGACAAACTTCGTCATCCACCGCAGCGCCACCCGCGACGGCGCCAACTCGATCGCCAGCGAGGTGTGCGAGGGCGATGCCATGCACAAGTCACAGCATCCGCACCGTCGAGAGGGTCCGTTCGCGCAAGCGGACACATCGACGAAGGTGACCGCTAGAGAACATCACTGAACGATCTCGGTGTTAACAGCCGCTGCCTGGTTCACGATCTTCTGTGGAGCCCCGCGCTGCCGGAGGGTACAAACCGCATGGCCGACGCAGTGCTCGACAAGCGCGCTGACCGACCGCGATGGTACTGATACACAGTGTTTTGGAGGGGGATCATGGTCGGACCCGCTTGGACGATGCCGGGGTCACACCCTCCGGCGGGCCGGTATCCGCTCGCCGTGGAGCGACACATCATGCGGATGGCGGCGCGTTTGGTGCCGGGGGTGATCACGGTGACGCCGCACGCGCGTTATTACGCGTTGCACGCCCTGGTGGCGGCGGAGGTCGAGGCTCGTGATCTGGGTGTGGACGAGGCATTGGATCTGCTGCGTCGTGTCGAAGTGGCTTTCGTTGCCGTGTCGTACCGCCATCATCGCGAGTCCGAGGATGCGCCTCGATGGCCTCATGGCACGGATGCGCTCTGGACCCGGCTGAAGACGGGTGAGCTCGACATGGTCGAGGCCTCGCAGCCGACCGCGCCCGGGTACGTGCGGAACAAGCGTGGTTTCTGGGCTGCCTACGGTGGGCCGGAGACCACCTTGAAGATCCTCACTCCCGGGTCCCGGCCCGCGCTTGGCCCCCGTGTGGACGTGCGAGCCGTGCGTCAGGGACTCGGTGATCTGCTGGAGCTGGCCAGTCGGGAACACCTCGATATCGGCCGGCTCGACGAGTATCGGCACTTGTGCCTGTGCCAATCCGGAAGCGCCCCTGATGGCCGGTGGCTGGCGAAAGTGCTGTGCGAGGCCGCTGACGGGGACGACGCCGATGAGGCCGACCGCGATCGGCGCGACACGATCCGTCTCGTCGCCCGTGTCGTGGACAGATGCGAAATCGATGCGGCTGGTACAGACATCGGGAACGTGCTGGCGTTCGGCGATTTCCTGACATCGGACGAGATCGCCCGTGACCTCGCCATCGGGGCGGCTTGGCGGGGCGCGCTGCTGCGTAACTATTCGGTCGGCGCGTGGCGGCGGCTGTGGTCGTGGCTGGTCAACCGCGTCCGGGAACCAGTCCGCATCGAGGACCTGGTGGACGATTTCGTCGCCTGGCTGCCCGACGGCACGGTGGGCGGGATGCGCGCCACCCTTCCCGCCACCACCGATCCGGCCGGTCACCCGGTGACCGCCGAGGTGGCGATCCGAGCCGAGGATGCGTTCGGTGACGTCCCCGCTCGCGAACTCGCTGTGCTGATGACGGGTGCCGCTCGTGTGAATGAGTTGACCGGTGAGGCGCAGCGCGCTTTCGTCGGTGACCCGGCGGAGGAGCTGGGGCCGGTTTGGCTGGGGCACCGGCTGACAGATTCGGCTGATCAGTCCGTCCGGGACTTCGGGCGCCAGCTGGTGATGGACATGCTCGCGCGGGCCCGGCGGATCGCGCTGGCGAAGACGACACGGGATCACGACGGTAATTTGAGGATGCCCGCGCGGCTCCGTGAGCTGGACGGTGGGTGGGTCTTCCGCACCAGCGACGAAGGCTCCGGGGACGTCAGCTTACGCCTGGATCAGCTGACCAGCGTGCTGGTCGGCACCGGTGTACTCGAAGCCGGTCCGCCGTGCTGGGAGGTCACTACGAGCGGAAAGGCCTACCTTGCCCAGTGACGACGACCTGGTCGCGATCACCCAGTCGCCGCTGACTTGGCTGCTGGAGGAGGAACGCCGAGGTGACCGGCAGGCGTTGTCGGCGTTGTTCCTGTCCTACAACGTGAATCACGCCTTCTTCGAAGCCGTGGCTCTCGGCGCCGCGCAGGCCACGGGTGCACGACTCGGGATCGTCGGCGACGCCGCGGTCAACTCGATCGACCCGTGGGGCACCAAGCGGGCGGGCCGGAGCTATCTCGCCGGCCAGGCGGCCTGCGCGCGGAGCTTTCACCCGAAAGTCGTGGTACTCACCGGGACCCATCGGGGCTTCGTCGCCATCGGCTCGGGGAACGTCACGATGTCGGGCTGGCACGACAACGCCGAACTGTGGACCGTGTTCCACGGCGAGAAGGGTGCGGCGCCCGCCGTTTTCCACCAGGTGGCCGAATGGCTCCGGCAACTGCCCGGCAAGGTCAGGTTCGGCAGCACCGTGCCGGAGTTCCTGGGCACCGTGGCCGACGAACTCGACACGTTGGAGCCTGCCAGGCACGATCCCGGTGCCCAGGTCCTGCACAACCTGCACAGTGGGTTCCTCGACCAGCTGCCGACCGGGGAAACCGACGAGCTCGCGCTGTGCGCACCGTTCCACGACTTGGGCGCCCAGGCCGTCCGCGCACTGACGCAGCGACTCCGCCCGCGCCGGTTGACCATCGCTTTCCAGCCTCGCTATACCCGGTTCGATGGCCTCGCGCTCGGGGCCTTGGCCGCGGAACTCGAAGCCGATGGCTGCGTCGTTGAACTTCGGGCGGATGACGAACGCGACCGGTATCGGCACGGAAAGCTCATCGAATGGGTGATCGACGGACAGCGATTCGCGCTGACGGGCAGTCCCAACCTGTCGACGGCTGCGCTGCTGCGGACACCCACCACCGGCGGAAACTGCGAACTCGCCGTCCTGCAACAGATCGGCCGCACACGGCTCCCCGAAGGCAAGTCAGGGGGCACGGTGGGCCTCGATGCCCACCGCATCGCGGCCGCCGCTCCTTCATCAGTCCCGGTCCTGCTGGGCGCGACAGCCACCCCGCATGGCCTGCTGGTCCAGCTCGCGCGAGCCCAAGCCCAGGACACGCTGGTGGAACTCTGCCGGTCAGGGCAAGCAGCAGGCCCGTGGGACGCCGTCGGCTCGATCCCGGCAGGACAGCTCGAGGCCACGTTCCCGGTGCTCGTTCCCGGCGGTACCTGCGTCCGGCTGACCGTGAGGACAGCCGAGGGGGTGCTTCGCAGCGGACTCTTCGTCGTGTCGGATCCCGTCACGGTCCTGCGCCGACCCGCCTTCGCCGGCAGCCCCCGAGCGTCTGTCGAACCAATCGACCTGTTCACCGATGATCGACTGCGTGACCTGTTCGCGGCAGATCTCGTGGCACTCCGGCGGGATCGAGCGGCGACCGTGTCCGGCGATGGTGAGAGCAACGCGTCGGGCCTGGCGGAATCCGCCCCGGAAGGCTGGCAGGCATACCTCGATCGCTGTACCTCGAAAGTCGGGGAGCCGTTGATCCGCTTCGCGCTCGGCCTACCCTCGACACCTGCGGCGGACGATCAAGAGATCGACGAAATGTGGCCCGGCGCTGTGGAAGGCGACGCGACCGAAGAGATGGTCGACGAAGCCGACGACGACGCCTCGGACGCCGTACCTGACTTACGCGACGAATCCGCACAGGTTCGTGCTCGGTACCGGCGCTGGGCGACGGAGCTGACGACGGCGGCCGGGATAGGGAGTGTCGAGCGGCTGCTCGCCCTGCGTCTCCTGTTGTGGACGGTCGCCGGGCACGCCTGGCCGAGAGGCGACCGGAGCTGGATACCGTTGCTGTCGCGAGCCCTGGTCGCGCTCGGCCGAGACGACGACCTGCAACCCGAGAGCGAACCGAACGTAGGCAGCCTCGCCGCCGTCGGTGTCGCGATTCTGCGTTTCCACGCCCCGCGGTCGGCTCGTAACGCCGAGAACCAGGCGTTCACGGCCGCCGCAGATGCCGTGGCGCATCTGCTGCCCGCCGCCGAACTCGACTTGGTCACCGAGTACGCGAAGGATCTCGGGAAGACTTTCCCGTGGGCTGTCTCACCGGACTCTGTCTTGGACCTCGCGGAGGAGATCGTCCAGGACGACCCGCTCGCCGCGGCCGTGCTCGCGCTGGCCGAACAAGGGCTCGACGCCCACTCCGATGGGCCCCGGCTCCTGCACGTCACCGGTCCCTTCCGGAAACCCGAGTTCCCCGCGCTCAAGATGGTGGCCGCCTGCCCCGACATGCAGCTGTTGGGCGCCTTGGCGACCAGCGAGTCAGGGACCTGGACCTTGCTGGCTTGGCGAAGCCCGGATCTCTTCCGTCTCGACTGCGGCGCCGACGGCACGATGCTGTGGTACCACTACAGGCTGACCAAAATGGTCACGCTCCAGACACTGGTCTACGGCGGCAGCTACCGGCGGGACCTGGAGGTCGACCACGGCGCTCGTCTGCGTGTGGTCCCGGAGGCCGTCGACGTGTTCAAGTCCATCGGCCTGGCCGATCTGACTCTTCCGATGTGCACTGCGGTCAGTATGGTTCGTGACTCGCCCGCGTCTCCGCGGCGATGACCGCCCGTGCTGCCGAAGGGTCGTCCGGGTGCCCAAGCAGTGCGTGGATGCGGTGGGCTGGTGGGTGGCACGGTGCCGCGGCCAGGGAGTGGGTCTTCACACGTGTCCACGCGGCGGTCGAGACGGGTCGGCCGGGCTCACCAATGGTAGGAATGCCTGGTGACCGAACCGAATCTGATCGAAGCCGCCGCCGAAGAGGCAGTCACCCTCACCAGTGAACTGATCCGCATCGACACCACCAATACGGGGGATCCCGACACGCTCGTCGGTGAACGTGCCGCGGCGGAGTATGTCGCCGAGAAGCTCACCGACGCGGGCTACGAGATCACCTATGTCGAGTCCGGCGGCAAGGATCGCCACAACGTCATCGTGCGGCTTCCGGGCGCCGACCCGTCCCGGGGCGCGCTCCTGATCCACGGTCACCTCGACGTCGTCCCCGCCGACGCCTCGGAGTGGTCGGTGCACCCGTTCTCCGGCGCGATCCAGGACGACTACGTCTGGGGACGCGGTGCCGTTGACATGAAGGACATGTGTGGCATGGCGCTCGCGCTGGCCCGCCACTACAAGATCAACAACGTCGTGCCGCCGCGTGACCTCGTCTTCGCGTTCCTCGCCGACGAAGAGGCGGGCGGCAAGTACGGCGCGCAGTGGCTGGTCGAGAACCGGCCTGAGCTGTTCGAGGGCGTCACCGAGGCGATCAGTGAGGTCGGCGGGTTCTCGATCACGCTGAAGGACAACGTCAGGGCGTACCTCATCGAGACGGCGGAGAAGGGCATCCGCTGGATGAAGCTGCGTGTGCGCGGCACCGCCGGCCACGGCTCGATGATCCACCGCGACAACGCCGTCACCAAGCTCGCCGAAGCCGTCGCCCGGCTCGGCAACCATCGCTTCCCGCTGGTCATGACCGACTCCGTCCGCGAGTTCCTGGACGGCGTCACCGAGATCACCGGCTGGGACTTTCCCGAGGACGACATCGAGGGTTCCGTCGCCAAACTCGGCAACATCTCCCGGATGATCGGCGCGACCCTGCGTGACACGGCGAACCCGACGATGCTCACCGCGGGCTACAAGTCCAACGTCATCCCCTCGGTCGCCGAAGCGTCGGTCGATTGCCGGATCCTGCCCGGCCGTCTCGAAGCGTTCAACGCCGAGCTGGAGGAGATCCTCGGACCGGACATCGAGAAGGAGTGGATGGAGCTGCCGCCGGTCGAGACGACCTTCGACGGCGCGCTCGTCGACGCGATGACCGCGGCGGTCCTCGCCGAGGATCCGGGCGCACGCACGCTCCCGTACATGCTTTCGGGTGGTACGGACGCGAAGTCGTTCCAGTCCCTCGGGATCCGGAACTTCGGGTTCGCCCCGTTGCAACTGCCCGCGGACCTCGACTTCTCGGCCCTGTTCCATGGCGTCGACGAGCGTGTCCCGGTCGACGCGCTGAAGTTCGGCGTTCGCGTGCTCGACCGTTTCCTGCGCTCGTCCTGATGCCCGGTCTCCTGGCTGCCGACGGGACACCCCTGCACTTCGAGCGCTGGGGTGACCCTTCGGCGCCGGTGACCGTGGTGCTGCTGCACGGTTATGCCCTCGACAGGCGCAGCTGGCGCGGTGTCGGGCCGGTGCTGGCCGAGGCGGGGGAGCAGCCGACCGCGGTGCTGGCCTACGACCAGCGCGGCCACGGCGAGTCCGGTGAGGTCCGGCCCGCGTCGGCGACCATGGGGCAGCTCGCCGACGACCTGGCCGAGGTGCTGGAGAAGGTGATCCCCGGGGGCCGGGTCGTCCTGGTCGGCCACGACATGGGCGGCCTCGCGATCCTTTCGCTCGCCCAACGGCATCCGGACGTCTTCGCGGCGAGGGTCGCGGGGATCGGGCTGCTCGCCATGTCGGCGGGCGGCGTCACTCCGGACGCGATCTGGCCGAACGCGCTGGGAAAACTCGGCAGGGACCTCGAAATGGTCTTCGGGACGAAACTGATCGGCTTGGTGCGCGAGCACACCAGCAAGGCGGTGACCGCCGGGCTGCGCTGGTGGCTCTTCGGTGACGACCCGGTGCCCGGCGACGTCGAATTGACGGTCCGGATGATCCGCGGTAACTGGCCGCAGACGGTGTCGGCGTTCCGCCCGGCGCTGGACGCCTACACGCGTGAGTCGGCGTTGTCGCAGGTCGGTGGGGTGCCGGTGATCGCGATCGTGGGGGAGCGCGACAAACTGGTGCCCGCCGCCGACGTCGAAGAGCTGGCCGGCGCGGTGGGCAACGGGACCGCCGTGGTGCTGCCCGGGGTCGGGCACGTCGTCCCGCTGGAAGCGGCTCCGCAGGTCGTGCCACGCCTTCTCGCGCTGGCGAACCAAGCTCGCCGACAATCCCAGCTTCCTTGACAACTTGTCTTTTCGGTGGCAGTTTTCCTGCCATGTTCTCCGTTGCGGTGATCGAGGACGCGGAAGCGGCCGAAGTCTCACTGGACCCGGTCCGGGCCCGCCTGCTCGCCGAACTCGCCGAACCGGCGTCGGCAACGATGCTGGCCGGTCGCGTGGATCTGCCGAGGCAGAAGGTCAACTACCACCTGCGCGCCCTGGAAAAACACGGGCTGGTCGAGCTCGTCGAGGAGCGCCGCAAAGGCAACGTCACCGAGCGCATGATGCGCGCGACGGCCGCGTCCTACGTGATCTCGCCGACCGCGTTGTCCGCCGTGCAGCCCGATCCGGCCGAATCGCCGGACAGGCTGTCGGCACGCTGGCTGCTCGCCGTGGCCGGCAGGCTGGTGCGTGACGTCGGCCTGCTGATCACCGGCTCCACCAAGGCGCGCAAACGGGTCGCGACCTTCGCGATCGACGGCGAAGTGCGGTTCTCCTCCGCGGCCGACAGGGCCGCGTTCGCCGAGGAACTCACCGTCGCGATCACGAACCTCGTGGGCAAGTACCACGACGAAGGCGCCGAACAGGGCCGCGATCACCGGATCGTCGTCGCCGTCCACCCGAGCGTCGAAACCGAAGCCGAGGAGCGCTGAGTGGGACACGAATTCGAGATCACCGAACGCGCCGAGGTCGACGCGACCCCGGAACAGGTCTGGGACGCCATCGCCACCGGCCCTGGGATCACGTCGTGGTTCATGGGGCGCAACGAGGTCGACGGCGGCGTCGGCGGCACCGTGAAGACCGCTTTCGGCGGCTACGAGCCGTCGTCCGCGATCACGTCGTGGGATCCGCTGGAGCGGCTCGTCTACGGCACGGAGCCCGCGCCGGACGGACGTTTCGTGGCCTACGAGTTCCTCATCGAGGGCCGCGCCGGGGGTAGCACCTTGCTGCGGACCGTGACGAGCGGTTTCCTTCCCGGCGACGACTGGGAAGACGAGTTCGAGGCCATGACCGCCGGTGGCGAGCTGTTCTTCCGCACCCTGGTCGAGTACCTGAACGGCTTCGCCGGGCGGAAGGCCGCGCCGCTGACGGTGTTCGGCCCGACGATCGAAGACTGGGACAGCGCGTGGCTGAAGCTGGGCCGGGAACTCGGCCTGGCCGGGCGGCCGGAAACAGGGGACCGGGTCCGGCTGTCCACCGGCTCGATGTCCACAGTGGACGGTGAGGTCTATCTGGCCAACGGGCAGACGGTCGGGATCCGGACCCCGGACGCGTTCCTGCGGTTCGTCCGCGGTCTGCCCGGGCCGATGGTCGCGATGCATCACCTGTTCGGCGACGTCGACCCCGAAAAGCAGGAGAAGATCTGGGCGGACTGGCTCGTCCGCGTGTTCAGGTGATCAGGCCGGGCAGGGGAGTGGCGGTGCGCTTGCGGCGCAACCACACCCTTCGCGTCCCATCGGAGTAGAGCCGGACGGTCGAGAGTTCCCAGCCGGCGAACTCGGCGTGGATCGACAGCTGTGTCGCCGCCGCCCGTCGCGAGACACCGGGAGGCAACTGCAGCCGCCGGTACTCCCAATCCCCTTCGACCACCGCCTCGTCCACAACTGTCATGGCGTGATCACCTGGATCCCTTCTCCGATGGCCGAACCGACGACCACGCGGCCGCCCTGCTCGTCGACGGTGACCGAATCTGGCTGCCGCAGGGTGGGGAACCGGTACTTCTCGATCGGCTCCCCGCCGCGGACGTCGAAGCCGACGACCTCGTTGCGCTCGGTGAGGGTGACCCAGGCCAGGCCGCGGCCGCGGTCGTAGGCGATGCCGTACGCCCCTCCGGGAACGGGGTACCGCTGGCGCAGCAGCAACGGCGTCGTGGAGAACGCCAGCAGTGCGCCCGCTCGCGCGTCGGTGACGAAGACACGCCCGAAGTCGTCGGTGACCGCGTTGGCGGCGCCGTCACCCGCTCGTAGTCCTTCGCCGATCTTGCCCTCGGCGAGGTCGACAGAGAACAGGGCCGTGCGCAGCTTGTCGAGGACGACCACGCCGTCACCGGTGCTCAGGACGTCGTCCGCGCTGTAGATCTGGCCGGTGATGGTCTTCGGCGGCGCGTTCTTCGACAGCACCTCGACGACCTTGCGGTCGCGGACCGACACCAGCGTCGCGTCGCCGTCGACGAGACCGGCCGAAGGCTGACCTGTGACCGGGGTCGTTTCGAGCGCTCCACCAGGGAGGGAGACCTTGGCCAGGACGCTCTTGCCGGGGATCCCGGCGAGTACCTGGGAGCCGGAGACCGTGAGCCGTTCGGCGGGACCGGGCAGGGCGACGGTCGTCTTCGGGGCGTCCAGGGCGGCGAGGTCGTAGATGCGCAGCGAAGGCGGCTCCGAGACGGCGACGACCAGTGTCTTGCTCGCCGTGTCGGTCACCATCGCGTGCACTCCGGGCGCGGCGAACACCGAGCCGACGGGTTGGATGCTCACGGCAGGGGAGACGGCCGCCGTCACGGCGACCGGGTTCTGCACGATCTGGAGTGTGTCGTTCGGGGTGTCGTCCGTACTGCAGGACGAGAGCGCCAGGGCACCGGCGAGCGGGATCGCGATCCGGGAAACGGCGGACAGCCGACCCACCTTGGTGCCTCCACCTGCTGCTTGTCGAACGGACCTGTCCAGCATCCCCCAGGAACCCCACCGCGTCACGTCTGTGTCACCCAACAGTCACCTAATCCAGTACTCGGGACGGCTCAAAGGCCGCGTTCGGGGTAACCGACCTCGATCGCGCTGACGTCGTCGAGCGCCGATCGGATGGCGGACGGGAGCGTGATCTCCTCGGCCGCGAGCGACCCGGTCAGCTGACCGGTGTCACGGGCTCCGACCACGGGCGCGACCACACCGGGACGGTCGCGGACCCAGGCGAGCGCGACGGCCAGCGGCGAGGTGCCGAGCCCGTCGGCGGCGGTCGCGACCGCCTGCACGATCCGGGCCGCGCGATCGGTCCGGTGATGTTCGACATAACCGGCGAAAACACTGGACGCGCCGCGTGAATCCGCGGGCGTCCCGGAGCGGTACTTGCCGGTGAGCACCCCCCGGCCGAGCGGCGCCCAGGGCAGGATCCCGATGCCGTGGTGTTCGGCGGCGGGCACGACCTCGCGATCGACGCCGCGCTCCAGCAGCGAGTACTCGACCTGGGTCGAGACCAGCGGGGCGACGGCGGAAGCGCGGGCCGCGGCGGTCGCCAGCTGCCAGCCGGAGTAGTTCGACACGCCGACGTAGCGAGCCTTGCCACTGCTCACGGCGTACTCGAGTGCGGCGAGCGTCTCGTGGACCGGCACGGTGGTGTCCCAGGCGTGCAGCTGCCACAGGTCGATGTGGTCGGTCCCGAGGCGGCGCAGCGAACCTTCGAGCGCGGACAGCAGCGCGCCACGCGACGCCCCGCCGCCGAACGGGCCGTCGGTGCGGCGGGCGACGGCCTTGGTGGCGAGCACGATGTCGTCACGCGGGACCAGGTCGCCGAGCAGGGCACCGAGAACGCGTTCGCTCTCGCCCTCGCTGTAGATGTCGGCGGTATCGACCAGGGTGCCCCCGGCGTCGACGAACGCGACCAGCTGGCTGGCCGCCTCCTCCGAGTCGGTGTCGCCACCCCACGTCATGGTCCCGAGGGCCATCCGCGAGACCCGCAGTCCCGAACGGCCGAGCTGTCGCTTTTCCACGACGGGCGAGCCTAGCCGGAAGGCAGGTGCGGGCGGCGGAGCAGGTGAGCGTGTCGTGGTCGAGTACCACCGGCCGGGTCACCGCGGTGTCAACACCCTGAACGGAGGAGTGCCACTCCGCTGGATACATTCACGCCGTGCGACTCGGACTGAATTTGGGCTATTGGGGCGCGGGCAACGACGCGGCCAACCTGGCATTGGCGAAGAAGGCGGACGAACTGGACTACGCGGTCGTGTGGGCCGCGGAGGCCTACGGCTCGGACGCGCCGACGGTGCTGGCCTGGGTGGCGGCGCAGACCTCGCGGATCGACGTCGGCAGCGCCGTCTTCCAGATCCCCGCGCGGACCCCGGCGACGACCGCGATGACCGCCGCGACCCTGGACACGCTGTCGGGCGGCCGGTTCCGGCTCGGCCTCGGTGTCTCCGGCTCGCAGGTCTCCGAAGGCTGGCACGGCGTGAAGTTCGCGTCGCCGCTCGGCCGCACGCGCGAGTACGTCGAGATCGTCCGCAAGGCGCTGAGCCGTCAGCGGCTCAAGTACGAGGGCGATCACTTCCGGCTGCCGCTGCCCGACGGTCCCGGCAAGGCGCTGACGCTGACCGTGCACCCCGTGCGGGACGAGATCCCGGTCTACCTGGCCGCGATCGGCCCGAAGAACCTCGAACTGACCGGCGGGATCGCCGACGGCTGGCTCCCGGTGTTCTTCTCGCCCGAACACGCGGGCGAGCAGCTCAAGCTGATCCAGGCCGGGGCGGAGAAGGCCGAGCGCTCGCTCGACGGCTTCGACGTCGTCCCCACCGTCCCGCTCGTGGTCGGCGACGACTGGGAGGCCTGCGCCGACGCCGTCCGCGGTTACGCGGCGCTGTACCTCGGCGGCATGGGCAGCCGCGACAAGAACTTCTACAACCAGCTGGCGTGCCGGATGGGCTTCGAGCGCGAAGCGGCCGACGTCCAGCGGAAGTACCTGGGCCGGGACTACGCGGGGGCCATGGAGGCTGTCCCGCTCGAGTTCATCGACGCGACGTCCCTGCTGGGACCCAAGGAACGGATCGCCGAGCGGATGCAGGCCTTCGCCGGGGCCGGGGTCACGACCCTGACCGTCGCCCCCTCCATGCCGGACCCCGAGAGCTCCGCACACCCTCTCGAGGTCGCCGCCGAAGCGATCGAACTGGCCGGTGTCGCCTGATGGGATGGTTCGAAGCACTGGTCCTCGGCCTCGTCCAGGGTCTGACGGAGTTCCTGCCGATCTCCTCCAGCGCGCATCTGCGGATCACCGCGGCGCTCGCCGGCTGGGACGATCCGGGCGCCGCGTTCACCGCGGTGACGCAGATCGGCACCGAACTCGCGGTCATCCTGTACTTCTCCAGCAAGATCGGGAAGATCCTCCGCGCCTGGTTCTTCTCGATCTACAAGAAGGACTGGCGGGGGGACCCCGACGCCCGGCTCGGCTGGCTGATCATCATCGGCTCGCTGCCGATCGTGGTGCTGGGCCTGCTGCTGCAGGACGCGATCGACGAGTCCTTCCGTGACCTGCGGATCACCGCGACCACGCTGATCGTGTTCGGCCTGATCCTCCTGCTTGCCGACCGGATCGGGAAGCAGGAGCGCACGCTCGACCACCTGACCGTGCCGCACGGCCTCGGGTTCGGTTTCGCGCAGGCGCTGGCGCTGATCCCGGGTGTCTCCCGCTCCGGCGGCACTACCAGCGCCGGGCTGCTGCTCGGCTACACCCGCGCCGAGGCCGCCGAGTACTCGTTCCTGCTGGCACTGCCCGCCGTGTTCGGCTCCGGGCTGTACAAGCTCACCGACATCGGCAAGGACGGCGCTCCGGCGCAGTGGGGGCCGACGATCCTGGCGACCCTGGTCGCGTTCGGCGTCGGGTACGCCGTGATCGCCTGGCTGATGTCGTACATCAAGACCAAGAGCTTCGTGCCGTTCGTGATCTACCGGCTGGTGCTCGGCGTCCTGCTGTTCGTGCTGATCTTCACCGGCGTCCTCGACCCCGGTGCCGGCCCGCATCTGTAACCCCCCGCGTTTAGTCCTCTAGTGGCGGTAGTTGCGCGCGCATGGACCGCAACCAGAGGACTAAACGCGAGGACCGGCAAAGGGCGGCACGTAGGGTGGGTCACGTGAGTACTGTGATCCTTCTGCGCCACGGCAAGTCCACGGCGAACGGTTCGGGCGTCCTGGCCGGGCGCACCCCGAAGGTCGGTCTGGACGACACCGGCCGGGCGCAGGCGGTCGCGCTGGTCGAGCGACTGGCGCCGATTCCGCTGGCCGAGCTGGTCGTCTCGCCGATGCTCCGCTGTCGGCAGACCGTCGCCAAGCTGGCCGAGGCCCGTGGTCTGGACAAGGTCAAAGAGCCCAATTTGTCCGAAGTGGACTACGGCGAATGGACCGGGCGCGCGCTCAAGGATCTGGTCAAGGAACCGCTGTGGCGGGTCGTGCAGGCGCACCCCTCGGCCGCGGTCTTCCCCGGCGGCGAAGGGCTCGCCGAGATGCAGGCCCGTTCGGTCGCGGCCGTCCGCGCACACGACGCCCGGATCACCGCGAAACACGGCGAAGAGGCGGTCTGGCTCCTCTGCAGCCACGGCGACGTGATCAAGTCCATCCTCGCCGACGCGCTCGGCCAGCATCTCGACGCGTTCCAGCGGATCGTGGTCGACCCGGCCTCGGTTTCCGTCGTCCGCTACACCGAGACTCGTCCGTTCGTGTTGCGGGTCAACGACAACGGCGGCGACCTCACCGGTATCGCGCCCCCGAAACCCCCGGCCAAAGCCAAGCGCGGCAAGGGAAAGCAGAGCTCCGACGCGGTGGTGGGCGGTACCACCGGAGCGTGACCATCGCCGACGTCGGCGTCACGCCACGGACGGCATCCACCGGCCCCTCACTGCCCGTAAGGTGGCCAGATCAGCAGATTCGACGACCCGGGAGCAACACCGATGATTTCGCAGGACAACCCGTTCGCCGCGCCGAGTGAGCTGCCCTACGCCCTTCCGCCGTTCGATCGGATCGCCGACGAGCACTTCCTGCCCGCTTTCGAAGCGGGCCTGGCCGAGCACACCGCCGAGATCGACGGGATCGCCGGTTCCGCCGAGCCGCCGACGTTCGAGAACACCATCGTCGCGCTGGAGAAGTCCGGCAGGCTGCTGTCCCGCGTCTCCAGCGTGTTCTTCAACCTCGCCGGATCGAACGCGAACGACGAGATCCAGCGCGTGCAGGCCGAAATGGCGCCGCGGCTGGCCGCGCACGCCGACGCCATCCACCTGAACCCGGCGCTGTTCGCCCGGATCAACTCGCTGTTCGAGCGCAAGGACGAACTCGGCCTCGACACCGAGTCGCTCCGGCTGCTGGAGCGTCACCACACCGACGTCCGCCGGGCGGGCGCCGGGCTCCCCGAGGCCGACCAGCAGCGTCTGCGCGAACTGAACGAGGAGCTCTCGACGCTCTCGACCAGGTTCCAGCAGAACCTGCTCAAGGACACCAACGAACTCGCGGTGGTCGTCGACGACGTCGCGGAACTGGCCGGGCTCACCGAAGACGCGATCGCCACGGCCGCCGAGACCGCGGGCGAGGAGGGCAAGTACGTCCTCAAGCTGACCCTGCCGACGGCTCAGGCGGCGCTGGCCTCGTTGGAGGACCGCGCGCTGCGCGAGCGGATCTTCACCGCGTCGGTGTCGCGCGGCAACCGGGGCAACGAGTTCGACAACAACGACATCGTGGCCCGGATCGTCCGGCTGCGCGCCGAGCGGGCCGCCGTCCTCGGCTTCCCGGACCACGCCTCGTACATCATCGCGGACGAGACGGCGAAGACCGCCGAGGCCGCTGTCGGTCTCCTCGAACGCCTCGCGCCGGTGGCGGTCGCCAACGCCAAGACCGAGGCCGAAGAACTCCAGCGCTATCTCGAAGCCGACATCCCCGGCGCGGTCCTGCGGCCGTGGGACTGGTCGTTCTACGCCGAGCGCGTCCGCAAGGACCGGTTCGAGGTCGACACCGCCGCGCTGCGCCCCTATTTCGAACTCAACCGGGTGCTGAACGACGGTGTCTTCTTCGCCGCGTCCAAGCTGTACGGCCTGAGCTTCACCGAACGCGAGGACCTGCCGAAGTACCACCCCGAGGTCCGCGTCTTCGAGGTCTTCGACGCCGACGGCGCGGAGCTCGGCCTGTTCCTGCTCGACTACTACGCCCGCGATTCGAAGCGCGGCGGTGCCTGGATGAACAACTTCGTCGACCAGACGAGGCTCATGGGCACCAAGACGGTCGTGGTGAACGTGCTCAACGTGGCCAAGCCGCCGTCGGGGGAGCCGACACTGCTCACCTTCGACGAGGTCGTCACCGCGTTCCACGAGTTCGGGCACGCGCTGCACTCGCTGCTTTCGGACGTCGAGTACCCGACGTTCTCCGGCACCAACGTCCCGCGTGACTTCGTCGAGTACCCCTCGCAGGTCAACGAGATGTGGATGCTGTGGCCCGAGGTGCTGGCGAACTACGCCAAGCACCACGTGACCGGCGAGCCGCTGCCGCAGGAGCAGGTCGACAAGCTCCTCGCCTCGCAGCAGTACGGCGAGGGTTTCTCCACGACCGAGTACCTCGCCGCGTCTCTTCTGGACCAGGCGTGGCACGCGCTCGGCACCGAGGACAAGATCGACGACGTCCAGCGGTTCGAGGTCGAGGCGCTGACGAAGGCGGGTGTCGCGCTGGAGGCGGCGCCTCCGCGCTACCGCACCACCTACTTCGCGCATATCTTCAGCGGCGGCTACAGCGCCGGGTACTACTCCTACATCTGGAGTGAGGTCCTCGACGCCGACACGGTCCAATGGTTCCGCGAGAACGGCGGGCTCACCAGGGAGAACGGTGACCACTTCCGCCGTGAACTGCTCGGCCGCGGTGGCAGTATCGACCCGATGGCCGCCTTCCGCGCGTTCCGCGGCCGTGACCCGGAGATCGACCCGCTGCTGAAGCGCCGCGGCCTCGCCGGCGCCTGATCCCCGACGGTTCCCCTGCCCGGACACCCCCAGTGCCCAGGCAGGGGATCGCGTTCAGAAGTGGCGTCCGGCGAGTTCGGTGACCGCCGCCGCCACGTCGTCGACCTCCCGTTCGGTGTTGTAGTAGTGCGGGCTCAGCCGCAGGCACCAGTCGACGTCCTTGTCCCCGAAATCGAACTGGGCGAACTCCCGGTAGCTGAGCGCGGAGTTGATCCGCCGGGTGTCCATGGCCTCCTTGAACGGGACGGCCTCCCAGCCCTTGATCGAGAACGTCACGAGCGCGCCGAGCTTCGGTCCCCGGTCGAGGACGTCGACGCCCGGGATGGCGGCGAGCCCGTCACGCAGCCGGGCGGCCAGCGCGGGCGTACGGTGCGAGATCGCCTCCAGGCCGACCTCGCGGGCGTAGCGCGCCGCTTCCGCGCAGCCGAGCACTGTGGCGTAAGGAAATTCCCACTCCTCAAACCGGCGCGCCGACTCCGCCGGTTCGTACTCGCCGGGTGTGCTCCAGCGTGCGCCGTGCATGTCGATGAACAGCGGTTCGTGCCCGGCGGCGAGGAACCTGTCGGAAACGAACAGGAACCCCGAACCGCGTGGACCCCGCAGGAACTTGCGGCAGGTCGAGGTGAGCAGGTCCGCGCCGATCTCGTCGACATCGATCGGGTACTGGCCGACCGACTGGCAGGCGTCCACCAGGTAGAGCAACCCGAGTTCGCGGCAGTGCCGCCCGATCTCGGCGACCGGCTGCACCAGTCCGGAGTTGGTCGGGATATGCGTGGCCGCGACCAGTTTCGGTCGCCGGGCACGCATGAACGCGGCCATGGCCTCGACGTCGACACCGCCCTCGGGCAGGTCCGGCGCGTGCACGATCTCGACGCCGAACCGCTTCCGCAGGGAGAGGAACGCGATCTGGTTGGAGATGAAGTCGTTGCGGGTGGTCAGCACGACGTCGCCGGTTTCGAACCGGATGGAGGACAGCGCCGTCGAGTAGGCGTGGGTGGCGCTCGCCGCGAAAGCGATGTTGTGTGGCTGCGCGTTGATGAGCGCTGCGATCTCGCGGTAGAAACCGGCGACTTCGGGCGCACGGGCGGCCGCGGCCTCGTAGCCGCCGATCTCGGCTTCGAGGTTCAGGTGGTCGAGCATCGAGGCGAGGACCGGCTTCGCGAGGAGTCCGCAGCCGGCGTTGTTGAAATGGACGACTTTTTCGCTGCCGGGGGTGTCAGCCCTCAGCGCGGCAATATCCAGTAGTGATCCCGCACGGGATTCAGTAGCACTATCATAGTCTCTCATGTCGGATAGTAGCACTTCCGCCCTGGCTGCCCAGCTGCGTTCCCTGGTCCGGGCGGCCGCGCCGGGGGACCGGTTGCCGAGCAGTCGTGAGCTGATCGAGCGCTTCCGGGTCGGCCCGGTGACGGTGTCGCGGGCGATCGCCTTGCTGGCCGCGGAAGGGGCCGTCGTCACCCGGCCCGGTAGCGGTACCTACGTGGCGACCAAGCCGAGGACGGCAAGCGAGCCGGAAGACACGGCCTGGCAGACCGTCGCGCTGACCGATCGCAGCGTCGACACCCGCTCGCTGACCGACACACTCGGTCCGCCGCCGGACGGCGCGATCCTGCTCGACGGCGGCTACCCGCACCGCTCGCTTCAGGCGGCACGGTTCCTGAGCGCGGCACTCGCCAGGGCGGGCCGCCGTCCGGACGCCTGGGACCGGGCGCCCGCCACCGGTCTGTCCGCGCTGCGGTCGGTGTTCGCGGGCCCGGCAGGCACGTCGCCCGACGACGTCCTGATCACCGCGGGCGGCCAGAGCGGGCTGTCGATGGCGTTCCGGGCCATCGCGGCGCCGGGAAGCCCGGTCCTCGTCGAATCGCCGACCTATCCGGGCGCGCTCGCCGCCACCCGGGCGGCGGGGCTGCGTCCGGTGCCGGTCCCGATCGACGAGGACGGCGTCCGCCCGGACCTGCTGGCCGACGCCTTCGCGATGACCGGTGCCCGGCTCTTCTACTGTCAGCCCACGTTCCACAACCCGACCGGGACGGTGCTGGCGGCCGAGCGCCGCACGCAGGTACTGGAGGTCGCGCGGGCGGCAGGCGCGTTCGTGCTCGAGGACGATTTCGCCCGCTATCTGTCGCATGGCGCAGCGGCACCGCGTCCGCTGATCGCCGACGACCGCGACGGAACGGTCGTCCACCTGACGTCGCTGACGAAAGCGGCGGCGCCGAGCCTGCGGATCGGTGCCCTGATCGCACGAGGACCGGTCCTGGACCGGATGAAGGCTGTCCGGCGCGTCGACGACTTCTTCGTCTCCCGCCCGCTGCAGGAGGCCGCGCTGGAACTGCTCAGCGCGCCATCCTGGGAGAGGCACGTGCGGAAACTGGGCGGGGAGCTGCGGGAGCGCTGCGGTAAAGCGGCGGCGGCAGTGGCTCGCGAATGTCCCGAGTGGACTATCGCCCGGCTCCCCGCCGGGGGACTGCACCTGTGGGTCCGGCTGCCGCGGGGAAGGGACGCGAACACGTTGTCCCGCGCCGCGAGGGAGCGAGGAGTGGTTGTCGGCGCAGGGGAGCGGTTCTTCCCGGCGGAACCGGCGGGACCGTTCTTGCGCCTCGGCTTCGCCGCCACCGCCGATCTGGCGGAACTCGCCGAAGGAATACGGCGGCTGGGCGAACTCGAGAGAGGTGTATAACGACCTATACGGCGCCGCATCAAGCGAGAATTGTTTCCAGAGCAAGGTAAACACCACCGCCGAGGACGACACCAGCGGCAGTTCCGGCGGTGACTTCGGGCCTGGTGTGATCGCCGAGTTCGACGCGAGACCAGCAAACCCAGCCGACGGCGAGGAAGAGCAGTGCGAGCCACGGGCCGTAGACGCGGATCAGCATCATGGCCGCGCCGGCCGCCACCATGGCGTGCATCGAGATCTTGAACTTGAAGCCGAAAGTGATCGCGAGGGCGGCGACCAGGCAGACGAGTTCGGCAGCCGCGAGCGCGATCATCTCGTGCGGGGCACTGCCGGCGATCAGGATGCCGAACCCCGCGGCGAGCGAGCCGATGCAGACCGCGAACGGGACGAGCCGCCCGGCGCGATCCGTCACGTGGTGGCTGTCCCATTTGCCTTTCTTGGCGCCGCGCACGATCACGGCCATCGGGATCAGCGAACCCGTCACGCCGACGATGAGTCCCCAGAGCACCGTCTCGCCGAAGTGGTAGCCGGTGACCTTCCAGGCGACGACCAGCGGCAGGCCGAGCACCCAGACCCACGGGGCGAGCACCTCGGTCGCGATCCGCGCGAGGCGCTGGCGTGTCCCGGAAGTCTCGGCGGACGTGGTCGTCATGACGGGTGGTCTCCTCGGATGGGGTGGCGGACCGGCTCCTGCCGGACGTATGCCCGGCAGGAGCGATGATCATCGTCCCAGACCTCGGCGTCCGGCCCGCGCCAGGATGTCGGCTCCCGCCGGGTCGGTCTTGACGGCTTCTTCGAAGGTCTCTTTGGGCAGCACGGTGTTCGCGGCCACGGTCACCGTCTCGGGCGGGGCGTCGTAGCCGTCGGGCCGGACGTCCCAGAAGTTGCCGACGAAGGCGACGTTCTCGATCGGCGGGCCGACGTCGAGCACGATCGGGGTGTCGGCACCGTGGACGATGTTGCCGACGACGGTGATCCACGCGGCACCGTAGTCGGCATAGATCCCGAAGTTGTACGAGGTCAGGACGTCCCGGATCACGTTGCCGCGGACCACAGCGCCGCCGGCGAACGACGATCCCTGCGGTGCCGAGAGGTAGATCCCGCCACCGTCCATCAACTTCCCCATGCTGCGTTCGACCAGGTTCGCGATCACCTGGGTGCCCTTGGCCCGCTCGCCCCCGGTGATCACGATGCCGTTGTGCGGGACGTCGTGGATCTCGTTGTGTGCCACGGTGGTCTCTTCCGACTCGACGACCAGGACGGCGGAAGAGCCGCGGTACTCGGTACCGATGTGGTGGACGAGATTGTCCTCGACCGAGATCCGGGTACCCGCGTGGACGGCGATCCCGCTGCCCGAGATCTCGTCGAAGACGTTCGCCCGGATCTCGACATCGGTGCTGTCCTCGATCAGCAGTCCGCCCGCGCCGAGGCGGGTGAAGTGGTTGTCCTCCACCGTGATCCGGCTGACCGACGCGAAGCTGACATTGGCGGGCAATTCGACGGGCTCGGCCGGGACATGGACGTAGCCGACGTCCGCGCCCATGTCGATCTTCCGGAACTCGCCCCGTTCGTAGCGGGCGTTGCCGTGATAGTGCAGGTAGCCGCCCGTGCGGGTGGGGCCCGACCAGCCCGCGTCAGCGAAAGTGAAGCCGCGCAGCACGAGGTCGTGCACACCCTGACCGCTGACGAGCGTTTCGAGCACGGGTGCGACGACGGTGGTCTCGCCGATCTCCTCGCCGGGACGCGGGCGGTAGTGCAGGACGTGCTCGCCCCGGTTGGTGCGGTCGACGGCGAAGGTGCCCGGCTCGGTCAGGAAAGCGACGTTGTTCTCGACGATGGAAGGCGCCGCGAGACCGTCCCAGGTCCCGTCCCCGCCGGCGCCGTACCACTTCGAGTCGTACAGGGACTTGGCGCTGTCGAAGGCGGGTTGGGCCATGGTGATGGTGGTCGAGGAGTCGTCGCCGGAGATCGAGGCGACCGCGAGTCGGGCCTCTGACCACGGGTAGACGCCGGGGTAGACGAATTCGAGCCCTGAGGGGTCCGGCCACGACTGCGGCTCCACGCTGTCCGTGATGTATCCGCCCTCGGTTTTCGTCACGTTTCCGGGAAGGCCAGGTATGCTTGCCCTGGCTGCGGCCCGGTCGTCGACGGTGAGTCGTCGCGGTTCGAGTTCGCCGATCGGTGCCGTCCACACGCCACCGGCGCCGGTCGACCATCCGGTGATCTCACGGCCGCCGCTCAGGACGACTTCCTGCCGGCCGGGCGTTCCGTAGCCATGGGCCTGGTAGATCACGCGGAAGCCGTTGGCGCCGGAATCGGCCAGCGTGTCGTCGAAGGCGAGGTGTTCTTCGAGGTGGTAGACACCGGCGGTGAAGGAGACGACGATGTCCCCGGTCATTCCGGCGGTGAGGGCGCGGACGGCCTTTTGTGCCGCCCTCGGTGTGCCGAAGGGCTTTTCGGCGGTGCCGGGCCAGTCGTCCTGGCCGCCGGGGGACACGTGGAACCTGATTTCAGGCATACGGGAGCACTCCTGCAATATGTTTATGGGATATACTGAGGTTTATCAGCTAAACATGAGTGAGCGACGAGCGTCAAGGGAGCAGCGGTGACGGAAGACGACGCGCGGCCGGATCCGGAGCGCGCGATCGAACTCCTGTGGGGAGCGCCCGAGCCGGACCGGCCGGGGTTGAGCCTCGGCCGGATCGTCGCGGCGGCGGTCGAGGTCGCGGACGAGGACGGGCTCGCCGCGCTCTCGATGCGCAAGGTCGCGGAACGGTTCGGCACCACCACGATGTCGCTGTACCGGTACGTGCCAGGCAAAGCCGAACTGGTGGAACTCATGCGTGACGCCGTCTATGGCGAGGTACCGGTGGACCCCGCGGACGGCCTCGGCTGGCGGGCAGGCCTCGAACGCTGGGCGCGACAGGCGTGGGTACTGCATCAACGGCATCCGTGGCTGGTCCACAGCGCGGGAACCCGGCGCTTGCCGGGGCCGAACATCATGGCGGGCTACGACCACGCGCTGGATGTCGCGTCACGCAGCGGCCTGGCGCCCGCGCAGGTGATCGCCGTGGTGAACCTGCTCGGCGGTTTCGTCCACTCCGTGGCACGGCAGGCGGCGGAGACCGCGGACCTCCAGCGGCGCACAGGCGTCTCCCATGAACGCTGGTGGAGTGAACGCGAGTCGCTGTTCGAGCGGTTCGACGCGTACCCGGCGCTGGGGCGGCTGTGGGAGAGCGGGGGGATGGACGAGCCACTCGACTCGTTCGAGTTCGGCCTGCAGCGGACCCTCGATGGCATCGAGGCGCTCATCGTACAGCGGGGAAGTGAGGTAATGCGTGACGAAACCGGGGGAGGGGAGTGCGTCATATGCGGGAAGCCGCTGGTCGGGGGAGTGCGGGGCCGGCCACGGGACTACTGCTCAAGAGCCTGTCAGCAGCGTGCTTACCGTCGACGCCAGGCTGATCGGTCCTGATTGTTCAAGTGTATAACGCCCTATATGATAGGGCATCAAACAAGATCAACTTTAAAGATTCAGAAATCCAAAGCTAGCAAAGACTATCGGGGGCAATGGCTACTCTTGCACCGTGATGACGGAAATCTAGGTTTTCTCGAACCCGGAGCACAGGCCGCCCAGACGTTGCTTGTACTGGGGAAGGTTGCCCGACACGGTTCTGGATGCCGCCGTCGATGGTGAACCGGCTCATCGCCGAGTCGGATCCGGTGTTCACCGCGGACGGGACGACGTTGCGTGCGGGGGCTTTCTCGCCGTGCTGCGGCGTTACGCCAAGCTGGATCTGCTAAAGACAGTGGAGCTCGGCGAAGGCTGCACCAATGTGGACCTGTCGGACGCGACCCGGACCGTGCTGGCCGGGGTCGAGGCGCGCGCCTTCCTTCGACGCCTGCCCACCACCGTCGGCGAGTCGTGGGCGGTGGTGTCCGGCCGTGGGCTTCGGCTGACCTCTCGATCGGGGCCGGACTTGGTCAACTTAGCCGCCGGGTGGTCGTGAGTGGTAAGTCGCGTTAGAACGTCACTTGCCACTCACGACTGGTTAGAGGGCGGAGAGCCTGCCGAAGCCGTCCGAGCCGTATCCGGCGTCGATGGCTCGCTGGACGTCGGCGCGGGCGGAGCTGAGGACGCCGTTGTCGAGGTTTTGTGCCCGGATGGTGTCGAGGACGTGGTCCATGGCCGCCGCGGTGGAGGTGAGGGTGATGGCGTCGCCGGGGTACCGGCCGGAGCCGACTTGTTCGGCGAGCTGGTCGATCATGTCCGGGAAGAAGCCGAGTATCGCCTTCGCGTGCGTGGCGATGTCGTCGGCGGCGATGTTCTCGGCTTTGGCGAGGGTGAACATGTGGATCGCGCCGCTCATCGACGTCCAGAGCAGGTCCTGGAGGGAGGCGTCGAACGCGGCGGCGCGGCCGGGGTCTTCGCCGAGGTAATTGGCGTTCTCTCCCAGGGCGGAGAGGGTCGCTCGATGGGTTTCGTAGATGTCGGCGGGTCCGCTGTAGAACAGGGTGGCTTCCGGGGTGCGGATGGCTTCTGGTGTCGCGACGATGACGCCGTCGAGGTAGTCGATGCCGTGTCCGGCGGCCCAGGTCGCCATCGCGCGGGCTTGGCGGGGTGAGCCGCCGCTGACGTTCACCAGGGTGCGGCCTACGAGGGCGTCGCTGTCGAGAATGGACTGTGCCGCCGCGTAGTCCTGTACGCAGACGAGGACGAGTGGGCTGGCTTTGATTGCTCCGGTGGCGGTTTCGGCGGTGGTGGCGTCGAGGCCGGTTTCCTTTCCCGGTGTGCGATTCCAGACGGTGGTGGGGTGGTCGGCGGCGGTGAACGCGGTGGCCAGGGCGTGTCCCATGGGGCCGAGTCCGAGGACGGTCACGGTGGTCATGGTGGCTAAGCTAAACCTTCACATTGACGTCAGAGTCAAGCCTGGGGTGCGGATGCGGATCGGGGAACTCGCGCGGCGGACGGGTGTCAGCGAGCGTGCGTTGCGGTATTACGAGGAGCAGGGTCTGCTGACTCCGGAGCGGCGGGCGAGTGGTTATCGGGTGTACGGCGAGGCCGATGTGGCTGCGGTGCGGCGGATCCGGATCCTGCTGGGGGCGGGGCTGGGCACGGCGCAGATCCTGGAGATCCTGCCGTGCATCGTCGACGAGGACGGCTGGTTGACGCCGGACTGTCCGGAGCTGGTCGACGGTCTGGTGCGGCAGCGGAACCGGATCGACGAGGCGATCGGTGAGCTGGAAGTCACCCGTGCGAATCTCGACACGATCATCGACGCGGAACGGCGGGCGGGCTGATGACGGGGGTCGCGCAGGCTTCGGTTCCGGGTGCGGTCCGGTGGTCGCGGGCGTTGTTGATCGCCGTGGCGGTCGGTCATCTGGTGATTCCGCTGGTGATGTGGGCGAACGAGAGTGCGATGCGGGAGCAGATCGCTTCTCTGTACCCGAGTTTCACCCCGGCGGAGGTCGTCCGGTCCGCCGAGGTCGCCGTCGAGTCCGGCGCGGTGTTCCACGGGATCCTGGTGGTGCTGTGTGTGGTGCCGGCGTGGAAGCTCGCGACGGGGCGGCGGTGGACGCGGCGGCTGAGCACCGCCACGCAGTTGTTGTCGGTGGTGTTCGGGGTGTTCTCGTGGACGTCTTCGCCGATGTTCCACGCGGTGATCCCGGTGGTCGCGCTGGTGGAGATCGCGGTGGTCGTGTTGTTGTGGGTGCCGCGTCCGGCGCGGGAGTTCTTCGCCTGAGGTACGGAAAGGCGGCCGTGTCCCGAGGGACGCGGCCGCCTTTCGCGGGGTGGTTCGGGCTCAGATGAGGCCGAGCTTCTTCACCGCGTCGCGTTCTTCGGCGAGTTCGCCGACGGAGGCGTCGATGCGGGCACGGGAGAAGTCGTCGATCTCGAGGCCCTGGACGATCTTGTACTCGCCGTTCGCGGCGGTGACCGGGAACGACGAGATCAGGCCTTCCGGGACACCGTAGGAGCCGTCGGAAACGACGGCCGCGGAGGTCCAGTCGCCTTCGGGGGTGCCGTTGACCCAGGTGTACACGTGGTCGATCGCGGCGGAGGCGGCCGACGCCGCGGAGGACAGGCCGCGGGCCTCGATGATCGCCGCGCCGCGCTTGGCGACGGTCGGGATGAACTCGTCGGCCAGCCACTGCTGGTCGGTGAGCACCTCGGTGGCGGGCTTGCCGGACACCTCGGCGTGCGCGATCGACGGGTACTGGGTCGCGGAGTGGTTGCCCCAGATCGCGACCTTCTTCAGCTCGGTCACCGGGACGCCGAGCTTCTTCGACAGCTGCGCGAGGGCGCGGTTGTGGTCGAGGCGGGTCATCGCGGTGAAGCGGTCGGCCGGGACGTCGGGCGCGTGCGCCTGCGCGATGAGGGCGTTGGTGTTGGCCGGGTTGCCGACCACGAGGACCTTGATGTCGCTCGCCGCGCCGGCGTTGATGGCCTCGCCCTGGGGTTTGAAGATGCCACCGTTGGCTTCGAGCAGGTCGCCACGCTCCATGCCCTTGGCGCGGGGGCGGGCGCCGACCAGCAGGGCGACGTTGGCGCCTTCGAAGGCCTGCTTCGGGTCGTCGAAGATGTCGATGCCCGACAGCAGCGGGAACGCGCCGTCGTCGAGTTCCATCGCGGTGCCCTCAGCCGCCTTGACCGCCTGCGGGATCTCCAGGAGCCGCAGCTTCACCGGGGTGTCCGGGCCGAGCAGCTGACCGGACGCGATGCGGAAGAGCAGCGCGTAGCCGATCTGGCCGGCCGCACCGGTGACGGTGACGTTGACAGGGGCTTGGGTCATTGCGGTTCTCCAGCTTGAGGCGACATCGACTTTGTACCGCGATGCTAGTCCTGTCCCGAGTCGGCGTTCGGGTGCGTCCAGTCACTGTTTTCTTGATCGATGCCGCCACCGGCGACGTTGGCGGTGAGCCGGGTCAGCAGACCGGCCAGTTGGTGATCTCTTCGTCGCTGAGCCCGGCGCGGATCCGTTTGTCGTGTGCGATGGCCGCGGTCGCGAGGCGGTGGAAGACCGTTTCACCCTCGTCGGTGAGTTCGACGACATGCACTCGCCGGTTGTCGGGATCACGCCGTCGGGTGATCAGCCCGGTGTTTTCCATCGCGTTGAGGTGGTGGGTGAGGGTGGCGCCCTGGATGCCGCCCTCGGTGGCCAGGGTCTGGCCGAAGCCGAGATCCGCGACTACGGCACCACCGCGGTGTCGGTCGGCGTGCACGTCCAGGAAGGCACGCACCAGGGCTATTGGGTCGACGGCCTGAGCCCGATCGCCGGGCCGCCGCCGTTCGGGCGCCTCGAAGGCACGGAAAGCTGAGAAGGAACGATCAAGCGCATCAGCGTCGGCATCACCGATTTCTCCTGGCCGGGCGGGCGGGTCGACGGTCTCGTCGAGGGCGCCCGGACCGCCGACGGGAGCGACCTCGACACCCTCTGGGTCGCCGACCATCTCCGACCCTGGGGTTCCTCGCGTCGGCCACCTCCAGGATCAGGCTCGGCACGATGGTCAGCGCCGCGCTGGGATCGGCGCGGGCTACCAGGACGACGAGGCGCGCGATGGGACTGTCGCTGTCGCCGGTCCCGGAACGGTTCGAATGGATGGAGGAGACCCTCCGGATAGCGCGGCGGCGGACCCTGCGCCTGGTCGCGGAGTACGCCGACGCGGGTGATCTCTTCGACATCCCCGACGGCGGCAGGACCGTCCGCGGGCAGCTCGACGTCTTGGCGCGGCACTGTGCCGATGTCGGGCGGCCTCTCGCCGAGATCGAGAAGACTGTCGCCACCCGGTGGGTACGGGGGAGTCCTCAACGGACTTCGCCCGTCGGTGCGCCGACTTCGCGTCCTGGGGGTTGGACCACGCCGTGGTGATCACCGGCGGCCACTGGGATCCTGCGGTGGTGTCGGTGCTCGGCGAGGCCGCGGGTCTCGTGGCCGTCTGAATCGGCTGTCTTCGCCGAATCGTCAACACCGAGTTCGGAGAATCATTCTTTCATGATGTGAGAAACGAGTGGTGTTTTCCGTCGCCGATGGTGTTTTCTCCGGCGTCGGAAAACGGTTACAGAGACCGAAGTGTTTTTCTGAACCGATTGCCGGGACGGTTTCGTCCGATCGGCGGGCGGCATCTTTGAGATCATTTCGCTAACATGAGTCCGCCCAGTTCCCCGCCCCCGGTGGAAGTTTTCGGGAAGGACCCCATGCTCACTTCAGTGGTCGCCGCCGTATCACTTTTCTCTTCGATAATAACACCGAATAGCTGGTCGCCGCCGCCCGCGACGAACCCGCCCGACCGGGTCACCATCGACGTGATCACCGTCAATGGTTCCGGCTGCCCGCCGGGTTCGTCCGCGGTCGCCGTCGCCAGGGACAACAGTGCCTTCACGGTGACCTACAGCGAATACACCGCGCAGGTCGGCGTGGGCGCGAAGCCCACCGACTTCCGGAAGAACTGCCAGCTGAACCTCAACATCCACGTGCCGCAGGGCTTCACCTACGGTATCGCCAGCGCCGACTACCGCGGTTTTGCCGCACTCGAATCGGGATCCAAGGCGCTGCAGCGGGCCAATTACTATTTCCAGGGGAATTCGCCGACCGCGCAGGTGAGCCACGCGGTCAACGGCCCGCTGTCGGACAACTGGCAGTTCCGCGACGAGGCCGAAGGCGGCGTCATCATCTACAAGCCGTGCGGTGAGGACCGGAACCTCAACGTGAACACGGAACTGCGGGTCGGGGCGGGCACGTCGGACCCGAAGAAGACCACCAGTTTCATCACGATGGACTCGACCGACGGCTCGTTCAAGACCACGTATCACTTCTCGTGGAAGGTCTGCCCGACCTCCTGACGGCCCTGGGTGACGGCCCGCTTCCCGGCCCGGAAGAAGGCCGTCACACCCATAGCCGTCCCGGGTCAGGTCCTTGGCTGCCCTGACCCGGGACGCCGCTTCCGCTCGTCGCCGCCCTCCGGCGGCGACGAGCGTCGTCAGCGAGCCCATTTTCGCCGGTCGCCGGGAATACCGGTGACCGAACGCGTGGAAGTTTCGGGAAGGATCCCATGCTCAATGCGCTGGTTGCTGCCGTAACGCTTTTCTCCTCGGTTGTCACTACCAATGGCTGGGTACCGCCGCCGTTGCCCGCCGACAAAATTGTCATCGATGTCGTGACCGTCAACGGGACCGGATGCAGACCGGGTACCTCCGCCATTTCCGTGTCACCGGACAATACCGCATTCACGGTGACCTACAGTGAATACACCGCGCAGGTCGGTATCGGCGCGAAACCGACCGATCTGCGCAAGAATTGTCAGCTCAACCTCTACGTGCACGTACCGCAGGGATTCACCTACGGTATCGCGAGCGCGGACTACCGCGGTTTCGCGTCACTGGCCGCGGGTGCCACCGGACTGGAACGGGCCAACTATTACTTCCAGGGCAATTCACCGACGTCCTACGTGAACCACAATCTGAAGGGCCCGTACGAGGACAACTGGCAATTCACCGACGACATCGAGGTCGGCGCCATCGTCTACAAGCCCTGCGGTGAGGACCGGAACTTCAACATCAACACGGAATTGCGGGCGGCTGTCGGCACTTCCGATCCGAAGAAGACCACCAGTTTCGTCACCATGGACTCGACCGACGGCGCCATCGTGACCACCTACCACTTCTCCTGGAAATCCTGCCCCAAACCGAAGAACTGATCCCCCGAGGTGGCGGCCTTCTTCGGACAACGGCGAAGAAGGCCGTCACCCTTTCCCGGCCGGGATCGGATCGGTGGCCTCCACCCCGAACACACGGCCCAGCGCGACGACCGTCTCGTCGAGATGCCCGAGACTGGTCAGGACCGAACGCGCCCGCGGATCGTCGATCCGGTCCGCCACCGGCGTCCCGTCGTCGCGGACCAGCGTGCCGTGCCCCGAACCACCGGGATCGCCGATGGCCTTCCCCAGCACCGCGATGTTGTCGCGGATCCGCCCGGTATAGAGCAGCAACCGGTCCGCCTCGTTGACCAGCAGCCCGGCCTGCGACCGCGCCGCGACGTGCCGCGCGCGGAAGGCGATCGTCTCCACCGTCGTCAGCACATGCCAGCCGTAGTCACGGCGGCTGCTGAGATTCACCGGATGGGTGAGCGGCTCGATCGTCGTGCGGACCTTGCCCACCGCCCGGTCCAGCTCCCGTGACTTCTCGATGACGCTCACGTTCTCCGCGCCGATCAGCAGGCCCGCGGCCTTCGCGACGAACTCGTCCAGTTCGTCCAGCAGCGCCGAGACGTCGTCCAGCATCACCGCGCGGGTGCGCACCGGGACGATCACCACCGCAGCCAGGATTCCCGCCGCCGCGCCCACCGCGGTCTCCGCGACCCGGATCCACAGCACTTCGAGACTGAACGTCCCCAGCAGGCTGTAGAGCAGGCCGAGCATGCTGGTGACGAAGAACGCCATGATCACCTGCGACACCCGCGCCATGTAGACCATGCCGAAGACGCACACCAGGATCAGTGCCAGCGTCGCGGGCACACTGCCCGACACGAGCAACGTCAGGACGAGACCGCCCACGATGCCGATCAGTGTCCCGCCGAGCCGCCGGACGCCCTTGACGAACGTCGCCCCGGCCGTCGAGGAGCCGATGAACACCACGAACACCGTCAGGACCGCCCAGTACCACCGCTGGCTCGACACCAGCTCCCCGCCGATGACCGCGAGCCCGCCGCCCACCACGGCCTGGATGGCACTGCGGGTCTGGTTGTCGTAGGCGAACGCCGCCGACTTCTCCTCCGGGGTTTCCGGCTCTTCGGGGTCGTCGGTCGCATCGGTGACGTCGTGTTCGGCGACCCGCTGGGCCCGCACATCGGCCAGCGCGAGTTCCGCGATCGCCCGGCGGACCCCGTCACCGGGTGCGGCGTGCTCGTCGATCCGGCTGCCTTCCACCAACATCTTGCTGAACTCTTCGGTGTCGCTGATCAACGGCAGTTCCCGCGGATCGCGTTCGATCAGCGACCGGAACCGCCGCAGCCGCGCGATCAGGTCGTCCCGGACGTCCTCGCCGAGGTCCTCCGCGCAGGTGCGCTGCACGGTGATCGTGAGCCACTGCACCGCCAGTTCGACCTCGATCGCGCGGCGGCGGAGCCTGCTCACCGAGTCCGCGCTGGTCACCTCGGGGGCGGCGTCCTCGATGAGCAGCACCGATTCGTGCAGGCGCGAGTTCATCGTCCGGAGTCGTTTGCGGGTGCGCTCGCTGCCGCCGACGGCGAGGTGGTCCTCGGCCGTGCGGACCACCGCCGCGAGCCGCGCCCGGAACGCCCGCCGCACCCGGAGGAACTCCGCCTCCCGGCGACGGCGCACCAGCACGAACCGGACCACCGCGTTCGCCGCGATCCCGATGCCCAGCGCCAGCAGCAGCACCGGGACCTGCTTCAGATGCGTTTGCAGGAACATCGCGAAGAAGAACAGGAAGAACGAGATCGACCCCAGCGCGATCCCGCGCGAACCGAACCGTTGCGCGTAGACCGCCACGAAGATCAGCAGCACGAACACGATGCTGTCCAGCGGCGGCACCGCCGAACCGACACTCGCCGCGGTGAGCGACGCCGCGCCGAGCACCAGCGCCAGAACCAGCGTCAGCGCCTGCTGCCCCGGGGTGTCGTCGTTGACGGTGAACGCCGAGGTCATCGCCGCGATCGCGGCGACGAGGGTGACGGTCAGCGGCTGGTGGAAAGGCAGGATGGCCAGCACCGCGACGACGATGCTGAGCACCGCCGAGGAACCGAGCCGGAGCCGGACCAGGCCGGGATCGGAGGCGACCAGACGGTCGGTCGTGGCCTGGGTGATGCGCGAGATCATCGGGCGAGCAGCTCCCCTTGGGCGAGGGTGACCCGCCGGGCGGTGGACGAGGTGATGCGGAGACGGTATCCGGCGTACCGCGCGGGTCGTGAGAGGGCGAACGGACGGGTCTGGCGGCGCCAGCGGAACGTCTCACCCTCACGCTGGTCCAGCAGCGTCCAGTGCTCGCCGTCGTCGGAACCCTCCAGCACCCACGAACGCGGATCACCCCGGCGGCTTCCCGAGGTCAGCGTGTACATCACCACCTCGCGGGAGGCGTCCTCGACGGGAAGGTCGATGACCGGTTCGCCGGAGGGGAACGTGACTTCGGTCCTGGTGGTGTCGTCGAACAGCGCGCCGGCGCCGGCCGTGATGTCCGACAAGGGGCGAGGATCGGCCGGTTCGGCGGGGGAGCGTCCCCAGTCCGACGGCTTGTCGCCCATCGTGAACTCCAGTACCGCTCCGCCGGCCAGCGCGGAATGCGGGAGGGTGCTGCTCCCGTGCGGTCGCCCGTCGATCGTCAGACCCTGGACGTAAACCGTGTCCGCGGTGTTACCGGGCGCGACGACGACGAGGTCCTGACCGTTCTCCAGGTGGACGGTCGCCTTCGTGAACAGCGGCGAGCCGATCGTGTACTCGGGGCTGCCCATGGCCAGCGGGTAGAAGCCGAGTGCGCCGAAGACGTACCACGCGGACATCTCGCCGTTGTCCTCGTCGCCCGGATATCCCTGACCCAGGTCACTGCCGACGTAGAGCCGCCGCAGGACCTCCCGCACGATCCGCTGTGTCTTCGACGGCGCGCCCGCGTAGCCGTAGATGAAGGGAATGTGGTGCGACGGCTGGTTGGAATGCCCGTACTGGCCCATCCTGACGTCGCGCGCCTCGGTCATCTCGTGGATCAGCCCACCGTAGGAACCCGGTTTGCGGCCGGTCTCCGGAGTCGCGAAGAACGTGTCCAGTCTGGACTCGAGCGCTTCCGTGCCGCCGTGCAGCGCGGCGAGCCCCGCGCCGTCGTGAGGTACGGAGAAGGCGGTGTTCCAGGAGTTCGTCTCGGTGAAATCGCCGCCCCACGCCTCCGGGTCGTAGCCCTCGGCGGCGAAGTGGCGGCTTCCGTCACGGTTGCGGCCCTGGAAGAACCCGATCCGGGGATCGAAGTGGTTCGCGTACTGCTGCGAACGCTGCCGGAAGTACGCGGCGTCGTCGTGCCGCCCGAGTGCTTCGGCGAGATTGGCCAGGCCGAAGTCGTTGACGCAGCCCTCCAGCGCCCACGACAGGCCCTCGTGGACGGACGTGGGCGTGAACCCGAGGAAGATCGACTCGTGCAGGCCCTTCCGGCCGACGCTCTGCCCACTCGGCGTCACCGTCGCGTTCTTCAAGGCCGCGTCGTAGGCGGCCTCGACGTCGAAACCGCGCACACCTTTGAGGTAGGCGTCGGCGAACGCGACGTCGGAGCTGGTGCCGGTCATGAGGTTGGCGTAGCCGGGGGAGGACCAGCGCGAGATCCAACCACCCTCGCGGTACTGCTGGACGAACCCGTCGATCATGCGGCCGCACCGGGCAGGCGTGAGCAGCGCGTACGCGGGCCAGGTGGTGCGGTAGGTGTCCCAGAAGCCGTTGTTGACATACATCTCGCCGTCCACGATCTTCGCGCCCGTCGTGGTGCGGGTGCTGGGCCGAAGACGGCGGATGACCGGGCTCGCGTGGCGGACGCCCTTCGGCGTGTCCTCGTGCGCGGAGTTCGGGTAGAGGAACAGGCGGTAGAGGTTGGAGTAGAACGTCGTGCGCTGGTCCTCGGTCGCGCCCTCGATCTCGACCCGGCCCAGTACCTCCGACCAGGCGTCGCGGGCGTCGTCCCGTACCTGTTCGAAGGTGGTGCCGTCCGGGATCTCCAGGTCGAGGTTGCGCTTCGCCTGGGCGAGGCTGATCAGCGACGTCGCGATCCGCATCGTCACTTCGGGGGCGGCGAACTCCAGGAAACCGGTGACCGTGCGCCACAGCGGACGCCGGATCCGGCCGCCGCGTTCGGCCGGGACGTCGAACTCGGCGTGCACGAACATCCGCCGCGCGCCGACCGACAGCCTGCTGCGGACCCACGTATGCCCGGTGACCACGCGTTTCGCGGCGTCGAACCGCAGGCCGCCTCGGTTGCGGGCGTTGTCGAACACCAGCCAGCCCCGATCACCCGGGAAGGTGAAACGGACCAGGGCCGCGTGATCCGCCGGGGCGATGTCGGTGGTGATGCCGTTGGCGAACCGGACACCGTAGTGATGCGGCCGGTCGATCTCGTCGTCGTGGGAGAACGCGAGCGCGCGGCGGCCGCGGTCCGGCTCGACCGGGCCGATCCCCGGCATCACCTGGAAGGTGTGCCGGTCGCCCATCCACGGGCTCGGCTGATGCGACAACGCGAAAGCCTGCAGCGCCGGACGGTTCGCGTCGTCGTTGTGCCGGTGGTAGCTGTAGAGCCAGTTGGTGACGCCCGCGTCGGTGACCGGGGTCCAGAAGTTGAAGCCGTGCGGGACGGCCGTGGCGGGGAAGTTGTTGCCCCGCGAGAACTTGTCGCTCGAATGCGTGCCGCGGGTGGTGCGGACGTGATCGGCCGGCTCCTTTTCCGGTACGGCACGCTCGCCGACCCGGACGTCGTCGACCCAGCCCGCGCCTTCGCCGTCCGGTGGTTCGCTGACCAGGACGATCCGGACGATCCGCCGTCCGGCGAAGTCACCGAGGCGGCGGCGCACGAGGTTCCACTGATCGACGTACAGCGTCTTGTCCAGGCCCTGCGTCTGCGCACTGAACCCGGCGGCGGTCCCGTCGTCGAACTCGACGTCGAGCGCGACGAAGGTACTGCGATAGGTGGGAACGGTATCGGCGTCTTCGGGAAAGACCACATAGGACAGTTCGGTGTGGTCGGTGACCTCGATGTCCACCGTGAACAGTGTCGCCAGGAGGGTGCCCTCGAAACGGAGGGCGTGCGCGCCGGTGAACCCGACACCCGTCTTGGCGGTCGGGGAGGCCCGCGGCCCGGTGCCGACACCCAACGCCGGATCCACCGGCTGCGGATCACCCGTTTCGAAGGAGGAGAAGAACCCGGTGATCGTCACCAGGCCACCGTAACTCCGGGGCGTGAACGCGGCTCGTCGTGGCCGCAAGCAGGTGACTAGGCGAAGCGAGCCAGAACTTCGCGGATCGCGGCCGCTCGAACTCCTCGACGCGATCCCTCAGCGCCGGCGGCGGAAAACAGCGGGGCGCACGGCGCTCCCGGACCGATCCCCAACGGACACGATCTCCCCCTACGAATCCGGTCGAGACCACCGGGGACGCTCTCGTGCCGGGGTTACCGCTCACCGGGACCGCCGTACCTGATCGGCGCTGACGCCCTTTGTGACTGCGTAGGTACGAATGGAACGTCTGCGTCATCACCGAGAGAGGGGTCTTGAGTGACGTCACGTTCGTCGCGTTCGCGTGCCTCGTTGTGCGCCGCGACCGCAATGACAGTATTAGCGCTGATCACGGCGCCCCAAGCCGGCGCGGCACCGGCACCGGGCGCCGCGCGGGCCACACCGGACAGATCCGGAAAGGACATCGACGTCCGCGACACGGCGAGATCCGGCACACGCGCTCTCGGCGCGCAGGCCCGGCTCTCGGCGTCGCGGGCGAACTCCGTCGCGAAGGCCCGCGCGGAACTGGGGAACCAGGCCCTGCTCGACTTCGACGAGCTGACCGGCACGCCTCGCGTCCTCGCCCGCACCGACGGGTTCCTCACCGGGCCGAGCGCGAAAGCCCCCCGCGACATCGTGCTGGACTACCTGCGCGAGCGGGAAGGACTGGTCGGCCTCAGCACCGACGACACCGCGAAACTGAACCTCCGCACGGACTACGTCGACGTCGAGGGCACCCACCACCTGTCGTTCACCCAGGCCGTCGGCGGGATCCCACTGTTCGGCAACGGGTTGAAAGCGCACGTGACCAAGGACGGCAGGCTCGTCCAGCTGGACGGCTCGCCCGTCCGCGGCCTGCCCGCGTCACTCGGCCAGGCGTCGCTCGCCGCCCCCGGCCCCGACTCGAAGCAGGTCGCCTTCCTCACCGGCGACGGCGTCCGGCTCGCCTGGTACACGCTGACCAGGCCCGCCGTGGACAAGATGTTCCAGGAAGTGACCGACGCCGCCACCGGCAAGCTGCTCTACCGCAAGAACCTGGTCGACCACGCGAACGACGCCGACGGCGCGAAGGGGCTCGTGTGGGAGTCCAGTCCCGGCCCGCAGAAGCAGGTCAACCTGACCCGGAAGGGCTGGCTGCCCGCCGACGCCAAGACGCTGGACGGCAACGTCGCGCATGTCGCCGCCGACGTCAACGGCGACCTCGCGTTCCAGCCTCAGGATGAGGTCGGGCCGAACACCGACGGCACCTATCGCTACAAGTTCAGCGACTTCAACGCCGTCGTCGGACCGCCGTGCTCGGCGGCACGACCGTGCTCGTGGGACCCGAAGACCCCGGGTTCGTGGGCGAAGAACCGTGAACAGAACGCCGTGCAGGCGCTGAGCTACGTCGGGACCTTCCACGACCACCTCGCCTCGTTCCCGATCGGCTTCACCCGCGCCGCGGGCAACTTCGAGAAGGTCGACGGCGACGCGGTGCAGGTCCACACGCTGCTCGGCGCGCAGGAACCGGGCTACTACGACAACGCGTTCATGGGCACCCCGCCGGACGGGCAGCAGCCGACGATGGGGATGTTCCTCTTCCACGATCCCCGGGACCCGAGCGACCCGTTCCTCGCCGCGAACTCGGCCGACGACGCCGCGATCATCCACCACGAGTACACCCACGGTTTGTCCAACCGGCTCGTCGTCGACGCGCAGGGCAACTCCACCCTGAACTCCCTGCAGTCCGGCGCCATGGGAGAGGCGTGGAGCGACTGGTACGCCTTCGACTACCTCGTCGGCCGGGACGTCGTCAAGGACACCTCCGCACCCGGGGAGATCGTCGTCGGCGACTACGTCAGCGACGGCAAGAACCTCGTCCGCACCCAGCCGCTGGACTGCCCGGTCGGTGCCGGTGCGCCGCAGTGCCCCGGCACCCCGGGAGCCGGTCCCGGTGGGTACACCTACGGCGACCTCGGCCGGATCATCGGCTTCCCGGAGGTGCACGCCGACGGTGAGATCTGGGCGAGCACGCTGTGGGACGTCCGCGCCGCGCTCGGGGTCCAGCTGACCCGGGCACTGGTCACCCGGGCGATGGAGCTCTCACCCGCGTCGCCGTCCTTCCTGGACATGCGGAACGCGATCCTGCAGGCCGACACCGTGATCAACGGCGGCCGCGCGCACGCCAAGCTGTGGAAGGCCTTCGCCGCACGCGGCATGGGCTACTTCGCGGCGTCGATCACCGGAGCCGACACCGAACCGGCCGAGGACTTCTCGACCCCGCCGCCCGCCGGAACCCCGACCGGGACCGTCACCGGCAAGGTCACCAACCGCGACGGCGGCGCCCCGATCGCCGGCGTCTCCATCCGGTTCAGCGGGCACGACTCCGGATTCGCCGGCAACCTGGCCGCGGTGTCGGACGCCAACGGCGCCTACACCATCCCCGGCGTGCTCCCGGGCACCTATCCGAAGGTCTACGCCACCGGCGGCGGCGCGGACACCGAGACCCGCGCGGTCTCCGTCCGCTCCGGCACCACCACGCTCGACTGGCCGCTGCGGCTCAACTGGGCGTCCGGCAGCGCGGGGGCCGTCGTCACCGCGTTCAACGGCGTCGACTTCACCCCGTACGGCTGTGGCCCCGGCGACCTGGTCACGTCCTCCCCGCTCGGCGGGGGCGGCTGGTCGACCGACAAGAAAACCGGCCCCGACGGCACGACCGAGACCCGGTTCGTCACCATCAAGCTCGGCAAACCGGTCAACGTGACCGCCATCGAGATCGACCCGACCAACGTCTGCGGCGACGACCCGCCCGCCGCGGCCAAGGACGTCACCGTCGAAACCTCGGTCGACGGCACGACCTGGGCGAAGGCCGGGACCGGCGACTTCAAGCCGTCGGATCTGAACAAGCTCACCGCGCTCCAGCTCGCGCCGGGCAGCACCGCCGGTGTGCAGTTCGTGCGGCTGACGGTCGCGTCGAACCAGCTGTCGTTCTATCCGGACAAGGCCTGCTCGCCGCAGCCGACCACGGCCGGATGCCTGTACATGGACGTGCAGAAGCTGGCCGTGCGGGGCGCCCCTGCCTGACCTTGCCATCCCTGAGGCGCGTGAAGGCTTCCTTTCCTCGGCTGAGCCGAGGGAAGGAAGCCTTCACGCGCTGTCGTCATGACTTGTCGGCCCCCCGATGCGGTAGGGTCGAACGCATCGGGGTAGAAACGTGCTCGGCCCCGGGCACGCGCATATACGGGATCGAATGATCCGTCACTCCTTCACCTCGAAGGAGTGACCGTTGCGAACCCCCACCGTTTTTCACACGTCGGCTGGTCCACGCTCGCTGCTCGAAGCGTGGCCCGCGCTGGCCGGGCTGTCGGCCGTGTTCCTGTTCGAGATGCTCGACAACTCGATCCTCAACGTCGCGTTGCCGACCATCGGCCGTGAGCTCTCCGCCCCCACGACCACCCTGCAATGGGTGACCGGCGTGTATTCCGTCGTGTTCGGCGGCCTGATGCTCGCTTTCGGGGCCTTGGCGGACCGCGCCGGACGGCGCAAGGTCATGCTCGCCGGGCTCGTTCTGCTCGGCGCGGCGAGCCTGGCCACGATGTTCGTCACCGCCGCGTGGCAGCTCATCGCGGTCCGGGCCCTCATGGGTGTCGCGGCGGCGATGACGACACCGGGATCGCTCGCCCTCGCGTTCCGCCTGTTCGACGACGACGTGCTGCGCGTCCGCGCGACCACGCTGATCTCCACGGTGGGCCTGGTCGGTCTCGCCATCGGCCCCACCGCCGGCGGGCTCGTGCTCAGTTTCGCGCCGTGGCAAGCACTCCTGGTGGCGAACGTCCCGGTCGCCGCACTCGCGTTCCTCGGCATCCGGGCGGGCATCCCCGCCGACGACCCCGACGGCCTGCACCGCGACCCGATCGACGTCGCGGGCGCCGCGCTGGGCACCGCGACGATCATCCTCACCCTTCTCACCCCCACGTTCTTCGTCGAAGCGGGTGCCGTCTCCGCGCTGCCCTGGGGGATGACCGCCGCCGCGCTCGTCGCCGGGACCGGCTTCGTCCTGCGTGAGACGACCGCCCGGCACCCGCTTCTGGACCTGAGACTCCTCGCCCGGCCCCTGGTGGCCAGCGGACTGGCGCTCAAAGCCGCCGCCGGGCTCGCGACCGCCGGGCTCGGCTACCTCGTGACCCTGCAGCTCCAGTTCGGCTCGGGCTGGGCACCCGCCCAGGCCGCCATCGGGATGCTGCCCCAGGTCGTCGTCCTGATCGCCGGTGGCGCGCTCGTCACACCCCTGATCACCCGCGTCGGCCTCACCACAGCAGCCTGGCTCAGCTCCGCCGCGGTCGTCTGCGGCCTCGTCGTCTACACCGCGTTCGGCGGGTTCGGCTATGTCTGGATCGCGCTGTCCCTCTCCCTCGTCGCGGCGGGAATGCGGGTCGTCGGCGTCGTGGCGGGCACCAATGTGATGCGCGGCCTGCCGTCGAACCGGACCACCATCGGGGCCGCTCTCGTCGACACCGCCAGCGAGGTCACCACCGGTATCGGTATCGCGCTGAGCGGCACCATCCTGGCGCTGGTGTTCCCCGGCGCGCTGACGACGGCCCGGCAGTCGCCCGACTTCCAGCAGGCGATCACCTACGCCGGTCTCGCCCTGACCCTGTTGTCCGCGATCCTCGTGGGATTCGGCATCCTTCGCGGCCGTCGTCCCGAATAGGCGTGAAGGCCCCTTTCCACGCGCCAGGCGCGAGGAAAGGGGCCTTCACGTACCTACCGGAGGACTACAGCTTCGCGCACTGCCCGGCGGACGGACCGCGGACGGTGTTCTGGAGGTCGTGGTCCGTCGGAGCGGGGGAGTTGGCCGCGCACGCCAGAGGTCCGCCGATGGTGCTGGCAGTCAGCACCGGCCCCTTGTTGCCTGTCAACGCCACCGGTCCGCCGATCTCGGTCAGTTCGATCGAGACCGGTCCGGTCGCCCCGGTGATCGCCACCGGGCCGGTCACTTTCGTCCGGTCGAGCACGACCTGCGTCGCACCCGTCGCCGTCAGCGGACCGGAGATCGACCCGCCGCGGACGATCAGGCTCGCACCCGGTGCCACCGCCACCGGACCTGACACCGTCGCACCGTCCACACAGGTCACGCCGTTCTGCACGGTCAGCGGGCCCTTGCGTTCACCCGTCACCGTCTGCGTGCAGGCCGCGTCCGGCTTGCCGAGGACCTCGAACTCGGCCAGCGACGCCTCCCCGCCCGTGGTCGCGGTGACCTCGAGCCGGTAGTAGGCGTAATGCGCCGCGTTCGCGATCTTGAACGCCCTCGTCTGCTGCCGCCACGGGAACTTCTGGTCGGTCCGCTGATCAGTGACCGCCCACGTCTTCCCGTCGTAGGAACCCTTCAGGACCCAGCTCTTCGCGTCGCCCGCACCCTTGCCCGAAGTCAGCGTGTAGTACGAAGCCGCTTCCTTCGTCGAGGGCACCTGGTACTGGATCGGCGCCTTCACCTTCGCCTCGGTCCGCGACGTGTTGTCGAAGAACGCCGCGTCCCCACCGGAAACCGGTTTGTTGAGGTCGTGCACCGGCGTCGGCACCGCGTCGCCCTTGGTGATCGACTTCGGCGCGTCGTTCGGGCCGGTGCCCCACGCCGACGGGTTCGGGCCCATCTCGAAGTCCAGTGTGCCGCCATTCGCGATCGACGCGTGCGAGAGCGACGTCGACGTCTGTGCCTTGCCGTTCACTTTCAGGCCCTGCACATACACGTTCTTCGCGCTGTTCTTCGGCGCGTTGACCACGATCTTCTTGCCGCCGGGCAGGTTCACGGTCGCCTTGGTGAACAGCGGCGAACCGATCGCGTAGTCCGCACTGCCGACCTGCAGCGGATAGAAGCCCAGCATCCCGAACAGCCACCACGCCGACTGCTCGCCGTTGTCCTCGTCACCGCCGTAGCCCTGGCCGAGCTCGCTGCCGACGTACAACCTGGACAGCGCCTCGCGGACCTTCGCCTGCGTCTTCGACGGCTGACCCGCGTAGTCGTACATGTAGAGCGTGTGGTGCGCGGCCTGGTTGGAGTGCGCGTACATGCCCATCCGGACATCCCGCGCCTCGGTCATCTCGTGGATGACCCCGCCGTAGCTGCCGTACTTCAGTCCCGTCTCCGGCGTGGCGAAGAATTCGTCCAATTTGGACGCCAGCCCCGCCTTGCCGCCGAAGAGGTTCGCCAGGCCCTGACCGTCCTGCGGGACGGAGAACCGCATCCCGTAGGCGTTGGTCTCGGTGTAGTCGATACCCCAGACCTCGGGATCGAACTGGTCCTTGGCCCTGGTGAACCTGCCCGCCGCGTCCCGGCCCTGGAAGAAGCCGACACTCGGGTCGAACACGTTCACGTACTGGGTGGCCCGCTCGGTGAAGTACCCGTAGTTGTCCAGGTACTCCTGCTTCCGCGGGTCGTTCGCCGGAGCCTCGTCGTAGAGCTTCTTCGACATGTTCGCGATGGCGTTGTCGTTGACGTAGCCCTCGATCGCCCAGGAGAACCCGTGATCCGCGGTGTTCGGCGCGTACCCGAGGAACGTGCCCTCGTCGATGCCCTTCCGGCCGACAGCCCCGTTCGGCGGCGTCACGGTGGCGTTCTTGACCGCGGAGTCGTAGGCCGACTGGACGTCGAAACCCTTGATCCCCTTGAGGTAGGCGTCCGCGAACGCGGCGTCCGAACTCGTGCCGGTCATCAGATCCGCGTAGCCGGGGGAGGACCAGCGCGAGATCCAGCCGCCGTCACGGTACTGCTGCACGAAACCGTCGACCAGCTTCCCGGTCGTGTCCGGGCTGAGAAGCGAATACGCCGACCACACCGTCCTGTAGGTGTCCCAGAACCCGTTGTTGACGTAGAACTCACCGTCGACCAGTTTCGCGCCGGTCTGCGTCGGCGTGTCCTGGCCGGTCTTCGGCGACACCGGGCTCGCGTATTTCTTCACCGGCTTCTCTCGCGTGCCGACGTTCTCGAAGCCCGAGTTCGGGTACAGGAAGAGCCGGTACAGGTTCGAGTACAGCGTGATCAGCTGGTCTTTCGACGCGCCCTCGACCTCGACGACCTTGAGCTTCTCGTCCCACGCCTGCTGCGCGACGTCGCCGACGGACTCGACGGTCGCGTTCGGGGCGAGTTCCTGCTCCAGGTTCTTCTTCGCCTGATCGACGCTGATCAGCGAGGTCGCGATCCGCATGTTCACCGTCTTGTCGGCACCCGCGTCGAACTTGAGGTAGCCGAGGACGTTGTCCCGCTTCTGGTCACCGGAACCGGTCGACAGCTTCGCACCGGCGGTCACCGGCTTGTCGAAGGTGGCGTAGACGAACATCCGGGACGCGCCCGCGGACAGCCCGCTCTTCACGTCGCTGTAGCCGGTGATGGCCCGGCCCGCCGGGTCCAGGGTGAGCCCGCCGTTGTTGTCGACGTTGTCGAAGATCAGGTTCGAGTCGGCACCGGGGAACCCGAACCGGTACAGCGCCGCGTGATCGGTCGGCGCGACCTCCGTCTTGATGCCGTTCTCGAAGTCGACACCGTAATAGTGCGCCCGCGCCGTCTCATTCGAGTGCTTGAACGGCAGCTTCCGCACCTCACGGTCCGGATTCGGCACGCCGGACGCGGTCGAGGGCAGGAACTGGAAGGTCTGCCGATCGGCCATCCACGGGCTCGGCGCGTGGCTCGCGGAGAACGCCTGCAGCGCCGGGAGGTTCTGCTCGTTGTTGCGTGAGTGGTAGGAGTACATCCAGCTCAACGTGCCCGCGTCAGTCGTCGGGATCCAGAAGTTGAACCCGTGCGGCACCGCGGTAGCGGGCATGTTGTTGCCGCGCGAGAACGACCCGTTCGACAGCGAACCACGCGTGGTCAGCACGTTGTCGCTCGGGCGCAGGCTCGCCGGCGGGGTCGGCGTGGCCGAGACCTTGATGTCGTCCAGCCAGCCCTGCAGCGAACCCGGGCCGTCGGCGTTGTCGTAGCCGACCAGGATCCGGTCGACCGTCTTGCCCTTGGCGACGACGCCGATCTGCGAACGCACCAGGTTCCACTGGTTGGTGTAGAGCACCTTGCTCGCGCCCTGGCCCTGCGGCGAAAGCCCGAAACCGTACTGGTCGACGGCACCGAGCTGGCTCAGGTACGTGCCGTCGGTGAACGCCAGGTCCACCGCGACATTGGTGCTCGGGTACTTCAGGTCACCGCGGATGAACTCCGGCTGCACCTTGTACGACAGCTCCGAGGTCGCCTCGACCGGGATGTCGACGTCGAAGATCTTGTTGTACGACCAGCCGTGCCCCTGCGCCTGGTGGCTGCCGGAGTAGCGGAACGCACGCAGGCCGGTGAAGCCGACGCGGTTCTTGCTGGTGTAGCCGCCGGTCGGGCCGCTGTCGGCGAAGCTGCGCATGTTCGGCAGCGCCGGCGGGGCCGGGTCCTCGTTGGCCAGCAACAGCTCCGAGAGCTGCAGGATGTCGCCGCCGTTGTTCTTCGTGACGTTCAGCCGGAAGAACTTGTACGCCGCGCTCGCCGAGGGGAGGCGGTACTCCTTCGACTGGAACCGGCCGGAGAACTTCTGCCCGGACTGCTTGTCCAGGTCCGTCCAGGCCCGGCCGTCCGCGGAACCCTGCAACGTCCAATCCTGCGGGTCGCGGTTGTCGAAGTCGTTCGCCGAGGCCGGCGCGTACCGGGTGATCGACGTCGGCTGGGAGAGCGCGACCTGCGCGAAGCCGGTCGGTGTCCAGGCCAGCCATTTGGTGTCGGTCGAGCCGTCCACCAGGTTCGACACCCCCTCGTTCGGGGTGTTCTCGCTGTTGGCGGACGTCTCGGTCACCTTGCCGCGGATGTCACCGGGGATGGTGGTGGCGTTCGCGCCGTCGACGCCGAACGCCTTCGGCTTGCCGGACGGATCGACGTCGACGGTGTCGCTCCACGTCGGCTGCGGTTCACCAGGCTCGAAGGAGGAGTAGAAGTCCGGCGGGACCTCTTCGGCCGCGGCGGTGGCGGGGAGGGCCACCAGCCCGGACGCCACGACCGTGGCACTCAGGAGGCCGCAGACCCAAGGTCTGACGCTTCGGGGCATCGTTGCACCAATGCTTTCTCGCGGGGGCATGCTGGGCGCCGCACAGGCGGGGACCGGTGGCGCCCAGAGAGAAAAGCTCGGTTGTGACATCGATGTCAAGACGCCCGGACAAACCTGGCCCGAACTGGACAACCCGGATGTCCCCGTGGCGGGGCCCGGTACGTCGGTTACGAGAGGACGCCGTCCAGCAGTCGTACCCGCCGGTCCGCGATGCGGTGCACCTCGTCGTCGTGCGTCGCCACGATGACCGCGGCGCCCTCTTGGGCACACCGGCGCAGCAACCGCAGCACCCGCGGCGTACTCCCCGCGTCCAGATGCGCCGTCGGCTCGTCGGTGAGCAGCACGCGCGGCCGTCCGCTGACGGCCCTGGCCAGCGCGACCCGCTGCTGCTGCCCGAACGAGACCTCCAGCGGATAGCGATCGCCGAGATCGCCGATCCCGAGTTCCTCCAGCAGCTCCGAAACCCGCGCCTGGATGTGTTTCGCGCTCGGCTTGGGGATGTCGGACCGCAGCCGCAACGGCAGCGCGACGTTCTCCGCGATCGTCAGCTCGTTCGCGAGGCCGAGCGCCTGGGGCAGGACGGCGCAGGTGTGCCACGGCGGCGCGCCCGCTATCGGGACGCCGTCCAGCAGGACGCTGCCGGAATCGGGCGAGTCGAAGCCGCACAGCAGGGCCAGCAACGCGCTTTTGCCGGAACCGGACCGGCCGGAGACGGTGACGAGTTCTCCCGCGGCCACCTGGAGTTCGAGTCCGCGCAGGACTTCGACGTCCCCGCTGGGATGGGGGAACCGGCGGCGCAGCCCGACGGCCTCGAGGGCGGGTTCCGCCATCACGGCATGACCTCTCGTTCTTCGACGGTGTCCAGGCGGCCCTTGTGCATCCGCGCGATCCGGCTGCCGAGTTCGATGAGCCGGTCGTCGTGCGAGGCGACGATGACGGCGAAATCCTGATCCGCCAGGTACTTCAGCGTGTCCAGGACCAGGTCGGCCGAGCCCTCGTCCAGCTGGGACGTCGGTTCGTCGGCGAGGACGACGGTCGAGCGGCGCGCCAGCGTGCAGCCGAACGCCAGCCGCTGCTGCTGCCCGCCCGAGAGCGCGGAGATCCGCCAGCCGCCGGTACCGCCCAGCCCCAGCTGGTCGAGGATGTCGTCCGGCAGGCATTCCGTCCCGGCCGATTCGGCCGCCGCGCGGAGGTTGTCGCCGACACTCAGGTAGGCGAGCAGGTTGTCGGTCGGGTTCTGGAACACCAGACCGAGGTGATCGCGCCGCAGCGCCCGCCGATCACGGTGGCGCAGTGTGCCGGTTTCGGTTCCCTGGAAGGAGAGCGTGCCCCGGGCGGGCTGCTCGAACAGGCCGAGCGTCCGCAGCAGGGTGGACTTCCCCGAGCCGGACGGGCCGGCCAGCACGGTGATCCCCTTGGCGGGGATGTCGAAGGTGACACCGTCGACACCGGTGACGGTGCCCGCCGGCGTCTGGTAGTCGACGCCGATGCCGCTCAGCCGGAAGATCGGTTTCTCAGGCACGGATCAGCTCCGCGGTCCGGGCGGTGCGCACCGAGCGCATCGCGATCCATCCTGCCAGCGCCACGACGAGCACACCGACGGCCAGCACGGTCAGGGCGAACGGGGTCGGGTTGGGCAACGCCGAGCGCGGAGCGAGGAACGTCGCGGGATCGAAGCGCGGCACCGAAAGGCCTGCCACCGAGACACCGCAGGCGACGCCGATCACCACGGCCAGCCCGCTCAGCGCGCCCAGTTCCAGCAGGTGGCTCGCCAGCAGTGCCCGCGGCCGCATGCCCATCCGCAGCACCAGGGCACCGGCCAACGCGTTCTGCCGACGGCGGACTTCGACCGCGACCAGCAGCGAAAGCACCGCCACCACGCCGAGTACCGCGCCGAGCAGTGCCATGAACGAGAACGTCCAGGACACGACGTAGAACGGGAGCGCGTCGAGTGCCGATTCCCGCGTGATGCGGTTGGGCTGCGTGATCCCGGCGGCGGTCAGCGCCTCGGTCAGCTGCGCCACCGGTGACGCCGAGAGCAGGCTCCACTTGGGCACCGTGGTCAGCTGCCCGGGACTGAGCGACTGCCGCGAGATCACGTACCCGGCCTTGGTGCCGATGATCGGGAACATCGGCAGTTCCCCGACCGTCCTGGCCTCGCCGAGACCGGCGGGCAGCGCGGGTTTCTGAGCGGCGTCGTTCCCGATCCGGATCGCCGGGACACCCTCGCCAGGGCTGGACAACTGGCCCAGCATGCGGTCGACGTCCTCGCCGGGGAGCGGGCCGAGCGTGGCGCCCTTCCGGAAGGTCTGCGGATCCACGACCAGTACGACACTGCCGGTTCCGGTCAGCTCGCCGACGACGGTGCTGGTGCCGCTGATCTGGGACGGCAACGGCGTCTTGCCCGTGCCGATGACGCTCTCGGTGTCCACCCGCGTCTCGGCGCCGACGAAGATCGCCGACTTGGTGTGCAGCGCCTCTTCCTGCCCGCGTGCGATGCCGATCCCCGTCGCGAGCGTCCCGATGGCCAACGTGCCGATCACGAGTACGCCGGTGACCGGTGCGCGGGCGCTGGCGAGCCGCCGGATCGCCAGCTGCAGCGCCGGTCGCGACCACAGCCGCGCGCGATGCGACGCGTGCAGCGCGAGCCAGGCCAAGCGCGCGGCGAGCAGGCCGACGGTGAGCACGACGAACACCGGATAGGTGAGTGCGAGGGGATCGACCTGGGGGAGCGGATTGCCGACCCGGGACCCCTTGCCGTAGTCGACGAGCTGGTTCCAGCCGAGCAGCGCGACACCGGCGGTGATCAGTTCCCACGGGAAGATCGTCAGGAGCTTCAACCCCTTGCGCCGTCCCGCGCGGACCCGGCCCAGTTCGAACTCCCGGTGCGTGCGGATGGCGATCACCCCCGCCAGCAGGGCGAGTGAGGCGAGCAGGATGACAGCGGCGACGAGCGAGCCCGTGAGCTGCGCGCCGCCGTCCGGTTCACCCGGTGGGCCGTAGACGCCGAGAAGCAGCCGCGCGAGCACCGCGCCCGCCACACCCCCCACGACGATCGGCAGGCCGAGTTCGGCGACCGCGAGCAGCCCGAGCGCCACCGGCCCGGTGCCCCTGGCCGACAGCAGCCGCAGCTGCGCGTGGCGCCGCTGGTTCCACTGCAGCGCGACCGTCCCGATCCCGGCGCAGCCCACCAGGACACTGATGGCCGCGAGCGGAAGGATCGAGACGAAGACGTTCGATTCGGCCTGGTTGCTGATCGCGACCGAGCGCTCGAACGGCAGCGAGGCGACGATCGCGTCCCCGAGACCGCGGGCCCCGAGATCCGCCTGGACGTCGGCGATCAGCGCCTTCGACCGGTCCAGCAGGTCTTCGGCTTCGCTGATCGTTTTGGGCGGCTGCTCGTAGAACGACAGGTACAGCGTCCTGAACGAGGCCAGGCCCAGCGTGCGGACGGCGTCGTCGAAGGTCTTGCCGTCGGTGGCGAACATGACCGAGTCGAGCGGATCGTTGGCGAGCCTGTCGACGACGGCGTTGCGCTGCTGCGAACACCACCAGCGCGGCGCCGGGTCGGGCAGGTCGCGATACAGCCCGGTCACCGGGGGCAGCGCGGCACCGTCGACCTTCGGCGTGGTGCCGACGCCGATCCGTTCCGCGTTCGCGACGACGGTGCCGAGCCACAGCCCCGCGTCCCGTGACCCGGCGGTCAGGTCGAGGTTGGCCAACCCGGCCTGATCCCGATAACCAAGAGTGACCTTGTAGTTCGGGTCGCCGTTGAATTCGGTGCCGATGATGTACGGCGTGTACCGAGAGGTCACCGGCTGAGCGAACCCGTGGGCCGGGGCGTGCCGCTGGACCGCGGAGATCACCTCGGGCGCGGCCGAGACCGGGACGTTGCCCTTGCTGAAGATCGGCCCATAACTGTCCGGGCAGGCGATCCCGGCTTGGTACGTGACGGCCGCGCCGCCCGCGGCCGAAGCCTGCAAGACCGCGGCGGTGCCGAGGAAACAGGCGAGCAACGCGGTCACCGCCGCGATGATCAAAGTCAGAGGACTCGTCAGTGCTGCCTTCGGAGCCGCTCGCCACGGCATCGTCACCCTGGGCCCGCCGGGAACCCCCCACCTCACCCGCATGGCTATGCACGCTACCGGTCGGGGCGCCTGGACGACAGAAAGGAATCACCCTTTGTTGCGGACGTGAAGTAAAGCCTGGTCCATGGTGGTGACGGGGACGATGGCTATTGACTGTGCGTGATCAAGCAGTCGATCGGTGTGGTCGCCCCGGCCGCCACCTCCTCCGAGAATGCGTTTTCTCCGAGGGCCGAGACGAGGAGACCGGTGATCCGGTCGACGTCGCCGCGCTCGCCCTTCGGCAGGGGAGCACCCGCCGATTCCCGCGAAGCCGCGGCGGCGCCCAGCAACCGCGCGGCCAGGCGATACGCGCCGGCCGCCGACTCCGCCCCGGCGAGTCCTTCCAGGCCGAGTGCGATCGCGCGCGGATCCCCGCCGTGGCGGGCGATCGCGAGACCGTCCGCCTGGAGTTTCCGCGCTTTCACCGCGTCGCCGCGCTGCTCGGCGATGAACCCGAGCTCGGCGAGGGCCAACGTGCTGCCCATTTCGGACTCCACCCGGCGGTGCCAGTCCAGAATGGACAGCAGCCGTTCCTCGGCCTCGTCGAACCGCCCCTGGCGCCGCGCACCGAGAGCCAGCCCGGTTTCGGCGTAGACCTCGCCGGGTTTGAAGCTGTGTTCCACGGCCAGCGCCCTGGCCCGCTCATGGAACTCCCTGCCACCCTCGAAATCGCCGGTGAGCAGCGCCGTCCGGCCCAGCCAGGACAGCTTGTAGGCGACCTCCGGCCACAACTCCAGCTCTTCCGCGCGGCGCAGGCTTTCCCGGTGGACCCGGGCGGCGTGGTCGTAGTCCCCGGCGATCGAGGCGAGCATGCCGATCACGAACGACGCCTGCAGCCAGCCCCAGCGCTCGCCGAGGCGGTCGAAGATCGACGCGCTCTGTGCGGCGATCCGTCCGCCGCCGGTGAGATCACCCCCGGAGATCAGGTGACTCGCCCTGTCGCTCAGCGCGGCCGCGGCGCTCCAGTCGTCGCCGACGTCGCGGGCCGTGTCGAGCGCGCCGAGGGTGAGTTTCTCCGCCCGGCACAGGTCGCCGACCGTGGACCACGCGTACCCGAGGAACCACAGTGCCCGAGCCCGCGCCAGGGGATCGACGATGCCCCACACCGTTTCCTCCGCCGCGCCTTCGGCGCAGGTGCCGTCGAGGACGGCGATGCCGGAACACCAGGCCAGCGCCCGCGCGTACTCGTCGCCGGAGTCGACATCCGTTTCGAGCACGAGGTTCAGGGAGCGCCGGGCCTCGGTGAGCCGTCCACGCAGGAACCAGAACCAGGTCGTCGCGTTCACCAGCCGCAACGCGAGCAGATTTTCGCCTTGCCGCAGCAGGGTTTCCAGCGCTCGCCGGGTGTTGGCGGCCTCGGCGTCGAGCCTGTCCAGCCAGCGCCGCTGTTCCTTGCCGCGCAGGCCCGCGTCGCCGCGTTCGGCCAGTTCGACGTGGAAACCGGCATGCCTCAGGTGCAGCTCGTCGAGTTCGCCCGCCTGCCTGGCGTGCTCCAGGGCGTAGGCGGACACCGATTCCAGCAGTCGGAACCGCGGTTCACCGGTTGTCCCCGGCCTGCTGACCACCAAGGACCTGTCGACGAGGCGGGAGAGCAGGTCCAGGACGTCGGCCGAAGCGATCTCGCCGCCCGCGCAGACCGCTTCGGCGGCGTCGAGACCGCAGCTTTCGGCGTGGACGGCGAGCCGGCGCAGCACGATCTGCTCGGGCTCGTTCAGCAGGCTCCAGCTCCAGTCGATCATCGCCCGCAGCGTCTGCTGCCGCCGCGGCCCGCCGCGCCTGCCCGACGACAGCAGGCCGAACCGGTCGTCGAGGCGGGTGAGGAGTTCGCGCACCCCGAGCGTCCGCACCCGGGTGGCGGCGAGTTCGAGGGCGAGCGGGACCCCGTCGAGCGTGCGGCAGATCCGGGCGACCACCTCGGCGTTCTCCGCGTCGAGCACGAACCCCGGCGCGGCGGCCGCGGCGCGGGCGGCGAACAGCCGGACCGCGCTCGCCTCCCGCACGGTGGCGAGATCGGTCTGCTCCGGCAGCGCGAGCGGCGGCACCGCCCAGACGTTCTCCCCGGCCAGTCCGAGCGGTTCCTGGCTGGTGGCGAGCACACGCAGGCGCGGCGCCGTCGCCAGCAGCCGTTCCACCAGCGCCGCGACCGGCTCGACGACCTGCTCGCAGTTGTCCAGGACGAGCAGGATCTCCTTGTCCCGTAAAGCGTCGGCCAAGGATCGGGTGACGGATTTCGCCGACGTGGGTTCCTCGCGGAGATCCAGTGCCGCCGTCAGCACCACGGCGACCAGGTCTTCCGGCGGACAGGTCGGGCAGGCGACGTTGTCCAGCCCCGCCAGTTCGATCAGCCAGGTGCCGTCGGCCATCGCGAGCCTCGACGCGGCCTCGATGGCGAGCCGGGTCTTGCCGACACCACCGGGACCGGTGAGCGTGACCAGTCGCGCGTCGGTGACCAGCGCACCGATCTCCTTGACCGCCGTGGTCCGGCCGACCAGTTCGGTCAAGGCCTCCGGCAGGTTCCCGCGCACCGGGGCGGTGGCGAGGACGGGATCGAGGTCCGGGCTGCGGGTGAGGACCGCCTGGTGCAGGGCCGCGAGGTCGGGTCCGGGTTCGAGTCCGGACTCGTCCCGCAGCCGGGCCCGCAGCTCGGCGTAGGTTTCGAGCGCTTCGGAGTGCCTGCCGGCCGCGTAGAGGGCGCGCATCAGAAGGCCGCGCAGCCGCTCCCGGAGCGGGTATCGCGAGACCAGACCCGCGAGTTCCCCGGTGAGGACGCCGTGTTCGCCGAGGGCCAGCCGAGCTTCCGCCCGCTCCTCCTCGGCGAGCAGCCGCTCCTCCTCCAACCGTTGCGCCGCTCCCACCGCGAAGGCCTCGTCCTCGAAGCCCGCGTAGGCCTGGCCGCGCCACAACGCCAGCGCATCCGCCAGCAGGGCCGCGCGGGCGCGCGGATCCGTCGTGTCCCTGGCTCGTGCGGTGAGGCCGCGGAACCGGTGGACGTCCAGGTCTTCGGCGGCGAGGACGTACCCGGCGGGCTGGTGCGTCACGAGTTCGCGGGTGCCCGGCTCGGCGCGTTCGAGGGTGCGGCGCAGCTGGGAGACCTTGGTCTGCAGGGTGTTGGCCGGGTTCCCCGGCGGGTGCTCACCCCACAGGTCTCCGGTCAGCGACGACACCGACGCCGCTCGGCCCTCCCTGCTCAGGAGCGCGGCGAGCAGCAGACGGACCTTGGCCTCGGGCACGACGACGGGCTCGCCCGCGGTCGTCCACACGGCGAGTGGCCCCAGCACTCCGAAACGCACGAATCCGACGTTAGCGCGGACCACCGACAAGTTCTCGTGCGCGATCCCGCAGCGATCCGTGCGCGGCCCGCGTCACGGTGGTCCCATGACCGAACACGGCAAGACCCCGGTGACGGTACTGGGGCTGGGCGCGATGGGAACCGCGCTCGTAGAGGCACTGCTGGAGGCGGGACATCCGGTCACCGTCTGGAACCGGACGGCGAGCCGCGCCGACCGCGTGGCCGCGAAGGGGGCCTCGGTCGCTTCGACCGTGTCCGAGGCTCTCGCGGCGAACCAGATCGTGATCGCCTGCCTGCTCGACTACGACTCGGTGCACGAGACCCTGGACCCGGTCGCGGCCGGGCTCGAGGGACGGCAGCTGATCAACCTGACCAACGGCACCCCCGGCCAGGCGCGCGCAATGAGCGCCTGGGCCGAGGAACTGGGCGCGGCGTACCTGGACGGCGGGATCATGGCCGTCCCGCCGATGATCGGCTCGCCCGCCGCGTTCATCTTCTACAGCGGCTCGGGCACCGTCCTGGGCCGGGCACGTACCGCGCTCGACACCTTCGGCGGCGTCAACTACCTCGGCGCCGATCCCGGACTGGCGCCGCTGTACGACATCGCGCTGCTCAGCGGGATGTACGGGCACTTCATCGGCGTCATCCAGGCCTTCACCCTGGTCGGCTCCGCCGGAGTCAAAGCGCGAGAGTTCGCTCCGCTGCTCCGCGGGTGGATGAACGCGATGAGCGGCTTCCTGGAGCGCGCGGCCGAGCAGATCGACGACGGCGACTACGTGACCGACGTCGTGTCGAACATCGCGATGCAGGCCGCCGGCTACCCGAACCTCGCGAAGGCCGCCGAGGAACAGGGCGTCAGCGCCGAACTGCTCACACCACTCCAGCCACTGATGGACAAACGGGTCGCGGACGGACACGGCGCCGAAGACCTGATCAGCATCATCGAACTCCTCAAGAAGTAGGGAAACACCAATGATCACACTGATCGGGCTCGGCCCGATGGGTCAGGCCATGGTCCGGGTACTGCTGGAGAACGGCCACGGCGTGACGGTCTGGAACCGCACCGCCGCCCGCGCGGACGGCGTCGTCGCGGCGGGCGCCGTGCGGGCCGAGACGCCGGCGGACGCGGTGTCGGCGTCGGAACTGGTGCTGCTGAGCCTCACCGACTACGCGGCCATGTACGACATCCTGGGCAAGGCCGAGGAAGCGTTGGCGGGCAAGGTGATCGTCAACCTCAGCTCGGACACCCCGGAAAAGACCCGCGAAGCCGCGGACTGGGTCAAGGCACGCGGCGGGCAGTTCCTCGCGGGCGGCCTGATGGTGCCTGCCCCGTTGGTGGGCAAAGAAGAGGCGTACGTCTTCTACAGTGGTCCCACCGACGTGTTCGAGAAGTACCGAGACGTCCTGGCGCTGATCGGGCGGCCGGACTTCCTCGGCGAGGACGTCCGCCTGGCGCAGCTGTTCTACCAGGCACAGCTGGACGTCTTCCTGAACTCGCTTTCGGTGTTCCTGCACGCCAGCGCGCTGGTCCGCTCGGCCGGAGTGCCTGTCGCGAAGTTCCTCCCGTACGCCAAGGACCTCTTCGCGACGATGGGCTTCTACCTGGACGCCGCCGCGGAGCAGGTCGAGAAGGGCGAGCACCCCGGAGACGAGGCCGACGTGACGATGATGGGCGCGACCGCCGACCACATCGTGCAGGCCAGCCGGGACGCCGGGATCGACGTCGTGCTGCCGGAAGCGGTCAAATCGCACTACGACCGGGCGATCGCCGCCGGGCACGGGCGTAGTTCGTGGACCAGCCTCTACGAGATCATCAAGGAAGGCTGACCTCGTGAGTGGTGAGGACGGTTCCAACCCAATGCCACGTAGCTTGAGTTGATCTTGGGTGCGAGCTGCGGCGGCTGCCGGACCTGATCGACAGGCTGGACAAGTTCACCAGTGGCGGACCCGGGGCGCGACTGTCCACAAGGGACGCTAATTCGGGGCTGCGGTACCCGATGGGTGCTTTGTGTAGCTGCGCAAGGGGGTCGTGAGTGGTAAAGAGGGTTAGAACGACCTTTGCCACTCGCGACCGCTTGAGGCAGGGTCGGCTCCTGTCGGCCGGGGCAACCGAGCGCGTGACCTGCGGCAGCCGTCACCACTGGCGATCAAGGCCTGTCCAAGATCAACGTAAGCTACGTGGCATGGGGTTCCAACCGTCCTCACCACTCACGACACCCAGCACCTCCAGGAAGGCCTTCGCCGCGGGTGTCACCGTGAACCTGTTCCACACCAGATGCTCGATCCGCCCGGGCGCGTCGGTCACCGGGACGCTCACCACCCCGCTCAGGTTCGGCACGTAGTTCGACGGCAGCAACGCGACGCCCAGCCCTTGGTGGATGAGCCTCGCCATGAAGTCGGCGGCGGTCACCTCGAACGCGACCTCCCTGCCCAGCCCGGCGGCGGCGAACGCCTGATCCGTCTGTGCCCGTCCCGCCGTACCCGCCGGGAAGTCCACGAACACCTCCGACGAGAGCCTGCTCAAGTCCACTTCGGACACCTCGGCGAGCGGATGTCCCGGCGCCACGACGGCGACCAGGTCGTCACGCGCCAGTTCGCAGGTGCCGACGCCTTCCGGGCGGTCCGACACCGGCAGGCCGAGGATCGCGACCTCGATCGCGCTGTCCTTGACCTGCTCCACCAGATGCCCGCTCGCCCCGACCCGCAACCCGATCCGGACGTGCGGGTACCGCCGGTGAAACGTCTGCAGCGCGGCCGGGACGTCGACAGCCGCGACGGTCGGGATCACGCCGACGGTGAGTCGTCCGCGGATCTCGCCGACGGCCGCGGCGACCTCGGCTCCCGCCCGTTCGGCGGCGTCGAGGCATTGGCGGGCGGCGGGCAGGAAGGCCTCGCCCGCGGCGGTCAGCCGCACCCGGCGGCTCGTGCGCTCGAACAGCCGCGCACCCAGCTCCCGCTCCAGTCGCGCGATCTGGTGACTCAACGCCGACTGGACGACGAGGCACCGCTCCGCGGCCCGCGTGAAGCTGGAGGTCTCGGCGACCGCGAGGACGTACCGCATCTGCTGAAGCTCCATGGATCTATCTTAGATCACGATGGATCAAGTGACAAACATGTGTTGGACTCATTGATCGTCAGCGCGGAAGCTGAGAAGCGTGAAAACGCTGACGACATCGCCCCTCGCCGCCGGACTTTCCGGCACCGCGCTGGCCGCTTTCGCCCCCATGGTCTGGGGGACGACCTACGTGGTCACCACCGAACTCCTCCCGGCCGGGCATCCGCTGTTCGCGGGCCTCATGCGCGCGCTGCCCGCCGGTCTCATCGCCCTGGCCTTCACCCGCGCCCTGCCGCGCGGTACCTGGTGGCTGAAGGCCGCCGCCCTCGGCGTCCTCAACATCGGGATGTTCTTCCCCCTGCTTTTCGTCGCCGCCGAACGGCTGCCCGGCGGAGTCACCGCCACCCTCGGCGCCGCCCAGCCGTTGCTGGTCGCCGTCCTCGCCGTCGCCGTTCTGCGGCAGAGCCCGTCCGCCTGGCGGTTCGCCTGGGGAATCGTCGGGATCGCCGGCGTCGGACTGGTGGTCATCGGCCCCGCGGCGGGCTTCGACCTCGTCGGCATCCTCGCCGGACTCGGCGGCGCCGCGACCATGGCGCTCGGCGTCACGCTCACCAAACGCTGGGGGCGCCCGGCAGACGTCGGACCGACGGCGTTCGCCTCGTGGCAGCTCACGGCGGGCGGCCTGTTCCTCGTCCCGGTGACCTTCCTGTTCGAAGGCGCCCCGCCCGCCATCGACCTCGGCGCGGCCCTCGGCTACCTCTGGCTCGGCCTGATCGGCGGCCTGCTCGCCTACGTCCTGTGGTTCCGCGGCATCACGTCCTTGCCGGTCACCTCGGTCGCCGTCCTCGGTCTGCTTTCGCCGATGGTCGCCGCGGTTCTCGGTGCCGCATTGCTCGGTCAGAGCCTCGGCCTGGTCCAGCTCGCCGGTTTCGCCCTCGCCCTGGCCTCGATCGTCGCCGGCCAGATCGTCCCGAAGAGCAAGAAGGAAGGCATCGTCCGATGAAGATCGTCGTAGTCGGAGCGTCGGGTATGGCCGGCTCCCGGGTCGTCACCGAAGCGGTGGCCCGCGGCCACCACGTCACCGCCGTCCACCGGGGGGCCGCGCCGGCGCACCCGGACGTCGAGGTCGTGCGCGGCGACGCCGCCGACGTCGACCACATGACCAGTGTGTTCACCGGCGCCGACGCCATCGTGAGCGCGACCAGACCGGCGCCTGGCGGAGAGGCGACGGTCACCACCCTCGTCACGGCGCTGCTCGACGCCGCCTCGGGCACCCGGCTCCTGATCGTCGGCGGTGCCGGGCCGCTGCGTTCGCCGTCCGGGGGACTGGTGATCGACGACCCGGCGTTCGTGCCGCCGGAGTGGCGGACCATCGCGTCGGCCAGCATCACACAACTTCAGGCGTGCGAGGCGCATGCGGGGGACTGGGTGTACCTCAGCCCGCCCGCGATCCTCGAACCCGGCGTCCGGACCGGGGCCTACCGGCGGGGGACGACGACGATCCTCACCGCGGCCGACGGTTCGTCCCGGATCTCGGCGGAAGACCTCGCGATCGCCGTCGTCGACGAACTGGAGAATCCCGGGCGGGAACGGCATTTCACCGTCGGATATTGAGACGGCCGTCCGGCGGGTCGCCCGGGGCGGGACTCTCGGGACTCCGTTCCGCCTCGACCTGGATCTCGATGTTCGTCTTGTGCGCTATCGGGTCCCAGATCTCTTCGATCGGCGCCAGCAGCGAACCGCCGACGCCGCGGCTGCGGGCACGGAACGCGTACCAGGCGAACCCCGCCAGGAACAGCGGCAGGCTGAGAAACGCGGCCACGGGTGCCAGGAACTCCATGGAACCGACGGTACAGTAACATCATGTATCCAGAAACACTCTGTTACTGAACAGGCGGGCGATGACCAGGCTGACACGGGCCGAACAGCAGGAGCGCACCCACGAACACCTGCTGGACGCGGGACGGCGCGTGTTCCTGCGCCGCGGTTTCCTGGCGGCGACCGTCGAGGAGATCGCGGCCGACGCCGGTTACACCCGCGGCGCCGTCTACAAACACTTCGGCGGCAAGGAAGGCCTGTGGCTGGCGATCATCGAAGCCGGCGCGGAAGGCCACCTGCGAGGTCTGCGGGAAGCGCTCACCCAGGCCGCCACCCGCGACGACGTGCTTGCGGCGCTGCATCCCGCCGACGTCGCGGACAAGGATGCCGCGAAATGGAGCGCGGCGGCCGCGGAAGTACTGGCCGCGACGGCACAGCAGCCCGAAACCGCCGCCCTGATCGCCGCCATCCAACGCCGCCACGACGACGAGGTCGTCGCCCTGCTCGACGAGCATTCCCGCCGCTTGCGTCTCGAACCCGCGATGCCGCTGCGCCAGGCCGTCGTCATGCTGGGCGCGCTGGGCATCGGCCTCGCCCTGCGCCAGACGGTCGCCCCGGCCGCCGACCCCGCCGCCATCCTCACCCATGTCCTGGACACGGTTTTCCCGGTCGCGGCAACGCGATAGGAGGCCACCTACACTCGGGCACGTGATCAATTCCTTCACCACCGCCGACCTCGTCGACGAGCACGGCGACCGGCTCCGCGTCTGCGACACGCAGTTCCGCCAGTTCGGCGGGCACCGGAAGTTCTCCGGTCCGATCCGGACGGTCTCCTGCCACGAGGACAACGGCCTGGTCAAGAAGCTGCTGGCCACCACTGGCGAGGGTTGCGTCCTGGTGGTCGACGGCGGCGGCTCGCTGCACAGCGCGCTCACCGGCGACATGATCGCGAAGTCCGCTGTCGACAACGGCTGGGCGGGCATCGTCGTCAACGGGGCCGTCCGTGACAGCGCGGAGCTGGCCGGACTCCCGCTCGGCGTGAAAGCGCTCGGCACCAACCCGCGCAAGAGTTCCAAGACCGGCGCGGGCGCGATCGACGTCGCGGTCGGTTTCGGGGGAGTGACCTTCATGCCCGGTGACACCCTTTACTCAGACGACGACGGTGTCGTGATCCTCAGCGCTTGAACGAGGTGCGCGCGGCCCCGCGGGCGGCGTGGAACTCATTCCTTCGGCATGACGCAGAGCTCTCTGGACTGTCCCGACTTGAAGTCGTAGACGACGGGGTTGCCGTATTCGTAGCCAGGGACGGTGTCGCAGTCGGCTCCGGTGCCCGACCGGAGTTGCGCGATCACGGAGTAGTTGGCGGCGCTGTCCGAACAGTGGACACGGACGGCGCTGCCGCTGAACTCGCCGTTGCTGGCGGCGTCCTCGTCGGCCGCGATGCAGTCACCGGCCTGCGCGGAGAAAGGATCGGGGTCGACGGCGGGAGCGCTGTCGCGGGTCACGATCGCGAAGGTCACCGCCGTCACGCCGCCTGCTCCGAGGAGCGCGGCGGCCACGAGGCCGGCGACGAGTCCCGTGTTCGGCGACTTCTTCGGCGGCACGACGGGGTACTGCTGCCAGACGGGCGGGGACTGCTGGGGGTAGGTCACTTCCCCAGGATCGGCGGCGGCAATGAAATTCCGATGACACGGTTCACCTGCGGGCGACGAGCCGTTCCACTAGGCCGAGTTTGAACCGCTCACGGCGCTCGACGGTCAGCCCGAGCGCGGCGATCCTGTCCAGCGGGCGCCGAAGGAAATGTTCGCCCGCCATCGGCACGGTGACCTTCTCGGCGAGCCATTGCAGACCGCGGACGGGGCGGGATGTGCTCGCGACGTGGTCGAGCAGGATGAGCCGCCCCTCCGGCCGGAGGACACGGACCATCTCCTCCAGTGCCTTGCCGTCGTCCGGGATGGCACAGAGACCGAGGGTGCAGACGACGGTGTCGAACGAGCCGGCGTCGAAGGGCAGGTCGTGGGCGTCGGCCCGCCGCAACGTCACCGTGCTCCCGAGACGCGCGGCGCGGGCACGGGCGATGTCGAGCATGCCGTCGCTCAGGTCGATGCCGGTGAGAGTGACGTCCTCGGGGTAGAGCGGCAGGTTCAGGCCGGTGCCGACGGCGACCTCCAGGACGTCGCCCGAGGCCTGGCCGCAGGCCCACGCCCGGGAATCGCCGAACAGCTTCCGGTCGAGGAACTGCATCTCCCGGTCGTAGTTCCGGGATTTGCCGTCCCAGTATCGGTTCCACCGTGCGGGCGGGGCCATGGCGTTCCTTTCGGCAGCAGTGCTCCCCGCCTCAAGCCTCGCGGCCCTGCTTGACGGCGAGGGTGGTGTCGACGGCGAGCACGACCTGCACCAGTTCCCGCAGCGCGCGGGCGAGGTGCGCGTCCGGCGGGTGTAGCGGACCTGGCTTCCCTCGTAGGTGGCCACGACCAGCCCGCAGTCTCGCAGGCACGCGAGGTGATGGGGCAGCGGGTGGCGGGTACGAACGCCGACGAGGCGCTCGCCACCATCGCCGGGCTGGCGGAGGGGGCAGGTGCGAACCCTGGTGGACGTGCTTCACGAGGACGGTCCACCCGGAATGTTCGAAGTGGACACTCTGATGGGTGGGTTGCGGGATGCACTGACCGTCGAGGTCGTCCGGGATCTCGGGGGAGCCGACCCGCCGGGGCACGCCCAGTCCGCCGCGTACCGGATCATCGAGGAAGCACTCGGCAACGTCGTCCGCCACGCCTTGGCACAGCGGGCCTGGATCCGGATCGCACCAAGAGGCGCCCGCAGGAGGATGGCGGCCGCCGCCCCCGCTGCGCGGAGACGTTTCGTGATCGTCGCCGACCACCAGGAAGCCGCCAGGGACGGCCTGCGGCTGCTCTTGTCGGGCGAGCCGGACATCGACGTGATCGGCGCAGCCGCAGACGGGGCGGAACTGGTCGCCCTCGCGCGGCTCCGCCGTCGTCCTCGCTGACATCCGCATGCCCGGAATGGACGGTATCGGCGCGATCGCTCCGTAGCGCGGACTCGAACCGGAACCCGCAGTGACCACTTTCGACCTCGACGAGTACCTCCTCGGTGCCTTGCAGGTCGGCACAACCGGCTTCGTCCTCGGACAGCGCTCCGGAACTGTTCGTCGACGCCGTCCGCCTTGCCCGCCGCGGGAAAGGACTCATCGATCCTCCAAGTGACCCGGCGCATGGTGACCGCGAGGACTGGCCAACGCCGAGATCGCCCCCGAGTTCGGAGTGGTCACGTGGGGGGAATGACACGACGGAGTGTCGGGACGCAACCCTCCGTTTCGTAGCTGCCTGTCAAGCCATCGCCGAACAAGCACGGGCAGGGCGACCCGAAAGAGTTCATCCGGTCCACTCCAACGGTGGCATGAGCGGTACGGCGAGGAGTCCCGGCGCGTCGTCGCATAACACCTCAGAACAATCGCTGGACCGATTGCGTGGGCCTGTTCGACATTCTGGTCACGGTGGAAAGCGTTTCGAGCAATGCCGGAATCGGCATTCGGGTGGCCTTTTTCCGCTACCCGAAAGTGCGCTTGTGCGGACAAAACACCTTGCTATGTTGATCCGTGCGGGGCCGTCACCACGGGGAATAACCGGCACGCCGCGGGTTAGTGGATCTTTGTGCAGTTCGCGCGACTATCGAAGGGTGGACCTTGCTGTGACCGTGACCGAATCGGACACTTCCGCCGAAGGTGTCCAGGGGGCGGGAAATCCGCAGCTGAGTTTGGGCCGGGCCGCCGCCCGCAACCTGGCGACCACGACCAAATCCGTTCCGCAGATGCAGGGCATTTCGTCCCGGTGGCTGCTGAAGATGCTCGACTGGGTTCAGGTCAACGGTGGTGCCTACCGGGTCAACCGGCGGCTCAGCTACGCGGTCGGTGACGGGCGGGTGACGTTCGCGAAGATCGGCACCGAAGTGAGCGTGATCCCGGCGGAACTGGGCGAACTGAAGCCGCTCAAGGGTTACGACGACGAAGAGGTCCTCGAAGAACTCTCCCGCCGCTTCGAGCAGCATGAGGTGTCGGCAGGCGACGTCCTCGTCGAATTCGGGCACCGGGCCGACCGGGTCTACCTCATCGCGCACGGCAAGATCACCAAAACCGGCCCCGGGCACTACGGTGACGAGACCGCGCTCGGCGTGGTCAAGGACGGCGACTATTTCGGCGCCCAGGCCCTCACCGACGCCGACGGGATCTGGGAGTTCACCGCGAAGGCGACCACGGCCTGCACTGTGCTGACGCTGACCCGCGGGGCCTTCGAGCACGTTCTCGAACAGTCCGAATCCCTGCAGGCGCAAATCGCTCAGGCCACCCAGGACACGGGACGCTCCAACGACTTCGGCGAAGCCGAGATCGACATCTCCTCCGGGCACGACGGTGAGCCGCTGCTGCCGGGAACGTTCGTCGACTACGAGACCTCGCCGCGTGAATACGAACTGAGCGTCGCCCAGACCGTGCTGCGGATCCATAGCCGGGTCTCCGACCTCTACAACCATCCGATGGACCAGACCGAGCAACAGCTCCGCCTGACCATCGAGGCGCTGCGCGAGCGGCAAGAGCACGAGATGATCAACAACAACGACTTCGGCCTGCTGCACAACGCCGACTTCTCCCAGCGCATCGCGACCCGCACCGGGCCACCGACCCCCGACGACTTCGACGACCTGCTTTCGTTGGTGTGGAAGGAACCCAGCTTCTTCCTCGCGCATCCGCGCACGATCGCCGCGTTCAGCCGCGAGTGCAGCAAGCGAGGCATCTACCCGACCGGCGTCGACTTCGGTGGCCACAAGGTGCCTTCTTGGCGCGGCGTCCCGATCCTGCCGTGCAACAAGATCCCGGTGAGCACGACCAGTACCAGCTCGGTCCTGCTGATGCGCACCGGCGAGAGGAACCAGGGTGTCGTCGGCCTGCGCCAGATCGGCCTCCCCGACGAATACGAGCCCGGTCTGAACGTCCGGTTCATGGGAATCTCGGAGCAGGCCATCATCTCCTACCTCGTCAGCACGTACTACTCCGCCGCCGTACTGGTGCCGGACGCGCTGGCCGTGCTCGAAGCCGCCGAACTCGGCCGCGAAGGATGACCGCCACGACGCCGGAGGTCGACCGGCGGCTCAGTCTCGGTCCCGCGGCCGCGCGGAACCTGGCGACCACCACCAAGACGCGACCGCAGATGCAGAGCATCACGCCGCGGTGGCTGCTGAAGATGCTGCCGTGGGTCGAGGCCAACGGTGGCACGTTCCGGGTCAACCGGCGGCTGACCTACGCCATCGGCGACGGCCGGGTGAGCTTCACCAACGTCGGCACCGAGGTCCGGGTCGTCCCGCAGGAACTGGCGGAATTGGCCCTGCTGCGTGGTTTCGACGACGAGGACACGCTCACCGCGCTCGCCGACCGGTTCGTGCAGCACGAGTACCGTCCCGGTGAGACGATCGTCAGCCACGGCTCGCCGCTCGACGAGGTCGTCCTGGTGGCGCACGGCAAGATCGCCAAGGTGGCGCCGGGTGCGTACGGCAACGAGGCGTCCATCGGCAGTATGGCCGACGGTGACCACTTCGGTGACGAGATGCTCGCCGGCATCGACCGGAACTGGCCGTTCACCGCCAAGGCCGTCACACCGGTGACCGTGCTGACCCTGCGCGCCGACGACTTCGCGGACCTCAACGGCCGTTCCGAAGCCATGCGCCGTCACGTACAGGACCTGCTCGCCCTGGCCACCAAACCGCAGAACGCCCGCGGTGAGGCGGAGATCGGGATGTCGTCCGGGCACGAGGGCGAACCGCCGCTGCCCGGCACGTTCGTCGACTACGAGATCTCACCGCGTGAGTACGACCTGGCCGTCGCCCAGACCGCGCTGCGGGTGCACACCCGGGTGACCGATCTCTACAACGAGCCGATGAACCAGTTCGACGAGCAGCTCAGGCTGACCGTCGAGGCGCTGCGGGAACGACAGGAACACGACCTGGTCAACAACCGCGAGTTCGGGCTGCTGCACAACGCCGATCTCAAGTCGCGGTTCCAGACCCGGTCCGGTCCGCCGACACCCGACGACATGGACGAACTCGTCAGCCGCCGCCGCAAGACGAAGTTCTTCCTCGCCCACCCGCGGGCGATCGCCGCGTTCGGCCGGGAATGCACCGGCCGCGGCCTGTACCCGGAGGGCACCACTGTCGACGGCAAGGTGGTCTCCGCCTGGCGCGGCGTGCCGCTGCTGCCCTGCGACAAGATCCCGATCACCGACGCCGGCACCACGTCGATCCTCGCGATGCGGACCGGGGTCGAGGACAACGGGGTGATCGGGCTGCACCAAACCGGCCTTCCCGACGAGTACGAGCCGGGCCTGAACGTGCGTTTCGACGGCATCACCGAAAAGGCGGTGGCCACCTACCTGGTGAGCGCCTACTACTCGGCCGCCGTACTCGTGCCGGACGCGCTCGGCGTCCTCGAGAACGTCGAGGTCGCGCGTTGACCCCGCATCCCGTAACGACAGCGAATGCCTCAGAAAGGACCACGCACGTGACCATTGCCCGTACCCCGGCTCCCGCCAAGGTTCTGCGCACCGAGTACCAGAAGTCGGTGGCGTCGTACTGGAACAAGGAGAAGGACCCGGTCAATCTCCGGCTGGGAGACGTCGACGGGCTGTACCACCACCATTACGGGATCGGCGAGGTCGACTGGTCGGTGCTGGAGGGTCCCGAGGACACCCGCGACGAGCGGATCATCGCCGAGATGCACCGGCTGGAGACCGCGCAGGCGGACGTCCTGCTCGATCACCTCGGCGACGTCAAACCGGACGACCGGCTCCTCGACGCCGGTTGCGGGCGCGGCGGGTCCAGCATCATGGCGAACGCGCGGTTCGGCTGCCACGTCGACGGGATCTCGATCTCGGAGAAGCAGGTCGAGTTCGCCAACAAGGAGGCACAGCGGCGGGGCGTCGCGGACAAGGTGCGTTACCACTTCCGCAACATGCTCGACACCGGCTTCGAAACCGGGTCGCGCAAAGGGATCTGGAACAACGAGAGCACCATGTACGTCGACCTGTTCGAATTGTTCGCCGAGCACGCGCGGCAACTGGAGTTCGGCGGCCGCTACGTCACCATCACCGGCTGCTACAACGACGTGACGGGTGGACGGTCCAAGGCGGTCGCGCAGATCGACCAGCACTACACCTGCAACATCCATCCGCGCAGCCAGTACTTCAAGGCCATGACGGCGAACGGGCTGGTGCCGATCTCGGTGGTCGACCTGACACCCGACACGATCCCGTACTGGGAGTTGCGGGAGAAGTCGTCGGTGGCCACCGGCATCGAGGGCCCGTTCCTCGACGCGTACCGCGAAGGCAGTTTCCACTATCTGCTCATCGCCGCGGACCGGGTCTGAGCACCCCGCCTGCCGAGACCACCGGAGTGACTGCGATGACGGAACACGGCGCTCTGGCCACACTTCTGGGTGGCCCGAGCGGACTGGGAACGTCCGCCGCGCGCTTGGCGGCCCGGCTCGCACACCCCCCGGCGGCGACGGAGATCCCGTCGCCGCCGGGGCCCGAACCCGGATACGCGTTCAGGCCGTGGGGTGACGGGTCGGCGCCGCCGCTGTACTGCCCCGTCACCGACCGGATCAACGATTCGCTCGGTGAGGAGGTCGACCGGCGGCTGATCGCGTGGGCGGGGGAGTGCGGATTCGACGAGGAGGAATGCGAGCAGATCGGGAAGGCGGGCTTCGGCAGGCTGGTCATGCTCGCCCACCCGGACTGCGAGGATCCGGACCGGCTGCTGATCTCGGCGAAGCTCAACGCTGCCTGGTGGGCCGCCGACGATCTCTACGCCGACGACACCTCACTCGGCGCGGTGCCCGCCGAACTGCCGCCGAAGCTCGCGCTGGCGATGGCCGCGATGGATCCGGTGCCGTCTCTGGGCGAGTTCAGCCGTGACCTCGACGAAACGCTGCGGGGCGACCGGGTCCTCGTGGCGCTGAATTCGAGCACCGAGTACCTGAGGGCGTCCGGGACGGCCGCGCAGGTGCAACGGATCTGCTACTCGACGTTCGCCATGTTCGTGAGCTGGACGGCGTACGCGGCTTGGCGCCACCGCGGGAAATACCCGCCGGCCTGGGAGTATCTCGCCGCCCGGCAGCACGACAGTTTCTACACTTCGATGACGTTGATCGACGTCCTCGGCGGCTACGAACTGACGTCGAACGTCTACTACGACCCGCGGGTCCGCGAGGCGGCGATCCAGGCGGGCACCGCGGCCGTGCTCGTCAACGACCTGCATTCGGTCACCAAGGACCTGGAGGACGAGTCGCCGCCCTGCAACGCGGTCCTGCTCATCGCCGACGACCGGCGGTGCACGATCGAGGAAGCCACCGCGATCACTGTCGAACTGCACAACGACGTCGTGCGGGACTTCCAGTCGGCGCACGAGAAGCTGCTGACGGTGCCTTCCGTGGAGCTGCAACGGTTCCTGCGCGGACTGCGTGGGTGGATGGGCGGCGGGTTCGAATGGCACTCGACGAGCCCGCGGTACCGGACGAAACCCGCCTCGTGAGTGGTAAAGCGGTTCTATTGAGGGGTAAGTCAAACGTGTCATGGTTGTGAGCGGCCGGTGACATTGGAGCACGTATGGCACCGAAGGCTGCCATCGCGCCACGGTCGATTTACCTCTCAATAACCGTCTTTAGCACTCACGAATCCCGTGACCGACGCGCGTCAAACGACGCCTGCGCCGATCAACTGCTGCCAGATCACGCCCTGGTCGACGACCTCGACTTCGAGCTTCTCGGCCTTCGTGAGCTTGCTGGCCCCGACGTCGGCGCCGGTGATCAGCAGGTCGGTGTTCGCCGAGACCGACGACGCGATGGTCGCGCCCGCCTTCTCGCACAACCGCTGGAAGGTCGGGCGCGGCACCTTCTCGCCGGAACGGGGATCGCTGATCGACCCGGTGACGACGACCGTCTTGCCCTCCAGCGGCGCGCCGGACACGACGACCGGCGGGAGATCTTCCTCGCGCACGTCCAGGGAGACGCCGACTTCCCGCAACCGTTCGAGTTCGGGTTCGAGCCGGGTCAGGTGCTCGATCAGTGAGGCGGCCACCTTCGGGCCGATGTCCTCGACGGCCACGAGTCCTTCCTCGCCCGCCTCGACGACGGCCTCCAGGGAGCCGAAACCCGCGCGGCACAGGCGCGCGGCGGTGCCTTCGGAAGCCATCGGGATGGCGAGGCCGATCAGCGCCCGGCGCAGGCCGACGGCACGGCTCGCGTCGATCGACTCGATCATGCGGGTCGCGGAGACGTCGCCGATGCGGTCGAACTCCAGCAGTTTCTCCTTGGTGAGCCGGTAGAAGTCCGACGGGTGTTCGAGGATGCCCGCCTCGGCGAGCCGCTCGATCCAGACACCGCCGATGGCATCGATGTCCGCGGCCGCCCGCGAGGCCCAGTGGATCAGCCGCCGCACGGTCTGCGCGGGGCAGGCGACGTTGGTACAGAACAGTTCCCGGCTGTTGCCCTGTTCGGTCAGCGGCTCTTCGCACGACGGGCACACCGAGGGCGGCACGATCTCGCGTTCCTCACCGGTGCGCTTGGTCGCGTCGAGGACGCCGGCGACGAACGGGATGACGTCCCCGGCGCGGCGCACCAGGACGGTGTCGCCGATCTTGATGCCGCGGGCGCGGATGACCTCCTGGTTGGCCAGTGTCGCGCGGGTGACGGTGGTGCCGCCGACGAATACCGGCTCCAGCCAGGCGACGGGCGCGATCTTGCCGGTCTTGCCGACGTCCCAGACGACGTCGGCGAGCACGGTGGTCTTCTCCTCGGCGGCGAATTTGAACGCGAGCGCGCCACGAGGAGAGCTCGACCGGGTGCCCGCGGCGGCGTAGGCGTCCCGATCAGCCAGGCGCAGCACCGCGCCGTCCAGGTCGTAGTCGAGGTCGTTGCGCTGTCGCTCGATGGTCGTGATGACGGCTTGCGCGGCTTCGGCGTCGTCGCAGCGCCGCATGTCGGCCGCGGTGAACCCGAGCGTCCGCAGCGCGCCGTCCAGATCGGTTTCGGCGCTGTCGGGTTCGGTGGTGAGGTCGAAGGCGAAGAACCGCAGGCGCCGTTCGGCGACGGTGGCCGGGTCCTTGGCGCGCAGGGTGCCGGCGGCGGCGTTGCGCGGGTTGATCAGCGGTTTGTCCGGGTGCACCTTGTTGTAGGCGGCGAAGGTGGAGCGCAGCATGACCGCCTCGCCACGCACCTCGACCCGGCCCGGCGCGTCGACCTTGTCCGGAACACCGTCGGCCAGGGCCCGCACCAGCATGGTGACGTCGTCACCGGTGGTCCCGTCCCCGCGAGTGACCGCCCTGGCGAGCCGCCCGTTCTCGTAGACCAGTGCCAGCGAGAGGCCGTCCAGCTTCGGCATGACCACCACCGCCTGGCCGGGGAACCGGTCGAAGAACGCCGCGACCTGTTCGGGTTTGGTCGCCTTCTCCAGCGACAGCATCGGGCGCGAGTGCCGGATCGGCGCGTGCAGCACGGCGGGCGCGCCCACCTGCTCCAGCGGGTTCGGATCCGGGGCGAGGTCGGGGTTGGCCTCGATCAGCCCCCGCAACTCGTCCTCGATCGCGTCGTAGTCGGCGTCCGCCACCTTCGGCGAGCCCCGGTAGTAGGCGTCGCGGAGGACGACGATCTGATCGGCGAGTTCTTGGATGCGGTCCCGAGCGTTCACCGGGCAGAGATTACCCGTGACCACCGACAGAACACCGTCCGAAGAGGACTCGTGTCACGGGTTGACGGCGAGGACCAGGAACGACGCCAGCAGCACCAGGTGCACACCGCCCTGCAGTCGGGTGGCGCGACCGGGGACGACGGTGAGCACGCTGACCGCGATCGTCAGCGCGAGCAGCACGATGTGGGTCGCGCCGAGACCCAGCATCAGCGGGCCGTCCAGCCAGATCGACGCCAGCGCGATGGTCGGGATGGTCAGCCCGATGCTCGCGATCGCGGAGCCGTAGCCGAGGTTGAGGCTGGTCTGCATCCGGTCCCGTCGCGCGGCCCGTGTGGCGGCGAGGGTCTCCGGCGCCAGCACCAGCAACGCGATCACGACACCGACGAACGACTGCGGGAAACCCGCCGCACGGACCCCGGCCTCGATCGCGGGCGACTCGACCTTCGCCAGGCCGACGACGGCGACCAGCGCCACCAGCAGCAGACCCAGGCTGGTCAGCGCGGCCTTACCGGTCGGCGGCTCGGCGTGCTCCTCTTCCTTGACGGAGCCGTCGGTGTCGACCGGCAGGAAGAAGTCGCGGTGGCGCACGGTCTGGGTGAGCACGAACAGTCCGTAGAGCAGTAGCGAGGCGATCGCGGCGAAGGTGAGCTGGAAGCCACTGAAGGCGGGGCCGGGGGTGGTGGAGGTGAACGCCGGCAGCACGAGGCTGACCGACGCGAGGGTCGCGACCGTGGCGAGGGCGCCACCGCTGCCTTCCGGGTTGAAATGCGTCTCGCCGTAGCGGCGGGCGCCGACCATGAGCGAGATGCCGACGATGCCGTTCATGGTGATCATCACCGCGGCGAACACGGTGTCCCGCGCCAGCGTCCCGGCCTCGGGGCCGCCCGACGACATCATGGTGACGATCAGCGCGACCTCGATGACCGTGACCGCGATCGCCAGCACCAGTGAGCCGAAGGGTTCACCGACACGGTGGGCGACCACCTCGGCGTGGTGTACCGCGGCGAGCACGGTCGCGCACAACGCGAGCGCGACGACGGCCACCGGCACCGGTCCCAGGTCGCGTCCCCAGCTCAGGACGAGTACGACAAGGGCGAGGAGCGGGGTGACGGTGGTCCAGGACACGGGGAGTCGTCTGCGTGCGGCGGCCATGACGTCACCTTCGCACACCCTGCGTGACATCGCCGCTCCATCCGGAGCGGTGGGTGACGAGGCCGACGGCGAGCGTCAGCGCGATCGGACCGGCGCGGGGAGCCTGAGCTCGATCCGATCGTCCGCGGCCAGGATCCGCTGGAGCCGGAAACGGCACAGGGTGTGGAACATCTCGGGTAACTCCTCGGCGGCGATACGGCCGTCGAGGTCGCGTCTGCTCGCGTTGAGCACTCTGCCGATCACCGCGGCGGGCAGACGGCCACCGAACTCACCCATCAGCCAGACATCGATTTCGCCGATCTCGTCCGTGATCGCGCCCTGTGCGGTCATCAGCCTGCTCCCGTATGCCGGAATGTGCCGGACGTTTGTCCGGTGACACTCCGACGTACGGCTCGAAATCCCATGACGGGAAACCTGTGAGATTGCTCTGCTTGGCCCAACGGCACCGGTCGGAGAGAGCCCTGGCGGTGGGCGGGCGTCGAGGATGTCCGTGTGGGTGGTTCGATCACGGCTGGTACGCGTCGATCGCGGGGTTACTCTGGTAAGCGCGCCCCTGCCCCCGGCGATGCCCGCGGACGGAGCCGAATCGGAGGAGGGTGCCATGGTCACCGCCAGGGCCGGACGTAAGCCGGCCGAGCCGGTCGCGGTGGAAACCGCCGAGATCAGTCGTGCCGAGCGTTACCACGGTGCCCGCTTGGTGGCTTCGGTGGCGAAGGACGCCGAGGACTGCGCGATGTTGCTCTCGATGCTCGGACTCGACCCGGCCGACGGGCTCGAACGGGACTGAGCCCGCGACGTCGATTGCACGAGATCGAGCAGCGGCCCAGCGCGATCTCCGGGAGATCCCGGAGGTGATCGGCAACGCCGCGTGCCACTCTCACAGGTGACCATTGTGGACAGTGAGAGAGGAGGGCGCACGCGTAGTGGCCCCACCAAGGGATGAACAAGTCGCGCAGTGGACCGCGGAATTGACGGCTTTCGCCGAGCTCTATTCGCAAGCGGAGCAAACGGGATCGGCGGAGGCGGTGTCACATGCGGGATGGCACGCCGGGGCACGGCTCCGGCCGGGCACCGCGAACGGTCGGCTGCTGGCCTACCACGATTCGGGTGTCGAGGCCGAGTGCCTTTTCCGTGAGGGAGAACGCACGCTGTTCAACATCATGAGCGGCGGCTACCAGGCGGACACCGCCGAGCGGGGCTTCGGGATGTGGAGCTCGCGTCCGGGCGTGCTCGGAGCGATCGAGCCGGGGGTCAGCAGGCTGGAAGTGGCCGACGCGGACGGCGTGGTCATCGCGGCCGACATCGTGGCCCACACCTTCGCGGTGGACGTCGACCTGGGACCGGAGCCCCAGACGGTCGACGAGGTGTTCGCGCCGTGGGATCCGCCTGAGCTGACGGTGCGGGTATACGGCGAAGGCGACACGTTGCGGTTCGAGGGCCCGTTGTTCGCGGCCTGAGGGAGCGGTCCGTGAAGGCCTCCTTGCCTACCTTGAGGGTAGGGAAGGAGGCCTTCACGGCTCATGCGCGCAGGAGCAGGCTGTCGGCCATGGCGGAGAAAGCGCGCCGCACGTGGCCGCCCAGGTCGCCGGGAGCGCACTCGGGCAGCCAGTCGTCCAGTGCGCACCGCCAGGTGGCCACGCAGAACTCGATGAGCATCCGCAGTTCGAGATCGCGCGGGTCGCCGAGCCGGTGCGCGACCTCCGCCTGGATTTCCGCGCAGTGCCGCAGCGAATGTCCGTTCAGCGCGTGCGACTGCTCGATCATCCTGAGCGTCGCCGGGAAACGCTGGTACCAGTCGTCGTCCATCCGGTCCAGCGTGGCCAGGAGCGCGTCTCGGAAGACGTCCGCGAGCGGACCGGCCTTCTCGGTCTCGTCCAGGGTGAGGAGGAAGACGCTCCAGAGTTCCTTGACGGCGGTGAGGGCGACGTCCTCCTTCGACCGGTAGTTGCGGAAGAAGGTGCGCCTCGACACCTCCACCGCGTCGAGCAGCGCGTCGAGCGGCGTGGCGTCGAAACCGCGCTCGCCGAACAGTGAGATCGCGGTTTCCGCCAGGGCCTGGCGGGTGCGCAGCTTCTTGCGCTCGCGCAGCGTCGCGGGCTCCCCGGTGGTCGTCATGGACAGAAGTCTAACCGGCCACGCCCTCGCCGAGCATATGCTTCAATGGAGCAAACGCCACACTGTGGCACTTTGAGCCGAGGAGATCCGATCGTGCGAGCACTAGTCGTCGACCACACCGCGAAGACACACCTCTCGCAGGCCGAGGTGGCCGATCCGGTACCCGCGCCCGGCGAGGCGCTGGTCCGGGTCCAGGCGGTTTCGCTCAATTACGGCGAGGTACAGGGCGCCACCTACCCGGACACGCCGGACGGCAGCCTGATCGGCTGGGACGCGGCAGGCGTGGTGGTCCAGGCCGCGGTTGACGGATCGGGGCCCGCCGCGGGAACCCCGGTCGTCACGCTGGGCGAGGCCGCGGGCTGGGCCGAGTCGCGAGCGGTACCGGCCACGATGCTGGGTGTCGTGCCGGAGGACGCCGACCTCGGCGCGGTGAGCACCATTCCCGTCGCCGGTCTGACCGCGTTGCAGGTGTTGCGCCGCATGGGACAGCTCCTCGGGCGCCGGGTGATGATCACCGGTGCCTCCGGGGGCGTCGGCCGCTACGCGGTGCAGCTCGCGGCACGCGCGGGAGCGGAGGTCGTCGCGATCAGCGGGAACCCCGCCCAGGCGGACGGTCTGCGGGCACTCGGCGCGCACGAGGTGCACACCGATCCCTCGCAGGTGGGCCGGTCCGTGTTCGGCGTGCTCGACAACGTCGGCGGCCCGCAGCTCGTGTCCGCCTTCGCGGCGGTTCAGGCCGGAGGCACGCTGGTGAGCGTCGGCCGGTCATCGAGGGCGGACGTCGTCTTGCCACCCGAGGCCTTGACGCCCACCGACGGACGGCACGACCGTTCGATTCGCACGTTCTTCCTGCTCGCCGACCCGGCTGCGGACTTCTCCGCCGACCTGACCTGGCTCGCCGCCGAAATCGCCGCCGGCCGTCTCGATCCCGGCATCGCCTGGCGCGGCCCCTGGACGTCTTATGACGAGGCGGCCCAGGCTCTGCTCAACCGCCGCTTGCACGGTAAAGCGGTACTGGACATCACCTGACCGACCCGGTCGCCGCTGTAGATTGACGTCATGAAGACCGCCTTGATCATCGGCGACCTACAGCGCGGCATCACCGGTGACTACCCGTTCACCAGGCAGGTCCTGCCCCCGCTCACCGAACTTCTGCCGCGAGCCCGTGCGGCCGGTGTCCTCGTGGTCTTCGTGCATTTCGCTCTCCGGGGCAACGGGGCGGATCTGCCTCCGGGCAACGAGATGATGAAGACGTTCCACGAAGCGGGGGACACCTTCCACGAGCGCTCGACCGGAACCGAGATCGACCTGCCGGTGGCCGGCGAGGACGTCGTCGTGCTGAAACGCCGCGCCAGCGCGTTCTCCGGTACGGATCTCGACCTGGTACTCCGCGTCGCCGGCGTCGGCGAACTCGTGATCGCGGGGGTCGCGACCAGCGCGATGGTGGCCGCGACGTGCTACGACGCCGCCGACCGTGACTACCGGGTGACCGTGCTGCGCGACGGTTGCGCCGACGCCGATCCGGCGATGCACGACTTCTTCGTGGACACGGTCTTCCCCAGCCGGGGATTCGGAGTCGTGTCCTGCGCTGATTGGGAGATTACGGGCGGCTGACCGGTCGGCCGAGGGCGATGCGCAATTCCTTCGCGCGCGGATGAACCGGGCCCCGGCCGGTGCCACTCCTTCCGCTGTCTCCGGAATCCCCGAGGCCGAAACGTATACCGAAGAGTGGGAAAGCCTCCGGTTTTCCGGAGCCCTCCGGGAATTCCCACCTGATCGGCCTAATGCCTTCGGATGTCTCCGCGGACCTGTTCGACTGGCCACTTGTCCGCTTCTTCGACGGGCAAAGTTATGGGATCCGGTGATGGGGGCCCCGCCGGTGAGCGTGTTCGACGTCGAAACGCTCCGGCGGCGGGGCGGTTTTGGGTCGCCAAGTGAACCATGGTCGCTTTGACGGATTCCTTCGGGCATCGAAGATTTGCATGATCTCGTACCCGAGTGCGGCGCGGTGAAATCGGTTTCGTCCCGCCGGGCGACTGTGCGGCCGAATTTCGAAGTCCGTCCGAAGCCTTCATTCATTTGACCTACTTCCATCGAACTGGGCTGTTCGTGGGCATGTCCTCAGCTGATGTCGTCAAGTTATGACCTGCGATCCGGCGAACTTCCCTTTCGTACGGATGGAGGTACCCGCCCAAAGGAACTCGCACTACTTTCCAATCCTGTCATCCCCAGGTCATGCGGCGGCCGGGCCGAACTTCGGGAAGCGTTGTTCGACGGCCGCTTCTGCGGCGATACCCGTTTCGGATAATCGTATTCGGGGCGGGCCGAAGAGGTCGGCGATCTATTAAGGAAAATGGTGAATTCTTCCCAAGATCTCGATGTTGGCTATGCCCCTCCCTTGCGGCAGGTGCGGAGGGAGGGGCTGACAGTGCGAAAATACGGCGGTTCGTCGCTGGCGACGCCGGAAATGGTGAGTTCCGTGGCCGCGGAAGTGGCCGCGCTCACCGAATCGGGACGCCGGGTCGTCGTGGTCGTGTCGGCCATGGGGGACACCACCGACCGGCTGGTCGCGTTGGCGGGGGAATTCGCCGAACCGCCGGTTCCCCGTGAGCTCGATCAGCTGATGGCGACAGGTGAGCAGGTCTCCGCCGCGGTGCTGGCCTTGGCCTTGGCCGAGCGCGGCGTCGAGGCCGTGTCGCTCTCCGGTGACCAGGCGGGGATCGAGGTGAGCGGCGAACCGGGAGCGGGGACGATCGTGCGGGTCGACCCGGGCAGGATCGTCGCGCGGCTGCGGGACGCACAGGTCGTCGTGGTCGCGGGCTTCCAGGGACGCGACGCGACCGGTGAACTGCTGACGCTGGGCAGGGGCGGTTCCGACACCACCGCCGTGGCGCTCGCGGCCGCGCTCGGCGGTCCCGAATGCGAGATCTGCACCGACGTCCACGGTGTCCGCACGGCCGATCCCCGGATCGTGGCGGACACCCGGCCGGTCCGGACGATCTCCTACGACACCATGATCGAGCTGGCCGGGCTCGGCGCCCGCGTGCTGCATCCCCGTTCCGTCGAGCTGGCTCGCCGTCACGGGGTGTCTGTGCGCGTGAAGCATTCCTCGATCCCGGGTCCGTCCACCGTGGTCACGGCCAAGGAATCGTCGATGGAGGGCGCTCCCCGGGTCGTCGGCATCGCCCATGAGCGCGACATGCGGCTGGTGCGGGTCCAGGTTTCGGCCGACGGCCCGGAGCAGTACGCCCGCGTGCTCACGAGTCTCGCCGGAAGCGGGGTGAAACCGGACAACCTGAGCTGGCCCGATCCCGGCGAACTGCGGTTCACCGTGCGGGGGTCGGACTCGCTCGGCGTACCGATCGCCGAGCTCGCGAGGGAGCTGGGTGCCCGCTCCACGGTTCTGGAGGGGCTCGGCTCGGTCTCCGTGGTCGGCACGGCACTGCTGGATCCACCCGGCTGTCTGCCCGAGCTGTTGCGGATCATCGCCGATCAGCGGGTCACGGTGCCGGCGATGACGACTTCGCAGTCGCGGCTCACCGCCGTCATCCCCGCTCACGCCGTCGACGCGACCGTCCGCGCTCTGCACCACTCCTTCGGCTTGGCGGAGGACCGGACATGAGCCCGTACGGACAGCCGTCCGGCTTGTTCGACACCGAAGGCCTGGTCCTGACCTGTGATGGCCACGAACAGCGGATCCGATGGCGCGCGGGCGAACGGCTCGAGCACCTGTACGAGCGACTCTGCGACCGGTTGCACGCCAACGGCTTCGGTGACCGGCTCGCGGTGGACGCCCCGGGCACGAAGCTCACGTTCGCCGGGCTCGACGAACGGGCGAATCGCCTCGCCCGTCATCTGCGAGCGCACGGCGTGCTGCCCGGCGATCGGATCGGGCTGCTGTTCGACGAGCCGGTGCGTCCCTACGTCGCGATGCTGGCCGTGCTCAAAGCCAACGCTGCGTATGTGCCGCTGGACACCGGCTTTCCGGACGACCGGCTGGACTACATCGTCCAGGACGCCGGCGTGCGGCTGGTAGTGACGACCTCCGGACTGCGTGACCGTTTCGCGCCGGGCAGTGTCGATCTGCTCTGCCTCGACGAGGACGAAGACCGGATCGCCGTCCTGCCGGGTGAGCGGCTCAGCCCGGCCGAGAAGAGTGCCCCGGCGGACGAACTCTGTTATGTCGTCTACACGTCCGGCTCGACCGGACGGCCGAAAGGCGTGACGATCGACCACGCCGCGATCTGCAACTTCGTCAGCGTCGCCGCCGACGTCTACGGCATCCAGGACACCGATCGGGTCTATCAGGGCATGACGATCGCCTTCGATTTCTCGGTCGAGGAGATCTGGGTCCCGCTGCTGTCCGGCGCGACGCTGGTGCCGAAACCCGGCGGCACGAGTCTCGTGGGGCACGAACTCCACGAATTCCTGCGGGACAACGACGTCACCGCGCTGTGTTGTGTCCCGACCCTGCTGGCCAGCCTCGACGAGGACCTGCCGCGGCTGCGTTTCCTCCTGGTCTCCGGCGAGGCCTGCCCCGAGGACCTGGTCCGCCGCTGGTACCGCCCGGACCGGCGGTTCCTCAACGTCTACGGCCCGACCGAGGCCACGGTCACCGCGACCTGGTCGGTCCTGTGCCCGGACCGGCCGGTGACCATCGGGGTGCCGTTGCCGACCTACTCGGTCGTCATCCTCGATCCGGACGAACCACGGGCGCTGGCCGCTGGCGAACTGGGGGAGATCGGGATCGCCGGCGTGGGGCTCGCCGGTGGTTACCTGAACCGTCCCGACCTGACCGAACGCGCGTTCATCCCGGACTTCCTGGACATCGGGCACAACCCCTCCAGGCGCATCTACCGCACCGGTGACCTGGGCCGGGTCACCCCGGACGGCGAGATCGAGTACCACGGCCGGGCCGACACGCAGGTGAAGATCCGCGGTTATCGCGTCGAGCTCACGGAGATCGAGTCGGTCCTGCTGCAGATACCCGGCATCGCGCAGGCCGTGGTCGAGACGCACCATCCGGAACCCGGTACGACCGAACTGGTCGCCTACTACAGCCTGCGCCGCGACAAAACCGTCGTCGACGCGGGTGAGCTGCGGCGCCGGCTGGGGGAACTGCTGCCGGGCTACATGGTCCCGGCCTATCTCGAACAGCTCGACCACATCCCCCTGACCCCGGCGGGCAAGGCCGACCGCAAGAACCTCCCGGCGCCGAGCAACCCCCGAAACACGGCGAGCGACGTCGAGTACGTGGCCCCGGCCACCGAGACCGAACAGCACCTGGCGGGGGCACTGAGCCGTGTCCTCGGAATCGAGCGGGTCTCGGCGACGGGGCATCTCTTCGAAGACTACGGCGCAGACTCGCTCCTGCTGGCCAAGTTCTGTGCCCTGATCCGGGAGCGCGGCGACCTCGCCCCGTTGTCGACGAGGGACGTGTATCTCAACCCCACCGTTCGCGGGATCGCGGAGTCGCTTCCTTCCACCGCCGGGGTGACGGCCGCGCGTGCCGAGGAACCACGCCGGGCGAGCACCGTCTCCTACGTCCTTTGTGGACTGTTCCAGTTCCTGGCCTTCCTCGTCTATGCCGCCGGTTCGGGCTGGATGCTGGACACGGGATTCGACTGGGTCACCGAGGCGGGCGGGCTCGTCGACGCCTACGCGCGAGCGGTCGGGCTGGGTCTCGTCCTCTTCGCCGCCCTCTCCGCCATGCCGATCCTGGCGAAGTGGGTGCTCGTCGGGCGGTGGAAACCGGGGGAGATCCCGCTCTGGAGCCTCGGCTATCTGCGTTTCTGGACGGTCAAGACGCTGATCAGGTTCGGCCCGCTCATGCTGTTCACCGGCACCCCGCTGTACTCGTTCTACCTGCGGGCACTCGGCGCCGACATCGGCAAGGGCGCGCTGATCCTGTCCCGCAACCCGCCGGTCTGCACCGATCTGCTCAGCGTCGGCGCGGGGGCGGTCATCCGCAAGGACGCGTTCTTCTCGTGCTACCGCGCCAGGGCAGGCCGGATCCAGACCGGACGGGTCACCCTCGGTGAGTACGCGTTCGTCGGCGAGATGACCGTGCTCGACATCGGCACCCGGCTCGGCGACGACGCACAACTGGGCCATTCGTCGTCCCTGAACTCCGGGCAGACCGTGCCCGACGGCGAAAGCTGGCACGGATCACCGGCCCGTCCTTCCACAGTGGACTACCGGGCACTCGGATCGGTACCGCGGGGCGGTCTCAGGCCGTTCGTCTTCTGTCTGTCCAGCCTGCTTGTCCTGCTGCTGGTGACGGTTCCCGTGACCCTGGGTGGAGCGGACGTGCTCATCGACCGCGTGTTCGCGATGACGACGGACTTCACGAGCTGGGCCTTCTATCGCAGCCAGATCGCCGGTTCGGCACTGCTGTACCTCGCGGCGCTGCTCGGTGGGCTGCTGGTCGTCTTCACGATCCCGCGCCTGCTCAACCTGTTCCTGGAGCCGGACCGGGTGTACCCGCTCTATGGCAGGCATTTCGCCATCCAGCGAGTGATCGCGCGGCTGACCAACCTGCGCACCTTCACCTATCTGTTCGGCGACAGCAGTTACATCGTGCACTACCTGCGAAGACTGGGGTACGACCTGTCGGAGGTCCAGCAGACCGGCTCCAACTTCGGGGTGGAGGTCAAGCACGAGACGCCGTTCCTCAGCACGGTGGGCACCGGGACGATGGTCTCGGACGGGCTTTCGCTGCTCAACGCGGACTACTCCGCTTCGTCGTTCCGGTTGCGCCGGACCTCGGTCGCGCCGCAGGCGTTCCTCGGCAACGAGATCGGCTATCCGCCGGGCGCCAGGGTCGGCCGGAACTGCCTGCTCGCCACCAAGGTGCTGGTTCCGCTCGACGGACCGGTCCGGGAGAACGTCGGCCTGCTCGGTTCCCCCGCGTTCGAGATCCCCCGGACCGTCCGCCGCGACACCGGGTTCGACCACCTCGGCACGGGCGACGCGCTGCGCCGGAGCCTGGTGGCGAAGAACCGGCACAACACCGCCACCATGCTCGTCTACCTCGTGGTGCACTGGCTTCATCTGCTCGGCGTCATGCTGATCGGGTCCGCCGTGGGTGCCCTGCATCCGCGTTTCGGCACACTCGCGGTCAGTGGTGGCATCGTGGCCACGCTGCTGTTCACGGTCTCGTTCTTCGTACTGGCCGAACTCGGGGTGCAGGGTTTCCGTGCGCTGAGACCGCGGTTCTGCTCGATCTACGATCCCGTCTTCTGGCGGCACGAACGGTTCTGGAAGCTCAGCCCCGGTCGCTACCTCACGCTGTTCGACGGGACGCCGTTCAAGAACGTCCTTTGGCGCTGCCTCGGCATCCGGATCGGGCGCCGGGTCTTCGACGACGGCTGCGCCATCCCCGAGAAGTCCCTGGTGAGCATCGGGGACGACTGCGTGCTCAACCTGCACACCGTCCTGCAGGCGCATTCGCTGGAGGACGGCACCTTCAAATCCGACCATATCGTCATCGGCGCCGGATGCACGCTCGGTACCGGGGCTTTCGTCCACTATGGAGTGACGATGGGCGAGGGGGCGATCGTCGAGGCGGACTCCTTCCTCATGAAGGGCACCGAGGTGCCGGGGCGAACCCGCTGGCACGCCAATCCGGCCGTCGAGCTCGACACGGCACACGAGATCACCGCGGCAAGGAGACTGCCATGACCTACACCCCCACGGCGAAACCCTCGCTGGCACCGCGGGTCGACGGCGACCTGCCAGGGCCCCGGTCGGCCGAGTTCCTCGAACACCAGCGACGGTGGGAGTCCAACGCCCGGGCCTACCCGCGCAACCTGCCGATCGCGATCGCCGGTGGCGACGGCAGCTACCTGTGGGACGTCGACGGGAACGTCTTCATCGACTTCCTCGCCGGTGCTGGCGTGCTCTCCCTCGGCCACAACCATCCCGAGGTGGTGCACGCGGCCGCCGAACAACTGCACGTGCTCACCCACGGCCTGGACTTCCCGACACCCGCCAAACGGGAGTTCATCGATGCCCAGCTGTCGATGCTGCCGTCCGGCCTGCGTTCGCGGATGCGGATGCACTTCTGCGGACCGACCGGGGCGAACGCCGTGGACGCGGCGGTCAAGCTCTGCAAGACCGCGACCGGACGCGGCGACCTGGTGTCCTTCCAGGGCGGGTTCCACGGCTCCAGTCACGCCGCGATGGCGTTGACCGGTCTCGTCGCGCAGAAACGACCGATCGCCAATGGCGTGCCCGGCGTGCATTTCTTCCCGTACTCCTACTGCGCTCGCTGCCCGGTCGGTCTTTCCCGGGACACCTGCGAAACCAACTGCGTGGGCCTGCTCGAGCGGTCCTTGCGCGATCCCAACGGCGGGATCCCCCTTCCCGCCGCCGTGCTGATGGAGATCGTGCAGGGTGAAGGCGGGGTCATCCCGGCCGACCGCGACTTCGTCCGGCGTGTCCGGGCGCTGACCGCGGAGCTGGACATCCCGCTCGTGGTCGACGAGGTGCAGACCGGCTGTGGCCGCACCGGGACCTGGTTCGCGTTCGAGCAGTACGACATCGAACCCGACGTGATCGTCGCCTCGAAGGCGTTGAGCGGAATGGGCTTGCCGGTGGCGGTCATCTTCTACGACCAGCGGCTGGACGAGTGGGCGCCCGGCGCGCATACGGGCACGTTCCGGGGCAACCAGGCCGCGTTCGCGGCGGGCACCGCGGCCGTCCACGTCGTCCGGCGTGACGACGTGCTGGGCAACGTCCGCGACCGCGGGCGCCAGCTCGAACTCCGGCTCCGCGCCCTGCGCGGGCATCCCTGGGTCCGCGAGGTCCGCGGTCTCGGGCTGATGTGGGGGATCGAACTGGCCGATCCACGTGATGGCGGACCGGCGAGCGGGTACGCCCGTGCCGTCCAGGCATACGCGCTGCGGCAGGGACTGATCGTCGAACTCGGCGGCCGCGACGACAGCGTGATCCGGCTGATGCCGCCGCTCACCGTGTCCGCCGAGGTCATCGAGCTCGCCGTCACCATCCTGCTCGACGCCGTCGAGCGGTGCGGTCAGCCCTGACCTCAGCTCCGGCAGCTGCACATCCCGCGCCACAACAGGTCGACGAGGCTCGCGACGTCGCGCCGCCACTCTCCGTTCGGGTCCAGGTACAGGAGTCCGCCCAGTCCGCGCAGGACGGTCTCGGGTGCCAGGTCCGCACGGATGGTGCCGGCGTCGACGTTGGCCTTCACCAGCGTCGAGACCGCGCCGACCATGGCCGTGTAAGCGCTCGCCGGCAGTTCCCCGCGGGAGGCCGTCGCGGTGCGCAGGGCATCGGCCAGGCCGCGTTTGGTCATCATGTAGTGGGCGAGGTGGTCGGTCGTCCACGTCCGGAAGGCCTGCTCCGGGGTGTGGTTTTCGAGCAGGCTCGGCACGATGTCGACGAGCTGGCGCACCTCACGCTGGTAGACCGCCAGGATGAGCGCTTCCGGGGTGGGGAAGTGCCGGTACACGGTGCCGACGCCGACTTCGGCCTGTCTCGCGATGGCGTTGAACGAGACCTCGCCGGATCCGGCCAGTGATTTCGCCGCGGTGGCGAGGATGCGCTCGTGGTTGCGCCGGGTGTCCGCGCGCCGCGGGTTGACCGATCCCGTCGTCATCGTCCCTCCCGTTCGCCGCTCCCGTCCGTCGTGAATGTAGCCGAGGAATCCGTGGGACCTGGAGCGACTCCAGGGGCGAGTACCGACATTGCCAAGCGGATTGTAATCCGCTAACTTCGGAAACGAAGCGGATGACTATCCGTTTCATTCCGTGAACGGACTCCCACCACCTCAACCTACGCCGTCGGGCCCTCTGCCCGGACGATCGGCGGAAAGAGATCCAGTGGACATCTCTCTCGAAGTCAATGGCAGGACGGAAAACCTGGGTGTCGATCCCGGCGTGACCCTGCTGGACGCGCTGCGCGAGCGGCTCGACGTCACCGGCCCGAAGAAGGGCTGTGACCGAGGGCAGTGCGGCGCCTGCACGGTGCACGTCGGCGGACGCCCGGTGCTCTCCTGCCTCACCTTGGCCGCCACCGTGAAACAGCCGGTGACCACGGTCGAAGCACTGTCCACAGGGGACGAATTGCATCCGGTCCAGCAGGCGTTCGTCGACCAGGACGCCCTGCAGTGCGGATTCTGCACTTCCGGGCAGATCATGTCGGCGGTCGCCGCCGTCGAGCAGGACGTCCAGGACGTCCGCGAATTCATGTCCGGCAACCTCTGCCGATGCGCGGCCTACCCGAACATCATCGCGGCGGTCGAGCAGGCGAGGCGGGCCGATGCGTCCCTTTGAGCTGCTCGCACCCGAGACCGTCGAAGCCGCGGTCGCTTCACCCGGCACCTTCCTCGCCGGCGGGACCACCCTCGTCGACCTGATGAAACTCGACGTCCTGACCCCGCGGCAGGTCCTGGACATCAACGCGGTGCCGTTGCGGGGCATCGACACCGCCGACGGGCTGCGGATCGGCGCGCTGGAGCGGATGGGCGACATCGCCGGGCACCCCGGCGTGTACCCGGCGATCTCCAGGGCCCTGCTGCTCAGTGCCTCCCGGCAGATCCGGAACATGGCCAGCATCGGCGGGAACCTGATGCAGCGCACGCGCTGCTCGTACTTCCGGGACGTCGCCATGCCGTGCAACCGACGGGAGCCCGGCAGTGGCTGCCCGGCGATCGCGGGCGCCAACCGGATGCACGCCGTGCTGGGTACCAGCGATTCGTGCGCCGCGACCCACGCCAGCGACGTCGCCGTCGCCCTGGTCGCTCTCGACGCGCGGCTCCGGCTGGTCAGCGAGAGCGGGACCCGCACCGTCGACCTGGAGTCGTTCTATCGCACGCCAGGTGACACACCCGAGGTGGAGAACGACCTGCGCCCCGGTGAACTGATCACCGAAGTCTTGGTGCCCGAGCTGGACTGGGCGTCGAACTCCACCTACGTCAAGGTGCGGGACAGGCAGTCCTACGAGTTCGCGCTGTGTTCCACCGCGGTCGCGCTGCACGTCGAGGACTCGCGGGTCGTCGAAGCCCGGGTCGCGGCCGGCGGGGTGGGGACCGTGCCGTGGCGGCTGCGCGCAGTCGAGGAGGCCTTGCGCGGCGCACCCGCGACGGTCGCCGCGTTCGAGGACGCCGCGGCGCTGGCCGTCGAAGGCGCCCGGCCGTTGTCCGAGAACGGATTCAAGCTGTCGTTGCTGCCGAGGACCATCGTCCGCGCGCTGCTCGAACTGACCGAGGGGAGTCACTGATGACCAGCCGGGTGGACGGGCCGCTGAAGGTCACCGGCCAGGCCAAGTACGGGGCGGACCACACCTTCCCCGGACTGGTCCACGGGTACGTCGTGACCAGTTCGATCGCGCACGGCGAGATCGAGGCGATGGACGTCGCGGCGGCGAAGGGCGCTCCGGGCGTGATCGCTGTGTACACGCCGTTCGACCCGCTGGAACTGCTCACCCCGGTCACGCCGGTCTTCGGTGAGACGTGGGTTCCGTTGCAGGACAAGGAAGTCGCCTACCGCGGCCAGCCGATCGGCTTCGTGGTGGCCGAGACCTACGAGCAGGCGCGTGACGCGGCGATCCTCGTCGAGGTCACCTACCGCGCCCGGCCCGCGCTGACCTCGCTGCAGGACGGCCTCGCATCGGCCGAAGACGCACCCGCGTCCCGGGGTGGTGAACCGCCGACCCTCGAAGTCCTCGCACCCGGGGTCGAGTCCATCGAGGACGCGCTGGCGGCGAGCCCGGTGGTCGTCGCGGCCACGTATTCCACCGCGACCCAGCACCATGCCGCGATGGAACCGCATTCCGCCGTCGCGGCATGGGGTCCCGACGGCCTGACGATCCACAGCGGCAACCAGGGATCCGATCTCCAGGCGGCCGAACTGGCAGGCGCGCTGGACACCAAACCGTCCGAGGTGCACGCGGTGAACCCGTTCGTGGGCGGGGCGTTCGGGGGCAAGGTCCGCACCTCCGCCCCGGCGTTCCTGGCCGCGGCGGCGGCCAGGGCACTCGACCGGCCGGTCAAGGCGGTCCTCAGCCGGGAACAGGTGTTCACCGTGACCGCGGGCCGTGCCGCGACCGTCCAGAAGATCGCCCTCGGTGCGGAGCTCGACGGCACGCTCAACGCGCTGCGGCACGACTCGTGGTGCAGCACCGCGATGGACCGCTCGTTCGTCGAACCGACGTCACACGGCACCTCGCGCGAGTGGTACGCCACCCGGAACCTGGCCCTCAGCCAGAAAATGGTGCCGCTGAACATCCCGCCGACCACCTTCATGCGGGCACCGGGCGAAGCACCCGGGTCCTTCGCGCTGGAGAGCGCGATCGACGAACTCGCCGTCGCGCTGAAGATGGATCCGATCGAACTGCGTCAACGGAACAACTCGACCGCACCGCCCGGCAAGGACCTGCAGTGGTCGAGCAAGCACCTCGACGAGTGTTTCCGCGTCGGCGCCGCCCGGTTCGGCTGGGCGGACCGGGCACCCGAAGGACGCACCGACGGCGACTGGCTCGTGGGCATCGGCACGGCCACCGCGATGTTCCCGGCGCTGCGTTTCCCGGCCACGATCGAGATCACCCTGCTGCCCGACGACACGGCCGTCGTCGCGACCAGCGGGGCGGACCCGGGAACCGGCCTGCTGACCGTGCTCTCCCTGGTGGGCGGGGAATCGCTGGACATCTCACCGGACCGGATCGTGCCCCGGCTCGGCGATTCCACGCTGCCGTCCGGAGGACTGTCCGGCGGCTCGACCGCCACCGCGAGCGCGGGATCGGCCATCATGATCGCCGCCGCCAAGGCGATCGACGACCTGGTGGCCCTGGCGTCAGCCCCGGGTGCGCCGTTCGAGGGCATGAACGTCTCCTACGCGGACGGCCAGGTGTTCGCCGGAGACCGGGCGATGACCTTCGGTGAGCTGCTGCGGGCACTGAAGCGGCCGTCGATCTCCGTGACCGGCTCGTCGGCGCCCGGCGAGGAGCTGACGAAGCATTCGTTCAGCTCGTTCGGCGCCCAGTTCTGCGAAGTCCGCGTGCACCAGTGGACTCGCGAGATCCGGGTCTCCCGCATGCTCGGCGTGTTCGACGCCGGCCGGGTCATCAACCCGACGGCGGCCAGGAGCCAGATCATCGGCGGCATGATCTGGGGCGTGTCGGCCGCGCTGCACGAGGGACTGGAGATCGAGGCCGACGGACGCTTCGCCAACGGCGATTTCGCGAGCTACCTGATCCCGGTGAACGCGGACATCCCGGAGGTCGACGTCCACTTCGTCGAGTACCCGGACACCCTGCACAACCCTGTCGGCGCGAAGGGCCTCGGCGAGATCGGCACCGTCGGGATGGCCGCGGCCGTCGCGAACGCCGTCCACAACGCCACCGGCATCCGGGTGCGGCACATCCCGATCCTGATCGAGGACCTGCTCGACGGGTCGTGAAGGACCTGCCCTGCGGCATCATGGTCACCTGACGGCGATTTCCGGAATCAGAACTGACAGGTGGCACCTTGAGCGGCTTCGGCAAAGTGAACCTCGGCATCGGCGTCGTCCTGCTGGGCGTGGCCGCGGCGTGCTCCGCGCTGGGCCTGATCCCCGCCGCGGTGATCACCGGCATCGTGGGCCTGCTCGGGCTCAGCATCGCGGGCTACGACGCGGTCGACGGCTGGTCGGAACGAGCGGACCTGCGCCGCCGGGAAGCCAGGCTCGAGCGGGACCACGACGGTCACCAGGGCCACTGAATGTCCGTGAAGGACTCCTTGAGGGACTCTGGGTCCCTCAAGGAGTCCTTCACGGTCAGGCCGCGCCGGCGCGCAGCATTTCCAGGCTGCCGGTCAGCGACTTCAGGAACAGCGTGGCCGCCGCCGGATCGGCCGCGCCGGCGATCGCCGCCTCACCCGCGAGATCGGCGCTGAGCAGCGAGGTCACGTTGTTCAGGTTCTGCGTGGCCGTGGTCAGCTGGCCGATCGCGGTGCCGAGTTCCTTGCCCGCGCCGATCATCGTCCGCAGGTTGTGCGCCTGCAGGCCGACCGTCTTGAGCTGGTGATCCGCCTCGGCGAGCGCCGCTTCCGTACTCTTCCCGTATTGGATCTGGCTGGCGATCTCGCCGGCCGCCTGCGGCACGAACGGGATGAACGTGCCGATGATGGTGGTGATGCTGCTCTGCTTGTGCACCGCCGCGGCCTGTGACGCCCAGTGGTGGCGCTTCGCCGCGAGCCCGGCCAGTTCGGTGTCGAGCCGCTCCTGCTGCTTCGACACGGTCGCGATGTTCTCGCTCAGGCCGTCCCTGAAGGAATTCAGCCGTGTCACGACCGACGGGAGCTTCGCCCGCTCGGCTGCCAGTTCCGTGCCCACCGCATGCAGGGCCTGGGTCACCACATCCAGCGGGGTGCCGCCCGCGACACCGGCGATCAGGCCGGAGAGGACGCCGAGCGTATGCGAAGCGAACTTGACGATGTCGCCGCCCACGGCGCGGACCTCGGGCAGGACGTCGCCGCCGGCCCGCACCGCCTGCGAACGGACGTCCGCGATGGGGCCGGTCAGGATCGGTACCTTCGCGAGCGTGCCGATCAGGTCGTCGACCTTCTTCACTGCGATGGAAAGCATCTGAACTCCTCTGTGCCTGGCCGTGGCCGGTCGCCGCGGCTGTCCGAGCCCGGTGGGGACGGGTCAGGCGGCGGCCCTCACGTGGGCGCGGATCAGGTCACCCGGTTTCGTCTTGGTGTCCACCGAGGTCCGGGCACCGGTGAGCTGCGTCTTGATGATCACGATGTCCTGCTGCGTGGTCTTGACCGCGTTCTCCGCCGCGTGGGTGAACAGCAGGCGCAGGGCGTCCACTGTGGTCTGTCCCTTCTGGACGTCCTTGGCGAGGCCGCCGAGGTCGTCGCCGAGCAGGCTCCAGGCGTTGACCATGCCCTGGGTGGCGGTCGCGGCGCCGCTCGCGGCCGTCGCGAGGTTGCCGAGGCCGCTGCGCAACCCGGCGGCCAGCGTGGTCTCCGCCTTGAGTTTCGCCTTCTCCCGTACCAGGTTGCTCTTCAGGTCGAGGAGCTTGGCCAGGGTCAGCGAGGAGGCGACCTCACCGCCGACACCGGCCGCCGCGACCGCGACGCCGCCGACGACCAGCGCCGTGGACAGTCCGCCGGTCACCGGCTCGGCCAGTGCGCCCACCCCGACCATCAGGACACCGCCCGCGATGGCGAGGCCGCTCAGCACGACGCCCGTGATGGCTCCGCCGATCTTGCCGTCGATGCTGTCGAGCTGGTCGTCCAGGGATTTGAGGACCCCGTGGTCACCGTCCACGATGGTCGCGAGCTCCTGCGAGTATCCGTTGAAGGCCGAGGAACTGGCGGTGAAGCCGTCCCGCAGGGTTTGCAGCCGGCTCGCCACCGCCTTGGCCTGCCCTTGGTATTCGACGGCTTGGTCCTGCACGACCTTGAGCAGTGAGATGGCCTGTTGTACCGAGGTCCCCGGTGCCAGCGAATCGGCGAGCGCGTCGTGCAGCTGAAAGTACAGCTCGATATCGCTGATCGTGCTGATCGCCAATGGCAGCACGGTGTTCAGGTACAGGTGCGCCGAGTCCTTCGCGGCGCCGAGACCGTTGTTGATTTTGGTCTGAAGTGGCAGGAGCTTCTTGAAATCGCTGAAGTCGACGTTCGGCTGACTCATCGCGCTGAGCGCGTAGGACTGCACGATGACGGCGTTCGACGCGTGTTCTTTCGCCGCGTCACCGGCCTTCTTGATCGAGGTGGTGGTCATGATCTTCCTCGTTCCGATTGGGCTGTTGTGGGTTACGGGGCACGCACGGGCAAGGGGCCCACGTCCGGGATGAGGCCCCGGCCGCCGGCGACGGCCGACCGCGCGTGGCGAAGGCGCGCGGTGAGATCGGCCCACCCGACGGTCGTCCGAATCAGCGCGGCCTCGACGGCAGGCCGGGTGCCGATGGCCCCGTCCGTCCTGGCCAGGCAGGCCTCCCAGGTGGTGGTGACGTTCCCCGCCGCGACCGCGGTCAGCCGGAGGGCAGCGGCGTACGCGGTCACCTGGTCGGCTGTCGCCGCGGCGACGGCCATCGCCGCGTTCAGCCGGTAGAGACCCTGGTAGAGCGTGGCCAGTTCGGCGTTGTCGCGTTTGAAGGCCGCGACCGCGGTTTCGAGACCGGAGGCACCCGACGACGCGGTGTCCGCGCCGGTGTCGCCGGCCCGTTCGACGTCGATGCCCGTGACCGAGAACTTCTTACCGGTGTCCTTCGGTTTCTCACCGGCTTTCGGCGCGGTGGTGTCCTTGCCGCCGAAGTCGGTGAGGATCCCGGTGGCGAACTTGACCTTGTCGGTGAGGAATCCTTTGACCCCGGAGCCGACGGCCTTCGCCTGGGTGACGACGGCGTTCACGTCGTCGTCGAGCGCCTTCACGGTGGCGGCGATCCCGGCGCGGGTCTTCGCGATCGCCCCGTCCGGGCCGTCCAGTGCGGTGATCTCGGTCTGGAGGACTCCGGCCAGCACCGCCACCTTCGCTTCGGCCCGGCCCGCCGCGGCGGTCAACGCCGTGGTGAGCAGCTGGGATTTCGTGCGATAGGCGTCGAACTCGGTGACCACGGCGCCGGTCACGACGGGCACCTGCTCCGCCGTGTCCAGCCGGGCGATCGTCTTGCCAAGGCCGTCAACCAGCCCGGCGGCCCCGTCCGCGTCGGCAAGGCTGCCGATCAGGTCGGGGAGAAGCCGGTCGAGGAAGTAGGCGGTGCTTTCCCCGACCTGTTCCTGTGCGTCCCGGATCCGGCTCGCGAGCGCCTTGTCGGGCACGAAGGTCGCGGCGTCCTGCTGCCGGGTCAGCGCCAGTGCGCGGGCCTGTGCCGCGATCCCGGTGGCGACCAGCCGTTCGACGTCGTCGGCGAGGGTCAGGGGATCGAGCGCGCCGGTGGCCATCAGTCCAGCTCCACTGTGGACGCGCGGTAGGAATCGTCGAGATCGCCGTAGTGGGCGGCGAGATCCGCTTCGATGTGCTGCTGCGCTTCGGCCACGGTCGTGAACCGCCAGAGGCCTTCGTTCGGGTCGAGGTACAGGAACTGCTGCCCGGCGTCGTCGCGATGCCAGAGCAGGGCGTGTGCCCCGCCGGAGCCGAAGATCGAGAAGACGCTCGTTCCGGTCAGGCCGGTGACGGCGAGTGCGGGCGGCCCGAAGTCGCCGCCGTGGACGGCGGTCTCGGGGATGACGGCGCTGACGGCCAGGCCCTGAGAGCTGATGAGCTTGTTCCGGTCCATGTCGCTGTTGATCAGATAGGCCGACTGCACGATCGCCCATTTGCCCGGCTCCAGTTCGCCTGCCGACACCCCGTCGGCCCGTCGCCCCCGGGCCACCCTGGTGAGGATCACCTTCGCCAGGTCGAGGCACATCGCCATGCAGTACCCGGCGTCCAAGGTCAGATTGAACTTCTTGCCGTTGTCGGTGGAGAAGATCTTCTCTCTCATCTCGGTCCCTTTCGCCACGGTGAAGCGGACGGGATCGAGTTCAGCGCGGGTCGCTTGGCGGTTTCTTGGGGGCAGCCAGTGAACTTCTTGGAGCGCGCCGGTCCGCGCGCACGGCGGCCAGCCGGTGCCGCCAGCGGGACCGGGCGAGCGGCGGGATGTCGGCGTGGATCACACGGCGCACGAGTTCGTACCGGAAACGCAGGCCGGTTCCCGATTCGACCAGCACCCCGGCGAGGACCGCGAGGTCGAGTGCGTCCTCGAATTGCTCCTCACCGAGACCGGACGCCTCGGCCAGCAGGTCGACGTCGAGGTGGAGTCCGTGTACCGCGGCCGGGTCGAGTGCCCGCCGCGTGGGCTCCGGGAGGCGGCTGAGCTGATAACGCAGCACGTCGGCGACGGCCGCGGGCACGTGACGGAGCCCGGCTTGGCCCTCGTCGGCGATCTGCCGCAGGATTTCGCGGAGGAAGAACGGATTGCCGCCCGATCTTCGGAACAGCACTTCGGCCGCTCTCGTATCGGCGGTGCCCAGCTGGGCGCGGGCGAACGCCGCCACCCCCGTACTGGTCAGCGCCCGCAAGGTCACCCGGTCCGCGCCGTGCCGTGCGAGGCAGGCCAGGGTCCGGGTCAGGACGTCGCCGGGACGGCCGGTCCTGAGCGTGACGAGCAGCAGGACCGGCGCGGGCTCCAGCAGGGCGGCCACATCGGCGAGCAGGCGCAGCGAACCGTCGTCGGCCCATTGCAGGTCTTCGACCACCACGAGAACCGCTCGCCTGGCGGCGAGATCCCGCAACCGCCGGGTGATCGCGAGGTGGTGGGTGAATCGGGCGTCGTCGTCGGCCTCCGGGGCCGGGAACAAATCCTCCGGGACGGTACCGCTCAGCCGGCCGACGATCTGCCGCCACAGCCACAACCGGGGTGCCGTCCCGTCCTCGTGCGCGGTTCCCCAGCCGACCAGCCAGCCGAGCGCGCGGCAGTGCTCGGCGAACGTCTCGGCCAGGTACGTCTTCCCGATCCCCGGTTCCCCGTCGACGATCACCAGCCGCGGGCGCCCGCTCCGATCGACCTGGCGCGCCGCCTCCACCAGCCGGTTGAACGGTGTGGCGCGGCCGATCGGTCGCGCGTCCGGCGCCTTCCTCGGTCGCGGTACGACCGGCGGCTCACCGAGTCCGGGGGACTGGTCCAGCAACGCCGTCTCCAGTTCCCGGACCTCGGGCGAAGGATCGACACCCAGTTCGCCGCGCAACCTCGTGGAGAGCCCACGCAGCACCGCGAGCGCCTCGCCCTGGCGTCCGCAGCGGTAGAGCGCGAGTGCGAGGTGGCGGCACAGGGTCTCCCGCAACGGAGCCTCCGCCGTGCACTCGGTGAGCACCGGGATGACCGACCACGCGCGGCCCAGCGCCAGGTGCGCCTCGGCCCAGAGTTCCCTGGCGAACAGCTTCAGTTCGGTGATCCGGCCCAATTCGGGCGCGATCCAGTGTTCGTCGGCGAGATCCGCGTACGGCGCGCCACGCCAGGTCGCCAACGCCGCGTCCAACAGCCGGACGGCTTCCTCCGGCTCGCCACGGGCCAGTGCCGCGGCCGCGCCGTCGACAGCGTTCTCGAACCTGGCGGCGTCCACCGAGCCCTCGGGCGGCTGAAGCAGATAGCCCGGCGCCCGGCGGACGAGCAACCGCGAGGGTTCCCGCCGGTCCCGGTCGGGTTCCAGTACCCGTCGCAGGTTGGACACGTAGGCGTGCAACCCGGCCACCGCGCTGGGCGGCGGGCGCACCGGCCACAGGTCGGCCACCAGGGTGTCGGCGGAGACCACGGTGCCCGCCGCGACCAGCAGGCGAGCCAGCACCGCCCGCTGACGGGGACCACCGAGCGGAATCGCACCCCGGCCGGTCCGCACTTCCAGGGGACCCAGCACGAGGAACTCCATCCGCCCCCCAAACGCCCGGTACCCGTCCTCTCGCTGAGGTCCACTGAGTCACTACCGACTCACTTTGCCTGCCGAATGGCCTAGTCGCTACCCGCCGAATGGTCTATCGATCCCCGTCCGGCAGCAGGGCGAGTTCGGCCAGCGCCTCGGCACGCCGGGCGTGGGCACCGGGCTCCTCGGACAGCTCGAAGGCCAGCGTGAGGCATTCCCTCGCCTCTTCGACGGCGCCGGCCTTCCGCCAGGCACGTCCCTCCTGGAGCGCGCAGTGCGCTTCCACCGGCGTGAATCCGCCTTCCCAGGCGAGCCACCGGCTGGAGCGATAGAAGCCGGCGGCCTCCTGCCATTCGGTGAGAGCCGCGTGTACGTCGCCCATTCCGCGCAGCGTCACCGACGCCAGCATCCGGTGGATGTCGGGGTAGGCGTCCTCTTTACCCGCCTCGGCCTCTTCGAGCACGGCACGGTGGATGGCGAGTGCCTCCGCATGCCGCCCCGTCACCCGCAGCGCGTGCCCGTAGACGTTGCGGGCCGAGCATTGCCCGATCCAGAACGGCAGTTCGCCCGACAGTTCATACCCGCGCCGCGCGTATTCGAACGCCTCGGCCGGTCGGTCGAGGCTTCGCAAGGTGAAGCCGAGATAGATGTTCGCCCAGGCGATCTCGGTGCGATCGCCCGCCCGGGTGGCGATGTCGAGCGCGCGGCGGTGAGCCACCAAGGCTCCCTCGGCGTCGTCGAGGCACACGTCGTGAGCCCAGCCGACGAAGTTCAGCAGTTTCGCTTCGGTCGGCGCGTCGCCGACGGCATGCGCCGAATCCGCGCCGAGGGAGAAGATCTCCCACCAGGGCCGCTGCTGGCTGCGGCCGTCGGAATACCAGTGCATCGCGGCGGCGAAGTCGGCGACTTCCCGGTGCCAGCCCTTCCGAGCCGCCATCCGCTGCGCGGCGACCCAGTTGTCGCCTTCGACCTCCAGCCAGCTTACGGCTTCGGCCCGGGAACCGAACTGCCCGTTTTCCGGCGCCCCGGGAAAGAACAACCGGGCCATGTCGGCCCCCTTGTCCAACAGATGGGCGAGCACGACGTCCCCTGCCGCGGGATCATCCTCGGCTTCGAACCGTTCGACGGCGAACAGGCGGATCAGGTCGTGGAACTGGTGCCGGTCCGGCCCGGCGGCGGTATGGAGGAGGCTGGCGTCGGCGAGTTCGTCGAGGTGCTCGCGGACGTCGTCGTCGGTGGCGCCGGACACGACGGCGGCGAGTTCCGGGCCGAAACTGGTTCCCGGCACGGTCGCGAGCCGCCGGAAAAGCAGGCGCGCACCGGCCGAGACCCCTCGATAGGACAGGTCGAAAGCCGGGCGCAGGCGCAGATCCCCGGCCGAGAGCGCGCGCAGCCGGGTCCTTTCGTCGCGCAGCCGCTCGACCAGGTGGGCCAGCGACCAGCGCGGCCGGGTGGCGAGCCGGTTGCCCGCGATCCGGACCGCGAGCGGCAGGTACCCGCACAGTTCGACGAGTTCCCGTGCCGCTTCGGGCTCCGCGTTCACCCTGCCGGCGCCCAGGATCCCGGCGAGCAGGACGATCGCGTCGGCATCCGAAAGCGGGTCGAGCGCCACCCAGCGGGCTCCCTCGAGCCCGGCGAGGGTGCGACGACAGGTGATCAGGGTGAGACAACCGGGGCTCGTGATCAGCAGCGGCCGCACCTGGGCCTCGTCGGCGGCGTTGTCGAGGAGCAGCAGCACCTTCCGGCCGTCGAGCAGCAGCCGCAGCAACGCGGACCGGTCGGCGACGGTTGCGGGGACCTGACCGACGCCCAGCGCGCGCAACAGCCGGTCGAGTGCCGTCCGCGCGCTCATCGGTTCCTCGTCCATCCCGCGCAGGTCCACCGCGAAACAGCCGTCCGGGTGATCCGGGCGCAGCCGGTCCGCCGCCGCCACCGCGAGCGCGGTCTTCCCCACCCCGGCCTGGCCGACGACGGCCACCACGCCGCCGTCTGCCGCGGCCTTCGCGGAAAGCAGCGCCAGTTCGTCCTCCCGGCCGCACAGATCCGGGATCGGCGGCGGCAGCGCGCAGGTCACCGTTTCGGCAGCCGGACCGCGGCGCCGCCCCTGCCTGGCGACGGCGAGGAACAGTTCGCGGTCGCCACCGGTCAGGCCGAGCGCGTCCGCGAGTACTTCGGCCGAACGTTGCTGGGCAGCCTTGGCCCGCCCTCGCTCCAGCTCGCGCAGGGCGCGGACGCTCAGACCGGACGCGTCGGCCAGCCGCTCTTGTGTCCAGCCAAGGGCTCGCCTGTGCTCCAGTAGGAGCTTGCCGAACACCGACGGCTTTTCGTCTGACTCCACCGGATCCATCGTGGACCATTCAACCGGCAGGCTTTCGCCGTCGAAAAGCTGCCCCCTCCACGCGGTTGACGTGCCGTCGGGGGAGCCGGTTGCATGATCTCCATGCCGACGCTCCTGATCACGCCCACCCGGCCCGCTGTCCAGGCCGGGAAACGCCGCACGATCGGAGTCGCGGCGCACGCCATCGAACCGCTCGTCCGGGCGGGCCTGCTCAGCGCGCTCGGCGCCGGGACGGGTATCGCCGTGCGCGACGACCCCGCGGAAGCCGATGTCGTCGTCACCGTCGAGCCGCATCGGCTTCCGCCGGGTGATGCCCGGCTGGTGCTCGTGGCCGACCGGCTGATCAAGGCCGAACTGTGGGCGGCCGTCGAACGTGGGCCGGCCGTCGTCGTCTCGCGGGCCGAGATGACACCGGCGAGACTGCTGCGGGCGGTCGCCGACGCGTACGCCGGCCGTGGTCGCCTCCCGGCCGACCTGCTCCGCGAAACGTCTCCGCCGCACAAGGAGATCCTCACATCACGCGAGACCGAGCTGATCCGGTTGCTCGCCGACGGACTGGACACCGGCGAGATCGCGCGGCAGGTGTCCTGTTCCGAGCGCACGGTGAAGAACATCCTGCACGGCCTGCTCGACCGGTTCGGACTGCGCAACCGCACGCACGTGGTGGCCTACGCGATCCGCGAAGGTCTCATCTGACGACTCGGGTGTCGATGTCCATAGTGGATCGCGATCGTCAAGAGTCGTTCGGGCACAAAGCTTTGCACGAGAGAACCAACCGGTTTCCTATACCGTGGGCGGCGGGCGGCGGCTCACCTCGGTGACCCCCACATCGACGGTGGGCCGTCCCCGCCCGCGGTGCCAACGTTGTCATCGCCGAAAACAGCAGAGGGAGAGTGCTCCATGCGCCGAGGAGCATCTGCGTTGGCCGTTCTGCTGCTGGCGACCGCGATGGGGGTGATTCCGGGTCGGTGCAGATGAGGGCAACGCCCTGGCGGAGTGGGTGCGGCTTGGGCTCGTGGTCAGCGCGTCGACGACGGTCGGCCCGATTTCCTCGAGGACTTCTAGTCGGCTAGCGCGGCACCCGCTTGGCCCACGGCGGACCGCTGGTTCGGTCACGAAGGGGCACCGAACTCTGCGCAGGCGTACGTGGACCGATGGCCTTCACCGGCACCGGATAGAGGCACTTGCGGAAACGGCCGTGTTCGAACAAGACGACCATGGCGGTGTCTTCGCCGCCGACCCACGCCTCGACAAGGTGGCGTCCCGCCTGATGAGTGGCTCCGTAGGTCGACATGATCGAACGGAGCTGGATCGTGCTGCCGTCTTCGAAGCCGATCGAGATCACCGGCAGTGGGGCCGCATGTCGTTCGAAGACCTCGATGTCGACGGCCTTCGCGGTATGCCAGCCGGTCTTCCGCACCGACTTGGCTCTTCTGTTCCAGCCGACCAAGGCGGTCAAACTGCCCATGCTCCCGAAAGCCAGTGGAATGCCCAGGACGATCACAGGTCCCGGTGAGCGTATCGCCACCGAGAGCCATACCACGAGACCGAACGTCACGACACAGAAACCGGCCAGCGGGATGGCGAAGAAGCTCATGGTGCGAAAACGCTGGGACTGCGCCTCGAGCCAGGGCTCCTGCGCAACGCTTGTTTCCGCGGGAAGCCAGGTGTCGGCCGCCGCTCCTCGTACTCTGCGGCCGTACTGGAGAGCGATGACACACGCGATCCCGGCGGCGAGGAGCCCGATCGACATGATCACGACGTCGGCCACGAATTCGACGCTTCCCACCCAGGCGGCGCCGCCGCCGTCCCCAGACAGACCGAGGCAAAGCATGAGGCCGGCAGCAAGGAAAAGCACGATCCCGCCCATGGTTGCCAGGTAGAACATCCGTCGCCGGTTCAGGAACATCGGCACTGGAGACAGAGCGGTCACGGGAACTCCTTTGGGGTCGACGAACAACGTGCCGACCAGACTTCCCGGCGCTCCTACCCGGAGAATACCCGAAGGGCCTCGCGAGCGGAACGCATCGCGACCTCTCGGCAGACAGTCGCGGGATTCACCGCGCCGGGTCGTCGCGAACGTGTTCCGTTAGCACCGTGCGACCACGAGAGACCTGCCGCGATCACCCAGTCGAGTCAAGCTGGGCACCGGTTACTTGCTCAACGAGAGCGACCAGGCGTGCGCACGCAGGTCCAGATCGTGATTGGACAGTCAGCCCGGCAGGACCGGGCGCGGGGCGACACGTCGAAGGAAATACCGTGGCACCGGACGTGGCGATGCCACGATCATGGAAACGTTGTCCGCACTTCACAGGAAGCACAGCCCTGAACCGATGAGCTTGCCGGCCGCCGAACCCAGCCCCGTGCCGGGCATCATCGTCGCCGAGTTGCAGGCCGCGCTGCGCGCGAGCACGGGTGGCGGGGTGCCCGGCTGGGCGAGGCAGATCCGGTCGTGGCCGGGCAAGGTCATCCCGGGCAACGAGCGGCAGGTCACGGCCGCGGTCATGACGTTGATCGGCCACGCTCGCTGGCCGCAGGATCAGGCACGGACGCTGAGCACCGTGCTCACCCCGCTGTACCGGGCGGGCTGGTGCAATGACGCGGTCGTGCGGATGCTGGATACCGGGCCGGATGGCACTCGCCAGCCTCCGTGGTTGGTCGATCGTGACACGCCGACTGTCGGGCCTTTGCAGGTCTACCTCGCCCGGCGACTGCGCCGCTGGATTCCGGAAGGCTTCGCGGGACAGGAGGACACCCGCGACGTCACCGTGCTCGCGGGGCGGTTGTCGGATCCGCCGGTGGAGGGGACCACGTTTCAGGCGTGGGCCGAACGTATGCGGTTCGTGTACGGCGATGCCGGGCGCCGTCCGTCGGCGCCGGCGTCCGGTGGCCGTGCCACGGCGGCGCACCGCGACGGCCGGCGAGCCGAGATGACTCCGCTGGAGCGACGGCGCGAAACGGTGCGTCGTCGGCAAAAGGCCCTCGGTGCGTTGTGGGAGCGCGCAGAGCGGGCGCGACAGGAGGACGACCCGGGTGTCACGGCGGACACCGCGTTGCTGCTCGACCCTGACGTCTACGACGCGGTGGCGGTGGTGGCCCGCACCGGTGACCGTGCGCAGCTCGCACGGCTTCGGCGTGCGGTCCGGCTCGCTCGTCTCGACGCGGCCGCCCACCCAGGGGCGACGGTCGAGGTGGGCAGGGCAGCGGAGATCCGGCGGCTGGCCGAGTCGATCACCCGGCGGGACGGGTCACCCGTCCCGTTAGGAAGCCTGGCACTGCTGCTCGCCGACATGGCCTAACGCGCCGATCATCAACGCGGCCGGGAGTCGAGCAAACATGAACCCGAAAATCGGCTCGCCAGAGTGGCGCCCACGTCTTCGCCGACAACCCTCGAACATCGTGTCTGATGTCTCCCGCTTCAACGAGCTGTGGGCTTACCGTCCTGACGGTTCGGTACGACCAGGCCGGATTCGTAGGCGTGGACCACCAGCTGGGCGCGGTCGCGTGCGCGGAGTTTGGTCATGGCCCGGTCGACGTGGGTCTTCGCGGTCAGCGGGCTGATCACCATCCGGACGGCGATCTCGTCGTTGGACAGGCCTTGCACGACCAGCGCGACGGCCTCGCGTTCGCGGTTGGTCAGCTCCTCCAGCCCGGCGCTCGTGTTCGTGTCGAGTGGGCGGCTGACAAAGCGGTCGATCAGCTTGCGGGTGATCGTGGGCGAGAGCAGGGCGTCTCCGCGGGCGGCGACGCGGAGGGCGTGCAGGAAGTCGTCCGGCTCGATGTCCTTGACGAGGAATCCGGCCGCACCGGCGCGCAAGGGACGCTCCTGCAGCGTGTCGGTACGCGACGGCGTCTCACCACGGCCTCGAGATCGCCGCCGGCGTTCAAGTGGTCGACGATCCGACCACGCGCCGGGCGATCTCAGCGTCCAGCGGACTCATGCCCACGTTCACCGGTTGCGACGGCGACCACCAGCAAAAATCAAGCGCTTCTCGACTCACGGTCAGCTCCGGCACGACCTGCAGGCGAACTCGGTAGACAGCAAGGAGTTCCCGGCGCCCCGGATTCGTGAGATCGAACTCGGCCACGGCGGCGAAAGCCGGCTCCCGCACATGGATGCCGGTCTCCTCGCGCAACTCCCGCACTGCTGTCTGGCGCGGGGTTTCACCTGGTTCTCCCGTTCCGCCGGGCAGCTCCCACTGCTTCCGCCAGCTGTCGAGCATCATCAGGACTGTGTCCGCGTGGGAGACCACGACCAGGGAGGCGGGCACGGCCACCTGCTCGACCAGGCGAGCCAGCTCCTCTTCCGTGATGAAACGAAAGTCGATCAAGACATTGCCGACACGATCGCGGATCGGAAGTGCGGCCATAGCCTCACTCTAACCACCGGCAGGGGCATCATCCCGCAGTCGGAGACCCTGGCGTCCACGCTCCGCTCGTCCGCCTGGTCACGAACAACTGGTCAGGTTGCGGAGCCGCGGCGGAAAGCCGGGTGAGCGGAGATCTCGACCTCATGGTCGTGCACATGCTCGGCGACAGTGCTCCCGCCGTCACCCCCGCAATGACCGGGATACGCCGTGAGCACCGCCGGATACGTCCGGAAAGTGGTTCCTCGGACCTGCCCCGCCTCATGCTGCGGCGGTACTGCGGCACGGGCGGCGAACAGCTTGTCCGAGTACCGGATACGCCGTGGTCTGATACGGGCAGTGCGCGGGTGCCTGTCAGCTGCGGGCGATCGCGAGTGCGGCTCCGGTTATCGGCAGATTCAGTGGAGTGGCCACGCTTGCAATAACCATTGTTCGTCGTGGTGACTTATATCCCGGAAATCGGGGTTCTGCGTGGCGTGACTGTTTCGCCATGCACGAAGGGAGAAAGGACCATTACTGGAAAGAGCAATGAGCACGTCGTTTGGTGACCCGGTGGTCGAACCCAGGACGACACGACCGGTGTCGACGCTGAAGGAACCGTCGAAACGCTCGACATATGCTCCGACCGGAATCGGGGGCTCTGCCGACCAAAGCTCGAACTCCACGACAACGTCAGTCATGTCACCCCTAGTGAAAAAGGCCGCGCCCCCCTCGCCGCTTACCGCTATGGCACCATCCGTGCGCCGCGGAAGGTTTGATGGGCGGTAATTTAGGGACTCGACATCGAAAAGAGTGAACTGACGGTAGTCGATCCAGGGTTTCCCTGTTTTGCGGAATAGTAGCGTTGGCTCTGACATTTGTCATCCTTGCCTGACGTGGATGGTGGCACGGTGCAGGCCTCCCCGAAACCCTGTCTCCATCCTGGAGCACGAGGTGGACAGCCTCCCGTCGGCACGATCTCGCAGTCCGGCTCTTTGCGCCACGCAACCAAGTTATTGTCGTTGTTTTTGGAAAGTTTGTCGCAGAAATTTCAACGAATCGGCTCGGTCAATTGTGCCGATGTCGACCCCCTGATGTTTCCCGACCGCCGTCTCATCGTTCACTCTCCACTTGGACATTGTGCTGACAGGGCGGCGAGAAAGTCACGAGACGAGGGAACAGATCGCGTATCCGACAGCCGTCAAGCGCTACGCGCTCGCCGAACACGACGCGCTAATCAAGCCTAATCATCGCTCTGGCGACGTTCAATCACACTTGCTGCCGCGGTCGGCTGTCTGCCCTTATTTCTGTGGTTGCAGTCGGTAAAGCGAACTGGCCTTGACAGCGATCACTCCGCCGATCGTCGCACCGGCGGATGCGACAGCTTGCCAGGCCATGCCTTCCGGTGCTGGTGTTTGCGTCGTGGCGGCCGAACCTGGCAAGCCGACGAGGCCGCCGCCGATGACGGTGTCGTTCTGGTCGACGACGAGGATGCAGTCGGCCCGGGTTCCGCCGATGATGGCCCATCCTCTGAGGATGGTGTCCCCGGTCAGTGGGGTGCCGATTTCTCCGCGTGTGTCCCCGGGTTCCGTGCTGTGGGAGAGCGGTGCCGCCGTGGGCAGGTGACTGCCGAGTTCGGGGCTGCCGCAGCCTAGGGTGAAGGTGTCATTGAACGGATACGCGCCGAGTGAGCGGGCCGCGGGTGCGGCGGCGCGCTGGATGTGCAGGGTGTCGAGGACACTGGGCGCGTCGACGCGCAGGGCGATGGCCGCGAGGTTCAAGGGGCCGTAGTCGCGCCGGACGCGGTCGGCTTTGGCGCCGCCAAGGGCATGGGTGAGGAGTGCGACGGCCACGGTGACGATGATCAGCTGCCGTAGCGGCCATTGTGGACGGTTGATGGCGATCAAGGCCAGCAGCGCGCTGGTGGCGAGCGCGCCGATGACGACGTACCGGCTGATCAGTCCGACGTTCCCGCCGGGGACCTGGTCGGTGGTCCGGCCCATCGCCAGCATGCCCGCGAGCAGGACGGCGTAGGTGGCGGTTGCGATCCAGCCGGAGACCTGTGGACTCGCGTCACGGGCGACGTAAACCAGCGCGGCGATGGTGAGCCCGCCTGCGATCACGGCGACGACGGCGACGTCGGCCGACCACAGTCCGCCGAGAGCCGCTGCGAGGACGGACAGTCTGCCGTCGGGGTCGAACGCCGACGTGGCCAGTGAATGCGTGGCGGACGGCTTGGTCAGAAACCACGCCACCACCACGACGATCCCGATCCCGCCAGGGGCCAGGACGCGCAGACGGGAGTCCTTGCGCAGCCAGGCGATCAAGGCCAGGACGAACCAGATCGGCAGTGCCGCGCCGAAACTGAGGCAGCCCAGCGTCGCGGCGACACCCGCTGCCCAGCTCATGCCGCGGTGCGCGCAAGCGATCGCGAGCACGCAGAAGAACACGGCGGGGATCCAGCTGATCCCGTTGGTGCCCTGCAGCCACAGTTCCGCCGCGTGGGAGGTGAACAGCAACCACGAGAAACCCGCCAGGACTACGGATTTCTTCATGGACGAAAGAGAAGCCGGGAGCATCGAGTACAGGCAGGCCACGATTCCGGCCACGAGGAGGACTGTGAGCAGGGTCAGTATCCGGTTGTCCCCGCCGAACCACGCCGCGTCCGCCCAGAACAGCAGTGACGGCAGGACGAAGGGCTGATCGAGGTGATAGGTGAACACCTGACCGATCAGCAGATCACCGTCGTCGTCGGTGATTTTCGCCAGGACATGCCAGTAGTCGAGCAGCACATGTGTTTTCGGCGCCCGCACGGCGGTGAACAGCGCCAGGCTGAACGGGACGATCGCGAACAGCCACAGCGTGACCTGACCGGGCCGCCGCCACAGGCGGTCCCGCGCGGGGTGTGGGAGCTGGCCCGTCTCAACGGGGCGAGCGGGGGCGTACTGGTTCACGAATCTCCTGCCGGGATGAGGTGGGCACGCCGTCCGGAGAGTTGAGCGGTTTGCCCGATTCAGTCCCGGATCTGCTGTGACCTGTGTCTTTACGGGATCCGGTGCCGCTTGGCAAGCGTGAGGTTCACCTCAGGTGGGTGCTGTAGCGACCGCGTGGGGTCACGACGATCAAACCACTCGACCAGGCGGGTCGATTCCTCGATCACCCCCCGGCCCCGGGCGGACCGGGGGAGGTTGCGTCGACGGCGTCCGCTGTCGCGGTTTCGTGTTCTTGTTGCGCCGTGAGGTCGAAAGAACCCGGTGGATCAGGGCTTTGGTCTTCGTGCTGATCGCCGTCCTGGTGATCGGGAGCACCGATGCGATCTCGGCACCGCCACGAGCAATGGCCGCCGATCGGGTCGGCGAACCGAAGCTCGACGCGCACCCGGGAGGACCTGGCTCGACAGGGCTCGGCGGCACAGCAGATACCTGGCCCCGTCGATGTTCACCAGGCGTCAGTCGCCGACCTTCTTCTTCGCCTTCCGGGTGTTCCTTCCCACGGCGATCAGCAGCGGCGAAAGCAGCCCGCCCACGACCAGCGGCATCGTGGTGGGTATCTGGGCCACGAGGAACACCAGCGCGGACACGACGCCGAGCACAAGCACCATCAGCGCACCGTCGTGACCCTGCGCCCGTCTTCTAGCCGGCCACGCCTGGCCCGATGCGCCAGGAGCACGGTGATCGTGTCCACGGACCGGGGGAGCGCCACGGCGACGATCCGGCCGTCACGGACCCCGCGCTGAGCGAGAACGCGGGCGAGCCGTTCGACCCTGGTTCCCAGTTCCGAGAACGTGCGGGAGGTCCTGTCGTCGCTCACGGCGACCCGGTCGGGGGTTCGCGCGACCTGGCGGGCGAACAAGACCGGTAGGGTCGTCGGTTCCGTCTCCGTCGCGGTGGCGTTCCACCGGTTCAGGGCGAGGTGGCGTTCGTCGTCGGTGAGCAGGTCGATCCGCCCGATCGGCGTCGCGGGGCCCAACCGCAGCACATCGCGGCGAGAAGCCGCTCACCGAACAGTTCGGAGGGAACGGCGAGGTCCGTGCGCAGCCATTCGAGCGCGGCGTCTTCGGGATCCGCCTCGGCACTGAGGTCGATGATGGGCGGCGCCCAGTCGCCCAGGGGTTCGACGAACTGACGGGGTGCCCCTCCCACCTCGGTGAATCTGAGCCGCAGGGCCTCGGTTTCCCGTAGGACATGGCGGATCGCGTCGCTCAGTGCCGCGTGATCGACGACGCCGTCGATGTCGAGGTACTGAGCGATGGTGAACATCGGGTTGCCCGGAGCCAGCCGTTGAGCGAACCAGATCCCCTGCTGCGCGGCGGACAGTTCCAGAACGTTTTGGCGCATGACAACCACGAAACCCCGTTTCCGATCGCGATGACCCCCGGCGGCACCTATACCGCGTGATCATCTCTCTGAGTACACGAGAATTTCTCTGCCACTCGACCGGGTGGACTGGTTCGAGTGGCATGTCGCACCAATGGGCCGAAGATCAACCTTCCGGTAGTGCGCGCCGAACTCGTTCCTGACAAGGAAAAGTCGTGACCTGCCCGAGGATGGGCGGTCACGGCCGCAGGGCAAGCCGGTGGCGGGACCATGCTCGAACACAGGGCGACCAACGAAACCTGCCCGGAGTGGGATGTCCCACGCAAGGGTGAGCTGTGACGCTGCGCTAGGTAACCGGCCGGTCGCTTGCGGGACTCCCCGCGTCCGCATCCCCGGGTGTGGCGTGGCGCGGCGCTATCTGCCCGATCCCGCGGGCCGCGGCGGTTGGCCTGCGGCCGCGCGGTTCATATGCGCATCCTGCATGAGCGTGCGGGTCCGCGTCTGGGACCACTGCCACACGCACGGATTCGGGCGTGGCCCGTTGATCGAACTCAAACGCACAAGCTGCCGGGAGCGGGATACGCCCCCGGCCACCGGTCTGCTATTTGGGCAGGGTGTTGGTCCACTCGGCGTTGATCCTGGCGCCGGCGGGGTTGGCCACCTTGTTCACCGCCCCGTCCATGGTGACGAAGACCGAAGTCCCGTTCACCCGTCCGGTCTTCGGATCGACGACGAGCCGCTCGCCCGTGGGCAGCGACAGGCCCTGCCCGCCCGGCACCGCGCCGAGGTTTTTGACACCTGGGTGACCGGCGATCACGCGGAAGGCCGTGGCCCGGACCTCGGGCGTGGCCGGCAGTGTGGACACCAGTGAGATCAAGGACTGGAAAGCGGCTTGTTCCCGGTCGCCCGCGGTGAGTTCGCCCGCGCTCGTCCTGGCGTCACTGCGCTCGAGGGCCTCGGCGATCCAGGTCTTCAACGCGTCCGGGTCCGTCGGCAGGGCACGCAACTGTTCGAGGGTCAGATCGACGGCGACCAGCGAGAACGGGGTGGCGGTAAGCGCCTTCGTCGGCATGACCTTGCCTCCCGTCTTCGCTCCCCGCATCCACGACTGACCGTCCGGCTTGATCCAGTACTCATACCCACTCGAAGCAGCAGCGTCGTCCGCCTCGGTCACCTTCACGTGCCAGTAGCTGCCGGCCCCGTCGGGGGAACGCTCGGCGGCGGTGGCGGCCGCGAGCAGGATTTCCTGCCCACTGACCGTTTGCACCGGCGGACCGTCGACCGGTGCGGCAGGCATGACCGCGATCGCCACGGCGGCAGCGGCGGCCGCCGTGAGTCCGGCTCCCGCGATCAGCCATCCGGTCCGCCGCTGGGAAGTCCGGCCACCGCGAATCCGGTTCTGGAGGCGGTGCCGGCTGCGGTCGACCACGTCCTGGGACGGCTCGTCCATGGCCAGCGCGGTGCGCAGTGTCTGCAGGTCATTCATCGAGTGCCTCCGGGGTGAGGATGGAGTTGAGCTTCTTGCGTGCACGGTTGAGCCGGGAACCGACCGTGCCGGAAGAGATACCGAGCGCCGCGGCCACTTCCTCGTATCCGAGCTGGCCGAGCGCCACGAGCAGCAGCACGTCCCGTTCCCCGGCGGACAGCCGCGACAGCGCGTTCGCGAGCTGAGGAAGCAGTCGCCGTGCGGCCACCGACGCGACCACCCTGCTCTCGTGCCCCTCGGCCGCTGGTGCGACGTTCACCCGTGCCAGCGCCCGATAGTGGCGAGCCTCCCTGCGGCGGTGCCTGGCCACTAGATTCGTGGCGATGCCGAAGAGCCAGGCCCGCACCTCACCGCGTTCGGCGTCGAACGTGCCGCGCCGGTCGAACGCGACGAGGAACGTCTCCGCGGCGATGTCCTCCGCGGTCTGCGCGTCCAGTCGTCCGGCCACATACCGGTAGATGGCCGCGAAGTAGCGATCGTGCACTTCGGTGAACAGTTCCGGGTCCTGCGGCAACCGGGCGGCCAAGTCGGCATCGGTCACCTGCTCGCCTGTTCCCGCTGTCATATGCCTGCCTCTGACATGTGAATCCTTCCCTTCGCCAGTCAGCTTTCACCACCACTTCGCCGCCGCCCGGTTTCTTCTTCCCACCCAGCTGTGACGTGCCGCCCGCTGAGGTGGCGCCGTCATGTCACGGATCCCCTACGACAGAGGCCCCGGATTGGTGACGGCGGGCCAGCGCGGTGGTGGTCAGGGGGCGGCATGGTAGCGACAGGGCGGGTCGTGTGGTGTCGAGTCGGACTCAAGGCGCGTGCGGCACAGCTCGTGACCCAGGAGAAGGTCGCCCGGCAGTCGGACACATTCGATCTGGTGGTGGACCAGCGGCGTCTGCCGCTGGCGACCTGGGACCGTTCGTCTACGCACTCGACCTGGTGGTGCCGATCGTCGACCTTGGCCAGGAGAGGACATGGGACCCGTTGGCACCGACAAGGTGGCGGTGATGGCTTTGGGGTCGCGGGGTGATTGCCGGCGACCGCTGTCGTCACGGGAGCCAGGCGGCTCCTGAGCCGACGCTGAGTCGCGACGGCGCGGCCGCCAAGACAACTCTGCGACCTCATCGACACCTACGGACGTACGCTGGCGACCGCCACACCGAGCACATGCGTGCGCGCGCTCGTTATCGGGCGGGCAGACCGTCGACCGGGCCTACTGCGGCGTTGACCTCGCTAGCTCCCGGTGGCGAAGTCAGTTGTTGGAGGCGTATGGCCGCTCTCACTTGCGAGTAGCTCGGCGATGTCAAGCCCGGCGACGATGGTCATGCTCTTTTCCTTGTTCAGGAAGCGCAAACCCATGAAGTTGTCGCCGGTCGTGAATCCCGGCAGCGCCCATACCCGCTCGTAGGGGATCGTGACCGGACAGAAGGTGCGGAAGGTGTAGACATTGCGCCACAAACAGCGGGCCGGGTCCGGGGTCCACAATCGGCGGGCGAGTTCGTCGTTGCGCAGGAAGCAACCGACCGTTCCGATCCCGCGCACATGTTTCTGCCCGGTGAGAAGTACGAAATCCCCTGCGTCGAGCGAGTCCATTTTCCTGTCGTGCTGTGCGGTCGCGCCCCAGAAGTGAGCTTGCCCGTCCGGGTGCTCGGCGTCCAGTGCGGCGCGTTCCGCCGGGCTCAGCACCTCGGCATACCACGATCGCCGGAAGGGCGCAGGCCGATCCAGCGTCTGTGCCCAATGCCGCCGCGCCTCTTTCGTGCGGTACGACGGCTGAATTATCACCCGCATGATTTACAGTTGCCCGCCTCGCGCTTGCCGAAACCTGGATCGGGCGTGGGGCTGCAGCACGCGATGAGCGAATCGAACTTACAAGAGTCCACTGTAGACACCCAGGCGGGCTTCGCGTTCGTCGTGCCCGCGTCAGTGGGTGTCTCGAAGTGTGATCGTCAACCACGTTCTTGCCGCGGCCGAGTCGCCGCCACGGGCGCGAGCCCGTGACTCCGCGAGCGCGGTCGCGTCACTCCCGGTCGGCCAGCAATCGGGCCACTTGTTCCGCTTCCATGAATGCCCAGTCCTCTGGGTCGTCTTGGCACTCCAGCCGGTCCTCGTCAGACAGCGTTTTCAGCCACGCCGCCTGGCTGCCTTCCGGGTTCTGCCACATCGCGTCCGAGAACCGCCACGCCGACACCGCACCGGCCACATCGCCTCGTTCGGCCAGCAGTTCCGCCAACCGCTTGGTCGTGGGTGCGTGGTCACCGTAGGTGCGGGCCCACAGCGCCAGCGCGCCTTGCTGATCACCCTGCTCGGCCAGCACCTCGGCCAGCCGGCCGGCCACGTCGCGGTCATGGGCATCATCCCGGACCCGCGCCGCCTTGATTTGATCCGGGTCCGGCATGCCACTGCCCGATTGATCATTCGTCATGAGTCACCTCATCGGTAAGCCGCAGAGATCGGCGCCGTCCGAGTGCCTGTCCCGTCGAGCGTAGCCACTTCTCCACACCTGAACGAGGGGCCAACAGGGCGAGTGCGGCCTGCGATGCCCGCGACCAGTTCAGACCCATGACGGGACGGAATGGTCCCCTTCTCTGGATAGGCTCCGCCCACGCGGTTCGCGCCCTACTCGTGGCCGTGTCCAACTCGCGGATCGGCTTGCTCGCGAAGATCCACCTGTTGCTTGCCAGTGCGTCGTCGGGCTCCGGCTGCGGACCGCGTCCGAACTCGCGAGTGAAGTCGAAAGGGGTCTTGACCTCAAGAGACCACCCTCGGCTCTCGAGATGTCCTGCGGAGTCGGGACGCGGTTCCCGGTCGAACAGGCCGAGCAGGTCGACCCCGATCCAGTGTTTCGCCGAGGAGTAAACGGCGTTCGCGCGGACTTCGGGACGCTCTGTGCCGAGTTTGACTTCGAAAGCCATGGCGCTGCCCGAGACGCTCAGCTCCGCCACAGTGTGGACGAGCTGACGTTCGGCGGCGCTCGGCAAGTACAACATCAGGCCTTCGGCAAGCCAGATGGACCGTATCGCGGGATCGAAGCCGGCCGTGATCAGGCTCGTCGCCCAGTCGGCGCGCACGTCACTCGCGATCGGCACACGCCGTGCTTTCGGTTCAGCGTCCAGCTTGTGGAGGACTTCCTGCTTGAAATCGAGCACCGGTTCCCGGTCGATTTCGAACACCACACAGCCGGCGGGCCAGTCGAGCCGGAAGGCGCGTGAGTCCAGGCCCGCTCCGAGGAGCACGACTTGACGTCCTCCGGCCCGGGCCGACCGGATGACGAAATCGTCCAGGACCCTGGTGCGCAGGCCGAAATAACGACCGAGCCTGCCCCAGAGCGGATCGGCGTCGCCGCCTGCCACCTGGTCCGGTCGCAGTGGCCAGTTGTCACAGGTGGAGGCGGCGCGTACGAAGTGTTCCGCGTAGTCGTCCCGGGCGAGCGAGTCCGGTCGGTGGGTTTCGATCGCACGGGCGGCGGCGACCATGAGCGCGGTACGGCCGACACCGCGTTCTACGGCGCCACTGTCCTGCTTCGTGTCGGCCAATCTTCTCGCCTCCCAGGAAGGGACCAGGTTTCCGGATCGTCGAGGGTGCGCAGGCGGGCGCCGTAGACGGTGTGCATGAAACGCAGGGTCGTGTCGTCCGGCAGGTGGAGACTGGTCGTGCAGTCGGTCAGGACGGACACGTGGAAGCCTTGCTGGAACGCCGTCCGCGCCGTGGAGTCCACGCAGACGTCGGTATAGAGACCCGCGAACACCAAATGGCCTGTTCCGCCGCGGATGAGGTGCTCCCCGAAGCCCTCGGTGAGGAAGGCGTCGAAGCGGGCCTGTTTGGTGAAAACACGTTCGTCGGGGAGGGGCGAGACTCTGTGGAATTCGGCGCCCCAAGTGCCTGCACGGCACTTGGGGCGCTTCCCGAGGTCCAGGTCCCGGTGCCGCCAGCTCGGGCCCTGGTACTCGATGTCCCCGTGGAAACGAACGAAGATCACCTCGACACCGAGAGTCCTCGCCACGTCCACCGCCCGTGCGGTACCAGCCGCCGCCATGTCCACCAAGGACTGCCTGCCCGGGTACCTCGACGCGACGGCCGGGCCGATGCAGAAGTCGTTCTGCAGGTCCATGACGATCAGTGCGGTGCCGGTCAAGCGTCCACTGCCAGCACCGAGCCGACGGGCCGGTCGTCGTCGCCGGAGAAGCTCAGCAGCTCCACCACCGCGTCCACTACTTCCGTGGTGGAATGGCGCCCACCGAGATCCGGCGTGGTGATGCCGCGGCTTCCGACGGTGTCGAGTGCGGTTTCCGTGTTCCGGATCGCGTCGGCACAGCCGGCGTGCCGTTCCGCGATCGCCGCCGCGGCCCGGATGGTCGCCACCGGGTTGACGATGTCCAGACCCGCCAGGTCGTCGGCGGAACCGTGGACGGTCTGGTACTCGGTCAGCCCGGCGACGTCGGGATGCAGGAGCACGTTCTCGGTGTAGCGGTTCTCTTGGCGTTCGGAGCCCAGCCGGTCCAGCAGGACGACGTGCATGATGTCGGCCCACTCGTTGCTCCCGATGACGACGGAACGCGAAGGCAGGCCGAGTTCGATGAGGTTGCGGTTGACGGTATCGGGCTGGGCCAGGTCGATCTCCACTCCGTATCGCGCGGCGATCTCCGTCACCCAGTCGCCGAGAACACCGTCGAGAAGGTGGAACTTGTAGGCCATGACAACGCGGTCCACCTGCTCGCCGGGCCACTGCCGGCACGCCCGCTCCAGCGCGGCGGCGATGACCTTCTCGGTGACGTCCTTGCTGAACTTCATCCTGCGGGCGACGAGCCCGGGGGTATGGCTGTTTTCCCCGGTGTAGAAGCCTTGGGCTTCGTCACGAACCAGAAGAAGCGACGAGTCCTGATCGGCGATGAGGTCGAACTTCACCGCCTGCAGTCGTTCACGGACCAGGTACAGCGACTGGGCGTTGATCGCCGTGCGGAAGACGGCGGTGGTACCCAGCCGGGCTTGCGTCCGGCAGAACCGCTCGTAGTGGTCGGCGTCTTGCCGGGTCAGTTCGGAAATCTTCCCGATCTCGTCCGCTTCGGCCTTGAGGGAAAAGTACGAGTGATAGAACCTGGGCGAACGCGCGATGCGGATGGTCGCCGAGGCGGCTCTCGCGAGAGTGGTCAGGACGCGTTCGAAGACGTTCGCGAGTTCCGGCCCGGTGCCTCGTCCGACGGCGAGGCCAATGGTGTGGTCCACCGTGCTTGCTCTCCTGCTCGGATGCCGGGCTCAGACCGCTGCGCCGCTGACCAGCTGGTCGCCGGCGATGCCGGTTTTCGTGGGGCTGTAGTAGTCCTTGATGCCCTTGACCCAAGTGGACACGGTGATCTGGTCCGAAGCCGATGGCCCGAAGGCGTCGAAAAGGGCGTCGATGTTGGCCCGTTCGAAGCCGATGGCCGTCATGAGAGCCATGAAGACGGGTCGTTCGATGAGACCGTCCCCGTCCGGGTCGCCCAGCGCGGCGAGCGACTTGGCGAAGTCGCTGATCGTGGCGTCGAACCGTTCCGGTGACAGCACCACGGCGGTGTACTCGTCGAACGTGATCTCGCCGTCGCGGTCGGAATCCAGTTCGTCGACCAGGGTCTCCCAATATCGCTGAAAGGCCGTCCGCATCGCGTCTTTGGCCGTTTCGTCGGAGTCAGGGGCCGCTTTCACGACGTCGGCCGCCATCATCTCGAAGTCTTCGGCTTCGAGATGCCCGTTTCCGTTGTGGTCGAACAAGGTGAAGACGAGGGAGACGCGGTCGAGAGCATCCTTTTGCATCAAGAGACCAGCTTTCACTCGGATTGACACCAGGCATGGAGGAGACGAAATTTCGTTCTCGACTATGCCAGCGGAGATACCGAAGTAAATACAACGGGCACGAAGGCACCGTAAAGCATGAAATGTATCCGAGTGCTCGCAAACCGCCTGAATGCCCGTTGTCCACGAATCGTCGTCGTGAGGACACGTCGCGGAACTACTCTCCGTCCTCCTCGACGTGTCACGGCATCCATCCCGCGACCCGCGCCGACCCTCAACGAGTCCTGGAGCGCGACCGAACGTGACATCGTCCCTCTGCTCCTGAAGCGTCGCCGGCAAGAGGTAGTCCACGGGAAGTTCGCCAGGACCTCGGACGCGCGCTTCGGAAACCCGGTTCGGCAGCCGTGCTGACGGTCCGTGACGACACGGCCCGGACATCAGACCACCACCGTGTTCCCCAGTCGCGCTCGCATCGACTGTTCGACCTCGGAGAAGGCGTCGAATCAGGCCTGGACAAACGATCAGTGCTCGGCCTATGCGGATTTGCGAATAGATGAGAGGTTGTCAGTAGTAACAGAACGTCCAAGTAGTCACGCACAGGTAATGCCGCCATCACTCAACGTGTGGGACCTGCGACTTTCACGGAGCGACATCGCCCCCTAGGCCGTTAGGGTGACAAGGCAGCGACACTTGTGAACGCTCACCAGCGTCCTGGTGCCGGGTGCAGTGGCCACCGCCTCGCACTACCAGGCTGTCTGACTGAACTTTTCGCCGTTCGCGCGCATATCCCGTCATCGAGGAGCCTTTTCATGCCTGCTCTCCGGAGAAGGCGCACGCCCAACTTTGGGCGGGTCTTCACTTCACGCATCCGAGCCGTAGTCACCGTACTGGTGGTTGCCATCCTCCTGACAGCTCAACTGCCGGCCGCCGCCTACCCGCCACAGGTCCTGGTGTTCGTGGCCAACACCGGATCCGACAACGTCACCGTGTACGACACCCGGCTGGGCGAGGTGATCGCGACCGTCGGCGTCGGTGACGGCCCGGTGGGGGTCGGCGCGACGCCGAACGGCGACCGTGTCTACGTCACCAACGAGCAGTCCGATTCGGTGTCCGTGCTGGACACCCGTACTCAGCTCGTCATCGCCACGGCCCCGGTCGGGGACAAACCGTTCGGCGTGGCGGCGACAGACACCCACGCCTACGTTGCGAACTTCGGTTCCGACTCGGTCACGGTGCTCGACATCGCCACCCAGAAACCGGTCGGCGAAATCCCGGTCGGCCGATTCCCGCATACCCCGATCGTCAGCCCGGACGGCAGCCGCGTTTATGTCACGAACAACGGCGCGGGCAGCGTTACGGTGATCGACACAAGGATCAACAAGCCCATCGGCACGATCCCGGTCGGCCGTTTTCCGGCGGGCATCGCCGCCGGACCGCGCGGGGACCGGTTGTTCGTCGCGAACACCGGTGATGACACGGTCACCGTCGTCGGGACCACCACTGGCCGCCCGACCGGCACGATCCCGGTCGGCGACGCGCCCATGGGGCTGTCGGTGACGCCACGCGAGGTCGTCTACGTGGCGAACGCCGGTGCCGACACCATCTCGGTCATCAACTTCCCAGGCGCGGGTACCGCCACCACCGCCCCGGTGAACCGAAGGCCGGAGGGAGCCGCGGCTGCCCCCGACAACAGCTTCGTCTACATCACCAACACCGCCTCGAACACGATGTCGGTCATAGACACCGCCACTTCGAAGCCGATCGCCACCGTACCGGTCGGGCAACAGCCAGAGGGGGTGACCGTCACCGGCTGAACCGCCTCCGCGGCCAGTGCTGGGTTCGCCGCCGAACTGCACTCGGGCAGGTCCTACTGCGAGCGCAGGACCCAGACGTCGTTGGTGTTCACCGCCACGAGGTCCGCGTCACCCGGATCGACACGGTGGTGCGTGGCGGCGGCTAACCGACTCGGCACGCGGCTACGCATATGTACTGCTGCGCTGGTGGCATTTCCTGCTGGATCCAGTGACCGCAGTCCAGGCCGACCACTTCCGCATTGGGCACGAACTCTGCCAGTTTTTCGAACCTCGGGACCGCGAGGTCCCGATCGCCGTAGATCATGAGGGTGGGTTGCTTGATGATCGGGTCCGCGTCCGCCAGCTGGTGCCAGTTGCGGTCGAGGTTCCTGTACCAGTTGATGCCGCCGGTGAATCCCGACGTCTCGAACGCGGAGACGATGACGGCCAGGTCGCTGTCGCTCATGACGGGCTCGCCGAGTGGTGTTTCCGCCTTGGCAAGATTGATGAACGCCATGCCCGGCTCAGGGGGTGCGGGGGGCACGTTCTTCCGGTAGAGGTTGTGGATGAATTGGGAGGTGTTGTCATCGAACACGGCATCCGCGACACCTGGCTGCCGGTTGAAGTGGACGAAATAGAAGTCGCCGCCGAGGAAGGTTTCCATGACCTCGATCCACGGCGTTTCCCCGCGCACCTGGTAAGGCAGGCTCATGTTGATCAGCTTGTTCACCCTGCCGGGGTGCAGCAGGGTCAGCCCCCAGACGACGAACGCGCCCCAGTCGTGACCGACGAAGGTGGCGTCCTCGTAGCCACAGTGATCCAGGAGTGCGACGAGGTCACCGGTCAGGTGTTCGATGTCGTAGTCCGTCACCTCGGTCAGGCGGGAAGAGTTACCGTAGCCCCGCTGGTTCGGGTGGGAATCTCGCCGGGTTTCGAGGCGGGCCAGTCGTGCATCAGTCAATCGTGTCCCAGGCTCGCCGACCCGGCGTCCTCGTGAAGGGGCGGTGTCGCGCCGAGAGAACTACGTCATGCCGCTATCAGCGCGTTTCGCCATATCCCGGGCCAGGATGGATTACTTCGTAACGGGCACTTCGAGCGTGGCGGCCATCAGGCTGCGGGTGTAGGGGTGCGACGGCGTCGTGAGTACGGAGCCGGACGTGCCCGATTCCACGACGTGGCCCTGGCTCAGTACTACGACACTGTCGGCGATGCTTCGGACCACTGCCAGGTCATGAGTCACGAAGACTATCGACAGGCCTTCGCTCAGCAGGGAACGCAGCAGTTCCACGACGGATGCCTGTACTGACACGTCGAGCGCGGACGTCACCTCGTCGCAGAGGAGGAGTTTCGGCTCGCACACCAGGGCGCGGGCGATCGCGACACGTTGACGTTGCCCGCCGGAAAGTTCGGCCGGGTAGTGCCCGGCGTACCGCGTCGGTATCTCGACTCGTTCGAGTGCTTCACGTGCTCGCTTCCTGGCCTCGCGTTTGGTTGCGCCGAAGTAGTGCCGCAGTGGCACGGCGACGCTGTTTTCCACGCTGCGATGCGGGTTGAGCGAACCGTAGGGGTTTTGAAAAATGTACTGGATCTCGCGGCGGGTCTCCTTCGTTCGCCGACCCGCAGCGGCCGGGATCCGGCGGCCCTCCATTGTCAGGGTTCCTTGTTGCTCTTCGTGCAGGCCGGCCAGGCAGCGCGACATCGTGGTCTTTCCGCTGCCGGACTCGCCGACGACGGCCAGGCATTCGCCCCGCACCAGGCGGAACGACACGTCGAAGAGGATCTGGCTGCCGCCGTAGCCCGCGTGCAGCCCGGCGACCGACAGCACTGTGTGGTCGGAAACCACGTGCGAGTCGTTGGTGTGTGGCAGTTTCCGGGGTGTCCGCGCTACCTCGTCCATCCGCAGGCACCGTGCCAGCGTGCCGGATGGCGCAGGCTCGAGCTGAGGACGGGTCGTGGTGCATTCCGTCGTGGCGTGGTCGCATCGGGGTGCGAAGACACAGCCGTGCCGGTTTTCGTCGGGGCCGGGAGCGCGTCCGGGGATCGGGACGAGGTGGTGGCGGTGGGTCGCGGACGGCACGGCGGCCAGCAGGGCTCGGGTGTACGGATGGGCGGCACGGGTGAGCACGTCGCGGGCGTTACCGCTTTCCACGACTTCGCCGCCGTACATGACGGTCACGTGGTCGGCGACATCGGCCATCACGGCGAGGTCGTGGGATACGTAGATCGCCGCCATGTCGTGGTCACGGCACAGATCGCGGACCAGTTCCAGTACGCGTGCCTGAGTGGACACGTCGAGGCCGGTGGTCGGCTCGTCCAGCACGATCAGCCGCGGCCCGGCCGCGATCGCCATGGCGATGGCCACACGCTGCTGCTGTCCACCGGAGAGCTGGCGAGGACGGCGGTGGAGGAAGGCGTCGTCACTGGGCAAGCGAACGGTGTCGAGCAACACGCGGACACGCGACAGTGCCTCACGTTTGGGCACCCGCAGTCCTTCGGTCAGCTGGGTCGCAAGGCTCAGGCTCGGGTTCAGTGCTGTCGCCGGGTCCTGCGGGACGTAGGCGACCTTGGCCCCCCGCATGCGGCGCAGGTCCCGTTCCGGAAGGGTGAGCAGATCGACGCCGTCGACGACCACCCGTCCGCCGGTGATCGTCGCGCCTCTCCTGGCGAACCCGAGCAAGGCGAGCGCGAGGGTGCTCTTGCCGGATCCCGACTCACCGACCACCCCCATCACCTCACCGCGGCCGAGTTCGAAACCGACGTCCTTGACGATGTCGGCGCCCGTGGCGTCCAGGGTGACCGTGAGGCCGGAGATGTCCACTTCTTTGCGCACTTCAACCCTTTCCATCCGTACGGCCGACCACTCTGGCGACGGATTCGGCGACCAGGTTGCCGCCGAGCGCCATCACGAGGATCAGCATGATCGGGGCCAGGACCGGCAGAGGCGCGACCGGCAGGCCGTCCTGGTTCTCCCCGACCATCCGGCCCCAGTCGGCCGCGGGCGGCGCGATACCGAACCCGAGGTAACTCAGCGACGCGATCGCCGACACCGCCCAGACCAGTCGCATCCCGGTCTCCACCATCAGCGGCGAGGTCACGCCGGGCAGCACCTCCCGGAGCAGGATCCGCCTCGGCGGCAACCCATTGGCCTTGGCCCACAGGACGTGCTCACTGACGATCACCGGCCGCGCCGCGCCGCGCATGACCCGCGAGACACCTGGCACGAACGCCACGCCCACGAGCACCGCGGTCAGCAGGGTGCCGCGACCGAGCATCGATACGAACAGCAGGACGAAGATGATCTCCGGGAAGCTCATCAGGACGTCCATGGCCCGCATAAGCATCGCGTCCACCGCGCCACCGCGGTAGGCGGCGGTGAGGCCGACGAGGCAGCCGAGGAACACGCCGAGTCCCGCGGCGAGGATCGCCATCCAGGAGAGGGTGAGCCCGCCGTTCAGCAGGCGGCTCAGGACGTCACGTCCGAGGATGTCGGTGCCGAGCGGGAATCTCGCGCTCGGTGTCTCCAAGGGCGGCCCGACGATGGCGTCCTGGGCGTAGCGGGCGAAGAAGGGGCCGAACGCGACCATGAGTGCGACCACTGTGAGCAGCGCGAGGCCGAGCCGGGCCTGCCCGGTGCGAAGAGCCCGGCCGAGCACCGTGACCTGTCGGGTTCTCATCGCGGACCTCCTCTCTCCGAGAGGAGGTCCGCGAGCAGGTTGAAGACGTAATACGCGGTCGCGAGGATGAGGGTGCCCGCCTGCATCACGGGCAGGTCGTGGGAGTTCACGGCGCCGACCACCGCCGTGCCGAGTCCTGGATACGAGTAGACGTACTCGACCACCACGACACCGGTGATCGTCACCGCGGTGACCAGGCCGGCCGCCGGGAGGCTCGCCGCGATGGCATTGGGCAAGGCGTGCCGGAACAGGATGCGTCGGCTATCGAGTCCTTTGAGGGCCGCGGTCTGGACGTACTCGCTGTTCATCGCGTCGACGAACGAGGCCCGCACCAGGCGGCCGAGGTACATCACGCCCATGAGCGTGAGCGTGGCGACCGGCAGGACCAGTTGTGCCGGGTACCACCACGGCGGGTTTCCCGGCGGGATGTTCGAGACTCCCGGGAGCACGTCGAACACCGAGGTGGCGAAGAACGCGATCAACAGCATTCCCACCACGAACGCGGGCAGTGCCGTGAGAAGCGACGACACCGCGACGAACGCCTTGTCCAACGGGCTGTCCCGCTTGTGCGCGCTGAAGACACCGATGGCCACCGCGAGCGGGAGGATCAGCGTCATCGAGATGAAGCCGAGGGTGAGCGAGTTGAGCACCCGGGGGCCGATGACGTCCGCCACGGACTCCCCGTTCTGCAAGGAAGTGCCCATGTCCCCGGCGAGCACGCCGGTGAGCCAGTGCCAGTACTGGGCGATGAGCGGCTGGTCGAGACCGAGCCGGAGACGGAGGTCCGCCACCTGCTCGGCTGTCGCGTCCTTGCCGAGGATGATCCGCGCGACGTCTCCCGGCAACGCTTGTGTCACGACGAAGAGAAGCAGTGAGACCAGCATGAGGATCAGCGCGCCGAGAAGGATCCGGCGTGCCAGCCACGCGATCGACGAAGGTCTCGAACCGGTCGGCAACGGTGTGGTCGGGTCGGTCATGTCGACGCTCCCGGTCAGCCTGTGACGGTCACGGTCGTCAGGAAGGTGAGTGGGCGGCCGTTGACGTCCGGCACCAGCCCGCGGACGGCGCCGCGGTGCGGCAAGAGCACGTTGACGAAGGCGGGGGTGATCGTCGCGCCTTGTTCGTGCTCGATCCGGTGCATCCGGTTCATGATCGAGCACTGCTCTTGCTCGGGTGCCACGAAAAGTTCGTCGGAGAGCCGGACGAAGTCGGCGTTGTCCCAGTGCGTGGCGTTCCCGACGCGGCCCGGCAGCAGCGACCCGATCACGGTCGGCAGATAGGGGATCGGGTTGAAGTCGATGAACACCGGCCACTTGGTCCACTTGGACAGGAATTCCGGCACCGTCGGGACGTTGACGGTGACCTTCACGCCGGCCTTGGCCGCGTTCTCGGCGAACACCTGAGCCAGTTCCTGCATGCCGGGCAGCAGGCCGTCGGTCGTGATGGCGAACGACAGACTCTGGTGACCCGCTTCGGCGAGCAGCTTCCTGGCCTGCTCGATGTCCTGCTTGCGTTGCGGGATGCCAGGATCACCGCAGTGGGGCGTCCCTCCTTCGTGGTCGTTGGCCACCCGGCCGTACCCGCCCAGCGCGTTGGCCACGACCTGGTCGCGGTCGATCAGCAGGCGCAGCGCCTGGCGCACCCGGACGTCGTCGAAGGGCGCCACCGTGGTGTTGAAGCCGATCCGCAGCGTGAAATCGCCCTTGCTGTCGAGTACCTGGATGTCGTTCTTGCCGGCGAGGGACTTCGCGATGGTCGGGGTCGCGCCCGATGCCACGTCGACCTGGCCGGACAGCAAGGCGTTGGCTTGTGCCTGCTGGCTCGGGAACTCGATGATGTCCACGGTGTCGAGCTTGGGCTTCTCACCCCAGTAGTCAACGAATCGTTCCAATGTGGACTGTCGGCCGGCGGTGAACGACTTGACCGCGAAAGGCCCGGTGCCGATCGGTTTCGCCGGTGCCGAGCCCGCTTTGGTCATCGGGAGCAGGACGTTCGCCCAGATGTCCTTGAACGGTGCGAAGGGTCTGCTCAGTCCTATCCGGACGGTCGACTTGTCCACTGCGGTGACGGCATCCGGGTCGATCCGTTCGATGAACGCCATTCCCTGTGCGGCGTGCGCCGGGTCGCGCAGATATTTGATGCTGGCCACGACGTCCGCGGAGGTGAATTCGCTCCCGTCGGTGAACTTGACCCCGGGACGGAGCTTGATCGTCCACTCGTCACGGAGGGCGTTCGGAGTCATTTCCGTGGCCAGGCGCCATTCCACTTTGCCCGTGGGGTCGAGGTGGGTGAGACCCTCGTAGAGCAGCGCGCTCCGTAGCTCCTGGGTGGGACTCTGGTTGCTGGCATACGGGTCGAGAGACTCGCCCGAGTCCGTCGCGGCGGCGACGCGCAACGTGCCGCCCGCGCTGCCCACGGCCTGCGGTGGCGGCGCGCAACTCGAGAGGGCCGCGGTGGCGAACACGACACCGAGCACCGTGAGCGAGCGACGTCGTGACAGGGCGGCGGGGTTGGAGCGAAAGGGACTGCGCAACACTGGGCAACTCCAGTTCAGGTCGAACGGGTGTTTAATTCTAATCGCTTAGACTAATCGCCACTTGCCGGGTCGCGGCCAGGTTTCGCCACACAGTACGCCGTCACGCACGTTCAGGGAAGACGACGAGAAGGACTATCTAAGCGATTAGATCATTGTTAGCCTCCTCTCGACCAGCACGGGAACCTTCGGGAGGAACAAGCCCATGACCAGTCCGTACGAGCACCTGTTCGTGAGGAAGATGCAGAACTGCATCGATGACCTCGTGAACGAAGGAGCCGCCGCCGGTGTCGTCGAACCGGACAACGTGGGCCCGGCGCTCGCGCTGATGCGCGCGGAGCAAGTCCCGCAAAGCAAGATCCACCTGACCTACACGTGGATCAATGAATGCGAGATCCCGGTGCAGTGGGTCAAGGAGCATGAGCACGACTACGACGAAGTCCTGATCTGGCACGGTAACGACCCGAACGACGTCGATGACCTCGGTGCGGAGATCTACCTGGACATCGAAGGTGTCCGGCACACGATCACCACGAGTGGTTCGGTCTATCTCCCGGCGGGCATCCGACACTGCCCGCTCGGCTTCAACCGCGTAGACCGCCCGTTCCGGTTCAGCGCCCTGTCGTTGAACCCGAACTATGCATCGGACGAGCACGAGCCCGTGCGGTAAGTGGCCGGCCCCGTCGTGAACACGGCGGGGCCGGCGTGGTCACACGCCTGAAGCCGCGTCCAGCCGCGAAGTGCCCGCGGCCGTGCCAGGCTCGCATCCGCACGTCACGCCGATGCTGAGAGCGCCGTCCAAGACCACCGACTTCCCCGAGCCCGGCTCGTCCAGTGCGTCGAAGGCGTGGATCGAGAGTTCTTCCAGCGGGAGAGCGAGCGTGGTGAGCGGGAAACTTCCGAGCTTGGCCTCGCGGATCCCGTCGAAGCCCACGACCGCCAGATCCCCCGGCACCCGCAGTCCCAGGCTCATCGCCGTGCGAATCACCACGAGCGCTTGTTCGTCGGTCGTGGCGTAGATCGCGTCAGGACGGTCCTCTCTCTGGAGGATCTGTCGCACCGCCCGGCCCACTTCGACGCGGTCGAAGGAAGTCCGGATCAGCCTGCCCTCGGCGGGCAGGCCCGCGTCGTTCATGGCCTGGCGCCAGCCGCCCTCACGTCCGAGCGCCGGGCCCACGGCGATCTCGCCCGCGACGCAGACGATGTCTTGGTGGCCGTGCCGGAGCAGGTGCTCGACCACGAGCTTCGCGCCATCGAAGTCGTTGAAGACCACGCTCGGCGAAGTGGACCCGGACGGAGCCCACTGCACATACACCCGGGGGGTTTCGTCGTCGTGCTGTGGTTTCTCGCCGGTCGTCACGAAGATCCCGCGGGGGCGCAGCTCCGAGAACGCCACGCCGTACTCGTCCGCGCGTGACGGGTGATAGCCGGTGTTGCCCAGCAAGGTCAGCAGACCACGGCGACGTCCTTCCGCCTCCACGTGACGCGAAAGCTCACCGAAGAACGCGTTCGCGGTGTCGGGCACCAACAAGCCCACGAGGTTGGACCGGCCACCGCTCAACGCGCCGGCGAGCGGATTGCGCCGGTAACCGAGCAACCGGATGGCCTCTTCGACCTTGACCCGGGTCTTCTCCGCGACCGGACGAGGTCCGCCATTGAGCACGTAGCTGACGACCGCCGTCGACGTTCCCGCGAGGCGGCTGACATCCGACAGCGTCGGCCTGCGAGTCCCTTTTTCGCCCACGCCCCTGCTTCCTGATCGGTTGTCGACGCCAGTCTAGGGCACGTGGGCGAGCAGGCGTTCGTCGCCGAAGAGCTCGTCGGACTCTACGAGCCTCGGTACGGAACTGCGAAATCGACGGACCCGCCAATCATGCGACGAGCCGTAACCGGCGGCGAGCTGGTGCGTGTCGAGAGCTGGCTGGTAGCCGTGGGAGTAAGTGAAGTCAGCGAGTCCCTGGATGGGACAATCGGCGAGGCACGTCAAGGGCCGCTGATCCAGGCCTTCTTGCGGGGGTGCGCGCTTGCGCTTGACGGGAGCTTCTTCGGCGACCGGCTCAGGGGCCCGCCTGGGCGTTGTCGAACGCTTCGTAGACTTCGTTGGGAATGCGGCCGCGTTCGCGGTCGGTGGGCTTGGCCGTACCACCGGCCACGGTGGGCTGTTCGGTTGCGACCCTTAGCTACCGCGGCGGCACCGTGAGCGTGAGACGTCCGCGAGGGCCACGCAACAGTACCCAGCCGTCGGCCGCACTTTCGACGTCGTAACCCCTGTCCAAGTACAAGTCCAGGACCTGCCGCATTTGGTGCCCGGTTCCACCAGCAGGACCTCCTCGCCTCGCTGACAACCAGGGTGCGTGGCATCGGCAGTGGCCGCTGCCCGGGAGCGACGTGCATCTGCCGGTTCATGAGGCTTTCCGCGTGAGACGAGCATGGGTGTCCGAAGTGGACTCCGTCGTCAGCGAGAGCAGTAACTCGGCGGTGAGAGTGCGTACGCGGTTCGCCATTGTGGAGGCTTCGCTCTGGGTGAACAGTCCGTGGCGGGTGGCGTGGTGGATGGCGGTCAGCGCACGACGGCTGAACAGCAGCACCGAGTCGGTCGAGTAAAAGGAACGGATCTCCGGATTTACTGGCGCGAAGTCGGTCATCCGGCGTCCGGCCTCGGACATAACACATCTGACGCCCTGTTAGCGCGAATCGTGCCGCCGGAGCGCTGCCGCGGTGATCATCGCCTTGGCCAAGGGGCTGTCGAGTGTGCCCGCTCCGAGGCCGATCTCGACGAGGCTGTCGAAGGCGTGCCGGTCGTCGCGGGCGGCCGCGGTGGCGATGTCGACCAGCCATGACCGGCGGGTGCACCGGGCGAGCAGATCGGTGTGCCGGAAGTGCCTGCCGAGACCGTGTCGCAGGGCCCGGCGGTACGCGGGCGCGGGCTCTGGTCCCATGGCGGCGGCGCCCGCCAAAGCGCCTGAAAGGACCGCGTAGAAGATGCCCTCCCCGGTCAGTGGATTGATCAGGGACGCGGCATCACCCGCGAGCAACACCCGGTCGTGCGCGACGCGGGGCCGGCCGGGGGACAGGGGAAGGCGGTGCCCGCGCAACGCCAGCGGCGGGAGGCCCGGCAGCAGCGCGTGCAGCCGTGCGGTCAGCTCGGCCCGGGATGGTGGTGTGGCACGGATGAGTTCCCCGTAGCCGACGTTAGCGGTGCCGTCGCCTATCGGGAACACCCAGGCATAGGCGGGCCAGTGCGCGCCGGCCATGACGAGTCGCTGCTCGCCGGCAGGCCCTGGCTCCGAGCCGGTGTAACCGCGCAGAGCGATCGCGACGGTGCCCGGCTGCGCGCGGCCGGCACCGCACTGGCGTCGCACGACGGATTCCGCGCCGTCCGCGCCGATGACCGTCCGGGCGCGGATCGTGCCGTCGACGAGAACCTGGCCGTCGTTCTGGACGAGTGTGCGGACGCGGTGGCGCCGCAGGACCACGCCCGCGTCCAACGCGGCGTGCACGAGCCTCGCGTCGAAGAGCGCACGGGGAATGACAGCGGCCGGTCGCGGGAAGTTCCGTTTCGCCTGGACGCCTTTCGGTGACGTGAGGTGTAGCGCGGTGACCGGTTCGGTGTCCGCTGAAAGCCCGGTGACGGCGATACCGAGTCCGGCAAGTACGTCCATGGCGTGCGGTGCGACACCGTCACCGCAGACCTTGTCGCGGGGAAAGTCGGCGGTGTCCAGCATCAGTACGCGTGCGCCGGGGGCGGCCCGCGAGGCCGCGATCGCCGCCGCCGACCCGGCCGGACCGGCGCCGACGATCACGAGGTCCCACTCCTCCGCGGCGCGCATTAGTGCGCGAGCTGGTCGACGACGGCGGCGAACAGCCGCGGTGCCCGGGCGGCGACCGGCACGATCCGCGGGGAGAGCGCCGGTCGTCCGCGCGCCCACAGCAGGGATTCGGTCAACCACCGTGACCGCCGCGATGTCCGTTTCCAGGCGCGGTCGTAGTCGGCGGGACGATCCGCGCGCAGGCAGCGGACGAGTTCGGCCGCGGTGGCCAGTGCCACCCCGAGACCTTCGCCGGTGAGAGCGTCGACGTAGCCGGCCGCGTCCCCGACGAGCAGGACCCGCCCCGCGACCCGGCCCGATGCCCGTTGCCGGAGCGGGCCTGCGCCCCGGACCGACGACACCGGTTCGGCCCCGGCCAGTCGTGCCGCGAGGTGGGGGAACGCGGCGAGTTGGTCGGTGAACCCGCCGCGGACCGAGGACAGGATCGCGACGCCGATGGTGTCCGGTCCGACCGGTGTCACATAGGCCTCGGACCGCGCCGCCCAGGTCACCTCGACCGCGTCGGTGTACGGGGCGAGGGCGTAGTGGCGCCGCAGCCCCCAGCGAGGGGTGTCGACCGAATTCGTGGTGCCGGGCCCGGCCAGACCGGCGAGAGCCCGGAGCGGGGAATGCAGACCATCGGCCGCGACCAGATAGCGCGACCGCAGTCCGCCCGCCCGCACGTGGTCGTCGTACTGCGTCACGTCGGTGACCGCCGTCGGCAGAATCGGTACGCCGTGCCGGTCCACTTCGGTGCGCAAGGCTTGGTGCAGCGCGGTGCGCCGCACGCCTCTTCCCGGCCCCGCACGGAACGCGGCGTGCACGGAGGCGCTCGGGCCCTGGCGGTAGGTGATGCCGTCGATCGGGTGCCCCGGCGGATCTATTCCGAGTGCTGTCAAGGCTCGCACGGCACCCGGCATCAGTCCTTCCCCGCATGCCTTGTCGATCACCCCGGCGCGTTTCTCACACACCACCACGTCCAGGCCGACCCGCGCGCACCCGAGTGCGACGGCCAGTCCGGCGGGGCCGCCGCCGGCGATGACCACGTCGTGCAGAGGCTCAGGCATGTGCTGACTTCAACGCTTGGTTCTCCGCGCGGATCCGGACCGTGAGCAGCCCGGCGTTGAGTACCGTGAACACCGCGGCCGTGATCCACGCGTCGTGCACGAGCGGCAGAGCGAAGCCCTCGGTGACGACGGCGACGTAGTTGGGATGCGGGAACAGGCGGTAAGGACCATCGGTGACGTGGGGAAGGCCGGGGACCACCACGATGCGGGTGTTCCATTGACGGCCGAGGACGCGGATGCACCACCATCGCAGCGTTTGCGACGCGATGACCAGGGCCAGCATCGGCCAGCCCACTACGGCGGTGAACGGACGGTCGGCGAGCCACACTTCGAGCAGGCAACCGGCCAGGAGCCCGGTGTGCAGCACCACCATGAAGGGGTAGTGCCCGAACCCGGTTTCGCGGCCGCCCTGGGCAAGGCTCCACGCCAGATTGCGTTTCGCGACGACCAGTTCGGCCAGCCGTTCCACCGAGACCAGTCCGACCAGGACCGTGTACCAGATCTGGCTCACCATCGCAGCAACACCAACTCCGCGCAGAAACCCGGGCCCATCGCCATCACCACGCCCCAGTCGCCGACGGACGCGGGCCGGTCGGCGAGCGTGTCGGCGAAGACGTGCAGCACCGAGGCCGACGACAGGTTCCCGATCCGGTCCAGGGAGCGCCAGGTCATCGCCAGGTCGTCCTCGTCCAGCCCCAGTTCGGTCTGGATCGCTTCGATCACCTTCGGGCCGCCGGGGTGGCAGATCCAGCGGGCGATGTCACCGGTCTTGAGTCCGTGCGGGGACAGCAGTCGCTCGACATCACCCGCCAGGTACTCGTGCACGAGATCCGGGACCTCCGCGCCCAGTACGATCTTCAAACCGGTGCTGCCGATGTCCCAGCCCATCGCGCGTTCGGTGTCCTGGTACAGGTGGCTGACCGAGTCCACGACCCGGGGTCCCGCCGCGGCGGTCGAGTGACCCTCGCCCACCGCGATCACCGCGGCGGCTCCGTCGCCGAACAACCCGGACGCGATCATGTTGGCGGCGCTGGCATCCTTGTGCTGGACGGTGAGTGAGCACAGCTCGATCGACACCAGCATCGCCACCGACGTCGGCCAGCCGTGCAGGAAGTCGTGCAACCGCGCGATGCCCGCCGCGCCGGCGAGGCAGCCGAGACCGACGAGAGGCAGGCGTTTGACGTCCGGGCGCATCCCGATCCGTGAGGCGATGCGCGCCTCCAACGAAGGGACCGCGAAACCGGTCACCGTCGTGGACATCACGAGGTCCACATCGGACGGTGCGAGTCCCGCGTCGGCGAGGGCGGCGAGCGCGGCTTCGCAACCGAGATCGACCGCGGCCGACAGGAACGCGTCGTTCGCCGCCGTGAAATCGTCGATCGCTTCGTAGCGCTCGATGGGTAACGCCAGGTGACGGGTGGCGACCCGCGCACTGGCGTGGAACCGGTTCGCCACCGCTCGCGCGGCCTTGTCCGGCAGGCACAGCCGCCCGAACAATTCGGTCAGTTGTGCTTGCGGATAACGGTGTGGCGGAAGTACACCGTGGACCGCTGAAATTGTCGTCACCTCTTTCACGGTACGACCTCCGCCTACACTTGGCAGATGAGCGGCTTTCCGACCACACCGGACGGCACGCCCGGCCGGACGGCGACATCGCCAAGACGGCGAGGGGTGCTGCCAGGTCTCGCCGGTGCGTGCCACCCCGTTCCGGGACTGGCGGTGACGGCGGTGGCCCTCCTGCTGGCCGCCGGAACGGGACTCGGCTTGAGCGAGGTGGTTCTGCTCGGTGCCGCGGTGCTGACCGGGCAGTTGTCGATCGGCTGGTCCAACGACTGGATCGACGCGGCCCGCGATCGCGCCGTCGGCCGCACCGACAAGCCGGTCGCCGCAGGGGCGGTCCCGGTAGTGGTGATCGCGGTCGCCGCGTCGACCGCCCTGGCGGCGACGATCGTCTTGTCCGTACTGCTGGGATCGTTCGCGGCGGCGGCCCTGCTGATCGGTGTCGCGGCCGGATGGGCGTACAACCTCGGCCTCAAATCCACGATCTGGTCCGGCGCGACGTATCTGCTCGCCTTCGGAGCCCTGCCGATCGCACCATTCGTCGCGTTGCCCGGACAGCCGTGGCCTCCGTGGTGGATACCGGTCGCCGGAGCACTGCTCGGGCTCGGCGCGCATTTCGCGAATGTGCTTCCCGACCTGCGAACGGATGCGGAAACCGGGGTCCGTGGGCTTCCGCACCGGCTCGGGGCCACAGCCGGCGTGATCGTCATGGCCGTCGCGTTGGCCGCCGCGTCGGTCATCCTCGGCGTCGCCCCGGCGACCACGTCACCGATCTTCGCGCTGACCGTGTCGACCGCCGGAATCGCGTTGGCCGCCGCGACCGCGCTGTCGGCTGTCCGCGCACCACGAAGTCCGGTGGCGTTCCGGCTGACGATCGTGATCGCGATCCTCGACGTCGTGCTGCTGATCACGACGACGACTTGAGCCGAGGTTCGCCGCGCCCCACCTGGAGTGTTCAGGAAGGCGGGGGTAGCTGAATATCCGACTGCTTCCCATATGTACGCCTTGCGAAGGGGGTCGTGAGTGGCGATGCGGGTTCTGACCCAATGCCACGTAGCTTGAGTTGATCTTGGGTGCGAGCTGTGGCGGCTGCCGGACCTGATCGACAGGCTGGACAAGTCACCGGTGGCGGGACCTGGGGCACGACTGTCCACAAGGGACGCGAATTCGGGCCGGGTCGTCCGATTTGGGTGCTTCGTGTAGGTGCGCAAGGGGGGTCGTGAGTGGCAAAGAGGGTTAGAACGACCCTTCCCACTCACGACCGCTTGAGGCAAGGCCGGCTCCTGTCGGCCAGGGCAACCGAGCGCGTGACCTGCGGCAGCCGTCACCGCTGGCGATCATGGTCTGTCCAAGATCAACGTGAGCTACGTGGCATTGGGTTCTGACCCTCATTGCCATTCACAGCCCCCTCGACCCGGCGCGGATCCGCCGAGCGACGGTGTTGCCCGGAGAAACTCGATCTGACCGGTTGCCGAGTTTCCCTGCATCGGCATCGGGTATGCGTGCTTATGACCGACTACCACCACACCGCCACGATCGACATGCCGGCAGCCGATCTGTTCGCCTTCCTGCGCGAGCCGGGCAATCTGCCGCGCTACTTCCCGCAGATCAGTCAAGCCGCGCCCCAAGGCAGTGACATCGTGCGTGTGACAGCCGAAGTGAACGGTGAGCGCGTCGAAAGCGAGGCCTGGTTCAAGGTCGACGAGAAGACCCACACCTTGAGCTGGGGATCTCAGAGACCTCACGATTACCATGGCACGCTTTCGATCGAAAACACCGGCCCGAACGAAACCGGGCTGACCATCACCTTGAGCAGTGTCCGCCAAGCCGCGAACGAGGACGTCCAACGCGGACTCGAGGAAACCGTCGCCGCACTTGCGCACACCGCGGTCGCGGAGTCCGATGTGGAGGCCGCCGAGGAACAAGGCGGCTGGTCGGGGCACTGACGACCCCAGCTCATCGGCTGAGGACGCGTCGATACCGGTTGACCGAGAGCCCATGAGCAGCGCGATGAAAAGCTTCAATCCGCGGCGATTCCGCGGGCCTTGAGGGTGTCCTTGGCGCCAGCGGCGGCCATCATGGTCGCGTCGCCGCCGTGGATCACGCGGAGGTTGGGCAGCAGGGCGAGGTCGTCCAGTGAGGTGACGTCGAAGAGCTCGTCCTCTCCGTCCCAGAACGGCGAGCACTGGTGGTAGATCTCCAAGCCGCCGTCAGTAGTCAGCTCTTCCACAGAGGCCAGTTGGTCGGGGGTGATCTCCAAGTCGGTGAAGTACTGGCGAGCTTCCTCAAGAACGGTGTACAGCAGGTCCTGTTCGCGCAGGTACTTCCACAGGTCGCCGGTGGCGCCCTTGGCGTGGAGAACGTCGGCGATCCGGAAACGGGGCTGGATGACCTTGTCCTGGTACATGAGTTTGTCGATGACCAACAGCTTGAAGTTGAAGTCGCGGAACATGCCCCATGATCTACCAGACCGCCCCGACAATCCGGGCCGTCAACACACACCTTCTGATCGGCGAATCGTGCAACCTGAGCTCTTCCCCATCGGCGGCCTGGTCTTCGGCCACTTCGGCGACCGCATCGGCCGCAAGAAACTCCTCATGCTCATGGGCGCGTCCACCGCCGCGATCGGCCTGCTGCCCACCTACGGATCGATCGGCATCTGGGCGGCGGTCCTGCTGACCAGCCTGCGGCTGGTGCAGGGCTTCGCCGTCAGCGGCGAATGGGGCGACGCCGTGCTGCTGGTCAGCGAACACGGCTCCGCCGAACGCCGCGGATTCTGGGCGAGCTGGCACAGGCCGGCGTCCCGATCGGCGACCTCCTGGCCACCGCCGTCCTGGCGATCCTCGCCGGAACGATGGACGATGCGGCCTTCCTCAGCTGGGGCTGGCGCATCCCCTTCCTGCTCTCCGCCGCGCTCGTCGTCCTCGGCTTCTGGATCCGCACGGCTGTCGAAGATGCCCCCGCGTTCATCAAAGCGAAAGCACTGGTGGACGCCGGCGACACCTCGCGCCGGGCACCCGCACTGGAAGCACTACGCCGCCACCCAAGGAAATCGTGATCTGCATGGCCGCCCGGGTCGGGGAGAACGTCTCCTGCTACGTCATCACCGCGTTCGTGCTCACCTACGTCACGACCCACCTCAAACTCTCCAGCGGCGTCGTCCTCACCGCCTTGCTGGTCGCCAACGCCGTCCACCTCGTCGCGATCCCGCTGTTCGGCGCGCTGTCCGACCGCGTCGGCAGGCGACCGGTGTACCTGGCGGGCGCCCTCGGCACCGCCGCGTGGGCACCGGTGTTCTTCCACCTTCTCGACACCCGCCAACCCGCACTCATCATCGTGGCCGTGACCGGCGGCCTCTTCATGCACGCCGCCATGTACGGCCCGCAGGCGGCGTTCTTCGCCAAGCAATTCGACATCAGCGTCCGCTACAGCGCCACCTCCATCGGCTACCAGGTCACCTCGATCTTCGCCGGATCCCTGGCGCCGATCATCGCCGTGGCGTTGCTGCGGAACTACGGCAGCGCCACACCCATCGTCATCTACATCGCCATCGCCGCCGCCATCTCGGTCCTCGGCATCCTGGCGGCCGCGCCCGCAATCGAGCGACGGCGCATCGTGGAAGGCTTGCGTGATGAGCGACGACAACGGGGAGAGGGCGCGCGGTGAGTGGCCTGCAGTGGCTGCGCCGCCGGGCTTGCGGGCCAGGTTCGAGGACGACCCCCACAAGCCAGGTGTGACGACCCCGATCTATGCCTTCAGCAATGAGGGGCATCCGCTGGTGCTCGGCCCCGGCGGCACACGGCTGGTGCGGCCGGAGATGGCAGGGGTCAAGCTGCCCTACGCCGGAATTGACGTGCAGTTCGGCTCGCCGTTAGCGGGGCCGTTCACATCGGCGCCGGCGGGTTTGGTGGCGGTGTTCGATGATGGGCGCGAGCGGCCGGTGCTGTTCTACGATGTGCACGGCCGCGCGGTGTTGATGGATCCAGACGACGTTACGTGCGATCTGGTGCTGGCCGAGACCATCCCCGACCTCAAGCGGGTCGATTTCCGACCGGCGCCCGCCTAGTGTTCCGTGATTCTGGTTGCTTTACGCGGGTGTGATGGTTCGTGCTGTTGACTGTGTCGGTGGAGTTGACGGTGGATGAGCGTGCTGAGTTGCGGGGCTTGGTGAACAGCCCGGATGTGTCA
>JAEBEO010000022.1:0-150530 GCA_049998115.1 Amycolatopsis sp. cmx-4-19 | reverse complement strand
ATCCGTTCCCACAGACCATCATCGACCTCCCACGGACGCCGCTGCCCCACCCAGCCCACCCCTCACAGAAGACCACCAAGACACGACATCAAACCACACCCAAGATCATTCTGTTAGGACCCCTAAGTCGTCCCGATGGCCGAGGTGGTGATCCTGATCGGGTTGCCGGCGTCCGGCCCGCGCCGCCGCGGCCGGGACGCCCGCGCACTTCGACGGCCGACCCGGTGCGCGCTCAACGGCTGGTGCTACTGGACCTTGCGCAAGCGGGGAAATCGGCGAGCGAGGCCGGAGCCGCCATCGAAGGCGGGCGGACTGCTTCAGCCGATCGGTTCGGGCAGCCGCCGTACGCGGTAGGCGAGTCCGATCGTCTTCCCGGTCGCCGGGTCGCCCAGTTCCACGCGCCACGCGTCGGCGAACTGGTCGACGCCGTGCACCATCGGGATCGTTCCGGAGATCAGCACGGTGCCCGGAGCGTGCAGGCCGCGTTCGCGCAGCACGTCCAGCCAGTACGACGGCGGCAGCAGTTCCGCGAGTTTCCCTTGCTGGATCAGGGTTTCCCCGGCCCAGGCGGAGAGTGTGAGGTCGTCGAGCCGGTCCTGGACGTCGACGAGACGCCAGGCCTCGGCCGCGAGGACGTCCGGTCCGGCGTTCTTGCTCCACGCGACGCCGTGCGCTTCGAGCGCGCGGTCGGTGTGGTCGCAGGCGGCGGTCAGGAGGACGTCCTCGGGCTCGGGGCCGGTGATGACGATGGCCCATTCCGCCTCGCCGGAGGTCCGCTCGTGCTGCACGGGGACCTCGTCGGTCTGGCTCGCCAGATACGGCGCGACCGGGTAGAGCGCCGGGATCGCCGAGGGCGCGGGGACCCCGAGTTCGGCCAGTTCGGCCACGTGGGCGGCCACGTCTTCCTGGCTGCGACCGGCGTATCCGGCGTTCAGGAGGGTGTGGACCTCGGTGGTCCGTTCCTGGCCGTCGGGAAGGGTGAAACGCAGCTCAGGCATCTTTCCTCCGGATCGGGGGTTGCGCATACAGCTTGTATACAAGGAGTATATCCGCAATTCAACCCCTCCCGGCGGGGTTGAGGACCTCGAACTGACGGGATGTGGACATGACCTCACCAGCCGGTGACCGGCGCTCGCTGCACAAGGCCTTCGCGGCCAGTCTCTCGGGAACAGCACTCGAGTGGTACGACTTCGCGGCCTACTCGGTCGCGGCCGCGACGATCTTCGGGCACCTCTTCTTCCCCTCGGAAGACCAGCTCGCGAGCACGATGGCGGCGTTCTCCACCTATGCCGTCGGCTACCTCGCGCGGCCGATCGGCGGGTTCCTCTTCGGCCGCCTCGGCGACGTGCTCGGCCGCAAGCGCATCCTGGTCGTGACGCTCGTCCTCACCGGTGTCGCGACGTTCCTCATCGGTGTCCTGCCGACGTACGAGTCCATCGGCGGCTTCGCGGCCGTGCTGCTCGTGGCGCTGCGCTTCGCGCAGGGTGTGGGCATCGGCGGCGAATGGGGTGGCGCCGTCCTGCTGTCGAGTGAGTTCGGCGATCCGGGCAAACGCGGGTTCTGGGCGTCGGCCGCGCAGATCGGCCCGCCCGCGGGAAACCTGCTCGCGAACGGTGTCCTCGCCGTACTGGCCGCGCTGCTGACCGAGGACCAGTTCACCAGCTGGGGCTGGCGGATCGCGTTCCTGCTTTCGGGCGCGCTGGTCGGATTCGGCCTCTGGATCCGGCTCGAACTGGAGGAAACGCCGGTCTTCAAGCAGCTCCAGGAAAGCGGCGAGCGTTCGTCGGCGCCGATCTCCGAGGTCTTCCGCACCGAACGCCGCGCGCTGGCCGCGGCCGTGCTGATCCGTGTCTGTCCGGACGTCCTGTACGCGCTGTTCACCGTCTTCGTCCTCACCTACGTCACCACGCACACCGGCCTCTCGCGCGGCGCCGGGCTGGCCGCGGTGATGATCGGTTCGGCGTTCCAGCTGGTGCTGATGCCGGCGTTCGGTGCGCTGTCGGACCGGGTCTCGCGTCGGAAGATGTACCTGGTCGCGACCATCGCCGCCGGGATCTGGCCGTTCGTGTTCTTCCCGATGGTCAGCGGCGGCTCGTTCGCCATGCTGGTGACCGGCATCGTGCTCGCGCTCGTCATCCACGCCGCGCTCTACGGGCCGCAGGCCGCGCTCGTCACCGAGCAGTTCTCGCCGCGCCTGCGCTACACCGGGAGTTCGCTGGCCTACACGCTCGCCGGGGTCATCGGCGGGGCGCCCGCGCCACTGCTGTTCACCGCGTTGCTCGCCGGGTACGACACCTGGGTCGCGATCGGCGTCTACCTGCTCGCGACGGCGGTCGTCAGCATCGTCGGCGTCGCGCTGGCCCGCGACCCGGACCGCGAGGAGGCCGCTGTCATGGAACCCGTGCGATGACCTGGCTGCCGATGTCCACTGTGGAGGGTCTGCCGCTGATCGGCGGGCAGGGCCGGTTCCGGACGCTCGCGCGGGCGGAAGGCGGCCTGGCGTACGAGATCTTCTATCCGGCCGGCGTCGCGTCTCCCGTGCACAGCCACGATCACGACAGCATCGTGTACCTGGTTTCGGGTTCGCTGCGGGGTACGCTCGACGGCCGTGCGGTCACGCTCGAAGCAGGCGGGTCGATCGTCCATCCACGCGGTGTCCCGCACAGTGTCGAGGCCATTGTGGACAGTCGATGGGTCGAGTTCAAGACCCCGCTGCCGTCGAAACCGCCGATCGGCGGGTGAAAGAAACCGGGGCGGACGCTGAAGGTTCCAGCGTCCGCCCCGGTCGGGAGGAAAGTCTTACGCGTCCAGCTCGGCCAGCGCCAGCTTCGCCTTCTCCAGCTCGGCTTCGAGCTGGGCGACCTTCGCGGCCTGCAGCTCACGGGCCGCGTTGATGACCTCGTCGATCGGGCCCGACAGGTCCGCGTGCAGCTCCTTGGCGGCACGGGACACGGCGGCGGCCGGGATCTCCAGGCCCTTCGCGACCCACTTGGCGCCGTTCTTGAGCTCGGCCTGCCACTCGCCATCGGCGGTGCCGGTGACCGTGAGCGTCAGCTCGACGGTGCGGGTCTTCTTGGCCGTCGTGGCGACCTTCGGGCGGCCACGCTTGGGCTTGGGGGACTCCGCCGTGGCTTCGGTGGGGGTTTCCGTCTGGTCCTCGGCCGGGGAGTCCCCGGCTTCGGTGGCGGCCGTCGCGTTCTCGGCCGTCTCGGTGGACTCTGCCTGCGGCTTCGAGTCGACGGGCGCTTCAGTAGCCGCTTCTTCGGACACGGCGTCAGTGCGTGTCAAGGCATCCACGGTCATCGTCGGTGTCGTCTCCTTGCCCGGGTATGGGGTGGTACCCGGCACATCCTAGAACAGGCGTTCGACTGTCGCGAGGCAGGGTGTGCTAAGCGTGTCGCATGATCGGATCGGTTCGCGACGGTCGGGCGCGGTCCGGGTGCGTTCCGTCAGAGTCGACGACGAAGGGAGGCCACGTGATTTCGGCCCTCAACCAGCTCGTCGACCTGGTCGAAGAACACCTCGCCGACGAACTCGACGTCACCGGGCACGCCAAGGCGCTCGGCACGACCGAGTACCACCTTCGCCGGATGTTCTCGTCGCTGGCGGGAATGCCGCTGTCGGAGTACGTCCGCCGTCGCCGTATGACCGCCGCCGTCGCCGACGTCATCCGTGGCGAGGACGACTTGCTGAGCATCGCCGTCCGGTACGGCTACGGCTCGACGGAGGCGTTCGGCAGGGCGTTCCAGGCTGTCCATGGCGCCGGTCCCGGTGACGTCCGCCGCGACGGAGGTCCCCTTCGCACACAACCGCGGCTCAGGTTCCGCCTGAGCGTCGAAGGGAGTATCCCCATGGACACCCGTATCGTCGACCGTCCCGCTTTCCGGCTCGTCGGTCACGCGACCCGCGTCCCGCTCGTCCACGAAGGCGCCAACCCGCACATCCGGCGGCACATCACCGCGCTGCCGCCGGAGGCGCACGCCCGGTTGAAGGCGCTCAGTGACACCGAGCCGCCGGGCCTGCTGCAGGTCAGCGACGCCCTCGACCCGGACGGCACCGAGCTGACCTATCTGCACGGGGTCGCCGTCGCCGGTGACCCGCCCGGCGATCTCGACGTCGTCGAGGTGCCGTCCGGGCGGTGGGCGGTCTTCCGTACCGACGGCCCGCATCCGGAGGTGCTGCAGAAGGTGTGGGCGGCGACGGCGACCGAGTGGTTCCCGGCCAACCCGTGGCGGCTGCGTCCGGGACCGTCGATCGTCACGATCCTGGAGCACGCGGACGACTTCGGGACCCACTTGCGAACTGTGGCTGCCCGTCGAACCCGCCTGAGATGCGACGAAGGGGCCTTTCACGGCGAAAGGCCCCTTCGTCGCGTTTGGCTACTCCTCCGACTTGCCGGACTTCAGACCCGAAGAGATCAGGTCCATCACCGACGAGTCGGCCAGCGTGGTGACGTCGCCGACCTGACGGTTCTCGGCGACGTCGCGCAGCAGGCGGCGCATGATCTTGCCGGAGCGGGTCTTCGGCAGCTCCTGCACGACCAGGATCTGCCGCGGCTTCGCGATCGGCCCGATCTCCTTGGCGACGTGGTTACGCAGTTCCTGCACGGCCTTGTCGCCGCCGGCGGCGTCCTTGTCGGCGTTGCCGCGCAGGATGACGAACGCGACGATGCCCTGTCCGGTGGTCGGGTCGCTCGCGCCGACGACGGCGGCCTCGGCGACCGTCGGGTGCGAGACCAGCGCGGACTCGACCTCGGTGGTCGAGATCCGGTGCCCGGACACGTTCATCACGTCGTCGACCCGGCCCAGCAGCCAGATGTCGCCGTCGGCGTCGTACTTCGCGCCGTCACCGGCGAAGTAGAAGCCCTGATCGCGGAAACGCGACCAGTAGGTGTCGCGGAACCGCTCCTCGTCGCCCCAGATGCCGCGCAGCATCCCCGGCCACGGCTTGTCGAGCACCAGGTAGCCGCCGCCACCCTTGCCGACCTCGACCCCTTGGTCGTCGACGACCTTCGCCGAGATGCCCGGCAGCGCCTTCTGCGCGGAGCCCGGCTTCGTGGACGTGACACCCGGCAGCGGCGAGATCATGATCCCGCCGGTCTCGGTCTGCCACCAGGTGTCGACGATCGGCGCCGAGTTCGCGCCGACGTTCTCGCGGTACCAGATCCACGCCTCGGGGTTGATCGGCTCGCCGACGCTGCCGAGCACCCGCAGCGAGGACAGGTCGTACTTCTGCGGGATCTGGTTGCCCCACTTCATGAACGTCCGGATCAACGTGGGCGCGGTGTAGTAGAGGGAGACCTTGTGCTGCTGGACGATCTCCCAGTGGCGGCCCTCGTGCGGCGTGTTGGGCGTGCCTTCGTAGACGACCTGCGTGGTCCGGTTCGCCAGCGGCCCGTACACGATGTAGGTGTGCCCGGTGATCCAGCCGATGTCGGCGGTGCACCAGTAGACGTCTTCGCCCGCCTTGTGGTCGAAGACGTTGTGGTGCGTGTACGCCGCCTGGGTCAGGTATCCGCCGGAGGTGTGCAGGATCCCCTTCGGCTTACCGGTGGTGCCGGAGGTGTAGAGGATGAAGAGCGGGTGCTCGGAGTCGAACGCCTGCGGCGCGTGCTCCGCGGACTGGCCGTCGACCAGTTCGTGCCACCAGATGTCGCGGCCCTCGGTGATGGGCACCTCGTCGCCGGTGCGGCGGACGACGATGACCTTCTCGACCGATTCGGCGCCTTCGAGCGCTTCGTCGACATTCGCCTTCATCGGGGCGGCTTTGCCGCGGCGGTACTGGCCGTCCGTGGTGATGACGACCTTCGCCGCCTGGTCATCCACACGGGAACGCAGTGCTGTCGGGGAAAAACCACCGAAGACGACACTGTGCAGCGCGCCGATGCGGGCGCACGCGAGCATCGCGACGATCGCTTCGGGGACCATCGGCATCTGGATGGCGACGCGATCGCCCGCGGCGAGGCCGAGGGACTCCAAGGCGTTGGCGGCCCGGGAAACCTCGTCCTTCAGCTGCGCGTAAGTGATGTCGCGGCTGTCGCCGGGCTCGCCGACCCAGTGGATGGCGACCTGCTCGCCGTGCCCGTCGGCGACGTGGCGGTCGACACAGTTGTAGGCGACGTTCAGCTTCCCGCCCACGAACCACTTCGCTACCGGCGCATTGGTCCAGTCCAGTACCTGCGACCACTTCGTGTCCCAGTGCAGCCGCTCGGCCTGCTTGGCCCAGAACGCTTCCCGGTCGGCGTCGGCTTCGGCGTAGAAGTCGGCGGTGGCATTCGCTTGCGCGCCGAAGGCCTCGCTCGGGGGGAAGGTCCTGCTCTCCGTGAGCAAATTGTCCAGCGCCGGCGATTGCTCGGTCATGGTGCGATGCCTCCTGTGTTTCGCGTGTCTTCACGCCCGTTGGCACGCTATCGACGTTACGACGCGAAGTAAAAGGTTGCATCGTGGTTGCGCGCGGCATTCATCCGCTCGAGGACAGCGCGGTACGGACCGCGGGCCATTCTGGTCCGGTGAGGGAGTAGACAACGGTGTCACGGACCGTTCCGTCGGGCCGGACGCGATGCGCGCGCAGCACACCTTCCCGCCGTGCGCCCAACCGTTCGATCGCTTTCTGCGACCGCAGGTTGCGGATGTCGGTCTCCCAAGCGACGCGGTTCGCGCCGAGGTCGTCGAAAGCGTGGCGCAGCAACAGGAGTTTCGACTCGCGGTTGAGCCCGGTCCGGTGCCACGGCTTGCCGATCCAGGTGTAGCCGACGGAAAGGATCCTGTGCGGCGCGTCGATCCCGTAGAACGACGTCGTGCCCGCGACCTCGCCGGTCCGCACGTCGATCTGCGCCCAGGCGCGACGGGCGGTGTCGGCGAGGATGCCGTCGACCATCGCTTCGGCCTCGGCGAGGTCCCGCGGTTGCCGGAGGCTGAGCCAGGTCCAGATCTCCGGGTCGGCTCCCGCTTCGAACAGGCCCTTCGCGTGGTCCGGGGTGAGTGGTTCGAGGCGGACGCGTTCGCCGGTCAGGGTCGTGTGCTGGTTCCAGTCGGTCACGATCTTGACGCTACGGGCCGATAATGGCCTTGCTGGATAGCCAGTTTTGAAGCATTCGAAAAGGCCACTGAGGCGTTGCCTATGCTCGCGGGAACGATCGACGAAGGCGAGGCGGCATGGCCGAAGAGCGGGAAGAGCTCACCTGGGAGTTGTTCGGGGCGGCCAGCAGGGATCTGGCGCAGGCCGTCGCCGACGACGGGTTCGAGCCGGACCTGATCCTGTCGATCGCGCGCGGCGGGCTGTTCGTCGCCGGCGCGCTCGGCTACGCACTGGACGTGAAGAACCTGCACGTGATGAACGTCGAGTTCTACACCGGCGTCGACCAGCGCCTCGACCTGCCGGTGATGCTGCCCCCGGTGCCGAACGTCGTCGACTTGACGAAGAAGAAGGTGCTCGTCGCCGACGACGTCGCGGACACCGGCGCGACGCTGAAGCTGGTCCGCGACTTCTGCGCCGACCACGTCGCCGAGGTGCGCTGCGCGGTCGTCTACGAGAAGCCGCGCTCCGAGGTCCGATGCGAGTACGTCTGGAAGCACACGGATCGGTGGATCAACTTCCCGTGGTCGGTGCAGGCGCCGGTCGTGCGCCGCGAGGGTCAGGTGCTGGACGCGTGACGGATCCGCTGAAGCCGCTGCTGGAGCTCGAAGGTGTCGCGACGGCCGCGAAAACGGCGCAGGACGCGGTGTTCGCCGTCCACCGGCTGCCCGCGAACTTGCGCGGAGGAGCGGCGACGGCCGCCGAAGCGTCGGTGCGATCGGCGCGGGCGTCGGCCGGTATCGAAGGCGCCGCGCCCGAACTGCCGGAGTCCGGTGAAGTGACCGATCCGGTGCTGACCGGGGCGCTACGCGTCGCGGAGGCACTGGAGGGGCTGCTCCCGACCTGGCGGCGCGCGCCCTTGCAGGCGTTGGCGCGGTTGCACGTGCTCGCCGCGTCGGATCTGGTGACGGATCCCGACGCGCTGGGGCGGCCGCGGTCGTCGGGCGAGGCCGGGCAGCGGCTGGAGATGCTGGCGCAACTGATCACCGGCGCGACGTCGGTCCCCGGCCCGGTGCTGACCGCCGTCGTCCATGGGGAACTGTTGGCACTCAAGCCTTTCGGTTCCGCGGACGGGGTGGTCGCGCGGGCGGCGGCACGGCTTTCCGCGGTGGCGACCGGCCTGGACCCGAAGGCGCTGACGGTGCCGGAGGTCGCGTACTTCCGGCGGGTGCCGAAGTACCTCGAAGCCGCTTCGGCCTTCAGCTCCGGGACTCCCGAGGGCGTCCGGACCTGGCTGCTCTTCTCGTGCGAAGCCTTCGAAGCCGGTGCCCGCGAGGCCAAGTCCATCTCGGACGCCGCCGGCTGACCCCGCGTTCAGTCCTCTGGTTGCGGTCCTTGCACGCGCAAGTACCGCATTTAGAGGACTAACCGCGGGGGTGTGGTTAACGCACAGGGGATCTTGAGCAGGTGTAGTGCCTGACCACATGGCTTAAGTGCCGGGAGCGACCTAACGTCGTCGGGCATGAGTGGTGCGTATCACAGCGATCTGACCGGTAAGTCCGCACTGGTCACGGGCGCGGCGAGCGGGATCGGCCTGGCCTGCGCCGGGGCGCTCGCCGAAGCCGGGGCCGAGGTCCACCTCGTCGACATCGACGACGCCGTCGAGAGGGCGGCGGCCGAGGTCAGCGGCATCGCGCACGTCGTCGACCTCACCGACGCGCGGGCCGTCGAGACCCTCCCGGCCGAGATCGACATCCTCGTCAACAACGCCGGTTTCCAGCACATCGCGCCGATCCACGAGTTCCCGCCGGAGACGTTCACGCGGCTCCAGTCGCTCATGGTCACCGCGCCGTTCCTGTTGATCCGCCGGGTACTTCCCCGGATGTACGACCGCGGCTGGGGCCGGGTCGTCAACATGTCCAGTGTCCACGGCCTCCGCGCGAGCCCGTTCAAATCCGCGTACGTCACCGCGAAGCACGCGCTCGAAGGCCTCTCCAAGGTCACCGCGCTCGAAGGGGCGGAACACGGTGTGACCAGCAACTGCGTCAGCCCCGGCTACGTCCGGACGCCGCTCGTCACCGGCCAGCTCCAGGCTCAGGCCGAGGAGCACGGCCTCGAACGCGACGCCGTCATCGAGCAGGTCCTCCTGCGCCGCTCGGCGATCAAACGGCTCATCGAACCCGAAGACGTCGCCGCGTGCGTCCTCTGGCTGTGCGGGCACCACGCCGCCCACGTCACCGGCACCTCGATTCCCCTCGACGGCGGCTGGACCGCCGCGTGAACCCCCACCAAGGAAAGGACGTCCCGGTGACCACGCAGAACCGTGGCTCGATCGCGAAGGTCGTCAGCGCCAGTCTCATCGGAACGACCATCGAGTGGTACGACTTCTTCCTCTACACCTCCGCCGCGGCGCTGGTGTTCGGCAAACTGTTCTTTCCCACCAACGATCCGCTGACCGGCACGTTGCTCGCGTTCCTCACCTACGCCGTCGGGTTCCTCGCGCGACCCGTCGGCGGGCTGGTGTTCGGCCACTTCGGCGACCGTGTCGGCCGCAAGAAGCTGCTGGTGCTGAGCCTCCTTCTGATGGGTGGCTCGACCTGCGCGATGGGCGTCCTCCCGACGTACGCCGGCGTCGGTGTCCTGGCGCCGATCCTGCTCACGCTGCTGCGGCTGGTGCAGGGTTTCGCACTGGGCGGCGAATGGGGCGGCGCGGTGCTGATCGTCTCCGAACACGGTGACGACCAACGCCGCGGGTTCTGGGCGTCGTGGCCGCAGTGCGGCGCGCCGGGCGGGAACCTGCTGGCCACGGCGGTCTTGGCGATCCTCGCCGCGACGCAGTCGGACGAGGCTTTCCTCGGCTGGGGCTGGCGGATCCCGTTCCTGCTCTCCGGCGTGCTCGTGATCATCGGCCTCTGGATCCGGCTCGCGGTCAGCGAATCGCCGGTTTTCCTCGCGGCGCGGAAGAACAACGCGGTCGCCGAACACGCGCCGGTGGTCGAGGTGTTCCGCAAGAGCCGGCGCGCGGTGCTGATCACGATCGGCTCGCGGATGGCGGAGAACGTTTCGTACTACGTGATCACCGCGTTCATCCTCGTCTACGTCACCACCGGGCTCACCTTGCCGAAATCGGTGGGGCTCAACGCCGTGCTCATCGGCTCGGCCGTGCATTTCGTGACGATTCCCTTGTGGGGCATGCTTTCGGACCGTATCGGACGACGTCCGGTGTATCTCTTCGGCGCGATCGGGATGGCGGCGTGGAGCTTCGCGTTCTTCGCGATGCTCGACACCAAGAACCCCGGTGTCATCATTCTCGCGGCGACCGTCGGGCTGGTCCTGCACGGCGCGATGTACGGCCCGCAGGCCGCGTTCTTCTCCGAACAGTTCCCGACGCGGGTCCGCTACACCGGTCTTTCGGTCGGCGGTCAGCTCTCGTCGATCGCGGCGGGCGCGGTGGCGCCGCTCATCGCGGTCGCGCTGTTCAAGGAGTTCGGCAGCACGATCCCGGTCTCGCTCTACGTCGTCGCGATGTGCGCGCTGACCGTGATCGCGTTGCTGGTCGCTCGCGAGACCAAGGGTGAGTCCCTCCATTCCGAAGAAGTTCTCACGGAGCGCCCTCACGTGTCAGCATGACCGCTGTGGACGGTTCCGCGCAGTTACACCGGCTGCTCGAACTGCTCGCCTCCGGGGCGGGCAGCGAGCAGCTGGCGCACGTCCCGGTCGATCCGAAGGCGACCGAGCTGGCGCTGCGGATCCGGGACACCGTCGCCGAGCACCGGCGGCGCGAAGCGGAACTGGCCGCGTTGTTCGACACGGCCAGCGACCTCGCCCGGCTCGACGATCCGGACGCGGTCCTGCGGTCGATCGTGCGGCGGGCGCGGGCGCTGCTCGGGGTGGACGTCTCGTATCTCAGCCTCAACGACGAGACCGAGGGCAACACCTACGTTCGCGTGACCGACGGTTCGGTTTCCGCCCTGTTCCAGGACATCGTGCTGGGGATGGGCGAGGGGCTCGGCGGACTGGTCGCGCAGACGGCGCGGCCGTACGCGACGTCGGACTACTTCGACGACAAGCGGTTCCACCACACGTCGTCGATCGACACCGGCGTGCTCGACGAGGGGCTGACGGCGATCCTCGGCGTGCCGCTGGCGATCGGCAGCAAGGTCATCGGTGTCCTGTTCGCCTCGGACCGGACCACGCGGGAGTTCTCGCCCGACGAGGTCGCGCTGCTGTCCTCACTGGCCGACCACGCGGCGATCGCCCTGGACAACGCGCATCTGCTCGACGAGACGCGGCGCGCGGTGGCCGAACTGAACGCCGCCAACGCGACGATCAGCGCGCACAACGACGCGATGCGCCGCGCCGAGGACGCGCACGACCGGCTGATGGATCTCGTGCTCCGCGGCGGTGATCTGGCCGAGGTCGCCGCCGCGGTCGCGGACGTGCTCGGCGGCGGTATCGCCGTGCACGACGCGGACGGCCTCGTCCTGGCCTCGACGGCCGGGGAACCGCGCCTTTCGCGGACCGCGGTCTCGGCGTCGCGGGCCAGCGGCCGCGCGGTGTCCACCGAGGACGGTTGGGTCTGCGCCGTCCAGGCGGGGCAGGAGTTTTTGGGGAGTCTGGTGCTGGGCGGCGGGCCGTCACTCGGTGAGGCGGACCGGCGGTTGTTCGAGCGGGCCGGCGTGGTCACCGCGGTCCTGCTGATGCAACGGCGTTCCGTCGCGCGGGCCGAAGACGAGGTACGCGGTGAGCTGCTTTCGGACCTGCTCACGGCGCCCGGGCGCAATCCCGCCGCGTTGATGGCACGAGGTCGCCGCCTCGGGGTCGATTTGTCGACACCGCATGCTGTCCTGATCGCGCATTCCGACGACGTCTCACGGCGACGGCTGGCTTCGGCCGCCGCGCGTCACGCCGTTTTGGTCGGCGTCCACGCGGACGAGGTCGTCCTGCTGGCCCGGGGAGACGAGCCCGGTGCGCTGGCGCGGTCCGTCGCCGCCGAACTCGCGTCCACAATGGACTGCGTGGTCACGGTGGGCGCGGCGGGCCCGGCCGCCTCCCCGCACACGCTCGCCGGGGCACACGCCGAGGCCGCGCGTTGTGTCGCGTCGCTGCTGGCACTCGGCCGGGCGGGCGAGGGCGCGAGCATGGCCGACCTCGGGTTCGTCGGCCTGCTTTTGGGTGAGCACGCCGATCTCGCCGCGTATGTGACGGCCACGATCGGCCCGGTGCTCGACTACGACGAGCGGCGTGGCACGGATCTGATCGGCACCTTGCGGGCGTATTTCTCCTGCGGTGGCAATTCGACACGGGCGAAGGACCTGCTTCACGTGCACGTCAACACCGTCGTCCAGCGGCTGGACCGTATCGCCGCACTGCTCGGCGAGGAGTGGCAGGCACCCGAGCGCGCGCTGGAACTCCAGCTCGCGCTCAGGCTGCACCGCCTCACCAGTGACCGAAACGGATGACCTCGGAGAAGTCTCGACGCTGGATCGTCGTCGCCGAGGAACCCGGCGACGGACCGGGTTCGTCACCGTGGCCGAGGGCGATGACGCCGATCGGGTCGTGATCGGCAGGCACGCCGAACTCACGGTGGATCCGCTCGACGCTTTCCGGCGCCAGCCCGAAGAATACGGCGCCGAGTCCCTCGTCGACCGCGGTCTGGAGGATCAACATCGCCGCCATCCCGGTGTCGACGTCCCAGTAGGGCACGCGCCACCACGAGTCGTCCCCGGCGGCGAAACCCTTGTCGGGCTTGGCATAGCGCTCCAGATAGGCGTTCTTGACCGAGAGCGGCACGATCGCGACCGGCGCCGTCGTCACCGTCGAGGGCGCCCAGTCGGCCGCGAACTCCCAAAATCGCCGAAGTTCCTCTCCGGTGAGGACAAGGAATCCTTGCCCTTGCGAGAAACCCGCTGAGGGTCCGCGCAGCGCGTTGCTCAGGATGCGCCGCAGGCTTGCCTCGGCGACCGGCTCGTCGGTGAACTTCCGGACCATGCGACGGCGTCGTACGACGTCCTGGAATTCCATGCGCTCAGTTTAGTGCGCAAGTGGTCGCCAGGTCACCGTTCACGCGATCGTTCGCGTACTGCCGCCGCACACCGGGCGAACCCGAGACGACGAGTCCGCCGTTCCAGCGGCCGGGCCGCCGCGGCACGATCTGGATGCCCGGCACGCCGTGGGGGACGGGGAAACCCGCCGAGGTCAGCCCGGCCCAGTCCGTCTGGACCGTATGCCCGGTCGCGAGTGTGCCGGTGGTGGTCAGATCGTCCAAACAGGACAGTTGCTGCTCGGCGGCGCCGGGGACGCGCACGTTCGCGCATCCGCTCGCCGCCGCTCCGGCGGGCGTGGCCAGGGCCGGCATCGCCGAAGGATTCGACGCCGAAACTGACACGGTCGCTTCGGTGAACAGGCGGGAGCTTCAGGCGATAACGGCGTCCAGTAGCCCGGGGAAGCGCTGGTGGATGTCGTCGGTCCGCAGTTCGACCCAGCGGGTCCGGCCTTCGACGAACGTCGTCGTCAGCCCGGCCTCGCGGAGGACCTTCCAGTGGTGGGAAAGCGTCGGCGCGCTGATCTCGATGTCGTACTCGGTGATGGCGCAGCTTCGCGGCGAAGGGTTGCTTCGCAGGGCGCGGATCAGCTCCAGGCGTACCGGGTCCGCCAGCGCTTGGAGCACGTGCACGATCTCGATTTCCCCGGCCGCCGGTTGCGGCAGCGTGCTGCTCACGTCGCTCCAAACTATTTGACAGTCATCGAATAGTCCGGCCACTATACCTCCCATGACGATTCGACGATCATCAAATGATCGGCTCGCCTTGGGGGCTCTGCTGGTACTCGCCGTCGGGACGTTCACCGTCGGCACCGACGGGTTCGTCTTGAACGGGCTGCTGCCCACCATCGCCGCCGACCTGCGTGTCTCCGAAGCCGCCGCGGGTCAGCTGACCACGGTCTTCGCGGTGACCTACGCGGTTTCTTCGCCGCTCATCGCGGCTTTCACCGGACGGCTCGACCGGCGCTGGGTGCTCGGCGCCGGGATGCTGCTGTTCACGATCGGCATGGCCGGTCAGGCGCTCGGCGAGTCCTTCGCCGTCGTCGCCGTCGCTCGTGTGCTGGCCGCCATCGGCGCCGCCGCCTTCCAGTCCAACGCCTACGTCCTCGCCGGTGCGCTGTCTTCGGACGAGCGGCGCGGCCGCGCTTTGGCCACCGTCTCCGCCGGGATGAGCGTGTCGATCGTGCTCGGGGTGCCGATCGGGGTGCTCGCCGGGAACTGGTTCGGCTGGCGCGCGGTGATGTGGGGGATCGGCGCCGTGGCCGTGGTCGTCGCGCTGCTGGTCCCGCTGCTGCCCGCGGTCCGGGTGCCGACGGTCGGCCTGCGGGACCGCCTCGCCGTCGTCGTCCGGCCGCCGATCGCACGCGTGCTGGGCGTGAGCGCCATCGGCACTGCGGCCTCCTTCGCCGCCTTCGTGTACTTGCCGGTGTTGGTCGCTCCGGTGGCTCCGGGCGCGATGATCTCGTGGCTGCTCATCGGCTTCGGGATCGGGCAGATCGCGGGCAACGCCTTCGCGGGCCGCGCCACCGACTCGCTCGGTTCCGCGCGCGTCCGGTCGATCTCGCTCGCGGGCACGGTGGTGACGCTGGCGCTGGTGGACGTCGCCGTGCTGAGCCTGCCCGGGGCGCTGGTCCTCGCGCTGGCATCCGGGGTGTTCGGCGGGATGCTGATGGTGCCGCAGCAGCACCGGCTGTTCTCGCTCGCGCCCGACGCGCCGACGGTCGCACTGGGGCTCAACGGTTCCGCGATCTACGGCGGCGGCGCGCTCGGTGCCGCACTGGGCGGCATCGTGCTGTCCTCGGCGGGTGTGTGGTGGGTCGGTCCCGTCGCCGCCTTCGTCGCCTTACTCGCCTTCGCGCTGGCGCTGCCTTCGCGCGCTCCGGTGCCCCAGCCCGCCTGACCCTCATGGCCTCGGGGGAGCAAGGGACCTTTGCTATCACTCTCTTATGGAAAGTGACAGCAAAGGTCCCTTGCTCTCTTTTCGCAGGTCAGGAGGGCTGTTCCGAGGGGAGCCGCGCCGACCAACGCTCCTCGATACGGCCGAAGCGCCAGACAGCGAGCGCGAAGACCCACGTAAGCACGAAGAGCGCGACGACCGCGTAGCCGACGTAGTCCAGGCTCAGCTCCCCGATGGCCGCGAAGGGGCCGGTCGTGATCCCGAATCGTTCGGTGACGATCGAGATCACCTCGATCGTCCCGATGATCAGCGCGACCGCGACCGAAAGCGCCGTCACGGTCAGGTTGTAGTAGATCTTCCGCACCGGCTTCGCGAAGGCCCAGCCGTACGCGTAGTTCATGAAGCAGCCGTCGGCGGTGTCGAACAACGTCATCCCCGCGGCGAACAGGATCGGCAGCACCAGGATCGCGTACCAGGGCAGGGAGAACGCGGCCGCACCACCGGCGAGCACCAGCAGGCTGATCTCGGTCGCGGTGTCGAAGCCGAGGCCGAACAGCACGCCGATCGGGTAGATGTGCCAAGGCTTCCGCACCGCTTTGGTGGTGCCCCGGAGCAACCGGTTCATGAAGCCGCGGTTGTCGAGTTGCCGCTCCAGCGCGGCTTCGTCGAACTCGCCCCGCCGCATCCGCCGGAACACCTTCACGATGCCGGCCAGCACCACCAGATTCATGATCCCGATGAGGTACAGGAACACCGCGGAAACCGACGTCCCGATCAGCCCGGTCGTCTCGTGCAACGCCGACGTGTCGTCTTCGACGGCGCCGGCGAGCGCGCGGACGCCGAGCGAAAGCAGCAGGCACAGGACGAAGACGATCGTCGAATGCCCGAGGGAGAACCAGAAACCCACCGAAAGCGGGCGCTGTCCCTCGGCCATCAGCTTGCGGGTGGTGTTGTCGATCGCGGCGATGTGGTCCGCGTCGAACGCGTGCCGCATCCCGAGCACGAAGGCGGTGACGCCGAGCCCGATCCCGAATACGCCCGTGGCGCCGAGCTCGTACTGGCGCGGCGCCACGAAAAGCGTCAGGACTCCCCAGCCCGCGACGTTGAGCAGCAGGATGAATCCGGCCATCCCGGCGACGGACGCCCGTTCGCGTCGCGTGAGCGCGAGGCGTCGGGATGAACGGGGCTGTCCGCCGGTGCTCATGACCACCCGACCTCTCAGCGGTGAATACCTGAGAGCCTAAGCAGATGAGCAGGTGATGGGCAATCAGTGGTGTTTCAGCTCGCGCGCACCCGCAGGGAGTCGAGAGCCTTGCGTACGTGGCCGTCACTCGTCGCCAGCGCCTTCGCCGCGTTCGCGACGTCTACGCCGGACAGCAGGTGGACGAGCGCGACCTTGAGCTCGCCATCGGCCTCGGTGAGCGCGTCGGAACAGTCCGCCATGCTCATCCCGGTGGCCTCACGCAGGATCCTGATGGTCCGTCCGCGCAGCTTCGCGTTGGTCGCGCGCATGCTGACCATCAGGTTCGAGTAGGTCCGGCCCAGCTTGATCATCGTCGCCGTGGAGAACGCGGTGAGGATGATCTTCTGCGCCGTTCCCGCCTTCATCCGCGTCGATCCGGCGATCGCCTCGGGGCCGGTGTCCACCGCGATGAGGACGTCGACGCCCGGCGGCGTCAGCGCGGCCGGGTTGCCCGAAACGAGGGCCGTACGGGCACCGCGACGGCTGGCCGCGGCCAGCGCGCCGAGTACGAAGGGCGTCCGGCCGGAAGCCGTCAGCCCGAGCACGAAGTCGCCGGGAGCGACAGCCTCGGCCACCTCGGCGGCTCCGGCCTTCGCGTCGTCCTCGGCGTCTTCGACGGCTTGGCGCAAGGCGCGCGCACCGCCCGCGTGATGCGCGATGAACCAGTCGGAAGGCACGTTGAACGTCGGAACGAGTTCCGCCGCGTCCAGCGTGGCCAGCCTGCCGGACGTGCCGGCCCCGAAGTAGTGCACGCGGTGCCCCGACCGCAGCGCCTCCACGGCGAAGTCGACCGCCCTGGCCACCTGCGGCAGCACCGCGGCGACGGCCTCGGGGACCCGGCGGTCCTCGGCGTTGATCGCGCCGAGGATGCCGATGGTCGACATCAGATCGATGTCGGTCGTCCGTGGATTGCGCTGTTCGGTTGGCGAATCGACGTGCACCACCTGGCGTGGGACGGTCATCATGCGCCTCACTTTTTCGCTCATTTGCCGGTTTCCCGCGGCCGCCGCCTGCCGTCGGGCCGAACGCCCAGCCGGTGCGAACCCACCGCGTCCCTGGTCGCGTCGAGTGCGTTGACCGACGCGTCCATGTGCCGCTGCGCGACACCGATGAACAAACAGTCGATGACGGTCAGCTGCGCGATGCGACTGGCGGTCGCACCGGAGCGGAACGTCGTCTCGCGCGCGGCCGTGGTCAGGACATGGTCGGAGACCTCGGTGATCGGCGAACGCGGGAAGTTCGTGACCGCGACGGTGATCGCGCCGTGCTCGCGGGCCACCCGCAGCGCCTCGACGGTGTCCGTGGTCGCGCCCGTGTGGGAGATGCCGATGGCGACGTCTCCGGGACTCAGCACGGCGGCCGAGGTCAGCATGATGTGCGTGTCGGACCAGGCGAAGCTGACCCGGCCGATGCGGTGCAGCTTCTGCTGCAGATCCGCGGCCACGAACGCGCTCGCGCCCACGCCGTAGACGTCCACACGGCCGGCTCCGGCCACGATATCGATCACGCGCTGTAGCGAAGGGACGTCGAGCTGGTCGGCGGTCTCTTCGACGGCACGGGCGTCCGCGAAGCTGACCTTGCCGATCACCGCGGCCAGGTCGTCCTCCGGGCCGATCTCGCCGCCGAGGTTCCGGCTCGACCGGGCCTCCGTGCGGGCGGTGTCGGCCGCCAAAGCGATCCTGAGCTGCGGATATCCGCCGACTCCGACGGCCTTGCAGAACCGTGTCACCGTCGTTTCGCTGGTGTTCGCCGAGAGCGCGACCTCGGTGATACTGCGCCGCGCGACCGAGGCCGGGTCGTCGAGGACGACCTTCGCGACACGTTGTTCTGCCCGGGCGAGCCCGGGCAGCAGTGAGCGGATCCGGACCAGCGGGCTCGCGTCGGCGTCCCGTGTCGGCTGCGCCGGCACGGTCTCGGACGGTGCGACCGCGATCACGGATTCGGTATCGCTCACCGTGGGAAAGTTACTAACCGTTGGCATCTGCGACAAGGCTACCCACACCCTTCGGGAAGATCGCAACCTATCCGTGTCTGCGGATTCGATTTGCGATTAATCGTTGACCAGAAAGTCGCTAACCAGGTCGACGCCGTTAACGAGGTCGAGCTAACGACTTGGCAACTTAGTGTCGCGACGCAAGCGGCTGTGTCCCGGTCAGCGGGGCAGTACGGTCAGCGCAGCGGAGTGTCCCGGTTACCTAGTGCTCAACTGCCACCCGGACGCACTAAAAGCAGCGGGCTCTTGCTCACCGTCGAGCAGTGAACGGCCGCGTTCAGTGACTTTCACACCATCCAAAGAAATTCCCCGTCCCGTGTAACGGGCATCGGTCGTGTAACGCCACCGGAGGGTGATTCGTGAGCTTTGTGACACTTCGGCGGAGACCCGCCACCAGGCCCGGTGACCGTGCCCGCCGAGACCCGTTTGGTCCCCCGCGGGAGCGGCTGGTCCGTTTGCACGCAGAGTAATCGTTTTCCAGGTTGTTCCGCCGTCGGTACTTGTTTCCAAGAAAAGTGAATCAGTGGGCCCCTCGGTGTCCACGAAGGTGTCGAAGGAGACCTTCAGGGGGCCGCCCCGGGTCCGTAACGGCCATGTCGTGAGCGTGGCCGTCGAGGCGTCCCCGGTGCCGCTGAACCACGCGTCACGGCCGCGCACGGACCGGACCGCCATCGCCTTCGCGAGCGAGGTCGCCCACGTCTCCCTGGCGAGGTTGATCGAGCCCCAGTTCCGCGTGGGGTGCACGCGGTTGGTCAGCAGGATCGCGAACGACCTCGACAGCGGGTCGATCACCAGCGAGGTCCCGGTGAACCCGGTGTGCCCGGCCGTCGAAGGCGACGAGAGCGCGCCCATGTACCAGGGCTGGTCGAGTTCGAAGCCGAGTCCGTGGGAGTTGTCGGGGAACTTCTGGTTGTAGTTCGTCAGCATCGACCGCACGGTCTCCGGCCGCAGGATCCGCTGCCCGCGGTACGTGCCGCCGTTGAGGATCGTCTGCGCCAGCACGGCCATGTCGGAGGCCGTGGAGAACACGCCCGCGTGCCCGGCGACGCCGCCCAGCGACCACGCGTTCTCGTCGTGGACCTCGCCGCGCACCAGACCGCGCGGCGGGTTCACGGAGTACTCGGTCGCCGCGATCCTGGCGAGCTTCGAGGGCGGCGGGTTGTACCCGGTGTCCACCAGGCCCAGCGGAGCCGCGACGCGGTCCTGGACGACCTTGTCCAGCGGCGCCCCGGCCAGCTTCTCGACCAGGAAGCCAAGCGTGAGCAGGTTGATGTCGGAGTACAGGTACGTACTGCCCGGCGGGTTCTTCAACGGGCTGTCGAGGACGGCCTTCCGGCGCGACGGGATGTCCGGGTAGCCGGCCCACAGCGACGGGGACGGCGTGGCCGCGAACCCCGAGACATGCGTGAGCAGTTGCTGGACGGTGACGGCCTCCTTGCCGTTCACCCCGAACTCCGGCAGATACCGCACCACCGGCGCCGAGATGTCCAGTTTGCCCGTCTCGGCCAGCTGCATCACCGCGATGGAGGTGAACAGTTTCGAGATCGAGGCCATGTCGAAGATCGTGTCCGCGCGCATCGGGACCTGCTGTCCCGGTGGCAGTTCGGTGCCGCTCGCGTCGGCGTAACGGACGGCGCCGCCGACGGCCTGGTGTTCGACGACGACGCCGTCGTGCGCCAGCAGGCCGACCGCTCCGGAGAAGTGCGGATGCCCGGTGGCGTCCGGCTTCGTCCAGCTCTCGATGAACAGTTCGGCCGCTTTGATCGGCGCCGGGTCGAGGCCTGCTTCGGCGGGCGCGCCGTCACGCAGGACCGTGGACGCGGGCGCGAAGCCCTCACGCGGCTTGTCGAACCGGCCCGCCGCGCGCCCTCCTTCTTGGTCCGTACCCGGAATCGCCTGTGCTCCCGCCGTCGACAGCGTGGTCGCCGCGACCACCAGGGAGACAGTCGCGATCAGGATCTTCCTAACACGCAAGGTCGTCCCCCTCAGCGATAGATGAGATGGCGACGGCGTTTCCGGTCGAATTCGGCCAGTTCCGCCTGCCAGGATTCGACGATCTCGTCCGCTCCGGCGCCCTTGTCGACCATGGTGCGCAGCCTGTCGGAGCCCGAGAGCTTGTCGATGAAGTTGTCGGGGCGCCACTTGAACTTGTCCGGGTGCACCTGTTTCGCGGTGACGAACATGGTGACCGCGGTGCGGATGGCGTCGAACGCGCGCGGATCCGTGATGGTCACCTGGACGCCGCCGCAGGGCTCGTCGACGAACTTGCCGAACGTCGGCACGAAGTACGCCTCGCGGAACTTCACCCCGGGCAGGCGCAATTCGCCGAGCCTCTCGCGCCAGCGCCAGTCGAGCCCCGGCGCGCCGACGATCTCGAACGGCCTGGTGGTGCCGCGGCCTTCGGAGAACACGGTGCCCTCGAACATCCCGGTGCCCGGGTAGACGAGCGCCGTGTCCGGTGTCGGCATGTTCGGGCTCGGCGGGATCCAGGTCAGCCCGGTGCGGTCGAAGAGCTGATCACGCCGCCAGTCGCGTACCTCGACGATTTCGAGCTTGCCCGGCGTGACGCCCTCGGCCGGGAGGAACTCGGCGGCGAAGAACCGTGCGAGTTCGCCGACCGTCATGCCGTGCTGCTGCACGATGGGCTTCCGGCCGATCCCGGACGCGAACGCCGGGTTCAGCATCGGCCCGGCGGCCTTGCCGCCCAACGGGTTCGGCCGGTCCAGCACGACCACCGCCGCGCCGACCTTCGCCGCCGCGACCATCGCCGTGTAGAGCGACCAGATATAGGTGTAGAACCGCGCACCGACGTCGGCGATGTCGAAGACGACGGTGTCGACGCCCGCCTTCGTGAACATCGCGGCGAGCTTCGTGGCGTCGGCACCGTACGCGTCGTACACCGGCACGCCGGTGCGCGGATCCGTGTAGTCACCCTCGGAACCGCCTGCCTGCGCGCTGCCGCGGAAGCCGTGTTCGGGACCGAACGCGGCGAGCGGGCTGACGCCGGCGGCGACCATCGAATCGACGATGTGGTCGCCGCTCGCCAGGACGCCCGTCGGGTTCGACAGCACGCCGAGCTTGCGGCCCGACAGCGGTGCCCAACCTCGGGCGGCGAGCACGTCGGCTCCGGTCCGGGAGAGCAAGGGACCTTTGCTATCACTGTGCGACTCGGTCTGCGGCTGGGCCCGGGCGACCGAGGACGCGGCCGTCAGCGCCGGGACGGCGAGCGCCCCGGCGGCGAGGAGGCTACGGCGGTTGAGGCTCACCAGGTCAGCCCGTGGCCGAAGGGGTACTTCACCGTGCCCACGTCCTTGCCCGCGGGGACGTCCACCGGCAGCTTGCCCTGCGGCTTCACCTTGCCGAGGATCACCTTCGCGAGCGCCTCGACCGACGGCGTGATGTAGCCGTAGGTCGCGAGCCAGGTCTTGACCGGGTTCTCGTATCCGGCGTCGTAGGGAATCTGGGCGGCGGCGGCGACCACGGGTTTGCCGGTCTCCGTCAGTGCCTGCAACAGCTTGCCCTGCAACGGGAACGTGCCGACGTTGTTGGTCAGCACGACGACGAGGTCGACGTTCTTCGCCGCCGCGACGGCTTGCGCGATCTGCGCGTCCGTCGGCGTCTGGCCGGTCTGGAGCGCGGTCGCCTGGGTGCCGTGCGCGGTGAGCTTGGAGGCCAGCATCGCCGTCGTGCTCACGCCCCAGCCGGTCACGAGCGTTTTCGCGGGCCGCTGCTTGAGCGGCAGGACGCCGCCGTCGTTGCGGAGCGCGGTGACCGACCGGTCGGCGATGCCCTGCGCGGTGGCGAGATTGGCCGGGGTGCCGACCTTCGAGGCGACCTTGGCCGGGTCGACGAACGGCGAGGTCAGGATGCCGCGGTTCAGCTTGAGCTTGAGGATCCGCAGCACGCTCTCGTCGATACGGCGTTCGGTCAGCTCACCCTTGCGGACCGCGTCGAGCACGGAGTTGATCGCGAGTTCGAGGTCGACCGGCATGAGCAGCTGGTCGATGCCCGCCTTCAGCGCGAGCACCGGGATCTCCGCGTCGGAGTGCAGTTCGCGGACGCCCTCCATCGACAGCGAGTCGGTGACGACGACGCCGCGGTAGCCGAGCTCGCCGCGCAGTTTCCCGGTGATGATCGGCTTCGACAGCGTGGCGGGCTCGCCCGTCGGGTCGAGACTGGGGAACTCGATGTGCGCGCTCATGATCGAGTCGATGCCCGCCTTGATGGCGGCCTTGAACGGCGGCACGTCGGTTTGACGCCAGCTGGCTTCGCTCCGGTCGATCCTGGGCAGTTCGAGGTGACTGTCCGTGGCCGCGTCGCCGTGGCCGGGGAAGTGTTTCGCGGCGGCCGACACGGTCTCGGTGCGGCGGCCGGTCTCCTGGAAGCCCTTGACCTGCGCCGACACGTACTGGCTCGCGAGATCCGGGCGGCCGGAGAAGGAGCGGACGCCGATCACCGGGTTCGCCGGGTTGGAGTTGACGTCGGCGTCCGGCGCGAAGTCCTGGTTGATGCCGACGGCCCGCAGCTCGTGCCCGAGGATCCGGGCGGCCTCCTGCGCGGCCTTGGTGTCGCGGCCAGCCGAGATCGCCATCGCGTTCGGCAGTTCGGTGGCGGGGGCACCCATCCGGGTGACCGTGCCGCCCTCCTGGTCGGTCGCGATCTGCAACGGGATGCGGGCGCCGCTGCGGACGGCCGCCCGCTGGAGCCCGTTCGACAGCTTGGCGACCTGCACCGGGTCGTCGAAGTTGTCGCGGCTGTCGTTGTTGAAGTAGATGACGCCGCCCAAGTGGTACTTCTCGATCACCTGCGCCGCGGTGTCCACTCCGAAGTCGGTCTTGTTCTTGGCGTTGACCTCGTCGGCGGACTTCCCGTTCACCCACGTGACGAACAGCTGGCCGACCTTCTCCTCCAGGCTCAGCCCGCGCAGCTTCTGCTGGGCCTCCGCGTCGGCCGTCACCGGCTGCGCGGTGGCGGGGACACCGGCGACAGCGAGGGTGAGCAGGCCCGCGAGGGGCACGGCGAGCGCATGGATCCTCCGATGACGGGCGTGCGCGGTTCGGGTCGTCACCTCAAGCCTCCCAGATTCGTGCCTGACTCTCAGATGGAAAGAAGTCCACCTGGAAGCACTGATATCCGGAAGCTACCCACGGGCACTTTGCTTGTCCATCGGCCGACCGCACGAACGGTCCGTTCATACACAAAGGGACGCGAAGGGGCCTGTCATGCTTGAAAAAGGGGCTGTGACCAGTGCGTGACCGGACCGGTCACGACGAAAGGGGCGGGCATGACACTGGCGGCGCCCGTCGGCCGAAGCCGGCGGGCGCCGCCAGTCAGTGCGGGCAACTCGGGCGACCAAGCGTGCAACTCTGGTCGTACCTTCATGGACTCGGCGTCCGGCGTCCCGGTACGCAGTCCCTAGACGACGAGCCTCCCGCGGCGCGCTGCGCGTGGGTACCCGGTGTCCGCACACGGAGATTCGCCGAGGTGGAACAGGCTTCTCTTCTACCTGTTCCCTGGCCGACCGAACGTCCGCACCTACTTTCTACGCCGTGAGCCGGATCACTTCAAGTGCGCAGACGGGTGCACCGGTACAGAGGCTCGATCTAGTGACACGGGCACCCTCAGCGACGGACAATTCGTGGCCCTGACTGCGAAAACGGGCTCGGTACCGCCGTCCGGGTAGGGGCTCAGCGAGGGCGTTTGAGCCGGTTGTAGCCGTACCAGGTGGCGCCCGCGGCGACGGCGCCGAGCGCGACCAGCCCCGCCGACTTCGCCGGGATCCGGGTCCGCAGTGACATCGGGTGCTCGAACGCGAGGATCTCCCAGCCCTGTTCGGTCGCGTGCTTGCGCAGGACGCGATCGGGGTTGACCGCGTGTGGCCTGCCGACGGCTTCGAGGAGCGGGATGTCCGTACTCGAGTCGGTGTACGCGTGGCACTGGGTGAGGTCATAGCCGTACGTGGCCGCGAGTTGCTTCGCGGCGACGGCTTTGCTCTCGCCATAGCAATAGAAATCGACTTCGCCGGAGTAGCGGCCTTCCACGATCTGCATCCGGGTCGCCACGCTGCGCGTCGCGCCGAGCATTTCGGCGACCGGGGCGACGACCTCCTCGCCGGTCGCCGACAGCACCACGACGTCGTGACCGTCCGCGCGATGCGAAGAGATCAGCTCGGCGGCTTCGGCGTAGACGAGGGGGTCGACGACGTCGTGCAGTGTCTCGCGGACGATCGCGGACACCTGGGCGACGTCCCATCCGGTGCACAGTGCCGAAACCTCGGCCCGCATCCGCTCCGTTTTCGCCGCGTCCGCCCCCGCGAGTGAGAAGACGAGTTGCGCGTACGCGCTGCGAAGCGCGGCTCGGCGATTGATCAGGCCTTCACGCAAAAGCGGCTTGCTGAAGGCGAGCGCGCTCGACGAAGCGATGATCGTCTTGTCGAGATCGAAGAACGCCGCGACCGGGCTCGGTGTCGTGCTGGGGTGCGCCACCCGACAAGGATAGGAGAGCCGGACCGCGCCGCATCCGTTGGTCGACCACGATCGGGAAACGACAGTGGAAAATCCACGACCGCGAGGCGGATCCGGTGCGTCGTGCCGTTATCGAATTGTGGGTACCGGCGCCCCCCACAACGGCCCGATACCGGAGTTACAGTGAGATTGTCCCGGTGTGAACCGGGGCCAGGTTCAGTCCGACCCCCCGGGGCTGAACCCCACGCGGCCCCCGTCCCTCCCCCCTGACGGGGGCCGCCCTCAACTTCCCGCCCCGCCAATGGTTCAGAACTTGTTGGCCGTGGAAACCTCGGCAGCGCAAGACCGAAGCGATCCTTACTGGACGCTTTTTCTTTTCTCGCAACGCTTTTCGTGCGCGATACGCGCGTGCTCGGCGTAGTGCGAACCGGCGTGGAAAAGTCGGCAAGTGTGCCAGAAGGGTCCGACGAAAACGGGTGGGAAGGCGTTTTCCCGCGGCGGGGTTGTCCACAAGACCCCGGTTGTCCACAGGCGGGGTGGGATGGCGTTGTGGGGCGGTGGGACGCGGCGCGATCGTGGAGTCACAGACCGAGTCCGATCGAACCCTGGGGGAGCCATGGCCGAGGAACATCCACTCGTCGTCGCCGGAGACGACGTCCTGCTCGACGAGATCCTGCGGGTGGCCGCGGCCGCGGGCTGCGAGGTGGAACGCGCACCCGATCTCGACGCCGCTCGCGGGCGATGGTCCCGCGCACCGCTCGTGGTGCTCGACGAAGAAGCCGCGCGGGCACCGAACCGCCTGTTGCGGCGGAACAACGTCCTCCTCGTGTGCAAGGGCGCACCGACACCGGTGACGTGGGAGCGCGCCTTCAACACCGGTTCGGAAAAGGTCCTGTCGCTGCCGGACGAGGAAGGCGACCTCATCGGCGCGTTCGCCGACGTCGTCGACGGGCCCGCGCGTGACGACGGTGTCGTCATCGGGGTCGTCGGCGGCCGGGGCGGAGCGGGTGCCTCCGTGCTGGCGGCCGCCGTCGCGTTCCGCGCGGAACACTCGGGAGGCGGCGGACTGCTCGTCGACTGCGATCCGCTCGGCGGCGGCATCGACGTCCTCCTCGCCGCCGAACGGGATCGCGGGCCGCGCTGGCCGGAACTCGACCTGAGCGGCCGGGTGTCCATGACGGCGTTGGGTGAAGCGTTGCCCCGAAAGCGGTGCCCGGCCGGATCACTGTCCTTTGTGTCCTACGGCAGGGGAGGCCCGGGTCCCGAGCCGGACGCGATCGAGGCCGTGCTGAGCGCGGGACGGCGGGCGGGCCGGACGGTCGTCTGCGATCTGCCGAGATATTTCGGCGCCGAGACGGCCGCCGTCGTCGGATCGGCCGATCTGGTCGTGGTCGTCGTCCCGGCGGAACTCCGCGCCTGCGCGGCGGCGAAACAAGTCCTCTCCCGGCTCGAACCGCTGGGGACGCGGACCGGTGTCGCCGTCCGCGGGCCGTCGTCCTCCGGCCTGGCACCACAAGAAATCGCCGACGCCGTGGGTGTCCCGCTCATCGCGTCGATGGGTCGCGAGCGGTCCCTCTCGATGGCGCTCGACCGCGGGGAATTCATCCTGAAGCATCGCGGACAGCTGGCCACGGCCGCCGCCGACGTCCTCGCGGCCGCGCGCGGAAACCTGGCCGGTGCCTTGCGATGACCGAGGAACTGGTCGAGCGGGTCCGACGACGGCTGGCCGGATCCGCCGCCCCGGCCGATCCGGTGAGTGTGGCGCGGGCCGTCCGAGCCGAAGCCGGCGGCGCGCTCGGACAGGACGCCGTCCTCGACGCCGTCCGGCTCGCCCGCGACGAGTTCGTCGGCGCGGGACCGCTCGCCCCGTTGCTCGCCGACCCCGGCACCACCGACGTCTTCGTCACCGCCCCGGACGAGGTCTGGACCGATGCGGGCGAAGGCATCAAGCGAACGGATATCCGGTTCGCTGACGAGGAAGCCGTCCGCAGGCTCGCCCAGCGCCTCGCCCTCGCCGCCGGGAGACGGCTGGACGACGCGCAACCGTTCGCCGACTGCTGGTTGCCGGGAGTGGGCCCGCACGGGCGGGTCCGGTTGCACGCGGTGCTTCCGCCGATCGCGCCCGCCGGGACCACTCTTTCGCTTCGTGTGCTTCGGCCCGCGACCCACGACCTCGCGGCGCTGCGGTTGCGCGGGGCGTTCGGCGCCAGTGGTGCCGAACTGCTCGACTCGGTCATCCGGCGACGGCTCGCGTTCCTGGTCTCCGGCGGGACCGGGGCCGGCAAGACGACCTTGCTCTCCGCGCTCCTCGGCGCGGTGTCCCCGGCGGAACGCATCGTCTGCGTCGAGGACGCGGGCGAACTGAGACCGGACCATCCCCGGTTCGTCAGTTTGCTCACCCGGCCCGCCAACGTGGAGGGCGCGGGCGAGATCGGATTGGACGAACTGGTCCGGCAGGCGTTGCGCATGCGCCCCGACAGGCTGGTCGTCGGCGAGGTCCGCGGTGCCGAGGTCGGCGCCCTGCTCAACGCGTTGAACACCGGGCACGACGGCGGTGCCTGCACCCTGCACGCCAATTCGCCGTCGGACGTCCCGGCCCGGATGGAGGCGCTGGCCGCGCTCGGCGGCCTGAAACGGGACGCGCTGCACAGCCAGCTGACGGCGGCGGTGCGGGTGGTATTGCACATGCGCCGGCTGCCGAGCGGGATCCGGCGGCTCGACGAAGTCGGCGTCCTGCGGTCGCTGCGTGGTGAGGCGAAGGTCGTCCCGGTCTGGAGCAAAGGGCAGTGGATCGGCGACGAGACACCGTTCGAGGAGCTCGCGGCATGAACCCCTGGTTCCTCCTCTCCTGCGGTGCCGGGCTGGCCTGCTGGCCGAGGCCGATCGCGGGCACTCCGTTCGCCTGGCGTCTTCCCCGGGCCGTCCGCGCCGGGTGGTGGCTGCTGCCCGCGACGCTCGCGCTGCCGGCGCTCGGGTTCGGCGGGGCCTTGGCGACCTTGGTCCTCACCCTGACCGCACGCCAGGAACACCGGCATCGAACGCGGGCGAAGGCCACGTCGGCCGAAGCCGAACTCACCGCGTCCGTACTACGGACGATGGTCGCCGAACTCCGGGCGGGCGCCCATCCGGTGACGGCCGCCGAAGCCGCTGCCGAGGCGGTGCCCGAAGCGTCCGGACGTCTTCGCGGGCTCATCGCGGCCGCCCGGTTCGGCGGTTCGCCGTCCCTCTCGGACGCGCCGTCGGCATTGGTGAACGCCTGGGTCCTCGCGAGCAGGTTCGGGCTACCGATGGCCGACGTGCTCGACGCCGCCAGGCAGGACGTCGAGGCGGGGATCGGGTTCGGCCGACGGCTCAAGGCGAAGATGGCCGGTCCGCGGGCGAGCGCCGCCGTGCTCGCCGTCCTCCCGCTGATGTGCGTACTGCTCGGTGAGGGGATGGGCGCGAGTCCGGTCCGGGTGCTCACCGGGACCGGCGCCGGTCAGCTGCTGCTCGTCGTGGGCAGCACGCTGATCTGGGCGGGCACGGCCTGGTGCCGGGCGCTCACCGGGCGGGTGGCGCCGTGCTGACCGGGGTCGCCCTGATCCTGCTGGGCGCCGCCGTCTTCCTCTGGCCGCGCGTGCGCCTGGGCGCGCTCTCGCCGCCAGGATGGCTGCGCCGGCGGATGGCCAGGACGAGGGGCGTCTCCGAACTCCTCCGGTCGGCGGCCACCCTCGACCTGCTGGCCGCCTGCCTGCACGGCGGGCTGCCGGTGCCCGTCGCGCTCGACGCCGTCGCGCCGACCGCTTCACCGCCGACAGCGGCGGCGCTGCGCTCGGTGGCGGCACACCTCGCCCTCGGGATCGAGCCCGCCGAAGCCTGGGCGCCGATCCGGGACCGGCCCGGCCTGACCGAACTGTCCGTCGCCGCCGTGCGCACGGCCAGGGCGGGCACGGCACTCGCCACCCAGGCGAAAGACCTCGCGCGAAGGCTGCGCGAGTCGCTCTCCTCCGAGGCCGAGGAACGCGCCGAACGGGCAGGGGTGCTGCTGGCCGCGCCGATCGGCCTCTGCTTCCTCCCCGCGTTCCTCTGCCTCGGTGTCCTGCCCGTCGTGCTCGGCCTCGCCGCCCGGCTCGGCGGCGTCCTCTAGCCCTCCCCCCGAAAGGCGATCCCCATGACCAAGTTCCCCACCTTCCGCGAGGACGACGGGATGGCGACGGTCGAATACGCCATCGCCACCCTCGCCGCGGCCGCCCTGGCCGGTGTCCTCTACCTGATCGTCAACGGTGAAACGGTCGTCGCCGGGCTCACCGCGCTCATCGAGCGGGCCCTGTCGGTGAAGTTCTGATGCGAGACGACCGAGGGTCGGTCACGGTGGAGGCCGCGCTCGGCATCGGCGCGCTCACCTTCGTCTCGGCCCTGCTGCTCACCGGGACCGGGCTCGCCGCCGACCAGGTGCGCTGCACCGACGCCGCCCGCGAGGCGGCCCGGCTCCTCGCCCGAGGGCAGCCCGCTCGTGCCGAACAGGCGGTACGGGAGATAGGGCCGCGCGGAGCCCGGCTGGACGTCGTCCGTGAAGGCGACGCCATCACCGCCGGTGTCGAGGCCGAGCCGGTGGCCGGACTGCTGCCGGGGATCCGGCTGCGTTCCCTGGCCTTCGCGATCGCCGAGCCCGGGAGCGGGCCATGAGGTCGGACGACAGCGGTGTCGCGACCGTGTGGGCCGCCTCGATGGTCGCCGTCCTGCTCGGCGCGGCGCTGTTCGTCTACTGGATCGGCGCCGCCGTCACGACGAGGCACCACACCGAGGCCGCCGCCGATCTGGCCGCCCTCGCCGCGGCTTCGCACGCGACGGACGGCCCTGGCGCGGCCTGTGAACGGGCACGACAGGTCACCGTCCGGATGTCGGTCTCACTGGTGACCTGCCGATGGGAGCGAGGCGACGCCCTGGTCGAGGTCCGGTCAGTGGTGTCGGGACGCCTGGCGGCCTTCGGGCGGCCGGAAGCGCGCGCCAGGGCGGGACCGGTCGACCGGCCACCGTGACGAACATCGCACGGTGAGCGGTCGCCCGGCGGTAACCGGCCGGTCTTACGGGCGGGTACCGCTTGGCGCGAGCAGCGGTCGTTGACGCGCGGCGAGCGGTCGAATGCATGATCAGCGCACCGTCGAACGGCCGCACGCCGTCGGTCGCGAGCGGGCCGACCAGGGCCGGATGCCCTGCTCGCCTGCGACGAACGGCACCGCACCGGTCGTCCAAACCCGTTCATCGGACGTGCGGTGTTCGGTCCGTCCGGTCGGGCTACCGCGCGTTCATCGCTAAGTAACCACCGGTTGTCGCGTGAGGTCTTCTCCCGATGTGCAACTTGCCGTTTATTGAGATGTACGCCACTCCGAGAAGGTCGCCGGGTGGCGAGACACAGGACAGAGTTGACCTGAGGCAGGGACAGTAATGTTGGACGCGAATTGGCCGGACAGCTGGCGTAGCGCCTTCCGCATCGAAATGCGGGCGGAGGCGATCGGTCTCGCATGGCGTGGCTGGCCGGTGCTCCCTGGTGCGGAGCCCGCCGCGATCACCGCGGAAGGTGACGACCTCACCTGGCGGCGTCCCGTCCCGGCCCAGGACAACTGGCGCGAACTACTGACCGAGACCCACCCGCACGAGGTCGCCACGTGGTTCGGCGACGACACGCACAGCCTGCTCGTGGCCACCGGCACCGTGCTGGACGCCATCGAGGTCGACGACGAGCTCGGCAAGGCGGCCGCCCGCCTGCTGCGCGCCACCGGTCACCCGGCCCCGATCGTCGCGATGCCGAACGGCCGCTGGCTGTTCCTCACCACCGTCGCCGCGAGCATCCCGCAGGAGCTGGCCGCCGACGCCTCGATCCAGTGGCACGGCGCGAACGACTACATCCCGCTGCCCCCGTCGCCGTTCCAGCACGGTGTCGTGCACTGGCGGGTCAAGCCCGAGGTCTGGGGCTGGCAGCTGCCCCAGGCCGCCGACGTGCACGACGTGCTCGTTCGTGCGCTGGCCGGTGACAAGGCCGCCGCCCCCGCGGCGACCCTGACCACCGCCGCCTGATCACCCCACAACTTCAAGCCACATTTCAAGACAACCTGTGGCCTGACTGGGACCCGTGCTGACGCAACGCCCCGAGCACGGTGTCCAGAACGGCCACTGCCCCCGCCTTGTCCAGCGGATCGTTGCCGTTCCCGCACTTCGGCGACTGGACGCAGGACGGGCAGCCGGCCGGGCACTCGCAGGAAACGATCGCCTCCCGCGTCGCGGCCAGCCAAGGGACAATTGCGGCAAACCCGCGATCGGCGAATCCCGCACCCCCGGGATGGCCATCGTGCACGAACACCGTCGCCTCCCCGGTGTCCTCGTGCCACGCGGTAGACACCCCGCCAATGTCCCAGCGGTCGCAAGTGGCGAACAGCGGTAGCAGGCCGATCGCCGCGTGCTCGGCGGCATGCAGGGCACCGGGGACGCGCGCCGGATCCAACTCGGCGCTCGTCCCCGGTGCTCCGCCAAGTTCCCCGGTCCCCACCCTGGAGCCCCCGCTCCCCACCGGCTCCAGAACTTCGGTCCCCGGCCGATGGCCCCCGGTCCCCGCCACGCCATCGGAAACCCCGGAGCCATCGGAAACCCCGAGCAGCCCCGCCGAGATCGTGTACCAGACGGCGCGGGTGTGCAGGCTCTGCTCCGGCAGATCCAGCGGGGTCTGGTCCAGGACCTCACCCGAGGGACGACGCCGCAGGTAGCCGACCACTTGCGAACTCACCGACACCTCGCCGAGGTTGACCGTGACCCCGCCGTGCACCTGCTTCTCCTCGGTGCGCAGCACGCTGATGTCGACGATCTCCCTCGGCGACGTCGTCCAGTCCGGATCCTCCGCGTGCACCAGCGCGAGTCCGGTGTCCAGATCCAGTTCGTCGACCACGTAGGACGAACCCTGGTGCAGGTACACCGCGCCGGGATGCACCGCGTAGCAGGCGGAACCGGGATCGACCGTGCCGAGCATCCGCCCCGAATCCGCTTCCACCACCGCGATCTGCTCCCCACCGGAACCGCGGATGCCGACGTCGGCGTGCGGCCGGTCGCGCGAGGTCCAGTACCAGCCACTCGTGCGGCGGCGGATGATCCGCTCCTTGACCAGGTCGGTGAGTACGGCACGCGCCGCGTCGCCGCCGAAGGCCGCGACCTCCGGTTCGGTCAGCGGGAGTTCGGCGATGGCGCAGGCCAGTTGCGGTGCCAGCACATACGGGTTCGTCGGGTCGAGGACCGCGGCTTCCACCGGGCGGTCCAGGATCGCGGCCGGATGGTGCACGAGGTAGGTGTCCAGCGGGTCGTCGCGGGCGACGAACACGACCAGCGCCGCGTCACCCGCGCGTCCGGCCCGGCCCGCCTGCTGCCAGAACGACGCGAGCGTGCCCGGGTAACCGGCCAGTACCACCGCGTCCAGCCCGGCGATGTCGACGCCGAGTTCGAGCGCGTTCGTCGTCGCCACGCCGAGCAGCCGCCCGGACAGCAGCGCCGCTTCGAGGGCCCGCCGTTCCTCGGGTAGGTATCCGGACCGGTACGCGGCAACGGATTCCGCCAGCTTACTGTCCACTTCGGACAATATCCGCCGCGCGCCGAGCGCGGTCAGTTCCGCTCCTCGCCGTGACCGGACGAACGCCAGCGAGCGGGCGCCCTCGATGACCAGTTCGGCCAGGATCCGCGAAGCCTCGGCGCCCGCCGAGCGCCGCACCGGCGCGCCGTTCTCGCCGGAAAGTTCCGACAGCAACGGCGGCTCCCACAAGGCGACCGTGCGGGCGCCGCGCGGAGAGCCGTCTTCGGTGACCGCGACGCAGTCCTGTCCGGACAGCTTCGTCGCGAACGCCGCCGGGTCCGCCGTCGTCGCCGACGCGAGGACGAAGACCGGCGAAGCGCCGTAGTACGCGGCGACCCGCCGCAGCCTGCGCAGTAACAAGGCGACATGGGAACCGAAGACACCCCGGTAACTGTGGCATTCGTCGACGACGACGAACGCGAGCCGCCGGAAGAACCGCGACCAGCGCGAATGCGACGAGAGGATCCCGCGATGCAGCATGTCCGGGTTCGTGAACACCCAGTTCGCGTGGGCGCGGACCCAGTCCCGCTCCTCCATCGGGGTGTCGCCGTCGAACGACGCCGCGCGCACCTTCTTGAGGTCCAAAGAGGACACGGAACGCAGCTGGTCCGCGCCCAGCGCCTTGGTCGGGGACAGGTACAGCGCGGAGGCGCGCTCGTCCTCGGTCAGCGCCGACAGCACGGGCAGCTGGTACGCGAGCGACTTACCGGACGCGGTGCCGGTGGAGACGACGACGTGCTCGCCCGCGCGCACCAGCGACGCGGCTTCGGCCTGATGGCGCCACGGCGCCTCGACCCCGCTCGCCGTCAGCGCCTCGACGACCGGAGCCGCCACCCACTCCGGCCAATCCACGGAATCCGCTGAACGGGCGGGCAGTTCGGCCACATGGGTGACGGGGTACAGCGAAGCCGGGATCCCCGCCGTCGCGCGGTCGAGAAGCCGCCGTCCCTTGCCGGATTCCGCGGTTCCGTCCACCTTCGGAAGCTTCGCACAGGCCTCCGACGGAAAACGGCCGCCCGGGTGCGGATCGGGCCCGGGGCGGCCCCCGGATGATCGATACAGTGATCAGACTCACAAGGTAACGGAACGTGCGGTGGCGGGGACGCCTTGCCGCCCTCCATCCCACTACCAATACACTCCCGCAATCCACACCGTCTGTGGCGAGCGTCATGTGAGACGTGCCTTGCAGTACGACTAGCGTGACGTTCGGTTCAGATCCCCATGCCAGCGTCGGCACGCCGGTTCCATCGGCGGATCGTTCGTTGGCCAACGGCGACGTCTCCAGGAGGACGAATGTCCCGGCAGTTCCTCGCGGCGGGCGACCTAACGCTCACCGGAGGTGGTTACACCATCGTCGGTGTAATCGCCGTGGTCGCCCTTGCCGCACTGGTCATCGGCTACGTTCTGCTCAAGGAGGTGCTGGCCGCCGGCCAGGGCACCACCAAGATGCAGGACATCGCGAAGGCAGTGCAGGAAGGTGCGGCTGCCTATCTCAAACGGCAGCGCAACACCCTCGTGATCTTCGGGGGAATCGTGTTCTTGCTGCTCTTCGCTTTGCCGGCCGATGACTGGAACGAAAAGATCGGCAGGTCGATCTTCTTCCTGGTCGGCGCGGGATTCTCCTTCGCGATCGGCTACCTCGGCATGTGGCTGGCGACGCAGGCGAACCTGCGCGTCGCGGCCGCGTCGCGTGAGCCCGGCGGTCGCGAGAAGGCGATGCGCCTGGCGTTCCGTACCGGTGGTGTCGTCGGCATGATCACCGTCGGTCTCGGCCTGTTCGGTGCCGCCGTGGTCGTCCTGGTCTACACCGGACAGGCCCCGAAGGTGTTGGAGGGCTTCGGTTTCGGTGCCGCGCTGATCGCGATGTTCATGCGTGTCGGCGGCGGTATCTTCACGAAGGCCGCCGACGTCGGCGCCGACCTGGTCGGCAAGGTCGAGCAGGGCATCCCCGAGGACGACCCGCGCAACGCGGCCACCATCGCCGACAACGTCGGTGACAACGTGGGCGACTGCGCAGGGATGGCGGCAGACCTCTTCGAGTCGTACGCGGTCATGCTCGTGGCGGCGCTGATCCTGGGAAGCACAGCCTTCGGCGTGCACGGCCTGATCTTCCCGCTCATCGTCCCCGCGATCGGCGTCATCACCGCGGTCATCGGTGTCTACATCACCAAGGCCAAGGCGGGCGAAGGCGGCCTGGTCACGATCAACCGCTCGTTCTACATCTCCGCAGGTATCTCCGCGGTGCTCTCGACGATCGCGGCGTTCGTCTACCTGCCCGGTTCGTTCTCCGAGCTGACCAACGGTGCCACCGGCGAGCCCGGCAACCCGGCGCTCATCGCGACCATCTCGGTGATCATCGGCATCGTCCTCGCGGCGGTCATCCTCAAGCTCACCGGCTACTACACCGGCACCGAGCACAAGCCGGTCAAGGAGGTCGGCAAGTCCTCGGAAACCGGTGCGGCGACGGTGATCCTGGCCGGTATCTCGGTCGGGTTCGAGTCCGCCGTGTACACCGCGCTGGTCATCAGCGCGGCCGTCTTCGGCGCGTACCTGCTCGGTGGCGGCGTCGCGCTGTTCGCCGTGGCGCTGGCCGGTACCGGTCTGCTCACCACCGTCGGTGTCATCGTCGCGATGGACACCTTCGGCCCGATTTCGGACAACGCGCAGGGCATCGCCGAGATGTCGGGTGACGTCGACGAGGACGCGGCGCAGATCCTCACCGAACTCGACGCGGTCGGCAACACCACCAAGGCCATCACCAAGGGCATCGCGATCGCCACGGCGGTCCTCGCGGCGACGGCGCTGTTCGGGTCCTATCAGGACGCGATCAGCAAGGCGCTGAAGTCGATCCCGGAGGCGGCGCAGGCCAGCACGAGTGCGATCAACTTCTTCGTGAACTCGGTGGTCAGCCCGAACACCCTGGTCGGCGTGATCGTCGGCGCGGCGGTCGTGTTCCTCTTCTCCGGTCTCGCGGTCAACGCGGTGTCCCGGGCCGCCGGCGCGGTCGTCTACGAAGTGCGCCGCCAGTTCCGCGACATCCCGGGGATCATGGAGGGCACCACCCGTCCCGAGTACGGCCGGGTCGTCGACATCGTCACGCGTGACTCGCTGCGGGAGCTGACCACTCCCGGTCTGCTCGCGGTCTTCGCCCCGATCGCGGTCGGTTTCGGCCTCGGCACCGGCGCGCTCGCCGGCTACCTGGCCGGTGCGATCGCGACCGGCACCCTGATGGCGATCTTCCTCGCCAACTCCGGTGGTGCCTGGGACAACGCGAAGAAGCTCGTGGAGGACGGAAGCCACGGCGGCAAGGGTTCGGACGCGCACGAGGCCACCATCATCGGTGACACCGTCGGTGACCCGTTCAAGGACACCGCCGGTCCGGCGATCAACCCGCTGATCAAGGTGATGAACCTGGTGTCGGTGCTGATCGCCCCGGCGGTCGTGCAGTTCTCGATCGGCGCGGACGCCAACGTCGGTATCCGGATCGGGATCTCGCTGGTCGCCGTCGCGATCATCGTCGCCGCGATCGTCGTTTCCAAGCGCCGCGAGTCGGTTCTCTCCGACACTCCCGCGGAAGCCAAGGCATAACGCCGAAAGTTCTGCCCGCCGGGCCCGCCACCTTTCCCGTGGCGGGCCCGGCGTCTGTCCGCGGCAGGCTAATCTCTGCGCGTCACACCGATCCTGTCACCCGGGGAGTCCCTGTCATGAGGCGTTCGCTGGCCCTGATCGCCGCCGCTTTCCTGCTGTCGGGATGCAGTGGCGCCGAAACGCCCGCCGCACGTTCTTCCCCCGCCCCCGCCGGGACGTCCTGGATGGACGGCTTCTGCGGGTCGCTGATCGACTTCGCCAAGATCGGCGAGTTCCGGATGCCCGACTTCGAGCAGGGTGATGTCGCGAGCGCCCGGGAGGCGATGGACGAGGCTTTCCGTGTGTTCGCACCCGGTTTCGACAACGCCGTCACCGGACTGAGAGGACTCGGCCCCGGGCCGAGCCCGGAAGCCGACGCCGCGCGCAAGAGCATCGTCGACTCGCTGACGCCGGTGCGGGACGAGGTCGTCGCCGCGAAGGCCGAATTGGACGCCGCGCCGAAGGACGACAAAGCGGCCACCGCGGCGGCCGGGGTCGCGTTCCGGCGGATCGGGTCCGACATCAACGACATGCCCGATCCGTTCCAGCAGCTGGAAACGAACGCTTCGCTGAAAGCGCTGGCCGCACAGGCCCCGAACTGCAAGAAGCTGCCTTCCTGATATTTCTTGACGCCACGGTGATTTGCATTGCACCCCGGTATCGGTACGGTCGGGGGCCAGCTGGGAAGTCGTCAGGTCGGGAGGTGTTTTCGTGCGGCCGCGGTCCACCGTTTTCGCCGCGCTCATAACAGGTATCGGGCTCGGCCTCGCCGGGTGCGGGCAGCAGCCCGCGGTGACTTCCCACGCAAGACAAGAAGGTCTCGCCACGGTCAGCCCGTCGGCCGCCGATCCCGCCTCCGCCTTCGCGGAGGGATACTGCGGCGCTGTCAGCGGCTTCGTGCGGACGCTGGCGACGTTGCCCAGCGTCGATCCGAGCACGCCCCGGCAGGCCTCCCGGACGTCCAGTGATCTGATGGCCGCGGTGGCCGAGGGGCTGAGCCGGACGACAGCCGCGCTCGGGAAGCTCGGTCCGTCCCCGGTCGCGGGCGGCGACGCCTCGCGGGCGGCCGCCGTCACCCAGCTCGACGACATCCGCTCCCGGGCCGACGACGTCCGTCACCGGCTCGACTCCTCAGCCGACTCCGAGACGACGAAGACGGCGCTTCGCGACGCGAGGACGTCCCTCGACGAACTAGACCGCCTGGACCTTCTCAGGGGCCTTAACGACGTGCCTCAGCTCGTCGCGGCGAGCAGCCGGATCCCGCTCTGCCAGGATTTGGTCAGGCAACCGCGCTGAGTCACCGCGCTATCACTGGCCATGACTCGAACTTGTGTTCTATTCTGTCCGGGTGGACGGGACGATCTCGCTCTTCTCGGCGGAGGCGAGCGGGCCAGGGCTCGCGGACCTCGCCGGTGTGCTGTGCGGGCCCGGCCGGATGGCGGGCTTCGGGCGGACGGCCGCGCGGCTGTCCGCCGTGGTCGACGAGCCGTGGCGGGCGCGTGCCCTCGCCCGCGAGTGTCGTCGTCGTGGTGCCGAGGCGCAGGTCGCGGCCGCCGAATGCGGGCGGCCGCTGGTGAGAACGCCGTTCCGGGTCGATCTGCTGCCGTTGGAGCGTCGGTGGCGGCGAGGCGAGGAGAAGGTGCTGCCGGACGGGTTCCGGCTCGACGGGGCGATGCTGCGGATGTGGGCGCTGGCCGGTGGCAGCCCGCAGGGCAACGGTTACCTGCTCGCACTGGATCCGGAGGCACCGGAGACGCACGGGCTGCTGGTCAGGGCGCTCGCGCAACTCGGCGTCCCGGCGAAGGCGCAGCGTGGCGAGGAGGCGTTGCTGCGGGTCACCGGCCGCCGTCGGCTGGCGCATCTGCTGGAGCTGATCGGGGACGCGCCCGCCGGGGCGGAGCCCGCCTGGCCGAGCCTGGTGCCCGTCGTACGCGCTGGTTGAGCTTCACGAAGTGAGGAGAGAAAGGCCCCTTCGCGCCGAAGGGGCCTTCCAGGAGGAGAAAAGTCAGGGCTTCGGCGCCTTGCAGTTCGGGTTCGACAGGTCCAGTTCGCTACGCGAGAGACAAGAGGTCAGCTGATAGGTCTGTTCCCCGTAGTTGATGTCCTTCCGCACGGTCACCTTCCCGGCCGCGTCGACCTCGCACGGGTTGTTCATCGTGCACCGCTGACCGCTCTCGTTGCCGGTGTTGTTGACGCCGACGACCTTGCCGGTCGAGGTCTCGATGATCGGCGATCCCGACGTCCCGCCGATCGTCTTGCACGCCGGCGTGTACCTGATCGAGTCCTTCCAGACCCAGTCCGCCTCGTGCAGCTCGTGGACGAAGCCGTCGATGTTGCAGGAGTAGATCTTCTTCCAATAACCGGAGACCACGTCCATCGCGACGCCCGCCGCCGGACGGGTCGGCGACAGGGTCAGCGGGGCGATACCGTAGGACGCTCGGATCTGGGCGTAGGTGGTGCTGAGCTGGTACAGCGAGACGTCCGTGTCGGTCATCGTCGCGTAGAGCAGCTTCTTGGCCCTGAGCGTGCCGAGTGTCGAACGGCCGTCCTTGGACAGCAGGCTGAAGGTCCGTGACGAGGGCTGGTTGACGATTACCTCTCCGGGGTCGGGGAAACCTTCTTGGAGGCAATGCCCGTTGGAGAGGACGAGTGCGGGATCGGACAGGCTCGCCTCGGGAGGCTTCACCACCGACCCGGAGCAGTTCGACAAGGCCACCGTTCCGGCGAACGTGGTCGTGGCCGCTTCCGCCGGGGTGGCACCGACCAGGGCGGAGGCGGTCAGCATGGCGAACAGGGTGCCGAGGAGTCGTCGGGTCACGTGGAGTCCTTTCGGGTCGGCGTGGACATCAAGTGAAGCGTTGGCGGAAGGGAACCCACCACCGTCGAACGGAGGGTGTTCGAGTGATCACCCGGAACCCCGGGCGGACGTGTCCGACATCACGTGCTAGGTGTTGAAAGGAAACATCGTCGAGGTCAGCGGCGATGCGCTGGACACACGATCGGCGGCGTGTTGCGCCACCTAGACGTGGTCCGGGCAGCACGAGCGTGCACACTGACGGGTCGAGAGGCGGCGCGAAGGCGCCGAAGATGAGCGGAGAGCAGGACAGCGTGGCAGGAGCACGGACGAAGAAGACCGCGTCGTCGGACGACGGCGCGGGCCGTCGTCGGCTGGTGATCGTCGAGTCGCCGACCAAGGCCCGCAAGATCGCCCCGTACCTCGGCGTCAACTACGTCGTGGAGTCGTCCGTCGGGCATATCCGGGACCTCCCCCGCGGCGCGGCCGACGTGCCTGCCCAGTACAAGGGCGAGTCGTGGGCACGGCTGGGCGTCGACGTCGACAACGACTTCAAGGCGCTCTACGTCGTCACGCCGGACAAGAAGTCCAAGGTCACCGAGCTGAAAAGCCTCCTGAAGGACGTCGACGAGCTCTACCTCGCGACGGACCCCGACCGCGAGGGCGAAGCCATCGCGTGGCATCTGCTGGAGACCCTCAAGCCGAAGGTCCCGGTCCGCCGGATGGTCTTCCACGAGGTCACCGAGCAGGCGATCCGTGCCGCCGCCGACAGCACCCGCGAGCTCGACGGCGATTTGGTCGACGCGCAGGAGACCCGCCGCATCCTGGACCGGCTCTACGGCTACGAGGTCTCGCCCGTGCTGTGGAAGAAGGTCATGCCGAAGCTTTCGGCCGGCCGCGTGCAGTCCGTGGCGACCCGGATCGTGGTCGAGCGGGAACGCGAGCGCATGCGCTTCACCTCGGCGTCGTACTGGGACATCTCGGCGACGATGGACGCCGGCGCGGAGGCCTCGCCCCGCAGCTTCCCGTCCCGCCTGATCGCCGTCGACGGCGCCCGCCTGGCCACCGGCCGCGACTTCGGCTCGGACGGGCAGCTCAAGGCCTCGAACAACGAGATCCGCGTGCTGGCCGAGGCGGACGCCGTCCGGCTGGCCGGGGCGCTGAAGAACCGCGACTTCAAGGTCGCGAGCGTCGAAGAGAAGCCGTACACCCGCAAGCCGTACGCGCCCTTCATGACCTCGACCCTGCAGCAGGAAGCGGGCCGCAAGCTGCGGTTCACCTCCGAGCGCACCATGCGGATCGCGCAGAAGCTGTACGAGAACGGGTACATCACTTATATGCGTACCGACTCCACGACGCTGTCGGAGTCGGCGATCTCGGCGGCGCGCAGCCAAGCGACGCAGCTGTACGGCAAGGAGTACGTCTCACCCTCGCCGCGGCAGTACACCCGCAAGGTGAAGAACGCGCAGGAAGCCCACGAGGCGATCCGTCCCTCCGGCGAGGTCTTCCGCACGCCGGGCCAGGTCGCGAAGGATCTGGACACCGACGAGTACCGCCTTTACGAGATGATCTGGCAGCGCACGATCGCGTCGCAGATGGCGGACGCGAAGGGCACCACGATGTCGGTGCGCATCGTCGGCACCGCCACCAGCGGCGAGGAGTGCACCTTCGCCTCTTCGGGCCGCACGATCACCTTCGCCGGGTTCCTCAAGGCGTACGTCGAGGCCGTCGACACCGAAAGCGGCGGCGAGGCGGACGACAAGCAGAGCCGCCTCCCGCAGCTGGTCAAGGACCAGGCGCTGACCGCGGGCGAACCGAGCCCGGACGGGCACACCACGTCGCCGCCCGCCCGCTACTCGGAGCCGAGCCTGGTCAGCAAGCTCGAAGAGCTGGGCATCGGCCGCCCGTCGACGTACGCGTCGATCATCAAGACCATCCAGGACCGCGGCTACGTGTGGAAGAAGGGTTCCGCGCTGGTGCCCTCCTGGGTCGCGTTCGCCGTGATCGGGCTGATGGAACGGCATTTCGAGCGGCTGGTCGACTACGACTTCACCGCCGGCATGGAGGACGAACTCGACCGCATCGCCGCCGGTGACGAGCACCGCACGCAGTGGCTGTCGAAGTTCTACTTCGGCGGCGACATGGGTGTCGACGGTTCCGTCGGCCGCCTCGGCGGGCTGAAGAAACTGGTCGGCTCCGGCGTCGAGGACATCGACGCCCGCGAGATCAACTCGATCCCGCTGTTCAGCGACCCCGACGGCCACACCGTCGTCGTGCGCGTCGGCCGCTACGGCCCGTACCTGGAGCGCGAGGTCGACGGCACGTCGCAGCGGGCGAACCTGCCCGAGGACCTGCCGCCGGACGAGCTGACCCTGGAACTCGCCGAGAAGCTGTTCGCGACTCCGCAGGAAGGTCGCGTGCTCGGCACCGACCCGGTCAGCGGACACGAGATCGTGGCGAAGGAAGGCCGTTTCGGCCCGTACGTCACCGAGCTCCTGCCCGAGCCGGAGCCGTTGCCCGAAGGCGCGACCGCCGCGCAGAAGAAGGCTGCGAAAGCGAAGCAGCCGAAGCCGCGTACGGGTTCGCTGTTCAAGTCGATGTCGATCGAGACGATGAACCTCGAAGACGCGCTGAAGCTGCTCTCGCTGCCGCGCGTGGTCGGCAAGGACCCGGAGTCCGGCGACGAGATCACCGCGCAGAACGGGCGCTACGGGCCGTACCTGAAGAAGGGCACGGACTCGCGTTCGCTCACGACCGAGGACCAGCTGTTCTCGATCACGCTCGAAGAGGCGTTGAAGATCTACTCGGAGCCGAAGCAGCGTGGCCGTTCCGCGACCGCGAAGCCGCCGCTCAAGGAACTGGGCGACGACCCGGTGTCGGGTAAGCCGATGGTGGTCAAGGACGGTCGTTTCGGCCCGTACGTGACCGATGGCGAGTACAACGCGACGCTGCGGAAGTCGGACAGCATCGAGGAGCTGACCGCCGAACGCGGTGCCGAACTGCTGGCGGAGAAGCGCGCGAAGGGCCCGGCGCCCAAGCGCAAGGCTCCGGCGCGCAAGCCCGCCGCCGCGAAGACGGCGGCCACCAAGACGACAGCCACCAAGACGACAGCGGCGAAGAAGACCACCGCGGCGAAGACGACTGCGGCCAAGAAGCCCGCTTCGCGCTCGACGGCCACGAAGACGAAGTAGGGCCTTCCGGCCGGAGTTTCCCGAAGGGTCTTTCAGGACAGAAGTGTCCTGAAAGACCCTTCGTGCTGTCCGAGGTGCTTCGGATCCGGACCGGGGAGCAAAGGTCCCTTGCTATCCCGGAGGCGCCTCGCCGAGGGGGCCAGTACCGCTCGCCGACCGTTCGCAGACCGACCTCCCCCGTTCGAACAAAAGTTCTAAAAATTGTCGGTACCAGGGTGTTCAATGGTCAGGTGAGCACTTCAACGACCGCTGTCTTCGACGTCATCGACGAGGTCATCGCCCCGCTGGCCGCCGAGGTTCCGGAGCGTCCCTCGGTGATGGAGTTCTACGATCCGGAGCTCGCCGTGCCACCGGTGCTGGCCGACGAGGAGCCGACTCCGGGGCTCACCCTTGCCGAGGAGGTGGAGCAGTACACCCGGTTCGTGAGCGGGATGGCGGCGATCGGGCTGGTCTCCGGCGGCGACGTCACGCCCGAGGCCGTCGGGCTGTATCGCGCGCTGCGGGGCGGGTTCATCCGCGGCGTGGTGACCGGGGTCTTCCCGGCGCGCGCGGAGCCGTGGGAGGTCCGGTTCTTCGGCGACGAGGACTACACCACGGTGCTGAACAAGCTGGGCAGGCGGGCGCGGCTGCGGTCGGGCTTCCTGAGCGCGTTGCCGGGCTGGGTGTTCGACGGGCTGCCCGATCACCCGCCGGGCCCCGGCGAGACCGTGCGCATCGAGACGGACGCCGGCGGGCTCATCCCGCTGCGGGCCCGCGAGGCCGTCGAGGTGATCCGTGAGGGTGCTTCGCGGCCGCGTCACGGCACCGTCCTGGTCGATCTCGCGGTGCGGAACGCCATCCTCGCCGAGTACCCGCACGGCGCGTTCGGCCTGGTGGACAACGACCTCGGCCGCTACCAGTTCAGCGCGGCGATGGACACCGACGGCCGCTGGACGCTCACCTGGGGTCCGGCCAGCCGGTCGATGGCCGAAGAGTGGATCGTGAAGGCGGTGCAGAACCATGCGTGAGCCGTGCTCGGTGCAGGAACTGATGAAGCGCGCCGCCGAGCCGGTGCTGCGCGCGGTGCCCGAACGCCGGAGCGTGTACCTGGGCTACGACCCGGAGGTCACCGACGACGAGATCCGCCGCCTGTGCCCGTCCTACGACGAGCCGGGCGATCTCGTCACCCAGGCCGAGCGGTACGCGGCCAAGGCGGCGATGCTCGAAGAGGCCGGGCTGATGGAGAACGGCGAGATCCAACCCGCCGCGGTCCGGATGCACGGCGTCATGCTGCGGGGTTCGGTGCGAGGCGTGCTCACCGGCGTGTTCGCTTCCGCGCCCCGTGCGGTGCGGGTCGATTGTTACGGCGACGGGCACCAGGCGGTCGTGTGGCGGATGCGGTCCGGGCGGCGGACCACGTTCAGCCTGAGCGACTTCGGCGAACTGGGCGCCCGGGTCTTCGGCGGGCTCCCGCACGTCCCCGCGGGCGAGGTGGCCCCGACGCGCATCCGGATCGACGGGCACGGCGTGCCGCTGGGCGGTCAGGAGGAAGAGGTCGGCCTGGTCGGCGACCTGCTGAACCGGCCGCGGACCGGGACGGCGATCCTCGACCTGGTCGCCTTCGGCGGGCTGAACGCCGAGTACCCGGACTACGGCTTCGTGATCGTCGACAACGATTTGGGGAGGTTCGTGTTGTACGCCGCCCCTTCCGAAGGGTGGCTGATGTTCGGTGGAATGGACCGCCGGGCACTGGCGGGCTGGCTGCACGAGGCGGTGGACTTGAGCCGGACGTAGCCCGCCGATGGGCGACGACGAGGGGGAGCGGGCATGGACCTGGACCGGGGCGCGGCCGACGCGTGGTTCAGGCGGCGAGGGCTGCCGATGGTCATCCACCGGCGCAGGCGGGGAGCGGCGATGCTGCGCCGGTCGACGCCGGGGGTGGCGTTCCTGTGCCTGCTCGACCTGTTGCTGGCCGGACTGCTGAAACTCCTCGACGTCCCCGAGGACGTGCTGGAAGCCAGGACGCGGAGCAGCGGCCTCGCCTACGTCCTCGGTGTGCTGGCGCTGACGCTGGCCGTGATCGTGGTTCCGGTGGTCGCCGGGCGCCTGATGGCGAAGGTGCTCCGGACACTGCGCCGCACCCGGGTCCGGCTGGCCGTCATGGTCGCGACGCTCGGGTTCTGGGTGCTGGTACTGCCGCTCGGCGAACGGCTCACCGGGCTGGTGCCGTGGGACGACCCGCTGTGGCTGGCCGTGCTCCTCGACGTCGTCGCGCTGGTCGTGCTGATGGTGCTGGTGCGGCTCGGTATCGGATCGATACTGAGCTGGGCGGCGCAGAGCGCGGCGGCCCAGGTCAAGGCCATCGGCACGCTGGCGTCTCGGGCGCTGCCGCTGCTGTTGCTGGTGGTGATGTTCAGCTTCTTCACCGCCGAGCTCTGGCAGGCGGTGGAACGGCTGAGCCCGGGACGGCTCTGGCTGGTGATCGGGTTCCTCACCTTGATCGGCGCGGTGTTCCTCGCTTCGATGCTGTCCGACGAGATGAAGGAGTTGAAGTCCTGGACCGTCGAACCGGGTGCGGCCGCGCTGCGCGGCACGCCCTTCGACGACGACGATCCGCTCCCGGTGCGGCGCGCGCTCTCCAGGACGGAACGGCTGAACATCGCGCTGGTGCTGTTCTTCGCCCAAGCGGTGCAGATCGTGGCGTTCGGCGCGCTGGTGTTCGTTTTCTTCCTCGTGTTCGGGGTGCTGATCCTCCGGCCGGAGGTGGTGACGGCGTTCGCCGGCCGCGAGTCGGCGCCGGGAACACTGCTGGGTGTCCCCCTTCCGGTGAGTTCGGCACTCGTCAACGTCTCCCTCTTCCTTGCCGTTTTCTCCGGTTTGTACTTCGCCGCATCAACCGCGACAGATGCCCGCTACCGGCGTTCTTTCTTCGAGCCTTTACTGGAGGATGTGAAGATCAGCCTCGCGGCGCGTGACATTTATCTGGCCCATTGGGCGGATGTGCGACGGGCCGAGGTGGTTACCCTGGAAGCAGAGGACATTCCGTAGTGAGGTGGTCACCATGAGCGGGAAGGGCGAAACTCCCTTCTTCGATGCCCCCGATTTCGTGAAGGGCGATGGCACTCAGGCAGATCCTCCGGACGACAGGTTCGCCGACCCGCTGTCCGGGCTGGTCACGACCGGTACCGCGACACAGCAGAACTTCCCGGCCGACGCCGACGAACATCACCTGAAGATCCCGGGGCCGGTCCAGCACGACCCCGAAGTCGTGAGCCGGATGGTCGACGCGGCCATGCTGGCCGACGAGCAACCCGCGCAGACGCCGGGTGCGGAACAGTCCGCCGGTCTGCCGCCCGGCAGGATCATCAGCACGGTCGGTGAGCAAGGCGCTACTCCGATGGGGATCCTTCCTCAGCAGCGCACGTGGCCGTCGAGGCCGCCGCAGCTGCTTCGCCAGCCCCGCCGGGTCAGGCAGGAGGAGCCGGCCGAGGTCGACGAAGACGCCGAGGTCGAAATTCGGCGGGCAAAGCGGTCCATGCAGCTTCCGAGGCTCGGTAAGCCGTCCTCGAACACCACCGGTGTGATGATCGCGATCGCCCTCATGATCGTCTTCGCGATCCTCGCCATTCAGTTGCTGGCCAGCCTGTTCAACAGCATCTCGGGGATCTTTTCGTAACCCGTCCGGCGGTAGCGCCGGGCGGGGCCGTCCCTCCCCACGTCACCCATCGGGATACCCTGGCCATACGGTCGGGGGACTCGGTGTACACCCGGGTCGCTTGGCGTCGCGTGACTAGTGGGGTGGGCGTATCAGCGAGGGCGTGCAATCGGTGCCCGAAGCGGGCACGGGTGAACCGGCGGGCCGTGATGCCTCCACCATCCACCGCGTGCGGCGGGTGCTGGCGATCAAGCCGTTCCGACGGTTGTGGGGCGTCACCTACCTGTGCAGCGTCGCGGACTGGCTGAACCTGCTGACGCTGACCGGCCTGGTCACCAAGCTGACCGACAACTACGCGGCGCAGAACTTCGCGTTCGTCGGTGTCGTGCTGACGTCGTTGCTGCCCGGCCTGCTGTTCGCCCCGCTCGGCGGGCTGCTGGCCGACCGGTTCGACCGGCGCAAGGTGATGGTGTTGTGCGACCTCGGCCGGTGCGGTTTCCTCCTGTCGATCGCGTTCGTCGGCACCCCGTGGTGGGTGTTCGTCGGGAACTTCCTGGTCGGCTGCTGCTCGATGATGTGGATCCCGTCGAAGGACGCGGCGGTGCCGAACCTGCTGCGCCGCCCGGATCAGGTCGAGACGGCCAACCAGCTCGGCATGGTGATGACCTACGGTCTCGCGGTGGTCACCGCCGCGGGGGCGAACGCCGTGCTCACCGGCAGCAACACCACGTTCCACTTCTTCCAGGGCGACGCCCAGCTCGGCATCGCGAAGGTCGCCGTCGTCATCACCGGTCTGCTGTACCTGACCAGCGCGATCGTGATCGCCACCCGGATCCCCGAACTCTCGCTGCGCAACGTCCATTCGACCGAGAAGCCCAAGGTCAAATCGGCCGACGAGGAGAAGTTCGGCTTCCGGCAGATGATCTCCGACGGCGCCCGGTTCGTACGGACGACGCCGTTGGTGCGCGGGTTGATGATCGGCGCGTTCGGCGCGTTCGCGGCCGGTGGCGCGGTGATCGGTTCCGCCAAGCCGTACTCGTCGAGCCTGCTCGCCGGTGACGCGGCGTTCAACCTCCTCGTGCTCGCGGTCTTCCTCGGGCTCGCCACCGGGATGGCGGTGGCGCCGAAGCTCGCGCGGCGGCTCGCACACGACCGGCTGTTCGGCATTTCGATCGTCGCCGCGGGACTGTGCCTGATCGTCGTCGCGCTGTCGCCGCATCTGGCCGTCTCGCTGGTCGCGGTCGCCGCCGTCGGTGTGTGGGCGGGGACGGCGTTCCTGACCGGTGTCACGATCATCGGCTCGCGGATCGAGGACTCCATCCGTGGCCGGATCAACGCGATCTACCAGTCGTTGATGAAGATCGTGCTGTTCGGCTCGACGATCCTGGTGCCGGTGCTGATCAGCGCGGTCCAGACGACCGAGATCACTATCTGGGGCGGCACGATCACGGTCGACGGCACCCGGCCGGTGATGATCGGCGGCGGGATTCTGGCGCTGGCCGCCGGCATCGTCGCCTACCGGCAGATGGACGACAGGCGTGCCGAGCCGATCCTCGCCGACCTCCGCAACGCCTTGCGGCGCAGCCCGCGCCGCGTCAACGGGCTGCTGATCGCGCTCGAAGGCACCCGCGCCGTCAACACCGAGACCCAGGCCGCGCGGCTGGCCGAATGGCTGCGCGCGGGTACGCGTCCCGTCATCCTGGCCGCCGACCCGGCGTTGGACGACCAGCGGCTCGCGAAGCTGCTTTCCGGTGCTTCGCTGACCGGTGCGCGGGCGCAGGCGCTCGCCGCCGCCGCTGTCCGCGCGGACATCGTCGAACGAAACATCCAGCCCGCACTCGACGCCGGCTCCGTCGTCGTCATGGAACGGTTCGTGGACTCGCCGCTGGCGCATCTGTCCGCGGTCGCCGGGCTGGACAGCCAGGAACTCGAAGGGCTCGCCGACTGGGCGACCAACCGGCTGCGGCCCGACATCACCGTCCTGCTCGACGCCGATCCCGGCACGGTGATGCGGAAGTCGGCGTCGCTGGACGCGCAGTGGCGGGTGCAGCACCTGCTCACGGAGATGGCCGCCGCCGACCCGGACCGGTACGTGGTGGTCGACGCGGACGGCACCGAGGACGAAGTGAGCGACCGCGTGCGGACCGCGATCCGCGCGGTGCTCGTCGGCAGGCTCGCCGGGCTCGCGCCCGCCGAGGAAAAGGTCGAGGTGAGATGACGGAAGCCCCTGTGCTGATCGGTGTCTGGAAGCAGCTCGTCGGCCAGGAACCCGCCGCGCGCACGCTTTCCACGGCGTCGACGGCGGCCGCGCGCATCATCGAGAACCAGCCTGTCGCGCCCGGGGCGATGACCCACGCGTGGCTGGTGACCGGCCCGCCCGGTTCGGGCCGCTCGATCGCAGCGCGGGTGTTCGCGGCGGCGTTGCAGTGCAGCACCGGCCTCGGTTGCGGCGAATGCCCCGGCTGCCGCACCGTGCTCGCCGGTACGCACGCCGACGTCAAACTCGTCGCGCCGGAAGGCCTTTCGATCTCCGTCGCCGAAATGCGTGCGCTGGTCCAGGCCGCCGCCCGTCGCCCCACCACCGGGAAGTGGCAGGTGGTGATCATCGAAGACGCCGACAGGCTGACCGAAGGCGCGTCGAACGCGTTGCTGAAGGCCGTCGAGGAACCGCCGGAACGGACGGTGTTCCTGCTGTGCGCGCCCTCCGATCACCCGGACGACGTCTCGGTGACGATCCGCTCGCGGTGCCGTCTGGTCACGCTGCGGACCCCGCCCGCCGAAGCGATCGCGCAGGTGCTGATCGAGCGGGACGGCGTCGAACCCGAACGCGCGCACTGGGCCGCGTCCGTCTCGAGTGGACACGTCGGCCGTGCGCGGCGGCTCGCCACCGACGAGGCGGCCCGGCAGCGGCGCTCGACGGTGCTGCGGATCCCGCTCGGCCTGCGCCGTCCGTCCGATGTGTTCACTTGCGCCGATCAGCTGATCAGCGCGGCGGAGGCCGACGCGGGCGAAGAGAGCAAGGTCCGCGACGAGGCCGAGCGCTCCGTGCTCCGCACCGCGATGGGCGGTGACGGCATCGGAAAGGGCGTCTCGGGGGCGAAACGGGCCGCCGAAGCCGCCGTGAAACAACTGGAGAAGCGCCAGAAATCACGTGCGACCCGGACTCAGCGCGACAGCCTCGACCTCGCGCTGGTGGACCTCGCCGCGTTCTATCGGGATGTGCTCGTGACCGCGAGCGGCGCGCGCGCGACGCTGAACCATCCCGACCACGCCTCGGAAATCTCGCAGGCCGCCTCGGCATGGGCACCGGACTCGATCCTGCGCCGCCTCGAAGCCGTCCTCGAATGCCGCGAGGCGATCGACCTGAACGTGAAGCCCCGCATCGCCGTCGAAGCCATGGTCACCACCCTGCGGCAAGGCTGATTCCGCCGTACCCCAGCCCCCACCCGTCCCAGGGGGGCGACCCCGAGTCCAGTCTACCGGGGTTGGGGGTGGAAAAGGGCTGGTGACGGGAGTTGTCCACAGGTGGGGGCGGTTGTGGACAACTGCTGGGGACAAGTGAAGGGGCTTCGACACCGCGGTCGGGTGCGATGCCCCGATGTGGCCGCGGGACGCTCAGCGTCTCCAAGACCACATCGGGGGCAGGGGTCCGTCTAGTCCCGAGGCCGCGGCGAAGGCTTGAAGCCCGGCGCGTCCTTCGGCGAAATGGGCACCACCGAAAGACGACGGCGGCCCGGCATCGCGGCCACGAGCACGACGCCGATCAGCAGCATCGCGGTCCCGGTCCAGAACATCGGCACCGTGTCGTAGGCGGCATTGGTGTAGGCCAGGTTCTTGACCGGGCTCTTGGGCGCCGCGCCACCGTTGTTGCCCGCGGGCGGCGGGGTCGTCGTCCCGCATTCGACACCGCCGGCCGGCGCGTAGGCCCGTGCGATCTGCTCACCGAGCGAGACCTGGGCCAGCGACGAAGGCAGGTTCTTCGCGGCCTCCGGCGGCAGCGCCTTCTGCAACGCGGTCGTCGGCAGGATCTGCAGGTCCAGCAGCCGCGCCGAAGCGCCCATCTGGAAGCCCTTGAACGGCGAAGTCATGTCACTCGACTTCTGGTTCAACCCGGCGATCGACAGCTTCAGCACACCGAGGTCGAGGGTGAGCCCGTTGCCCGCCTCACCACCCGGAAGCTGTTTCGTGGCGCCGTCGAGCAGCTCGACGAGCCCGCCGATGACCGGTACGTTCTTCAGCTGCTCGAAGCCCGGCACCTGCTTGAGCGACGGCAGCGGGATGCCGATCGGGATGTCCTTGGTCGGGTTGTTCGCGTCGAGGGTGAACAGCACCTTGTCACCGCGCAGGATCTGCAGCACCGGCGCGGAGTACTCGACCTTCGACGTCTTCTTCTCACCGGTCGATGTGACGCGCAGCGTCGGCTGGCTGGCGACCTTGATCGTCAGGCCCAGCGGCGTGCCCTTCAGCAGCTCGATGCTGGCCGCCTGCAGGGTCGACGTCGATTCGACGGCCTTGTTCTTCGAGCCGGGGAGGTCGACCAGGCGGACGGTCGACCGCGACGACAGCGTGTTCGGCAGGCTCAGCACCGCGCCCTTGCCGTCACCGCTGGCACTGGTGCCGGAAAGCAGCCCGCCCAGGCTCGCCAGCGGACCGGGCAGACCGGCGAGGCCAGCCTTGAGCTGGTCGCTCGCCGCGGTCAGCTGGTCGGCACCCGGGATGTTCGGGATGGTCGGCAACAGCGACAGGTTCGCGATCGACGTGCTGGAGTCGGCGATCGTGCCGACACACGGCCCGAGCGTCGGGCTCCAGCGCGCGTGCGCCTCACCGTTCAGCAGGCCGAGGTTGAACAGCGGGTTCTTCGGCGCGTTGAGGCCGCCGCTGATCGGCTTCGGGTTGTCGGGCAACGCTGTCTGCACGAGGCTGCCCGGCGTCTGCGGCGCGTTGCCCGCGGCGGACAGGCCGAACGGCGACGACTGCGCGATCGACCGTTCGTAGCTCAGGTAGGCCTCGGAGTTGGCCTGTGCGCTGGAAAGCCCCATCCCGGCTTCGAGCGCGGACTGCTTCGGCAGCTGGTCACTGACCCCAGGCAGGATCGCGCTGGTCGGCACGGCGTTGGGCAGCAGCCGCAGCACGCCGAGTGCCGCCCCCGCGTCGCCCACCGCGCGGCCCAGCGGCTGCGGTCCGATCGGCGCCGACATCGGCGGCTGCCCCGGATTGTTCGGCTCGGGGATCGGCGTGGTCGGGATGGTCTGGGCGAGCGCCGGGGCCGCGGTCAGCAAAAGCAGGGCCGCGGCGGCCGGAAGTGCCAGCACGCGGGGCAGTCGTTGCCGCATGGACAGGTCCTCCAGTGGGGATGGGCCGATCTTGGGGGACTGAGACCGGCGTCATAGGACCTAACGACGGTGACCCGGGAAGGTGACGCCCAACCCCTCCGCTACACTGGTCACCGTCATCGGGTGAGAGCCCGATGTCTGCCGCCTTAGCTCAGTCGGCCAGAGCGATTCACTCGTAATGAATAGGTCAGGGGTTCGATTCCCCTAGGCGGCTCCCAGGTCAGGGCCCCATCCGGAAACTCCGGATGGGGCCCTGACCCGTTTCCGGGTCAGCCCGCGAATCCGGCAAGAAAATTCACCCGTCGGTGTCGCCTCGGAGGAACATCCGCGACAGCGAGGTGCCGACGCCGGTCAGGTGCTCGACGAGGGTGTCCGCGTCCGCGTCGAGCAGGCCGGAGCGCCACGCGAGCATGATCTCGACGAAGCCGCCGATTCCCAAGAGGACGTTGACCCGGAACTCCAGGCCGTCCACGTCCGGCTTCAGATGCGGGCGCGCGAGTTCGATGAGCAGACCGGTGGTCTCCTGGACGGTCTGCCGCCGCAGCTGTTCCAGCACGGCACTGCCCGCATGGTCGCCGAACAGGATCTGCGCTCGCGACGGCTCTTCCTGTACGTGATGGACGACGACGTCCAGGGCGGCGCGAAGCTGCTCCAGCGCGGGGCTTTCGATCCGGGAGGCGACGGCGTCCAGAACCATGCGGAGGGTCTCGTCGCGGACCTCTTCCCAGGCGGTGACGAGCAACGCGTCGCGGTTGGTGAAGCTCTCGTAGAAGTACCGGTCGGTCAGGTTCGCCCGCGCGCAGACACCGCGCATGGTGACCGCCGCCCAGCCCTGTTCCTGCCAGATGTCCAGGGCGGCGCCGAGCAGGGCGAGTTTGCGTTCGGCTCGGCGTTCGTCGGCGGTTTTGCCGCTGTAGCGGCGGGACGCGGTCACTCCGCCATCTTGACAGCAGGTGCCTGCGGATTCATTCTGAGGGCATGCGACCGCAGAATGGCCTGCGAGCCTCGTTGGCAGCCTCGCTGACGTCCGTTTTCGTACGGCCGATCGCTTCGGCGATCCCGGCCAACCGCGCCGGGATCGCGTTTTCCCGCGGTTTCATCGCGACCAGCCTGTGGCTGGCTTCGCCGCCGCTCGGGGGAAGCCGGGTCGAGCCCGGGATCCGCGGAGAGTGGGTCCGCGGACCCGACGTCGGTGACAGCGGCAGCGTCGTCCTCTACCTCCACGGCAGTGGTTACGCGCTCTGTTCGGCCCGGACCCATCGCGGGCTGACGACACGCGTCTCCGCCGGGACCGGGCTGCCGGTGTTCGCCTGCGAGTACCGGCTCGCGCCCCGGCACCGGTTTCCCGGCGCCGCGGACGACGTCCGTGCGGCGTACGACCGGCTCGTCGACCAAGGGTACGAACGGATTCTCGTCGCGGGGGACTCGGCGGGCGGGCATCTCGCGGTCGACCTCGCCGCGCAGTTGATCCGGGAACGCCAAGCGCCGCCCGCCGCGCTCGCACTCTTCTCGCCGCTGTTCGACCTGACGTTCTCCCTGGCCGCGCAGCGAGAACGGATGAGCCCGGACCCGATGATCTCCGCCGCTTCCGCCGCCCGGCTGGTCGGTCTGTACACAGTGGACGCCGACCTCGCGTCCACGCGGCTGCGCTTCGCCTTCGACGACATCACCGGCTTCCCGCCGACGATCATCCAGGCCGGCGGCCGCGAAATGCTCGCCGCCGACGCCATCGAACTGGCCAGGGCGCTGCGCCGCGCGGGAGCGGATTGCGCACTCGACGTCGTTCCCGGGCAGATGCACGTCTTCCAGGCGCTGACCCGGTTCATCCCGGAGGCGGCACCGGCGATGGAGCGGGCCTGCCGGTTCCTGACGGACAACCTTCCAGCGATCGAGAAGGCGGCCTAGTGAAACGGACTCACGGAGCGCACGCCGTCGTCACCGGTGCGGGCAGCGGAATCGGGAAGGCGATCGCGGCGGAACTCGTCCGGCGTGGTGGCCGGGTCGTCTGCGCCGACATCGACCTCGCGTCCGCCGAGGAGACGGCGGCGGAGCTCGAAGGCACGGGTGAGGCGGTCGCCGTCGCCTGCGACGTGTCCACTGTGGATGATGTCGCCGAACTCGCGGGCCAGGCCCGGTCGTGGCTCGGCCGCGACCCGGACCTCGTCGTCAACAACGCCGGGATCGGCGCCGGCGGCAAGGTCGTGGGGGAGAGCCCGCTGTCCGATTGGCAGCGGACCCTCGGCGTGAACCTCTGGGGCGTGATCCACGGCTGCCACACGTTCGTACCCGCCATGCGACGGGCGAAATCGGGCGGCGTCATCAACGTCGCCTCGGCCGCCGGGTTCACCGCCGCGCCGAGGATGGCCGCTTACAACGTCAGCAAGGCGGGCGTCGTCAGCCTCTCGGAGACCCTCTCCGCCGAGCTGTCCGGCACCGGTGTCGCGGTGACCGTGCTGTGCCCGACCTTCGTCCGCACCAACATCTTCGGCGGGGAACTCATCGAAGACGCCGCGCGCGGTCTCGCGCAGCGGGTCTCCGGCCTGGTCGGGTTCTCGCCGGAACGCGTCGCGCGGATGACGCTCGACGCCCACGATCGCGGCCGCCTGTACGTGGTCCCGCAGCCCGACGCCCAGCTTCTCTGGCACGCCAAGCGTTTCGTGCCCGTCCCGTACACGCGGATCGCCGGCCTCCTCGGCCGGTTCCTGCCCGCAGAAAAGGAGAAGTGATGGCCTACGACTTCGCCGCGATGCTCCAGACCATCAAGGACAAACAGTGGTCGCTGGCCGACATCGACTGGGACGCGCCCGGTGCGGAGACGATGACCGACGAACTCCGCGCCAAGATGCGGCCGTTCATGGCCGATCTGGTGTGGATCGAGCACGTCGGCGCCCGCGGGTTCGCCTCGCTGGCCAAGAAGGCGCCGACACCGGAGATCCAGGAGATCTACCGGTACTTCCACGCCGAGGAACAGAAGCACGCCAACGCCGAACTCGCGCTGATGAAGCGCTGGGGCATGCTCGACGACGATGGTTCGATGCCTGAGCCGAACATCAACGTCAAGCTCGCCATCAAGGTGCTCGACGACTTCGGCGACACGCTGCCGCTGACCGCGCTGGCCACCCTCATCCCGCTGCTGGAATGCGCGCTGGACGGCGCGTTGGTGAAGTTCCTGCTGGACGAGGTCTCCGATCCGGTGTGCCATCAGGTGTTCCGGCATATCAACTCCGACGAGGCCCGGCACATCACCGCCGACTTCGAGGTGCTGGAACTGATCGGTGCCGGGCCGGCGCACAAGCTGTTCACCGAATCCCTCGGTTCGCTCAAACCGCAGATCGTCCTCGGCCTGATCGTGGTGTTCGTGCCGCTGATCAACCGGATGCGCGACAACATCGTGGCGATGGGCTTGCCGGAGAAGAAGCTGTACAACGCCGTGAAACGGTTCTCGACCATCGGCGGCCGCGGCGAGTTCACCCGGCGCGTCCCCGCGTTCCACGTGCTCAGGGCGCAGGCGGCGATGATCGTCGACCGTTCGCATGTCTACCACCGGCTGCTCGCCGACCCGATGGTGAAGGTGACCCGCTTGATCCCCGCGAAACTGCTGGGAAAGCCGCAGTCGTGGACCGAGGAGATCACCCACGAACCGGTCGCGTCATGACGCTGGGCGACTTCCGGGGCGAGGTCTTGCGAGGCACCGAATGGTTCGGTCACGACTTCGCCGGGCAGCGGGTCGCCGTCGTCGCGCCGGGCCGCGAGGCCGCGCAGATCGTGCCCGAAGTGGCCGCCACCGCGCTTGCGGTGAAGGTGTTCCAGGAGGAACCGGACTGGGTGGTGCCGATGCCCGTGCCCGGCCCGGGCGCCCTCGGCGTCGCCGTCGCGCGCGTTTTCCTGCGCTGGCAGGTGAAAGACCCTTGGATCCGCAGGCTGCTGACGCCGGACAGCCGCTTCGGCTCGCGCGAGCCCGCGCCCGGCCTCGGGTACTACGGCGCGCTCAAGCGGCCGGGCTGCAAACTCATCACCTGGCCGGTCTACGCCTTCGCCCCCCACGGGATCCGCACCGCGGAAGGCATCGAGCACCGCGCCGATGTCGTCGTGCTCGGCACCAGTTCGCAGTTCGCCACGGAAGGACGTCCCGGATGAACCCCGACTACGAGGTCGCGATCATCGGCGGTGGTTTCTCCGGTATCGGCGCCGCGATCCTGCTGCACAAGGCCGGTTTCGAAGACTTCCTCATGCTGGAGGCGGGTGACGGTGTCGGCGGCGCGTGGCATTGGAACACCTATCCGGGGGTCGCCGTCGACATCCCGTCGTTCAGCTACCAGTTCTCGTTCGAGCAGATCTCCGGCTGGTCGAGGGTCTACGCACCCGGCCGCGAGCTGAAGGCGTACGCCGATTACTGCGTCGACAAGTACGACATCCGCCGCCGCACCCGCCTCGGGTCGAAAGTCGTCGCCGCGAACTTCGACGACGAAACCCATCTGTGGCGTCTCGAAACCACCGACGGCTGGTCGATGACCGCGCGGTTCGTCGTGGGTGCCACCGGCGTGCTCACCCAGCCGAAACCGCCGGACATCGACGGTCTCGACGGCTTCCGCGGCACGGTGATGCACACCGCGCGCTGGGACCACACCGTCGATCTGCGCGGGAAGCATGTGGCCATCGTCGGCACCGGGGCCTCGGCCGTGCAGGTCATCCCGTCGATCGCGCCGGAAGCAGGTCACCTGACGGTGTTCCAGCGGACACCGATCTGGTGCCTGCCCAAACCGGACGTCGCCCTGCCGCGGCCCGCGAGGCTCGCGTTGCGACGGCTGCCCGGCGCGAAACGACTGTCCCGGCTGGCCAGCCAGGCCCTGGTCGAGCTGACCTTCCCGCTGGCCGTGCATTTCCACGAACTCCTGCCGACCGCCGGCGCCGGAGAGCGGATCGGGCTCGCCCACCTGCGCCGGGCCGTGAAAGACCCCGAGACCCGCGAGAAGCTCACCCCGCGTTACGCACTGGGCTGCAAACGGCCGAGCTTCTCGAACGAGTACTTGCAGACCTTCAACCGCGACGACGTCACACTGGAGACCACGGTTATCGACGCGATCACCGAGTCGGGCGTGCGCACCACCGACGGCACCGAGCATCCGGCCGACGTCCTGGTGCTGGCGACCGGGTTCAAGGTCTTCGAAAAGGGCAACATGCCCGCGTTCACCGTGCGCGGTTCGGGTGGCACCGATCTGGAGAAGTTCTGGGAGGAGAACCGGTTCCAGGCCTACCAGGGGGTGAGCGTGCCCGGTTTTCCGAACTTCTTCACCATCCTCGGACCGTACGGCTACAACGGTTCGTCGTACTTCAACCTGATCGAGACGCAGACCGCGCATATCGTGCGGTGCCTGCGCAACGCGCGCAAAACCGGTGCCACGCGCATCGAGGTCACGGCCGAGGCCAACGACAAGTACTTCCGGAGCATGCTGGACCGCCGCAAGCACCAGGTGTTCTTCCAGGAAAGCTGCTCGCTGGCCAATTCCTACTACTTCGACGTGAACGGGGACGTGCCCTTCCGGGCGTCGCCGACCCTGGAAACGATGGTGACGAGCCGGTTCTTCGACCTCGACGACTACGCCTTCGCGGACGGCCGGTGAACACTGGCTGAAGTCCGCCCACCCGCTCCGTGAAGGGCCTTAGGTTCGGTTCTCCACCGAAGCGGAGGCTGGGTCTTGGAAGGTTTTCCCTGGGACGTCCTGCTGGCGGTGATCGGGATCGCCGTCCCGGCCGTCGCGTTCCTGTGGGAGTTCGCGCTCGTCGGCCGGAAACGGCTCGGCTACCGCGTCCAGATGGACACCCCGACGGCGTCCGCGCGGGGCTTCGCGCCGACGGCCGACGCGCTCGCGCAGTTGCAGCACGAGAACAGCGAGCGGCTCGTCGATCCGTCGTTCGTGCTGCTGCGGTTCGAGAACAGTGGCACCACCGACATCGACACCGACGACTACGCGGTCAACGAGAACGACCGCGTCGGCGTCCGCGTGAAGTTCCCCGGCCGCACCGTCGCCGGGATGGTGGTGACCGAACTCAGTTCGCCGCATCTCTACGAATGCTTCGGTGACGACTCGGGCTTCGGCGCGCGCGACGAGAACCCCGAGCGCCCGGTCGGGGTGATCGACCTGCCGAGGGTGCCGCTGAACCGCGGCGCGCACTACAAGATCCTCGCGGTGCTCGACCGGATTCCGAACGGCACGACCGCGGAGTTCGAGGATCCGCAGGTCATCGGCGAGATCAAGGGCGGCACCCTCCGCGAGACCAAAAGCCGCACCGGGCCGACGGGTTCGGTGATCGCGCTGATCCTCTTCCTCGTGGTGGTCAGCATCTTCCAGCTGACCCGTTCGCTGTTCTTCGACGAGAAACCGCCGCCGCTGGACTGCGCGTCCGGGCAACTGGCGATCACCGGGTCGACGGCGTTCGCTCCGGTGCTGAAGGAAGCGACGGCGTCCTACGCGAAGACGTGCCCCGGCGCGTCCTTCACCTTCGACACCCGTGGCAGCGCCGAGGGGCTCGGGAGCTTGAACCAGGCTGGGAACGACGGCGTCCTCGCGTTCTCCGACGGCGCCAAGGGCGAGGGTTTCCCGCAACTGCTGCCGCGTCCGGTCGCGTTCTCGCTGTTCACGCTGGTGATCAACAAGGACGCGGGCGTCCAGGACCTCTCGCTCGCACAGATCCGGGACGTCTACGACGGCCGGATCGCGAACTGGAAGGACATCGGCGGGAAGGACCAGCCCGTCCGGCTGGTCGACCGGCATTCCGACTCCGGTACGCGGCGGACGTTCGAAGTCCGGATCCTCGACGGCAAGCGGGAGCCCGGCGACAACTCCGACGACTGCCTCAAGCAGGCGCCGGGCTCGCAGCCGGGGGTGGTGCGCTGCGCGAGACCGTCCACGACCGACGTCCTCGACGCGATCGCGCGGGTGCCGGGCGCGCTCGGCTACAGCGAGCTGGGTGCGGCGACGAAACGCGAGGACGTGCTGCCGGTGCGGATCGAGGGGCATCAGGCGACCTTGGAGGGCGCCGTCCACGCCGCGTACCCGTTCTGGGAGACCGAGTACGCCTACACCTTCGGAGAGCCGAAGGCGGACTCGCTCGTCGCGAGCTTCCTGCGGTACCTGACCAACCAGGTCGGCAAGGACATCGTGCGGTCCCACGGGCACCGCCCGTGCGCCGAACTGGCGAACCCGGTCCTCTGCCGTCCAGGCGCGTGAAGGCCTCCATCCCTTGGCTGAGGGAAGGAGGCCTTCACGCGCGAGCAGGGTCAGGCGGGGGGCTTCAGGGCGACGACGGTCGCGGAGGTCTCGCCGCGCGGCGTCCGGTACTTGATCTCGTCGCCTTCCTTGGCGCCCACGAGCGCGAGGCCGAGCGGACTGTCCGAGGTGACCGTGGAGGCGTCGGCGTCCTCGCCCGGGATCGTGACGATGTGGAGTTCGTCCTCGTCGCCGTCGGAGAACCTGAGCTTCACGGTGGTGCCGTCGGGGAGCAGGCCCTTGCTGTTGCGTCCGCCGTGTTCGAGCTTCGCGGCGACGTCGGCGATACGCCGGTCCAGGTAGGCGGCGGCCTCCGCGCGGTCCAGCACCTCCGCCTGGTCGGCCGCGTCGCCGGTCCGTTCCGTCTCGCCGACGAGCGGCGCCATCGCGTCGCGCTGCGCACGCAGATCGGCGAGTTCCTTTTCCAGCTGCCGGCGTGCCGCCGGGCTGAACCCGTTGTCCCCTGTGGTCACCATGTCGCGCATTGTCCGCTACAGAACGGCCGCTAGCCACCTAGATGTTTTCACCCGCTGTGATCGGGCGGGACGGACGGCCTAAGCTTCAGGGCCACTGTCCTGACGACTTGGTGTAGGGAACTTCGTGACCGTGTTGCCCGGCCGCAGCGAGCGGCTTTCCCCCAATCAGCTGCAGAAACAGGAGCAGATCGTCGAAGCGGCACGGGTCGTGCTCGCCAGGGACGGGCTCGCGGGCTGCACCGTGCGCGCGATCGCGGACGCCGGGCCGCTCACGAAAAGTGCGATTCATTACTACTTCGCGGACATCGACGTCCTGATCGACCGGGCGATGGCGGCGCACATCACAACGTTCACCACCGATTTGCGCAAAATTTCCGAGAAACACGATCACCCGGACGAGCGGCTGTTCGCCGCGCTCGAAGCCTTCCTCGCCGAGTTCGCCGACCGCCCCGACGCCGCCTTCCTCTGGTTCGAGTACTGGATCGCGGCGGGTCGCGCGCAGCATCCGCAGGCCATCGACGTCATGCTCACGTCGATCACCGAACTGCTCGCGGAACTGCTCGCGCCCCTCGACGTCGAGGATCCCCGCGCCAGGGCTAGGGCGCTGTTGTCGTACCTGCTCGGCGCGATCGTCCAGCAGCGGGTGCGGCGGCGGCCGTTCGCCGCACTGCGTGGCGACATCGAGGCGCTCTGCTTCGCGAACTACGGGTAGAGATACGTATTAGATCCGTACCGTTACGGATTGTTCGGTCCGGCCGGCTCCGGCCATGGTGGGGTTCCCTTCCCTTGCCTGAGAGCTAGGAGACGACGATGCGCATAAGACGGTGCATGGCCGTGGCGATCGCGGCCGTCGCTGCGTTCACGGTCCCGGTCGCCGCGAGTCCGGCGACCGCCGACCAGGCCGCGGACGCGCAGGTCCAGATCTACGAGGTCTTCGGAACCGGCACTCCGCAGCAGCGCTCCCAGATCTCCCGGCTGGGCGTCGACGTCTTCGGTACCTCCGGCTCCAACACGACGGTCATCGGCTCGGTCGCCGACGCGGCGAAGATCCGCTCGCTCGGCTTCCGTGTCGAGCAGCGCGGTGTCGTCGACCGGTCCGAGAAGGTCGGCACGAACGCGATCAACGACTTCCCGCCGTCCGACTCCGGCTTCCACAACTACGCCGAGGTCACGACGGAACTGCGCAACGCCCAGACGAACTTCGGGTCGATCGCGCGGCTGAGCAGCGTCGGCAACTCCTTCCAGGGCCGCGCGCTGAACATGCTCAAGATCAGCGACAACGTCGGCACCGACGAGAACGAGCCCGAAGTCCTCTTCACCTGCAACCAGCACGCCCGCGAGCACCTCACCACCGAGATGTGCCTGCGGATCGTGAACCGGTTCACCCAGGGGTACGCCACCGACCCGGCGATCAAGCGGTTCGTCGACAGCACCGAGATCTACGTGATCCCGAACATCAACCCGGACGGCTCGGAGTACGACATCTCCGGCGGCAGCTACAAGTACTGGCGCAAGAACCGTCAGGGCAACGGCACCGACACCAACCGGAACTGGGGCTACAACTGGGGCTGCTGCGGCGGTTCCTCGGGCTCGACGAGCAGCGAGACCTACCGCGGCCCGTCGGCGTTCTCCGCCCCGGAGACCAAGGCGGTGTCGAACTTCGTGAACTCGCGCAAGATCGGCGGCGTCCAGCAGATCAAGGCGAGCATCGACTTCCACACCTACTCGGAGCTCGTCCTGTGGCCGTTCGGCTTCACGTACAACGACACGGCGCCGGGAATGACGGCGGCCGAGGCGCAGCGCTTCCAGCAGCTGGGCCGTCAGCTGGCGGCGACCAACGGCTACACGCCGCAGCAGTCGAGCGACCTGTACATCACGGACGGGACGATCGACGACTGGATGTGGGGCACCCACAAGATCCTGAGCTTCACCTTCGAGATGTACCCGCGGGGTTCGAACCCCGGTTTCTACCCGCCCGACGAGGTGATCGTCCGGGAGACCACGCGTAACGACAAGGCCGTGGACATCCTGCTGAACACCGCCATCGGCTGATCTCCGCCCGCTGTCCGTGAAGGCCTCCTTCCCTACTCTCAAGGTAGGGAAGGAGGCCTTCACGGATTTTCGGCATAGGGTGCGGGGCATGCCGCTGTTCGAATTCGAGGGGCACCGCCCCCAGGTGGATCCCGAAGCGTGGATCGCCCCCACCGCCACCCTGATCGGCGACGTCGTCGTCGAGAAGGGCGCTTCCGTCTGGTACGGCGCCGTGCTGCGCGCCGACTTCGGGAAGATCGTCATCCGCGAGGGCGCCAACATCCAGGACAACTCGGTCATCCACGTCAACGACGGCGTGACCGAGGTCGGCAAGAACGTCACCGTCGGGCACCAATGCCTCGTGCACGACTGCACGATCGGCGAGCAGGCGCTGATCGGGAACGGCTCGACCGTGCTCGACAAGGCGCAGATCGGCGCGAGGGCCCTGGTCGCGGCCGGTGCCACAGTGACGCCGGGGATGGTCGTCCCGCCCGAGACCGTCGCCATGGGCAGTCCCGCGAAGAAGCACGTCCCGCTCGACGGCAACGCGAAACTGTGGGTCGAGCACAACGCGGTGATCTACCAGGAGCTGGCGCGCAGGCACGCGGAAGGCATCAAGCCGATCGCCTGACGCGGAGCGCCTTTGGGGGTGACGCCGCCACCGGACGAACGCACGGCCGTTCCGGGGCCGCGGATGGTGCGGCGAACATCGTCCGCATGCCGGTTCCCGCTGCGGTGGGGTGCACTAGGCTCCGGGGGCACCAGCGACTGGCGCAGTTGAGGTGGAGCACCACCGGGAAGCGAAGTCAGGCCGGCACCGCGCGCCTGGGTGAAGGCCACTCCTGAGCCGGAGTACGCCATGACACACCAGCCAGAACTGTCCGCGCTGGCCGCCGCCGACCCGCAGATCGCCGGGCTCGTCGAGGACGAGGCGAAACGCCAGCACGACAAGATCCGTCTGATCGCGTCCGAGAACTACGTCTCCCAGGCCGTCCTGGAAGCGACCGGCACCGTCCTCACCAACAAGTACTCCGAGGGCTACGCAGGCAAGCGCTACTACGAGGGCCAGCAGCTCATCGACCAGGTCGAGACGCTCGCCATCGAGCGCGCGAAGGCCGTCTTCGGCGCCGACCACGCCAACGTCCAGCCGTACTCCGGCTCCCCGGCGAACCTCGCCGTGTACCTCGCCTTCGCGAAGCCGGGCGACACGGTGCTCGGCATGGCGCTGCCGGACGGCGGGCACCTCACGCACGGCTGGAGCGTGTCCGCGACCGGCAAATGGTTCACCCCGGTGCGCTACGGCGTCCGCAAGGAGACCGGTCGCGTCGACCTCGACCAGGTCCGCGAACTCGCGCTGCAGCACCGGCCGAAGCTGATCTTCGCCGGTGGCACGGCGATCCCGCGCACCATCGACTTCCCCGCGTTCGCGGAGATCGCCCGCGAGGTCGACGCCGTCCTGGTCGCCGACATCGCGCATATCGCCGGTCTCGTCGCCGGTGGCGCGCACCCGTCGCCGGTCGGGCACGCGCAGGTGATCACCACGACCACGCACAAGACGTTGCGCGGCCCGCGCGGCGCGATGATCCTTTCCGACGCCGACCACGCGAAGGCCGTCGACAAGGCGGTGTTCCCCGGTCTGCAGGGCGGTCCGCACAACCACACGACCGCCGCGATCGCCGTCGCGCTCGGTGAGGCGCGGAAGCCCGAGTTCCGCGACTACGCGCACGCCATCGTCGCCAACGCCCAGGCGCTGGCGGAGGCCTTGGTGGAACGCGGCTACGACCTCGTGTCCGGCGGCACCGACAACCACCTGCTGCTGATCGACCTGACGAACAAGAACGTGCCGGGCAAACCCGCCGCGCAGGCGCTGGACCGCGCCGGGATCGAACTGAACTACAACACCGTGCCGTTCGACCCGCGTAAACCGTTCGACCCGTCCGGCATCCGGCTCGGCACCTCCGCGATCACCACCCGCGGGCTCGAGCCGGGGCACCAGGTCAAGGTGGCGGAGTGGATCGACCGCACGATCACCGCCGCGGCGGCCGAGGAACAGTCCGCTTTGGACACCATCGCCGCCGAGATCCGCGAGTTCCTCTCGCCGTTCCCGATCCCCGGCTACTCGGCCTAGCGGCGAAAGCGCGTGGAGGCCCCCTTCCCTCGGCTCAGCCGAGGGGAGGGGGCCTCCACGCGCTACGGAAAGCTAGTGGGCCGCGGGGCCGTCGACGGCCTCTTTGGCCAGACGGTCGGTCTCACGCTCGTACGAGCGCTTGATCTCGGCCTCGGCGTCGGAACGCCCGACCCAGCTCGAACCCTCGACGCTCTTGCCCGGCTCCAAGTCCTTGTACACCTCGAAGAAGTGCTGGATCTCGAGCTTGTGGAACTCGTTCAGGTGGTGGATGTCGCGCAGGTGTTCCAGGCGCGGGTCGTTCGTCGGGACCGCCAGGACCTTGTCGTCCGGGCCCTTCTCGTCGGTCATCCGGAACATGCCGATCGCACGGCAGCGGATCAGGCAACCCGGGAAGGTCGGCTCCTGGACGAGCACCAGTACGTCGAGCGGGTCGCCGTCCTGGCCGAGGGTGTCGTCGATGAAGCCGTAGTCGGCGGGGTACTGGGTGGCCGTGAACAGGGTCCGGTCCAGCTTGATACGACCGGTCTTGTGGTCCACCTCGTACTTGTTGCGCTCCCCCTTGGGGATTTCGATAGTGACGTCGAATTCCACGCCGGCCTCGCTGCTCTCGTCTTTGGTACGCCCCGCCGTCGCGACGGCTCACCGAAATCATGGTCTTGTCTTCACTAGTGTGGACCACGGGGGCCCGGGCGGTCGCATCGATGTGGTCGGATGTGAGCTTGGCCCCTTCCCCGGGCGGTGGATGAAGGAGTGTTGCGTGCCGGAAAACGATGACCTGAGCTGGCCGTCGGACGATCACGACACCTCATCCGCCGAGCCCAAGGGCGCCAAGGGGGACGGCGAGGTCACCGCTTGGCTGCCCGTGTCGGGCCCGGCGAACGGCAAGACCGAAGAGCTGTCAGTGCCCAAGGTCACACCTGAAAGTGGTTCCTGGTTCAACCCGGTGGTCGAGGTGGACGACGAACCGGACGTCCCCCAGGCCCCGACGCCGAGATGGTCCGCCTTCGAGCCTGCGACGCCTGTCGCGCCGAAGGAGCCCGAAGAGCCGAAGACGGTCTTCGTGAAACCGGTCGAACCGCAGCGCGCGGAGCAGCCGGACTGGGACCAGTTCGACCGCGGCGCGCCCACGCCCGCCCGGGCGCCCGAGCCGTCGAGACCGGACCGGCGCCGAGAACCGGAGTCCCAAGAACCGCAGTATCAGGAACCACGGCGCCAGGAGCCCCAGCGCCGTCCCGAGCAGACCCGGATCGACCCGCCCCGCCCGGCGCCGGTCCCGTCCGCGAACACGCTCGCGCGGCCGGTCCGCATCGAGCCGTCCGAAGAGCGCTTCGACTCCGAAGCCACTGTCGGCATCCACCAGTCGGAACCGCCGCCAGAAGAGCCTCCGGCCGCTGAAACCGAAGCCGCACCGGCGCCGAAGCCCAAGAAGCGTAAAAAACGCAAGGTCCTGGTGATCACGAGTGTGATCGTGGTCCTGCTGCTCGCCGGGATGGGCGGGGCGGCCGCGATGCCGAAGGTGTCGAACCGGCTCGGCCTGCCCTGGGCGCCGAACGCGCCGAAGGGCGACATCCCGAATCCCACCGGTGTCAGCCGCGTCCTGCACGGTCCGGACATCAACGGCGTCGCGCCGACCAAGGCGGGCCTCGCCTCGGCGCTGAAGGGACCGGCCGGTTCCGCGGACCTCGGCACGCTCACCGGCGTCGTCGTCGACCCGGCGACCGGCGACGTGCTCTGGGACAAGAACTCCGGCACCCCGCTGACACCGGCTTCGACGACGAAGATCCTCACCGTCGCCGCCGCGCTGCTTTCGCTGGACCACGGGATGCAGATCTCGACGAAGATCGTCCAGGGAGCGGACCCGGGGACGGTCGTCCTCGTCGCGGGCGGCGACACCTCGCTGACCTCGCTGCCACTGGGCACCGACTCGCCGCTGTACCCGGGCGCGGCCCATGTCGACGACCTCGTCGCCCAGGTCAAGAAGGCGAGTGGCGGCAAGATCTCCAAGGTCCAGCTGGACGTCAGCCTGTTCAAGGGGCCGACGTCCGCGGCGGGCTGGGATCCCGAAGACACCGCCGCCGGGAACACCTACATGGCGTCGGTCGTCCCGGTGATGGCCGACGGCGGCCGCACCGACGCGAAGAACGACCACGCGCCGCGGATCTCGAATCCGGCGACGGCGCTGACCCAGAAGATCGCGGGGAAGCTCGAAGCCCAGGCAGGCGGTACCGTCACGGCCCCGAAGGGCGCGAAGGTGCTCGGCGAGGTCAAGTCGCAGCCGCTGACCGAGTTCACCAACTCGCTGCTGCAGCTTTCGGACAACATGCTCGCCGACGTCCTGGCGAGGCAGATCGCGCTCGCCAAGGGTGGCGAGGCGTCGTTCACCGGCGGCGCGACCGCCACGCTGGACGTCCTGAAGCAGGCCGGTTTCGACCTCACCGGCGTCCAGCTCAACGACGGCAGCGGCCTGTCCAAGCAGAACAAGATCCCGGCCAAGGCGCTCAGCGAGATCCTGTCGGTCGCGGCGGCGCCGGACGGGAAGGATCCGAGGACGGCCAAGCTGCGGCCGATGCTGGCCGGTCTCCCGGTCGCGGGCGGCAGCGGGACGCTGGAGAAGCGCTACGGCGATCCGAACTCGTCGGCGGGCCGGGGCTGGGTGCGCGGCAAGACCGGCACGCTGTCCGGGGTGAACACGCTCGCCGGGGTGGTGCTCGACACCGACGGCCGCATGCTGGTCTTCGCGCTGATGTCGTCCGGTTCGGATCAGGACAAGGGCCGGGCCGCGCTCGACGTCGTCGCGGCGACGCTCCACACGTGCGGTTGCCGCTGAGTTCGGTGAGCGACCGGAATCGGAGCGTGAGGAAGTCGCGGCGGAATTCGGCCATTCACCGGGTAGCGTCATAAGTGTGAGTGAGGAAACGCCGACCAAGACACGTTCGATGGTCGACTGGTCCCTGGCCGCCTCGACGGGTGCGCTCCTGGTGCGCGGTGGGCCGGTGGTCGACCGCGAAGTGGCCGAAGAAGCCGTCGCCGATCTACGCGAGCTGACCAGCGAGGCGGAGGGGCACGTCCGGGAGCTGACCGGGCTCGGCCTCGACCTGCCGTTGCTGCCCGCCGAGGTCGTCGACCGGCCCGGCTGGGTCCGCTCGGCCGCCGCCGGGCTGGACGCGCTCACCGGCCGCGCGCTGCCGCAGGCGCAGGGTGGCCCGCTCGGACCCGTGCTGGCGGGCGGCGCGGGTGTCCAGACCGGTCTGGTACTCGCTTTCCTCGCCTCCCGCGTCCTCGGCCAGTACGACCCGTTCGGCGGGCCGGAACGCCGGGGACAGCTGGTGCTCGTCGCGCCGAACGTGGTCGCCGCCCAGCGCGCGATGGACGTCCCCGGCCACGACTTCCGGCTGTGGGTCTGCCTGCACGAATGCACCCACCGGTTGCAGTTCACCGCGGTCACCTGGCTGCGCGACTACTTCGCCGACGAGGTCGAGCGCCTGATCGGCGGGCTCGCCGGCCGCGACGCGGACGGGCTGAGCGACCTCGTCGGACGGTTGCCGGACACCATCAAGCAGATCGGCAAGGGCAAGACCGGCGGTGTCGGGCTGGCCGAACTCCTGCAATCACCCGGTGAACGCGCGGTGTTCGACCGCCTGCTCGCGCTCTCCACGCTGCTGGAAGGGCACGCCGACTTCGTGATGGACGCCGTCGGGCCGCAGGTGGTGCCGAGCGTCGAGCTGATCCGGTCGCGGTTCACCACGCGGCGCAAGGGCGGCGGCCTGATCGACCGGGTGCTGCGCAGCCTCCTCGGCGTGGACGCGAAGATGCGCCAGTACGAGCAGGGCGCGAAGTTCACCAAGCACGTCGTCGAGGCCGTCGGCATGGACGGTTTCAACGCCGTCTGGACGTCGCCGAACACGCTGCCGACCCGCGCCGAGATCACCGATCCGGCGGCCTGGGTGCGGCGCCTGCACGGGTGAGCGGACCGGCTCCGGCGATCGCGGCCGTGCGGACGGCCGTGCGGGACTTCCTGACGTCGGCGAGCCCCGCCGAAGAGGTGTGCGTCGCGGTCTCCGGCGGCGCGGATTCGCTGGCACTCGCCGAAGCGACGGCCTTCGTCGGCTCTCGGGCGGGGCTGAGGGTGCGGGCACTCGTCGTCGACCACGGCCTCCAGGACGGTTCCGCCGAGACAGCGGCGGAGGCGGCCGACACCGCCCGTGAGCTGGGCGTCGACGCCGCCGAAGTCTTACGGGTGAACGTCGAGGGAGCGGGCGGTCCGGAGGCGGCGGCCCGGCGGGCCCGCTATGGCGCACTGCGTTCCGCGCTCCCGGCCGGACGCGGCCTCGTCCTGCTCGGCCACACCCTCGACGACCAGGCCGAAACCGTGCTGCTCGGCCTCGGCCGGGGCTCGGGACCGCGGTCACTCGCCGGGATGAAACCGCACGACCCGCCCTGGGGACGGCCGCTGCTCGCGGTCACCCGCGCCACCACCCGGCAGGCGTGCCGCGCGCTCGGCGTCGAACCGTGGCAGGACCCGCACAACGAAGATCCACGCTTCACCCGTGTCCGGTTACGGACGGAAGTACTCCCCCTTCTGGAGGAGGTCCTGTCCGGCGGGGTGGCGGCCTCGCTCGCCCGCACGGCCGCGCAACTGCGCGAGGACACCGAGGCGTTGGACACCCTCGCCGGCGCCGTCCACCTGCGTGCCTTCACCGGGGAAGGCCTCGACGTCACCGTGCTCGCCACCGAACCGCCCGCGCTGCGCCGCCGCGTCCTCCGCAGGTGGTTGCTGGACTCCGGGGTCCGCGAACTCACCGACGCCCACCTGCGCTCGGTCGACGCGTTGGTGGGGAACTGGCGGGGTCAGGGCGGCGTCTGGCTACCCGGCGACTTGGTGGCCAAGCGGGCGCATGGCAGGCTCTCGGTCGAAGCACCCCAGTCCACCACCTAGAGGGGATCGTCCCTTGTACGAAGGCGAGATCGCCTCCGTGCTCGTCACCGAGCAGCAGATCAACGACAAGATCGCCGAATTGGCGGCGAAGGTAGCCGCGGACTATCCGGCCGACGGCCCCGGTTCGGGGCAGGGGGACCTCCTGCTCGTCGGGGTGCTCAAGGGCGCGGTGATGTTCATGACCGACTTCGCCAGGGCACTCCCGCTTCCTTCGCAGCTCGAGTTCATGGCGGTCTCCTCCTACGGTTCGGCGACCTCGTCGTCCGGCGTGGTGCGGATCCTCAAGGACCTCGATCGCGACATCGCCGGCCGCGACGTCCTCATCGTCGAGGACATCGTCGACTCCGGGCTCACGCTGTCCTGGCTCCTGAAGAACCTCGCCAGCCGCAACCCGGCCTCGCTGGAGGTCGTCTCGCTCCTGCGCAAGCCGGAAGCGGTCAAGGTCGACGTACCGGTCAAGTACATCGGGTTCGACATCCCGAACGAATTCGTGGTCGGGTACGGCCTGGACTACGCGGAGCGTTACCGGGACCTGCCCTACATCGGAACGCTGGATCCGCACGTTTACACGTCCTGAGAACCGCTTGCCCGCGAATGCGGGAATGCGGAACCCTGAGCACGCCGAACGCGTCATAGGCTGCGATCAAGTGCGTTAACCTATGCGAAGACCTTCGCCACGAAAGCCGTCGTGGCCTGGCCCGGGGGAAACGGAGAGAGCTCAGATGGGGAACAGCAGCTTGGCGGACGCGAACGCGTTCAAGAACGCCGCGGCCCAGGGCCAGGTCGGGATCGACCCGGATGCGGCCCAGACCGTCCTGAACAAGATCCGGACCGGCAAGGACGCCATCGAGTCCCTGCTGAACCGCTCCGGCGACCTCGCGCAGGCGCCGAAGCTGGGCAACAACCCGGTCGGCAACGCGATCGCCGCGAAGGTCGCGAACCGCGCCGACGGGGGTGGCGACTCGTACGCGTCCGCGCTGCAGAACCTGTACCAGCAGTACGAGGCCGCGGAGTCCGGCATCGTGACCGCGATGGCCAGGTACCACGAGATCGACCAGGACGCGGCCGCGCCGTTCCGGAACGTCTGAGGGGGAGTCACAAAGCCATGCCACCGAAGCACAGCGCCGACTCTTACGGCGAGCAGAGCACCAACTCGGTCCAGCTGGGCGACAACTCGCAGTCCGCGGGCATCGTGTCGTCGGCACGCGGCCGCTCGGACGGGTTCGACGTCGGCGCCGACCGCGCCATCACGAACCCGCCGAACTGGGAGAGCGCCCCGTCCAGCCAGGACCTGTGGAACCAGGCGAACCTCGGCAACGACCCCAGCACGGCGACCTCGATCAGCCAGTCCTGGGGCTCGCACGGAACCCAGCTGAGCCAGGCCTCGAACGACCTCTACAACGCGATCTCCGAACTGGGCGCCGCCTGGATCGGGCAGGGTGCCGCCAGCGCACAGGGCGCGCTCGTCTCGATCGCGAACTCGGGCTCGCAGGCCTCCGAAGCCGCGACCACGATGTCGGACAGGCTGCAGAAGCAGGCCGACGCCGCCACCAAGGTCAAGCTGATGCCGAAGCCGACCGACTACAGCCCCGAGAAGGCGATGGGGCAGGCGCTCGCCGCCGGTCCGCTCGGCATGGTCACCGACCAGAAGCCGCTCGCCGACCAGGACAAGGAAGTGCGGGCGGAGCAGGCCAGGTTCCTCGAGGCCTACACCAAGGAGATGAGCGAGGTCGACAGCTCGACCCCGAGCTTCGGCCCCGAATCCCTCGGCATGAAGCCGACGGCGACGCACAACAGCGCGTCGTTCAACGGTGTCGGCAACGTCGGCGGCGGGCACCTCGGTTCCGGCGCCGTCCCGGGCACCCCTGTCCTCGCGGGCACGCACGGCTACGGCGGTGTGCAGGGCGGCTCTTCGGCCGCGGCCGTCCACGGCGGTCCGGACGCGGGCGTGTTCTCCCAGTCCGCCTACACCCCGGGCGCGAACGCTCCCGCTCCGGGTGCCGGCCTCGCGGCCGGAGCCGGGGTGGGCACCGGCGCCCCGATGACCCCGCACGCCCCGGCGAGCGGCGGCAGCGGCGGCATCGGACAGGCACTCACCGCGGCCGCCCTCGGCGGTGGCCTCGGCTACGCCGGCGCCAAGGCGCTCGGGCAGGGCAACAAGTCCGGCGCCAAGGAGACCGACAGCACCGACGCGGCCGCGACCGACAACGCGCCCGCGCAGAGCGCCGCTTCGCAGGCCGTGCCCCAGCAGGGCATCGTGAACGCCAGCGGCACCATCGGTGGTGGCGCGACCCCGCCGATGCAGGGCATGGGTGGCGGCATGGGCATGGGTGCCCACGGCGCGCAGGCCGAGCAGGAAGAGGAGCACACGCACGCGTCGTTCCTCATCGAGCCCGACCCGGACGACGCTTTCGGCGCCAACGAAGCGACTCCGCCGCCGGTCATCGGTGCCTGGACCGAAGACGACGATCGCTAGAGCGGTTTTCACCGGGCGCGCGGCCGAACCGGCCGCGCGCCCGCTGACCGGTATGGGGGCGGGATATGGCGAACGGTGAACTGCTCACCGCGGTCGAGATGGACTTCCTCTGGGAGACCGCGAACGCCGGTGAACTGCCGTACCCGCTGCGGCTCCGCTCGCACGGCGCGACGGTGGACGAGCGCGGCGCCCTGCGGAAGCAGACGCTCCGGGCGCTCAACCAGCGTGCGCTCGCGGACGAACGAGGTCGTCCCGAACCGCATATCGAAGACTTCTTCGGCGTCCTCGCGAGGCCGGATCTGAGCCTGGACTGCGTCCAGCTCAACAACCCCGACACCGAGCCGCTGCTCGCGGTCGCGTCACTGCTGGGCGGGCAGGGCCTCCTGACCGTGCAGGACCCGCGTGGCTTCCACTTCCACCCCATCGCCCCGGACGGCCTCGCGAGTGCGATCGTCTCCCTCCTGCCGCCGGGCTCGCGCGGCACGGAGAAGTCGATCACCCTCCCGCTGGACGGCCTCGTCGGTGCTTCGGGGGCGGACTTCCTCCAGCGTCGTCAGCCGCGGGTCGACGGTTCGGCGACGTCCGACGAGGACCGCAAGGCCCTCTCCCGGCTCCAGGCGCAGCCGCGGCTGCGCGGCGGCCAGTTCGGCGCGAACGCGCGAAGCAGGCACGGCACGCGGAACCGGTCTTCGGTGCTGAGCTGGTTCGACACGCAGTCCGGCCGGTACTTCACGCAGGCCACCCGCGGTTCGGACGGCCGCGACTGGATCACCGTCGCGCCCGCGGACCCGGCGACCCTGCGGCACCGGCTCACGGAAATGCTGGGGAAGATCGCCGCGGAGTCCACCGTCGCCCGCTGAGCCCTCGGACCACCTTTCACGACGTTAAAGGTTGCGAAAGTGCCCTCCGCACCAGCGTCTGGATCGCGACCCGGTGTTGCGGAAGCCACTTTCGCAACGTTGAAGGTTGCGAAAGTGGCTTTCGCAACGTGCGGTCTGGGACGTCGCGTGCGTGCTCGCCCGGGGGCCGCGGGGGTGGTGCGTGGCGATCGTTAGCGGTCCGAATCGCCACTCACGACTCCTCACCCCATCCGGCTGACGCCTGTCGTACCCGTTCGCTATCGTGAACCCAGGGCGTCCTGACGCACAGCGACCAGCCGCGCACAGGCCCCGCAGCACGGGTCAAGGTGCCGGGAGGGCACGGAGCAATGCACCAGGAACACTTCACGCCGATGGCGTTCGACTTCCTTTGGGAGTCGGCTGAACTCGGCGACCTGCCGTATCCGCTGCGCCTGCGCTCGCACGGCGCGACCGAGGCCGAGCGGCGGGCGCTGCGCAACCGCACCGACGTCGAACTCAGGGCCCGCGGTGTCCGCGACGGCCGCGGCAGGCTGGAGCCGAGGATCGAGGATTGGCTGTACCTCCTCGCCCGCGGCTCGCTGACCATCGACGCCCTGCACATCCCCGAGTTCCAGGCCCCGACGATCGCCGTGCTGGGCGCGACCGACGGTCGTGGCGGCGTGCTCGCGATCCAGGACCAGAGCGGTATCTGGCTGCGCGAGGCCCCGGCCGACGGGCTCCCGACCGCGGTCGTCGACCTGCTCCCGCCGGGCAAGCGCGGCTCCGAGGCCTCCGTCACACTGCCGATCGACGACGCCCGCCGCACCGAACCGATCCGCCCCGCCGTCAACGCGACGAAGCAGGCCGAGGAGCCCGAAGCGGCGAAGATCCGCCGTAAGGAGAAGCCCCGCGTCTCACTCAGCGAACGCATCACCGCGGACCCGCGCGAGGCGTTCGGCAAACTCACCGGTCAGCCGCGCCTGCGTGGCGGTCAGCTCGCCGCGAACAGCCGTTCCCACGTCGGCGCCAAACAGCGTTCGCGTGTCCTCGGCTGGTTCGACACCGTCAGCGGGCGCTACCTCAGCACGTCCCAGGCCGGTCCGGACGGACGCGAATGGGTCACCGTCTCACCCGCCGACGTCAAGACACTCCGGATGCGCCTCGGCGAAATGGCCGCCGGTGTGGCGGTCGACACACGCTAGGGTGACATCCCCGGTCACGCTCCGGGAACCCTCACGTGGCGTCCGCCGTTGACGTCCGAGAGGCTCACCACCCTCGTCCGTAGAGGCGGGCGGTATCCTGAGGGGCGGGTGTCGGAGCACCATGGGTCGTCAAGATCGTGCTGGCGGGTATCACAGGAGCCGCCCAACCAGGAAGGGTCGAGGCCACCAGGGCCGAGTCGTATGAACCGGAAGAGCGTGCTCAAGAACCCAGTGCTCTGGATTCTCGCGGCGGTACTGGCGTTTCTCGCATACAACACGATCTTCGACAGCGATCGTGGCTACACCCAGGTGCCTATCTCGATCGCGAATCAGCAGATCACCGCGAACAACGTCAAGGAAGCCTCGCAAGAGGACAAGGAGCAGCAGATCAAGCTGCTGCTGAACAAGAAGATCGAGGTCGACGGGCAGCAGGTCGACCAGATCATCGCCCAGTACCCGGCGAACGTCGCGGGCACCGTCTACGGGCAGCTCATCGCCCTCAAGAACGGTGACAACCCGGTCAAGTTCACCACCAAGGTCACCCAGCAGAACGTCCTCACCCAGATCCTGATCTTCGCCATCCCGTTGGCGCTGGTGCTGGGCCTGCTGATGTGGATGATGAACAACGCGCAGGGCGGCGGGAACCGCGTCCTCAACTTCGGCAAGTCGAAGGCCAAGCAGCTCAACAAGGACATGCCCAAGACGACCTTCGGGGACGTCGCGGGCGCCGACGAGGCCGTCGAAGAGCTGTACGAGATCAAGGACTTCCTGCAGAACCCGGCGCGCTATCAAGCGCTCGGCGCGAAGATCCCCAAGGGCGTCCTGCTCTACGGGCCGCCCGGTACCGGTAAGACGCTGCTCGCGCGAGCCGTCGCCGGCGAGGCGGGTGTGCCGTTCTACACGATCTCCGGTTCCGACTTCGTCGAGATGTTCGTCGGTGTCGGTGCCTCCCGTGTCCGCGACCTGTTCGAGCAGGCCAAGCAGAACGCGCCCTGCATCATCTTCGTCGACGAGATCGACGCGGTCGGCCGCCAGCGCGGCGCCGGCCTCGGCGGCGGTCACGACGAGCGTGAGCAGACCCTGAACCAGCTCCTCGTCGAGATGGACGGCTTCGACGCGCGCGGCGGCATCATCCTGATCGCCGCGACCAACCGTCCCGACATCCTCGACCCGGCGCTCCTGCGTCCTGGCCGGTTCGACCGCCAGATCCCGGTGTCCGCACCGGATATGCGTGGCCGCAAGGCGATCCTCGAGGTGCACGCCAAGGGCAAGCCGATCGCGCAGGGCACCGACCTGAGCAGCCTGGCCAAGCGGACCGTCGGCATGTCCGGCGCCGACCTGGCGAACGTGCTCAACGAGGCCGCACTGCTCACCGCCCGCCAGAACGGGCACGTGATCACCGACGCCGCGCTGGAGGAGTCGGTCGACCGTGTCGTCGGCGGCCCCGCCCGCAAGAGCCGGATCATCTCCGAGAAGGAGAAGAAGATCACGGCCTACCACGAGGGTGGGCACGCGCTCGCCGCGTGGGCGATGCCGGATATCGAGCCGGTCTACAAGCTGACGATCCTGCCGCGCGGGCGCACCGGCGGTCACGCCCTGCTCGTCCCGGAGGACGACAAGGAATTGATGACCCGCTCGGAGATGATCGGGCGACTGGTCTTCGCGATGGGCGGCCGGACGGCGGAGGAACTCGTCTTCCACGAGCCCACCACCGGTGCCTCCTCCGACATCGAGCAGGCGACGAAGATCGCCCGCGCGATGGTCACCGAATACGGCATGAGCGCCCGGCTCGGCGCGGTCAAGTACGGCCAGGAACAGGGCGACCCGTTCCTCGGCCGCTCGGCCGGTCGCCAGGCGGACTACTCGCTCGAGGTCGCGCACGAGATCGACGAGGAGGTGCGCAAGCTCATCGAGACCGCGCACACCGAGGCGTGGCACGTGCTGAGCACCTACCGCGACGTGCTGGACGAGCTGGTCATCGAACTCCTCGAAAAGGAGACGCTGACCCGCAAGGACCTCGAGCGGATCTTCGCGACCGTCGAGAAGCGCCCGCACATCACCATCTTCAACGAGTTCGGCGAGCGGAAGCCGTCGGACAAGCCGCCGATCAAGACCCCGGGCGAGCTGGCGATGGAACGCGGCGAGCCGTGGCCCCCGCTGGAGGAGAAGAAGGAACAGCCGGTGCTGCAGCCGGCCCCGACCCCGGTCGGCACCGTGCAGGGCGGCGGCGAACTCCCCGGTGGCCCGCCGTACTCGACCCCGGCTCCGCCGCCGGACCCGAACGCGAACCCGTACGCACCGCCGCAGCCGGGCGCCTACCCCAACGGTGGCCGCCCGAACGGTGGGCCGAACGGCACCGGCCACTGGCCCCAGGCATATGGTGGGCAGCAGCCGGGCGGTCCGGCAGGCGGTTACCAGGGTGGGCCCGTTGGCGGCCCGCCGAACTACGGGGCTCCCCCCGGATGGACCCCGGCCACGCAGCCGGGCGGCCAGCCGAGTCAGCCCTGGCGTCCCGCCGAAGACCGTCCGCGTGACGACTGGTTCAGCGGCCAGTCCGGCCAGGCCGGCGGTCAGCAGCAGGACGAAGGACAGCAGCGGCGTGAAACCGACGGACAGGACGACACCAAGCGATAACGGCGCGGGCCCGGTCTTCGACCAGGATCGGGCCGAGAAAGCCGTACGCGAACTCCTGCTCGCCTGTGGTGAGGACCCGGACCGGGAAGGTCTCCTCGAGACCCCCGCCCGGGTCGCTCGCGCTTACCGGGAAATGTTCGCCGGGCTCTACACCGAGCCCGACCACGTGCTGGACCGCACTTTCGACGAGGCGCACGAAGAACTCGTCCTGGTGACGGACATCCCGATGTTCTCGACCTGCGTTCCCGGCAAACAGACGGTGGACGCGGTCGGTGGCAGTAAAGCCGCGGCTGAAGTCGAAGTCGGCGACAAGCTGTGGACCCTTTCCGGCGGCAAGGTCGAAGAGACCACCGTCACCGAGATCAGCTCGCACCAGACTCGCGAGCTTGTCGAGGTCATCACCTCGGGCGGGAGCTTCAAGGTCACTCCCGACCATCCTTTGGCGACGCCGAAGGGCTGGATGGAGGCCAAGGACGTCCAGGGCTCCTTCATCGAGTGGACTCACGCGCGCAAGCTCAGCCGGGATCGGTGGAAGCCGGTGTCCGGCTACGACTTCGGCTACGTCATCGGCACGGTCTGCTCGGATGGGACCGTCTCCGAACGCCACGTCTCGCTAGTGGTGAACGACCGCGACTTCGCGAAGAAATACGCCGAGTCGCTTTACCGTGCCTTCGGAATCGAGGCGAGGCTCGAACCGGTCACGCGGCCGTCGGGCTACCCAGGACGTGACGTGCCGGGATTCCGGGTGCGAGTCGTCTCGTCGTTCCTCGCGGACTTGATGCGGCAGTACGTCGGCGGCGATGCCCATCATCAACGGCAGCGCTTCCCGATGGTCGTGCTCGACGACTCGAGCACGTTCAACGGATTTCTCGACGGGTATGTGGACGGGGACGGCTTTCGGCACAAGAAGATCGACGGCCGTACCGACGTCAGTGCGAATGTCCGCTTCGTGGAAGATCCGGCCACAGTCATCGGGGCTCGTTTCACCCCCGAGAGCGGCGGGATCGCCTCCCAGCTCCACATTGCCGACAGCTGGTTCCGGCGACACGGCTTCCCGCAGGATGACCACACGACGGACCTCATCGAGTCGGAGTACGTCGAGGTCGAGTCCGTCCGGCCGGTGAAGGCCACGGGAACCAAGCCCTACCCGGTGTACAGCTTCACATGCGAGCCCCACCCGACCTTCCTGATCGCCGGGCACCTGACACATAACTGTGAACACCACCTGCTGTCCTTCCACGGGGTCGCCCACGTCGGCTACATCCCGAACAGCCACGGGAAGGTCACCGGCCTCTCCAAACTGGCCAGGCTCGTCGACCTCTACGCCCGACGCCCGCAAGTCCAGGAGCGCATCACCTCGCAGGTCGCGGACGCACTCGTGCGCAAACTCAATCCCCGCGGCGTGATCGTCGTGGTGGAGGCCGAGCACCTCTGCATGGCCATGCGCGGCATCCGCAAACCCGGCGCCAGGACGACGACGTCGGCCGTGCGTGGTCTGCTGCAGTCTTCGGCCTCCTCGCGGGCCGAGGCGCTGGACCTCATCAAGGGCCGTCGATGACCGCCTTGCCCCGCCCCGGCCGCTGCGCGGTGGTGGGCATTCTGAACGTCACACCCGATTCCTTCTCCGACGGCGGCCGCTACCTCGGCGTCGAGCAGGCGCTGGAGCACGCGCGCGGGATGTGGGCGCGCGGCGCGGACCTGATCGACGTCGGCGGGGAGTCGACGCGTCCCGGAGCGTCCCGGGTGGACGCCGGCACCGAGATTTCCCGGATCATGCCGGTGATCCGCTCGCTGGCGGCCGAGGGCGTCGCGATGTCGGTGGACACCACCCGTGCCGAGGTCGCGGCCGCCGCTGTCGAGGCGGGGGCGTCGGTCATCAACGACGTGTCCGGCGGGCTGGCCGATCCGGACATGGCGAAGGTCGCGGCGCAGGCCGGGGTGCCGTGGGTGCTGATGCACTGGCGCGGGCACAGCAAGGACATGAACGCGCTGGCGTCCTATGAGGACGTCGTCGCGGACGTCCGTGACGAACTGCTGTCCCGAGTGGACGAAGCGGTCGCGGCAGGCGTCGACCCCGGCGCGATCGTGCTCGACCCGGGACTCGGGTTCGCGAAGAACGCGGAACACGACTGGGCGCTGTTGAACGGCCTGGATTCCTTTCTGTCACTGGGTTTCCCGGTACTGGTCGGCGCGTCGCGCAAACGTTTCCTCGGGCGGCTTTTGTCCGGGAAGGACGGAACGCCCGCCCCGCCGGACGGCCGCGAGAACGCGACCGCGGCGGTGTCGTCCCTCGCCGCGGCGGCCGGGGCGTGGGGTGTCCGGGTACACGAGGTCGGCGCGAGCATCGACGCGGTGACCGTCGCGGCCGCTTGGCGAAAGGGGAGTCCCGTTGTCTGACCGGATCACGCTGACCGGCTTGAGGGTCTTCGGCAGGCACGGGGTTTTCGACCACGAGAAGCGCGACGGGCAGGAGTTCGTCGTCGACCTCGTGGTGTGGCTGGACCTCGGCCCGGCCGCCTCGTCCGACGACCTGACCAAGACCCTGCACTACGGCGAACTCGCCGAACTCGCCGCCGGGATCGTGGCGGGCGAACCATACGACCTCATCGAGAGCGTCGCCGGGAAGATCGCCGACGAGGTGCTGCGCGACGAGCGGCTGACCGCCGTCGAGGTGACGGTGCACAAACCGTCCGCGCCGATCCCGCTGAACTTCGACGACGTCGCCGTCACGGTGTCACGTAAACGATGAGCCGCGCGTTGCTCTCGCTCGGCTCGAATCTGGGGGACCGGCTCGCGTTCCTCCGGCTCGCCGTCGACGCCGTGCGGCCGGCGATCGTCGCCGTGTCTTCGGTTTACGAGACGAAGGCGTGGGGTGTCGAGGACCAGCCGGACTTCCTCAACGCCGTCGTCCTGGTCGACGACCCGGCGCGCGACCATTGGGACTGGCTGCGCACCGGGCAGGCGGCCGAGCAGGCCGCGGAACGCGTGCGCGAACTCCGCTGGGGGCCGAGGACGCTGGATGTCGACGTGGTGACCGTGGACGGGGTGCGCTCCGACGACCCCCGGTTGCTGCTCCCGCATCCCGGCACGCCGGAGCGCGCGAGCGTGCTGATCCCCTGGCTGGAGATCGAGCCCGCCGCGGTACTCCCCGGCCACGGTCCCGTCGCCGACCTCCTCGCCGCCCGCCCCGCCTCGGACGTCGCCTCCGTCCGCCTGACCCCCCTCCGCGTTTAGTCCTCCAATTGCGGTAGTTGTGCGTGCAAGGACCGCAATCAGAGGACTAAACGCGGAGGAGGGGCGGGGCGAAAGTGATAGCAAAGGTCCCTTGCTACCCCAGCGCGGCGCGGAGGGCGGCGATGATCCACTCCGCCTGCCGCATCTGCGACGGGAACGACGGCCAGCCGTTCATCCTCCCCAGCAGGACCCAGTAGTGCTCGGCACGCGGGTCCGAGCTGATCGCCATCCCGTCGGCCAGCCGCTTCCGCCAGGCCGGGTCGTTCGGGTCCTGTCCGTTCCTCGAAGACTGCGTGAAGATCGTCTCGGCCAGTTCCCGCCCCGTAGGCGAGTCCGGCGCGACGCCCGCTTCGAGCGCTTCGGTCGCCTTCTCGCTCCACGCCATCCACAGCTGTTGCTGCTTCTCGCCGAAGTCGGCCTTGTCCTCCTTCCGGAGCTGCGAGTGCCACTCGCTCATCCGGCGGATGGACGCGCGGAACTCGTCGTCCTGCACGAGTTCGGCGAACTCGATCCACGCCTCCAGCTGGTCGGGCGTCGGGTCGTCGGGCAGTTCCGGTTTCGCCGAGCGCATCCGCTCGTAGAACTGCGGATCCAGTTCGAGCCCTTCGACCATGTCCGCCCAGAACTCGTCCAGCAGACGCTTGCGGTCTTCGTCCGACATCGACGCGAGTTTGTTCATCAGTTCGACCTCCTCCAGTGGTGAGTCCCGTTTGGCCACCGCTCGCAGGACCGCGCGGCGCAGTTCCAGCCGCCGGATCTGCTCGTCCAGGGCCGCGACGTGCTGGACCGCGAGGTCCCCGATGGTCGCTTCCCTGGTCAGCGCCCGCTCCACGTCGGCGAGACCCAGCCCGAGCTCCCGCAACGTCCGGACCAGCTCCAGGCGCGCCATCGCGGTGGCGTCGTAGAGGCGGTAGCCGGAATCGGTGCGGTCGGTCGGCGGCAGGAGTCCTTCGTCGGAGTAAAAGCGGATGGTCTTCACCGGCAGGCCGGTCCGTTTGGCCAGCTCCCCGATGGTGAAAACCGCTGCGGTGCCCATCTGCCTCATGGTCGACTCTCCAGTTGGTGGAGAGTCAAGCCTGCCAGGTAGCGTTGGACCATGCACTTCACCCGGCCACGCGAGCCGGCGGTGGCCGGCCTTCTGGGCTTGGTCTTGGCCTACCTGCTCTTCCAGGTCGCCTACGGCTCCATGCCCGCGCTCCCGCTCTTCGCCGGGGTGACGCTGCTCGTGCTCGCGCTCTGCGAGGTCGTACTCGCCTTCATCATCCGTTCGCGGATCAAGGAGGGCCGGGTGCTCGCCGCGATCTCTGTCGCCCGATCGGTGGCCCTCGCGAAGGCGTCTTCGCTCGCCGGATCCGCCATGACGGGTGCCTGGCTGGCAGCCGTCGCGTATCTTTTTCCGCGACGTGACGAACTCCTCGCGGCGACCGGTGATCTCCGGTCGGCGATCGTCGGGATCGTCAGCTCCGCGGCCCTGGTAGCTGCGGCTTTGTGGCTCGAACACTGCTGCCGGACGCCCGAGGGAAGTGATCGGGACCGCGATCCCGAGCCGACCGGTTAACGCTTGGGAGGCACCGCTCGAAGTACCGACTAGGTCTCGTTCGGATTACTAGAAGGTACGGTGTTGGGCATGACCGGGGTGGGTGACGACTCGCGCGGCCGCCTTGCGGGTAGGCCGTGGCTTGTCGTCGGCTTGGTTCTCGCCATCGGCGCGACTCTCGCATTGGTGCTTTCCGACGACCTCCGCTACTTGCGGCTGGGTATCGTCGCGGCGCTGTGGGCGGCCCTGATCGGGGCGTTCCTGGCGGTCCGCTACCGCAAGCACGTTTCCCAGAGCGAGGACGCCGTCGCCGAGGCACAGGCCGTCTACGAGCTTGAGCTGGAACGCGAGATCGCCGCCCGCCGCGAGTTCGAGCTGGAGATGGAAGCGGAGAACCGGCAGGCCGCCGACAGCCGCTCCCAGGACGAGCTCGAAGCGCTGAGAGCCGAGGTGACAGCTCTTCGCGAGAGCCTCCAGTCGCTCTTCGGCGGTGGCGAGGTCCTTCTCGAACGCGTCGCGCTCACCGCACAGGCCACCCGGATGCGTTCCCTCGACAACAAGCAGCTGATGGCCGCCGGCCCGGAGAACGGCAACGGCAAACCGCAGCTGATGGCGGCCAAGGGCGCCACGATCGACGTCGACGAGCGTGAGCGCGGCCGGGAACGCCCGACCGAGATGATCGACCGTGTCCTCGAACCGGCCGCCGCGCGGGCGAACGCCCCGGCCGCCGCCCGCCGAAAACCCGCGAACGGCCAGGTCAACGGCACCAACGGGGCAAGCGCCAACGGCACCAACGGTGCTCACGGTTCGAACGGCTACGGCCAGAGCAACCAGGTCCCCCGGTCGAAGCCGGTCGACGAATCCACTCGTCGCAGCATGCGCAAGGCCGATGCCCGCGCCTCGAAGGCCGCCGAGGCGCTCGCCGCCGAAGCCGCCCGCCGCGAACGGCTCGAGATGTCGAACCCCGGCATGTCGCCCGTCGAAACCTCCCGGCCGATGCCGAGGGCCGACGCCCAGCGCAAGACCCCGCCGCCGGTGACCCCCGCCGAGGTGTCCCGTCCCTCGATGCCCGGCGTCTCGCGCGCCGAGGTCTCGCAGCCGTCGATGCCCACCGTCGCCCGGCAGCCCCAGCGCCCGGAGCAGCGTCCGGAACAACAGCGCCCGGAACCGCAGCGTTCGGAAACCCAGCGCCGTCCGCAGCAGCCGTCGCTGCAGCAGCGTCTCGACGCCGGAACCGGGCAGCGCCCGCCCGCGCAGCGGCCGGAGGAACAGACCCGTAAGCAGACACCGCCGTCGAAGCCCGCCGCGCAGGCGAAGCCGGTCAAGAAGGTCGAGCCGGACCGTCCGCGGCCGAACCGCGAACTCGGCCTGACCCGGCCGGGGATGAAGCCGGTCGAGCGACAGCGCCCGGCCGGTGGCACGCCGCCGCCCGCGAACAAGCCCGCCGCCAAGGCGGAGCCGATGGAGGCCACCGGCGAGTGGAAGCCGTCGTGGACGCAGGAGCGCCCGGTTTCCGATCTGAGCGCGGCGTTCCCGAAGAAGGACGACTTCCAGGACAGGCTGCGCCCCGCGCCGCCGAAGCAGCCGCAGCCGTCGGCGTCCCTGCCGCGTCCGGAGCCGCGCCGCGAGCCGGAACCCCCGACCCCGGTTTCGCTCCCGGCCGTTTCCGAGCCGCCGCGCCGTGCCGAGCCCGCCCGGCCGCCGGAGCCCGAACCTGTGCGCCGTCCGGCCGCCGAGGCGCCGTCGCGGCACGGCGGAGGCGCCGAGGAGCCGCCCGCGGTCAACCCGACGCTGCCCGAGGAGGTCCGCGCGCAGACCCGGCCCGGCGGACGCCGTCGCCGGGCCGCGGAAGAGTCGTCGGCCTCGCTGACCCCGGCCCCGAACGTGCCGGAACCCACCGGTGGCGGCCGTCGCCGCCGTCCGGACGGGGAACCGCCCGCCTGGCAGGGCACCGAAACTTCGGGCGGCCGTCACGGTGGGCGCCGGTCGAAGCCGGAAGACGGGGCGCCGTCGCACAACGGGTCGTCGCACAGCCGCCCGGAGACGCCCGCCGCCGGGTCCCACGCGTCCGGCCGCTCGGTGATGGACCTGCTCGCCGCCAACGGCGCGAACGAGTCCACCCCGCGGCGCAGGCGGCGCGCCGAAGACTAGAGACATACCGACGGTAGGGTGACCCGCTGTGAGCGAGCCTTCCTCCCCGGCACCCGGTCTCGACCGGGCCCGCCGGCCTCGCTCGATCACCGTGCTGCTGCCGGTGCTCGGGCTGATCGCCGTCGCGTTGTGCGGGCTGTTCGTCTTCGGCACGGTGACCGAAAAGGTCGGCTTGCCCGCGGTGACGATCGGCGTGCTCGCGGCGCTGGTCCCGGTCGCCGTGGTGGTCACCGCGTTCCTCTGGGTCGACCGCTGGGAACCGGAACCGCCGAAACTCCTGCTGCTCTCGTTCGTCTGGGGCGCGTGTGTCGCGACGATCATCGCGCTGCTGCTCAACAGCGGCGCCGAGGCCGTCGGAGACCTGCTGCTCGGCAGTGGCGGCGGCGGAAAGATCAGCGGCCTGATCTCCGCGCCGCTCGTCGAGGAGGCCGCGAAGGCCGCGTTCATCCTGCTGCTGTGGTGGCGTCGCCCGAGCGAGTTCGACGGCGTCGTGGACGGCATCGTCTACGCCGGGTTCACCGCCGCCGGGTTCGCGTTCACCGAGAACATCTACTACTTCGGCCGCGCCTTCGCCGAGCACGGTTTCGGCGACGGGGCGAGCGCCGGCGTGCTCGCCGCGTTCTTCCTGCGCGGCGTGCTCTCGCCGTTCACGCATCCGCTGTTCGCGGTGATGACCGGCATCGGGCTCGGCGTGGCGGCGAGCAGCAAGGTCCGCGTGCTCCGGATCCTGGCGCCGATCGGCGGCTACGTCGTCGCGGTGCTGCTGCACGCGCTGTGGAACGGCGCCGCGCTGCTCGGTGGCGCCAAGACCTTCCTGAACGTCTACTTCCTGATCATGGTGCCGCTGTTCATCGGGGTGTTCTCGGTGGTGGTCATGCAGCGGCGCCGCGAGCAGCGGATCGTCGCGGCCGCGCTGCCGATGATGGTGGACGCGCGCTGGATCGCCCCGACCGAGGTACCGCTGCTGGCCAGCCTGTCCGGACGGCGGTCGTGGCGGAAACAGGCGCGGAAGCAATCGGGGCGCGACGCGGCGAAAGCCGTCGGCCGCTACCAGGCCAGCGTGACCGAGCTGGCGTTCCTGCGCCGAGGCCGCAAGCTCACCGACGACGCGAAACAGCGGCAGCGTGAACTGCTGCAAGTGCTCAAGACGTCACGTGCCGAGGCCGTCAGACTGGCGGACGGTGCTCCCCGCGGGTGACCTCGGTCAGGTGAAGCTGGTCACGAGGGCCGGTTCGGACGCACGTCGGAGGGTTACCCTCGCGCCGTCGTCCGGTACCCGCGACCACCGAGCGGGACTGGAACGAGTTGAGGAGTTTTCGACCATGAGCGTCCACAGGCGCACGCCATGACGAGGCCCGCCCGACTGGCCGTGGGGGTCGTCTCCGCGGGCCGGGTCGGCAGTGTCGTCGGCGCCGCGTTGGCGAGGGCCGGGCACACGGTCGTCGGGGCTTCCGGCCTTTCCGACGCCTCGGTGCGCCGCGCGGAGCACCTGCTCCCCGACGTACCCCTCCTGCCGCCCGACGAGGTCGCCCGCCGCGCCGATCTCGTCCTGCTGGCCCTGCCCGACGACGCGCTCCCCGGGATGGTGCGCGGCTTCGTCGCGACAGGCTCACTGAGGCCGGGGCAGATCGTCGTCCACACCTCGGGGGCGCACGGCATCGACGTCCTCGCACCCGCGGCGGACGCCGGGGCACTGCCGCTGGCCCTGCACCCCGTGATGACCTTCGCCGGCCGCGCCGAGGATCTCGACAGGCTGGCCGCCTGCAGCGTCGGCGTCACGGCCACGGCGGGTGACGAAGCGGCCTGGAATGTCGGCGAAGCGCTGACCGTGGAGATGGGCGCGGAGCCCGTCCGGGTCCCTGACGAAGCGCGAGCGCTCTATCACGCGGCGTTGGCGCATGGCGCGAACCACCTGATGACACTGGTCGCCGACTGCGCGGAACTGTTGCGGGAGGCGGGAATCGCCCAGCCCGAACGCCTGGTGGCTCCGTTGTTGTCGGCGGCGTTGGATAATGTTCTGCGACACGGGGACCGGGCGCTGACCGGGCCGGTGGCCCGTGGTGATCTCGGCACCGTGCGTAAGCACCTCGCGGTGCTGGCCGAACGTGGTCCCGACGTCGCTCCGAGCTATCGCGCGCTGGCCAAGCGCACGGTGGCGCGCAGCAGCGCCGCCGGACTCCTGCCCGGCTCGGCCGCCGCCGAGCTCACCGAACTCCTCAATGCTCCCGCAGACCCCGCAGATCCCGCCGAAGGGCAGCAAAACCAGTGACCACACCCAAATTCGCCCGAGGCACGCTGCACACCTTCCAGCCGCCGGAGCAGGTGAGCCAGGTGACGCGTGCCCTGCACGGGGTCGGCCGCAAGGTCGCGCTGGTACCCACGATGGGCGCACTGCACGCGGGACACCGGGAGCTGATCCGCCGGGCGAAGCGGCTGCCGAACACGGTCGTCGCGACCTCGATCTTCGTGAACCCCCTGCAGTTCGGGGAGGGCGAGGATTTCGAGGCGTACCCGCGTCCGCTGGACGCCGACCTCGCGGTGCTGAAGGAGGACGGCGTGGAGCTGGGCTTCCTGCCCAAGGCATCGGATCTGTACCCGGAGGGCGCCGCCGTCACGGTGCACCCCGGCGCGCTCGGCGACGAGCTCGAAGGGGCGGTACGGCCGGGACATTTCGCCGGTGTGCTGACCGTGGTGGCGAAACTGTTCAACATCGTGCGGCCGGACTACGCCTTCTTCGGGGAGAAGGACTACCAGCAGCTGGTGCTGATCAAGAAAATGGTGCGTGACTTGAACTTCGACACCCGGGTCATCGGGGTGCCGACGGTCAGGGAACGCGACGGGCTGGCGTTGTCCTCGCGCAACGTCTACCTGACCCCTGAACAGCGTGAGGACGCGATCGTGTTGTCGGCGGCACTCACCGCGGGTGCTTTCGTCGGCCGCGACGGCGCGGACGCCGTGCTGGCGACCGCCAGGCAGACCCTCGCCGCGCGACCCGCGGTCGAGATCGATTATCTGGAGTTGAGGGGAACCGACCTCGGGCCCGCGCCCGTCGACGGTGAAGCGCGGTTGCTGATCGCGGCCAGGGTGGGGAGTACCCGGCTGATCGACAACGTAGGTGTGGTGCTCGGCGCCGCCGCGGACCATCCGGAACACGCGCTGGACGCAGGGGAATAGGGAGAGTCCACGATGTACCGAACCATGCTGAAATCGAAGGTCCACAGGGCGACGGTCACCCAGGCCGACCTCCACTACGTCGGATCGGTGACCGTCGACGAAGACCTGATGGACGCGGCGGATCTGCTGCCGGGCGAACAGGTGTCCATTGTGGACGTCACCAATGGTGCGCGGCTCGAAACCTACGTGATCGCGGGCGAACGCGGCAGCGGGGTGCTCGGCATCAACGGCGCCGCGGCGCATCTGGTGCATCCCGGGGACCTGGTGATCCTGATTTCGTACGCGCAGATGGAGAACGCCGAGGCGGCCTCGTTCCGGCCGCGGGTCATCTTCGTCGACGAGGACAACCGCATCGTCGAGAAGGGCGCCAACCCCGGGCACGCGCCGGAGGGATCCGGACTGCTCAGCGGCACCGTGACACTGGCCGACGACGACACGATGACCTTCCCGGTCGCCGAAACCGCCGACGCCCGGCGGCTCGACGCGCTGCTGCACGCCGAGAGCTGAGTCCTTGCTGCTCACGGTCGACGTCGGCAACACCAACATCGTGCTCGGCCTTCACGCCGGGCAGGAGCTGGTGGGTGACTGGCGTATGCGCACCGACGCGCGGATCACCGCCGACGAACTCGCGCTCACCATGCGCGGGCTCCTCGGCGCGCACGCGGACGCGGTGACCGGGATCAGCGCGCTGTCCACGGTTCCCGCCGTGCTGCGGGAGCTGCGGGTCATGCTTTCGCGGTATTACGGCGGCGTGCCGAAGATCGTCATCGAACCGGGGGTGCGCACCGGCGTGCCACTCCTGGTCGACAACCCCAAGGAGGTGGGCGCGGACAGGCTGGTGAACACCCTCGCCGCGCACCATCTGCATCCCACCACCGCCTGTGTGGTGGTGGATTTCGGGACTTCGACCAATGTGGACGCCATTTCCGCGAAGGGCGAGTTCCTCGGCGGCGCGTTCGCACCCGGTATCGAGATCTCCGTCGACGCGCTCGCCGCGCGCGCCGCGGCGCTGCGCAAGGTGGAACTGGTGCCACCGCGGTCGGTGATCGGGAAGAACACCGTGGAATGCCTGCAGTCGGGCATCCTCTACGGGTTCGCCGGGCAGGTCGACGGCCTGGTGAAGCGGATCAAGCGTGAGCTTTCGCCGGGCGGCGCGGCCCCGGTCGCGGTGATCGCGACCGGCGGCCTGGCGCCGTTGGTGCTGGAGGAGTCGGAGACGATCACCGAGCACGTCCCGGACCTGACGCTGCTGGGCCTGCGCCTGGTCTACGAACGCAACCACTCCCGCGTTTAGTCCTCTGGTTGCGGTCCTTGCGCGTGCAACTACCGCAACCAGAGGACTCAACGCGGGAGGAGGTCAGCGGCGCGTGGCGGTCAGGAGGACCCGACGGGTCATGAGCGCCTGGTTCCGCATGGTCTGTTCGAGACTCGCGCGCAGCTTCTCCGGCTCCTCGCCGGACTCCGCCGCCAGTTCCTCCACCCGCTCCAGCGACAATTCCAGGGTCCGCTTCTGTCGCGCCCACCAGTCCGGCGTCTCCTCGTAAGAGAGGACGTCGAAGCCCGCCGCCTCCAGGAGCGGCCGGTGGTCGGCGACCTGCGGCGGCCGGTTCGGCGGCTGGCCGTCGAAGTCCCAGGTCGTGACGAGCAGCCGTCCACCGGGGGCCAGGATCCGGGCGAACTCGGCGCAGGCGCGCGGCTTGTCGGGCGCGAACAGCAGCGCGTCGACGCTCATCACCGCCTCGAACCCCGCGTCCTCCAGACCGGTGTCCGCGAAACTGCCGACCCGGAAGTCGGTCGCCTCGATGTCCATCGCCTCCGCGCGACGCCGCGCGGAAGCCAGCGCCGTCTCCGCGATGTCGACACCGGTGAGTGTCGCGTAGGTGCGCGCGGCGACCCACAGTCCCGGCCCGCCCCGGCCACAGCCGATGTCGGCCAGCCGCCCGCCGGGCTCCAGCCGCGCCTCGGTCGCGATGCGGTGCAGATCGGTCCGCGTCACGTAGCTGTACGTGTCCAGTTCGGCGGGGTACTCGTCGCCGTAGACCTCGTCCCAGATCCTCGCGGACACCGCCGACGCCGGTGCGCCGAACGTGGCGGTGAACGCGGCCTTCCAGTCGGTCATCGTTTACGCGCCCGGAAGACCGTGGTGCTGAGCGGCAGGTCGAATTCCCCCGACGCGGTTTCCGGGTTCCGGTCGAGGAATTCCCGTGCTGTGCGAAGTTTGGCTTCGCGTTCCTCCGCCGGTGCCACCAGCATGTGCGAATGGGTGGCGAGAGTCGCCACCAGGCTTTCCGCCGTCCTGGGTTGTTTGTGGCCGAAAGTCTCCTTCTCGAAGGGCGTGAAGGCCTCGGGGGCCGGCAGCGCTTCGTAGTCGCTCAGCCAGCGCCTGCTCATCGAGGTCTTGATCAGCCCGTTCAGTTCGGCCAGCCAGCCCACCGACTCGTCGTCCTGGTTCCACAGCGCGGCAACGACTCCGCCCGGTTTCAGCACCCTGGCGATCTCCGGATAGGCCCGGTCGAGGTCGAACCAGTGGAGGGCCTGGCCGACGACCACGGCCTCCACGGAGCCGTCGGGCAGCGGGATCCCCTCGGCCGTCCCGATGAGCGGGGTCACGGCCGGGAACGTCTTGGTGAGTTCTTCGAGCATCTTCGTGTCCGGTTCGACCGCGGTGACCGTGACACCCAGCGCCAGCAGTCCTTCGGTGACCTTGCCGGTCCCGGCGGCGAGGTCCAGGACCCGTTCCGGCGGTTCCTTCGCCCCGGCCAGCCCCCAGGCCAGCGCCTTTTCGGGATAATCCGGCCGGTGTTCGGCATAGGCGGCGGCCTCGGCGCCGAACGAGGCGGCGCGGCGGGCGAGCAGGTCGGGTTCGATGCCAGGAGTGGATGAGTTCACACGACCTGAGGTTAATGGAGAGAAAACCGCCCGTCTCGGGTCCGGAAAAGGTAATCCGGTTGGCGTAGGGAACCGGTGGGTTCGTACGCTGTGCGCCATGACTGAAATCCCCGCATCCGAGGGCGTGAGCCCCGACGAAGACCTGCCGGAACAGATGCGGGTGCGCCGGGACAAGCGCGACCGGATAATCGCGGAGGGTATCGATCCGTATCCGGTCGAGGTGCCCCGGACGCACTCGCTGGCCGAAGTGCGCGCGAAGCATTCCGACCTTCCGGTGGACACCGCCACCGGTGAGACCGTGGGTATCACCGGCCGGGTCATGTTCATGCGCAATACCGGCAAACTGTGTTTCGCGAGTCTCCGTGAAGGCGACGGGACCGAGTTGCAGGCGATGATCAGCCTCGCGAAGGTCGGCGAAGCAGCGCTCGCGGCGTGGAAGTCCGATGTCGATCTCGGTGATCACGTATTCGTCGAGGGCGAGGTCATCACCTCCAAGCGCGGTGAGCTTTCCGTGATGGCCGACTCCTGGCGGATCACGTCGAAAGCATTGCGCCCGTTGCCGGTCATGTACAAAGACCTGGCCGAGGAAACACGGATCCGGCAGCGCTATGTCGATCTGATCGTGCGTCCCAAGGCCCGGGACGTGGTCCGTACGCGCGCCGGCGTGCTGCGTTCCCTGCGTGACTCGTTTCACGGGCGCGGATTCCTCGAGGTCGAGACACCGATGCTGCAGACGCTGCACGGGGGTGCGGCGGCGCGGCCATTCGTCACGCATTCGAATGCCTTCGACCTCGATCTCTACTTGAGGATCGCCCCTGAGCTGTACCTCAAGCGCTGCGTGGTCGGCGGTATCGAGAAGGTCTTCGAGATCAACCGGAACTTCCGGAACGAGGGCAGCGACTCGTCCCACTCGCCCGAGTTCGCCATGCTGGAGTACTACGAAGCGTATGCGACCTATGACTCCAATGCGGTGATGACGCGCCAGCTGATCCAGGAAGCGGCGCAGAACGTTCTCGGCACTCAGGTGGTCACTCTCGCCGACGGTTCGGAGTACGACCTGTCCGGCGAGTGGGCCACACTCGGAATGTACGAGTCGTTGTCCGGGGCGTTGTCGGAAGAGGTCACTCCCGAGACATCGGCGGACAAGCTCCGTTCCTATGCCGAAGCGCGAGAGCTGGAGCTCGACCCAAAGTTAGGGCACGGCAAACTTGTCGAGGAACTTTGGGAACATCTCGTCGGCGATCATCTTCACGAACCTACTTTTGTCCGTGATTTTCCGGTCGAGACATCCCCGCTGACCAGGCAACATCGCAGCAAGCCGGGGGTGGCCGAGAAGTGGGATCTGTACGTGCGCGGATTCGAACTGGCCACCGGATACTCGGAGCTGGTCGATCCCGTGGTGGAGCGCCAGCGGCTGGTGGAACAGGCCAGGCTGGGCGCACAGGGCGATAGTGAGGCCATGAACCTCGATGAGGATTTCCTCCGTGCGCTGGAGTACGGAATGCCGCCGAGCGGCGGCGTGGGAATGGGGATCGACCGGTTGCTGATGGCGCTGACCGGCCTTGGTATCCGGGAGACCATCCTGTTCCCGCTCGTCCGTCCGGAATAACCCGTCCGCGTGACAGATACCTCGATCGTTCTCCTAAACGAGATTTGCGTTATGTCTCGGTAGCGGGTATTAATGTCGCTAGACAAAGTCTTCTGTCGGGGCGTGCCCCGTACCAGATCATTCGTGTAAGCCCCCAGCAGGAGGAAACAGATGGCACAGAAGGTGCTCGTCTCGCTCGTCGACGACCTCGATGGCACAGAGGCGGAAGAGACCGTCGAGTTCGGTTTGGACGGTGTGAGCTACCAGATCGACCTTTCCGCGGAAAACGCGGAAGAGCTTCGTGACGCGCTGGCGCAGTATGTGGAGCACGCCCGTCGCGCGGGTGGCCGTAAGCGCACCGCCATTCGTCCGGTCGCCGGCGTGAAGGCCGCCGCCCGCCCCGCGACCGTGGACCGTGAGCAGAACCAGGCCATTCGCGCCTGGGCCCGCAAGAACGGCTTCCAGGTTTCCGACCGTGGACGTATCCCGTCCGAGGTCGTGGAGGCGTACCACAAGAAGAACTGAAGGTCGCGACGACCCTCGAGCCGCCGGGAAATCATTCCCGGCGGCTTTCTTGTTCTTGTACACGGTTCAAGCGGGCGTACTCCGTGGGCGCCCATCCGGTCACGGAGCGGAAATCCCGGATGAAGTGTGCTTGGTCGCTATAGCCCAGCTCTGTCGCCAGTTCCGCGTAGCCCGGCTCTTCCTCGGCGCCGATCCGTGCCGCCGCTTCGTTCAACCGGTATACCTGAATCGCCCATTTGGGGGCGGCTCCGACATGTTCGGCGAACAGGCGTTGCAGGCTTCGCTGAGACAGGCCCGTTCGGCTTGACAGCTCGGCGACCCGGGTAATGGCCGGTTCGGCCGCGATTGTTTCAACTGCTTCGATGGCCGCACGGGCCGCAGCGGTGAGCACGGGCCGTTTCGCGAGGAGCAGTTCCTCTGCCGCGCAGACCATTTCGAAGTCGGCCGTCGCATTGCGTACCGATTCCGTCACCGGTACGGCGCCGTCGAAGAGATCGGTCAGCGGAAGGGAACGGCCGGAGATCATCGTGACCGGTCCGGTGGTGAATGCCCGGAAAGCCCCGGGACGAAATCGCACACCGATACCGTGGTCCGTGCCCTCCACGACGTAGCGGAAAAGCTGTTTCCCGGGTCCGGACGCCGCGGCGCCGTCACGGAAGAAAGTCACGTTGACCGCGAGATTGGGCAGTACCACCTGTTCGTGGGGTGGACGGCCGCTCAGGTCCCAGCGCAGCACCCAGTGGTGGTCGACGAACGGCCGCAGTTCCGGCGCGGGCCGGTGCCGCACGAGGCTGAACGCCGCGTTCGCCTGCCGCGCGTCGACGATCCCCGCCGGGATCCGGTGCCCGCTCACGCGCTCAACGTAACCCTGTCGCGTTTTTTCAAGACAGCGCGGCCGTACCGGTGTACCCATGCCCGTATGTCCGAACACGCTGCCCTGATCGCTACCGCCGCCGCGGAATTCGCCGGAATCCTGCGCGGGATCGGCGAGACCGACCTCGCCGCCCGCACCCCGTGCGCCGAATACGACGTCCGCGCGTTGTTGAACCACCTTCTCTACTGGGGCCCCTGGCTGGAAGCCGCCGGGCTCAAGGCGGCGCCGCCCGGGGTGTCCTCGGGGGAAACGGAGGCCGCCCTGGTCGGCGCCGACTGGCTCGACGCCGTCGAAAAGCAGACAGCGCGGCTCGTCGACCTCTTCGGGACGTCCGAGGCCTGGCAAGGGATGACGGCACTCGGGACGGCGGAGATGCCCGCCTCGATCGTCGGGGACATGGTGCTCGGCGAGTTCGTCCTCCACGGCTGGGATCTGGCCAGGGCGACCGTTCGTCCCTTTGCTCCCACGCCTGAAGTGGCCGAAGCCGTTTACGCGTCCGCGGCCGCGATGGGCGAGCGGGCGCGTTCGATGAAGGTCTACGGCGACGAAGTCGCTGTTGCGGAAGGCGCAACGACGTTCGAACGCGCTTTGGGGATTTCGGGACGGAATCCCGGCTGGACCCCTTGACGGAGTCGCGGACAGCCTCCGCATTCCGATTCCGCGGGCGGTAGGTAGGAGTAACAGCAGCCTTCGCGGTTTCTCGTCCACTCGCGGTGTCCATCGGGACCCGGCGGGCCGCCGCTTCGACGTCGACGTGAATGGCGGGAACCGCGCTTCGAGGACCAGCGCGACGCCGGCGCTCTCGGCCTCCGGGGGTGCCGCCGGCCCACGGCTGGCGCGAAGGCGTCGATGAACCGGTTCGCGTGACGAACCGGCCGCGCAGCATCGCCGCCGGCGTCCTCGGGATCCTCGTGAGTGTGATTTAGGTACGGCTAACCTTACCTACAGTCGGTGACTACTCCGGACGGGTGTCCATCCACTGGGCGGACCTTGTTCGACGACCGTGTTCGCGTTCAGCGGACAAGGCGCGTCAGGGGGAATCCGAGTGCGTGTTCGCACGTTGGGCTTGACGTAAAGGTGCAGGGCAACCGGAAGATGAAAGAGCGCACGGCCGGAGAACGGTCGAGGCGCGAACGGGCCGCAAACAGCCGTAGTGGTACGCCAGCGCGACCGCTTGGCTACTAGAGTGGTCTCACGGTGCTGAATCCATCGCGGTGATGCCGCGATGGAAACGGGCCGCCGTCGCAGCAGTCGAGGGAGTGCACATGTTTGAGAGGTTCACCGACCGCGCGAGGCGGGTGGTCGTCCTGGCCCAAGAAGAGGCCAGGATGCTCAACCACAACTACATCGGCACCGAGCACATCCTCCTGGGTCTGATCCACGAGGGTGAAGGTGTCGCCGCCAAGGCGCTGGAATCGCTGGGCATCGCGCTGGAGGGCGTCCGACAGCAGGTCGAGGAGATCATCGGCCAGGGGCAGCAGGCCCCGAGCGGGCACATCCCCTTCACCCCGCGGGCCAAGAAGGTGCTGGAGCTGTCGCTGCGCGAAGCGCTGCAGCTCGGCCACAACTACATCGGCACCGAGCACATCCTGCTCGGGCTGATCCGCGAAGGGGAAGGCGTCGCCGCTCAGGTGCTCGTCAAGCTCGGCGCGGACCTCAACCGGGTGCGCCAGCAGGTCCTGCAGCTGCTGTCGGGCTATCAAGGTGGCAAGGAGTCGACCGAGACCGGCTCCGGACGCGGTGAAGGCACCCCGTCGTCGTCGCTGGTGCTCGACCAGTTCGGCCGCAACCTGACCGTCCAGGCCCGCGAAGGCAAGCTCGACCCGGTCATCGGCCGAGGTAAAGAGATCGAGCGGGTCATGCAGGTGCTGTCGCGGCGCACCAAGAACAACCCGGTCCTGATCGGTGAGCCCGGCGTCGGCAAGACCGCCGTCGTCGAGGGGCTCGCGCAGAACATCGTCAAGGGCGAGGTGCCGGAGACGCTGAAGGACAAGCAGCTCTACACCCTCGACCTCGGCTCCCTGGTCGCCGGTTCCCGGTACCGCGGTGACTTCGAAGAGCGCCTCAAGAAGGTGCTCAAGGAGATCAAGACCCGCGGCGACATCATCCTGTTCATCGACGAGCTGCACACGCTCGTCGGCGCGGGTGCCGCCGAGGGGGCGATCGACGCCGCGTCGATCCTGAAGCCGATGCTGGCCCGTGGTGAGCTGCAGACGATCGGCGCGACCACGCTCGAGGAGTACCGCAAGTACATCGAGAAGGACGCCGCGCTGGAGCGCCGTTTCCAGCCCATCCAGGTCGGCGAGCCGTCGCTCGAGCACACGATCGAGATCCTGAAGGGCCTGCGCGACCGGTACGAGGCGCACCACCGCGTCTCGATCACCGACGGCGCGCTGGTGCAGGCGGCGACCCTGGCCGACCGCTACATCAACGACCGCTTCCTGCCGGACAAGGCGATCGACCTGATCGACGAGGCGGGCGCCCGGATGCGCATCCGCCGGATGACCGCGCCGCCGGACCTGCGCGAGTTCGACGAGAAGATCGCCGACGTCCGCCGGGACAAGGAGTCCGCGATAGACGCGCAGGACTTCGAGCGCGCCGCCCGCCTTCGTGACGAGGAGAAGACCCTCCTCGGCCAGAAGGGCGAGCGGGAGAAGCAGTGGAAGGACGGCGACCTCGACGTCGTCGCCGAGGTCGACGAGGAGCAGATCGCCGAGGTCCTCGCCAACTGGACCGGCATCCCGGTGTTCAAGCTCACCGAGGAGGAGACCACGCGTCTGCTCCGCATGGAGGACGAGCTGCACAAGCGGATCATCGGCCAGGAGGACGCCGTCAAGGCCGTCTCCCAGGCGATCCGCCGTACCCGTGCCGGCTTGAAGGACCCGAAGCGCCCCTCCGGCTCGTTCATCTTCGCCGGTCCGTCCGGTGTCGGTAAGACCGAGCTGTCCAAGGCGCTGGCGGCGTTCCTGTTCGGCGAGGACGACGCGCTCATCCAGATCGACATGGGCGAGTTCCACGACCGCTACACCGCTTCGCGGCTCTTCGGTGCCCCTCCGGGCTACGTCGGCTACGAAGAGGGTGGCCAGCTGACCGAGAAGGTGCGGCGCAAGCCGTTCTCGGTGGTGCTGTTCGACGAGATCGAGAAGGCCCACCAGGAGATTTACAACACGCTCCTGCAGGTCCTCGAAGACGGTCGTCTCACCGACGGCCAGGGTCGTACGGTCGACTTCAAGAACACCGTGCTCATCTTCACCTCGAACCTGGGTACCTCGGACATCTCGAAGTCCGTCTCGCTCGGTTTCTCCCAGGGCGGGGACACCGCGAACCGGTACGAGAAGATGAAGCAAAAGGTCAACGAGGAAATGAAGAAGCATTTCCGGCCGGAGTTCCTGAACCGGATCGACGACATCATCGTCTTCCACCAGCTGACCAAGGATCAGATCATCCAGATGGTCGATCTGATGGCCGCCCGGGTCGAGAAGCAGCTCAAGGCCAAGGACATGGAGCTCGAGCTCACGCCCAAGGCCAAGGCGCTGCTCGCCAAGCGCGGCTTCGACCCGGTGCTGGGCGCGCGGCCGCTGCGTCGCACGATCCAGCGCGAGATCGAGGACCAGCTGTCGGAGAAGATCCTGTTCGGCGAGATCCAGGCCGGCCAGATCATCCTGGTCGACGTCGAAGGCTGGAACGACGAAGAGGGCGAGAAGGACGACAAGGCGCACTTCGTCTTCCGCGGCGAAGCCCGTCCTTCGTCGGTCCCCGACGCCCCGCCTGTGAGCATCGGCGCCGGCTCCAGCGAAGAGAGCGGTGAAGCCGAGGCGGAGTAAGCCTTCGGTGGTTTTGGAAACGCCCGTCGCGGTTTGCCGCGGCGGGCGTTTTGTTGCGGTGGTCAGGGTGGTCGTGAGTGGTAAGGAGCGTTAGAACGCTCCTTACCACTCACGACCCACCGGTGCACGGCCACGCAGGCGTCCCGCAACGTCCTCCACACCCGACTATCCCCGCACACCGAACCGGACGGCCCACAACTTTCCTCGGAACGCTTACCGACTTCGGTAGGTTACGAAAGCCCTTACCGCGGCATAACTTGGTGAAACCGTTTCAAGTCGAAACGTTCTCCCCGACGCAGGCCGAAGGGCGCGACGGTGGCCGTTGCCGCCGCGGCGTTCACCCTCGTTGCCACCCCCGCCGCGAACGCGGGCCAGGACATCATCGGCGGCGGCACCGTGAGCTCCGCGCCGTGGGGCGCCCAGATCTACTGGGACGACGCCACCGCGTTCGGCGGGTTCAACTGCTCCGGCACGATCATCGCCCCGCAGTGGGTCCTCACCGCGAAGCACTGCCTCAACAAGCCGGGCATGCACGTGAAGGTCGGCAACGTCAACCTGAACCAGGGCACCTCGGCCGCCGTCGACCAGCAGAAAGCCGCCCCGAGCGGGGACATCGCGCTGCTGCACCTTTCGACCTCGGTCAGCACCACGTACATGAAGCTCGGCACCGCGAACCCGGCCAACGGCACCACCAACCAGATTTACGGCTGGGGCCGTACGCAGGGCAGCAACCCGCCGTCGAGCGTGCTGAAGACCGCCAACGTCCGTATCACCGGCACCAGCAGTGACGCGTACGGCGGCCAGGCCATCGCGAGCGTCGGTGTCAACGGTTCGGCGTGGCACGGCGACTCGGGCGGCCCGCAGCTTTCCGGCGGCGTCCAGGTCGGCGTCTGCTCGACGGGCAGCAACTCTGGCACGAACCCGCAGGGCACGCAGAATTACGCCAGTGTCGCGGCCAGCCGCAGCTGGATCCGCACCACCGCGGGCGTCTAGGACACGAGGAGAGGGCCGTTCGGAAACGAACGGCCCTCTCCTCCTGCCCGGAAACTCAGGCGCATTGCGATTTCGGGTCGATCAGCGACACCGAGCCGACCTTGTCCCCGTTCACCGTGAACTCGTAGACCCAGCCCGGTTTGCCGTCGACGGGAACCTGGAACCGGCCGTTTTCCCCGAGCTTCATCCCTTTGGCGTCGTAGGCCGCCTTGAGGTCGGCCAGCGTCGAACCGGCGCCGATCTTTTCGGCCGTCTTGGCGTCCGGAGGGGCCGACAGTTCGCGCAGCCCGTCCTTGCCGAAGGAGGCGCCCCCGGCTGCGGCGAACGCCTTGTCCCGCTCTTCGCGTTTGCCCGCCAGGTCGGCGGACGCCATCGCCGCGTCGGCGTACAGCCTGGCGTCCGCGGCGTCCTTCTCCGCGGCCTTCGCGCTGTCGGCGGCGGACCCGCGGGGCTTCGAGTCGGGGCTCGCCTGCAGTTCGTCGGCCTTCTTGTTCAGATCCTTGGCCTTGGCCTCGACGTCGGACTCCGCCTTCATCCGCACCGGGTCGGGTGCCGGGCCGCCGGTATAGGAGAAATCAGTACAACCATCCAAAGTGGACGTCGGTGCCGAGGCGAGCTTCCCACCCGCCAGCGCGGCGTCCTCGGCCATGCCCGGGGTCAGCCCGCGATATCCCGCCGGGCCGAACACCTCGGGTGCCGCCGGAGCGGCCGCCTCCGGAGAAGACCCCGCCGAACAAGCCGTCCCGCCGATCACCAAGGCCGCCGCGGCGAGCACCACGCCCGGAATGCGCCTCGAAGTACGTGTTCGCTGCACGTTTACCCCCTTCATCGCCCGGAAACTATCCGATCGGGCAGGAAGTCCCGAGTGGATTTCGTGGAGGTACGGTGAAGATCACGCCGGCTGGTGCGTCGGCCGCGGGACGCGCAGGGAAAGCAGCGAACCGGCACCGACGACGGCGATGATCCCGGCGCCCGTGAGCAGCGTCCAGAAGTCCGGGTGCACGATGGACTGCCCGCGCTGCGCCTGCCAGGTGAGCAGGACCAGCAGCCCCGCGAAGCCCACCGAAGCGGTCCGGACCAGATTCCGCCGGACGAATTCCGATTCCAGGACCGGATAGCGCCGGGCGAGCACGAGCAGTCCGTAAGCGACCAGCGGCAGCACCTGGATGGCGTGGATCCCGACGAAATGCGGGATCCGCATGTCCCCGCCCACGGTGCTCCAGCCCACCACCGGCAGCCCGGGTCCCCCGTCGGGGACACCGACCGCGTGGGCGCCGACGACCGACGGTTTCTCCCCGGCCCGGAACTGGGCCAGCTGCTGCTCGTTCGGCCCGAACATCAGCATCGCGACCCCGATGCCGGCGACCGACAGCGCGGCACCCGCGCGTAACGCGGAGTTCATCGCGCGGTCGGGAAGACGCTGGAACAGCAGGAGAACCGCGATCGCCGCGGTCGCGCCCCACGCGGTGAAGGCACCGTTCGCGACCATGTTGTTGATCCACTTGTCGACCGGGGTCTCCTGGTTGAAATGGAGCGTCCGGCCGCGGCCGATGATCTGCCAGAACAGCAGCGCCATGTCCAGGCCGAGCCCAACGGCGAACGCCGTCCCGAACCACCAGCCGACCCGGCGACCGCGGGTCAGCCTGCCGATCAGCCACGCCAGTGTCACCGCGTAGAGCCCCACGGAAATCGTGAACTTGAGCGGTTTGAGCCAGATGGGCACGTCGACGAGGCTGCGATCGTCGAAAACCAGGCCGCCGAGCGCGATCACCCCCACTACCGCCATCGCCGCCGCCAAGATCATCAACGGCCGATGCGGTACCGTTCTGGAACCCTTGTCCACCATGGGATCGAGCGTGCCGGAGGGGTCCCGCGCGGACACTGGAGCACTCCCCCGCATCGGAGGTGGGGAAGGCCCTACCGCCGACCTGTGGGTAATAGTGCCGTCAGCGAAACCGGCAGTTGTGCCGTTTGACCACACCCCCGCCTTTTCTAGCGTGTCCTTCACAAGAGCAGACAGGGCCGTCCCCTGGTGCTCACCGGGATTTCCAGCGAGATGAGAGGAGGTGGCCCATCCATGACCGGTACGGGATATCAGGCAGACGCAGCTGCGATGGCGCGCGCCGTCCAGGGGTTCGAGGAAACCGCGTCGAACGCCAAGACCACGATGGCCAGCTTGGAGAGCGAGCTGACCCAGACCCTGCACAACTACAAGGGTGACCAGGCGGTCGCGTTCTGGGACCTGCAGCGCCGTCTGCAGGAGAAGATGACCATCGCCGTGAACGAGCTCAACACGATGTCGCGTCTCGTCCACGAGAGCAACCGGAACTACAACTCGGGTGACGAGCAGGTCCGGGAAAGCCTCACCGGGGTCAGCGGAACCGTCGACCAGACCGTGATCCACCGGCTGAACCCCTGATCCTCGAGAGGACCACCAATCATGGCTGACGTCGTCGAAATCAACTTCGCCGCGCTGCAGCACAGCTCGGCCTCGCTGGCCGCCAAGGCCAAGGCGCTCACCTCCCAGCTCGAACAGCTGCACACCAACCTGCAGCCGATCACCCAGACCTGGTACGCCTCCGGCAGCTCCGCCGGTGAGGCGGCCCGCGCGTCCGAAACCCGCCTGCGCCAGGCCACCGCGGACATCGTGGCGATCATCGCGCAGTTCGGTGGCAAGGTCGGCGACGCCCACGACCTCCAGCACAGCCTGGAGAACCGGAATCAGGGCCTGTTCGCCGGCTGATCCCCATCCGTCGGCCGGCCGGTGCTTTCACCCCCTCGGCACCGGCCGGCCGGCTTCGCGCGCGTAGTCGTCCCTTGATGGCATGGCCGATCACGAGAGAGCCGGGATCAATGCAAGACCAGTCGTACTACGTCCATCTGGAATCACTGAAGGACTTCGTGCGGGAACTGGAGACCCAGATCCACGCGATGTCCAAGCCGAACGACTTCCTGCTGACCCTGGGCGAACAGCCGTTGCTGTTCGGCGAGTTCGGGGAGGCGGGTTCGCTCGACAAGGCGCACCAGGCGGCTGTCGCCGAGATGCAGGGGTTGCTCGACCAGGTCAAGGGTGCGATCACCTTCGCCCAGGACGTCACCGCGACCGTCGCCGACGGTTACGCGGCGGCGGACGATTCGGTCGCGGGCGACATGAACCACTCCAGCCAGCAGACCGGGCTGCTCGATCCGTTGCTCAACGTCCTCGGCGGCGTCCTCGGTAGGAACGGCGGCGGTAACGGCTCGAACGGCGGGGGGAACAAGGGATGACCGACACCGCGCACACGAACTTCGCCGCCTACTCGCACGAGCAGCTCTACGCGATGCTGCAGGTGGGCGACCCCAACACGGCACGCCACGCGGCCCACAAGTGGAAGTCCACCGGCACCGGGCTGTTCGAGCAGGCCGAGAACCTGACCGGTGAGCTCTCGGACTTCTCCGACAGCTGGACCGGCGGCGCCGCCGACAAGTACCACACGATGATCTCCGATCTCGTCGGTGGCATCCGCAAGGTCGCCCAGACCGCGCACGCCATGAACAACCTTCTCGAGGACGCGGCGGACGCGCTGGTGAAGGCCAAGAAGGAGATGCCGCCGCCGGTCGCGGTGCCGGACGTCTCCCCGGCCGACGTCGCACTCGCGGTGAACCCGCCGCTCCTGCCGCCGGACTCCTCGCAGGCGACCATCATCGCCGCCGCGCAGCAGCGGCAGCAGGCGATCGCGAACGTCGAGGCGCAGCAGCAGGCCGCGGGCACGGCCAGCGCGGCGCACAGCAAGGCGATCGTGGTGATGACCCAGCTCGCGGGCGAGTACACCACGACCGAAGAGTCCTTCCCCGCCTCGCCGAACGCCGTCGCCCCGCCGCCGGTCACCGGTGGCGGCGCGGCCCCCGGCGGTGTCCCGCCCATCGGCAACAACACCGGCGGCACCCCCGGCGTCGGCGTGACGCCGGGCGACAACACCCACCCGTTGCCGACGGACGGCTCGACCCCGCCCGCCGACGGCCAGCCGGGCCAGGTCCCCAAGTCGAACCCGCTGTTCGGTGACATGTTCACCGCCGGTCTCGCCGCGGCTTCGGCCGCGGCGTTCGGCCGGTTCGGTTCGATCATGCCGCGCGTGCCCGGCTGGGCCACCGGCAAGAACCCGAACGAGGGCAAGGACAAGAACGGCGAGCCCGTCGGTGGCGGTGGCGGTGGCGCCGGGGCGGGCGCCACCGCGGGCGGTGCCGGCGGCGGCATCCCGATCGGCGGGGGCGGCGCGCCGTCGCTGGACGGCGGTGCCCTCGGCGGCGGTGCCCTCGGCGGGGGCGGGCTCGCCGGTCCCGGCGAGGCACCGGCCGCGTTCTCCGGGCTGGCGGGCGACGGTTCGGGCAGCAGCGCGATGAGCGGGCTGGCCGCCGGGGCCGCCGGTGCCGCGGGCGCGGCGGCGGCCAAGGGCGGGATGCCGATGATGCCCATGATGCCGATGGGCATGGGCGGGGGCGGCGACATGGGTTCCGGCCGCCGGATCCCGCCGTGGCTGGTGGAGACCGAGAACGTCTGGGGTCAGTCGTCCCCGGTCGCTCCGGCCGTGCTCGGCGAAGAACCCGAACAGTACTGATCCCGGAAGCAGGAAAGGCGGCTCGGTGATGGCATCCAGTGCGGGCGGTTACCGAGTCGCCCCTGCCCGGCTCGAAGCGGCGGCGGCCGAACTCGAACAGCGCGCCGGCGTGCTCAAGACCGCGCAGACCGCGCTGGCCGGGGAGAACGTCCCGGCCGCCGCGTTCGGCCAGGTTTCGGCGTCGAACGCGGCTTCGGCGACCTACACCAAGACGATCAAGGACCTCGCCGGGAAACTCGGCGGTCAGGTCTCGACGGCGACGGTGATCCACCAGGGGCTCGCCGCGGCCGCGGGCGGCTACCGCCGCGCCGATGTCCAGGTCGCCGCCTCGTACCGGGCGCTGCTGCCGGAGAGCCCGTTGCCCAAGGCCGGGAATCCGTCGGGCGTCGGCGGTCCGGCCGACACCGGGCAGTGGGCGACGGCGATCGCGCAGAACCGCGCCAAGGTCACCGACGCCTTGACGTCGGAACGCGAAAGGCTCGCGAATCTCCTGACGGGCGGCGGGAAAGCCGGCGACATCACGGACGCGCGGAACCGGATCGCGCTGTACGAGGGCATCCTCGCGAACGACCGGCAGATCCTGCGCTTCGACCCGGCAGGCAACGGCCGCATCGCCGAACTCGTCGGCCGGATCGAACCGGGCACCCGCAACGTCGGGCTCTTTGTCCCCGGCGTGAACACCTCTTTCGACAACTTCCAGAGCTACGCCGACCTCGGCAAGAGCCTGGTCGCCGCGGACGCCACCGGACGGACCGCGATGGTGGTCTGGGCCGACGGCGTCTTCCCGCAGAACGCCGTCACCGAGGGCCCCGCCGCGCATTACGCCCAGACGATGGCACCGGACCTCAAGGCGTTCGGCGACGAACTGCGCGGCCAGATCGACAGCCACGCCGGGCCGGGTGTCGTGCTCACCGCCGTCGGGCACAGCTACGGCGGGGCGACCGTGGGACTCGCCGAACAGCTCGGGCTCAAGGCCGATCAGGTCCTGCACGTCGAATCGGCGGGGATGGGCCACGGCATCTGGGGCCCGGACGACCTCCCCGCCAGCCAGGCCGGGGTGCGGCGGTACTCGATGACGGCCCCCTTCGACCCGATCGTGGTCGCGCAGGGCAACGCGGGACCGATCGAATGGCTCGGCGCCGGGCACGGAGCGGATCCCGACCGCTTCCCCGGCGTCGTCGAACTGGAAACCGGCCGGGACGCGAACGGCGATCTGCAGTGGGGCATGGATTCCCACAGCGGCGTGCTCAAACCGGGTTCCGACTCGTGGAACAACATCTACGGTGTGATCACGGGTGGACCGCTCACGAACGAGGGCTTCACCGGTGGCTCGCTGCGCGAAATGGTCGTCGAAGGCGTGGGCCGAGGACTGTGAGGGGCTCGTCATGATCACCGGGAACATCGGACTCGACCCGCTGGCCGAAGACCTGACAGCGGTCATCGACGGCGTCGCGGGCACCTTCGGCTCCAGCGCGGAGCGCACCGTGGACGGCGAACTGGACTGCGATCCGACGCGGCCGGGGCACCTGATCTGCTGGCAGTACGGGCTGCGTGTGGACGACGCGTCCGACGCGGTCCGCAAACTCGTCGAGGTCGTCCTGCCCCTGCTGGAAAGCCAGGGCTGGCGGGCGCGCGACCGCAGCAACCCGCGTGAGCTGATCGCGCAGTTCAGCCGCGACGGCGCCGACTTCAACGTGCACGTCTCCCGCGTCGGCGACGGCGTGGCCATCGTGGGCTCCACGGCCTGCGTGCCCGTCCCCTAGAACCCCGGGGGTCGCGAAAAGACCTCGTGAGCGGCAGTGGTGTCCCCCAGTACGCCGCTGCCGCTCACGAGGCGCGGAAGCGCGAAGGCCGCCAGCCGCGGCGTTTGCCCCGCCGGACCGCGGCCACCACCACGCCCGCCGCGACGGCGACGGCCACCCCGGCGATCGCGAGTACCCCGGAGACCTTGTCCGCGTTCGCACGGGCGGGCGCGGCCGCGGGGAGGACGACGGTGTCCGGGCCGACGCTCGGCGGTCCTCCCGGACCCGGTGTGGTGGCCGGGATGGCGGCGGAAACGGCGGCGTAGGCGTCGATCGCGCCCCAGCCCCGGCGCGGGTCGTGCCCGCCGCCAGGGCCCCGGTGCGCGGTCAAGGTCAGCCGGGCGACGACCTGCTCCGGCGAGAGTTCCGGATGGTAGGCGCGGACGAGCGCCGCGACACCGGCGACATACGCGGCGGCCAGGCTCGGATCGCTCACCGGCCACCGGTGCGCCACCGTCCCGCCCGCTCCCGCCGACGTGCTGACCAGTTCCGCGCCGGGCGCGGAGATCCCCAGGTAGGAACCGGATTCCGTCTGCACCGCCGCGCCTGCCTGGTTGGCCGACCCGACCGCGAGCACACCGGGGGTCGCGGTCGGGTAGGACGTCTGGCCCTGCTGCGTCCCGGCGGCGGGCGAGACGATCAGCGCGCCCTTCTCCCTGGCCCGCGACACGGCGCCGGTCAGCGCGGGACTGTCGGAAGCGGCCGGGACGGCGATCAGGACGATCCCGGCGCCGCGGTTGAGCGCGGTCTCGATGGCGGACGCGAGCTGCCCGGGCTCACCACCGCCGTTCACCTGGGTGTAGCGGATCGGCAGGATCTTGGCGCCGGGCGCGATGCCGGTGAACGTCGTGGACGGATCCGGTTGCGCGCCGACGATCCCGGCGGCGATCGTGCCCCGGCCGTCGCAGTCCTCGGCCGCGGTGCCCTGGCCGCCGACGAGCTGGCCGCGCGCGAACTGGCCGTTGCCGCCGTCGACGCCGGTGCCGATCACCGCGACCAGCTGGCCGGTGCCGCGCGAGAGCGGCCAGATCCGCGCGGGATCGATCAGCCGCTGGCCCCACGGGACGGCCGCGGTGTAGGTGCCTGTCGGGTTCGCGCACTGCTCGGCGATCGCCGTCGCCGGGACGGGGGCACCCAGCAGTGCCACGCCGAGTGAACCCACGAACAGGGCGCTTCCCGCGACGGCACTTTTACCGGCAATGCCCACCATTCCTCCAGATTTCCCTTGTCACACAAGGAAATTCTAGTGCCGGGGTCAGCGCAGGTCCATCCCGAGGTCGAGGGCGGGCGAGGAATGGGTGAGCGCGCCGACGGCGAGGTAGTCCACACCGGACTCCGCGTAGGCCCTCGCGAAGTCCAGCCGCAGGCCACCGGAGGATTCCAGCCGGGTCTTCGGCGAGATCTCGTCGCGCCTGTCGACGGCCTTCGCGCATTCCTCCGGCGTGAAGTTGTCGAGCAGCACTTCGTCGGCACCGGCGGCGAGTGCTTCGTCCAGCTGGACCAGGTCGTCGACCTCGATCTCGCAGTGCAGTTCGGGCGCGTGCTCACGGGCCGCGGCGAGCGCGGCCGTCACCGAACCGGCGGCGACCACGTGGTTGTCCTTGATCAGCACCGCGTCACCGAGACCGAGCCGGTGGTTCACCCCGCCACCCGCGCGGACGGCGTACTTCTCCAGCAACCGCAGTCCGGGCAGGGTCTTGCGGGAATCCCGGACCCGGCAGGCGGTTCCCTCCACTGTGGACACCCAGGCGGCCGTCGCGGTGGCGATGCCGGACAGGTGGCACAGCAGGTTCAACGCGGTCCGTTCGGCGGTGAGCAGCCCGCGCACCGGGCCCCGCACGACCAGCGCGGGTTCCCCGGCGGTCAGCCGGTCGCCGTCGTCGCGGGCGGCCAGGATCTCCAGGTCCTTGCCGAGGACGGCGTCGAACACCGCCAGCGCGACCGGGATCCCGGCGACCACCCCGGCCACCCGGGGCGTGAGTTCCGCCAGCGCCTTCGCGGTTTCGGGCACGGTGGCGTTCGTCGTCGCGTCGGGCCCGTACCGCAGGTCTTCGGCCAGCGCCGTGGTGACGACGCGGCGCACATCGGCGACGTCGAGGCCGTGATCGGCCAGCGCCTTGGTCACCCACGGGGAGAATTCGCTCATGCCACACCCTCCAAAGCGATCGGATCGGCCAGTACCGGCTGCCCCGACGGGCTGATCCGGATGAGCTGGCTGCGGTGCCAGGTGTGCTCGTCACGTCCGGGGAAATCGTCCCGCACATGGCAGCCGCGGGACTCCGTCCGGCGCGCGGCGGCCGCGACCAGTGCCTCCGCCACCAGTGTGAGTGCCGCGTCCTCGACGATCCGAGGCGTCCACAAAGGACTCTCGATCACCGAAAGGTCCAGCACCGAACCGACGACGGACAGCCCCTCGGCGTCCCGGCCGATCGCGGCGTAGCGGCTCATCGCCCGCTGCAGCGCGTCGCGATCGGCGACCGCGACCGTGGCGGGCGGCTCGAGCACCCCGCGCCGCGGATCGGCCAGCAGCCCGGCGGCGAGGTCGGTGGCGACCGCCTCGGCGACCCGCTGCCCGACGACCAGGCCTTCGAGCAGACTGTTGGACGCCAGGCGGTTCGCGCCGTGCAGCCCGGTCCGCGCGACCTCACCGGCCGCGTAGAGCCCGCGCACCCCGGAACGTCCGTCCACGGTGGTCACCACCCCGCCGCAGGCGAAATGCGCCGCGGGGGTGACCGGGATCGGGTCCTTCGCCGGGTCCAGCCCGATCGCCGCGCAGGCGGCGTAGACCGTCGGGAACCGCTTCGTGAAGCCCGCGATCCCTGTGGCGTCGAGCAAAACGTGGTCGTCGACACCGCCGGGGGCCTGCGCCATCCGTCGCGTGATCGCGGCGGACACCACGTCCCGGGGCGCGAGGTCGCCGAGCGGGTGCACCCCGCGCATGACCGAAGCGCCCGTCGCGTCGTGCAGGGTCGCGCCCTCGCCCCGGACGGCCTCGGTGACCAGCGGGAGCCGTCCGCGCGCGCCCGGGGTGAACAGGACCGTCGGGTGGAACTGGACGAACTCGACGTCCGCGAGCTGCGCCCCCGCGCGCAACGCGAACGCGAGCCCGTCCCCGGTGGCGATCTCCGGATTCGACGTCGCCTGATAGAGCTGCCCCAGCCCGCCGCTGGCCAGCAGTACGGCGGGCGCCCGGACGACACCGGGAACGCCGTTGTGGTCCAGGACGGTCAATCCGGACACCTCGCCGGCCGCCGTGCGGATCGCGTCGACGGCGATGTGGTGTTCCAGCACCGGGATCCGCCGCTCACCGGCCTTCGCGACCAGTGTCCGTTCGACCTCCGCTCCGGTCGCGTCACCACCGGCGTGGATGACCCGGAACGCGCTGTGCCCGCCTTCCCGCGTCCGCGCCAGTTCGCCGCGACCCTCGACCGCTGCGTCGAACCGGGCGCCTTCGGCCCGAAGCCCGGCCACCGCCGCCGGGCCGCCGTCGATGATCGACCGGACGGCGTCCTCCTCGCAGAGCCCGGCACCGGCGGTGAGCGTGTCCGCGGCGTGTTTGCCGACCGAGTCGCCCCGTTCGTGCTCACCCGCCAGCACGACGGCGATCCCGCCCTGGGCCCAGCGGGTGTTCCCGTCGGAAACCGACGCCTTGGTGACCACCAGGACGTGCAGGCCGAGTTCCCTGGCCCGCAGCGCCGCGGTCAGCCCGGCCACCCCGCTGCCGATCACCACGAGATCGGCGGCGGCCTCCCAGACGGGACGGGTTTTCGCCTCAAGGGCGGTAACCGGGTCGGTCATTCTCCGCCGCCAGGCTGCCCGATCTCGATCATCCGCCGCACCGAGGCGCGGGCACGCGCGGCGGTCTCGACGTCGACGTGGACCTCGTCGGCGCCTTCGCGCAGCGACCGCAGCAGGGCGGCGGGCGTGATCATCTTCATGTACCGGCAGGACGCCCGGTCGTTCACCGCGCGGAAGTCGATCTCCGGCGCGGCCTTGCGCAACTGGTGGATCATCCCGATCTCGGTGGCCACCAGAACCGACTTCGCCTTGGTGTCACGGGCGGCGTGGACCATGTCGCCGGTCGAGAGGATCTTGACCCGCTCGGGGGCGACGGCACCCTCGCCGGCGAGGTACAGCGCCGACGTCGCGCAGCCGCATTCGGGGTGGATGAACAGGTCGGCGTCCGGGTTCTCCGCGGCGCGCTCGGCCAGTTCGGCGCCGTTGATCCCGGCGTGCACGTGGCACTCCCCGGCCCAGATGTGCATGTTCCCCCGGCCGGTCACGCGTTTGACGTGCGCGCCGAGGAACTGGTCCGGCAGGAAGAGAACCTCCTGGTCAGCGGGGATCGAGGCGACCACGTCGACGGCGTTCGACGAGGTGCAGCAGATGTCGGTCTCCGCCTTGACCTCGGCCGTGGTGTTCACGTACGAGACGACGACGGCGCCGGGGTGCTCGGCCTTCCAGGCACGCAGTTCGGCGCCGGTGATCGAGTCCGCGAGCGAGCAACCGGCCCGCGCATCCGGGATCAGGACCTTCTTCTCCGGCGCCAGGATCTTCGCCGTCTCGGCCATGAAATGCACGCCGCAGAAGACGATGGTGGACGCGTCACTGCTCGCCGCGATCCGGCTGAGCGCGAGGGAATCGCCGGTGAAATCGGCGATGTCCTGGATCTCGGGGACCTGGTAGTTGTGCGCGAGCAGGACGGCGTCGTGCTCGCGCGCCAGGCTCCGCACCTCCTCCGCCCAAGCGGCGTCGGCGACGACGCCACCGTACGGGGTCAGGTCGTTCTGCAGGGTGCTCGTCATCGTTCTGGCCCTCCTGGACCGCTCACCGGTTTTCGCCTTATAATCGAAAACCGTGCGAAGTCATCTTAACACCCAGACCCCCCTCGCCCACGAGGTTTTGGGAGCGGTACTGCAAGTGCGCTCGGACACACTCCGGGTCCTGCTGTGGCGGCGTGCGCTCGACCCCCATCTGGGCCGCTGGTCCCTTCCCGGCGGCAGGCTTCGACCGGACGAGGACGTCGAGGCGTCCATCCGGCGACAGCTCGCCGAGAAGGTCGACGTACGCCAGCTGAAGCACGTGGAGCAGCTGGCCGTGTTCAGCGCGCCCGCCCGGGTGCCGGGCCCGCGCGTCGTGGCGACGGCGTTCCTCGGCCTCGTACCGTCCGATGTGGACCCCGAGATCCCGGAAGACACCGAATGGCACGACGTTTCCGCACTGCCGCGGACGGCGTTCGACCACGAGTCCATCGTGCTGCGCGCACGCGACCGGCTCCGCTCGAAACTCTGCTACTCGAACCTCGGGTTCGCGCTCGCCCCGGAGGAGTTCACCGTTTCGGCGTTGCGGAGGCTGTACTCGGCGGCCTTGGGTTACCGGGTATCCGCGACGAACCTGCAACGCGTGCTGTCACGGCGCGGGCTGCTCGTCCCCACCGGGCACACCGCGCCGCCCGGACGCAGCGGTGGCCGCCCGGCGGCGCTGTTCTCCTTCGCGGGCAAGGGGATGCAGATCACTGACCCGTTCGCGGTATTCCGTCCGCCTGCCGGAAAGTGACCGTCCTGCGAAGTACACGCCGTGCCCGTACCTTGAACGGGTGACCGAGCCGAGCGAAGAGTCCACCGGGAAGGCGATTTTGCCGCTGTTCCCGCTACAGACCGTGCTTCTGCCCGGAACACACCTTCCTCTGCACATCTTCGAACCGCGATACCGGCAGCTGATGACCGACCTCGTCGGCGACGTCGTCCCGGACCGCGAATTCGGTGTCATCGCACTGCGCACGGCGATGGTCAGGGAGGTGAGCGGGACCGAGCACGTCCACGAGATCGGCTGCACCACGGTGCTGCGCGAGGCGAAACGGCTGCCGGACGGCAGATTCGACGTCGTCACCACCGCGAAGCGGCGGTTCCGGCTGCTCGAAATCGACCGGGTCTCCGCGCCGTACCTGATCGGCTCGGTCGAATGGGTGCCCGACGACCAGGTGTCGTCGGTACACGGCGACACCGTGAACAGCCTCGCCGCCGTGGCCAAGTCCGCGCACCGCCGCTACTGCGAGTCCGCCTGGCACGCCGACGACTGGATGTCCCCGCCCGACGACGGCGACATCGCCGCCCTCGCCTACCGGCTGACCTCGGACTGCCTGCTCCCGCTGGAAGACCGGCAGCGCCTGCTCGAAGAGACCAACCCGCTGCGACGGCTGCGGATCGCGTGCCGCCTGCTGACGCGGGAAGCCGGGTTCCTCAACACCCTCGGCGCGGTGCCGATGCCGCCGGGCGAACTCGGCGAGTTCAGCCGTCCCTCGAACCTGAACTGAGCGAGTTCGCGAGCAGGAGCAGCAGGCGCTCCCAGTGGAGCCGCGACGACGCGGGATCGAAGGCACCGGTGTCCGCCATGGTGAAACCGTGGACCGAACCCGGGTAGACCTCGCAGGTGTAGCCGACACCCGCGGCGTCCAGCGCCTGTTCGAGCTCGGCGCGGGCCTCGGGCGTCAGGTCGTTCTCGGCGAGGCCCAGGTGGACCCGGGCGGTGAGCCCGGAGACGAGGCGGTGCGGACTGTCGGGCGCGTCGGTGACCAGGGCCCCGGGGTGGAACCCGGCGACCGCGGCCACCTGGCCGGGATGGGCCGCGGCGGTGCGCATCGCCAGGACGGCACCCATGCAGTACCCGGTCACGGCGACCGGACCGGCGCCGACCTCGGGCTGAGCCGTGAGGAAGCCGAGGTAGGCGGCGGCGTCGCGGAGGGCGAGCTCGGGTGTGAGCCCGTGGACCAGGGGCATCAGCTTCGCGAAGAGCTCGGACCGGACGTCGTCCCCGACGAAGTCGGGCAGTTCGACCACCGGTGCCGGGCCGTGCCGGTAATAGACGTTGGGCACGAGCACGTAGTACCCGTGCCCGGCCAGCTCGCGGGCCATGTCTTCCAGGACCGGCCGCAGGCCGAGGGCGTCCATGTACATCAGCACCCCGGGATGGCGCCCGCCGCCGTCGGGGAAAGCGGCGAAGGCGTCGGCCTCGCCGTCGGGGGTGGGGATCCGCAGTGTCTTGGCCGGAATGGTCCTCGTCCTTACTTCTCGGTCTTCGGGGTGTCGTCGGAGCCGTTGCTTTCGTTTCCGCCGCCGAACTTGCTCCACACCTTGCCGGCCGCCCCGGACACCGCCTCACCGACGTCGCCGAACACCTTCGTCAGCGGATCGGCCGAGCTGGTCCAGGAATCCTTGTAGGACTTCGCGGCCGACTTCAGGTCGTCGGTCCAGTTCGAGGTCGGCGCGTCCCCGTCGCGGCGCGGGTACTCGCCGGCGAGGATCGCCCGGTACTCCTCCGACGCCGCCCACTTCTGCAGTTGCGCGGCACGGACGACGGCCAGCGGATGCGACATCGTCTCGACGTAGCGCAGCTTCAGGTAGCTGTCGCGGATGTCGTCGACCGATTCGTACTCCGCGGCCTGCTGGAGGAAGGCCGGGATGTCGATCTTCGACGGGTCGACGCCGCCCGCGACCAGGATCTGCGACCGCAGCGCGGCCGTCGGGTCCTGCGAGCACAGCAGCCCGGCGCGATCGCAGGACAGCTCGGCCTTGCGGTACCACTCCCGCAGCGCGGCGATGACGACCCGGATGCCGATCGCGCTGACCGGCGTCCACGACATCGACATCTGCAGGTTGATCAGGCGGAGCAGGATCGTGCGGTAGACGGAGTGCCCGGACAGCACGTGCCCCACCTCGTGGCCGATCATGAACCGCAGCGACGCCAAATCCATCACCTCGACGGCGGCGGTGTTGAGCACGATGAACGGCTCGTCCATCCCGATCGTCTGCGCGTTGACCTCGGGGCTGCGGGCGACGAACAGGTTCGGCACGCGGTCCAGGTCGAGCGTCTCCGCGCATTCGTTGCGGATCTTGTCCAGTTCCGGGTACTGCTTCGGGCCCACCCGGATGCCGGACGCCAGCGCCATCAGCCGCTCACCGCGTTCGGTGTAGAACCCGGAAACCGCCTTCACGACCTGCGCGAACCCGGGCACCGCGCGCAGAGTCGCCAGTGCACCGCGGTCGACGGGATGCTCGTACGCGCGCGGGCTGATACCCGGGAACCGAACGGCGTTGTGCCGGGAAACCTCGATGTCGTCAGTCAAGAAAGCCCCCTAGAGAAGTCCCGATCCACCCTAGAGGAAAACTCAGCCGAGGCGGCGGCCCAGGTCCTCGCGGCCGTTCCACGCGGTCAGCAGCGTGTAGGCCAGGGTGGTCATCAGCGGCGCGGCCAGCATGATCCAGGTCGACTCGATCTGCGGCGCCTTCGTGATGACGTCCCCGATCGCGGGTGTCGCGGCGATCTCGTAGCGGCCGTTCGCGAACGCGACACCCATCGTCGTACCGAGCCAGCCCGCCAGCGCCGACCCGCCGGTGGCGGCGACCAGCACGACCGGGCCGCGGCGCTCCCGCAGCAGCCAGGTGACGATCCCGATCAGCAACCCGGCGCCCAGCGCGAGGAAACCGTAGATCGCGAGGTCGTCGAAGCGGTGCCAGCTCTCCAGTTCCAGCGGTGCCAGGCCGCCCTCGCCGTCGATGACCCGCATGCGCTGCGGCGGCGCGAGCCGCGCCCACAGCCACGCCAGCGGGAAACCGAGCAGGCCTGCCGTGGAGAGCACGCTGATCGCGGGCAGCAGATCGGCCTTGATGACGACCTTGGGCTGCGGGCGGTGCGGTTTCGGCAGCATGGGCACCGACCAGGGGTCGGACACGCTGGAAGACAGGTGTGCCGGTTTGCCCGACGTCTCGCCCAACCCGGACCCCTCCCTCACGCTGCTTGTGCAGAGCGTAACCAATAAAGCCCGCCGCGCACGCAACCCCGGCCCCGAGTCGCGCCACCCACCGCACCGGCGGGGGTCAGCCGGTGAGGGAGCCGTGACGGCTGCACCGCGCGCTCCAGCCCACCGGGGTGATCTGGACGACCATCCGCCGCGCGCAGAACGTGCAGTAGCGCGGCGGTTCGAGTGCCGTTCTGGGGTTGTGACAAGCGGGGTGTTCCGCGCCGCCGTCGGACGACTGTCCACAGTGGACACAGAATGCCGGTCGGTCAGAGGACGTCACTGATCGCCTTCACCGGCATCTTCAGCTCGTCGAGCATCTGCAGGTCCGCGCTGGCCGGGCGGCCGAGGTTGGTCAGGTAGTTGCCGACGATGATCGCGTTGATGCCGCCGAGCATGCCCTGCTTGGTGCCGAGGTCGCCGAAGGTCAGCTCACGGCCGCCGGAGAACCGGATCAGCGGACGCGGCATCGCGAGGCGGAACGCGGCCACGGTGCGCAGCGCGTCCTTGCCCTCGACGACCTCGTAACCCTCGTACGGCGTACCCGGCTGCGGGATCAGGAAGTTCATCGTGCACTCGTCCGGGTTCAGCTCGGCCAGCTGCGCGGCGAACTCGGCGCGCTGCTCGACGCTCTCCCCCATGCCGATGATGCCGCCGCAGCAGACCTCCATGCCCGCCTCGCGGATCATGCGCAGGGTCTCCCAGCGCTCTTCCCACGTGTGCGTGGTGACGACGTTCGCGAAATGCGAGCGCGCGGTCTCCAGGTTGTGGTTGTAGCGGTGCACGCCCATCTCGACGAGTTCGTCGACCTGCTCCTGCGTGAGCATGCCGAGCGAGCAGGCGATCTGGATGTCGTTGCCGTCCTCGCGGATGGCCTTGATCCCCTCACGGACCTGCGAGAGCAGCCGCTTGTCGGGGCCGCGGACGGCGGCGACGATGCAGAACTCGGTCGCGCCGGTCTCGGCGGTCTGGCGCGCGGCCTTCACCAGGCCGGGGACGTCCAGCCACGCCGAACGCACCGGCGTCGGGAACCGGCCGGACTGCGAGCAGAAGTGGCAGTCCTCGGGGCAGCCGCCGGTCTTGAGGCTGATGATGCCCTCGACCTCGACCTCGGGACCGCACCAGCGCATCCGGACCTCGTGGGCCAGCGCCAGCAGGTCGGTCAGGTGGTCGTCGCCGAGCCGCAGGACTTCGAGGACCTGCTCTTCGCTCAGCCCGACCCCGCGCTCGAGGACCTGCTCACGCGCCGCGGCGAGGATGTCGACGGTCTCCGGGGCTGTGGTCACGAGGCGGCTCCTGTTCGGGGTGGGGCGTCAAAGCAAAGGCACATCATCGTGCACGACGGGGCCGCTCGGCCACAGCGACGCAGATCACTTCTGGGCCGACGCGCGGCCGACGAAGCATTCGGGATCGAATTCCCCGCCGAACCAGGGCGAGAGCCCCGCCTTGGCCAGCTCGAGGAACTCCTCGCGCTCGGCCGAGCCCAGCCCGGCGGGCAGCACGCCCAGGAGCGGGGCCCCGGCCGCGACCGGCAGGTCCCGCAGGTTCGACACCGCCGCGAGGTCGGGGTCTTCCGGCCAGGAACCGATGATGACGCCTGCCACGGTGAGCCCGCGTTTCGTCGCGACCTCGGCGGTCAGCGCGGTCGCGTTGAGCGTGCCCAGCCCGGCCTCGGCCACCACGACGACCAGCGCGCCCAGCGACCAGGCGACGTCGGCGAGCGTGGCGCCGTCGGCGTCGAAGCGGACCAGCAGGCCACCCGCGCCCTCGACGAGGGTGAGGTCGTGCTCGCCGTCGAGGTCGCTCGCGGCGGCGGCGATCTCGCTCGGGGAGAGCGTCGGCAGCCCGGACGTCCGCGACGCCGCCTCCGGCGACAGTGGATCGGGGTATCGCCGCAGCTCACGGGTGGTGACCGGACCGGCGAGGCGGAGGACGTCGGCGAGGTCTCCCGGCTCGTCCGGACCCACCCCGGTCTGCGCCGGTTTGAGTACGGCGACGCGTTGGCCCTGCCCGGCGGCCAACCCGGCGATGGCGGCGGTGGTGATCGTCTTGCCGACACCGGTTCCGGTGCCGGTTATGACCAGCATGCTCACGTGGGTTGAATTTAGTCTGCGGGGCGGGGCCCCACGACCGAGGGTGGCGGTGGGGCGGGGTCCGGGTCGGTCAGCTCCCCGATGCGGTGACGGCGTCCACCGACCTGAAGGAGTGTTCGCCGTCATCCGTCAGGTAGACCTGGGCGGCCCCGACGTCGAAGTACATCCCGGTCAGGTGCAGTTCGCCGCGCGCCTCGGCGTCGGCGATCAGCGGATAGTGGCGCAGGTGGTCCAGCTGCTGGAGGACGTTCTGCAGCGCCAGCCGGTTGACCTCGGCGTCCGGCCGCTCGCCGTCCAGGGTCACCGTCGCCTTGCGCTGGGCGCTCGGCTCGGCGTGCCGCAGCCAGGACGCCAGCATCGGCGCGCCGTCGGGGGCGCCGGTCGCCAGCGCCTGCATCGCGCCGCAGCCCGAGTGCCCGCAGACCACGATCTCGCGCACTTTCAGCACGCCGACGGCGAATTCGACGGTGGCACCCATCGACGGGTCGGCCCGGCGCGCGGGCACCAGGTTCCCGATGTTGCGGACGGTGAACAGGTCGCCGGGACCGCTGGTGGTGATCATGTTCGGCACGATCCGGGCGTCACCGCAGGTGATGAACAAGGTGTGCGGCGACTGTCCGCCCGCCAGTTTGCTGAGCGCGGGCTGCATGAGCGCGGCCGTGCGCCGCTGGAACTCGGTCGCCCCGCGCCGCGTCGGCCCGCCGCGCTGGCCGGGCACCACGACGTCCTTGGCCTGCCAGTCCGACCACGGCGCGAGGAACCTGGGCACCGACCGGACGGCGTCCGTGCGGGTCAGCGTGGGATCGCCGGATTTGCCGTTGGCGAACCACGGATGCCCGACCTCGTCGACGACGACCTCGCCGCCGGCGCGCTCGTGTCCCTGCTGCCAGTTGGACAGGCTCTCGAAGGCGGCGTGGTCGAGGTAGTCGACGATCAGTTCCAGGGTCACCTTCGCACCGTCGGGCACGGTCGCGAGCACCCGGCTGAGCCTCGGCACCGAAAGGAACGTCAGGACGCCTTCGACGACGACGCGCCATTCGTCGCCGTCGCGTTCGGCGCGGATCCCGGACCACACGGTGCGGTGCAGCATCAGCAGCACGGACAGCGCGATGCCGAGCAGGACGCCGGTGAGCAGGTCGAACACGACGACGCCGGCGAGCGTCACCAGGTACAGCCCCAGGTCGCCGTGTTTGAGGACCTGCCGTATGTGACCGGGGTCGACCAGTTTCGCGCCGACGTGGACGAGCAGGCCGGCGAGCGCGGCGAGCGGGATGTCCTGGATCAGCCCGGCGAACGCGGCGACGAACACCAGGATCCAGACGCCGTGCAGGATCGCGGACACCCTGGTGCGGGCGCCGGCGGCGACGTTGGTCGAGCTGCGGACGATGACGCCGGTGACGGGGAGGCCGCCGAGCGCGCCGGAGGTCATGTTCGCCGCGCCCTGGCCGATGAGCTCGCGGTCGAGGTTCGACCGCGGGCCGGTGTGCATCTTGTCGACGGCGACCGCCGACAGCAGGCTTTCCACGCTGGCGATCAGCGCGATGGTGATGATCGCGAGGGCGAACGCGCCCCAGCCGCCGTCCGGCAGTTGCGGGGCGAACCGGATGTTGAGCAGGTCACCCGGCAGGCTGACGCGCGGCAGGGTCATCCCGGCGGCCACGGACAGCACGGTCACCAGCGCGATGGCGGCCAGCGGGCCGGGCACCTTGCGGACGGCCTCGGGCAGCCTCGGCCACAGCAGGAGGGTGCCGATGGTGAGCACGCCGATCAGCGCGGCGGTGTCGTGGTGGCCGACGATCTGCGCGGGCAGTCCGGCGATGTTCTCGAGCGCGGAACTTTGCGCCGATCCGCCCAGCACGACGTGCAACTGGCCGAGGACGATGGTGACGCCGATACCGGCGAGCATGCCGTGCACGATGGCGGGCGAGATCGCGAGCGCCGCGCGGGCGATGCGGCTCAGCCCGAGCAGGATCTGGAGCGCCCCCGCGGCGACGGTGATCGCGCAGGTCGTCTTCCAGCCGAAGGTCGCGATCGTTTCGGCCATGATCACCGTCAGCCCGGCGGCCGGGCCGCTGACCTGAAGCGGGGAGCCGCCGAGCGCGCCGGCGACCACACCGCCCACGACAGCCGCGATCAGCCCCGCGACGATCGGTGCCCCCGAGGCGAGAGCGATCCCGAGTGACAACGGGACGGCGACGAGGAACACCACCAAGGATGCGGGCAGGTCGTGACGGAGCACGGCGAGTCGTGGTTGGGGGTTCATGATCACCAGGAAACTGGTGATTTGTCCGTTATGCACCACCTGATCGAGTGAACATCGTCCTGCCAATGGGTGGCGTGGCCCACTCTCGCGCCCTTTCCTTGCCCGGAGATGTCCCGCGCAGGACGAAATCCCTTGCAGGCTCCCAAATACTGAGACCTGAAGGTCTTTCACGAACCCGGGATACCGCGGTCCGTGAAGGCCTCCTTGAGGGACTCCAGGTCCCTCAAGGAGGCCTTCACGGACCACTGCGACGCTCACCCCGGGGGCGCTAGGACTTCACCGGGGTGGCGGCCGAGGTGAACGACCGGTGCGCCGCGTCGAGCAGGTAGACGTTCGCCTTGCCGACGTCGAAGTACATCCCGGTGAGCCGGAGTTCGTCGCGGGCGAGGGCGGCGTCGACGACCGGGTACGAGCGCAGGTTTTCCAGTTGCTGCACCACGTTGTGCAGCGCGAGCCGATCGGCCTCGTGATCGGGGCGGCCACCGTCGAGCAGCACCGGTCCTTCCCTTTCCCCGCGCCGCAACGTTTCCTCGCCGTGGCGCAGCCAGCCGCCGAGGTGCGCGAGCCCGATGGGCGCGCCGCCGAGCAGCGCCTTCATCGCGCCGCAGCCGGAATGCCCGCACACCACCACTTCCCGCACCCGCAGCAGCCCGACGGCGTACTCGATCGACGCTCCCACGGAGAAATCCGCCTCTGCACTGGCGTGCGGGACGAGGTTTCCGATGTTCCGCACGGTGAACAGGTCGCCGGGCCCGCTGGTGGTGATCAGGTTCGGCACGACCCGCGCGTCGCCGCAGGTGACGAAGAGGGTGTGCGGCCGCTGCCCGTGCGCGAGCCCGTCCCAGGTCTCCCGCAGCAACGGCGCGGTCCGCCGCTGGAATTCCGAAGCGCCCCGGCACAACGGCACGCTGCCGCCGCGCTGAGCGGGCAGCTCGAGGTGTTCCGCCTGCCATTCCGACCACGGCGCGAGCCAGCGCGGCACCACCCGGGAAGCCACACCGCGGCGCACGGTCGGCGCGCCTGCCTTCCCGCGTGCGAACCACGGATGCCCGATCTCGTCGACGATCACCACTCCCCCCGCCCGTTCGTGCGCGCGCTGCCAGCCGCGCAGGCAGTCGAAAGCGGCGTGGTCGAGGTAGTCGACGAGCAGTTCCAGCGTCACTTCGGACCGCTGGGGGACGGAGGCCAGGATGGTCGTGAGCCTGGGCACGACGAGGAAAGTGAGCGCGCCTTCGATGACGACGCGGGTCCGCCGCCCGTCCGGTTCGACGTGGATGCCGGAGAACAGCATCCGGCGCAGCATCAGCACGAGCGCCACCACGACGCCGGCGACGACCCCGGTGAGCAGGTTGACGGCGACCGCGCCGGCGAGCGTCGCGAGGTAGACCGGCAGGTCGCCGTGGCGGCGGACCTCGCGCAGGCTGGTGAGGTTGAGCAGCTTCGCGCCGACGTAGACGAGGAGTCCGGCGAGCGCGGCGAGCGGGATCTGCCGCAGCGCGCCCACCAGGAACAGGCAGCAGCCGAGGATCCAGACACTGTGCAGGATCGCCGACACCCGGCTGCGGGCGCCTGCTTCGAAGTTGGTCATGGTCCGCACGACGACGCCGGTGACCGGGAAGCCGCCGAGCGACCCGGCGGCGACGTTCGCCAGCCCCTGGCCGATCAGTTCACGGTTGAGGTCGGTGCGGGGGCCGTCGCGCAGCTTGTCGACGGCGACGACGGAGAGCAGGCTCTCCAGGCTGGCGATGAGCGCGATGGTGAGCACGGCGGCGGTGATCGCCGTCCAGGACCCCGACGGCGCCTCGGGGACGAAACCCAGCCCCGGCAGGCCGCCCGGGAGGTCGACGCGCGGCAGGTCCATCCCCGCCGCGACGGAAAGACCGGTCGCGAGCGCGACGGCGGCGAGCGGACCGGGGACGCGGCGCACCGAACGCGGCATCCGGGTCCACACCAGCAGGACGCCGATGGTGACCACGCCGATCAGCGCGGCCCGGTCGTGGTGGCCGACGATCTGGCCCGGCAGCGCGAGGACGTTCGCGATCGCGGAGCCCTTCGCGGCTCCTCCGAGGACGACGTGCAGCTGGCCGAGCACGATGATCAGGCCGATCCCGGCGAGCAGGCCGTGCACGATCGCCGGGGAGATGGCCAGGGCGGCCCTGGCGATCCGGCTGATCCCGAAGAGGATCTGGACCACGCCCGCCGCGGCGGTGATGGCGCAGGTGGCGGCCCAGCCGAAGGTGGCGATGGTGTCCGCGAGGACGACGGTGAGCGCGGCGGACGGGCCGCTGACCTGAAGGGCGGAGGCACCGAGGAGGCTCGCGACGAGGCCGCCGACGACGGCGGAGATCAGTCCGGCGAGCAAAGGTGCCCCGGCGGCGTGCGCGACGCCGAGGGAGAGGGGAACGGCCACGAGGAAGACGACGACCGAAGCCGGGATGTCGTGGCGGAGGGTGCTCAGGAGGGTCGAAGAAACGGAACGGCGGCGGCCCGGGGGCCCGGTGTCGTGCTCGTCACCAACGAAGTCGATCATGGGGGCAGGAAACCCGATCGGCGCGGAAAAGTCCGCTACGCAAAGGTTTCTCAGGTTTGCTTGCGCACTGGATAACCCGGGCCGGCCAGGAACGGTCCCGAACGGACTCGCCCGTTCGCCTGATCAAGATCACCGCACGACCACGCTCCGTACCCAGCGTGGCCTGCCCGGTTTCCTGTGGCCGCCGTCACACTCTTTAGGCTGAACTTGGCCGTTTTTACGCTTTTTGCGCGGCCGCGACCATTGCCGAAGTGATCGCGGCCAGGTCGTCGTCACCGGAGATGTACGGCGGCATCGTGTAGATCAGGTTCCGGAACGGCCGCAGCCAGACGCCGTTCGCGGTGAGGACCTCGGTCGCGACCGCCATGTCCACCGGATGGTCCAGTTCCACCACCCCGATCGCGCCGAGCACCCGCACGTCGGCGACCGAAGACAGCTCGCGCGCGGGCTCGAGCCCGGCGCGCAGCGCGGCCTCGATCCGCGGGACGTCGGTCTTCCAGTTCCCTTCGGCCAGCAGACCGAGCGAGGCGTTGGCGACGGCCGAGGCCAGCGGGTTCGCCATGAACGTCGGTCCGTGCGCCAGCACCGGCAGCTCGCCGCGCGAGATGCCGTTCGCGATCCCCGGCGTGCACAGCGTCGCCGCCATGGTCAGGTAACCGCCGGTCAGCGCCTTGCCGAGGCACAGGACGTCCGGCGTCACCCCGGCGTGCCCGGCCGCGAACATCTCGCCGGTGCGGCCGAACCCGGTGGCGATCTCGTCGAAGATGAGCAGGACGTCGTTGGCCTCGGTGAGCTCCCGCAGCGCGCGCAGGTACGCGGGCGGGTGGAAGCGCATACCGCCGGCGCCCTGGACGACCGGTTCGACGATGATCGCGGCGAGTTCGCCCGCGTGCCGCCCGATTTCGGCCGCGAGCAGGTCGAGGTAGGCCTGGTCCGGCTCGTCGTCGAACCCGCCGGGAGGCTTGGGCAGGAACAGCTGGTCCGGCAGGATCCCGCGCCACAGCGAGTGCATCCCGCCGTCGGGGTCGCAGACGCTCATCGGCGTGAACGTGTCGCCGTGGTAACCACCGCGCCAGGTCATCAGCCTGCGCTTGTCCTTGCGCCCCACCGACTGCCAGTACTGCAGGCACATCTTGACGCCGACCTCGACCGAGACCGAACCGGAGTCGCACAGGAAGACGTGCCGCAGCCCGTCTGGGGCGAGGTCGACCAGGGTCTTCGCCAGCCTGATGGCCGGTTCGTGGGTGAGCCCGCCGAACATGACGTGGCTCATCCGACCCGCCTGCTCGGCCAGCGCCGCGTCCAGCACCGGGTTCCGGTAGCCGTGGATCGCCGCCCACCAGGACGACATCCCGTCGATCAGTTCGCGGCCGTCGTCGAGGGTGAGCCGGACGCCGCTCGCCTCGCGGACCAGCAGCGGATCGACCGTGCCCGGCATCGGCCCGTACGGATGCCAGACGTGTTCCGCGTCGAGGGCGAGGAGTTCGGCGGCGTCCATGCCGCGACCCTACGACACGCTGTTCTCAGCGCAGCAGGTCCAGGGGGCCGCGCACCGCGGTCTCGGCCTCCAGCCTGGCCGGCGGGGCGCCGACGCGGCAGTGGATGCCGTGCCCGAACGCGAGATGCCCGGCGGGCGCGTGTGACGTCCAGCCGGTCCGGGTCTTCGAACCGCCCGGCGTCCCGGTCAGCGTTCGGCCAGCGCGGCCGCCACCCGCTCGGTCACCTCGGTCCAGTATGCCCGCTGTTCCTCGCGCTCGTCGGCGGCCGCGAGCCACTCCTGGTGGAAACGGAGCGTGGTCTTCTGCTCCGTGCCGCTCACCGTGATCCGCAGGGTCGAGTCGTGCTCCCAGTCCTTCGGCCACCAGGTCAGCCGGAGCTCATCCCCTTCGGTGCGACCGCGGATCTCGCCGGTCGTCCCGTTCGCCGTCTCGTACGCCGCGCCGGGTTCGTGGCCGAGTTCGGCGCCCGGACCGAGCCAGATCCCCACCCCCTCGCGTCCGACCAGGAAGTCCCACACCCGCGCGCCGCTGACCGGCACCGTCTGGGAAACGCCTACCTGCCAACCACTTCCGGCTGTTCTGGCCACTGCTTTGGTCACCACCCCATCCTCCCACCGGGTGTGCCGTGCGACAGTCACCGGTCCGGGTGGAGGATCTGTTCCCGTGCGCTACCGTCCGATTCTCCCGCTCTGCTGGTCTCCGAACTGACCGAACGCGTCACGGCGATCACCGGCCGCCGCCGGATCGCGGTCGCCGTCGACGGCGCCACCGGTGCGACCTACGCCACAGAACTCGCCGACGCCCTGGTCGATCCGCTGAAAGTCGCCGGTCACGCGGCGTTGCGGATCTCGGCGAGAGACTTCCTACGCCCGGCGTCCCTGCGCTTCGAACGCGGTAAAGAAGACCCCCACGCGCGCTACACCGACTGGCTCGACCTCGGCGCCCTGCGCCGCGAGGTGCTCGAACCGCTCGCCGAGGGCGGCGACGGCCGGGTCCTCCCCTCGCTGTGGGACCCGGTCCGCGATCGCGCCACCCGCGCCGAGCGCGTCGAAGTGCCCGAAGGCGGGGTCGTCCTGGTGGACGGCGAGTTCCTGTTCGGCGCGGGCCTCGCTTTCGACCTGAGCGTGCACCTGTGGCTCTCGCCGGCGGCGCTCAGGCGCCGGGTGCCCGACGCCTGGGCGCTGCCCGCCTACGAGCGCTACGAACAGGAAGTCGATCCGGCGGCGCTGGCCGACGTCGTCCTCCGCGTCGACGACCCGAACCACCCGGCGCGCTACGAACCCTGACGGCGTTTGTCGGTCCGCTCCAGGAACTCGATGACCCGCTCCCAGGTGAGGTCGGCCGCCGCCGCGTCGAACGGCGTGCTCTCCTTGGTCTCCGGGTCGGTGAACAGATGCGAGCAGCCCGCGTACTTGAAGACCTCGGTGCCCGGGTTCTCCTCGGCACGGCGCAGATCGTCCTGCACCAGCCACTGGTCCGGGTCGGCGATGTGCATCGTGGCCGGGATACCGGGCAGGAACGTCGGCGCGTCGTGCAGGAAAACCAGCGCGGAGGCGTCACCGCGGGCGCGGGACACCAGCGCGGCGTAGCTCGCGCCGAGCGAATACCCGGCGTAGACCACGCCCGCCGGGACGTCCGCCATCGCCGCCTCGGCCCGGTCGAACATCAGATGCGGCTCGATGGAGTCGCGGATCTCGATGGCGTCGGGGAGGTTGTCGGCGGTCCGGCCGTGGTACAGATCCGGTGTCCAGACGTTGTTCCCGGCGTCGCGGAGCCTGTCCGCCGCGGCGAGCACGGCGGGACGGAGTCCCAGGGCCGAGTGGAAGAGAACGACGTCGGCCATCACCGCACCGCCGCGACCGGGTCGCCGTCGAGCAGCCCGGAAAGCCTGCCCGCCATGGTGTCCCACCGCCAGTTCTCGCCGACCCATTCGCGGCCGGCGGCGCCCATGCGCTTCGCCCGCACCGGATCGGCCAGCAGGGCGGCCAGGGTGTCCCTCAGCTGTTGTTCGTCACGGCCGTCGACGACGTGGCCGGTGACCTCGTCCAGCACCGTTTCCGGCGCACCGCCGGAATTGCCCGCGACGACCGGCAGGCCGGTCGCCGAAGCCTCCAGGTACACGATGCCGAGCCCTTCGACGTCGAGTCCCTTCCCCCTCGTCCGTGCCGGCATGGCGAAGACGTCGCCGGCGTTGTAATGCGCCGGCAACTCCTTCCACGGCACCGATCCAGTGATAACCACGTTGTCTTCAACCCCCAGCGCGTCGACAAGCCCGGCGAGCGTCTTGCGGTACGGGCCGCCGCCGACGAGCAGCAGCGCCACGTCCGGGATCCGCCTGCGGAGTTCGGGCAGGATTTTTATCAGCATATCCTGGCCTTTTCGCGGAACCAGCCGGGAAACGCAGACGATCGTCGGCCGGTCGCCGAGACCGTGCCTGTCGCGGATTTCCTTGCCCGCCGCGGCATCCGGGCGGTAAAGGGCGGTGTCGACGCCGCACGGGAGCATTTCCAAACCCGCCATCGGGCCGAACGCGGCCGCAAGGCGGGAGCGCGTGTATTTGCTGACATAGGTGACCACGTCGACGGTGTCGCCGATGCGGCGCAACGCCTGCCGCGACCCCGGAAGCATCGACCAGCCGACCTCGTGGCCGTGCGTCGACGCGAGCACGCGGCGGGCCCCCGCCGACCGCAGTGAGTGGCCCAGCAGCGCGAGCGGCGCGGCGGCGCCGAACCAGACGGCCTCGCAGTCGCGGGCACGCATGATCTCTTTCGCCCGCTTGAGAACGTCCGGTGTCGGCAGCATCAGCGACGTCGGATGGCGCACCACCTCGAACGGGGCGGCGGCGTCGAATTCGCCGTGCGAGCCGGTGCTCGACTCCCAGGAAGGCGCGTAGACGACGAGGTCGTCCGCGGGCAGGCGAGTGGCCAGCGAGTTCAGGTAGTTCTGGATTCCACCGGGCCGGGGCGGGAAGTCGTTGGTCACCAGCAGGGTCCTCAGCACCCCTGCAGGCTACTGGGCCCCCCGCGCGCGGAAGGGGCGGCACCGCCTGCGCGGTGCCGCCCCTTCCGGCTGTCCTGTGACAGGACAGAGGTGCTCGGTCAAGCGGTCGGGCGACGGGCCCCGACGTAGTTGTTCTGCAGCGGCGACACCTTGACGACGTCACCGGAGGTCGGCGCGTGCACCATCATGCCGTTGCCGACGTACATGCCCACATGCGAAACGGGCGAGTAGTAGAACACCAGGTCGCCCGGCTGAAGCTGCGACTTCTGCACCGGGGCGCCGAAGGTGGACTGCTCACGGCTCGACCGCGGCAGGCTCAGGCCCGCCTGCTTGTACGCCCACTGCATCAGACCGGAGCAGTCGAAGGTGGACGGACCGGTCGCGCCCCACACGTAGGCGCTGCCGAGCTTGCTCTTCGCGGCCGAGAGGGCCGCCGCGGCGGCCGGGCCGGCAGCGGGCAGGTTGGGGAACGCGCCGCCCTTGTCCTTCTGGGCGGCCTTGTCCGCGTTGCTCAGGTTGCCGCTCGCCCGCTCGATCTCCTTGAGCTGGTCGTTCAGCGTCTTCTGGCGTGCTTCGATGTCCTTCGTCAGCTTCGACGCGGCGTCACGGGCGGAGGTGGCCGACGCCTGCGCGTCCGAGGCCAGCTTCGCGGCGGCCGCCGACTGGGCGACGGCACCGCTCAGGTTGCCGAGGGCGGCGTTCTTGTTCGCGGCGAGGACCTCGAGCGCCGAAGAACGCTCCAGGAAGTCCTGGGTCGACGCGCCCGACAGCAGCGAGGACAGCTTGTTCAGCTGCACACCGCTGGTGAACGACGCGCCGGCGAACTTGTTGACCTCGACCTGGTAGGTCTTCTCGTCACCGGCCGCCTTGACACCGCTGTCCTTGGCGGCTGCGGCGTCCGCGGTGGCTTTGTCGAGCTCGCCCTGCTTCGCGGCGAGGTCGTCCTTCGCCTTGAGGAGGTCTTCGTTCGCCTTCTCCGCCTGTGCCGCGAGGTCGCGGTACTTGGCGAGCGCGTCCGAACCGGACGGGGGCTGCTGGGGGGCTGGGGCTGGGGCTGCGGTGGCGGAAGGCTGAGCGACCGTTACGGCGGTGATCACCGCGGCCGCGGCCAAAGCTCCTGACACCACGCGCTTGACTGGATGCGACTGCACGGTCGCGCGTGTCTCCTTTGCTGTCGGCCACCGACCGAAACCCGGGGCGAAGAGGTCGGGGGCCCTCTTCCGCGAGGCCGCGTCGCCGGCCGTGAGGCCCGCGCGGTTCCCCGCGTTCCCGCCTTGCGCCTGGCCGAGTGCTATCGCAACAGGTTTGGCGCACGGCTGGTTCTGGTGCAACTCCCCGACAAAGCTGCTTCGGTGGCGATCCCGTGTCGCCGTCTTGCCGACGACTTCCGTCCACGAGATCTCGGACAGGTTACGAAACGATGGGCACCACGTCCACCACGCCGACCGGTAAAACTCTCCGTGATGCGCCGAAACACCTTCGGACCAGCATGAGTGGAAACTTGTGACGGGCGTTACATCCTGGGGCTGGTCATGACTACCTACCGTTCACCCGATCGGATCGACCACTCGTCGAATGCCACGACCAGGGCGTGTCTCAGGCGGTCATCCGGCGCTCCTGTTCCACCATTCGGAGGCGGGGGACCATCCCCGCCTCCGCGAGCGCGTCGACCGCCTTCCGCTCGTCGGCGTCCCATTCGAGCGCCAAGGGCGCGCCCAAAAGAACGCTGACGACGCAGTCATGACACGCGTCACCGCGGACCGCGCAGCGGTCGCAATCGATGACGAGGTTCTCTATGTCCGCCATATCGGCGATGGCCTTGTCGTCCATGGCGAGCAGAGTAGGCAGGGGTACCGACAGTTTCGGGGGTCGTGGGTGGTAAGGACGGTGAGAACCCCATGCCGCGCAGCTTGAGTTGATCTTGAGTGCGAGCTTCGGCGACTGCCGGGCCTGATCGACCAGCCTGGACAAGTCACCGGCGTGGACCGGGGCACGACTGTCCACAAAGGACGCCGATCCAGGCCGCGATGCCCGGATCCAGGCGCTTTGTGCAGCCGCGCAAGGGGGTCGTGAGTGGCAAAGAGGGTTAGAACGTCACTTACCACTCACGAGACCCATGCTGCCCGCTAAACCCGGCTCAACCTCGACACCAGAACGGCCGAAGGCACCGGATGCGCGCCCTTCCGCCGCACCGAGTCCGCCACCGCACGGTCCGTGCTCGCGACCACCATGGGCCGTCCGGGCGGCTCGACCGCGACGAGGGACCGGATGACGTCGTCGGCGAGCACCCCGCGTTCGGAGAACAGCACCCGCACCCCGCGCGGCACCGCGGCGGGCACGGAAAGCACACCGGCCCCGTCGAACACCACGGTGACCTCGGCCGAGGTCCGCGCGGCCAGGGCGGAAAGCTGGTGGATCAGCCGGTCTCGCTGGTCGGAAAGCGCCAGCTCCGGATAGCCGGTCTTCGTGACGTTGTAGCCGTCGACGATCAGGTGCACGTTGGGCAGCGCGAGGTGCCGGTCGAGCGCGGTGACGTCCTGGATCTTGCCGCCCGCCCCCAGACCCGACGTCGCGCCCCGGACCATGTCCGCCGGACGCTGGCCCCGCGCGCTCACCGAAAGCTCGCGACGCAGGCCGCCGACGGCGCCTTCGATCGTGTCCAGCAGCAGTCCGAGCCGGACCTCGTCGGCCTGACGTGCCTCTCGCGCGGACTGACGGGCGATCTCAGCGTCCGCGACGGCCTTCTCGGCCCGCACCCGCTCAGTGGCGACTCGCTGCCTCTCACGGTCCAGCTGAGCCTTCAGCGCCTTGATCTCCTCGGCGCGCTCCGCGCCCCCACTCTCCATTTGAGCGCGTATCTCGGCGACAGCGTCCTTCGCCTGCCGAAGCTGGACGCCTTGTTCCCGCAGGCGCTTCAGCAGCTTCTCGACCTCGGCGTCGCGTTCGCCCCGTGCGCCACCGGCGATGCTCTTGGCCTCGCGGACCTCTTCACGCAGCTGGGCCAGCTCGGTTTCGAGCCGCTGGTTGCGGGCCAGTGCGGCATCGCGTTCGGCACGCAGCGCCGTCTCCTCGGCGTTCTTCGCCACCAGCCGGACCCGTCCGGCCGCCCCGGACTCCCCCAGCAGCACGGCGGCGGCCGCGGCGGTGACGAAGTCGGGGTCGTTCGGGTCGAGGGCGTCCTTGCGGTGGTCACGCAGCCACTCGGTGACCGAGACCCGGAACTGCGAAGACTCCCCCAGCGCGGCGATCAGCGCCGTCCCGCCGAGTTTCGCGCGTTTCGCCGGGGCGAACTTCGCGACCGGGCGGAGCTGCCTCGGCACGTCGGCGACCGGCAGTTTGCCGACGGCGGCCGCCGCGAGCTCGGCGATCCGCTCCCGGACGGCCTCCGGGAGGGACGTCCACGCTTCCGCGGGTACCTCTTCCCGGACGTCGTCACCGCCGGCCGACGGCACGACACCCGAGGGTCCGCCGGTGGCGTCCTCGGGCAGTTCGGGCACAGCGGACTGCGGTTGCATCGCTCCAGCGTAGGCCCCCTGGGCTCGGGGCGCGCTCGATGGGACGGCGTGCGCGGATCCTGAGATTGTCGGTGCCCACCCCTACTGTGCCCGATCATGGACACCGGACGGCGGGCGGGGGCGGCGCAACTCGCCTTCGACGAACTCGGAACACCCTTGCGGGACACCACTTTCGTCGTATTCGACCTGGAGACGACCGGGACGAAACCCGGTCCGGACGGCATCACCGAGATCGGCGCGGTCAAGGTCAGGGCGGGCGAGGTCCTCGGCGAATTCGCCACCTTCGTCAACCCGGGGATGCCGATTCCGCCGCAGATCGTCGAAATCACCGGCATCACCAGCGCGATGGTCTACGACGCGCCCCGTATCGACCGGGTGCTGCCCGCGTTCCTCGAGTTCATCTCCGGTGCCGTGCTGGTGGCGCACAACGCCCCCTTCGACACCGGGTTCATGCGCGCGGCCTGCGAAGGGCACGGCTACCGCTGGCCGAAGACGGCCGTCGTCTGCACGGTCCGCCTCGCCCGCCGGGTCATCTCCCGGGACGAGACGCCCAGTTACCGGCTCTCCGCGCTGGCCGCGTTGTTCGGGGCGCGGACGACGCCCAACCACCGCGCCCTCGCGGACGCGCGCGCCACGGTGGACGTCCTGCACGCGCTGCTCGAACGCGTCGGCAACGTCGGGGTCCACACGCTCGAAGAACTGCTGGACTACCTGCCCGAGGTCACCCCGGCCCAGCGGCGCAAACGATCCCTCGCCGAGCACCTGCCGTCGCGGCCGGGGGTGTACCTGTTCCGCGGGCCCGGCGAGGAAGTGCTCTACGTCGGGACGTCGTCCGATCTGCGCCGCCGGGTCCGGCAGTACTTCACCGGTTCGGAGAGCCGCGGCCGGATCAGGGAGATGGTCGCGCTCGCCGAGCGGGTCGACGCCGTCGAATGCTCGCACGCGCTGGAGGCGGCGGTCCGGGAGTTGCGGCTGATCGCCGCGCACCGTCCGATGTACAACCGCCGTTCCAAGAACCCGCGGCACGCCTGGTGGGTCGCGCTGACCGAGGAGGCGTTCCCCCGCCTCTCGGTGGTCCGGATGCCGCGGGACGGGATGCTGGGACCCTTCCGCACCCAGACCGACGCGCGGTCGGCCGCGGACACCCTCGCCGGTGCCTCCGGGCTGCGGACCTGCACCCAGCGCATCTCGGCGACCGCGCCGAACGGCACGCCCTGTGTCCTCGCCGAACTGGGCCGCTGCGGGGCGCCCTGCGCGGGCCGGCAGACGGTGGAGGAGTACCGGCCCGGCGTCCTGGCCGTCTCCGGTCTCATCGCCGGTACGGACGGACGGCCGCTGCGGGCCGCCGCCGATCAGCTGGCCGAACTCGCCGCGGCCGAGCATTTCGAGCAGGCCGCCCGGCACCGCGACGATCTGGCCGGGCTGATCCGCGCGGTCGGCCGGGCGCACCGGCAGTCGGCGCTGGCCGGTATCCCCGAACTGATCGCCGCCGGCCCCGACGGCAACGGCGGCTGGGAACTGGCGGTGATCCGGTACGGCAGGCTCGCGTCGGCGGGGGTCGCCCGGCGCGGGATCCATCCGATGCCGGTGGTCGAGATGCTGGTGGCCTCGGCGGAAACGGTGATCCCCGGACCGGGGCCGCTCTTCGGCGCGATCTCGGAGGAGGTCCGCATCCTGCTGCGCTGGCTGGCCCGGCCCGGCGTCCGGCTCGTGCGCACCGCCCGGCCGTGGGCGGAGGCGGCCGTCGCGGGCGGCTGGCAGGAATGGCTCGACCTGGCGGCGAGCGCGACGGCGCTGGAACGGGTCGCGGGCTAGGATCGCGGCACCGGATTCACGAACACAGGAGGACCCTTTGATCACCGCGATCGTGCTGATCCAGGTCGAGGCCGATGCGATTCCCGAAGCGGCGCAGTCGATCGCGGACATCGAGGGTGTCCGGGAGGTCTACTCCTGCGCGGGTGACGTCGACCTGATCGCCTCGGTCCGGGTCACCGCCCACGAGGACCTCGCGGACCTCATCCCGGCGAAGATCGGCAAGGTCCCCGGGGTGCTGAGCACCGTCACGCATATCGCGTTCCGCTCGTACTCGAAGGCCGACAGCGAGTCCGCGTTCGACATCGGCGTCGAAGGCGCCTGAGCTTCCCCTGAATTGCGTGAAGGCCCCCTTCCCTCGGCTGAGCCGAGGGAAGGGGGCCTTCACGCGCTTCTTTCGGGCTAGTGCCCGGAGGTGATTTCCTTGCGCTCCGCGGAGGGCTCGCCGCCGATGTCGTCGACCTTGCCGTTGCCGTGCCCGTTGGACCGGGCGCGCTCCAGCGCGACCGTCTCCTCGACCGGGTCCGGGGACCAGGTCGAACCCGCGACGGCGTGACCGGCCGAACCGAGCTTGTTCATCTTCTTCGGCACGGACGCGCCCTGGTATTCGAGCGGGATCGCGTGACCGTGGCCGTCCACCGGGCCGAGCGGCTGGTGGATCTCGATGAACTCACCGTGCGGCAGGCGTTTGATGATGCCGGTTTCGACACCGTGCTCCAGCACCTCGCGGTCGGCCCGCTGCAGGCCGAGGCAGATCCGGTAGGTGAGGTAGTACGCGATCGGCGGTGCCAGGAGCACACCGATCCGGCCCGCCCACGTCGTCGCGTTCAGCGAGATGTCGAAGGCGAACGCGATGATGTCGTTGAAGCCCGAAAGCATGATGACCGCGAAGAACGTCAGGGCCATGATGCCGAGCGAGGTCCGGACCGGCACGTCACGCGGACGCTGCAGCAGGTTGTGGTGCGCGGTGTCCTTGGACAGCTTGCGCTCGATCCAGGGATACATCACCAGCAACCCGATCAGCAGCGGCATCCCGACCGCGCCGGGGAAGAACACCGCGGGGACCGTGTAGTTCCCGAGATAGAGCTCCCACGCGGGCCAGATCCGCAGCATGCCGTCGGCCCAGGCCATGTACCAGTCGGGCTGGGAACCGGCCGAGACCTGAGCCGCGTTGTACGGGCCGATGTTCCAGATCGGGTTGATCTGGAAGAGGCCCGACATCAGCGCGATGACGCCGGTGACCAGCGCGAAGAACGCACCGCCCTTGAGCGCGAAGACCGGCATGATCCGGACGCCGACGACGTTCGTCTCCTTGCGGCGCACACCGGGGAACTGCGTGTGCTTCTGGTACCAGACCAGCGCGAGGTGCGCGCCGACCAGCGCGAGCATGATGCCCGGCAGCAGCAGGATGTGGATCGTGTACAGGCGCGGGATGATCTCGTTGCCGGGGAACTCCCCGCCGAACAGCGCCCAGTGGAGCCAGGTGCCCATGACCGGCACCGAGAGCACGATGCCCGACAGGGTCGCGCGGATACCGGTACCGGAGAGCAGGTCGTCCGGGAGCGAGTAGCCGAAGAAGCCCTCGAACATGCCCAGGACCAGCAGCAGCGCGCCGATGACCCAGTTCGCCTCACGCGGGCGCCGGAAAGCGCCGGTGAAGAAGATCCGGAACATGTGCACCATCATCGAAGCCACGAAGATCAGCGCGGCCCAGTGGTGCAGCTGGCGGACGAACAGGCCGCCGCGGACGTCGAACGAGATGTCGAGCGTGGTCGCGAAGGCCCGCGACATCTCGACGCCCTGCAGGCCGGTGAAGCTGCCGTTGTAGACGACCTCCTCCATGGAGGGGTCGAAGAACAGCGTGAGGTACACACCTGAGAGCAGCAGGATGATGAAGCTGTAGAGCGCGATCTCGCCGAGCAGGAACGACCAGTGCGTCGGGAACACCTTGTTGATCTGGTGCCGCATGCCCTTGGCCAGGTGATACCGGTCGTCGGCCCACTTCGCACCCGCGCCCGCGGCCTTCTCGACCGGGTTCGTCCCCTTCGTCGGGGTGGTGAGTGAACTCATGACTTACGCTCCCAAAAGGCCGGTCCGACGGCCTCGTTGAAGTCTCCGCGCGCGACCAGGTAGCCGTCCTTGTTCACTGTAATCGGCAGCTGGGCCAAGGGCCGGGTAGCCGGACCGAAAATCGGCTTCGCGTAGTGGAGCGCGTCGAACTGCGACTGGTGGCAGGGGCAGAGGATGCGGTTGGTCCGCTGCTCGTACAGGGAGGTCGGGCAGCCCACGTGGCTGCAGATCTTCGTGTACGCGTAGTAGTCGCCGAAGTTGTAGTCTTCCTGGCCCTGACGCTTGACGACCTTGGCGGCGTCGGTCGGGCGGAGACGGATCAGCATGACCGGGTTGTCGACCCGCTTGAAGGCGGCCGACAGCGCGTGCTTGTCGTTCCGCTCGGACTCCCGGTACGGGAACACCGTCTCCATCGAACCCGCGTCGAGGTCCTCGGCCTTGACCAGGTTGACCAGGCCCGGTTCACCGGTGAAGCGCCGCAGGAAGACCTCTTCGCCGGGGAAGTTCGGCTTCCAGCCCGAGTGCCACAGCGAGTCGCGGCCTTCGGTGTCCTTCCAGGGGTCCTTGATGAAGGACGCCACCGGCAGGGCCGCGACGGCCAGGCCGAGCACGCCGGCACCGGCGCCCGCGGACCGCTTGATCAGCGAACGGCGCGCGATGGTGCTGTGGCTGCCCGACTGGGCCAGCTGCGCGAGGATGGTGGCCTTGTCGACCTCTTTCGACCCGCCGTCCCCGCGCTCCTGGACCGAGACCTCGGCCGGGATGAACTTCTTGGTGTACAGGACCGCCCCGACGCCGATGCTGAGCACGGCGATACCGAGCGTGATCCCGAGCAGCGGCGTGTAAAGCGTGTACAGCGTGTAACCGTGCTTGCCCGGCTCCGTGTACTCGAACCACTCCGGCCAGGCGAGGATCACGACGAACGCGAGGCCGGACAGCGCGGCCAGCACGAACCAGAGCGCGACCGTGCGCTCGGCACGCTTCTCCGCCCGCGTTCCCTCGACCGGCCAGGGCTTCGGGTATTCCACGATCTCGACCCCGTCGAGCGCGGTACCCAGCTTCACCAGCTGTTCGCGATCCATGTCCGCCAACTCCGCCTCTGTCGGCGGCTTCGGCCCTTCGGCGCTCATGCCTTCGATCCAATCCACAACGTCACGCCGATCAGCGCGGCGATCCCGACGATCCACGCGATCGCGCCCTCCGAGGCCGGGCCAATACCGCCGAGCGAGCTACCGCCGGGTGAGTTGTTCCCGTTGCTCACGGACTTGACGAACGCGATGATGTCCTTCTTCTCCTCCGGCGACAGCTGCCGGTCGGAGAACTTGGGCATGTTCTGCGGCCCGGTGAGCATCGCCGTGTAGAGCTGCTCTTCCGTGGCCGGGTCCAGGTTCGGGGCGAACTTGCCCGACGAGAGCGCGCCGCCGCGGCCGGTGAAGCCGTGGCAGGAGGCGCAGTTGAGCCGGAAGAGCTCGCTGCCGCGCGCGACGTCCTTGCCGCGCAGCGCGTCGCCCTTCTCGGCGGGACGCTCGGCGCCGCCGCCGTGGGCCTGGACGTAGGCGCCCAGCGCGTTGATCTCCGCCTCGGACAGCTTCGGCGGCTTCCGCTGCGCCTGTGCTTCCTGGCGCACCGCGGGCATGCGGCCGGTCGAGGTCTGGAAGTACACGGCCGCGTCGCCGATGCCGATGAGGCTCGGGCCACGGTCGGTGACACCCTCGAGCTTCGGCCCGTGACATTCGATGCACGTGTTGTTGTAGAGCTTCTCGCCCTCACGCAGGAGGGCGGACTCGCCCTGCGCCTGCGCGGTCTGCGGCTCCGGGGCGAAAACGGCGTACAGCCCGCCCACGCTCAGCAGCGCGATCCCGAGCGCCAGCGCGCCGGCGAACCGCCTGCGGGCCTTCGACCGCTTGCGGAAGCGGCGCTCCGTGTTGTCCTTGCTGGAGGTCATCTTGCGGCAACCCTTGCTGTCAGTTCAGGCCGATAGGTCGTGGTGGCGGCTTCGATCACGGAAGGATGTAGATCACCGCGAACAGGCCCACCCACACGATGTCGACGAAGTGCCAGTAGTACGACACGACGATCGCCGAGGTGGCCTGGGCCGGGGTGAACTTGCTCAGCTTGGTGCGGATGAGCAGGTACACGAACGCGATGAGCCCGCCGATGACGTGCAGGCCGTGGAACCCGGTCGCGAGGAAGAAGACCGTGCCGAACGGGCCGGACGGGATCGTCATCCCCTCGTCGATCAGGTGGAGGTACTCGTAACCCTGGCCGCCGACGAAGATCGCGCCCATGATCAACGTGATGATGTACCAGCGGCGAAGGCCGAACACGTCGCCCTTCTCCGCGGCGAACACGCCGAACTGGCAAGTGAACGAAGACGCCACGAGGATCACCGTGAACGGGATCGCCAGTGCGACGTTCAACTCGAAGGGCTCGCCGTGCAGCGGCGGCGGCCACTGACCGGTGGCGTTCTGCGCCTTCACGGTGAAGAACATGGCGAACAGTCCGGCGAAGAACATCAGTTCGCTGGACAGCCACACGATGGTGCCGACACTGACCATGTTCGGCCGGTTCAGCGAGTGGACCCGCTGGCTGATGGTGGGAGCTGCCGTTGTCACGCGTCGCATTATGTCCTCTCACGCACGGGGCCCGCCGGGTGGGTCCACGGCAAGTCGCATGCGTGTCGGGTCACATCTGAACGAAAGAGGGAACCGGGCTACTCATGGGTTTACTAGATCGGCTGCGTGACCTGGTCGGAAAGACGAAAGCCCCCGGTCTCGGCGTCGACACGCCGGGTGTGGAGATCATCGCGGAGGCCTTCGATCCGGCCGAGGCGGACTCCTCGGTGCTGGCGAGATCACCCGCTTGGGTCGCCGAAGCACCGGCGATCCTCCGGCACCACTTGAAACTTCCGCCCGAAAAGGTGGCGGAGGCGACGTCGATCCTCGCCCAGGACGGCTGGGAACTGCGGGAACAGGGCCCGGACGGCGACCTCACGCTGGCGCACGCGCTGCGCGTCCAGGTGCTCGACGCGCTGCACTGCGCGCAGGAACGGTCGCGGATGGCGGGGCTGGCGCAGCGGCTCGGCGGGGATTCCCTCGGCTGGGACGCGCTGCAGCCTCCGACCGGTACAAGTGATGTCGGTCATGGCGGATAACATCGCGGGGTCGACATGACTAGACGAGGCGGAGGCGCGCTCATGGGCGAGCAGGCGAGGCGGATCCTGGTGTTCAGCCACAAGGCGGGGGTGCGCGAGGCGATCATCAACGCCGTCGGCCGCAGGCCCGCCGCCGACCTCGGCCGGGTGGACTACACCGAGGCGTCCGGCATCTCCGAGGTGCTCTCCGAGATGGACGCGGCCAACGTGGACCTGGCCATCCTGGACGGCGAGGCGCAGCCGACCGGCGGGATCGGGCTGACCCGTCAGCTGAAGAACGAGATCGAGGACTGCCCGCCGATCGTGGTCGCGGTGCGGCGCAAGGACGACCGCTGGCTGGCGACCTGGTCGCAGGCCGACGCGGTGCTGGTCCACCCCCTCGACCCGCTGACCGCCGCCGAGACGGTCGCCGACGTGCTGCGCGCCCGGCGGGTGCCGGCCGTGCGCGGCTGAGCCGATGAGCGCGGCCGCCAAGGGGTTGCCATCGGGAGTCCTTCGGGGTTATTCGGCGGATCCGGGTTTCCGCCGGGCGTGCGGCCGCGAGGTCCTCGTACCGGCGTCGTACTCGGTCCTCGCGGCCCGTGCGTCCAGCGGGAAGCTGGGCCGTCGAGACCCCCGGAGGACTTCCGATGGTGACCACTAAGACCTGGCCGTCCCTGCTCAACCAGCTCATCGCGCGCGCGGACCTGTCCGAGGAGGACACCGCGTGGGCGATGGACCAGATCATGAGCGGGGCGGCGACACCGTCCCAGATCGCCGGCTTCGCCGTCGCGCTGCGGGCGAAGGGCGAGACACCGGCGGAGATCTCCGGCATGGCGGACGCCATGCTGGCGCATGCCAAGCGGGTGACGATCGACAGGCCGTCGGTGGACATCGTCGGCACCGGTGGTGACCGGTCCAATTCGGTCAACATCTCCACCATGGCCACGGTGGTGACCGCCGCGGCGGGTGCCCCGGTGGCCAAGCACGGCAACCGGAGCGCGTCGTCGAAGTCCGGCGCGGCCGACGTGCTGGAGGAACTGGGCGTCACCATCGACCTGCCGCCCGAGACGGTGCAGCGCAGCGTGAACGAGCTCGGGATCGGCTTCTGCTTCGCGCCGAAGTTCCATCCCGCCCTGCGTCACGCCGGCCCGACCCGCGGCGAACTCGGCGTGCCGACGACGTTCAACCTGCTCGGTCCGCTGACCAACCCCGCGCAGCCGCGCAGTTCGCTGATCGGCTGTGCCTACGAGGACAAGACCCGCGTCCTGGCCGAGGTGTTCGCGCGCCGCGGGATGACGGTGCTGCTGGTCCGCGGCGACGACGGGCTCGACGAGCTCACCACCACCACCACGAGTTCGGTCTGGGTGGTCTCCGGCGGTGAGATCACCGAGCGCGGCTTCGACCCCTCGTCGGTGGGTATCGCGCGGGCGACCACGGAGGATCTGCGTGGCGGCGACGCGGCGCACAACGCCGAGGTGTTCCGCCAGGTGATGGCCGGGAAGACCGGGCCGGAGCGGGACGCGGTGCTGCTCAACTCGGCGGCCGCCCTGGCCGCTTTCGCCGGGTTCTCGGGCTCGCTGGAGGACGACCTGGCGGCCGGTCTGGCGCGGGCGTCGTCGGCCGTCGACTCGGGTGCGGCGGCCGACCTGCTGAACCGGTGGATCGCCTTCGCCTGACCTCTCCCCTCGCGTTTCGTCCTCTGAATGCGATAGTTGCGCGTGCAAGGACCGCATCCAGAGGACGAAACGCGGCGGTCACGAAGCGGTGCTGAAGCGCGCCCGGTAAGCCGTGGGCGTCAATCCCGTAGCGCGGCGAAGCTGGGTACGCAGGTTCGCCGCGGTACCGAAGCCCGACGCCCGCGCCACCCGGTCGAGCCGCTGCTCCCCCCGCTCGATGAGCCGGCACGCCAGCGCGATGCGTTCCGTGGTGAGCCACGCCAGCGGCGTCGTCCCCAGTTCGGCGCGGAACCGCCGGTGCAGCGTCGCCTGGCTGGCCGCCGCCCTGGTCGCGAGGTCGGCCACGGTGAGCGGCCGGTCCAGCCGTTCCCGCGCCCAGGCGAGTACCGGCGCCAAGGAGGTGTCCGGCACCGACGGCACCGGGCGCTCGACGAACTGCCGCTGACCGCCGTCCCGATGCCCGGCGAACACCAGCCGCCTGCTCACCGCGTTGGCGATCTCGGCGCCATGGTCGCGGCTGATCAGGTGCAGCCCCAGGTCCAGCGCGGCCGCGCTGCCCGCCGCGGTCAGGACGTCGCCGTCGTCGACGAACAGGACGTCCGGCTCCAGCAGCACCCCGGGGAACCGGCTCCGGAACCGCTCGGCCCATTTCCAATGCGTCGTCGCGCGGCGGCCGTCGAGGACACCGGCCTGCGCCAGCGTGAACGCACCGGTACAGAAGCCGACCAGGCGGGCTCCCCGCTCGGCGGCGGAGCGGATGGCGGCCAGCACGGGTTCGGCCGCCGGGACGTCCGGATCGGGCCGGTTGGGCACGATCACCGTGTCGGCGGTCTCGGCGGCTTCGAGGCCGGAGATCCCGCTGAGGGTGAACATCCCCAGGTGCATGCGCACGGACGGCTCGGCGGCGCACAGGGTGAAGCCGTACCAGGGCCGGTCCAGTTCCGGCCGCCGCAGGCCGAACAACTCGGTCGCGACACCCATCTCGAACGGATTGGACCCCTCGTCGACCAGCACGACGACCTCGTGCGAGAAATCATGCGACATATGCGATTCCTAGCACTCACTCCCCGTGCGGTCCAGTGAGCAGGATCGGGTCATGAGCAAGCAGCCGATCGATCTGACCACCGCGCTGGCCGGTTTCGACGAGATCTGGAGCCCGCGGATCGTCGCCCACGTCAACGACTACGACGTGCGCCTCGCCAAGGTCGCGGGCGAGCACGTCTGGCACGTCCACGAAAACACCGACGAGTTCTTCCTCGTCCTCGACGGCACGCTTGACATCGCCTTGCGCGAGGAGGCGGGCGAGCGGGTCGTCACACTGCCGCGCGGCTCGGTGTTCGTGGTCCCGCGGGGCACTTACCACAAGCCGTCCTCGGTGGACGGTGCCTCGCTGCTGCTGTTCGAACCGACCGGGACGCTGTCGGTCGGCGACGAGCACGACGAGGTCCCCGACCATGTCACCGTCACCGTCGGGCAGGAAATCTCCTTCTAGCTGACGGAAAACGTCTTGCGATAGGCACTCGGGCTGGTCCCGCGCAGCTTGCCGAACTGATGCCGCAACGCCGCCGCGGAGGCGTACCCGCAGGCGACCGCGATGTCCTCGATGGACAGACGGCCCTCTTCCAGCAGCGCCTGCGCGCGGTCGAGACGGCGTTCGGTGAGCCACCGGTGCGGGGTCGTGCCGGTGGCCGCCGAGAAGCGGCGCAGGAACGTGCGCTCCCCCAATCCGCTGCGGCGCGCGAGTTCCGCGACGGTGAACGGCCGATCCAGCCGCCGCTCGATCCATTCGAGCGCTTCCGCGAGCACGGTGTCGTCCGGCGCCGCGGTCTCGGGCACCGGTGCCTGCACGAACTGCGCCTGCCCGCCGACCCGGTGCGGTGCCGCGACCATCCGCCTCGCCAGCGTGGTGGCCGCGGCGACGCCGCGCAGTTCGCGCACCAGATGGAGGCACAGGTCGACGGCGGCGACGGTCCCCGCGCTGGTGAGGACGCCGCTGTCGTCGACGTACAACGCCTTCGGGTCGACCTTCGCCGCCGGGAAACGCGTCCGGAACTCCTGCTCGTAGACCCAGTGCACGGTGCAGTCGCGGCCGTCGAGGAGTCCCGCGTAGCCGAGCGAGAAGACACCCGCGCAGAATCCTGCGACCCAGGCGCCCCGGGCGGCGGCGTCACGCAGGATTTCGAGCACCGGCTCGGGCGGGCGCGCGCTGCGCGGGGCGCAGGTCGGAACGATCAGCAGGTCGGCGGACGCCGCGAAGTCCAGGCTCTGCAGTCCCTTGAGCCCGAAGCCCGACCAGCTCAGGACGTCGTCGCCACCTGGCGAACAGACCGCGAAGTCCCAGCCCTCGATGCCGTCCGCGCCGCGGTCGGTGCCGAAGACCTCGCACGCGACCCCCAGTTCGAACGGTGAGACGTGGTCCGCGAGCACCACCGCGACCTTCTGCACATCCATCCGGCGAGTGTGTCACAAGTTTTGCGGTCGATGTCATCTCTGACACTGGTTGCCGGGGCGCGCGCGGGCGAAAGTGGTCGCCATGACCAAGAACAACCCTCTGCTCCAGTGGACCGCCGCGATGGCGTTGTCCGGCACGATCGGTGCCGTCGTCCTCGAGAGCGGTGCCGACGCGCCCGCCGTGGCGTTCGCCCGCAGCCTCGTCGGCGGCCTGCTGCTCCTGGGGTGGAGCGCCGCCCGAGGCTGGCTCCGCCCCTGGACGCTCACCCGCCGCGATCTGGGGCTCGCCGTCCTCGGCGGGCTGTTCCTGGTCGGGAACTGGGTACTGCTGTTCGCCTCCTACGCGCTTTCGTCGATCTCCGTCAGCACGGTCGTCTACCACACGCAGCCGTTGATGCTGGTCGGTCTCGCGGCGGCGTTCCTCGGCGAGAAGATGGCGAAGAGCCAGCTGATCCGGGCGCTGATCGCGTTCGGGGGCGTGACCCTGATCTCGCTCGCGGCACACGGCGCCGACGGCAAACCCGTACGGGTGGAAGGGATCGCGCTCGCCCTTGGCGCGGCCGCGCTCTACGCCGGCGCCTCGTTCGTCGCGAAGCAGCTCAAGCACCTGCGCCCGCACGTCCTGGCGGCCGTCCAGCTGGTGACCGGCACGATCGTGCTCGCGCCCGCGCTGCTCGTCACGCCGCTGCCGACGGACACTTCGGGGCTGCTGTGGCTGGTGCTGCTGGGGACGGTGCACACCGCGCTGATGTACGTCCTGATGTACGCCGGCATCGGGAAGCTGCCGACCACGACGGTGGCGCTGCTGTCGTACGTCTATCCGGTGGTCGCGGTGGTGGTCGACGTCCTCGCCTACGGCCACCGGCCGACCTGGCTCGAAGGCGTGGGGATGCTGGCCGTCCTCGCGGCCGCCCTGGCACCTCAGCGGGCGGCCAAGCGGGCGGCCAAGCGGGCGTCGGAGCCCGAAGCGCCTGAAGCGAAGGAGGCGGCGGTAACCCGAAGCGCCTGAAGCGAAGGGAGGCGGCGGTAACCCGAAGCGCCTGAAGCGAAGGGAGGCGGCGGTAACCCGAAGCGCCTGAAGCGAAGGGAGGCGGCGGTAACGGGTCGGTCCGGTGGGTCGTGAGTGGTAAGTGACGTTCTAACGTCACTTACCACTCACAACCACCCCGACCAGGCACCTCCCGCCGCTGCCCCCGGGCCCTGCGCACAGGAAGGCCCCCTTCCCTGCGCCTAGCGCAGGGAAGGGGGCCTTCCTGTGCTGCCAAGAAAGCGTCAGTCGTGGTTCGGGCCCGTGTGGTACTCGAACACCAGACCACCGATGGCCACGATCACCAGGCCCAGCGCGATGATCAGCAGCCAGACGTGGAAGAACGCGAGCGCGAGACCGGTCAGCGCGGCGGCCGCCGCGAGGGCGATCGGCCAGTAGCTGCCGGGGCTGAAGAAGCCCAGCTCACCGGCGCCGTCGCTGATCTCCGCGTCTTCCCGGTCCTCCGGACGCGGCTCGATGCGCCGCGCCACGAACTGCAGGTAGCTCCCGGCCAGGAAGGCCAGGCCGCCGGTGAGGATCAGGGCCACCACACCGACCGGCTCGACGCCGTCCCGGGTCATCGTTCCGGTCATATACGCGTAGATACCCGCCACGACGACGGAGAAGACCGCGACGAGGAAGAAAATCCGTCCTTCGACCTTCATGGACGTTGCCTCACTCCTGTTTCGGGCTCGAACAGCCGGGTCAGTTGGACGCGACCCGCGCGGTGCGGTCGGTGTTGAACGGGGTGGTGGTGACGGCGTAGGGCGAGCACAGGTCGCCGCAGTTCATCGCCGTCAGCGCCTCGGAGGCCGTGTTCGGCTTGCCGCTCTTCGGGTTCACCGTGCCGCGGAGCTGGATGTACTGCGCGTACTTGTCCGGCGACAGCGCCCTGACCTCGAAGTTCATCCCCGAGTGGTAGGTGCCGCACAGTTCGGCGCAGCGACCGACGAACGACCCTTCCTTGTCGATCGAGTTCTGGAAGGTGAAGTCCTGGTTGTTCTTCTCCGGGTCCGGCATGACGTCCCGCTTGAAGTTGAACTCGGGCACCCAGAACGAGTGGATGACGTCGGCCGACCGCAGGTTGTACTGGATCGTCTTGTTCGTCGGCAGGACGAGCAGCGGGATCTCGGTCGAGCTGCCGACCGTGGTGATCTCGGGGTCGTCGTGGTTCTTGGAGTCGCTCTTGTACTTGAACTCCCAGTTCCACTGGAACGCGACGATGTCGACCGTGACGTCCGGGTTGTCGGTCTCGGCGAGCACGCGGTTCTCGGTGGTCGCGGTGAAGAAGAACAGCACGCAGACCATGATCGTCGGGACGACGACCGTGAAGATCTCCAGCGGGATGTTGTACTGGAACTGACGGGGCAGTTCCTCTTCCGCGCCGTCGGCGGTCTTCTTCTTGCGGTGGAAGATCGCGGTCCAGAAGATCAGCGCCCAGACGACGACACCGACGGCCAGCGCGGCGACGACGGTCCACGTCCACAGCGTGCGCATGTCGTGCGACTGCGGGGTCACCCCGGCGGGCCATCCGAAACGGAGGATCTCTTCCCCGGAGCAGCCCGTAGCGGTCAGCATCACCAGCGCGGCGAGCGCGATTACGCGACCAGCCCGCTTAACTGGGGTGCGCTCTGGATTTCCCACTGCGCCTTGCCCTTTCACCCAGAGCCTCCTCGACCGATCTTCGTGACAGGGCGGAGCCTAGCCGAGTTGTGGCGCCGCGCTGACTAAGGGGTGACCCCAACACACGTGTCCCCCACCACGGCCGGGTGTACCCGCACCCGGGCATACTGGGCCCCTCTCCCCCGCTCGGCCAACAAGAGGTGTGTGAACTAGACGTGTGCGGCCTGCTTGGACTCATCTGCTCGACCGAAGCCGACGCGGCCGGCGCCCGTGACGCGGTCGACGGCGCCATGCGCTGCCAGCGGCACCGCGGCCCCGACGAGCACGACACCTGGGCCGACGGCGAGGTGGTCTACGGCTTCAACCGGCTTGCCTTCATCGACGTCGATCACTCGCACCAGCCGCTGATCTGGGGTCCGCCGGAGGCACCGGAGCGCTACACGCTGAACTTCAACGGCGAGATCTACAACTACCGGGAGCTCCGCGACGAGCTCGCCGCCGGGCACGGTGCGAAATTCGCCACGGAAGGCGACGGCGAGGCGATCGTCGCGGCCTACCACTACCTCGGCGACGACGCGGTGAAGAAGCTGCGCGGCATGTTCGCCTTCATGATCTGGGACTCCCAGGAGAAGGTCGTCTTCGGCGCGCGCGACCCGTTCGGCATCAAACCGCTGTTCTACTCCGCCGGTCCCGGCAAGGTCGCCTTCTCGAGTGAGAAGAAGAGCCTTCTGGAGCTTTCGGGCGTGCTCGGCGTCGAGGAGAAGCTGGACCGCAAGGCCCTGCAGCACTACCTGGTGCTCCAGTACGTGCCGGAGCCCGAGTCGCTGCACGCCGGGATCCGCCGCGTCGAGTCCGGCACGTCGTTCCGCGTGGTCCCCGGCGGCGACGTCGAGTTCACGCGCTACTTCCACCCACGCTTCAACGCGAAGCCGGTCAACGGCCAGGCCGAGGCGGACGCGCTGTACGAGCGCATCGCCGACGTCATGCGCGACTCGGTCGGCAAGCACATGATCTCCGACCCGGACGTCACGGTCGGCGCGTTCCTCTCCGGCGGCATCGACTCCACCGCGACCGCGACGCTGGCGAAGGAGCACAACCCGAACCTCATCGCGTTCACCACCGGGTTCGAGCGCGAGGGTTATTCCGAGGTCGACGTCGCCGCCGAATCGGCCGCCGCGATCGGCGTGAAGCACGTGGTCCGCACGGTGTCGGCGGACGAGATGATGGAGGCGCTGCCGCTCATCGTCTGGTACCTCGACGACCCGGTGGCCGACCCGGCGCTCGTGCCGCTGTGGTTCATCGCCCGCGAAGCCCGTAAGCACGTCAAGGCCGTGCTGTCCGGCGAGGGCGCCGACGAGCTCTTCGGCGGTTACACGATCTACAACGAGCCGATCTCCCTGGCGCCGTTCGAGAAGATCCCCGGCGGGATGCGGAAGATCATCGGCAAGGTCTCCACGAAGATCCCCGAGGGCACCCGCGGCAAGGACCTGCTGCGCCGCGGCGCGCTGCCGCTGGAGGACCGCTATTACGGCAACGCGCGCAACTTCCGCGACGACCAGCTGCGGCACGTGCTCCGCACGTACGAGGAAGGCGTCGGTTTCAAGGACGTCACCGCGCCTTGGTATCGGGTCTCCGAGGGCTGGGACCCGGTCGCGCGCATGCAGCACGTCGACCTCTACACCTGGCTGCGCGGCGACATCCTGGTCAAGGCCGACAAGGTCACCATGGCGAACTCGCTGGAACTGCGCGTGCCGTTCCTCGACGCCGAGGTGTTCGAGGTCGCCGCGAGCATCCCGCTCGACCAGAAGCTCGCGCACGGCACCACGAAGTACGCGCTGCGCCAGGCGCTGGCGAAGATCATCCCGGCGCATGTGCTGAACCGGCGCAAGCTCGGCTTCCCGGTACCGATCCGGCTGTGGCTCCGCAACGAGATGTACGACTGGGCCAAGGGCATCATCAACGACTCCCGGACCGACGAACTGCTCGACAAGAGGGCCATCCTCGGCCTGCTGGAGGAGCACAAGGCCGGTCAGCTCGACCGCAGCCGCCAGCTGTGGGCGCTGCTGGTGTTCATGCTGTGGCACGGCATCTTCGTCGAGCACCGCATCAAGCCCGAGGTGCCGGAACCCGTCTACCCGGTGAAGCTCTAGTCACGACTCCATACCGGCCTTCACCGTGCACGCGGCGAAGGCCAGCATGGGGGGATGGACTTCGTCCTCGTGCACGGCACGACGCAGGGCCCGGCGGGCTGGGACAGGGTGGCCAAACTGCTCACCGCCGCCGGGCACCGGGCCGTCGCGGTGGACCTGCTCACCCCGCGTGACCTCCCGGTCGAGGGCTACGCGCAGCAGGCCGAGGACCAGTACGACGGCGAACGGCCGGTCGTGGTGGCGCATTCCGGCGCCGGGGTGCTGCTCCCCGCGATCGCCGAAGCGCTCGACGCGCGGGCCATGGTCTGGGTCGCCGCCTACATCCCCGACTTCGCGGGCGGACGGTGCCTGCGCGACGACGTCCTGGCCGCGTTCGCCCCGGAATGGATCGGCGTGGACCCGACGGCCGACCAGGAGAAGGCCTCGGAGTTCCTGTTCCACGACTGCGATCCCGAGACCGAACACCGGGCCATGGACACCCTGCGGCTGTTCAACCCGCCGGTCCTCGCCGCGCACCACGCGGACCCCGCTCCCGAGATCCCGTCGACGGTGATCGTGCCCACCCGGGACCGCACGCTGAAGCCGGAGTGGATGCGCCGCGCCGCGCGGGAGCGGCTCGGCGTCCCCGCGATCGAGGTCGACGCCGGGCACTGCCCGCACCTGTCGCGTCCCGCCGAACTCGCCGGAATCCTGACCAGACGCGCGTGACGGCCCCCTTCACGCGGCTGAGCCGAGGAAAGGGGGCCTTCACGCGCTTGTCAGCACGTCACACCGGCAGGATCGCGGCGATCTCTTCGGCGGACTCCGGGCCGAAGGCCTCCTTGAGGCGGCCCAGGGCGTCTTCGCGCTGGAAGGTCCACTCCTGCGTGCCGACGGTTTCCAGTACCAGGACGGCGATCAGCGAGCCCAGCTGCGCCGAACGCTCCAGGCTGAGGCCGCCGTCGAGACCGGCGATGAACCCGGCGCGGAAGCCGTCGCCGACACCGGTCGGGTCGACCTTGCCGCGCTCCGGGACGGCGCCGATCTGCAGCGAGAGGCCGTCCTTGCCGATGATCTCGACCCCCTTCTCCCCGAGCGTCGTGATCCGGATGCCGACCCGGTCGAGGACGTCGGCCTCGGTCCAGCCGGTCTTCTGGAGCAGCAGTTCCCATTCGTAGTCGTTGCTGAACAGGTACTTCGCCCCTTCGACGAACGCGCGCACCTGCGCGCCTTCCATCCGGGCCAGCTGCTGTGACGGGTCGGCGGCGAAGGTGTACCCGCGCTGGCGGCACTCCTCGGCGTGCCGGACCATGCCTTCGGGGTCGTCCGGGCTGATCAGCACCAGCGACAGCTCGCCGGCGTGCGCGGCGACCGGCTCCAGTTCGATGTTGCGGGATTCGGCCATCGCGCCGGCGTAGAAGGTGGCGATCTGGCAGAGGTCCTCGTCGGTGGTGCAGACGAAGCGCGCGGTGTGCGCGACCTCGGACACCAGCACCCCGGAGGTGTCGACGCCGTGCCGTTCGAGCCACGAGCGGTAGTCGGCGAAGTCGGAGCCCACCGCGCCGACCAGGATCGGGTTCTTGCCGAGGACACCGAGACCGAAGGCGATGTTCGCGCCGATCCCGCCCCGGCGCACGACGAGGTCGTCGGCCAGGAAGCTCAGGGACACGCGGTGCAGCTGCTCGGCGACGAGTTGCTCGGCGAACCTGCCCGGGAAGTGCATGAGGTGATCGGTTGCGATACTGCCGGATACCGCGATCCTGGCGCTGTCTGCCACCGGTTCTCCTTGATCGGTCGGCCTCGCCGAGACGAGGACGGCTAAGTTACCCGCAGGTCATGCCCCATACGGGTTGCTTCGGGCACGGCCATGAACACTACCGGTTGGTAGTGGTGTCCCACTCGAACGCAAGTCATTAACTTGTCGTTCGTGACCTCCTCCGCGTATCACCTGGAACCGGAATCGATCGGCGAACTCATCGCCGACTGCGCCGGCATCCCGTCGTCCCTCCAGGCCGAGAACCTGCCCCTGCCCCGGCAGAGCGCTCCGCCGTGGACCGTGGACGAGCGGTGCCTGGCCCAGGTCGCCGATCTGGACGCCTACGTCTGATCCCGTTCCGGGCATGAAGAAGGGCCGCGACCTGGGTGAGGTTCGCGGCCCTTCTTCTTGCCCGATACGCGTCAGTGGAAGCTGTCGCCGCAAGCGCAGCTGCCCGTCGCGTTGGGGTTGTCGATCGTGAAGCCCTGCTTCTCGATCGAATCGACGAAGTCGATCACGGCGGTGGACACGTACGGCGCGCTCATCCGGTCGACGGCGACGCGGAGGCCGTCGAAGTCCCGGAACAGGTCGCCGTCGAGCGTGCGCTCGTCGAAGAACAGCTGGTAACGCAGTCCCGCGCACCCACCGGGCTGGACGGCGATGCGCAGGTGCATGTCGTCGCGGCCCTCCTGCTCAAGCAGGGCCTTCGCCTTGGAGGCCGCGGAGTCGGTCAACGTGACGCCGTGGGTCTCCTCGGCGGTTTCGGCCTGAGCTGCGCCTGCCTGCTCAGCGGTCGTCATGGTTCTCCCTCTGGTCGAACTCGCTGCGGGTACTCGTCTTGCACATGGTCCAACACGTCGGAGTCCCGATCTGTTCCCCTCCATGGTGACATATCGCTCGGCCTGGTGCGTGGCACCGTGACCGCCGCGACTACCCTGGTGAGGTGAGGTTCCTGCGCCGTAGCACCACAGACTCCGCCACGACCGACACCGAGACGCTCGACAACGAGGCCGTCGAGGTCCAGGCCAAGGCGTTCACGCCCGGGAAGGGCAAGGCCACGCCCAAGCGGCGTGAGGCCGAGGCCAAGCGCCGTGGTCCGGTGGCACCCCCGCCGACCACCATGCGGGAGGCGATGAAGCGCAACAAGGAACTCCGCAAGTCCGCGAAATCCGACCCGGAGTACAAGGCGAAGCAGCGCAACGCCGCCAAGGAACGCCGCGAGAAGATGATGGCGGGCGACGACAAGTACCTGCTCCCGCGCGATCGCGGCCCGGTCAAGGCGTATATCCGCGACCTGGTCGACTCGCGGCGCAACCTGCTCGGTCTCTTCATGCCACTCGCGATCCTGGTGTTCGTCGCGCTGCTGGTGCCGTACCCGGACGTGCAGCGCTACGCGACGCTGCTGTGCACCGTGATGCTGCTCGGCATGATCGTCGAGGGCGTGCTCAGCGGACGCCGGATCGCGAAGATGGTCCGGCTGAAGTTCCCGGACGAAGTGGTCAAGGGCACCTCCGTCGGCTGGTACTCCTTCATCCGCGCGAGCCAGATCCGCAAGCTGCGCGTCCCGAAGCCGCGCGTCAAGCCCGGCGACAAGGTCTGAGCAGGCGAAACCCAGTTCGTTAGCTTGCCTAACGGCCTGGGGTAGAGTCGAAGCCATGGAGTTTCGACGCCTAGGCCGCAGCGGCCTCAATGTCAGTGAGATCTCGTACGGCAACTGGCTCACCCACGGGTCCCAGGTGGAAGAAGACCAGGCGCAGGCCTGTATCAAGGCCGCGCTCGACGCGGGCATCACCACCTTCGACACCGCGGACGTCTACGCGAACACGGCCGCCGAATCGGTGCTCGGGCGCGGGCTCAAGGGCCTGCGGCGCGAAAGCCTGGAGATCTTCACCAAGGTCTACTGGCCGACCGGTCCCAAGGGTCCCAACGACACGGGCCTCGGCCGCAAGCACATCATGGAGTCGGCGAACGCTTCGCTGAAGCGGCTCGGCACCGATTACGTCGACCTCTACCAGGCGCACCGCTTCGACCGGACCGTCCCGCTCGAAGAGACGTTCCTCGCCTTCGCCGACCTCGTCCGCCAGGGCAAGGTCCTCTACGTCGGCGTCTCCGAATGGACCGCCGAGCAGATCACCCAGGGCGCCGCGATCGCGCGTGAACTTAAGGTGCCGTTCATCTCGAACCAGCCGCAGTACAACGCGCTGTGGCGGGTCATCGAGGCACAGGTAGTCCCGGCGTCCGAACGCGAGGGCCTCAGCCAGATCGTCTGGTCGCCGATCGCGCAGGGCGTGCTCACCGGCAAGTACAAGCCCGGTCAGCCGCTGCCCGAGGGCTCCCGCGCGACGGACGAGAAGGGCGGTGCGAACATGGTCGCCCGCTTCCTCAACGACGACGTCCTCGAACGCGTCCAGCGGCTGCAGCCGATCGCGGACAAGGCAGGCCTGACGCTGGCCCAGCTGTCCGTGGCATGGGTGCTGCAGAACCCGAACGTCGCTTCGGCGATCATCGGCGCTTCACGGCCGGAGCAGGTGCACGAGAACGTGAAGGCGGCCGGCGTGAAACTGGACGCGGATCTTCTCGCCGCGATCGACGAGGCTCTCGACGGTGTCGTCGAGACCGACCCCACCCTGACCCGCAGCCCCTGATCCCCCGCGATCCCGCACCCCCTCGCGCTTGCTCCCGCGCGGTGGCGGCCCGAGTCCCGTGAAGGCCTCCTTCCCTACCCTCAAAGTAGGGAAGGAGGCCTTCACGGACTTCCGGGGCCGAGGGGGCCGAGGGCCGGGTCGCGTCAGTCGCCGTGCACCCGGGACTGGTACGCGATCTGACCGTCGAGGTCGAGGGCGTCACCGGGGGAGCGCAGCGGGTCGATCCCCAGTCCCCGCAGCAGCCTGCTCGCCCCGGCGACGCGATCACCCGTCCGGCCGTCGAGCCGCTCCGGCCGGTGGCCCCGCTGGATCAGCAGGCCCTCGACGTCGTCGATCAGCCGGTACGGGTCGTAGACCTGCGGTTCAGGCATGGCCACCGCCGGGAACCCAGGTGTTCCCGGTGATCCGCTCGTAGACCTCGGTGTAGCGCGCACGGGTCGCCTCGACGATCTCGTCGGGGACGGCGGGACCGGGCGGCGTCTTGTCCCAGCCGGTGCTCGCGGACCAGTCGCGGACGAACTGCTTGTCGAACGCGTGCTGCGTCCGGCCCGGCTCGTAGTCGTCGGACGGCCAGAACCGCGAGGAGTCCGAGGTGAGGACCTCGTCCCCGAGGGTCAGCACACCGTCGGCGTCGAAACCGAATTCGATCTTGGTGTCGGCGATGATGATGCCGTTCTTCGCCGCGTGCTCGGCGCCCTTGGTGTAGACCTCCAGCGTCAGGTCCCGAAGGCGATCCGCGGTCTCCTGGCCGATTTCGTTCACGACGTCGGCGAAGGTCATGAATTCGTCGTGGCCGGTGTCGGAGATCTTCGTCGTCGGCGTGAAGATCGGCTCCGGGAGTTTGTCCGCCTCGATGAGACCGGCAGGCAGTTCGACCCCGGAAACCTTGCCGTCACGCTGGTATTCACGCATTCCGAGACCGGTGAGATAACCGCGCGCGATGCATTCGACCTGGATCATCTTCAGCGGTTTGCAGCGCATGGCACGGCCGGCGAATTCAGCCGGGACGTCGGTCGTGGAGAGGACGTGGTTCGGCACCACGTCGGCCAGCTTTTCGAACCACCAGGCGGAAAGCTGGTTCAGCAGCGAACCCTTGTCCGGGATCGGGGTGGGGAGCGAGACGTCGTAGACCGAAACGCGATCCGAGGCGACGAGCAGGATGTCGCCGTCGATTTCGTAAAGGTCCCGGACCTTACCCGCGTGAATGTGCTTCATGCCCCGTCCTCGATGTTGTATTCGTAGAAAATCCACTGATCCGGCAACGCCGCGGATTCGCCGTACTCGAGTACGTCGCCCTCCGCGGAGAGAAACCTGTTGCGGCTCAACAGGATCGCCGAACCCTCGGCCACGCCGAGTTCCGCCGCGTCCTCGGCACCCGCCAGCCCCGCGGCGTGCTGAGAACGAGTCGAGGCCAGGACCCGTCCGGTCCTGTCCGCGACGTATTTGACCGTGCCTTCGACGATCCGCACGACCTCGAACAGCAACGGCGCCTTGGCCGCCACCGCGCCGTCGAACCAGGAGACCGACGTCGACACCGGTCGTCCCTCGCCCGCGTAAGTCGTCCTTCGCCGCCGAATCACCGGAGAACCTTCGTCCATCCCGAGCGCGCCCGCCACTCGGTCCGGCGCCGGGACGAGCCCGGCTTCCCGGATTTTCGCGTAGTGGCCCGGTGGATAGACCTTCCCGGTCCGGGCGATCGAGATCGTCCGATCGTGCGCGGACCGGTGCAGTGTCCTGGTCTGCACCACTGTCCCGATGCCCGGGACCGCGCGGACCAGACCTTCGGCCCGGAGCGTCGAGAGCACCTTCATCGCCGTCGCCATGGCGACGTTCCAGTTCCTGGAGATCTCCCGTGCGGACGGGACCGCGTCGCCTTCCTTGAGCCTGCCCGAAACGATGTCGTCGCGAATGCTTCCCGCGATCTGGAGGTACGGCGGTTCAGGTCGGTCGACGGCGGGCAAGGTGACTCCTCACAAGGTCGCGCGGTGCGCACAAGCGTTCTAGCACACCAATGGGCGAGCACCAAGGATCCTGCTCACACCCCATTATTACGTACTAGTACAGATTCTGGACGGTGCTCTAGTACACCTGTTACTCTCCGCAGAGTTCCCAAACCCGTTGGGGGGCTCGATGAACCATCTGAGCATCGACGAACTGCTCGAGGAGCTTCGGAGACGCCGGTGGGTTGTCTACATCTTCGGTCCGAGGGAAGAACCCGAAGTCTGCGCCGCGGTGTTCCAGTGGGAGACCTGCGCCGATGTCATCATCCTGCGCGGCGAGGAACGGGCGAGCGCCTTCCGGGTCACGACCCTTCCCGAGACGGACGTCTTCCAGCCCGCGCTCGTCTCCTGGCAGTACCACTCGACGGCCGACTGGACCCTGCGGGCGGTGCTCAGCATCCCGCCCCCCGGCGACGTCGCCGCGCCGATCCAGTTGCTGCAACCACATCCGGACTGCGCGATCCCGATGGACACGCGCCAGCCGGTCACCATCCTGCCCGCCAACGGAGCCGAGAAGGCCGACCAGGGAGATCCCTAACCTCGGCCGATCACCTGCTCGGCGACAACGAGGTCGTGCGGGTAGGTGATCTTGAGGTTCTCCGCGCTGCCCGGAACCCACCGCACCGGCAGCGCGGAGAACCTTTCCATGCACGAAGACGTGTCCGTGCCGACGAATCCTTCGCGTTCGGCCGTTTCGTACGCATCCAGCAACGGGCCCGCGCGGAAACCCTGTGGTGTCTGCACCCGGATCGCGCCGGGCAGTTCCCCGGAAACGGTTTCGCCGTCCACGCGGACGATGTCGTCGGCGGCGACGCCGGGCACCGCTCCCCCGTACCGCCGGGTGTCGGCGAGGACGTCCGCGATCAGTTCCGGGGTGACGAGCGGACGGGCCGCGTCGTGCAGCAGGACCGCGTCGATCTCACCGCTCTCGATCCGGGAAGCCAAGTGGCGCAAGGCGTTCAGCTCCGAACCTTGACGCGTCGCGCCGCCGTGCACGAGTTCGGCTTCACCCGGATGCGAGTCGAGCACCTCGCGCGCGAGTTCCGTGTCCTGCGGCCGGATGACCAGCACGAGCACGTCGATCCCGGGTACGCGGGCGAAGGCGTCGAGCGACCACGCGACGACCCGCCTGCCCGCGACCGGCAGGTAGACCTTGTTGAGTTTGGCGCCGACCCGGGTGCCCGCACCGCTCGCGAGCACCACCCCGGCCGCCTTCGTCTGAGCCACAGGCAACTCTGGCACAGCGGGGTCGGTAGGTTGGGCTCGGCCACCGAAGCGATCGAAGGGCAAGGCGTTGGACGACGAAATCCTCGAGTTCGCCGAAGTCGAGCAGCCTGATGAACACGCGCGCTCGGCGGCGATCGCCCTGCACACGAAACTGATCAAGCCCGCGGGGTCACTGGGCAGGCTCGAAGAACTGGGCGTGTGGGTCGCGGCCTGCCAGGGCCAGTCGCCGCCGCGGCCGTTCACGCGGCCCCGGGTCGTGGTGTTCGCCGGGGACCACGGCATCGCCGCGAAGGGCGTCTCGGCCTATCCGGGCGAGGTCACCGCGCAACTCGTCGGCAGCATGCTGACCGGCGGCGCGGCCATCAACGTGCTGGCGGCCTCCGCGGGCGCGAGCGTCCGGGTCGTCGACATGGCCGTGGACAGCGAGGCCCCCGCGACGCGGTCGATCGGCGAGTACAAGGTGCGTCGCGGCTCCGGTTCGATCGACGTCGAGGACGCCCTGACCGACGCCGAGGCACGTGCCGCGGTCCGGGCGGGCCGGGCGATCGCCGACGCCGAGGTCGACGGCGGGGCCGATCTGCTCATCGCGGGCGACCTCGGGATCGGCAACAGCACCCCCGCCTCGGTGCTGGTCGCGGCGCTGACCGGCAGCGAACCGGTCGCCGTCGTCGGCCGCGGGTCCGGCATCGACGACAAGGCGTGGATGCGCAAGGCCGCCGCGGTCCGCGACGCGCTCCGGCGGGCCAGGACGGTACTGGCCGACCCGGTCGCGCTCCTGCGCACCGCCGCCGGTGCCGACATCGCCGCGATGACCGGGTTCCTCGCGCAGGCCTCGCTCCGGAAGACACCCGTGATCCTGGACGGCCTGGTCGCCACCGCGGCGGCGCTGGTCGCCGAGGAGCTCGTCCCCGGCGCTCGGCAGTGGTGGACCGCCGGTCAGCTCGGCGGCGAACCCGCGCACGCGCTCGCGCTGGAGCATCTCGACCTGGACCCGATCCTGGACCTCGACGTCCGGCTGGGCGAGGGGACGGGCGCGGTCGTCGCGCTGCCGCTGGTGTTCATGGCGACGCGGGTGCTCGCGGAGATGGCGACGCACGAGCAGGCCGGCGTGAGCGGGCCGCTGATCGAGACTCCCGCTTCCTGACACCCCTGCCCCGCCCCAAGTCCGTGAAGACATCCCTGGGTTTTGTGTGTCAAGCGGCGATGGTGGTGTGGTGGGGCCAGGCGGTGTGTTCGTTGTAGGGGGTGTGGGTTGTGAGGCATCCGTGGAGGATGCCGACGAGTCGG
>JAEBEO010000021.1:0-157824 GCA_049998115.1 Amycolatopsis sp. cmx-4-19 | reverse complement strand
CGAACCGTTCACCGACGCCGCTTCGACGGATCCTCACCACTCACGACCCCTGGACCCACGTCCGGAGAGCGTCAGCCGTTCCAGGCCGCCTTGTGCAGCCGCCGCAACGCCCGCACCGCGGCCACCGCCCGCTCCCGGTCCACCGCCTGCACGGCCATGACGGAGTAGTACTCGTCGTCCGGCAGCTCCAGCCGCGCCCACGAAGCGCCGTCGGGGAAACTCACCGAAAGCACCTCGCTCCACGCGAACTTCTTGGTCATCAGCACGTTCCGGACCTCGATGCCGTCGGCGTCGGCCTTCACGCGCGCCGTCGCGAACAGCATCGTGCCCGCCGCCAGCAGGACGCCGATGCCGATCATCGCCGCCTGGTCGGACGGCTGGAAGATCACGCCGGTGTCCGAGCCGCGCAGCAGCACCGCGACGACCACGAACGTCGCCAGCAGGATCACCGCCAGCACCGAGCACATCATCAGGGCGCGGCGAGGCCGCATCACCACGACCTCGGATTCGGTCATCACATCCGCCTCGACGCTCACACGAAGCCCCGCTCGGTCCACGGCTGACGCAGGTTCCGCAGCGCGTGCGCGGCGTCCAGCGCGGCGACGGTCGCTTCGTAACCCTTGTCCTCGACGGAGTCCGGCAGGCCGGAGCGGTCGAGGGCCTGCTGCTCGGTGTCACAGGTGAGGACGCCGTTGCCGACCGGGGTGCTCTCGTCGAGCGCCACCCTGGTCAGGCCCGCGGTCACCGCGTCGCAGACGTACTCGAAGTGCGGTGTCCCGCCCCGGATGACCACGCCCAGCGCGACGACCGCGTCGTGCGTCCTGGCCAGTGCCTGCGCGGCGACGGGCAGTTCGACGGCGCCCGCGACGCGCACGACCGTCGGCTCCTCCTCCAGTTCGGCCACCTTGGCCGCCTCGAGGGCGCGCTCCAGCAGGGCGCTCGTGATCTTCGTGTGCCAGCGCGTGGCCACGATCCCGAGCCGGATGTTCTTACAGTCCGACAGGTCGAGTTCGACGTCCGGACGGCCATCGCCGCTCACCGCGTGCCACCTCCGTTGCCCTGGTCGACCTCGGCGCCGACCTGGTCGAAATGCTCCAGCTGGGACAGGTCGTGCCCCATCCGGTCCCGTTTGGTCTTGAGGTAGCGCAGGTTCTCCGGGTTCGGCGAGATCGGCAGCGACACCCGGCCGCTGACCCGCAGGCCGTAGCCCTCCAGCCCGACGCGTTTGGCCGGGTTGTTCGTCAGCAGCCGCATCGAGTGGACGCCGAGGTCGCACAGGATCTGCGCGCCCGTGCCGTAGTCCCGCGCGTCGGCGGGGACGCCGAGCTGCAGGTTCGCGTCGACGGTGTCGGCGCCCGCGTCCTGCAGCTGATAGGCCTGCAGCTTGTGCAGCAGCCCGATCCCGCGGCCCTCGTGCCCGCGGATGTAGAGCACGACACCGCGGCCTTCCTTGGCCACCGCTTCCAGCGCCGCCTCCAGCTGCGGGCCGCAGTCGCAGCGCAGCGAGCCGAAGACGTCGCCGGTGAGGCATTCGGAGTGCACGCGGACGAGGATGTCCTCGCCGTCGCCGATCTCGCCGAAGACGAAGGCGATGTGTTCGATGCCGTCGAGCAGGCTGTCGTAGCCGACCGCGCGGAACGTGCCCGCCGAAAGCGGGATGCGCGCCTCGGCGACCCGCTCCACCTGCTTCTCGGTGCGGCGCCGGTACGCGATCAGGTCGGCGATGGTGATCATCTTGAGGTCGTGGTCCGCGGCGAAGACCTCGAGTTCGTCGCGGCGGGCCATGTCGCCCTCGTCCTTCTGCGAAACGATCTCGCAGAGCACGCCGGACGGCGAAAGGCCGGCGAGCCGGGCCAGGTCGACGGAGGCCTCGGTGTGCCCGGGACGCCGCAGGACGCCGCCCTGCTTGGCGCGCAGCGGGACCACGTGGCCGGGCCGCCGGAAGTCCGACGCCTTCGACGCCGGGTCGGCCAGCAGGCTGATGGTGTGCGACCGGTCGGCCGCGGAGATGCCGGTGGAGATGCCCTCGGCGGCGTCGACCGTGACGCTGTACGCGGTCCCGCGCTGGTCCTGGTTCGTGTGGTACATCGGCGGCAGGTCGAGTCTGTCCGCCTCTGCCTCCGTCAGCGCCACGCAGACGTATCCCGAGGTGTAGCGCACCATGAAGGCCATCAGTTCGGGCGTGGTCTTCTCCGCCGCGAAGATCAGGTCGCCCTCGTTCTCGCGATCCTCGTCGTCGACCACGACGACCGGACGGCCCGCCTTGATGTCGGCGATCGCCGCCTCGATGCTGTCGGTGTTCACGGCCACCCCGCTTCCACAGGGGGTCAGGTCGGCCGACCCCGGAATCGCACTCGTCTCAGTCACGCCCGCTCCTCCGCGCCACCATTGTCCCCCTGCGTGCGCAGGTGCGGCATGGCCAGCTTCTCGACGTATTTGGCGACCACGTCGACCTCGAGATTTACCAGGTCACCCGGCTGGTTGCGGCCGAGGGTGGTGAGTTCGAGCGTGGTCGGGATCAGCGCGACGGCGAACTCCTCGTCGGTCACCGAAGCCACCGTGAGGGAGATGCCGTCGACCGCGATCGACCCCTTCTCGACCACGTACCGCGCCAATTTGCCCGGCAGGGCGAACGTGGTGAGCCCTTGGACGTCCCGGGTGAGGAAGACGCCGGTGCCGTCCACGTGGCCCTGCATGATGTGCCCGCCGAGCCTGCCGCCGGCCGGTGTCGCGCGTTCGAGGTTCACGACGTCGCCGACGTTCACCTTCGCGAGGCTGGAGCGCTGCAGGGTTTCGTGCACGACGTCGACGGTAAACTCGCCGCCCGCCACCGCGACCACGGTGAGGCACACGCCACTCACCGCGATGGAGTCGCCGTGACCGGCGTCGCTGGTCACCAGCGGCCCCCGAACGGTCAGTCTCGCGGCGTTCGGGACCTGCTCGACCGCGGTGACCTCGCCGAGTTCCTCGACAATGCCGGTGAACACTCCTGCTGCCCTCCTCCTGGACGCACCGCCGCTGGGAACGGTGCTCCCTTCATCCAACACCCACGCGGGCCGATTCCTTCTCCTGACCCGGCGGCGGATCAGGGTCTGAGATCAACCGCGGACGCGGGCCGCCTGTTCCCGCAGCGCCGCGACGGCCTTGCCGGGGTCTTCGGCGCCGTAGACGGCGGAACCGGCGACGAAGCAGTCCACCCCGGCCTCGGCGGCCTGCTCGATGGTGTCGGCGTTGATGCCGCCGTCGATCTCGACGACGAGCTTGAGGTGACCGGTGTCGACCAGGCGCCGCGCGGTGCGGACCTTCTCCAGGACGTCGGCGATGAACGACTGGCCGCCGAAGCCGGGCTCGACCGACATCACCAGCAGGGTGTCGTAATGCTTGAGGGTGTCGAGGTGGTCTTCGATCGGGGTGTTCGGCTTGATCGACAGGCCGGCCTTCGCGCCGGCCGCGCGGAGGTTCTTCGCGAGCGCGACGGGATCGTGCGCCGCCTCGACGTGCACAGTGACGTTGTACGCGCCCGCCTCGGCGTACCCGATGGCCCACTTGTCGGGGTTCTCGATCATCAGGTGGCAGTCGATCGGCACGTCGGTGGCCTTGATCAGCGACTGCACGACGGGCAGGCCGAGGGTGAGGTTCGGCACGAAGTGCGCGTCCATGACGTCGACGTGGACCCAGTCCGCACGGGTGTCCCCCTCACCGGCGACGGCGCGGATCTCTTCGCCGAGCCGGGCGAAGTCCGCGGAGAGGATGCTGGGTGCGATCAAAGGTCGGTGAGCCACGCGCCCGAGTGTAGGAGGGCACCGCTAACGCCCGCTAACCGGCTGTGACCGGCGTCCCGCCCTGGAGTATGACGCGAAATGGCACTGCGGTGGGAGGTGCGCGCACCACCCGCCGAATACCGTTCCCGGCATGGTCAACCCACTGAAGCCCCTGGTCCGGATCGGCAGCTACCGCAGCGTGCCGTTCGGTCTCCTCGGAATGGCGATGACGACGATCCCGTTCCCGTTCGCGCTCATCGCCGCCATCCTCATCCCGGGCGACGTTCGGGTGAAGATGGTCTACGGCGCTCTCACGATGGCCGGGCTGGTCGGGCTGGCCGGACTGCCGGGACCGATGCGACGGGTGAGCATCTGGTTCTCGAACCAGATGCTGGGCACCCGGATCGCCACGCCCCCGCCGCGGACGAGGATCGCTTGGGCGGATCGCTGGCGCTCGACGGCTTGGCTGCTCGTGCACACCGGGCTCGGCTGGGTGCTGTTCGGCCTCGGCTGCTTCCTGATGATCGGGTTCGTGTTCGTCGTGGTGTGGGTGGGAGGTGGCGGCAGTCCCATCGAGCTCTTCGGCGAGCGGGTGACGATCGAAGCCGGTACCGCCGGGTTGTGGACCGTGCCGGTCGCACTGGTCACGCTCGTGGTGATCGCGTCCGTCCTCGCCGGTTTCACGAAGCTCTTCCAGTACAGCGCGGGCGCGCTGCTGGGGCCGTCGGCCGCCGAGCGCGTCGCCGCGGCCGAGGTCCGGGCGAACCACTTCGAGCAGCGCAACCGGCTCGCCCGCGAGCTGCACGACTCGATCGGCCACACACTGACGACCTCGACCATCCAGGCCGCCGCGGCCGCCGAACTGGTCGATTCCGAACCGCAGCTGGTGCGCCGGGCGCTCGGCACCATCGAAGAGTCCTCGCGGGCGGCGCTCGAAGACCTCGACCACGTGCTCGGCCTGCTGCGCGACGACAAGTCCTCCCGTGAACCCGAGCGACGGCTCATCGAGGCCGCGACGCTGGCCGAGCGGGCACGCTCCGGCGGCGCGGTGATCGACTACGAGCTGACCGGGCCCGCCGCGGAACTGCCCGCGACCGTTTCGCGGGAGGCGTACCGGATCGTCCAAGAAGGACTGACGAACGCGTTACGCCACGCGCATCCCGGGCCGGTGACCGTCCGGGTCGCGGTGCTGGCGGACGCGTTGCGGATCGAGATCGTGAACCCGCTCATGGAGATGGCCGCTTCCGGTCGCGGCGGCAACGGGCTGCCGGGGCTGACCGAACGCGTCGAGGCGCTGCGCGGCGAGCTCATCGCGGGCCCGGCCGTCGACGGGGAACCGCTGTGGCGGCTGGTGACCACGATCCCGCTACGGTCGCGCTCATGACACTGCGGGTCCTGATCGTCGACGACGAACCACTGCTGCGCGCCGGTCTCCGTTCGCTGCTGGACAACCAGCCCGACCTGACCGTGGTGGGCGAGGCGGGCGACGGCGGCGAGGTGGTCGACCTGGTGCGGCGGACGAACCCCGCGGTGGTCCTGATGGACGTCCGCATGCCCGGTGTCGACGGGATCGAGGCGACCCGGCGGCTGCTGGTCGAGGTGCCGGAGCCACCGAAAGTGCTCGTGATCACGACGTTCGACAACGACGACTACGTCTACGACGCGCTGCTGGCCGGGGCCAGCGGATTCCTGTTGAAGCGGGCGCGCAAGGAGGAGTTCGCACACGCCGTCCGGACCATCGCCGCCGGGGAGACGCTGCTGTTCCCCGACGCGATCCGGCGGATGGTCACCGCGCGCCCGGCGCCGTCGGGGCTCGCGCCGCGGCCGTCGTCGCTGACGAAACGGGAGACCGAGGTGCTGCGGCTGATCGCCACCGGCATGTCCAATGTGGACATAGCCGCCGATCTGGTCATCAGTCTCGAAACCGTCAAAACCCATGTGGGCAACATTTTCGGCAAACTGGGCGCGGCCAACCGCAGCCAGGCGGTGGTGTTCGCTTACGAGACAGGCATCGTCGCACCGGGTCACAGCCTGCGCTAGCGGTCGCGAACGGGTCCCCCGCGGTGCCCGGACCACTACCGGGAGTCGATTGAGTCCGAGTGTCCACAAGGGACCGTTATCGTGGGTCGAATATCCATAAAGTAACCATTTGTCCGATGTGGTCGCGAGTTATCGACGGGCAAGGCAAAGGTGGCGTGACCGGGGCCGTCGCGAGGTCGACTTCCTGGCGGAGGCCCTCGCCGCGCAGGTTCGGCCTGACTCGAGGGGGTCGTGAGTGGCAATGAGCGTTAGAACGCTCATTGCCACTCACGACCCCTGTTTGCGCGAGCGGACGGCCGCTGTTCTTCGGCCGTTCACCCGGAACTCCCCCGTCGCACACATGCGCGGTGACTAATGGGACTGCTCTGTTCCTCAGTAATCCCAAGGAGATTTTCGATGGCTTCGCTGTTCACAGGACGGCGCAAATGGCTTGCCGGCGGGGCGCTCGGCGTCACGCTGATCGCCTTGGCCCCCGCCGCGCTCGCCGCCGGTGACGACGCCCGCCTCGCCGCCGCGCAGGGCGACCGCACCCAGGACGTGCGCGCCGCGATCAAGGGCGGCAGCGCCCGCAACGTCATCCTGTTCATCGGCGACGGCATGGGCCAGTCCGAGATCACGTCGGCGCGCAACTACGAGCGTGGCGCGGCCGGACGGCTCACGATGGACGAACTGCCGCTCACCGGTGACTACACCACGTACGCGGTCGAGAAGAACAACCCGTCGAAGCCCGACTACGTGACCGACTCGGCCGCCTCCGGCACCGGGTGGGCCACCGGCGTGAAGACCTACAACGGCGCGATCTCCGTCGACCCGTACGGCAACGCCGTCCCGTCGATCCTGGAGATCGCCAAGCGTTCGGGCCTGCGCACCGGCGACGTCACCACGGCCGAGGTCCAGGACGCCACCCCGGCGGTGCTCGGCTCGCACGTCGTCAACCGCGACTGCAAGGGCCCCGACGAGACCAGCGCGAAGTGCGCGGTCAACGCGACGGAGAACGGCGGCGCCGGTTCCATCGCCGAGCAGCTGGTCCAGACCAAGCCGGACGTCCTGCTCGGCGGCGGTGCGAAGTACTTCGACCAGAAGGTGAAGTCCGGGAAGTTCGCCGGCAAGACCGTTCTGGACCAGGCGAAGTCCTCGGGCTACCAGGTGGTCAACACCGCGGCCGACCTCGCCGCGGCCAAGCCCGGTAAGCCATTGCTCGGCCTGTTCGCCTCCGGCAACCTGCCGGTCAACTGGACCGGTCCGGCCGCGAAACAGGGTGGCACCCCGCCGTCCCGCTGCGCCCCGAACCCGGGCCTGCCGAAGACGCAGCCGAAGCTGGCCGACCAGACCCGCAAGGCGATCTCGCTGCTCGACGACCGCCGCAAGGACAAGGGCTTCTTCCTCCAGGTCGAGGGCGCGAGCATCGACAAGCAGGACCACGCCGCCGACCCGTGCGGCCAGATCGGTGAGACGATCGACTTCGACCAGGCCGTCGCGGCCGGGCTCGCCTACGCCCGCAGCAACCCCGACACCCTGGTGATCGTCACCGGCGACCACGGCCACACCAGCCAGATCATCGGCAACGGCACGGTCAGCCCCGGCCAGACCGCCACCCTCGTCACCAACGAGGGCGCGAACATGACGATCAACTACGGCACCGGGATGCCCGGTTCGTCGCAGGACCACACCGGCACGCAGATCCGCGTCGCGGGCTACGGGCCGCAGGCGGCGAACGTCGTCGGCCTGACCAACCAGACCGACCTCTTCGGCACCCTGAAGCGCGCGCTGCGCCTGCGCTGAGGGTGGGGCAGGCCCCCGGCGCGGGGTGGGGGCCTGCCTCATGGCCGCGCGAATCCGGTTTCCCTAGCTTGGGTTCATGCGGAAAACCTTGCCAGGTAAGAAGATTGTCGCCATCGGCTCGCTGATCGCGCTGCTGGCCACCACCACCGCCGCACCGGCGCTCGCCGTGGCCGAATCGCACGACGAAGTCGACAAGGCGCTGAAAACGCTGGTACAGGACGGCGTCCCGGGCGCGCGGGCGACCGTGACCAGCGCGTCCGGGCGGACGTGGTCGGAGCGCGAGGGCGTCGGGAACGTCGAAACGGGGACGCCGTTCCCGCGCGGGGCGAAGTTCCGGGCGGCCAGCGTCACCAAGACCTTCGTGGCCGTGGTGGTACTGCAACTGGTCGCCGAGGGAAAGGTCCGGCTGGACGCGCCGATCGACCGGTACCTGCCCGGTCTCGTGCGCGGGAACGGCAACGACGGCACCAAGATCACCGTCCGGCAACTGCTCCAGCACACCAGCGGGCTCTACAACTACGTCCGCGACCTCGACATCGACGAGTGGCGCCATCGCGGCGCCGAACCCGAAGAGCTGGTGGCGATCGGCCTCGCGCATCCGCCGGAGTTCCAGCCGGGCGCGAAGTGGTCCTACTCGAACACGAACTACGTCATCGCCGGGATGCTCGTCGAGCAGCTCACCGGCCGCTCCGTCTCCACCGAGATCCGAAGCCGGATCACCAAACCGCTGGGCTTGCGCGACACGTACCTGCCGCTGCGAGGCGACGAGCTGCTGCCGTCACCGCACGCCAGGGGCTACGCGCCGGGGCTCGTCGACTTCACCGAACTCGACCCGTCCGCGGCGGGGGCCTCCGGCGGGCTCGTCTCGACCGGTGAAGACCTGAACCGCTTCTACGGCGCGGTCGCCGACGGACGTCTCCTCCCCCGTGCGCAGCAGGCCGAGATGCGGCGGACCGTTCCCGCGAACCTGGGCGTCCCCGGTGCCGAGTACGGGCTCGGGATCGGGTCGGTCCCGCTGTCCTGCGGCGGGACCTTCTGGGGCCACGGCGGGAACCTCGTCGGTTTCTCGAACATCTCGGGCGCGATCCCGCACGGGAAACGGGTCAACGTCGTCGTCAACATGGACCCGCTGCCGGACGGGGCGTCGGCGCATCTCGCGGCCGCCGTCGACACGGCGTTCTGCGCTCGCTAAGCCTCCGGCAGCAGATCCAGCACGGAAGTCCAGGGCGCGTCCGGCGTGAGCCTCAGGGTGGTGACACCGGCGGAGGCGAGCGTGTCGAGATGGCGTTGCCACGCCGGATGGTGCACCCGGGTGTCCTGGATCTGATACCCCAGCACGATCGTGATGCCCGGCGTGCCGAGGACGTCGCCGAGCAGGGTCAGTGCCTGGTTGTCGGCGATGCCCAGCGCGAGCTTCGCCACGGAGTTCGCGGACGCGGGCGCGAACAGGAACACCGCGGGATCCGGATGCGGCCGGGGTTCGCCCGGCAGCCGGGACCTGCTGCGGACCGGCAGAGCGGTGACCTTCTCCAGGTCTCCGATCCCGCCGGTCGTCTCCAGCCAGCGGGCCGCGGTCGGGGTCAGCGTGATCGCGAGATCCCAGCCGCGGGCCGCGGCCGGTGCCGCGAGCTGCGCGGCGAACCGGGTGTCCAGTCCGCCGCACGAGCTGGCGACCAGGCCGAGGACCCTGCTCACCCGGCGGTGTCCGGCTTCCGCAGGACGGCGCAGAACATCGCGTCGGTGCCGTGGCGGTGCGGCCACAGCTGGACATACGGGCCGTCGCCGAGCTGCGGGACGCCGGGGAAGAACTCCCGCGCGTCGACGACCTCCGCGCCGGCGCGGCGCGCGGTCTCCCCCACGACGCCTTCGGTCTCGGCCAGGTGCGGCGAGCAGACGACGTAGGTCACGATGCCGCCGGGGCGGACCAGGTCCAGCGCCGCGACGATCAGCTGGCCCTGCAGTTTCGTCAGGTCCGAGATGTCACTGGGCTGGCGGCGCCAGCGCGCTTCCGGACGGCGTCGCAGCGAGCCGAGGCCACTGCACGGCGCGTCCACCAGGACGCGGTCGTAGCCCGGTTTCAGGTCGGTCTCGCGGCCGTCGGCGACGTGGATGGTCACCGGGAGCCCCTGGACGGCGTTCTCGATCAGCTTCGCGCGGTGCGGTGCCTTCTCCACGGCGTCGACGGTCGCGCCGCTGATCGACGCGAGCGCGCCCAGCAGCGCGGCCTTGCCGCCCGGTCCGGCGCACAGGTCCAGCCAGCGCTCGTCGGAGCCGGTCAGCGGGACCCTGGTGACGGCGACGGCACACAGCTGGCTGCCCTCGTCCTGCACGGCGGCCAGCTTTTCCTTGATCGGCTCGACGTCTCCGGGGTCGCCGGAGCCCGCGGGCATCCGGACGCCGTAAGGCGAGTACGGGGCGACGTCGCCGCCGGTGATGGCGGCCAGCTCGTCGGCGCTGATCTCACCGGGGCGGGCGACCAGGTGGACGTCGGGCCGGTCGTCGTCGGCCTCCAGGGCCGCCTTCAGCTCGGCCCCCTTGTCCCCCAGCGCTTCCGCGAACGAACGCGCGACCCAGCGCGGGTGCGCCGTCCGCAGCGCGTAGGCGCCGATCGGGTCGACGGCCTCGTCCGGGGCCAGCTCGTTCAGCCAGGTCTCTTCGTCCTTTTCGGACACCGAGCGCAGTACCGCGTTGACGAAACCCGCGATCCAGGAACCGACTTCGGCGCGGACGAGGTCCACAGTGGACCCGACGGCGGCGTGCTCGGGGATGCGGGTGCGCAGCAGCTGGTACGCGCCGAGGCGCAGCCCGTCCAGCACGATGGCGTCCACCTTGGCCAGCGAGCGGTCGACGAGGCAGGCCTCGATGACGGCGTCCAGCATGCCGACCGCGCGGCAGGTCCCGTAGGTCAGTTCGGTGGCCAGCGCCGCGTCGCGACCGGAAATCCGGCGGTTGCGCAGCAGTTGCGGCAGCACCAGGTTCGCGTACGCGTCCTCTTCCCGGACCGCGCGCAGGACGTCGAAGGCGACCTGGCGGGCCGGGTCGATCTGCGGCGGGCGGCTGGGCCCTTCCTTGCGCGGGCCGGGACGGCCTCGCTCCGGCCTCGACGGCCGGCGTTCCCTACGCTCGTTCACTGCAGGCGCTCTCCTTGTTCGATCCTCGTACCGCGCGCCCAGTCGGTGGCCGCCATCCGCTTCTTGCCCTGCGCCTGCACTTCACCCAGCCGCACCGGTTTCGACGCCGTGCCGACCAGGACCCGCTTGCGTTCCACGACCAGCTCACCCGGCGGGGGCCCGGGCTCGTCGACGACCGTCACCGGGCCGAGCTTCAGCCGCTCGCCGCGGAACTCCGCCCACGCGCCCGGTTCCGGGCTGACCGCGCGGATCTGCCGGTCGACCGCCGCGGCCGGGTCGGCGAACGAGACGCGTGCGTCCTCGACCGTCACCTTGGGCGCGTAACTCAAACCGTCCCCGGGCTGTTCGACCGCGCGCAGCGTGCCGTCGGCGATACCGTCCATCGTGGACACGAGCAGTTCCGCCCCGGACTCCGACAGCCTGCCGAGCAGCTGCCCGGCGGTGTCCGTAGCGCCGATCCGCTCGGTGATCACGCCGAAGACCGGGCCCGCGTCGAGCTCCTTGACGATCCGGAACGTCGAGGCGCCGGTGATCTCGTCACCGGCGCGGATCGCGGCCTGGACCGGCGCCGCGCCACGCCACGCGGGCAGCAACGAGAAGTGCAGGTTGACCCAGCCGTGCTCCGGGATGTCCAGCGCGGCCTGGGGCAGCAGCGCCCCGTACGCGACGACGGGGCACGCGTCGGGCGCGATCTCCGCGAGCCGGGCGAGGAACGCGGGGTCGCTCGCCTTGGGCGGGGTCAGCACCTCGATCCCGTGCTCGTCGGCCAGCGCGCCGATCGGGGACCGGACGACCCGGCGGCCGCGGCCCGCCTGCGCGTCCGGGCGCGTCACGACCGCGACGACCTCGTGCTGCTCGGACGCCAGGAGCGCGCGCAGCGAGGGGACGGCGGGTTCGGGGGTGCCGGCGAAGACGAGGCGCATCAACGCACCTCCACCGAGGGGACGGGTACCTCTGACTGGGCGAACATCGCCGCTCAGTCTAGAAGTACCTCCCTCCCCCGGCGCGCTCGCTATCCCCCAGGTCCTCCCTAGTTGCGTGGCCAGGGCAGGACGACGGCCGCCGAGCCCCCGCCTCGGCGCGTGGGTTCGGCGGCGGCGAGCCACCGGCCGTCCCGCAGCCGCTCGACGCCGGTCGCGGCCCCGATCTCCGCGGGCGCCGTCGAGAAGCCCTGCTGCTTGGCCTTCAGGACGGCGAGCACGTCGGCCTGGTCGAGGAACGACTGCTCCACCTGCGCGGCCGCCGAGTTCCGCTGCGACGCCCGCGGTTCGGCGATCGCGTCGACCAGCTTCAGGCCCCGGTCGATGCGGCCGGTCAGGATCTGCAGCACGGTGGTGATGATCGACGCGCCACCGGGCGAACCGACGGCGAGCAGCGGCTTGCCGTGATCGAGCACGATGGTCGGCGCCATCGACGAACGCGGCCGCTTGGCCGGGCCCGGCAGGTTCGGGTCGGGCACGCCCGGCGTCACCGGGGTGAAGGAGAAGTCGGTCAGTTCGTTGTTCAGCAGGAACCCGCGGCCCGGTACGACGATGCCGCTGCCGCCCTCCTGCTCGATGGTCAGCGTGTAGGCGACGACGTTGCCCCACCGGTCGGCGACGGTCAGGTGCGTGGTGTTCTCGCCCTCGTACGGTGTCGGCGCGGGGTTCGTCCCACCGGCGCACGGCACCGGGTTGCGCGGGTCGGCGGGCGCGACCGGGCTCGTCCCGGCCTTCGCCGGGTCGATCAGGCACGCGCGGCTGTCGGCGAACTTCTGGCTGATCAGTTCCTTCGCCGGGACGTCGACGAAGGCCGGGTCACCGATCCAGCGGTTGCGGTCGGCGAAGGCGTACCGGGTCGACTCCAGGAAATTGTGCAGGTAGTCGGCCTTCTCCAGCTTCCCCAGCTTCTGGTTCTCGAGGATGTTCAGTGCCTCGCCGACGGTCAGCCCGCCGGACGACGGAGCGGGCATCCCGTAGACGTCGAGACCGCGGTACTCGGTCTTCGTCGGTTTCCGCTCGACGACGCGGTACTTCGCGAGGTCGGCCGCGCTCAGGTCGCCGGGCCGGACGTTCAGCGTCGAGGCGGGGTCGACCGGCGGCTTCCGCACGGTCTTCACCACGTCCGCGCCGATCGGACCGCGATAGAGGACGTCCGTGCCCTTCGCGGCGAGCTGCGCGTACGTGCCGGCGAGGTCCGGGTTCTTGAACGTCGTGCCCACGGCGGGCGCCGCGCCGCCGGGCAGGTACAGCGACCGGGTCGACGGGAAGGCCGAGAAGCGGGCGGCGTTGTTGGTGATCTGGGTGGCGAAGGTCTGGTCGACGGTGAAGCCCTTGCGCGCGAGTTCTTCGGCGGGCTTGACCGCCTTCGCCAGCGACTTGGTCCCCCACTTGCGCAGTGCTTCCTGCCAGGTGGCGGGCGTCCCCGGGACGCCGACGCTCAGCCCGCTGGTGACGGCGTCGGCGAACGGGATCGCCTTGCCGTTCTCGACGAAGAGGTTCTCGTTCGCCGTCGAAGGCGCGGTCTCGCGGCCGTCGAGGGTGTGCACCTTGCCGGTGCGCGCGTCGTAGTAGACGAAGAAGCCGCCACCCCCGAAACCGGCGGAGAACGGGTCGGTGACGCCCAGTGCGGCGGCGGTCGCGACGGCCGCGTCGACGGCGTTGCCGCCTTCGCGCAGGATCTTGGTGCCGATCGCGGTCGCGTCCACGTCGATGCTCGACACCGCGCCGAGATAGCCGACGGCCACCGGGGACCTAGGTGGCGGTGGTGGTGCCGCCGCCGCGGTGCCCGGCACGGCCGTGCCGACGACGGCGGCGATCGCGGTGACTGCGGTGATGCGTCCCAGAGTGCTTCTGTGCGCGGCCATGGCGCGAGTCTGCCCCGCCTGTCCACCCCGGACAAGACCCGTCCAGACCTGCGAACGTCGGTAGTGCGGCCGTGCCCGGATGAGCAGAATGCGGTCCATGAAGACTCCCGGCAGGCGATGGGGCGCGCTTCTCCCGCTGCTCATCGCCCTTCCCGTCCTCGCGGTCCCCGGTATCGCGCAAGCCGAAGGCGCGCGTGGCTGTTTCGACGACTCGGCCGCGATCACCATCGAGGAGAAGCGGCTCACCGCGACGATGCCGTCGGGCGGCCCCGCGGTCGGGCCGGAACTCGTCCGGCTGGCCGGGTTCGACCAGCTCGTCTCCGACTTCACGACACGGCTCTGCGCGACGAAGACCGCTTTGCGCGCGGAGAAGCTCGCGGAGACCGCCGGTGACGGGCTCTGGCGGACCGCCGTCGACCGCGCGCAGGGCCGCCGTCCCGGCCTCGGCAGCATCGACAAGGCCGACGACCGCCCGCTGTACTGGGCCCGCCTGCGGATGAGCAAGGCGCTGCGCCAATGGACGCCGCGCTTCCCGCTGTCGGCCACCGCCCGCGCGGAACTGCTGAAGACGTTCGACATCGGCGCTCGCGGTCTCGGCGACTCCCGCTTCCCGATCGGCCCGTCCGTACGCCGGGTGCTGGTGAGCGGGTTCGACCCGTTCACGCTCAACGGCGCGGGCGTCCGCATCGCGAACCCGTCCGGCGCGGCCGCGCTGCACCTGGACGGCAAGGTGATCCAGACACCGACCGGACCCGCGCTCGTGCAGGCCGTGTCGTTCCCGGTGGTGTGGAGCTACTTCGACACCGGCATCGTCGAGGCGGCCTACGGACAGGCGCTGAAGGACCGCTTCCGGCGTCCGGAACTGATCATGACGATCAGCCAGGGCCGTCCCGGCCAGTTCGACATCGAACGGTGGGCCGGTGCCTGGCGCGGTGGTTCGCCGGACAACCTCGACGAGTCCGTCCGCGGCCGGGTCCCGCCCGCGCGCGGCTGGCCGCAGCCGGCCGTCCAGTTCATCGAAACCTCGTTGCCGTACGAAAAGATGCTCGCCGCGCCCGCCGGGGCGTACCGGGTGCTGTACAACCAGGCGTTCTGCGTACGGCCGGACAGCGGTCATCCGGGGACGGGGACGGCGGTCTGCCGGACGGACACGCCGAAGCCGGGTGAGATCGCGGCTTCCGGGGGCGGCGGCAATTACCTGTCCAACGAATCGATGTACCGCAGCAACCGGCTGCGGACCGGACTCGGCCTGGCCGGGATCGCGGGCGGGCATCTGCACACCCCCGTGCTCGGGACGCCCGCCGATCCGGCGGCCTTGACCGACGCCGATTTCGAGGCACGGCGGGCGGCGATCTCGTCGCAGATCGTCAGCCTGCTCACCGCCGCCCTCGGCGGCACCGCCACGCGTGCTCCCGCCACCCCCGCACCCGGTCACCCTGCCCGCGCCGACGTCCTCGCCGTCCCCGGCACGACCCTCTGACCCCCGCGTCCAGTCCTCTGGTTGCGGTCCTTGCGCGTGCAACTACCGCAATCAGAGGACTGGACGCGGGGGTCAGATGAGCTCGAGGGGGTCCAGCTGGATCCGGATGGGCTCGGGGGCCTTGCGGGCGTCGCGCCGGGCGGCGGCGGCGTGGATCGCGGCGGCGAGGGCCTTCCCGTCCGGACGCGCGACGCGCACCAGGGCCCGTTCGCGTTCGGCGTTGCCGTCCTCGTCGACGTCGCCGAGCGGCACCGGGCCCAGCACCTCGCCGGTCTCCGGGAGGGCGAGGTCGTCGAGCAGCCCGGCGACCGCGTCCGGCGTGCCCTCGATGCTCGCCATCCGCATCACCGGCGGGAAACCGAGTTCTTTCCGCTCGGCCAGTTCCTGGCTCGCGTGCCAGCCCGGATCCCACCGGACGAGGGCCTGCACGACGGCGAGACCGGCTTCCGCGCCGACGAACACGCGCCCGCCCTCGGTCCCCGGCCGCACCAGGGCCGCCGCGGCCATCCAGCGGCGCAGGGTCTCCTCCCCCGCGCGCAGATCCTGCCGTCCCAGCAACGCCCAGCCGTCCAGCAGCAACGCCGCGCCGTACCCGCCTTCCGCGATCGGCTCGGCTCCCGGCGTGCACACCACCAGCGCCGGCTTTCCGGGCACCGAGGCCAGTACCTCCGAGGCGCCCGAGGTCCGCACCGGGAAGCCGGAGAACGCGCGGCCGAGTTCCTCCGCGGTCCGCTTGGCGCCGACGACGACCGCCCGCAACCGGACGGAACCGCAAGCGGCGCAATGGAAGTTCGTCTCGGGGACGCCGCACCACCGGCAGGCGGGCGGCCTCGGCGAGCCGTCGATCAGCCCGCCGGGCAGGGAAAGCGGACCCGCGCACCGGCGGCAGTGCGCCGACGTCCGGCACTTGCCGCAAGCGAGCCCCGGGACGTAGCCGCGACGCGGAACCTGCACCAGGACAGGGAAGCCGCCCGCCAAAGACTGCCGTGCGGCCTCGAAAGCGACCGAAGGGAGCCGTGCCGCCTTCGCTGCTTCGTCCCGTGCGACGTCGAAGTCCTCGCCGACCGGCGTCACACGCGGCGCGGCAGCCCGTAGTTCGGGACGCGCGGCGACAAGCGGTTGCGCCCAGCCCGACTCCACCAGGAACTGCGCCTCGGCCGTCCGCGCGAACCCCGCGACGAGCAGTGATCCTTTCGCGGCGTGCGCGCGGTCCATCAGGACGTCGCGGACGTGCGGGTACGGCGCGTGCTGGTCGAGGTGGACGTCGTCACCGTCGTCCCACACCACGAACAGGCCGGGGTCGGCGACCGGCGCGAACATCGCCGCGCGTGTGCCGACGACGACCCGCACCGTGCCGCGCAGCACCGCGAGCCAGCGGCGGTAGCGCTCGGCCGGGCCCAGCCCGGCGATCAACGCGACGACGGCGTCCTCGCCCAGCAACCCGGAGCAGGCGTCGTGCAGCCGCGTCAGGTCCCGGTGGTCCGGCACGACCATGACGACACCGCGTCCGGCGGACGCCGCCACCGCGGCGGCTTCGGCAAGACGCCGCGGCCAGTCCTCGCCCGGCAGTCCCTGCCAGACGGCGTTGGCCGGACGCCGCTCCGCGACGGCCTCCAGGAACGCCGGACCGTTTTGGTACTTCTCCCAAACCGCGGTGTCCGGGGCTTCCGGCGCGGGCGCGGGCTCGGCGGCCGGCTCCCCCTCGACCTTCGCGTGCCGGGACGGGATCGCCAGCCTCAGGACGTCGCTGAGCGTGCCGCCGTAACGGTCCGCGACCGAGCGGCAGAGCGCGTGCAGTTCGGGCGGCAGCACCGGCTCACTCGACGTCACCCTGTCGATGTACGCGAGCTTCCCGGTGAAGTCCGTGGTGTCGGCACGTTCGACGAGGTAGCCGTCGACGAGCTGGCCCGCGAACCGGACCCGCACACGGCAGCCGGGCACCGCCGTCTCGTGCAGCTTTTCCGGGATCCGGTAGTCGAAGGTCCGGTCGAGATGCGTGAGCGGGATGTCGACGACGATCCGCGCGACCGGGTTCTCGGGCGCGGGGTTCTGCGCGCCGCGACGGCTGGGCTTGCCACGCGACGGTGGGGCCTTCCGTGCCGGTTCGGCCTTCGGCGGAGGCTCGGGGAGGTCCCACAGCGGGGTCGGTTCGGGACTGCTGCTCACCCGGTGATCTCTACCAGACTCCTCCGACACGGGCAGTCACCGCGTCCCCGGCCGCCGGGTCCGCGGTCCGTGAAGGCCTCCTTCACTACCCTCAAGGTAGGCAAGGAGGCCTTCACGGACCAAGCAATCAGGCGCCCGCGGCCGACTTCAGGTCCGCCGAACGCGCCGTGCTCTCCCACGGGAGGGCCAGCTCGGGACGGCCGAAGTGGCCGTACGCGGCTGTCGGCGCGTAGATCGGCCGAAGCAGGTCGAGATCGCGGATGATCGCGGCCGGACGCAGGTCGAAGACCTCCGTGATGGCGGCCTGGATCTTCGACGGGTCGACCGTCTCGGTGCCGAAGGTCTCGACGAAGAGGCCCACCGGGGCCGCCTTGCCGATCGCGTAGGCCACCTGGACCTCGGCGCGCGTGGCGAGACCGGCGGCGACGACGTTCTTCGCCACCCAGCGCATCGCGTACGCGGCCGAGCGGTCGACCTTGGACGGGTCCTTGCCGGAGAACGCGCCGCCACCGTGACGGGCCATGCCGCCGTAGGTGTCGACGATGATCTTGCGGCCGGTCAGGCCCGCGTCGCCCATCGGGCCACCGATGACGAAGCGGCCGGTCGGGTTGACCAGCAGCCGCACGTCGGTGGTGTCGAGCCCGAGTTCGGCGATCTCCGGGGCGACCACGTGCTCGCGGACGTCGACGCCGAGCATCTGCTCGAGGTCGATGCCGTCCGCGTGCTGCGTGGACACGACCACCGTGTCGAGCCGCACCGGCTGGTCGCCGGCGTACTCGATGGTGACCTGGGTCTTGCCGTCCGGGCGCAGGTACGGCAGCACGCCGTCCTTGCGGACCCGGGTCAGCCGCTGGGAAAGCCGGTGCGCCAGCGCGATCGGCAGCGGCATCAGCTCGGGAGTGTCCGAGCAGGCGTAGCCGAACATGAGGCCCTGGTCGCCGGCACCCTGGCGGTTGATCTCGTCCTCGTCGGATTCGACGCGGGACTCGTATGCGGTGTCGACACCCTGTGCGATGTCGGGCGACTGAGACCCGATGGCGACGTTGACGCCGCAGGAGTTGCCGTCGAAACCCTTGGCCGAAGAGTCGTAGCCGATCCTCAGGATCACGTCGCGGACGATGGTCGGGATGTCCGCGTAGGCCTCGGTGGTCACCTCGCCGGCGACATGCACCTGCCCGGTCGTGATGAGGGTTTCGACCGCCACCCGGCTCCGCGGGTCCTTGGCCAGCAGGCCGTCCAGGATCGAGTCGCTGATGGCGTCGCAAATCTTGTCGGGATGACCCTCAGTCACCGATTCCGATGTGAACAGTCTGCTCGTGGACGCGGTCACGGTGGCCGTCACTTCCTCACCTAGACGTCTGATGCCCAGAAAGTTAGGCACCCCTTAGCTTGTACTCAAGCGTACTGACTATCGTTCGAGGCTCGGTCAACGCTTCATCAAGGTCACAACAGCGTCCCACAATGTGGACGCCAGCTCCGCCTTGGCGCCGAGCGGGATCGGGATCTCGGTCCCATCGGCCCCCAGAAGCCAGCCGGAGTTGTCCTCGGTCCCGAACGCCTTGCCCTCGCCGACGGCGTTCACCACCAGCAGGTCCGCGCCCTTACGCTTCAGTTTGACGCGGGCGTGGTCGAGAACGCCACCCTTATCGTCCCCGGTTTCAGCGGCGAAACCAACCACCAGCAGGCCATCCGTCCGGTTCCGGACGAGTTCGGCCAGGATGTCCGCGTTCCGGGTGAGCTCGACGACCGGATCCGGCGTGTCGTCGGATTTCTTGATCTTGTGATCGGCGCGGTTCGACGGCCGGAAGTCCGCGACGGCGGCGGCCATCACGACCACATCGGCGGAAGCGGCCTCGGCGTGCATCGCCTGGCGCAGTTCCTCGGCTGTCGACACGTGGACGACCTTCGCGCCCGCGGGATCCGGCAGCGCGACGGTATGCGCGGTGACCAGCGTGACCTCGGCGCCGCGCTGCGCGGCGACCCGGGCCAGCGCGTAGCCCTGTTTGCCCGACGAACGGTTGCCCAGGTAGCGGACCGGGTCCAGCGGCTCACGGGTGCCGCCCGCCGAAATCGCCACGCGCACGCCTTCGAGGTCGCGCGGGAGGGCGTCCGGCACGGCGAGCAGGAGCCGGGCCAGGTCGACGATCTCGGCCGGGTCGGCGAGCCGCCCCTTGCCGGTGTCGGTGCCGGTGAGCCTGCCCGCGGCGGGTTCGGCGACGACCAGGCCGCGTGAGCGCAGCAGCGCCACGTTGTCACGGGTGGCCGGGTGCTCCCACATCTCGGTGTGCATCGCCGGGAAGAAGGCGATCGGGCACCGGGCGGTGAGCAAGGTGTTCGTCAGCAGGTCGTCCGCGATGCCATGGGCGGCCTTGGCGAGCAGGTTCGCCGTGGCGGGCACCACGAGCACCAGATCGGCTTCCTTGCCGACGCGGACGTGCTGGACCTCGGGCACCTCGGTGAACACGCCGGTGTGCACCGGGTGGCCGGACAGTGCCTCGAAGGTGGCCGCGCCGACGAAGTTCAGCGCGGCTTCCGTGGGGACCACGCGGACGTCGTGACCGGATTCGGTCAGCCCGCGCAGGACCTCACAGGCCTTGTAAGCGGCGATGCCGCCGCCTACGCCCAGGACGATCTTGGGTTTACTCAACGGTGTTCTCGGCGGCTTTGCGCGGGACCGCGATCGGGCTGCCAGGGCATGTCACTTCAACTGCCTCGCTCACGCTGATCAACGCCCTGCCATCCCGATAGCGGGGCCATCGGGCCTGCCGCGCCGACTGGTCACCTCGACGGCCGCCGTGGCCATTGAGTGTCTACTCACCCTCGGTGTGCTCGAGCAGGCCACCGTGGATCTCGCGCAGGGCGATGGAGAGCGGCTTCTCGCGCGGGCCCGGCTCGACCAGCGGGCCGACGTACTCCAGCAGACCCTCGCCCAGCTGGGCGTAGTAGTCGTTGATCTGGCGAGCGCGCTTGGCCGAGTAGATCACCAGCGCGTACTTCGAGCTGACCTTTTCGAGAAGGTCGTCGATGGGCGGGTTGGTGATGCCTTCGAGCTCTTCGTGCAGCGTGGCCTGAGTCGTCACTCGTGGTGCTCCGAATCTTAGGTGTTACTGGTCGCCGGTTATCAAGTTTAGCAACTGCTCGGCGGCGTCTCGCACGTCGGCGTTGACCACGCGCTCGTCGAACTCCCCGGCCGCGGCGAGTTCGCGCTCCGCCTCGGCCAGCCTGGCCTTCACCGCGGCCTCGTTTTCGGTGCCGCGACCGGTCAGCCTGCCGACCAGTTCGTCCCACGACGGCGGCATCAGCATCACCAGCCGTGCCTGGGGCATCGCCTTGCGGACCTGCCGCGCGCCCTGGAGTTCGATCTCCAGCACGGCGTTGCGGCCTGCCGCCAAAGCCCGCTCCACGGGTGCACGCGGGGTGCCGTAACAGTTGCCGGTGAACTCGGCGTGCTCCAGCAGTTCGCCCGCGACGACCATGCGGTCGAACTCGGCACGGTCGATGAAGTGGTAGTGCTCGCCGTCGACCTCACCCGGCCTCGGCTTCCTGGTGGTCACCGAGACGCTGAAATAGATCTCCGGATCCAGCTTGCGCAGCTCCCCAGCCACGCTCGACTTCCCGACTCCGGAAGGCCCTGAGACGACCGTGAGCCGGTGCCGGGAGTTGAGTCCCGCCACCGGCTCACCGCCGCGGTCAGCGCCCGGGGTCACCGGGTGATCCTGACCGATGCCGCTCACTCGCCGCTGAATTCGGCCAGCAGCGCCTTGCGCTGCCGGTCGCCGAGGCCGCGAAGACGACGGCTGGGTGCGATCTCCAGTCGTTCCATGGTCTGCTGGGCACGGACCTTGCCGACGCCCGGAAGAGCCTCGAGCAGAGCCGAGACCTTCATCTTGCCGAGGACTTCGTTCTCCTCGGCCTGCTTCAACACGTCGACCAGAGTGGTACCGCCCCGCTTCAGCCGCTCCTTCAGCTCAGCACGGATGCGGCGGGCGGCGGCGGCCTTCTCCAGCGCCGCAGCGCGCTGTTCCTCTGTCAGCTGGGGAAGTGCCACGTTTTCCTCCGGTAGTTCTCAAATCTGGGTGGGTGTGGCGACGGTACCCACCCGTTACCTCGGGCCACAATGCGGGGGTGGCTGGTCATGACCGATTCCCGGGCCTGCTATTGGCCGTTTTCCAGGGAACCGAGGGAATCCCGTGTCCTCCGAACGGCCGTACGCAACGCCTCGGGGTCCGGCCCGTGCTTGAGGACTTCGCGCGAGGAGGCGGGGAGCACTCCCGGCAGCCGCGGCCCGAAAAGCCCGCGAAGATCGGCCACAGTGGCTCCCTGGGCCCCGAAACCGGGTGCCAGGACGGGTCCGTTCAGCTTGCTCAGATCGAGTTCTCCCGGCGCGATGGTGGCGCCGACGACGACACCGATGTCACCCAGCGGCCCGACACCGGCGTTATGCGCGCCCGCCGTGTCGACGATGTCCTGTGCGACGGTCTTTCCGTTGGGCAGCAAGGCGTTCTGCAATCCCTGGGCCTCCGGGTTGGAGGTGCGCGCGAGGACGAACAGGCCCTTGCCTTGCGCCTGGGCAACCTCGACGGCGTAGTCCAGCGAGCCGAACCCGAGGTACGGCGACACCGTGATGGCGTCGGCCTCGAGTTCCGCTCCCAAGGGCAGGAACGCCGCCGTGTACGCCGCCATCGTGGAACCGATGTCACCGCGTTTGACGTCCAGCAGGACGAGCGCGCCCGCTTCCCGGCACACCTTCATCGTCTTGGCCAGAACAGCGACCCCAGGAGGCCCGTAGGCCTCGAAAAAGGCGGACTGGGGCTTGATCACCGCGACCTCGGGCGCGATCGCCTCAGCGGCCGTGAGGGCGAACTTCTCCAGACCGCCCGCGTCCGCCGGAAGACCCCACGCCTGGATCAACCCGGGATGGGGATCGATCCCGGCGCAGAGCGGCCCCTTCTCCGCGACCGCCCGCGCCAGCCTCGCCCCGAACCGCCCGCTCATGCCTTGGCCTTCAGTGCCGCCTGAAGGCTCTGCAACGAGCGGACGCCGATGTCGCCCTTGATGACGGCCTCTATCCCGTGCACGGCCGCCGCCGCGCCCTGCACCGTGGTGATGCAGGGGATGTCCCGGGACACCGCGGCGGTACGGATTTCGTAGCCGTCGATACGCGGACCACTGTTGCCGTACGGGGTGTTGATCACCATCTGCACGCCGCCGCCGAGGATGACGTCCACGACGTTGGGCTCCTCGGTGGTCGATCCTTCGTAGTGCTTGCGCACGACGGTGCAGGGAATCCCGTTGCGCCGCAACACTTCCGCTGTACCGGAGGTGGCGAGGATCTCGAAGCCGAGATCCGCCAGCCGCTTCACCGGGAACACCAGCGAACGCTTGTCGCGGTTGGCGACGGAGACGAACACCTTGCCCGACGTCGGCAGCGAACCGTAGGCCCCGGCCTGGGATTTGGCGAACGCCTTCCCGAAGGAGACGTCGACACCCATGACCTCACCGGTGGACTTCATCTCCGGGCCGAGCAGCGAGTCGACGCCGTGCCCCTCGGGGGTGCGGAAGCGGTGGAACGGCAGGACCGCCTCCTTGACCGCGACCGGCGAATCGGCGGGCATGTGGCCCCCGTCACCTTCGGCCGGGAGGACGCCGGACTCGCGCAGTTCCTTGATCGACGAGCCGGTCATGATCAGCGCCGCGGCCTTCGCCAGCGGCACCGCGGTCGCCTTCGACACGAACGGCACCGTCCGCGAGGCACGCGGGTTGGCCTCCAGGACGTAGAGGACGTCGTCCTTGAGCGCGTACTGGACGTTCAGCAGGCCGCGGACGCCGACACCGCGCGCGATGGCCTCGGTCGAGCGGCGCACCGTCTCGATGTCGGTCCGGCCCAGCGTGATCGGCGGGAGCGCGCAGGACGAGTCGCCGGAGTGGATCCCGGCTTCCTCGATGTGCTCCATGACGCCGCCGAGGAAGAGGTCGTCGCCGTCGAACAGCGCGTCGACGTCGATCTCGATGGCGTCGTCGAGGAAGCGGTCCACCAGCACCGGGTGCTCGGGGGTGACCTCGGTGGCGCGGTGGATGTAGCCGGCGAGCGATTCCTCGTCGTACACGATCTCCATGCCGCGCCCGCCCAGCACGTAGGACGGCCGCACCAGGACCGGGTAGCCGATCTTGTCGGCGATCCGCTTCGCGCCCTCGAACGAGGTCGCGGTGCCGTACTTCGGCGCGGGCAGCCCGGCGTCGGTGAGGACCTCGCCGAACGCGCCGCGGTCCTCGGCGAGGTGGATCGCGTCCGGGGAGGTGCCGATTACCGGGACACCGGCGTCGGCGAGGCGCTTCGCGAGCGAGAGCGGGGTCTGGCCGCCCAGCTGCACGATGACCCCGGCGACGGTGCCCGACTCCTGCTCCGCGTTCACGACTTCCAGGACGTCTTCGAACGACAGCGGCTCGAAGTAGAGCCTGTCCGAGGTGTCGTAGTCGGTGGAGACGGTCTCGGGGTTGCAGTTGACCATGACCGCTTCGAAACCGGCCTCGCGCAACGCGATGGCGGCGTGCACGCACGAGTAGTCGAACTCGATGCCCTGCCCGATGCGGTTCGGCCCGGAGCCGAGGATCAGCACCTTCGGCTTCCCGGTCTGCGCGGTGATCTCCGACTGCGCCGCGGGGTCGGTCTCGTAGGCCGAGTAGTGGTACGGCGTCTTGGCCGCGAACTCGGCCGCGCAGGTGTCGACGGTCTTGTACACCGGCCGCACGCCGAGACGGCGGCGCAGCGCTCGGACGCCGTCCTCCCCCGCCAGTTCCGGCCGCAGCGCGGCGATCTGCTGGTCGGACAGACCGGTGCGCTTGGCCCGCCGCAGGAGCGGCTCGTCCAACACCAGCGCGTCACGGACCTCGGAGCCGACCTCGCCGATGAGGGCGATCTGGTCGATGAACCACGGGTCGATGCCCGACGCCTCGTGGATCTGCTCGACGGTGCCGCCGAACCGCAGCGCCCGCTCGACCTCGTAGATCCGGCCGTCGTGCGGTGTGCGCAGGGCGTCCAGAATGGACTCCAGCGTCGCGCCCTCGGGGTCGGGACGGGTCCAGAAACCGGTGGCCTTGGTGTCGATGGAGCGCAGTGCCTTGCCGAGTGCCTCGGGGAAGCTGCGGCCGAACGACATCGCCTCGCCGACGCTCTTCATCGTCGTGGTCAGCGTGGGGTCCGCGCCGGGGAACTTCTCGAAGGCGAACCGCGGCACCTTCACCACGACGTAGTCCAGTGCCGGTTCGAAGGCCGCCGGGGTCTCACCGGTGATGTCGTTGCGGATCTCGTCGAGTGTGTAGCCGATGGCGAGCTTCGCGGCGATCTTGGCGATCGGGAAACCGGTCGCCTTCGACGCCAGCGCGCTGGAGCGGGAGACCCGCGGGTTCATCTCGATGACGACCATGCGGCCGTCGGCCGGGTCGATCGCGAACTGGATGTTGCAGCCGCCGGTGTCGACGCCGACCTCGCGCAGCACGGCGATGCCGACGTCGCGCATGTGCTGGTACTCGCGGTCGGTCAGGGTCATCGCGGGCGCGACGGTGACCGAGTCGCCGGTGTGCACGCCCATCGCGTCGATGTTCTCGATCGAGCAGACGACCACCACGTTGTCGTGCCGGTCGCGCATGAGCTCGAGTTCGAACTCCTTCCAGCCGAGGACGCTCTCCTCGATGAGCACCTCGGTGACCGGCGACTCGTCGAGGCCGGTGGTGGCGAGGCGCTCCAGTTCCTCGTCGGTGTGCGCCATGCCCGAGCCGAGCCCGCCCATGGTGAACGACGGCCGGATGACCACCGGGAGGCCGACCTCGGCGACGGTCGCGCGGACCTCGTCCATGTCGTGGCACACCCGCGAACGCGGCACCTCGGCGCCGATCGTGCGCACGATGTCCTTGAACTTCTGCCGGTCCTCGCCGCGCTGGATGGCCTCGACGTCGGCGCCGATCAGCTCGACGCCGTACTTCTCCAGCACCCCGCGCTCGTGCAGGGCGACGGCGCAGTTCAGCGCGGTCTGCCCGCCGAGGGTCGCCAGGATCGCGTCGGGGCGCTCCTCGGCGATGACCTTCTCGACGAATTCCGGGGTGACCGGCTCGATGTAGGTCGCGTCGGCGAACTCGGGGTCGGTCATGATGGTCGCCGGGTTCGAGTTCACCAGCGAGACACGCAGTCCCTCTTCGCGGAGTACGCGGCAGGCCTGGGTGCCGGAGTAGTCGAACTCCGCCGCCTGGCCGATCACGATCGGCCCGGAGCCGATCACCAGCACGTGCTGGATGTCTGTCCTCTTCGGCATTAGTTTTCCTCACTCACCAGGCGCCGCAGACCGTCGCGGAAGACCTGAAAACTCTGGGAACGATTGTTCTCTACATCCATGTGCGGCGCGATATCACGGGCGGCGATCATCTTCGCCAGCCCTTTCTTGTGATAGCCATGCTGCTGGAGCACGTGCTCCAGCGCTTCCCACGCTCCACCGGGAACATCTTCCGGATCACGGAACTTGGCCTGCTTCGCCAGATCAAGGGAAACCCTGGGATAAGCCGCGTTCACCGCCGGGACATCGCCGAGGAACCACGCTTCGAGCTCCTCGACCACGATCCGGAACAGAACGGCTTCGGCCGGGAGCCCGGCTTCCTTCGCCAGCCGGGACAGGTGGGCCTTGAGTTCCAGGCAGTCGTCGTCATCGCGGTCGACCAGCACCACGACCCGCAAGTCGACCGCCGTCCAGTAGTACGCGTACTCGCGGAAGCGGTGCGGCAGCTTGCGGAGCAGATCTTCCTTGCCGTCGAAAGGGGCGATCTGGAAAACCACGCCGGGCGTGATCTTCGGCAGCAAGGCACGGAGCGTTTCGTCCGCCGAACGCTCTTCGACCAGCACCACGAGATTCACCGAAGTAACCGCGCTCACGCCTGCTCCGCGAGGGGATCGCCGAACCGGAAGTAACCTTCGGTCCACAGGTCGCCGAGCGCACCGCCGGATTCCGTCATCCGCACCAACTGAGGCTCGGCGGAGGCGTGCATCACCTCGGTGTGGCCGTCGGCTCCCCTGGCGAACATCCAGACCTCGTCCGGCCTCGTCGCGTCGACGAACCGCGGCGAGTGCGTCGCGACGATCACCTGGCCGCTCTCCGACATCCTCGCTTCGTCGGCGAGCGGGTAGTGCAACCTTGGGTGCACCTGGTTTTCCGGCTCCTCGATCAACAGAACGGAAGCCGGATCACGCATGGCCACCAGGTAGGCCAGCAGGGAGAGCGTCCCGTCCGAGATGTGGTCCGGTGAGATCAGTTCACCGGCACCTCGCTCCCGCAGCCGGACGATGAAACTTCCGTCGCCCAGCTGCATCGACGAGAAATCCTCAAGCCTCGGAACATAGCGTCGAAGTGAACGGAGTATTTCCGCCCAGACCTCCGGCCGGCGTACCTGGAGTTGCTCGACGACTATCGCGATGTTGTCGCCCGAGGTGGAAAGCCGCGTCGCGTTGCCACCTTTTTTGGCGCCCTTGCGCATCCGTTCGACATCGATGTTCACCGAATGCCAGTCCAGCACGAACTTCCGGAATTCGGCGACCCGGTCGTAGCGGCTGAGACGACCGAAGGTGTCCAGAGCCAGCGTCTCGCTGTCGGACAGATCCTCCCTGATCTCCTGGTCGCCGGACTCGGAGTACACGACGCCTTCTCCACCCCGGAACTCGAGCAGTGCCCGCCAGTCCGGGGCGCGGGACGGCCGCCACCGCAGGGTCTCCTCAAAGGCGAGGTTTCCGTCGAAGGCCAGTCGATACTCGAACGCGCCTTCCTCGGTCCGATAGCCGACTTCGATCTCGACGTGGCCGGGGGAACCCAGGGTCCGGACTTCCGGGAGGCCGCCGCGACGGGCAAGCGCGGAACCCAGGCCACGCCGTACGGCCTCGCTGACGAAGAGCAACGCGTCCAGCAAGGTCGACTTACCGCTGCCGTTCGGACCGAGAAGTGCCGTGATCGGCGTCAGGCCGTCCAGTTCGACGTCCCGCAGCACCCGGTAGTTCCGGATCCTGATCCGCTCGATACCGGTCACGACCGTCATGCCCGTGCCTTCTTCTCCATCAAGCTCACGAACTCGTCGAACAGGGGGGCCGCGTCGTGGGGGCCGGCGGCGGCCTCGGGGTGGTACTGCACCGAGAACGCGGGGACGTCGAACGCGCGGACACCTTCGACGGTGTCGTCGTTCGGGCAGTAGTGCGAGATCTGCGCGGCGCCGAACGGCGTCTCGAAGCGCTGGCCCGGTTCGCCTTCGAGGGCGAACCCGTGGTTCTGCGCGGTGATCGCGACCCGTTTGGTCGCCACGTCGATCACCGGGATGTTGATCCCGCGGTGGCCGTAGCGCATCTTGTAGGTGCCCAGTCCCAGCGCGCGGCCGAGGATCTGGTTGCCGAAGCAGATGCCGAACAGCGGGATTTCCCGCTGCAGCACCGCTTTCGTCAGGTCGGTGGCGTGCGTGGTGGTCGCCGGGTCACCGGGGCCGTTGGACAGGAAAACGCCGTCCGCCTCGATCGCGAGGAGTTCGTCCACCGTGGACGACGAGGGCAGGACGTGCACCTCGATACCGCGGGCGGCCATCAGACGCGGGGTGTTGGACTTGATGCCGAGGTCCAGCGCGGCGACGCGGAAGCGCGGCTCCCCCTGCGCCTTGACGACGTAGGTCTGCTTGGTGCTGACCTCACCCGCCAGGTCGGCGCCCTCCATCTGCGGGCCCGCCTGCACCTGCGCGAGCATCTCCTCGTCGCTGCCCAGCGCCTCACCCGAGAACACGCCGGACCGCATGGCGCCCTGTTCGCGCAGGTGCCGGGTCAGCGTGCGAGTGTCCACTTCGGAGATGCCGACGACGCCCTGGCGCTCCAGTTCCTCGTCCAGCGTGCGCTTCGAGCGCCAGTTGGACGGCGTGCGCGCCGGGTCGCGGACGACGTAGCCCGAGACCCAGATGCGGGAGGACTCGTCGTCTTCGTCGTTCCAGCCGGTGTTCCCGATCTGCGGCGCGGTCTGGACCACGATCTGCCGGTGGTAGGAGGGGTCGGTCAGCGTCTCCTGGTAGCCGGTCATGCCGGTGCAGAACACCGCCTCGCCCAGACTCCGTCCGCGGGCCCCGTATGCGGAGCCGCGGAACACCCGGCCGTCTTCGAGGACCAGTGCCGCGGGGGTCCTAATGCCGTTCGCGGTGCTCATCAGGCACCTCCCTTGATGTCGTGGTGAATGTCCTGCAAAGCTTCGATCCACTCTGGATAGTCGTCGACGTCGTCGCCGCGGAATCCGGTGTCCAGTGCGACGTCGCCCGCCAGCCAGGTGATGACCAGCAGGGCGTCGATGCCCATCACCTTCCCGGCCATCCCCTTGTCCTTGCGGACGCCGGTGACCGAGGCGCGCGGGATCCAGAAGTCCGGGGCGCCGCCGCGTTCGATGGCGACACCGTCTTCGTGCAGCCGCCAGACCGCGCCGGTGCGCAGACCGGCACCGCGGGTGACCACCCGCTCCTGCCAGTGGCCCGCCGTCGTCGTGCTGATGTAGACGCCAGTCGATTCGAGCAGCACGTTGCCGGGTTCGGCCGGGATTTCGGCGAACGGCGGCACCTGGACGCTCTGCGTGCGCGACTTCCGCCGCCAGCCGCGCCACATCAGGAGGACGCAGACGAGGAAGAAGGCGAGGACCGCCAGGGTCAGCAGAATCCGGTCGCTCATGGGGTGATCTTCCCTTCCCGAGCGGTGATCCGCCCGCGCAGCAACGTCGCCGTCACCACGCCGGGGAGCCGCATTCCTTCGTACGGGGTGTTCGCCGCGATGCTCGCGAACTCGACGCCTCGCACGGTCCATTCGGTGTCCGGGTCCACCAACGTCAGGTTGGCCGGTTCGCCGACCTCGATCGGGCGGCCGTGGTCGGTCAGGTTGCCGATCTCGGCGGGCCGCTCACTCATCACCCGTGCGACGCCGCGCCAGTCCAGCAGGCCGGTGCGGACCATGGTCTCGACCACGATCGAGAGCGCGGTCTGAAGCCCGAGCATGCCGGGCCGCGCCGAGTTCCACTCGCGGTCCTTGTCCTGGACCGCGTGCGGCGCGTGGTCGGTGGCGACGCAGTCGATGACACCCTCGGCCAGCGCGGCCCGCAGCTTCTCGGCGTCGGATCCGGTGCGCAGCGGCGGGTTGACCTTGTTGACCGGGTCGTAGGTCGCCAGCCGCTCGTCGGTCAGCAGCAGGTGGTGCGGGGTGACCTCGGCCGAGACCCTGGTGCCGCGCTCCTTGGCCCACTTCAGGATGTCGGCGGTGCCCGAGGTCGAGACGTGGCAGACGTGCAGCCGCGCGTTCGCGTGCCGGGCCAGCAGGCAGTCGCGGGCGACGATCGACTCCTCCGCCGAAGCGGGCCAGCCGGTGTAGCCCAGGCGCGCGGCCTGCTCGCCTTCGTGCGCTTGGGCGCCGACGGTCAGTCGCGGCTCTTCGGCGTGCTGCGCGATGACGACGCCCAGCGCCGTCGAGTACTCCAGCGCGCGGCGCATCAGCAGCGGGTCCGCGACGCAGAGGCCGTCGTCGGAGAAGACCTTCACCTGGGCCTCGGACTTCGCCATGGTGCCCAGTTCGGCGAGCTTCTCGCCCTTGAGGCCCACGGTGACCGCGCCGACCGGGTGGACGTCGACCAGCCCGGCCTCCTGGCCGCGCCGCCACACGTGGTCGACGATCACCGCGTTGTCGGCCACCGGGTCGGTGTTGGCCATGGCGAACACCGCCGTGTAGCCGCCGAGCGCGGCAGCGGCCGAACCGGTGGCGACGGTCTCGGTGTCCTCGCGGCCGGGTTCACGCAAGTGGGTGTGCAGGTCGACGAAACCGGGGAGCAGCACCTGGCCACCCGCTTCGATCACCTCGGCGGCCGAGTCGTCTTCGGGGACGTCAAGGGCGCCGATGCCGGTGATCACGCCGTCCTCGACGAGTACGTCGACCGGGTCGCCCTCGCCGTAGGGTCGGGCGCCCTTGATCAGGACGGTGGTCACGAGGAGGCTCCTTCGCTGGCGAGCAGGTGGTAGAGGACCGCCATGCGCACGTGGACGCCGTTGCGGACCTGTTCGGTGATGGCCGAGGCCGGGGAGTCGGCGACCGCCGAGGCGATCTCCATCCCGCGCAGCATCGGACCGGGGTGCAGGACGACGGCGTGCTCGGGCAAGAGCTTCATCCGCCGCTCGTTGAGGCCGTAAGCGATCGAGTACTCGCGCGCGCTCGGGAAGAAGCCCCCGTGCATCCGCTCCGCCTGAACCCTGAGCATCATGACCGCGTCGAGCGCGGGCAGTTCGGCGTCGAGTTCGTGCGACACCGTGACCGGCAGGCTCTCCACCCCGGCGGGCAGCAGGGTCGGCGGCGCGACGAGCACCACCTCGGCACCCAGCGCCGACAGCAGGTGGATGTTCGACCGCGCGACCCGGCTGTGCAGGATGTCGCCGACGATCCCGATGCGGCGGCCCGCCAGCGACCCGAGCCGCTCCCGCAGCGTGGCGGCGTCGAGCAGTGCCTGGGTGGGGTGCTCGTGGGTGCCGTCCCCGGCGTTGACGACCGCCGTCCCGGCCTCGGCGAGCCAGCCCGAAAGCCGCTGCGCCGCCCCGGAGGCGGGGTGCCGGATGATCACGCAGTCGGCGCCTGCCGCGGCCAGTGTCAGCGCGGTGTCCCGCAGCGATTCGCCCTTGTTGACCGAGGAACTGGACGCGGAGACGTTGATCACGTCGGCACTCATCCATTTCCCGGCGATCTCGAACGAGACGCGGGTGCGGGTCGAGTTCTCGTAGAACAGCGTGATGACGGTGCGGCCACGCAACGTCGGGAGCTTGCGGACCTCGCGGCCCAGCAGGGTGTGCTTGAGCTCTTCGGCGGTGTCCAGCACGGCTGTCGCGAGCGCCGGGTCGAGCCCGTCGGTGGCGAGCAGGTGCTTCACGATCGGTCTCCTTCTGGTTGCGCCCGCAGCAGAACCGTGTCGCGGCCGTCCACTTCGGACAGCAGGACCTCGATCCCCTCGGCACGCGAGGTGGGCACGTTCTTGCCCACGTAGTCGGCGCGGATCGGCAGTTCGCGATGGCCGCGGTCGACCAGCACGGCCAGCTGGACCGCACGCGGGCGGCCGTGGTCGCGCAGGGCGTCGAGGGCGGCGCGGATGGTGCGGCCGGAGAACAGCACGTCGTCGACCAGGATCACCACCGCGTCGTCGATGCCGGTCGGCGGCAGTCGCGAATGCTCGAGCGCGCGGGGCGGGCGGCGGCGGAGATCATCACGATAGAGCGTGATGTCCAGCGCGCCGGTGGGCGGACGGATGCCGGAGAACTCGGCGATCTTGTCCGCGAGCCGCAGGGCGAGCGGGGTACCGCGGGTGGGGATGCCCAGCAACACGGGTGGAATCGAGCCGCCGGCATCGAGAGCGGTCTTCTCGATGACCTGGTGGGCCATTCGGGCGATCGTGCGCGCGACATCGCCGGACGAGAGGAGCTCACGCTCTCCCGCCGGTTCCGCCGCGCCACGCGGGCGTGACGACAAGGCGGACCTCCTTCCCCGCCTCTCTGGACGGGTCCTTAAAGGACGTCGACTTCCTGCTGACCGAGGAAATCGAGTCGACACTAGCAGCAGCGGGGCCTCAGTCTTACGGGTGGCGCGCCCCAGGTGACGAAGGCCTCTCGAAAGCACCCGCTTGACCTGGTGACAACTATGCGTAACCATTACTCTGAGTATTCGACTCTAGGAGTCCCCTGGATCGGTCACCTCGACCGGTCGGGGGTGAGGAAACGGAGAACCACCAGATGGGCGATTACGCCAAGGCGCTCGGGGCCAAGCTCCGCGGGATCCGCCAGCAGCAGGGCCTGTCCCTGCACGGGGTCGAGCAGAAGTCCGGGGGCCGCTGGAAGGCCGTCGTCGTCGGTTCGTACGAGCGCGGCGACCGCGCCGTCACCGTGCAGAAGCTCGCCGAACTGGCCGATTTCTACGGCGTGCCGGTGGTCGAACTGCTGCCGGAGGGCCGGGTGCCCTCGGGTGCCGAGCCCGCCACGAAGATCGTCATCAACCTGGAGCGCCTACAGCAGCTCCCGGCGGAGAAGGTCGGACCGCTCGCCCGCTACGCGGCCACCATCCAGAGCCAGCGCGGCGACTACAACGGCAAGGTGCTTTCGATCCGCACCGAAGACCTGCGTTCGCTGGCGATCATCTACGACATGACCCCGGGCGAGCTCACCGAGCAGCTGATCGACTGGGGTGTGCTGCCGCCCGAGGCTCGACCGTCCAAAGAGGACTAGAGATGGCGACGTTTTCGGTCCGGGGGGACCGGAAACGCCAACCGGCACCACTGAGTACGAGAACGGGCCGTGCCCTCGGAAGAGGACACGGCCCGTCGCGGTACGTCTTCTAGAGAACGGCCCGGAGCCTGTCGGCGATGGTGCCGATCCGGCCGAGCACGCCGTTCACGAACCGCGGCGAGTCGTCGGTCGACAGTTCCTTCGCCAGCCCGACAGCCTCGTCGATGGCGACCGGGTCCGGCACGTCCTGGGCCCACAGCAGCTCGTAGACGCCGACCCGCAGCACAGCGAGGTCCACCGGCGGCATCCGGTCCAGCGTCCAGCCCTGAGCGTGCTCCGAGAGCAGCTCGTCGATCTGGACCTTGCGCCCGGTGACACCCTCGACGAGCGAGATCGTGTAGTCCGCGATCGGGTCCACCTCGACCGAACCGACCCGGTCCGCCAGCAGCGTCACCGCGTCGGCGCCGCGCTGGGCGGCCTCGTACATCATCTCGACGGCACGCTTGCGGGCCTGCCGGCGGCTGATCGGCCCACCGCGGTTCGGCGACTTGGCGGACTTGTCTGAGCCTGCCATCAGTTGGAGACGCGGCCCAGGTAGCGGCCGTCACGGGTGTCGACCTTGATCTTCTCGCCCGTGGTGAGGAACAGCGGCACCTGGATCTCGGCGCCGGTCTCCAGGGTGGCAGGCTTGGTGCCGCCGGTGGAGCGGTCGCCCTGCAGGCCGGGGTCGGTGTGCTGGACGATCAGCTCGACCGAGGTCGGCAGTTCGATGTACAGCGGGGTGCCCTCGTGCACCGCGACCTGGACCTCGAAGTTCTCGAGGAGGTAGTTCGCGTTGTCGGCGACGGTCTCGGCCAGGACGGTGATCTGGTCGTAGGTCTCCGAGTCCATGAACACGAAGTCCGTGCCGTCCTTGTACAGGTAGGTCATGTTCCGGCGGTCGACGGTGGCCGTATCGACCTTCGTGCCCGCGTTGAAGGTCTTGTCGACGACCTTCCCGGTCAGCACGTGCTTGAGCGTGGTGCGGACGAACGCGCCGCCCTTGCCCGGCTTGACGTGCTGGAACGCGGTGACGGTCCACAGCTGGCCGTCGAGGTTGAGGACGAGCCCGTTCTTCAGGTCGTTGGTGGTGGCCACGAGTGTGCAGTCTCCTGTGTCGATCTTCCGGGCCGCCGTCAGACGACCACGAGTTCCTTGGTGCTCAGCGTGAGGAGTTCGGGCGTACCTTCCCGCACGACCAGCGTGTCCTCGATGCGCACGCCACCGCGGCCGGGCAGATACACACCAGGCTCGACGGTGACCGCCATACCGGCGGTCAGTGTACCGACGCCCGTGGTAGCGAGGCTGGGCGCCTCGTGCACCTGCAGTCCGACCCCGTGCCCGAGGCCGTGGCCGAACTCCTCGCCACGCCCCGCGCCGACGATCACCGCACGCGCCGCTTTGTCCACATCGGACACCTCGGCACCGGGGAAGACGGCGTCGCAGCCCGCCGCCTGCGCGCGCTGGACCAGTTCGTAGACCTCCTCCTGCCAGGCCGCGGGCTTGCCGAGGACGAAGGTGCGGGTCATGTCCGAGTGGTAGCCGTCGACCGTCGCGCCGAAGTCGATCTTGACGAAGTCGCCGGCCGCGAGCACCGCCGGGGTGGGCCGGTGGTGCGGGATCGCGGAGTGGGCGCCCGCCGCGACGATCGTGTCGAACGACGGCCCGGTCGACCCGTGCCCGAGCATCCGGTTCTCCAGGTCGCGGGCGACGTCCAGCTCGGTACGTCCCGGCCGCAGCCCGCCGGCGTCCACCAGGTCCTCCAGCGCCCGGTCCGCGGCCGCGCACGCCTGGCGCAGCGCCTCGATCTCCTGCTCGTCCTTGACCAGCCGCAACTGCTCGACGAGGCCGGGGGTGCGGACGAGCTGGACGCGGTCGAAGCGCACCTTCAGGTCCTCGTGCTGCTCGACACTGACATGCCGGCTCTCGAACCCGGTCTTGCCGAAGTCCTTCTCGGCCGCCAGGTCGGCGAGCTTCGCCGCACTCGCCCGATCGAGTACCCGTTCGAGGTCGGGCACCTCGGTCGCCGACTGGACCTCGTAGCGGCCGTCGGTGCAGAAGATCGTCTTGTCGTCGCCGCTCCCGTGGACGAGGAGAGCGGCGTTGGACCCGGTGAAGCCGGTCAGGTACCTGATGTTGAGCAGGTCCGTGACCAGCAGCGCGTCCACCCCGGAATCGGCCAGCAGGGAACGCAGCGCCGCGCGGCGGCGAGAGAAGTATTCACGCACGCCCTGGAGTCTAGGGGGCGGACTGCGTCACCGGTGGTCCGTGAAGGCCTCCTTGAGGGACTCTGGGTCCCTCAAGGAGGCCTTCACGGACTTGCGATCGCCACGGTGGCCGCCGATCGCTACTCGCGAGTTAAACTCACCGGATGGCACCGTGGCTGACCCGTGGACTCCTGATGGCCCTGCTGCACGGCGTGGCCGTCACCGTGCTGGCCAAGTACGAGGTCTTCAATCCCACCGACAAGACCCTCGTCACGTCCCTCGTGCTCGCGGTCCTGGTCGGCGCGGCGGCGGGCTGGGGCGCGGTGGACGCCTGGCGCGGCAAACCCGATCGCGGCCGGAACTGGTTCATCGCGGCGCTGATCGCGGGCCCGGTCTCGGGTGTGCTGTACGTGATCGGCCGCGCGGTGTTCGTCGACCAGACCGGCGTCTCCGAACTCGCGGGCGCGCTCACCGGTGGCGCCGCGTTCTCCGCGTTGCTGGTGCTCATCCCGGCCGGGCTCGGCCTGTTCGTCGGCGGCCGGGTCTCCAGGACCGGAGACGACGACGCTCAGCCCGAAAGCGAGAAACCGGCCGGGAAGCCGTCCCAGGCCTGATCACTGATCTCTTCGACGGCGGAGTCGTTCAGCGCCGCCGCCCCGGCGTCGGGCACGGCGAACATCTTGCCGTCGAGCACCACGCCGAACCCGCGGCCGGGCACGCGCACCATCCGCGCCCCCGCGCTCAGCCGGGCGGCCTGCGGGAATTTCTCGACGACCTTGAGCCGCTGGTCCAGTACCTCACCCGCGAGCACGGTCGCCACCGAGCGCCGGTCCACCCGCACCAGTTTGCCGTCGACGACCAGGTCGATGGTCCGCTGCGGCGAAGGCATCGCGACGCCGTCGAACGCGGTCCGGGTCCGGGAGTCGCCGTCGCAGGCCCGGGAACCGCGGACGTCGAGGCCGAAATGCTCGAGGTCGGTCGGCGCCCCCGCGCCGCCGACGACCGTGGCGCGGACGACGTCGAACGGCACCCGTTCGCAGACGTCGCCCGAGGTGAGCGGGGCGTGCCCGTCGGGCCGCCGGACCAGGCCGGGCCCTTCCTTCCAGTCGCCGGGGATGAGCGCGGGCCGGTACGGCTGCCCGCTGAACTCCCTGTTCCAGAAGGTGAGCGTGGTGCCGGTGGCGGTCTCGTGCGCGATCACGAACGCGTCGAGTGCGCCGACCCACATCAGATCGGTGCTGAACCCGTCGACCAGCGAGCGGGTGCGCGGCGAGATCGTGCTGGGCTTGGCCACGAAACCCTGCTCCCCCAGCGTTTCCACCCCCTGCCTGAAGGCCGCGTCCCTGGCCCGGAGCAGGAACTGCCCGGCGCCGTTCCAGCCGGCGGCCTTGGCCGTGGTGTCGGTGAAGAGGAGGTAGAACCAGCCGTCGAGGTAGACCGCCGAAGGCTGGCCCGCGCCGTAGACGTTGGCGCGGTGGACGTCGTGTGCGGGCCCGACGATCGGCTGCCCGCCGTTGGCTCGGGTCCAGGCGATGCCGTCGGGGCTGGTGGCGAGCCCGATCGAGTTGCCGAGCGCGTGGTCGCCCGCGGCGCCGGTGTAATACAGGTAGTAGGTCGAGCCGACCTTGAGCACCGACGGGTCGCAGGTGTGCATGCCGTCGAATCCGCCGGGCGCGCCGGAGAAGACCGCCGCCGGGCCGCCGCCGGACGGGCCGGTGAAGGGACCGTCGAGCGAAGGCGACTGCGCGTAGAGGACGTCGTCACCGGCGGGCTGGGCGCTGCCGAGCTGGCTGCACCACCACATCCGGAGTTTGCCGCCGTCCCGCATCACCGTCGGGCCGTAGTTGTAGACCGCGTCCTGATCGCCCGCGGCGACCACCCCGCCGCTCTGCCGGGGGTCGCTCGTCGCCAGTTCGACGTCCATCGGCCGCGGCACCTCTTTCGGCGCCTGCCTGCCTCCGCCTATCCCGCCGCCCTTGCCGTCGGCCTGGGGCTGGGCGAGGCCGTCGCCGCACGCCGCCAAGACCGCGCCGACCGCGAGGACGGCCACCACGACACGGGCGGGTCGCCGACCCCCACGAAAAAGGCGCATGATGGCCGAGTGTAGCGAGACTTAACCCGGCTGGGTGATGTCGCTCCCCGGTAGGGCTACCAGCTCCACCTCGAAGCCGTCAGCGTTTTCCAGGTAGGCGGCGTAGTGCTGCTCACCGCCCGCATTCGGGAACTTGTCCGCGAACAACGGCGACCAGCCGTGGTCGACGGCCTGCGCGGCCAGTTCGTTCACCCGATCGCGGGTATCGACGTGCAACGCCCAGTGGTTCAGCCCCGGTGCGGTCCGCTCGTGGACCTCCCCGCTGAGCGCGGGAGAACGTTCGACGACGAAGTAGGTCGCACCGCGTCTCCAGCTGACCCCGGCGGGCCAGCGCTGGAACTCCCGCCAGCCGAGTTCGCGCAGCAGCCAGCCCCAGCTTTCCTCCGCACGCGCGAGATCCGGGACCCACAGTTCGATGTGGTGCGCCAGACCGTGGTTCGACGGCAGCGCGACGAGGACGCGGTGCGGCCCGCTGCCGTAGTGCTCGCCGCTGCCGACGTCGAGGAAACCTAAGCGTCGCACCAGGTTCAAACTGGCCACATTGGACTCGCCGACCAGCGCCCACACCGAGGAGAGGCCCAGCCCGGCGAGCCCGTGGTCCAGCAGGGCGCTCGCGGCCTCGGTCGCCAGGCCCTGCCCGCCGTGCTCGCGCGCGAGGTAGTAGCCGATCTCCGGCACGTCGCCGGGTAACTCCGCGGAGGGCCGCAGATGCGCGAGACCGATGACCTCGCCGTCCCGCTCGATCACCCAGTGCCCCATCCCGGCCGGGCCGCGATAGGACAGCCGTCGTCCGACCATTTCGCGAATGTCGCCGGGCTCGGTGAGCGGAACCGCGAAATGCGCGCTCAACGCCGGGTCGGAGAACAACTTCACGATCGCGCCGGTGTCGGCCTCGGTGAGCGCGCGCAGGCGCAGCCGGTCGGTCTCGAGCTCGGGTGGGTTGTTCATCGGGCGTTCGCGGCCATCCAGCGCAGGGCCAGCGGGTAGCCGTCGACCCCGAGCCCGGCGATGACGGCGGTGGCGATGTCCGACAGCACGCTGTGGTGCCGGAACCGCTCCCGCTTGTGCACGTTGGAGATGTGCAGTTCGATCAGCGGCGCCTCGAGCTGGGCGGCGGCGTCGCGGACCGCGATCGAGTAGTGCGTCCAGGCGGCCGCGTTGAGCACCACCGGCCACCCGGCGTCGGCGGCCTCGTGCAGCCAGCCGACCAGCTCGCCCTCGTGGTCGGTCTGGCGGACCTCGACGTCGATCCCGAGTTCCTTGCCGGTGTCGGCGCAGGCCGAGACCAGGTCGGCGTGCGTGGCCGAACCGTAGATCCCCGGTTCGCGCAGGCCGAGCCTGCCGAGGTTGGGACCGTTGAGGACGAGCACCTTCACAGCAGCACGCTCCCGCCAACCTTGGGGGCCTCGCCCGCCACCGCCGAGTACGCCGCCGCGAGCAGCATCGGGTCCGGCCCTTCGAGCCTGCCGGGTTTGGCGAGCCCGTCGAGGACGACGAAGCGCAGCACGCCCGAGCGGGTCTTCTTGTCGCCCTTCATCGTCTCCAGCAGGTGCGGGAGCGCGTCCGGGTCGTACGTGGTCGGCAGGCCGAGCAGCTTGAGAACGGCGGTGTGGCGTGCGGCGGTGGCGTCGTCGAGACGACCGGCCAGACGCGCCAGTTCGGCGGCGAACACCAGCCCCACGCTGACCGCGGCACCGTGGCGCCACCGGTACTTCTCGCGGCGCTCGATGGCGTGGCCGAGGGTGTGGCCGTAGTTGAGGATCTCGCGCAGATCCGACTCGCGCAGGTCGGCGGCGACGACGTCGGCCTTGACCTGGATCGAGCGGCGGACCAGCTCGCCGAGGACCTCACCGGTGGCGTCCAGCGCGGCGGCGGAGTCCTGCTCGATGAGTTCGAGGATGCGCGGGTCGGCGATGAACCCGGTCTTCACGACCTCGGCCATCCCGGCGACGAGTTCGTTGGGCGGCAACGTCTCCAGCGTCGCGAGGTCGACGAGGACCGCGCTCGGCTCGTGGAAGGCGCCGACCAGGTTCTTGCCTGCCTCGGTGTTGATGCCGGTCTTGCCGCCGACCGCGGCGTCGACCATGCCCAGCAGCGTGGTGGGCACGTTGACCAGGCGCACGCCGCGCATCCAGGTCGCGGCGACGAAGCCTGCCAAGTCGGTGACGGCGCCGCCGCCGAGTCCGACGACCACCCCTTGGCGGTCGAGGCCGATGCGGCCGAGCACCTCCCAGCAGAAGCTGGCGACGGTGAGCGCCTTGCCGTCCTCGGCGTCCGGGATCTCGACCCGGTGCGCGTCGATCCCGGCCTCGGCCAGCTCGTCGCGGATGGCCTCGGCGGTGGTCGTCAGCGTCGGCGGGTGGATCAGCGCGACCTTGGAGGCGTCGGCGAGCTGCTCGGTGAGCTCGCCGAGGAGGCCTCGGCCGATGACGACGTCGTACGGCTTGGCGGTGTTGACGGTGATGCGGACCGGCTCGGTCATCGTGTCCCTCACTTCGGCGGAAGCCGCTTGGCCCTGGCGACCTCGCAGGAGATCTTGCCCTTGACCGGGGTGTCCCCCGGGATCTCTTCGGTCACCTTCTGGCCCGGTGTCATCCGGTTCTTCGCGAACAGCGCCTCACCGGACTCCTTGCCCGTGGAGTCCTTGATCGCGATGGTGACGGCGTAACGCGCGTCCTCACCGGTGCTGTTCGTGACCTCGATGGTGACCTTCGGGGTGTAGCTGGTGCTCTCGCACTTCATGACCTGGACGTCGTCGGCGGCTTCCAGGTCGGACCCGGCCGGCGCGGACGCCGGGGCGCTCTCGGTCGTCGCCGCGGCGCTGGTCTGGATCACGTCCGAGCCCGCGGGCGGCTTTTCCTCGCTGCAGGCGGTCAAGCTCAGGGTCAGGACGGCGAGGAGAACGCCGGCGATGGTGCGTTTCATGCTCGTTCCTTGCTGTCGTGGGTCAGCCCGGCGACGGCGGCTTCGACGACCTCGTCCGGGGTGCGGTGGTCGGTTTCGATCTCGATCGTGGCCACCGAGCGGTACACCGGCAGCCGCGCGTCGAGGAGTGCCTTGTAGGTGGCGCGGGGATTGACCCCGGCCAGCAGCGGACGCGCCGTGGACAGCCCGGCGCGCTGGACCCCGGCGGCCATCCCGACGGCGAGGAAGACCACCGTGTGCCCGGCTAGCCGCTCCCGGGTGCCCGGGGTGATCGGCGCTCCCCCGCCCAGGGAGAGGACGCCGTCGTGTTCGGCGAGCGCCTTCGCGACCATCTCCTCTTCCAGCGCTCGGAAGGCGGGTTCGCCCTCCTCGGCGAAGATGTCGGTGATGGGCTTGCCCGCCTTGGCGACGATGTCGTCGTCGCTGTCGCGGAAGGCGAGGCCGAGGCGGGCGGCGAGTGCCGGGCCGACCGTGCTCTTGCCCGAACCCGGCGGCCCGATGATCACCGCGCGCGGAGTCACCAGCGCTCCTCGAGCGCCTTCAGGTAGGCCTCGGCGTTGCGCTTGCCCTCGATCAGCGAGTCGCCGCCGAACTTCTCCAGCGCGGCGTCGGCGAGGACCAGTGCGACCACCGACTCCAGCACGACCCCGGCGCGGGGGACCGCGCAGACGTCGGACCGCTGGTGGATGGCCACCGCGGGTCCGCCGGTGGTGACATCCACAGTGGACAGTGCTTTGGGGACGGTCGAAATCGGTTTCATGGCGACGCGCACACGCAGGGGCTCGCCGTTGGTGATCCCGCCTTCGAGGCCGCCCGCGCGGTTGGACCGGCGGGTCACCCCGACCGGGCCGGTGCCGCGGTCGATCTCGTCGTGGGCCTGGCTGCCCCAGCGCTTGGCGGTGGTGAAGCCGTCGCCGACCTCCACCCCCTTCATCGCCTGCACGCCCATGAGCGCGCCGGCGAGCCGGGCGTCGAGCCTGCGGTCCCAGTGCACGTGCGAGCCGAGGCCCGGCGGCAGCCCGTAGGCGATCACCTCGATCACGCCGCCGACGGTGTCACCCGCCTTCCGCACGGCGTCGACCTCGGCGACCATCGCGTCGGTCCCCTCCTGGCCGAAGGCGCGGACGGGGCTCTCGTCGATGGCGGGCAGATCCGACGCCACGGGCAGCGGGCCCGCCGGCGCCGAGGCGCCGCCGATGGACACGACGTGGCTGAGGATCTCGACCCCGAGCAGCTGCTTGAGGTACGCGCGGGCGACCGTGCCGAGCGCCGTCCGTGACGCCGTCTCGCGAGCGCTCGCGCGCTCCAGCACCGGACGGGCCTCCGGGAAGCCGTACTTCTGCATGCCGGGCAGGTCCGCGTGGCCGGGGCGGGGACGGGTCAGCGGCTCGTTGCGCGCCAGCCCTTCCAGCTCCTCGGCGGGCACGGGATCGGCCGACATGACCTTCTCCCACTTCGGCCACTCGGCGTTCTCGATCTGGACCGCGACGGGGCCACCCTGGGTGAGCCCGTGCCGGACACCGCCGGTGAACTCGATGTGGTCGGTCTCGAAGCCCATCCGGGGGCTGCGGCCGAAGCCGAGCCTCCGTCGCGCGAGCTGCTCGCCCACTTCGGCGGTGGTGACCTCGACCCCGGCGGGCATCCCTTCCAGGATGGCGGCGAGGGCGGGTCCGTGCGATTCCCCTGCGGTTATCCAGCGCAACACCTGACAGATCCTGTCACAACCCCCGAGCTATCCATGGATAGGTCCGGCGAAGACGGCGAGCGCCCACGCGGCAGCCAGGAGACCGGGCCCGTGCGGCACCGCGGGATGCCGGGGCCCGCCCACCGCGAGCGCCACGCTCAGCAGCGCCGCCGCGACGGCACCGAGCACGACCGACGGCCAGCCCGTCGCGGCGAGGACCGCGCCGAGGCTCCCGGCGAGCTTCACGTCACCGGCGCCGAGCGACCGCGGCGACAGCGCGTGGACGAGCGCGTGCGCGCCGCCGAACACGATCGCGCCCAGGACGGCCCGCCAGGCGATGCCTGCCCCTCCGCCGTGCGCGGCGATCGCCAGCGCGGCGGCCAGTGCCGGGTACGCGGGCAGGGTCAGGATGTCGGGAAGGCGGCGGTACTTGAGGTCGGCCAGTGCCAGCGGGACCGCGAAGACCGTCAGCACGGCCGGGACCGCGAGCCACCACGCCGGCCACGCGCCGCTCTGGTGGCGGAGGCAGACCGCGACCAGGAACGCGGCCGTGAGTGCCGCCGCCCAGGCCGTCACCGGTGCCCCCGCGCGGCGCAGGCAGGAGCGGGTGACGAGCGCCGATCCGGCGCCCGTCACCGCGAAGGCGATCGACTGGAACACAAGATCGAGAGTGACCCCGCCACGCTCCTTGAGGCAAGTTTTTCTTTTCGTGACAGGGACTTTCCCGCACTTTCGCCTCCGGCGTCCCGCGCTGGGTCACTCATTCGCGGGCGGGCTACCGCCGCGGGGCGGTGTTGCGAAAGCCACTTTCGCAACGTTCAACGTTGCGAAAGTGGCTTTCGCAACACCCCCGGACCACACCTGTCAGGACACCGGGATCAGGGGTTCATCCGCAGCAGCGGGAGACCCGAGGGCGTGCGGATCTCCAGTGCCTTGATGTCCCCGGTGCGCATCGCCGTGCCGACCACGATGTGCGCGGTGTCCTCGGGCATCGCGCGCCAGGAAGCGAGTTCGCTGGTGCCACCGCCGTCATCGACCGCGACCAGGATGTAGTCGCCGGTGCGGTTACCACCGTAGCTGCAGGTCAGGTCGACCTTGGTGCCGGAATCGGTGGCGGACATCGCGACCTCCGCGGTCACCGGGTAGTCGCCGAGCGGGGTCATCGGATTGCCGCTTGCCGCGATCGGCCCGGTCAGGACGACCGCGAGCGTGACACTGGCCGCGACGGCCACCCCGGCCGCGGTGGTGGTGACCGCCCGTTGGATCCGCCTTCCCCGGCGGACCCGGTTGAGCACGGTCGGCAGCAGTTCCGGCGAGGGCGCCGGTTCCTCGTCCAGCAGCGCGGGAGCGCCCGCCTGCGCGAGCAGCCCGGGGATCCCGGCCAGGTCGCGCACGGAAGCCGCGCAGCGGTCGCATCCGCGAAGGTGTTTCTCGTAGGCGAACCGGTCTTCCGGCGACAACGCCCCGAGCACGTAGGCCGCGTCGTAGGTGACGAAGGGGTCGGTCATCGAGTCACCCCCCTTTCCTCCAATACCAGCCGCAGCGCCCGCAAGGCGTAATGCGTCCGCGACTTGATCGTCCCTTCGGCCACACCGAGACGCTTCGCGGCGTCGGCGACGGAGTAACCCTGGAAATAACACAGGACGAGGACGTCCCGGTGCCTCGGCGAGAGCTCGCCGAGGGCTTCCGCGACCAGCCAGCCCTGAACCGCCCGTTCGGTGCCGTCGGTGACCGCCGTTTCGGGCGGTTGACCGGTCACCACCTCGGGATGGGCCTCGGAAGCGCGCCAGTCGTCGATGGCTATCCGTCTCGCCACGGTGAACAGCCAGCCCCGCGCCGACCCCTCGGACTGGTCGAGCACCCTGGCGTTGCGCCAGGCCCGCAGCAGCGTCTCCTGGACGACGTCTTCGGCCCGGACCCGGTCGCCGCTGGTCAGGTGCAACGCGTAGGACCAGAGCGCCTGGGCGTGCTCCTCGTGCAAAGCCCGCATCAGCCGGTCCTCCGCGAACTCCTTCACCGATCCGTGCCTTCGCGGTCGAAGAGCAAAGGGACGCCGAACACCACGCAAGCCGCTTCGGTGATCAGGCCCCACGTCTCGGCCTGGGTGGTGAACTGCTCGGTGACGCCGAAGAAGCCTGTCGTGAGCGAGAGGACGTACGCGGCCAGCGTCGCGAGGCCGAAGCCGATCGCCGCCAGGGCGGGCAGCCAATGGCGCCAGACGAGGACGGCGACCGCGATGACCACACCCGCCACCACGTTCACCAGGAAGAGCGGGCCGACCACTTCCGTTCCCGACGCCCAGTCCTGCCAGACGACGTAATGCACCCACGCCGAGCCCAGCAGGCCCGCCGCCACCACCACCCGCGACAACCACCGGATCATGTCCGAATCTCTTTCCGCGTGTTCGGTTCCCCTATGCCTGTGAACACGGAAAAGAGGTCCCCTCGGTTCAATTTCGCACCCGATGGTCGCCGAAATTGAACCGGATGGCCGCGTGCGCCGTGTGTAGGGGCATGACTGCCGAACTGCACTCCCGCCGCACCGTCTTGACCACCGGGGCCGCCGTCGCCGGCGCGGCCGTCGGTGCCGTGGCCCTCTCGGCCTGCGGAAGCGGCACCCCGTCGGCCGGCCCGACGGCCGCTCCCCCGGCCGCGGCGCCGGGTGAAAGCCTCGCCTCGCTCGCCGACATCGAGGTCGGCAAGGCCAAGGCCGCCAAGACCGCCGACGGCAAGGACGTCATCGTCACCAGGACCGCGGACGGTACCGCGGCCGCGTTCAGCGCGATCTGCACGCACCAGGGCTGTGCGGTCGTCCCGGCCGGCGCGGAGCTCGAATGTCCTTGCCACAACTCGATCTTCGACGCGGCGACCGGCGCGGTCAAAAAGGGGCCCGCCGACCAGCCGCTGCCCTCGATCGCGGTCAAGGTCACCAACGGCCAGGTCGTCACCGCCTGAGCACACCGAAAGGGTCCCTCGAGGACGGATGACGTCCTGAAGGGACCCTTTCGTGGAGAACTTCTTCAGCTGTCCCAGGTGAAGATCGGGTCGCCCGCCTCGACGTCGCCGCCGGTGAGCAGTCCCGAGAGCACCTCGGCCTTCGCGTCCAACGCCACGACGGGCACGATCGGCGAGTAGCCGGCGGCCGCGACGGCCGCGGGGTCCCAGCCGACGATCGGCTGGCCGGCGCGGACGGACTCACCCTTGACGACGTGCAGGGTGAACCCCTCGCCCTTCTGCTTGACCGTGTCGATCCCGAGGTGGACCAGCACCGCACGGCCGTCCTCGGTGGCCACCACGAAAGCGTGCGGGTGCAGGGTGACGATCGTCCCGTCGACCGGCGCGACCGCGTCCTGGCCTCCACCCGAGGGAAGGACCGCGATGCCGGGGCCGACCATCGACTCGGCGAAGACCGGGTCGGGCACTTCGGTCATGGCGGTCGTCTTGCCGCCGACCGGGCTCAGGATCTCCAGGCTCACAGCAAGTCCTCGATCTCACTGGCGATCGTGTCGGCCTCCGGCCCCACGATCACCTGGACACCGGCTCCCATCCGCACGACGCCCATCGCGCCGGCCGCCTTCAGCGCCGGCTCGTCGAGCAGGCTCGTGTCTTCGAGCTCACAGCGCAGCCGGGTGATGCACCCCTCCACCTCGATGACGTTCTCGGCACCGCCGAGTGCCGCAAGGATCTTTTCCGCCCTGTCATCCGCCATCGCGGTCTCCCTGTTCCCTGTCGGTTTCCCACATGCGAACCAGCTGTACTACGCCGTTCGCCGACTCGCACGCCATCCCTGGCCACGAACGCGTAACGGTGGTTGACACCCGCTCGTGCGACGGAGCATCCTGCCCCATCGGATCATTGGTCTAGACCGGAACGTACCAATCTTCCGGACCAGATGCGAGTACGGGTTACCCAACCGACCGGCCCGAAAGGACGGTGACCGTCATGAGCGCTTCGGCGCAGCAGCCGCCGTCCGACCGTGTGATCAACGGTCCGACGCCCAAGCACGCCCAGCTGCGGGAGATTCTGCGCCGCACGGTGGAGCGTGAGCTACCCCCCGGCTCACCCATCCCCTCGGAACGTGACCTCGCCGAGACCTATCAGGTGTCCAGGCTCACGGTCCGGTCGGCGATCGGCAAGCTGGTCGAAGAAGGCCTCCTGTCGCGGGTACGCGGCAAGGGAACGTTCACCGCCGCGAGGCGGATGGAACTGCAGCTCTACCTGATGTCCTTCACCGAGGACATGCGCCGTCGCGGAATGACCCCGACCACGGAGGTCGTCAAGACCGCCACCGAGGTCCCGCCCGCCCCCTCGGCGCATGCCCTCGGCCTGACCGCCGGAACCCCGGCACACCGGCTGGTGCGGCTCCGCCGTGCCGACGGGGTGCCGCTCGCGGTCGAACGTGGCTGGTATCACGCGGGCCGGATGCCCGGCCTGCTCGATCTCGATCTCACTCGATCGTTGTACGTCCAACTCGCCCAGTCGTATGACCTCCGCCCGGACCACGCGTGGCAGACGGTCTGGGCCGAATCCGCGGACCGCGAAACGGCACGCCTGCTCGGCATGCGTGCCGGCAGCCCGCTCCTTGTCTTCCGCCGGGTCTCCAGCGTCAACGGGGAACCGATCGAAGACATGACTTCCTGGTACCGGGGCGATCACTACCAGGTCACCATGCAGCTGGACCGGAACACCCCGGATTCCGGTCACCATCCTGACTACGGAGGTATCCGATGAGCTCCACCACCGCCGAGGGGGCGAAGAGCAAAGGCAAGGGACTGGCCGGGCTTCAGCGCTTCGGCCGCAGCCTCATGCTCCCGATCGCCGCCCTGCCCGCCGCCGCGCTCCTCAACAGGTTCGGTCAACCCGACCTGCTCGGCGAGAAAGGGCTCGGCTGGACCAAAGTGGCCGAGGTTCTCGGTGCGGCAGGCAACTCGCTGTTCAACTGGCTGCCGCTCCTGTTCGCGGTGGGTATCGCCGTCGGTTTCGCCCGGAAGAGCGACGGCGCGACCGCGCTGGCCGCCGTGGTCGGCTTCTTCGTGTTCACCAGCGTCCTCCAGGTCCTCGCGCCGTTCTCCGAACTGCCGGGCTGGAACCCCGAGAAGCCCGCGGGTCTGATGCTCAACCCGCTGAAGTGGCCCTACAGTGTGTTGGCCGGTGTGATCGTCGGCCTGGTCACCGCCCTGCTCTGGCAGAAGTTCTATCGCATCAAGCTGCCGCCGTACCTGGCCTTCTTCGGCGGCCGCCGGTTCGTGCCGATCATCACCGCCCTGACGCTGATGATCCTCGCGGTGCCGCTGGGCCTGGTCTTCCACTGGGTCAACGAAGGCATCCAGGCCGCGGGCGAGGCGGTCACCGGTGCCCCGGTGGTCGGTGGCGGTATCTACGGTGTGCTGAACCGGTTGCTGATCCCGGTCGGTCTGCACCAGCTGCTGAACGTGCCGGTGTGGTTCATCTTCGACGGTGGTGACCTCACGAAGTTCTTCGAGGGCGACCCCACCCGCGGCACCTTCATGACCGGGTTCTTCCCGATCTTCATGTTCGCCATCCCCGCCGCGGCGCTGGCGATCTGGCAGAGCGCCAAGCCCAGCCAGAAGAAGATCGTCGGCGGTGTGATGATCGCCGGCGCGCTGACCTCGTTCCTGACCGGTATCACCGAGCCGATCGAGTTCTCGTTCATGTTCGTCGCGTGGCCGCTGTACCTGATCCACGCGGTCCTGACCGGTACCTCGATGGCGCTGGTGAACGCGCTCGACATCCACCTCGGCTTCGGCTTCTCCGCCGGTGCGATCGACTTCGCGCTCAACGGCGGCCTGCCGGCGGCGAGCAGCAACGTCTGGCTGCTCATCCCGATCGGCCTGGCCTACGGGGTCATCTACTACGTGATCTTCCGCTTCGTGATCAAGAAGTGGAACCTGCGGACCCCTGGCCGCGAGGACGACGCGATCGAGGCCGATCTCGAAGCCACCGCGGCCAAGCCCGTCAAGTAGTTTCAGCTCCAAGAGAACCGAAGGCACGAAAGGGAAAGAACATGCCGGAGAAACGAGTCACCGTGGCCAGCAAGGTGGGCCTGCACGCCAGGCCCGCCGCCCTGGTCGCCAAGGCGGCCGCGGCGCAGCCCGTCGCGGTGAGCATCGCCAAGGTGGACGGCGACCCGGTCGCGGCCGGCAGTGTGCTGAACCTGATGACGCTCGCCGCCGGTTTCGGCGACGAGGTCATCATCAGTGCCGAGGGTGACGGTGCCGAGGCGGCCGTCGACGCCATCGCCGAGCTGGTGGCGACCGACCTCGACGCCTGATCCCACCCCACTGCGAAGCCCGGGCCGCCCCGACCGGCCCGGGCTTCGTAGGGTGTCGGGCATGGAGAGCGCGCGCGAGATCGAACAGTGGCCGGTGGACAACGCCGCCACGGCCGTGGTGACCGCCGCTGGTGACGTGCTGGGCACGCACGGCGACACGACGAAGGTGTACAAGCTGGCATCGGTGACGAAGCCGCTGACGGCTTACGCCGCCCTGATCGCCATCGAAGAGGGCGTCGTCGAACTGGACACGTCCGCCGGGCCGGAGGGCTCCACGATCCGGCACCTGCTCGCGCACACCTCGGGTCTGGCCTTCAACGAGCACAAGCAGATGGCCGCCCCCGGCACCCGGCGCCTGTACTCCAACGCCGGATTCGAACAGCTCGCCGACGCGCTCACCGAGCATTCCGGCATCCCCTTCGCCGACTACCAGGCGGAGGCGCTTTTTCAGCCACTGGGCATGAAAGCGACCAAACTGACCGGCTCCCCCGCGTCCGGTGCGGAGTCCACCGTGGACGACCTGGTCGCCTTCGCCGCCGAACTCCAGTCCCCGAAGCTCGTCGCCGCCGAAACCGTGCGCGACGCGACTTCCGTCGTCTTCCCCGGCCTTTCCGGCGTCCTGCCGGGCTTCGGGCACCAGAAACCAAACGACTGGGGACTCGGTTTCGAGATCCGTGACCACAAGAGTCCACATTGGACCGGCTCTTCGAGCTCGCCGCGGACCTTCGGCCACTTCGGGCAGTCCGGGACGTTCCTGTGGGTCGATCCGGACGCCGGTGCCGCCTGCGTCGCGCTCACCGATCGCGCGTTCGGCCCCTGGGCGACCGAGGTCTGGCCGTCCTACACCGACGCCGTCCTCGCCGAGCTCACTCCATGACGCGCAGTGGTGCCGCCGCCTGGAAGGCCGCGATGTCCTCGACGGCGTCGCGGTAGAAGATCTCGTACGCCTCGCGGGTGACGTAGCCGATGTGCGGGGTCAGCACCACGTTGTCCAGCGTGCGCAGCGGATGCGCCGAAGGCAGCGGCTCGACATCGAAGACGTCGAGTGCCGCGACAGCGATCTCCCTGCGGCGCAAGGAGTCCACCAAGGCGGCCTCGTCGACGATCGGCCCGCGCGAGGTGTTGACGAGCATCGCCGTCGGCTTCATCGCGGCGAGTTCGGACGCGCCGACCAGGCCGCGGCTGCGGTCGCCGAGCACCAGGTGGACGGACAGGACGTCCGAACGGGCGAAGAGGTCCTCCTTGGACACCGCCGTCACACCGTGGGGGTCGGCCTTCTCCTGGGTCAGGTTCCGGCTCCAGGCGATGGTCTCCATGCCGAACGCCTGGCCGATCCTGGCCGCGCCGGCGCCGAGCCTGCCGAGCCCGAGCAGGCCGAGCGTCTTGCCGTGCAGGATCGTGCCGACGGTGGTCATCCAGCCGCCGTCGCTCATGTTCCGGAACTCCGCGGGCAGGTTCCGGGCGGCGGCCAGGATCAGCGCCCAGGTGTGCTCGGCGGCTGGCGCGCCGATGTACCCGGTGGCGGAGACGACCACGCCGTTGCGCCGGGCTGCGGCCACGTCGATCGCCGCGTTGCGCTTGCCGGTGCTCACCAGCAGCTTGAGTTCCGGCAACCGGTCGAGGACCTCGGCGGGGAAGCGGGTGCGTTCGCGCATCGCGACCACGACGTCGAAGCCGCGCAGGCGGGTCACCACGTCGGTGGCGTCCGCGAACGGCTCCGTGAACACCTCGATCCCGGCGCCGAGGGAGTCCCAGTCCCCGTACCCGAGTGCGACGTTCTGGTAGTCGTCGAGAATCGCGATCTTCATACGGCCCAGGCTAAGGTCGGACCCGGAACCACGCCGAAGGAGGCCGCCGCGGTCCTGGAAACTGCAGGACCACGCGTCATCGATTACGGTCGTTCCTTGGTCGCCGAAGACGGTCGAGAAGAGGCCTGCCGCATCCGCGCGTTCACCTCGCTCGAAGACCACGAGCGCCAGGCACGCGAGTTCCGACGAAAAGGACACTGGGCATGAGCGTGGACGAAGACAAGGTGCTGGCCTGGACCGAGGCCGAGCGGCTGAGCATGGCGGATCTGCTCGAAGGACTCGACGAGAAGGACTGGTCGGCCGACACCTTATGTCCGAAGTGGACAATCCATGAGATGGCCGCCCACCTGGCGATCTCTCCTCGAACCGGACTCAAGGACACCATCCTGGGCGCGGTCAGGGCGAAGGGGGACTGGGACCGGATGACCGCCGATCAGGCCATCGACCACGCCACTCGGTTCGCACCCGCCGAACTCATCGCCCAGATCCGGGAGGACGCGGGGTCGGACCACCGCTCCCCCGGCGCCAAACCGATCGACCCGCTCGCCGACATCCTCATCCACGGCCAGGACATCGTCCGCCCGCTGGGCCGCACCCGGGCCATGCCCGAGGAGCCGGCGATCGCGTCGCTGGAGCACATCCTCACCAGCCCGTTCTGGGGCGCCCGCAAACGCTGCAAGGGCGTGAAGATGATCGCCACCGACGCCGACTGGGCCGGCGGCACGGGACCCGACGAGGTGCGGGGCCCGCTCGCCGACCTGCTCATGGTCGCGACCGGCCGGGGTACCGGCCTGGACGCGCTCACCGGCCCGGGCAAGGCGCAGCTCGGCGCCCACTGCAATCCGCCGGTGAAGGCCTGAGACCTACCAGCGCGGGACGTACACGTCGACCCGCACCAGGTGGTGGTCCGAGGCATCGTTGAGCCGGGCCAGCGGTGAATCGGGCGACGGCCAGAAGACCTCGGCACGCCACGGGAAGAGCCCCTTCGACGGCAGGACGTAGTCGATCCGCAGGTTGCCCGGCGCGTTGTCGTTGAAGTCCCCGGTGTCGAAGAACGGGTCGCCCTTCTGCCCGATGTTGGCGCCGCCCTGGTCCCGAGCCGCCCGTACGCCGCCCTCGCTGCCCGGACGCGTCTCGATGACACGGGGCGCGTTCAGCAGCCGGGAGATCGCGCCGGGGACGCTGTCGCCGTCGAGCGGGTCGGAGTTGTGGTCGCCCGCGATGACGAACTTCTCGTGCGCGCCCAGTCCGCCGCGACGACCGCGGTCGTCGTAGATGTAGCGGCCCTTGCCCGGCGTCACGTAGTCCGCCCAGAAGCGGATCTCGTCGTTGTTTCGGGTGCCGTTGCGATCCTCGGGGCCGTCGAAGGTGGGCGGCGTCGGATGCGCGGCCAGGAAGTGCACAGTGGACCGGCCGACGCGGACGGGGACGTCCCAATGCGACTTCGAGGAAAGGCGCAGCACGTCGAGTGCCTGCGGCGAGTACCAGTCCCGCGGTGCCGGGGTGGCCGGGTCGTCGGGGAGCAGCGCGCCCGGCATGTCCTTCCAGAGGAACTTCTGGAAGGTGCGGACGCTCTTGGTGTCGATCGGGTACTTCGAGAGCACGAGCATGCCGTACTGGCCCTCGAAAAGGCCGAAGCCGTGTGCGTCGTTGCCGCCGCCGACCTGGCCGTTGCGGTCGAGGTCGAAACCGGTCGCGACGCCGGTGTTCGACGGCGCGGCGAAGGCGTACGGGTAGTCGATCGGCGCGGCGCCGTTCTGGCCGTGCTCGAGATAGTTCTCGCGGAACAGGTTCGCGGCGCGGTTCTCCGGCACGTAGTCGAACTCGTTGATCAGCAGCACGTCCGGGCGGTTGCGCTGGATCACCTCGGCGACCTCGTTCGCCTGGGCGTTGCCCGGCTGCGACAAGTCGGTCACGAGCTGACCCGCCGCCCCGCGGTTCAGCGAAGCGTTGTACGTCGCGAAGCGGACGTTCTGCCCGAGGGTGGCTTCCGCCGGCGTCGCGGCGAGCAGCGTCGTCCCGGCCAGCAGGGCTCCCGATATGAGCACGGCGGCGATGCGTTTCACGGTCTGAACTCCCGTTTTGCTCGGTGAACCAGCGTCGGTGCGACCCTACGCAACCCGTGCGGCCGCACGGGTGAGCTTCAGGTGAACAGCAACTCTTGAACGCGTTCAAAATCTGGGTTACGCTAATCTTGAACACGTTCAAATCACTGGGAGGTCCCCATGGAACCCGTAGTCCTGGCCTACGCGCTCTACCTGGTCATCACCGTCCCGCTGACCGTGCTGATCGCCCGCACGCTCAGCAGGCACGGCAAGACGTTCCTGGAGGACGTCTTCCAGGACAAGCAGGAGCTGGCACAATCGGTCAATCAGTTGCTCGTCGTCGGGTTCTACCTGGTCAGCCTGGGTTTCGTGACCCTGTTCCTGACCAGCAGCGCCACCGTCCTCGACGCTCGCGACGTCTTCGAGATGCTTTCGATGAAGGTCGGCACGGTGGCACTCGTGCTCGGCGTGATGCACCTCGGCAACGTGCTGGTGTTCAACGGGATCCGGCGCAAGCACCTGAGCCACGCCACCCCGAAGCCCATGCCGGCGGTACCGACCTACCCCGGCTACCCGGCGCCCGCTCCGCACCCCGCGCCCTGACCGGATACCGTGCAACGGTGGCGAAGAGCGAGGAAACCAGGTCGCTGATCGTGGCGACCGCGATGCGGCTGTTCGCCGAGAACGGCTACGACCGCACGACCATGCGGGCGATCGCCGCCGAAGCCGGGGTGTCGGTCGGGAACGCCTATTACTACTTCGCCTCGAAAGACCAGCTGGTCCAAGGGTTATACGACGAGATCGCCAAGGTGCACCTGACGACGTCGCGCCAGGCGATCGAAGGTGAGCGGGACTTCAGCGCACGACTCAAGACGGTCCTGCTCACCTGGCTCGACGTCGCCGAGCCCTACCACCGCTTCGGCACCCAGTTCTTCGTCAACGCCGCCGACCCGGACTCGCCACTGAGCCCGTTCAGCGACGAGTCGACACCCGCGCGGGACGCCTCCATCGGCCTGATGCGCGACGTCATCGCCGACTCCGACGCGAAACTCGACCCGGACCTGCGCGACGACCTGCCTGATCTGCTTTGGCTGTACCAGATGGGCGTCGTGCTGTTCTGGGTCCACGACCGGTCGCGGGGGCAGAAGCGCAGCCGGGTACTGGTGGAGCGGACCGTGCCGCTGATCGCGCGGCTGGTGGGGCTTTCGCGGCTGCGGATACTGCGGCCGGTGAGCCGGGAGATCGTCTCGCTGATCCGGGACCTCTCGAAACGCGACGACATCTGAGACCCCGCGATCAACGGCCGCGCGGGGACGGCGCGTTGCGAGACCGGGTGTTGCGAAAGCCACTTTCGCAACGTTGAACGTTGCGAAAGTGGCTTCACAACACCCAGCGAACCCGCCGCCCTTAGTCGACCAAGGGCGCATCCCACCAAACCGCGGGGGCTCACGATCACCCGCACCGAACACAGGCCGTCGTGAGACCACTTCCCCCAGGATCAGTCGCGAACGGTCCGGAAGTACAGGAACCGCGGCTTCGTCCGCAGGTTCGCGTACCAGCGCGGATCGGATTCGGCGATGACCTCCTCCGGCATCGGCTCCACCAGCCTGTCGACGGCGAATCCGGCGTCCCGCACCGCGCCGAACGTCCAGCTCAGCGGCCGCCGGTAGAAGCGCACCTTCTGTCCCTGCGGGAACTCGTCCTCCAGCAGTTCGAGCTGGAAGTAGTCGGCCTTCTCGAACCAGCGCCAGTCCTCGGCGGGATGGTGCACGGAGAACACCAGCAGCCCACCCGGTTTCAGCACCCGCCGGAACTCGGCCAGCGCGGGCCCCCACTCCTTCAAGTAGTGCAGCACCAGCGACGCCGTGATGACGTCGATCGAGCCGTCTTCCAGGAACGTCAGCGGCCGCGTCACGTCAGCCGTTTCGAACGTGGCGACATCCCCGAATTTCTCCCGCGCGACGGCGACCATGCCCGCGCTGGAGTCGACGCCGACGACGTCCGCGCCCTTCGCCGCCAGCAGGGCGCTGAGGTGGCCCGCCGCGCAGCCGACGTCGAGCACCCGCTTGCCCGCGACCTTGCCCGCCAGTTCGACGATGGCGGGCCGGTCGTAATGGGCGTTGGTACTGCTGGTTTCGGCGTGCGCGGCGTAGAGCCGGGCGAAGCCGTCGTACTGGGCGGCACGCGCCCGTTCGATGATCTCGTCGATCACCTGGGTCTTGGCGTCGGCGTAGTGCTGGATGTACTTCCAGGTGCGCGCGGCCAGTCCGCGTTTCTTGGCCTCGTAGAGCCGCAGCTCGTCCTCGTGCTCGATCAGCCGGTCGCGAAACAGGCGATAGCGCTCGGTCTGACCATTGTCCGGCGAGTACACGTGCAGGTTGATGTTCGTGTCCGGACCCTTGAAGCTGCGGTGCTTCTCCCACTCCGGCTCGCGGATGACGAGCTTGTAGCCCTCCGCCTCCAACTGCGGCACATACGTGTCTTCGTCGTTCGAATCCGCGACGATGAGCATGATGTCGATGATCGGTTTCGCGCAGAGACCGGGAACCGACGTGGAGCCGACGTGCTCCAGGATCAGCGCGCGCTCCCCCAGGATCCTCCTGATGCGCTGGGCTTCCCGGTCGAACAGTTCGGGCCACTCCGGGTCGTATTCGGCCAGGGTGACGGTGGAATTCAGTACCGGAGCCTGATCGACCCACGAGTTGTTGATGTCGTCTTCGGTGTAGTCGTCACGATCGGGTTTAGGCATTGACCCCTTGTTCCTTCCTCAAGGCAGTCCACCAGATTATCGAACCCGAACGATCTTGTCAGGCGATCGGCAAAGAAAGAATCCCACCGGTCGCTTCGCGCAGGGCGTCCCGCATCGCCGCTCGCGGCGCGGGCCGGCCGGTGAAGTACTCGGACTGCCCGAAAGCCTGGTGCAGCAACATGTCCAGCCCGGTCGCCAGCCGGCCCCCGCGGTCGGCGACGGCTTCGGCGAGCGCCGTCGGCCAAGGGTGGTAGATGACGTCGAGGACGCAGCCGACGCCTGCCAGTTCCGTCAGATGCGGCCGGACGGCGTCCGGGGGCACGGTGTTCACCAGCACCGCCGAGTCCGCCGCGAGTTTCCCGAAGTCGGCGTCCGCCCAGCGCAAAACCTCGACGTCGAGCCCGGCTCGAGAAGCAGCTTCGACCGTCTCCCCGGCCCGCGCCGGGTCACGTACGACCAACCGCACGGTCCGCACGCCGAGTGCGGACAGCCCGACGACGGCCGCCGCGGCCGTGCCACCCGCACCGAGGACGATGGCGGCGTCGTCGGTGCCGGGTGAGTACCCACCGGCGATCCGCAGCGCCTCGGTGACGCCGTCGACGTCGGTGCAGTCGGCCAGCCAACCGGTTTCGCGGCGTACCAGCGTGTTCGCCGCGCCGACCGCGGCCGCGCGCGGCGTGACCTCGTCGGCGTACTCCAGCGCGGTCCGCTTCCCGGGCATGGTCACCGAGAACCCGGCCCACTCCGGCCCGAGCCCGGTCACGAACGCGGGCAGGCCGTTGCCGTCCATCTCGACACGCTCGTAGGTCCAGCCGTCCAGGCCCAGCGCACGGAAGGCGGCGCCGTGCAGGACAGGCGAGAGCGAGTGTTCGACCGGCTTCCCGAGGATCGCGGCCTTGCGTTTAGTAGACACCGCGCCTCTGTGCGTCCAACTTGGCCTTGTTGTGCTCGTCGTTCGTCGCCGTGAAGCAGGAGAGTCCGTTCTTCTCGCACTTGACGAAGAACAGCCACTCGCCCGCGGCCGGCTTCAGCGCGGCCTGGATCGCCTCCGCGCTCGGGACCGCGATCGGCGTCGGGGTCAGGCCGACCGACTTGTAGGTGTTGTAGACGCCCGCTTTTTCCCGTTCTTCGGGTTTGGTGAGCAGGGTCGGCCGGTCGAGGACGTAGTTGACCGTCGAGTCCATCTCGAGGCGCATCTTCTCGTCGAGCCGGTTGTAGATGACCCGCGAGATCTTCCCGAAGTCGGCCTTCACCGCTTCGCGTTCAATGATCGAGGCGATGACGAGCGTCTCGTACGGCGTCTTGCCCTCGCCCTTCGACTGGTCGCTCAGCCCCGCGTTGAGGATGCGCCCCGCCGACGTCTTCACGACGTCGGTAAGCAGTTCCTCGGCCGTCCAGCCGGGTTTGACGTTGAAGATGCCCGGGGCGATCAGCCCTTCGAGCCGCCGGTCCTTGTGCTCGGCCTTGGTGGCGGACTCGACCGCCCAGGACGGCACGCCCAGCTTCGCCAGATCCGCGTTCTCGATCGTCTTACGCAGTTCCTCGACCGGGATACAGGTGCTCTCGCCGTTCAGTTCCGCGCAAGAGGCCTTGGACAGCAACGTGTACACGCCGGGCGTCACCTTGCCGTCGGGCTGGGTGATGTCGTGGAACTGGGTGTACGGCCGGATTTCGACCTGGCCGACCTTCGACGCGGCGGCGGTCATCTTCTCGACCGCGCTGGCGCCGGACATCTTCGTCTTCATGACGTAGTAGCCCTGCTGGAGCCGCGAAACGGCGGTGTTGTCCTCGCCCGCCTTCACGAACGCCTTGCCGCTGGCGACCACGCCTGCCGCCTGCAGCCGGTTGCCGATCGCCGACGTCGAGTCGCCCTTCTCCACCTGGACGAGGACGTCGCTCTCGCCGGCGCCTTCGTAGTCCTCGTAGCCGAAGATCTCGGTGAAGCCGTAGTACGCGCCACCGGCGAGCAGGACGAGCACGACCAACGCGGCGACCCAGCCCAGCGCGCGCTTCTTCTTGCGCTTCTTGGGCGGCGGTCCCTTGCGTTCCGGGCGCTCGTCCGCGATGCGTTCGGGCTCGGCGCGGTCTTCGTCCTCGAAGTCCTGTGCGTCTTCGTATTCGTCGTAGTCCTCGTACTCGTCGTACGTGTCCTCGCCGAAGATCTCGTCGTATTCCTCTTCGCTGCCCTGGGACGGCGGAGGGGCCGCGCCGGGACGCCGTGCCATCGGCGCTTCCTGGATCGCGGGGATGATGTCGGTCGGCCGCTCGTCGGGGAGCGGGCCGTCGTCCTCGCGGCGCCTGCGGCGGCCGGGACGGGGCGGCTCGTCCTGGGCGTAGGCGGGCACGCCGAGACCGCGGTCACCCGGCTGGGGGGACCGCCGGGGCGGTGCGGTGGGAGGCAACGGTGCCGCCGCGGGTTCCGGGGCCCGCCTCGGCGGGGCCGGACGCTGCACACGGGGTGGAGGAGGCGGCGGCTCTTCGGGAGCGGCCCGGCGACGACGCGGCGCCGGCGGGGGAACGTCTTCGGGCTCCTGCCGGACGTGCCGGCGACGGGCGACGGGCTCCGCGGGTGGCTGGGGTTCGGGCCGCCGACGCGGCGGGGCCGGGGGCCGAGGGGCCTCCTCGGGTTCCTCCCGCAGCCGTCGTCTACCGCCCTGCCGGCGTTCGGGCCGGCCGTGGGGCTCGGTCATGTATCGCCCTTCCGTGCGCGATGTGCCGCTACCGCGTCGATCCACGCTTGCAGGATCTCGACCGCGGCCGCCTGGTCGACAACGGCACGTTGCTTGCGTCCCTTCACCCCACGCTGCGACAGCATCCTGGATGCCGTCACCGTGGTCAACCGCTCGTCGGCCAGCCGGACCGGTACCGGAGCGATCCTCGCGGCGACCTTTTCGGCGTAGTCCAGCGCCGCTGCGGCGGCCGGGCCGTGCCGGTCTTTGAGCGTCCTCGGCAAGCCGACGACGACTTCGACCACGTCGTGTTCCGTGACGAGTCCGACGAGCTGATCGACATCTTTGTCGTCAGTGGCGTCGCGAGTGAGGGTAACGAGCGGGCTGGCGAGGATGGGGTCGGGATCGCTCAGGGCGATCCCGACCCGGACGGATCCGACATCCACGCCAAGCCGCCTGCCGCGCCCGGGATCGGACTCCCCGGGCCGATCCGGGCGCCGCTGAGAGGCGTCGTCAGCCAACTTGGGCGACCGCCGAGCGCAGTGAGGCGATGGCCTGCTCGGCGCCGGCGGGGTTGGTGCCGCCGCCCTGGGCCATATCCGGCTTGCCGCCCCCGCGGCCGCCGATCGCCTCGGCGAAGGACGGGACGAGCTTGCCCGCCGCGATGCCCTTCTCCTGGGCCGCCTTGGTGGTCGCGACGACGAAGGCGACCTTCTCGCCCTGCGGCGCGAACAGCGCGACGACGCCGGGACGGGTGCCGAGCCTGCCGCGGATGTCCTGGGCCAGCGCGCGCAGACCGTTCGAGTCGACGCCTTCGCCGAGCTTCTCCGCGACGACCGCGACCCCGCCGATGTCCTTGGCCTTGTCCGCGAGCGCACCGGCCGAACCGAGTACCTGCTGCGTGCGCAGCTGCTCGATCTCCTTCTCGGCGTTCTTGAGCCGGGTGAGGACGTCGTCGATGCGCGACGGCAGCTGCTCCGACGGCACCTTGAAGGTGCTCGCGAGCTGCGAAACGAGCAGCTGCTCCTTGCGGACGTACTTGAGCGCGTCGGTGCCGACCAGCGCCTCGACGCGGTGCACGCCGGAACCGATCGACGAGTCGCCCACGAGCTTCACCAGGCCGAGCTGGCCGATGCGGTCGACGTGCGTGCCGCCGCACAGTTCGCGCGAGTACTCGCCCATGTCGACGACGCGGACGTCGTTGCCGTACTTCTCGCCGAACAACGCGACAGCACCCAGTTCGAGGGCCTTGTCCTTCGTGGTGACGAAGGTGTTCACCTCGACGTTGGTCTGGAGGTAGTCGTTGACCTCCTCCTCGACCTCGGTCAGCACGTCGGCCGAAACCCCGCCGGAGGTGGTGAAGTCGAACCGCATCCGGCCCGGCGAGTTGAGCGAACCGGCCTGCGCCGCGCGCTTGCCGTAGGCGCCGCGCACGGCCGCGTGGACCAAGTGCGTCGCGGAGTGCGAGCGCTCGATCGACAGGCGGCGGTGCTGGTCGACCGAACCGGTCAGCGCGCTGCCGATGCCGACCTCGCCGTCGAGCACCTCGACCCGGTGCACGAACAGGCCCGGCACGATCTTCTGCACGTCGTGGACCTTGAGCTCGACGCCGTCGCCGAGCAGCACGCCGGTGTCGGCGACCTGGCCACCGCTTTCGGCGTAGAACGGCGTGCGGTCGAGGACCAGCTCCGCCTTCTTGCCGGCACCGACCCCGCGGACCGGGACGCCGTCTTCGAGCAGTGCGACGACCTTCGCCTCGGCCTGCAGGTCGCTGTAGCCGAGGAACTGGGTCTCGCCGTGCTGTTCGAGCACCTTGCGGTACTCGGACAGGTCACCGTGGCCGGTCTTGCGGGACGCCGCGTCGGCCTTCGCGCGCTGCCGCTGCTCGTTCATGAGCGTGCGGAAGCCCTCTTCGTCGACGGTCAGCCCCTGCTCGGACGCCATCTCCAGGGTGAGGTCGATCGGGAAACCGTAGGTGTCGTGCAGCTGGAACGCCTTGTCGCCGGCCAGCAGCGAACCACCGGAGCGCTTGGTCTCGTCGGCCGCGAGGTCGAAGATGCGCGAACCACTCGTCAGTGTCGCGAGGAAGGCCTCTTCCTCGACGCGCACGACGTCCTCGATCCGGTCGAAACCGGAGACCAGCTCGGGGTAGGTCGGGCCCATGGTGTCGCGGACGACCGCGGCGAAGGCGGGCAGCACCGGCTCGTGCACGCCGAGCAGGCGCGCGGAGCGGACGATGCGGCGCAGCAGGCGGCGCAGCACGTAGCCGCGGCCGTCGTTGCCCGGGGTGACGCCGTCGCCGATGAGCAGCACGCCGGTGCGGGCGTGGTCGGCGATGACGCGGAAGCGGACGTCGTCGGTGTGGTCGCTGCCGTAGCGGCGGCCGGAGAACTCCTCGGCGCGGCCGATGACCGGGCGGACGAGATCGGTCTCGTAGACGTTCTCGACGCCCTGCAGGATCGTCGCGACCCGCTCGACGCCCATGCCGGTGTCGATGTTCTTCTTCGGCAGCTCGCCGATCGGCTTGTGGCCGTGCTTCGGGCTCTTGTCGCCCCGCACGTCCTGCATGAAGACGAGGTTCCAGATCTCGATGTAGCGGTCCTCGTCGGCGACCGGGCCGCCCTCGCGGCCGTAATCGGGCCCGCGGTCGTAGTAGATCTCCGAGCACGGGCCACCGGGACCGGGCACGCCCATGTCCCAGTAGTTGTCCTTGCCGTCACGGGACTGGATGCGCTCGCCGGGCAGGCCGGTCAGCTTCTTCCACAGGCCCGCCGCCTCGGAGTCGTCCTCGTAGACGGTCGCCCAGATCCGCGCCGGGTCGAGGCCGTAGCCACCGTCGCCCTGGGGCTTGGTGATCAGCTCCCAGGCCGCCTCGATGGCCCCTTCCTTGAAGTAGTCGCCGAAGGAGAAGTTCCCGGCCATCTGGAAGAACGTGTTGTGCCGCGTGGTCTTGCCGACCTCGTCGATGTCCGGCGTGCGGACGCATTTCTGGACGCTGGTCGCTCGCGGGTACGGCGGCGGGGCCTCGCCGAGGAAGTACGGCTTGAACTGGACCATGCCGGCGTTGACGAACAGCAGGTTGGGGTCGTCGAGGATCAGGGGCGCGCTGGGCACGCGCGTGTGGCCCTTGTTCTCGAAATGACTCAAGAAGCGCTGGGTGATTTCGTGTGTTTCCACGGGTTCGTCCTCGTATGCGGGCTCGCGCGAAGGCGCTGGGAATGCGGACAGGCGGGAACGGCGGGGGGCTTCAGGCTCGCGGACGCGACCCGATCAGCCCTCCGCCCGGCGAGCTCGCCGGGCCGGGCGCCGCGGCGACGCCGCGTGCCTGCCCGCAGGGCCTTCGGAGGCCGCGCTCAAACCGGATCGTTCGGACACCATGTCGTGCAGCTCCTGTTCCCGCTCGCTCATCCCGGCGCGGACCTCCGCACCGAACGAACCGACGGCGCCCGCGAGTTCCCGCACGGCGTCGCCCAGGTTCGAGGCTAACCCCGCAGGCGTGGCCTGGCGAGCGGTTTCGGTGGCTTTGCGTGACAGGGCGACGCCGGCGACCACGCCGACGCCGAGCCAGAACAGGCGCTTCACTTGCGGCCCCGCTTCTTCGCCGGGCGCGCCGCCTTCGCTTCCGCCTTCTTGCGGCGGGCCTTGATGGCCTTGCTGAGTCCGTACGACAACGCGGCCGTCTTCACCAGTGGCCCGCCGAGCGTCGCGGTGAACACCGACGACAGCGCGGACACGTTGCCGGTGACGGCCTGCGCGTTGGCTGTGATGCCGTCGACCCGCTCCAGCTGCGCGTTGACATGCGTGATCGTCTCGTTCGCGCCGATCAGCAGCGGGTCGGTGTTCTCGTGCGCCTTGCGGATGGCGATCGTGGCCTCGTCCAGCGTACGGCCGAGCTTGAGCAGCGGGATCGCCAGCAGAACGACGAGTACGACGAATGCTCCTGCGGCGATCAGCGCGGCGATCTGCCCTGCCGACACGGGCCCTCCTCAAGGGTCTGCGGTCTTGGTGCCCGTGAGGTTACCGCCCCGCCGACCGTTCGGCGGTGTCACCCCGCCGGACCGTCACTCAGCGCAGTGAACCGGGGCGGTGAGGGTCGCGAACGCTGTTCGCCTTGAGGACGACCTGTTCGGTTCTTGTGCCGTTCACCTCGCTCGGCAAGTGTCGCGCGCATGCCTGAACTGTCACGCCGCACACTGCTCGGCGCCACCGGCGCCGCGGCCGCCACCACCCTCCTGCCCCCGTCCGTGCACGCCGCCATGGCCGAACCCATGCGGCGCGGCGGGCTCGGCGCCATCGAGCACGTCATCGTGCTCATGCAGGAGAACCGGTCGTTCGACCACTATTACGGCAGCTTGCGCGGCGTCCGGGGCTTTTCCGACACCCACCCGCTGGAACTGCCTTCGGGGAAGTCGGTGTTCGAGCAGCCGAATCCGGCGGGTGGCACGGTGCTGCCGTTCTCGCTGCGGAAGGCGGCCGAACTCGCCGGCCGGAAAGCAGACGACATCCAGTACCTCGGCGACCTCGACCACAGCTGGAACGGCAGCGGCAAGGCGTGGGCGCGCGGCTGGAACAACGGCTGGATCGCGGCGAAGACCCCCGCCACGATGACGTACTACGAGCGCCGCGACATCGCGCTGCAGTACGAACTCGCGGACACGTTCACCCTCTGTGACGCCTATCACTGCTCGATCTTCGGCTCGACCAACCCGAACCGGAACTTCCTCTGGACCGGGACCACGGGCTTCGAACCGGGCAGCACGACGAACCGCGCGGTCACGAACGCGGCGTACTCCTACGACCACAAGGGCTACGACTGGACGACCTACCCCGAGCGCCTCGAAGCCGCCGGGGTGCCGTGGCAGATCTACCAGGAGTGGGACAACTTCACCGACAACGCCGTCGAGTACTTCGTGCCGTTAAAGAAGGTCGGCACGAAGATCCTCGCCAAGGTCGAGGGGAAGTTCCGCACCACCGAGGAGTTCTACTCCGCGTTGCCGGAGAAGACCCCCGAGGAGCGCAAGAAGCTGCAGGCGCAGTTCGACGCCGGGGTCGCCACGCTGACGCCCGCCGAGCGCAACCTGTTCGAGAAGGCGATGTACCGCAGCGACCCGGAGACCCTGGTGACGCGGCTGAAGGCGGACATCCAGGCGCGACGGCTGCCCGCGGTGTCCTGGCTGGTGCCGTCCGCCGTGGACTCCGAGCACCCCGGCGCGTCCACCCCGGTCGGCAGCGCGAACCTGATCTACCGGGTGCTGGACGCCCTCGCTTCCGACCGGGAAACCTGGTCGAAAACGGTGCTGCTGATCAACTTCGACGAGAACGACGGCTACTTCGACCACGTTCCGCCGCCGATGCCGCCCGGGAACGCCGCCAACGACGCGGACCACTTCAACGGTCAGCCGCTCGGCTTCGGCCCGCGTGTCCCGATGACGGTCGTCTCGCCGTGGTCCATCGGCGGGAACGTCGACTCGACCGTGTACGACCACACGTCGGTACTGCGGTTCCTCGAACGCTGGACCGGGATCGCCGAGCCGAACATCAGCGACTGGCGCCGGACCGTGGCGGGCGACCTCACCGGCGCCTTCGACTTCTCGCGCGGCGGCCGCCAGCCGCGCGTGACGCGGCCCGGCCCGGTGCCCGCGCCGATCAGCCGCTGGCGACCGTCGGCTCCGGCGGAGCAGAAGCTGCCGGTGGCCGAGCCCGGCGACCGGCCCTCGCGTCCGCTGCCGTACCAGGTGTCGGTGTCCGGCGTCGTGAAGTCCGGTTCCCTCGCGCTGTCGCTGGCGAACAGCGGCTCGTCGTCGGCGCATTTCGCGCTCTACCCGTACAAGGGCGAGTTCCCCGAGCCCGCGCACCGCGATGTCCGGGGTGAGGTGCCGGAGCTCGTCAAGCTGGCCGGTGACGAGTACCGCGTCGTCGTCCAGGGGCCGAACCGGTCGTGGTGGGAACTGCGCGGGAACCGGTCCGGGGCCGCCGCTGGAGTCGATGTCCGGACGCGGTTCCTGACGTGGCGTTCGGGTGTCGAGTTCAAGCTGTCGAACTCGGGGTCTTCGGCGCTGACGTTGCGGTTGTCGTCTTCGCGGTTCACGCGCGTGGTACGGGTCGGGGCCGGGCGTTCGGTCACTGTGGACTGGCCGGTTTCCCGCGGCTGGTACGACGTGAAGGTGACGGCGGACGGGGATCCGTCGTTCCTGCGGACGCTGACGGGCCGCGTCGAGAACGGACGGAGCGGCGTTTCCTGCTGAAGCCTCGTGAGTGGTAAGAGCGGTTCTAACCGCCCTTACCACTCACGAGTTATCGTCGCGTATGACCGCCACCTTGTACGCGCTCCGCATCGCAGCGCACGATCCGCACCGGCTCGCGCGCTTCTGGGCGGGAATCCTGGGCTGGGAAACGGAAGGCACCGTCCTGGTGCCGGGCGACGACACCGGTTTCCGGCTCCGTTTCGTGCCGGCGGAAGAACCGAAGACCCGGCAGAACCAGATGCATTTCGACCTGACGAGCGAATCCCTCGAGGACCAGGAACGGACCGTCGGGAAGGCCCTCGGGCTCGGTGGCCGTCCTATCGACATCGGCCAGCTCCCCGAAGAGGAGCACGTGGTCCTCGCCGACCCCGAGGGCAATGAGTTCTGCGTCATCGAGCCGGGCAATTCCTTCCTCGCCGAATGCGGTTTCGTCGGCGCTGTCGCGAGCGACGGTTCGCAGGAAGTGGGCTATTTCTGGAGCAAGGCGCTGGACTGGCCGCTGGTCTGGGACCAGGACCAGGAGACCGCGATCCGGTCGCCGCGCGGCGGCCCGAAGATCACCTGGGGCGGTCCGCCGTTCACCCCGAAAACCGGCCCGAACCGGCTGCGTTTCGAGCTCCGGGGCACCCTCGCGGAAGTCGACCGTCTCGTCTCGCTCGGCGCGAACCGGCTCGGCGCCGGGGAAGGCGGCCGGGTGGAACTGACCGATCCCGACGGCAACGAGTTTTCCGTTACGACATGAGGGCCGCGGCCGAGAGCTTCGCCGGACCGGACGATCTTCCCGAGCCCTCCCGACCGCGGACCAGGCCGCCGTGCTCGACGCGTTCGGACTGTCCCACGCGGAACCGGTGACCGTGTCACTGGGCACCGAAGATCCGGAATCAGCACTACCTCGGCGGGGCCGGGCATCAGCGGTGCGCCAGGGTCTACGTCAGCCCGGCGCTCGATGGCTGGACGCTGGTTTTCGGTCAGCCGTCGGATGATCACCAGCCGCCGACCGTCACCGTCGAGAGCTCGTGGGCATCGAGTTACGCGCGCGGTATCTGGCCGTGCTCGCGAACGAAAAGGCGCGACGCGAGGTACACCGGCGAACGTGCGCCGAATCGAGCCGCCGGTTCGGCGTGGCACACCTGTACTTCCGCAGTCACGGCGACTCGATGACGTCAGGGTGCGTAGCCGAGAAGGGCGAACTCGTGGCCGAAACGGCTACCTGCTCCCCCATGCGGAGACCCCGCTGCCCGAGGGCCGGGCCGACGACATCCCGCACACCGAAGATCTTTTGGACTGGCAACGGGAATTCTTCCGTCGATACCGGCGGCTGAAGGCGGAACTCGGGGTTCCGGACCACTGTGACGCGGACACGATCGCCGAGGCGCTGTCCGTGCGCCCCGGCAAGATCGGTCCGCACACCCGCGTCGAGGGACATGGCGTAATAGCACTGGCGGGATGTGGCCGGGAGTATGACCACCCGCGCACTTTGTTGCGGCGCCTGACTTATCTGCCCGCCCCCGACCAGCCCTCGCTCCTGGACGACGACGACCGGACCTGACCGAGCACAGGTCCGCCCCGCTCTACGACACCGGATGGAAATTGGTCTACACCTATTGACGCGCACCTGGTCAGCGGCCCAAGCTGCTGGGACCGAGGGCCATCTTCCACTGTCGGAGGTTTCGGCGTGCCAAGGAGAACCAGGAAACTACTCCCGCTGCTGGCGTCGCTCATCGCGCTGGCCGGGCTCATGATCGTCGTCGTCACCCCGTCCACGTCGAGCGCGGCAGGCAATGAGGACTGTCGTCCCGACGGGCTGTACCGGACACCCGGTGTCGACACCCCCTATTGCTCCGTCTACGACACCAACGGCCGGGAAAAGCTGGGAGACGAGCACTCCCGCCGCGTGATCGGCTACTTCACCAGCTGGCGCACCGGAAAGAACGGCGCACCGGCCTATCTGGTCAACAACATCCCGTGGTCGAAGGTCACCCACCTCAACTACGCGTTCGCCCATATCGACGGGCAGAACAAGGTTTCGGTCGGCGCCCCGGGTGCGAACAACGAGGCCATCGGCATGGAGTGGCCGGGCGTGCCCGGCGCCGAGATGGATCCGTCGTTGCCCTACAAGGGACATTTCAACCTGCTGACCAAGTACAAGAAGCAGAACCCGAACGTAAAGTCGCTGATCTCGATCGGCGGCTGGGCCGAGACCGGTGGCTTCCTCAACCCGGACGGCACGCGCAACGCCTCGGGTGGGTTCTACAAGATGACGCAAAACCAGGCGAGCATCGACGTCTTCGCGGATTCCGTCGTGAAATTCCTGCGCGACTACGGATTCAACGGCGCGGACATCGACTACGAGTACGCGACGTCGGCGAGCTACGCCGGCAACCCGGACGACTACTGGATCGCGCAGTCCAACCGCGGCACCTTGTGGACGGGCTACGAGAACCTGATGCGCACGCTGCGCGAGAAGATCGACCGGGCGGGTGCCGCCGACGGCAAGCACTACCTGCTGACCGCGGCCGTGCCCGCGTCCGGCTGGCTGCTGCGCGGCCAGGAGGTCTACGGCGTCACACGGTATCTCGACTACGCCAACATGATGAGCTACGACCTGCACGGTGCCTGGAACCAGTTCGCCGGGCCGAACGCGGCGCTCTACGACAACGGCAAGGACGCGGAACTCGCGCACTGGCAGGTGTACACGACACCACAGTACGACGGGCAGGGATATCTCAACACCGACTGGGCCTATCACTACTTCCGAGGCGCGATGCAAGCGGGCCGGATCAACATCGGGGTCGGTTTCTACACGCGTGGCTGGCAAGGTGTGTCCGGCGGGACGAACGGGCTGTGGGGCAATGCCCCGCTGCCGGACCAGAAACAGTGTCCACCCGGTACGGGCTCCCAAGTCGGCTCGACCGTGCCCTGCGGTAACGGTGCGATCGGCATCGACAACCTCTGGCACGACCTCGGACTGGCGGGCGGCGAGGTGCCGGCGGGCGCGAACCCCATGTGGCACGCCAAGAACCTCGAGAACGAGATCACCCCGGACTACCTGGAGGCGTACGGGCTCACTCCGAAGACCGACCCGACGGACCGGGTTTCCGGGAAGTACGAGCGGTACTACGACAACACGATGGTGACGCCGTGGCTGTGGAACAACGACAAGAAGGTGTTCCTGTCCACTGAGGACGAAGGCTCGCTCGCCACGAAGGCCAAGTACGTGGCCGACAAGGGCATCGGCGGCGTCATGATCTGGGAACTGGCAGGCGACTACGCCTTCGACGAGGCCAAGGGCCAGTACTTCATGGGCGACACGCTGATCACGAAGATCAACGACGGCCTGCGTGGCGCCGCCCCGTACGGCAACACCAAGTCGTCGCGTCCCGCACCCTCTTCGGTGCTCGACGTGAACGTGAACCTGACCGGGTTCGCACTGGGCGACGCGAACTACCCGATCACCCCGAAGATGCGCATCAAGAACAATTCGACCACCACCATCCCCGGTGGGACGAAAGTCGAGTTCGACTACGGCACGAGTGCCCCCGGCAGCATGGCCGACCAATCCGGCTATGGCCTCACCGTGACGAGCAAGGGCCATAGCGGGCCCAACGTCGGCGGACTGAAAGGGGACTTCCAGCACGTCGCGGTGACCGTGCCGAGCTGGCAGACCATCGCACCGGGCGCCACGATCGAAATCCAGCTGAACTACTACATGCCGATCGCGTCGCCGTCGAACTTCACGTTCACCTTCGGCGGGACGACCTACGCGCTCACGACGGACTACCCGCGCGGCGGCGGCGCCCCGCCGACGAGCACCACCACACCGCCCACCACCACGACGGGAACGACGACCACGACCCCCACCACGACGACCAGCCCGACCACGACGAGGACCACGACCACCACGCCGACGACGACGACCACGGCGCCTTCCGACGCCTGGAAGCCGGACATCAACTACGCCACCGGTGCCCGGGTGACGTACAACGGTTCGGCCTACGTATGCCGTCAGGGTCACCGGTCCCTGACCGGCTGGGAGCCGCCGAACGTGCCGGCCCTCTGGACGCCTGCCTGACCCCGACCCGGCAGCGCGTTCCGTGAAGGCCTCCTTGAGGGACCCTGAGTCCCTCAAGGAGGCCTTCACGGACTTCGGACCAGCCTCAGTGGCGCTCGTCCCCCTTCAGAAAGACCCTCAGCGACAAAGTCGCCACGGACCGGCGTATAGGTCGTTATACGTTCTACCGGTTCTCCCCGCGGATGGTGCGCCGCAGCTTCGGGACCCGCTCGTGCAAGGTCCGCTCCGCGCCCCGCGACGTCGGCTCGTAGTAATCCCGTCCGACCAGCTCGTCCGGCGGATACTGTTGCGCCAGAACACCTTCCGGTGCGTTGGGCGGATACCGATAGCCCTTCGCGTTTCCGAGCTTCTCCGCCCCCGTGTAGTGCCCGTCGCGCAGATGCGGCGGTACGGTCCCGATCCGGCCGGACCGGACGTCGCTGAGCGCGGCGTCGATCGAGGTGACGATGGCGTTCGACTTCGGCGCGGTCGCCAGGTGCACGGTCGCCTGCGCCAAGGCCAGCCGCCCCTCCGGCATCCCGATGAACTGCACGGCGTGCGCCGCCGCGACGGCCGACTGCAGCGCCGTCGGGTCGGCCATCCCGATGTCCTCGCTCGCGTGCACGACCAGCCGCCGGGCCAGGAACCGCGGGTCCTCCCCCGCCTCGATCATCCGCGCCAGGTAATGCAGCGCGGCGTCCACGTCGGACCCGCGGATCGACTTGATGAACGCGCTGATGACGTCGTAGTGCTGATCGCCGTCGCGGTCGTACCGTACCGCCGCCTTGTCCACAGTGGACTCGACGATGGCGAGATCGATCGTCTTGGCCTCGGTCGCGCTCGCGGCGTCGGCCGCTGCCTCCAGCGCGGTCAGCGCGCGCCGCGCGTCGCCGGTGGCCAGCCGCACCAGATGCGCCCGCGCGTCGTCGGTCAAGGTGAGCTCGCCGCCGAGACCGCGTTCGTCGGTCAGCGCGCGCTCGATCAGCGAAACGATGTCCTCGTTGGTCAGCGGCTGCAACTGCAGCACCAGCGACCGCGAAAGCAGCGGCGCCACGACGGAGAACGACGGGTTCTCGGTGGTGGCCGCCACCAGCAGCACCGTGCGGTCCTCGACCGCGCCCAGGAGCGCGTCCTGCTGCGTCTTGGAGAACCGGTGGACCTCGTCGATGAACAGGACGGTGTTCTCGGCGTTGTAGTTACGGCGGCGCCGAGCCTCCTCGATGACGCCGCGCACCTCCTTCACCCCGGCCGACAGCGCCGACATCGCCACGAACCGGCGTCCGGTCGCGGCCGAGACGAGGTTCGCGAGCGTGGTCTTGCCGGTGCCCGGCGGCCCGTAGAGCAACACGGACGCGGGCGCGGCGCCCTCGACCAGCCGCCTCAGCGGTGCGCCTTCCCGCAGCAGGTGCTGCTGGCCGACGACCTCGCCGAGCGTCCGCGGCCGCATGCGCACGGCCAGCGGCGAGCCCGCCGGCACGGCGACGTCCCTCGGCTCGTCCGCTTCCGGCTCCGGAGGCGGACCGAGGTCGGGGTTCACGGTGAAGAGTTCGTCCTGTGCCACGGTGTCGACGGTAGCCGTTGCCACCGACGTTCCCGGGCACAGGTCAGCGCAGCCGCTCCCGGAACGCGTGCCACATGATCACGGCCGCGTACGGCAGGAACTCCCGGCCACGCCGCCACACCCACGGGACGCCCTTCAGCACCAGCCAGCCGACGTGCCCCGCCGCGCTCGGCTCCACCCCGCCCGAGCAGGTCAGGCCGACCGGACGCGGCACCGCGAACCCGGCCTCGGCGAGCCGTTCGGTGAAGCCGGTCGCCAGCATCCGGTGCCCGAGTTCCGACGGGTGCAGCCGGTCGACGCTCCACGCGGTCAGGTCGTAGGCGCCGGACAGGAGTTCGAGGTCGAGACAGGGCACACCTTCGCGTGCGACGACCCCGGCGACGGCGTCGTTCAGCTCGGCGACCCGGTCGCTCAGCGCCCGCCGCAGCGACCGCGGGAGGCGGAACACCCTGCCGTGGTCGTGGTAGCGCACCGGCACCACGGTGGTGCCGACGGCGGCCAGCGACCGGATCACCTCGGTGAGGTCCGCGGCGATCCGCTCGGCGCTGAAATCGGGACGCAGTGTGTCGTTCATCCCGGCCACGAGCAGCGCGACGTCCGGGCGGTGCGCCACGGCGGCGGGGAGCTGCTTCGTCCGCACGCACCCCATGCGCGCGCCGGCGAACGACGGGTTCAGGTAGCCGTCCGGTTCGACGCCCAGCGCTTCGGCGACGAAGGGGCCGACGCCACGCCAGCCGCCCCGGCCCGGCAGTGGGTCACCCAGGCCCACGGCCGTGGAATCGCCGAGAACGACCAGTCTGCGAGCGGACCGGGGTACGGCCGGGCCAGGAGGGAGAAGGGGTTCGGGACTCGGGGTGACTCCGACACTGATCACGGTCACGCTGGACACCCTCGGCCACGGAGACTTACCTGCGGTGATGCCTGGGTAACGCGGTGAGGGCGGGCGGGCGAAAACTACTACCGGAACGCGGGGTAGAAGGCGAGGTCCGCGTGCGGACCCAGCCGGGCACCCAGCGCCGCGGCGACCCGGGTGGCGTGTTCGGAGATATCCGTCAGCCGCGCCCGCAGCGAGTGTTTGGCCAGTTCCCGCCACCAGGTCACCAGCGCGGCTTCCCGGCTGATCGGCGTAGCGTGCCGGTCGAGATCGAGCTCCGGGAGGATCTCCCAGGTGATGATCCACAGCAGCAGCAGCTGACCGTCCATCAGATGCTCGGCCAGCGCGTCCTCGTCCGCGAGCACCGGCCAGGCCGACACCACCTCGGACCGCCAAGCCGCGATCATCGCCTCGCTCATCCCCGGCGGCAGCGCCAGCGCGTCCGTGCACGACGCGAACGGCAGCCGCAGGTACGCCGCGTCGACCAGCGCGCTGCGCACGCGCCCGCGTTCGAAGTCGAGGAACCGGACTCCGCCGCTGGTCACGAGGTTGTTGTCCGGGCTGAGGTCGACCGGGCTGAACGCACGGTACGACGGCGAACCGGCCCTGTCCGCGACCTCCATGACCCGTCGCTGCACCGGTTCCGGTGTCTCGACGTCGAGCATTTCTTCGAGCAGGCCGGGTAATTGCGCGCAGACCGCGGGCAACGGCGCGTCGTCGTTCTTGACCGGGCCGCCGAGACGGCGCAGCAGCGCGTTGAAATCGGCCTCGCGGCTCGCCGTGCTCGCGTGCAGCCTGCCCAGCGACCGCGCCCAGGACAGCAGCGCGCGTTCGGCACCACGCGCGTCACGGGCGTACAGCTTGTCGTGCAGCGTCGGCACTCGTCCGAGGTCTTCGATCACCAGGACCCGGCGACGGCCGTCGTGCGCCAGCAGTTCCGGGCACATCCGGTCCTCGGGCGCGAGCGCGGTGAACAACTGGTAGCTGACCGCCTCCTGCGCGAACGGATCGGCGCGTCCCGGTTCCGGTGGATCGGGGTAGTGCTTGATGACCAGGGTGCGCGGCAGGGCGAACGGCGACGACGCCACCCGCGCCCGCACCACCGTCGCCGGGCCACTGCCGACGAGTTCTTCGGGTGCGACGAGGGTGATCGCGCTGCCGAATCGGCTCGAGAGCACCGACTCGCCGGCTGCGACCGCCGCTGCGACGGCAAGGGTTTCGGCTCCGACTGTCGAATCATCGGCAGAGGAGGTATCGACTGTCATTGCCACCGACCCTACTCGTGACTGAGCAACCATGACCACTGGGATCCGGGCAATCGCGCGCAGTGACGCGATACGGGACTCATCCACGGGAAAGCGGACGTTCCGTTACCCTCGATTGTTGCCCGCGACGGCGCAAAGTCAGCACAATGGCCGCAGCTGCAACGATTCCGATGAGATTGACCAGCAGCTGACCGGCGGAGTAAAGACACCGGTCCCACTGACCGGCAACCGCCGCGACCACGGCGTAACCTGCCGCGGGCACCGTGGTCACCGAGATGAAAACGCCCACCAGCGCGGCGGATTTGGCCGAAGTCATGGAAAGCATCCCCGCCGCGCCCGCGAGCAGCGCGACGATCAGTGACGCGATTCCCACCTGATAAACGAAATCGACGTCGTGGTTCTCCGCGAGTTTGCTCACCTCGAGCACTCCGGTGGCGTTGCCCACCAGTACCACACCGAGCGTGACCGCCATGGCGATGGGGAATCCGCCGAACAGCGCGACGGCACCCTGCTTCACCAGATCACGCCGCCGGAGCACGAACCCGACCGCGATCGCGGCCAGCGGCCCGAACTCCGGGCCGACGACCATCGCGCCGACGATGGTGACCGACGAATTGGTGATCACGCCCACCGACGCCAGCACGCACGCGATGGTCAGGAACGCCTGAAATGTCCAGGTGAGCCGGGACTCCTCGCCGGTGCGGCCGACGAGTTCCTGCCACACCACCGCGTCCGCGGCTTCGCCCGGCGCGGCCTCCTCGGCCTTGTCGGCCGCGTCGGACACCGAGGTGTCGAGCGATTCCAGCGTGATGCCGCCGGTGTGGTCGAGGTCGAGCCCGCACAGCGACTCGACGATGTCGTCGGCCGCCTCGCGGGCGACGTCGGCCTCGACCAGGTCGCCCTCCGGTGCGACCGCCACCCCGCGATGCACGACGAGATGCGCGGTCCCGGTGTGTGCCCGCAGGATCCGGACCGCTTCGTCGGTCCGCTCCGGCGGGCACACGGCCCTGAGATGGAGCATCAGTTCTTGGCGGGTGTGGCCGGTTTCGCGTCGATGCCTGCTTCCTTGCGCTGCTCCGGCGTGATCGGCGCCGGGGCGGCGGTCAGCGGGTCGAACCCGCCGCCGGTCTTCGGGAAGGCGATCACGTCACGCAGCGACTCGGCCTTGGCCAGCAGCATGACGATCCGGTCCCAGCCGAACGCGATACCGCCGTGCGGCGGCGGGCCGAAGGCGAAGGCGTCGAGCAGGAAGCCGAACTTCTCCTGCGCCTCTTCCTCGCCGAGGCCCATCAGTTCGAAGACCTGCTTCTGCAGTTCCTGCTGGTGGATACGGATCGACCCGCCGCCGATCTCGTTGCCGTTGCAGACGATGTCGTAGGCGTAGGCCAGCGCGTTGCCGGGGTCGTCGGCGAGTCTGCCGATCCACTCGGGGGTCGGCGAGGTGAAGGCGTGGTGCAGGGCCTTCCACTTGCCGCCGCCGACGGCGACGTCGTCGGACTCCTCGGCGGAGATGAACATCGGGAAGTCGACGACCCACACGAACGACCAGGCGTTCTCGTCGATCAGGCCGAGACGGCTGCCGATCTCCAGACGGGTGGCGCCGAGCAGCGCACGCGCGTCGGCGGGTTTGCCGGCGGCGAAGAAGACGCAGTCGCCGGGCTTGGCGCCGACGGCTTCCGCGACGGTCTCGCGTTCCGTGTCCGAGAGGTTCTTCGCGACCGGCCCGCCGAGCGTGCCGTCCTCGTTGACCAGGATGTAGGCGAGCCCGCGGTGACCGCGCTGCTTGGCGAAGTCCTGCCAGGCGTCGAGGGTGCGGCGCGGCTGGTCGGCCCCGCCCGCCATCACGACGGCGCCGACATACGGCGCCTGGAACACGCGGAACGGGGTGTCGGCGAAGAACGCCGTCATGTCGGTGAGTTCGAGGTCGAAGCGCAGGTCCGGTTTGTCCGAGCCGTACTTCTCCATCGCCTCGGCGTAGGTGATGCGCTGGAACGGCCGCGGGATCTCGGCGCCGATCAGCTTCCACAGCGCGGTGACGATGTCCTCGCCGAGGGCGATGACGTCGTCCTGCTCGACGAAGCTCATCTCGATGTCGAGCTGGGTGAACTCCGGCTGCCGGTCGGCGCGGAAGTCCTCGTCCCGGTAGCACCGCGCGATCTGGTAGTACCGCTCGAGCCCGCCGACCATCAGCAGCTGCTTGAACAGCTGCGGCGACTGCGGGAGCGCGTACCAGGAGCCGGGCTTGAGCCGCGCCGGGACCACGAAGTCACGGGCACCCTCGGGGGTGGAACGGGTCATGGTCGGTGTCTCGACCTCGACGAACTCCTGCGCGTGCAGCACCTCGCGGGCGGCCCGGTTGACGTCGCTGCGCAGGCGCATGGCGGCGGCGGGGCCGCTGCGGCGCAGGTCGAGGTAGCGGTGCTTGAGGCGCACCTCCTCGCCGACGTCGACCCGGTCGTCGATCGGGAACGGCAGCACGGCGGCCTCGGACAGCACCTCGAGTTCGGTGACCAGCACCTCGATCTCGCCAGTGGGGATCTCGGCGTTGGCGTTGCCGTCCGGACGCTTCGAGACCTCGCCGACGATGCGGAGGCAGTACTCGGAGCGCAGCTGGTGGGCGCGCTCGGCCATCTCGCCTTCGCGGAAGACGACCTGGCTCACGCCGCTGGCGTCGCGCAGATCGATGAAGATGACGCCGCCGTGATCGCGCCGCCGAGCCACCCATCCGGTGAGGGTGACCGTCTGACCGGCGTGCTCGGCACGCAAGGTGCCGGCTTTGTGGGTGCGAAGCACTGCGGGTGCTCTCCTTCGGCATCACGTATCTGCGATTCGGCGGCGTTTCGCCGACGTCAAAGGCTAACGAACCGCCCCCGATGCCTGGCGACCAGGTGTTCTCAGATCGTCGGCCAGGCCTCCAGCGCGGCGACCATGCGCCGCGCGTGCGCCAGGTAATCGGGCACGGACAGGACCCGGCCGTCGATGTTCTCCAGCAGCCAGCCCGCGGAAGCTTCCTTCGAGGCGAAGAACTGGGTGCAGATCAGCGACTCGACGTACTCGGAGCCGAGGGTGAGGTCGATGTCGGACAGCCTCGACGCGGCGACGACCGCGTGCGGCGGGTCGACGCTCAGCACCCGCTCGCGGGTGAAGTGGACGCGGACGCGCGCGCCGGTCGCCGGGCAGGTCGAATCCGCGTGCACGGGTTCGCCGGTCGCGATGGCCAGCAGGAACAGGTCCATGCGGAAGCCGTCCCCGCCCGAGCGGTCGGCCGTACCCGGCCGTGGGCCGCGGTCCATCCCCCGATCCATCAGGACCAGGCCGTCGCGAAGGGCGAAACCCATCAGGTCCATCAGCCGGTGCGCCTCGGCGGGGTCGACGCCGACGGTGCCCGCGAGCCTGCCGATGGCGATGGGGTGCCGGCCGGCTCTGGTCAGCTTGGTCGCGGCCCAGGCGAGGCGAACGGCGGCGGTGCGGTCCGTCCGGGTGGTCACAGGCACCTCCTCGCCTTCGTCTTCTCCGAGATTAAGCACGAAACCGATTTCCGCCAAGTGACTAAGCCGAACGGCCGAATCTGTTGTGACGTATGAAAGTTCACAGCCCAAGAAGGAGGCGGGGCAGGGAATTCCGGAGTGCGTCGTGAAAAAAGCAGACTTTCGGTCCCGTCAGACGAAAGTGGCGGCAAGCGAAGCGTCGCGTCGGTCGCGTGCCCCGTCCCGCGAGCGAAGTCGCGAAAGTGGCTTTCGCAACCAGCCGACCAGGCCCGTTGCCCTCCGCGTCCCTGGAACAGCCTCAACGTCCCTACAACAACTTGAGCTGCTCGGACACCGGCACCACGGCCTCTTCGGTTCGCTGAACGGGCATCGTCACCTGCATCCGGTCCGCGTCATCCGCACGGGACGCGAAACCGTGCCGCCGCAACAACGGTCCGACCCGCTCCCCCAGCCGCTGCCGATACGCCTGCGGGAGATACGCACCGCGCGAGTACAGCCGCCGGTATTTCGGCACGAGCTCCGGATACTCCCGGCCGAGCCAGCGCGCGAACCACTCCCGCGCACCCGGCCGCAGATGCAACGGCAGGACGGTGACCCGCGTGGCACCCGCCTCGGCGAGCCGCGCGAACAAGGCGTCGAGCGCCTCCGCCGAATCGGTCAGCCAGGGCAGCACCGGCGCGACCAGCACCGAACACGGCAGCCCGGCGTCGCGTGCCTTGCGGATGAGCTCGAGCCGGGCCCGCGGGCTCGGCGTCCCCGGTTCGAGGCGGTGCTGCAGTTCCTCGTCGAGCAGCGCGAGCGAGATCGCCAGTCCCGCCGGGACGTCCTTCGACACCGATTCCAGCAACGGCAGATCCCGCGCCAGCACCGCCCCCTTGGTCAGGATGGACAGCGGCGTGCCGGAGTCCGCGAGCGCGGTGATGATCCGCGGCATCAGTTCGTACCGGCCTTCGGCGCGCTGATACGGATCGGTGTTCGTGCCCATCGCGACGTGCTCGCGCGTCCAACCGGGCCGCCGCAGTTGCGCGGCCAGCACCTCCGGCGCGTTGACCTTGACGATCACCTGCGTGTCGAAGTCCCGCCCGGGGTCGAGATCCAGGTAGGTGTGGGTGTTCCGCGCGAAGCAGTTGTGCGTGACCATCCCGTCGGCGATGAAGTCGCCGGTGCCGGTGGTGATGTCGAACAGCGGCAGTTCGATCCCGAGCGGCTCGACGGCCGAGACCCGCCGCCGGGTCCGGCCGATGGCGAGGCCGTCGAGCGACCGCTTCCAGCCGACAGCGGGATCGGTGAGATGGAAGAACCGCATCTCCTCCGACGGCCCGCCGAGCAGCTGCACCGTCCACAGCGGACGGGACTTGACGTTCTCGGTCCGCACGTGACGGAACCCGAAGTTGTCGAGCGCGGCGCAGAAGGTGGAGACGATGTCCTCTTCGTCGTGGGTGACACGCAGCGCGCCGTGCCGGTAGCTGCCGGCGAGGTCGAACAGCCCGGCGAGGAATCCGCGCCGCCAATGGGAATCCGGCGACGCCGGCACCTGCACGAAGCCCACCGACGCGCCGAAGTCCGGCAGGTACTTGAGCGCACGGTCCGCTGCGTCCTTTTCCGCCGAGAAGCCGCCGGAGCGCAGCATCCCGCAGAGGAACCCGGCGCGGTAGCCGATGGTGTCGTCCGGGGTGCGGGTGAGTTTGCCGACGCCGACGAGTTCGGTGCCGCCGACCAGATGCGGCCGTTGCGCCGCGCCGAACCGGCTGCCCGTGACGTGCTTCCAGCCGCGTCCGGTGAGGAACCGGTGATCGCCACTGGCCACGATGGACGTTCCGTCGTCCAAGGTCAGGCGGTACGCGGGTTTGAGCGTCGACCAGTGCGCGAGCACGGTGGTGGGCACCAGCCCGCGGCCCGCGCCGCGTCCGCGCGTGCCGTAGATCGCGTCGCCGGGCGCCAGGTCGGCCAGCGGTTTCGTCCGGCCGTCGGCCATCAGGACCGGTGTCGATCCCTCGAGGCAGTAGGTGCACGCGTGCGAGCAGCCGCGGTACGGGTTCACCGTCCAGCCGAACGGGACGCCGGATCCCTCCGGGATCTTGTTCAGCACGGATTTGGCGTGCACCTCGTGAAAGGTGACGCCGTCGAATTCGGGGGTGCGCACCGAGCGCGGCAACCCGTCCAATCCGGGCAGTACCGGCTCGCCGCCGTCCGCCCGCTGTTGATCCCATCGCACCCGGCCAGTCGAACACATGTTCTAACCCAGTGTCAAACACATGTTCGAGCGAGGGTGATCTTCCCGGCGTTTAGTCCTCTGGTTGCGTGCCACTACCGCAACCAGAGGACTAAACGCTCGGGTCAGGGTCGGCTGATGTGTTCGGTGACGTAGCCGGCGGGCTGGATCAGTCCCGCGCACCGGCTGTCGCCGCGCGGGGTCGCCGACCGGCGGCGCACCGTCACCGAATAGCGGTCCTGGCCCGCCCGCACGGTGACCAGCCGCGCGTCGGACCCGGCCAGCGGCTCCTCCCGGACGGCCAGCACGTCGTCCAAACCGGACAGGTTCGTCTGGCGCCGGATCGCGATCTCCGCGTACTGCGCCCACGCCGTCCGCGCGGACGTCCGGCCGCGAAGCTGGTCCGGCTCGACCTGCCCGCGCAGCGCGGACTTGGCGACCAGCGCCGCCTCGGCCGGGTTGAGCTGGCCGTGCAGGAAACCGTCGGGGACGACGAGGAGGTTGCCCGCCCAGCGGTCGCCGCCGACGTGGCTGACCTCCCACGAGCGACCGGGGTGGTTGGCGTCGAGCGCCGCGGCCAGCGGGCGGCCGAGCACCGCGCAGCACATGTCCTTGGTGCCGTGCGTGCAGACCAGGAAGAGCGGTCCGAGTACCGGCTCGCCGAGTCCGCCGATACCGTCCGCGACGGCTTCGAGGTCCAGCTCGGCCAGTTCGCTCAGGTCCCGGATCTCCAGGCGCTCCAGCCAGCGGTTGCCCGGTTCACCCCCGCCGACGTACACGGCGCGGGGACGATCCCGGTCACGCTGGTGCTTGCCGGGACGCCGGATCAGCAGCGGGCGGAGCCCGTGGGAACGTCTCAAGTTCTCGAGCAGCTCACGGCGCTCGGCGGGGAAGGCCTCGTCGAGGATGTTTTCCAGCGCGTCCGCGGGCCACGGGCCCGGCTGCTCGATCAGCAGCCAGCACCGCATGTCGGCCGCGGTGCCGGCGGGGCTCGCGCCCAGCATGCGCGCGACGGTCGCACAGCCCGGCAACGCGGCGGGCGGCGCCGAGCTGTTCGGCGCGGGGATGTCCGAGAGCTGAGCGGTCATCGGCTCACCGCTCCGGACTTGACCTTAGGCATGCCTTAGCTTACCCCGCCCGACCTCACTTCACACTTCTCGTCCCTTGTGACATTCAGCCGAGCGAGAGAAGTCCCTGCGTGACGAGCTCGCCAAGCAGGGCGCGAACGGTCCCCCGTTCGAGTCCGGACAGCTCGGCGAGTCGTGCGACGGCCTGCGGAGTCCCGTCCAGCAACGCCTTCAGCACCGGGCTCGCGGCGTCCGCGAAGACGAACCGTTTCCCGGCCGCGAGCAGCGTCACCTTCCCTTCGCCCTCTTCGAGCACCGCCCTCGGGACGAGGAACCGGACCTCGGTCTCGTCGCCGTCCGGCAGCAGGCCGGGGGTCGCCGCCCAGGGCAGCCCGACCCGCGGATGCGCCGGGGCCGACGAGTCCCGATCGGTGAGGAACCTGGTGACGACATCGGAGGTCAGCGCCGCGTCGAGTTCCTTCCGCAGGGCCTCGGCGTGGGAGGCGCGTTCGTCCTCCGTCGCGAACCTCGGCAGGTCCTGGCGGAACGTGGGACTCGCCCGCAAGGCGTCGGCGAGCCAGGACACCAGGTCGACGCCGGTGGCCGGGCTGAACCCCAGCGTGAGGTGCAGCGACATCTCCCCCACGGCGGTGACGTCGTGCCAATGTCCGCGCGGGACATAGAGGACGTCGCCGTCTTCGAGGATGAAGTCGTCGATCGGCTCACCGGGCCGCTCGGGCTGCTCGACGTCCCGGTGCAGCGGCGCAGGCCTGGTCGGGCCGTGCATCCGCCAGCGTTTACGGCCGGCGACCTGGATGACGAAGGCGTCGTGATCGTCCCAGTGCACGTCGAAGCCGTGCGTCATGCCCCAGCCCGCGTACAGGTTGACCTGGACGCTTTCGCGCAGGTCGTGCTCGAGGCGTCGGGCGAGGTCGCCGATCGGGTCGCTGAGTTCCTGGATGGCGTCGAGCACCATGGTCGCGCCGCCTCGGAGGTGCTCCGTGAGCGGAGCGGCCCGCAGGCGGGGAACGGTGCCACTGCGGCGAGTGGGGACGAGATCGGTGTAGCTCTCGACGGGCACCGGCTGCCCGTCGAGCGCCAGGCGCAGCCGCGGGAACTCCAGGCGGTGCTGCCGGAGGATCGCGTTCAGCGCCGGCCACGGCAGGAGGTCGGCGAACCGGCCCGCGCGGCCTTCGAAACGGCGGTAGGTCCCGCCCTGGACATCCCGGAAGAACTGGCTGACCCCGAGCGGAGCCACGAGGTCAGCCAGCGTCGTCGTTCCGGGCACTCAGCCGTCGTTACCGTCGTTGTCGGCGGCGGCGCCGTTGGCCTTCCCGCGATCCACCGCGGTCGGGATCTTCTCGACCTCCAGCAGCAAACCGCTGTCGGGGACCTGCGTACCTGACTGTTCCTGTGCCATCCTGCCACCTTCGCTTAGACGAGCGGACGGACCGAAAATCGGCCTGGAGCGTCCCCAACCCTACGACACGTTTCGCGAAAATTCACCGCCCAGCAGGGAAAAACGACCCGGCGAGCGATCTTCGACACCGTCGCGGCGGTTTCACCCGGACAGCGGTTCTATTGAGGGGGAAGGCAAACGTGTCATGGTGGTGAGCGGCCTGTGGCGATGTCGCGAAAGCCACTTTCGGGACATCAGGTGTCCCGAAAGTGGCTTTCGGGACATCGGAGACTGCCATAGCGCCACGTTCGACTTACCTCTCTCTAAGCTGCTACCCATGGCTGAAGCGGCATCCGTCCACGCCACCCGCTGGGACGTCCTGGCGGCCATCGGCGCGGGTGGCGCACTGGGCAGCCTGGCCCGCTACGGCCTCTCGGTCGCGCTCCCCCATCCCCGTGGCCAGTTCGCGCTTTCCACCTTCGCCGCCAACGTTTCCGGTTGTCTGCTGATCGGGATCCTGATGGCGTTGCTGACCGCGGCGGCCGCCCCGCACCGCCTGCTGCGCCCGTTCCTCGGGATCGGGATCCTCGGGGGTTACACCACGTTTTCGACCTATGCGACGGACACACTCGATCTTGTGACGACAGGGCATCCGTTCACCGGAGCGTCGTACGCGCTCGGCACGGTGGTCTGCGCACTGCTCGCGGTCCACGCCGGACACGAGATCACCCGGGCGGTGGTGAAATGACCGTCCTGCTCGTCGCTCTCGGTGGTGGCGCCGGCGCGATCCTGCGCTACCTGGCCGACCTCCGGATGCGGGCCTGGCGTGGTGACGCGTTCCCGTGGGGCACCTTGACGGTCAACATCGTCGGCTCGGCGATCCTCGGCGTCCTGACCGGATGGGCGCTGTACGGCGGCCAGCCGGACTCGATCCGCTCGCTGCTGGCGGTCGGTTTCTGCGGCGGGCTCACGACGTTCTCGACGTTCGGGTACGAAACGCTGCGGCTGTTCACGGAGAAGGCGCGGCCGCGGGCCGTGCTGAACGTCGGCGTCACCGTGCTGGCCGGACTGGCCGCGGCGACGGCCGGATCGCTGCTCGCCGCCGTCGTCTGGGCCTGAGGTCAGTCTTCCGGAGCCATCCGCCACGCGGCCGACGCGATCGCGTCCCGCTGTTCGGCCGGGAGACCCGCGGCCAGCTCTTCGAGCTTCTCGACGACGCCTTCGTGGGCGGCGTTCGCGAGCCGGCGGCCTTCCCCGGTCAGGGTGATCTTCAGCGCGCGGCGATCGCAGGAATCCGCGACCCGCTCGACGAGGTCGCGCCGCTGGACGCGGTCCACCAGGCCGGTGACGCTGGATTTCTCCAGGTTGAGCATGCGGCCGAGGTCGGTCATCCCGACCCCGGTCTCCCCCTGCGCCAGTACGCAGAGCAGCTGCGCCTGCTGCGGCGTGAGGTCGTACGAACGGCCGACGTCGATGAAAGCCCGCTGCACCACATGCGAGAGCCGCACCAGCGCTGTCGCGAACCCGAGGTCTTCGGCCGTGGTCATGAGCGCAGTCTACTTGACGGTCGTTCGGAGTACGAACTAATGTAGTTCGCAGTACCAACATTCCGTATTACGAACTAGGGGGTCCCATGACCACGACCGTGGCCGTCATCGGCGGGGGATACGGCGGAACGACCGTCGCGAAGGAACTGGACGCGTTCACCGACGTCGTCCTCATCGAGCCGCGCGAGGACTTCGTGCACCACGTCGCGGCGCTGCGCGGGCTCGTCGATCCCGCATGGACGGACCGGCTCTTCTTCCCGTACGCCCGGCTCCTGAAGCGGGGCCGGGTGATCCGCGACCACGCGGCGAGCGTGGACCAGCGCGGCATCACACTCGGCTCGGGCGAACGGCTCACGCCGGACTACGTCGTGCTGGCGACCGGCTCGGCGTACCCGTTCCCGGCGAAGATCGATTTCGCGGACAGCGCCTCGGCGAAGGCGAAGATCCGTGCCACCAGGGAAGAACTGGCGGGCGCGGAGAAGGTGCTGCTGCTCGGCGCGGGCCCGGTGGGGCTCGAACTGGCCGGTGAGATCAAGGCGGTGTGGCCGGGGAAGACGGTGACGATCGTCGACCCGGCGGAAAGCATCCTGCCCGGCTTCCCGGACGAGTTCCGCGCCGAGATCCACCGCCAGCTCGACGAACTGGGTGTCGAACTGCTGCTCGGCACCTCGCTGAGCGAGCCGCCCGCCTCGGAACCCGGGCAGGCGAAGACGTTCACCTCGGGGCTCACCGGCGGTGGCGAAGTGACCGCGGACCTGTGGTTCCAGTGCTTCGGCGGCGCACCGCACACGGCCTACCTCGACGGCGAACTGGCCGCCGCGCGCCGGCCGAACGGGCAGGTGGAGGTGGCCGCCGACCTGCGGATCCCCGGACACCCGACGGTGTTCGCGCTCGGCGACATCACCGCGTTGCCGGAGGCGAAACTGGCGAAGTCCGCCGGTGAGCACGCGGAGGTCGTCGTGGCCAACATCCGGGCGCTGGTCTCGGGTGGCGAGCCGCGGACCTACACCCCCGGCGGCCCGATGATCTCGCTGCCGCTCGGGCCTTCCGGGGGCGCGACCTACACCGAAGAGACGGGCATCCTGGACTCCGCGACGACTTCGCAGATCAAAGGCGCGCACATGATGGTCTCCCGGTTCGAGGAGCTTTTCGGCCTCGCGTGAGTGTCCTGAGAAGGTCTCTCAGGACACTCGCGAGGCACCTACCGGGGCGCCAGTCCTCGCACCTGCACGAACGGGTCTTCACCCGTCGGAAGCAGCGCGATGATCGGCGTCGTCAGCCCGTTGTCCACATAGGACTGCACTTGCTCGCGGCAGGAATCGAGGCTGCCGTGGACGATCAGGTCGTCGACGACCTCGTCCGGGATCACCTGGTTGGCCTTCTGCCGGTCGCCCGCGGCCCACGCCTCGTGCATCGGCGCGAGCGCCTCGCCGCGGCCGAGCCACTCGTGGAACGCGGCGTACACCGGCACCGTCAAGTAGCTCGAAATGAGCATCCGGCCGAGCCCCCGCGCGGCGGCCTTGTCTTCGGTGGGGCAGACGAAGATCCGTGCGGCCAGTTCGACGTCCGGCCCGATCTCCGCCCGCACCTTGGGCACGTCGGAGGCGGCGAGCCAGTTCGTGATGGCGCCGTCGGCCTCCTTCGCCGCCAGCCGCAGCATCCCCGGCCTCAGGGCAGCGAGCATGATCGACGGCGGCGGGTCGGTGGGCCGTTCCAGCCGGAACTTGCTGACGGAGAAGGACTCGTAGTCCTCGGTGACCTTCTCCCCCGCCAACGCCGACCGCAGGAACCGCAGGGTGTCACGGGACCGTGCGAACGGGGCCTCGAACTCGGCGGCGTTCCAGTTCTTCACGATCACCGGCGACGACGCGCCGATGCCGAGCACGAACCGGCCGGGCGCGAGTTCCGCGACGGTCGCCGCGCTCATCGCCAGCAACCCGGGTCCCCGGGTGTACACCGGCACGATCGCGGTGCCGAGCCGCAGCCGCGGCGCCCACTGCGAGGCCAGCACCAGCGGGGTGAAGGCGTCGTTGCCCGCCGTCTCGGCAGACCACGCGTCGGTGTAGCCGAGATCGGGCAGCTGCTCGACCAGTTCCCGGTGCGCCGCGAGCGGCACCCCGGTCAGCGGAATGGTGATGCCCCACCGTTTCATGCGTTCTCCTCGCTCTTCACCGCTTCACCGGTCAGCTCACGCACGATCCAGTCCACCTGCGTGCGCATCAGGTTCTCCGCGACCTCTTCGGCTTGCGGCGTCATATGCGTCGCGCCGGCCAGCGGCAGGAACACGTGCGCGCGCCCCTTGGCCAGCAGTGCCGACGACAGGCGCAAAGAGTGGGCGACGAACACGTTGTCGTCGGCGAGACCGTGCACGATCAGCAGCGCCCGCGACAGCCCACCCGCGCCGGCGATCAGCGAATTGTGCTCGTACGACGCGGTTTCCTTCTGCGGCAGCCCGAGATAGCGCTCCGTGTAGTGCGTGTCGTACAACGACCAGTCGGTCACCGGCGCGCCCGCGATCCCGGCGTGGAACACGTCGGGACGGCGCAGCACGGCCAGCGCCGACAGGTAACCGCCGTAGGACCAGCCGCGGATCGCGACCCGTTCGGTGTCCAGTTCCGGACGCAGCGCGGCCGCGGCCTGGAGGGCGTCGACCTGGTCGGCGAGGGTGACGTCGGCGAGTTTGCCCGCGATCTCCTTCTCCCAGGCGGATCCGCGTCCCGGCGTCCCGCGCCCGTCGGCGACGAGCACGGCGAAGCCCTGGTCCGCCAGCCACTGCGGGGCCAGGAAGGCGTTGCGGGTCTGCAGGACACGCTGGGCGTGCGGGCCGCCGTACGGGTCGAGCAGCACCGGCAGCTTGCCTTCGCTCTCGTCGTATCCGGTGGGCAGGATCAGCGCGGCGCGCAGGCCCCGCTCCCCCAGTGTCAGCCAGGTCAGGTTCGGCACGACGTCGGGATCGACGGCGTGGGAATCGATCCGCGCCACCGTCTTCCCGCCGGACACGACGGTCACCGCCGGGCCGCTGCGGTCGAGGCTCCACGAGGAGAGCACGGTGAGCGAGGCGTTCCCCGCGCCGAGATGCACACCGTTTTCGGTGGACAGGCGGCGGAGTTCGCCGCCCTCGGTGCGGAAGACGTGGATCTGCGTCGGGTCGGCTTCCGACGCGCTGAACAGCACCTCGTCGCCGACGTGCAGGATCGAGCGCACCTGCAGCCCGGGCGGCGTGACCGCGACCCCGTCGACGACGAGCCGGTGGTCGCCGTCGGCGGCGCTCTCGCGCACCAGGCGGCCGTCGGTGGTCCACGCCGGGACACCGGCGGTGATCTCGACCCAGTGCTCGTCGGTCTCGGTGTGCAGCACCTCGACCGAACCGTCGGCGGGGTCGACCGCCTGGATCCGCAGTTCACGCTGGTCACGGGACTGCACCGAGAGCAGCGGTTTGCCCGCGGCCGACCAGTGCACCGCGGCCAGGTACTCCCAACCGGTCTTCACGACGTCGACGCGGGACCCGTCGAGGCCGATGATCGCCAGCGTGACGTCGGCGTTCTTCTCACCCGCGGCCGGGTACGCGACGACGTTGGCGGGGGCCTGCGGGTTGGCCGGGTCGGCGATCGTCCAGCGCGGCACGGCCGTGTTGTCGGCCCGTTCGGCCAGCAGGCTCCGCCCGTCCGGCGCCCACCAGTACCCCCGGGTGCGGCCCATCTCCTCGGCCGCGATGAACTCGGCGAGCCCCCAGGTGACGTCGTCGCGGTCTTCCCCGGCGACGACGCGGTCCTCGCCGGTCGCCCGGTCGATCACCCGCAGCCGCCTGTCGCGGACGTACGCGACCCGGCTGCCGTCCGGGCTGGGCCGCGGGTCGAGGACCGAGCCGTCGACCAGCACGGACACCTCGCCGGTGGTCAGGTCGAGGGTGTGGAGCCTGCCCGACAGCGAGAACGCGGCGACGGTGAAGGCGTCGTCGACCGCGTAACCGACCACGCCACCACCGGTCTCCCGGCTGCGCTCCCGGCGGGCGCGTTCCTCGGGCGGCAGGTCCTCTTCGCCGGGCAGCAGCTCGGCCGCGTCGACCAGCTTCGTCTCTTCGCCGGACGCGACGTCGAACGACCACAGGCTGTGCCGGGCGTCGGTGCCGGACTCGGTGCGCAGGAACAGGACACGGGAGCCGTCCGGGGCGACCTTGAACTGTTTCGGCGCGCCGAGGGTGAAACGCTGGGTCCGGGCCTGGCGGCGGAGGAACGAAAGATCTTCGAGGCTGGTGTCGGTCACGTCCGCACTCTCTCAGACGCTCAGCCGGGGACGCCAACACCTTCCAGCTTCTTCAGTTCCGTCCCGGGATCGAAGTCGGCCTGGGGGAACTGGGGGTCCATCTCCTGGAGTGTCTCGATCAAGAGCCGCGCGACCAGCCAGTTGCGGTACCACTTGTGGTCGGCGGGGACGGCGTACCAGGGCGCGGCGTCGGTGGAGGTCTTGGCGAAGATGTCGGCGTAGGCCTTCTGGTAGTCGTTCCATTGGGCGCGCGCGTCGAGATCGGCGGGGTTGTACTTCCACCACTTCGCCGGCGTCTCCAGCCTTGCCTTGAGCCGCTTCAGCTGCTCTTCCGGCGAGATGTCGAGGAACACCTTCACGATCGTGGTCCCGGCGTCGGTCAGTTCCCGTTCGAACGCGTTGACCTCGGCGTAGCGCTTGCGCCATTCCGCGGCGGGGACGAGTTTCTGCACGCGCGGGACCAGGATGTCCTCGTAGTGGGACCGGTCGAAGACGCCGACCTGCCCCGGCGCGGGCAGCTGCTTGCGGATCCGCCACAGGTAGTGGTGCCGCCGCTCGGTCGCGGTCGGCTTCTTGAACCCCGAGTACCGGACTCCCATGGGGTTGACCAGGCCGAGGACGTGCCCGACGGTGCCACCCTTGCCGGAGGTGTCCATCCCCTGCAGGACCAGCAGGAGGCTGCGGTTCCCGCCGCCGACGCCCTCCGCGTAGAGGGCTTCCTGCAGCTCCGCGAGCCTGCCGCTGGATTCGGCGAGTTCCTTCAGCGCCTTGGCCTTCTTGTGCGGCCCGACCGGGAACGATCCCGGCTCGGGACGGCCTGCCTTGCCGATCCTCAGTGCCTCCCGGACGGAGACGGGGTCCTTTTTCGCCATCCGGCGACGATAACCGCGGCCCGGACGGCGCGCCCACGATGATCGAGAGCGTTCGTGCATGATTTCGTCGTGCGAAGGAGTCGAAACGCAACGAACAACGTGTCAAAGCAACGTTTCCCGGATGAAGTCCTCGGGATGGACATCTAACCTGAACGCATGACGACCTTCGCCGGCCGGGACACCGCCGCCACCTCAGCCGCCGACTTCATCGCACTCGACGAGCAGTGGAGCACGCACAACTACCACCCGCTGCCGGTGGTGATCGCCACCGCGGAGGGCGCGTCGGTCACCGACGTCGAGGGCAACACCTACCTCGACTTCCTCTCCGGCTACTCCGCGCTGAACTTCGGGCACCGCCACCCCGGCCTGATCGCGGCCGCGATCGAGCAGTTCGGCCGGGTGACGCTGACCTCGCGCGCGTTCCACCACGACCAGCTCGGGTTGTTCTGCCGCGAGCTCGCCGACCTGACCGGCACCGAGATGACGCTGCCGATGAACTCCGGCGCGGAGGCCGTCGAGTCCGCGGTGAAGATCGCCCGGAAGTGGGCGTACCGGGTCAAAGGCGTCCCGGACGGTGCCGCGGAGATCATCGTCGCCGGGTCGAACTTCCACGGCCGCACGACGACCATCGTGTCGTTCTCCACCGACGAGACCGCGCGCGCCGACTTCGGCCCGTTCACCCCGGGTTTCGTCACCGTGAAGTACGGCGACGTCGACGCGCTGCGTGACGCGATCACCGAACGCACCGCCGCGATCCTGCTGGAGCCGGTGCAGGGCGAGGCGGGCGTCATCGTGCCGCCCGCCGGCTACTTCACCGAGGCGCGGCGGCTGTGCGACGAGCACGACGTCCTGCTGATCGCGGACGAGATCCAGTCGGGTCTCGCCCGCACCGGCACCGTCCTCGCGCTGGACCAGGAGAACGTCCGCGCCGACGTCTACACCCTCGGCAAGGCGCTCGGCGGCGGGATCATGCCGGTGTCGGCCGTGGTCGGCAGCCGCGACGTCCTCGGCGTACTGCGGCCGGGTGAACACGGCTCCACCTTCGGCGGGAACCCGGTCGCCTGCGCCATCGGACGGGCCGTGGTCGGGCTGCTGAAGACCGGCGAGTTCCAGGAGCGCTCGCGTGAACTGGGCGCCCACCTGCACGCCCGGCTGGGCGAACTGGTCGGCGACGGGCTGGCCGAGGTCCGCGGCCGCGGGCTCTGGGCGGGGATCGACATCGCGCCCGGCGGACCGACCGGGCGGGAGGCGTCGACGGCGCTGGCCGAACGCGGTGTCCTGTGCAAGGAGACGCACGACCACACCCTGCGGATCGCGCCGCCGCTGGTGATCGGCCGCGAGGACCTCGACCGCGGTATCGACGCGATCACGGAGGTCGTCAAGACCCGGTGAACCTTTCGGGCGGGCGGTACGTTGCCTGGCCATGGGAGACGAGCGGGAGTGGGTGGAGCGGCCGCTGGTCGGCACCGAGACGGTGACACCGGAGGACTGGTTCGCCAGGGGCGAAGCGCTGCGGGAGAAGGCGCCGACGTCCGCGCACGATCACGCGGCGGCCGGGAAGGACCGGCCGAGCGTGGCGGAGTTCTTCGCGCGGACCAACGAAGGACGGCTGCCGGAGCTGGTGGGACTGCGCCGTGAGCGGATGCTCGCGTCGCCGTTCACCTTCTACCGCGGTGCCGCCGGGATGATGGCCGCGGATCTCGCGGGCACGCCGGCGTCCGGCGTCACGGCGCAGCTCTGCGGTGACGCGCACGCGGCGAACTTCGGGCTGTACGGCACGCCCGAAGGCGGGATCGTCATGGACATCAACGACTTCGACGAGTCCGTGCCAGGGCCGTGGGAATGGGACCTCAAGCGGCTGGCCGCGAGTCTCGTGCTTGCCGGGCGTGAAGGCGGCATCGGCGAATCGGGGTGCCGCGAGGCCGCCGAAGACGCCGTTAAGTCGTATCGGCGCACGATCCGGGACCTCGCGGAACTGCCGTTCCTGCGCGTGTGGAACGCGCTGCCGGACGCGTCGGTGCTGAAAAAGGTCAAGGCGCACGACCTGCTCGACGACTTCGAGGAAGCGGCCGAGAAGGCGCGGAAGAACACCAGCGCCAAGGTCACCGCGAAATGGACCCGCCGGATCGACGATCACGAGACCGGCCTCGAACGGCACCGGTTCGTCGAGGACCCGCCCGTGCTCACACATGTCGACGACGCGACGGCGGACGCGGTGATCGGCGGACTCGTGTCCTATGTGGACACGCTGCGCGAGTCACGGCGGACACTGATCTCGCGGTACCGGGTGTCCGATGTGGCCTTCCGCGTGGTCGGCACCGGCAGTGTCGGGCTGCGCAGCTATGTCGCGCTGCTGCACGGCAACAGCGGCGAAGACCTCGTGCTGCAGGTGAAACAGGCCAACCCGTCGGCGCTGGCGCCTCATCTCGGACTGCCCGCGCCCGAACACGAAGGCCGCCGGATCGTCGAAGGCGCGCGGCTCGTGCAGGCCGAGTCGGACATCCTGCTGGGCTGGACGACCATCGACGGCGTGCCGTACATCGTGCGGCAGTTCCGGAACCTCAAGGGCGACATCGACCCCGCGGAGCTGAAGAAGGACCACCTCGACGACTACGGCAGGCTCGCGGGCGCGCTGCTGGCGCGAGCGCACGCGCGGTCGCTGCATCCGCAGATGCTGGCCGGCTACTTCGAGGACGACGAAGACCTCGACGAGGCCATCGGCGCCTACGCCCTGCGCTACGCGGACCAGACCGAAGCCGACTTCGCCACCTTCGCCGCCCTGTGACCTGCCGCAATTCGTCACCTACTCGCGGCTGGACGGTGCGCGTGCGGTGGGGCGTCGGTCAAGGGGGTCGTGAGTGGTAAGTGTCGTTCTAACGACCCAAGACACTCACGACCACCTTGCTCCGCACTCCGCTGCCACCCCTGCCGCAAGTAGGTGACGAATTGCGGTGGGTGCCCGGCGTCGCGTCACGTAATCTCGCGCGGTGAACGCAAAAGGGCCCTACGGGCTGATCGCGGTGACCTGCGCGGTGATCATGGTCGTCCTCGGGGTGCTGGTGTCGGGCGAAGGGCTCACCGGCCCCGACGCCCTCGCCGAGAACTGGGTGCGGCGCGCCTTCGGCGCCGACACCGACCTGTTACGGCTGCTGGCGCTCCCGACCGAGGCCTACCTCCTGATCCCCGTGACCCTCGCCGCCGCCGGATCGTGCCTGCTGGGCCGCCGCCGTCCCGAAGCGGTGCTGGCCGTCGCGAGCCCCCTGATCGCGATCCTCGCCAACACCTGGGTGCTCAAACCACTCTTCGACCGCTGGAAGAGCACGTGGCTCGCCTACCCGAGCGGGCATACGGTCGCGCTGGTCGCGGTGCTGACGGTGCTCGTCCTGCTCGCCCGCCCCGGTGTCGCCACGGCCGTCATCGCCGTCGTGGGCGCCGTGGTGCTCGCCGGCGTCACCGTCGGCATGATCGGACTGGGTTACCACTACCTGACCGACGTCGTGGGCGGCACGTTGTTCGCCGTCGCGACCGTGTGCGCGACCTGGGAATCGCTCAGCCGGGCTGCACGGCGTCGCGCGCCAGCGCCGTCAGACGGCTGACAGCGCGAAGGTACTTCTTGCGGTAACCGCCGTTCACCATCTCCTCGGTGAACAGCTCCGGCACCGGCTCCCCCGTGACGACCAGCGGGATCGCGCGGTCGTAGAGCCGGTCGGCGAAGGCGACCAGCCGCAGTCCGACGTTCTGGTCGGGTACCGGGTGGATGTCGCGCAGGTGCACGCGGCTCACGCCGTCGAGAAGCCTGCCGTAGCGCGAAGGATGCAGCCCGCCGAGGTGATCGCACAGCGCGTCGAAATCGTCGACAGTGGACTCGGGATGCGCGGCGGCGGAGGCCTCCAGCTCGTCCGGGCTCGCGGGCGGCGGCGCGTCCGGCAGGCCGCGATGGCGGTAGTCCGGGCCGTCGACGCGGCAGACGCCGAAGCGGGACGAGAGCGACTGGATCTCGCGCAGGAAGTCTTCGGCGGCGAAGCGGCCTTCGCCGAGTTTGTCCGGCAACGTGTTGGAAGTCGCCGCCACGTAGACGCCGGCGCCGGTCAGCTCCCGCAGCAGCCGGGTGACGATCATGGTGTCGCCGGGGTCGTCGAGTTCGAACTCGTCGATCGCGAGGAACCGGTGCTCCGACAGCCGTCGCACCGCCTCCGCGAACCCGAGCGCGCCCACCAGATGGGTGAGCTCCACGAACGTGCCGTACGCCTTGGGCGACGGCGTTTCGTGCCAGGTCGAGGCGAGCAGGTGGGTCTTGCCGACGCCGAACCCGCCGTCGAGGTAGAGCCCCATCGGCCCGGCAGGCGCGTCGTCCCCGCCGCCGAACAGTGCCCGCAGCTTCGTCTTCGGTTTCCGGTTCGCGGCCTCGGTGACCCGCCCGGCGAACGCCCCGCAGCCGTCCACGGCCGCGGCCTGGCTCGGCTCGTCCGGGTCGGGCACGTAAGTGGAGAACCGGACCGCGTCGAACCGGGGCGGCGGGACGAGCGCGGTGATCAGCTCGTCGGCGGACAGCTCCGGACGGCGGTCGATCAAGCGGGCGGGCATGCGCCGAGAGTAACGGCACCCGCGGCGGCCGTTCACCCTCCCTGACCGGGCGTATCCCCCGCTCAGCGGTGCCGTCGCCCCCGTGTTGGGATAGGCCCGTGCAGCTTTTGTGGCCAACGACACCAGCGGACGCCGTGACCGATGCCGACCTCGAACGGCTCTACGGCTTCCCCGACGATCCGGCCCGCCCGTGGGTCCAGGTCAACTTCGTCAGCTCCGCGGACGGCGCGGCGGCGGTCAACGAGCTGTCCGAAGGACTTTCGCATCCGGCGGACAAACGGATCTTCCTGCTGGGACGGCTGCTTGCCGACGTGATCCTGGTCGGCGCGGGCACCGTCCGCGCCGAGGGCTATCGCGGCGCCCGGATCAACCCCGAACGCACCGCGCGGCGGGTCGCGCTCGGTTTGTCGGAGGTCCCGCCGATCGCGGTGGTGACCCGGTCCGGTGCACTCGACCCCCGGAGCCCGCTGTTCGCCGACACCCGGGTGCCCCCGATCGTCATCACCACCGAACGGGCACCGCGAGCCGCGCTGGAACGCGCGGGTGCCGAGGTGCTGGTCGCGGGGGCCGACGACGTCGACCTGCCCCACGCCCTCGAACTCCTGGGCAAGCGCGGGTTGCGCCGGATCGACTGCGAAGGCGGGCCGACGCTGTTCGCCGACCTGATCGCGGCCGACCTCGTCGACCAGCTGTGCCTGACCGTCGCCCCGTTGCTGGCGGGCGCGGGCGCGGACCGCATCGCGCACGGCCGCCCCACCCCCGGCCCGCGCCGGATGGACCTCGCGTCGGTGCTGTTCGAGGACGGTTTCACCATGCTGCGTTACCGCCGCCGGGAGGGCGGGTGAGCGAGCCCGCGCCGGTTCCGGACCAGGAACTGGTGGAGCGGGCCGTCGCCGGTGACCACGGTGCCTTCGACACCCTGGTGCGGCGGCACACGGCCAAGATGTACCGCGTGGCGCTGCGGATCACCGGCAGCGCCGCCGAGGCCGAGGACGTCGTCCAGGAGGCCTGGCTCTCCGCCTGGCGCGCGCTGCCCGGGTTCCGCCACGAGTCCGCGGTGTCGACTTGGCTGTACCGGGTGGCGACCAACGGCGCGCTCGGCCAGGTGCGGCGGCGGAAACCCACGGTGCCGCTCGACGAGGGCGACGCCGGTATCGTGCCTGGTCCGGAGGGCCAGGTGATGAGTGCCGAAGAGGTCGGGGCCGTCCTCCGCGCGATCGCCGAACTCGATGTCGGCCAGCGGATCCCGCTGATTCTGCGAGAATTCGAGGGGCTGACTTACGAAGAGGTCGCCGAGGTACTCGAGGTCAGCGTGCCCGCCTTGCGTGCCCGTCTGCACCGCGCGAGGGTGGCGCTGCTCGCGAAACTCCGCCGGGGACCGCTCGGTGAGAACCTCCGACCCGGGGAACGGTGAATGAGCGAGGATCCGCGCGACGACCCCCGGTGGGCGCAGGTACGCGCCGCCGCGAGCCGTCCGGTGCCGACCCCGCCCGGACTCGTCGAACGGGTGCTCCGCTCGGTCGGCGGCGTCCGCGGCAGGCACACCACCGCACCGCTCGACCTGCCCACCGCGGGCGGGAAGACGCAGGTGTCGGAACGCGCGCTGGTGCTGATGACCCGGCGGCTCGCCGCCGAGGCGGGCCGCGATCTAGGCGGGGTGCACGTCTCGGCCGTCGCGCTCGAAGACGACGTGCTCCAGGTGCTGGTGACGGTCCGGTTCGGGGTGGCGGCCTCGGCCGCGGAGGTGCTGCGGAACCGCGTCAGCGCGGCTCTGCGCGGGCAGCTCGGCTCGGCACCGCCCACGGTCAACGTCCACGTCGTCGACGTCCACCCCGACTGATGACCCACCGAGTCCACAGTAGACAGACGAACCCCCGGAACTGATTACCCCATTCGGGGGACAGCGCGTGACACCTCGGCATGCGCGCAGGTCCTGGTCGGTGAGAGCGTAGGGAACGTCGCGCGCGCAGGTCGCGCGGCGAAGGCCGAGAAGGAGCGAACTTCATGGCGCAGCCGAGCGCGAGCAAGCCCGCTTTACCCGCCGCCCCCGCGGCGGCCATCGGGGCCGGGCCGACCCTCAACGAGGAAGGAGCCGCCGGCAAGACCACCATCTCGTCGGTGGTGGTGCAGAAGGTGGCCGGGCTCGCCACCCGTGAGGTGACCGGGATCCACGCGCTGGGCGGCGGGGTCTCGCGGGCCTTCGGCGCGATCCGCGAACGCATCCCCGGTTCCGGCACGGTGACCACTTCCGGGGTCTCGGTCGAGGTCGGCGAGAAGCAGGCCGCGATCGATCTCGACGTCGTCGTCGAGTACGGCGCGCGCATCGTCGACGTCGCGCGGGCCGTGCGGCGCAACGTGATCGGCCAGGTCGAGCAGATCACCGGCCTCGAGGTGATCGAGGTCAACATCGCGGTCAACGACATCCACCTGCCCGACGAGAACGGCGGCGAGACCGAGACCTCGCGGGTCGAATGATGAACGGGACCCAGACCGGCCTGCTCGCCGGCCTCATCCTCGGCCTCGCCGCGACCCAGGGCTTCACCGCCTTCCTGGTGACACTGGCCGTCGGCGTCATCGGCCTCGTCCTCGGCCGCGTGCTCGACGGCGACCTCGACCTCGGCGACCTGTTCGGCCGGGGCCGCGACAAATGACCGTCCCGCCCGACCCCGAAGACCGCGGCACCCTCACCATCGCGCCCGCCGTGGTCCGCAAGATCGCGCAGCACGCCGCGGACGAGGTCGACGGGACCACCCGGGCCGAGCGGCGGATCGCCGGGCTCGGGCTGGGGAGCCACGGCGCGAGCGCGAAGGTCGGCGGTGAGGGCAACGACGTCGACCTCGTGCTCGACGTGGCACTGAAGTACCCGGCACCGGTGCGGCGGATCGTCGGCGATCTGCGCGCCCGGGTCACCGAGGAGGTCGAACGGATCACCTCGTACCAGGTCCGCGACATCTCGGTGACGGTCTCCGCGCTCCTGCCCGACCTCGCGCCCTGCGTCCGCTAGAAGGAGCACTGGCATGCGTTTGTTCGTCCGCCTGCTGTCCGCCCTGATCGGGCTGGCGCTGGCCGCCGCCGGAGTCCTGCTGGCGCTCGAAGTCGGCTGGGGCTGGTGGCGGCCGGGGCGGGGCCCGCTGTTCCTGCCGTGGGACGGCTGGCGCGACAGGCTCGCGGAACTGTCCTGGAGCGCTCCGGTGGTCCGGTACCTCGCGATCGCCGTCGCGGTCGTGGGCCTGCTGCTGATCCTGGCGGCAGCCTCGGCAGGCCGGCGCGCGATCCGGCTGACCGATCCGGCGAACGAGGTCAGCGTGACCACGTCGCCGCGTTCACTGGCGCGGCTGGTGGGGGTGACCGTGCGGGCGCAGGACAACGTCGCCGGCGCGAAGGTCACCGCCACCGCCAAGAAGATCCGCGTCCGCGCGACGAGCAGGCTGGAGACCGAGGGCCAGCTGCGTCCGCGGCTGCTGGAGACGGTCTCCGGCCTGCTCGACGAAGTCCCCCTGGTGCGGCGGCCGAAGGTGTCCGTCGTCGTCGACTCCCCGAAGGACCGCCGATGACCCGTTCGGTCTCCGCCAAGGCACTCGGCCGGTCCACCGGCACGGAACGGACCCTGACCGTCCTCATCGGACTCCTCGCGGTACTCGGCGGGGCCGCGGTGATCGTGGTCGGCGCGGGGTGGCTCGGCACCTATCGCGCCGCCCGCCCGCTGATGGATCCGATCGCGCTCGACTGGCTGTCGCGGAACGCGCTCGCCGCCCGGATCGGCGCGATCGTGCTCGGCGTCCTGCTGGTGTGGCTTGGCCTGTGGTGGTTCTTCCGGTCGCTGCGCCCGGAAGGCCGCCCGGACCTCGAACTCGACGACGACCTGGTGGTGACCTCCTCGGCCATCTCCGAGGCCGTCCGCCTCGACGCCGAGACGATCGACGGGGTCGGGCGTGCCCGGGTCCGCGCGGTCGGCGACAGCGACGACCCGGCACTGCGGATCACGCTGTGGCTGACCGAGGGCACCGACCTGAAACGGGTCTGGGAACAGCTCGATCTCACGGTGCTGGCACGGGCGCGGGAATCACTCGGGGTCGACGTGCTGCCCACCGCCGTCCGCCTCGAACTCGACACGGGAGCACCGCAACGGGTGCGCTGAACGCGCTGTTGGGGCAAGAATGGCCGTCATGTCGCTTCCACTGACACCGCCGATCAAGCCGATGCTCGCCAAACCGGCGAAGGCGATCCCCGATTCCGGCGGCCTGCTGTTCGAGCCGAAGTGGGACGGGTTCCGCTGTCTCGTGTTCCGTGACGGCGACGAGCTGACCCTGCAGTCGCGGGCCGAGAAACCGCTCAACCGGTACTTCCCGGAGGTCGTCGAGCGGCTGAAGGCGACCTTGCCGGACCAGATCGTGCTCGACGGCGAACTGGTGGTCGGCAAGGACGGCAAGCTGGACTTCGACGCGGTGACCGAGCGGATCCATCCGGCCGAAAGCCGGGTGACGCTGCTCGCGGAACAGAACCCGGCCGAGTTCGTCGCGTTCGACCTGCTGGCGCTCGGCGGCGAGTCCTATCTGGACGAACCGACGTCCCAGCGTCGGGAGCGGCTGGAGAAACTGGCGTCGGACGGCATCCACCTGACCCCGGCCACCTCGGATCCGGCGGTCGCGCGGCACTGGTTCGAGCTGTTCGAGGGCGCCGGGCTCGACGGCGTCATCGGCAAACCACTCGACGAGCCGTACACCCCCGGCAAACGCGTGCTGCTGAAGTACAAGCACTCGCGTACGGCCGACTGCGTGCTGGCGGGGCTGCGCTGGCACGTCGACGGGGAGGCCGGCGAGATGGTCGGCTCGTTCCTGCTCGGGCTGTACGACGAGAACGGCGTCCTGCACCACCCCGGCGTCGTCGGCTCGTTCCCGGTCACCAGGCGGCGTGAACTGGCCGAAGAGCTGGCGCCCCTGATCACGGACGGCACCGGTCACCCTTGGCTGGGTGACAGCGTCCACGAAGGGCAGCGCGTGCCCGGCGGGATCACCCGATGGAAGTCCAAGGAAGCACCGTGGGTGCCGCTGAAGCTGGAAAAGGTGGTCGAGGTCGGCTACGAGCACACGGAAGGTGGATACCCGTCGCGGTTCCGCCACACCGCGCAGTTCAAGCGCTGGCGCCCCGACCGCGAGCCGGACTCCTGCACCTACGCGCAGCTCGACGAGGTCGCGCGGTACGACCTGGACGCGGTGTTCCGCGGCGAGGTCAAACGCACCCGCTAACCGGGGCCTGACACGTCACCTGCGAAGCTCTCCCCGAGCTTGTGTCATGCCCGGAAAGTGAGGACCAGCCCGTGCGCCCCGCCAGCACCGTACGCCGCAGGCCACGGCTGATCCTGACGACGACCCTGGTCGCGGCCGTGCTCGCGGGTTGCACGGCCGGGCCGTCGGCGCGACCGGCGGTGATCGACAACGACGGCAAACCCGCTCCCGGTGGTTCGACGGCGGCGCAGCCGGTGCCGCTGCCGCCGCTCACCGAACCGCAGTCGCCCGGCATCAAATGGGAGGGTTGCGACGAGGCGACCCGGCAGCGGCTGGGCCGGCCGTCCGTGCCGGACACGCTGAAGCTCTCCTGCGCCAGGGTGGCCACCACCCTCGACGCGCCGGACCTGCCCGGCCGCGGGCTCTCGCGGATGTCGGTGGTCAAGGCCGGGGACGGGCCGATCCCGCTGGTCGTGATCAACGACGTCGACGGCGAACCGGGTTCGCTGTACGCCGCGCGGCTGGCCGCTTCGCTGCCGCCGGAATACCTCCAGAAGTTCTCCCTGGTCGGCGTGGACCGGCGCGGGACGGGTATGTCCGGGCCGGTGCAGTGCGTCCCGGCGGAGATCCGCACCGACCTGCTCGGCGGCGACCCGGCCGCCTCCGACCTCGAAGCCGTCGTCGACGCGGCGCGCAAGGCGGGCCAGCAGTGCGCGATCGAACTGGACGACTCGCAGGTCGCGATGGACAGCTGGCGGACCGCGGGCGATCTCGAAGTACTCCGTGACCAGCTCGGGCTGGACCGGCTGCACGCGCTCGGGCGCGGCGACGGTTCGAAGGTCCTCGCCGAATACGCCGTGCGATACCCCGCGAAGGTCGGCCGGGTCATGCTCGACGGGCTGCCCGACCCGGCGCCCGACGCGGCCGCCATCCAGGAGTCCGTCGCCGCGAGCGCGCAGGCCACCCTCGACGCGTTCGGCACCGACTGCATCGCCAAGGGCTGCCCGATCGGCGACGCCCGCTCGGCCGTGAAGGCCGTCGCGGACCGGCTCCGGAGCGCCTCCGCGACGACCACCGACGGGGTGGAGATCACGCCGGGGATCGCGCTGTACGCCGTCTATTCCGGGCTGGCGCAGCGCTCACGCTGGGGGGAACTGGCCGAGGCGCTCAAGACGGCCCAGACCGGCGACGTCACGCCGCTGGCCGCGTTCGCCGAACCGGTACTGAAGGACACCCGGGCACGGCCGTCCCGCCTGGACGGCACGCTCGCGACCAGATGCAACGACAGCGCGACGCGCCTCTCGGCCGAGGAACTCACGCGCCTCACCACGACCCTGCGCGACAAATACCCGCAGTTCGGCGTCCTCGCCGCGCAGCAACTGGCGTGGTGCAGCCCGTGGCCCGTACGCCGCGAACCGCTCCCGCCCGCCGGCGCCCCCGGCGTCCCGCCGATCCTCGTCGCGGGGACCGCGACCGACCCGGTCACCCCCGAACAGGGCACCGGCCGGGGCGCCGACCAGATGCCGAGCGCGGTGACGATCACCTGGCAGGGCGCCGGGCACGGGGCGCTGCCGCTGTCCCCCTGCGTCACCGACGCGACGCGGGCGTTCCTGATCGACGGGAAGATCCCGGTCGACGGGACCCTTTGCCCCGCCTGAGCCTTCGCCGGGCGATCGCCGCGGCCGTCGCCCACTCGCTACCTGTCGGAGAGGGCATGCCCCCAGTACGGGAAGGACCCCTTCACTGCCGGTACGACTCCACCTCGGAGATCGGCCGCGGGGCGGCCTGATCCGGGTCCTCGTCGAACTCGACCCGCGCCCGCCGTTGCCGCAGCAGGTCCCAGCACTGGTCCAGCTGCTGCTCCACCCCCGCCAGCCGTGCCCGGTCGTCCGAGCTCAGCCCGGCGCCGATCGCGCGCGAACGGAGTTCGTGCTCCTCGCTGACCAGCTCGTCGATCCGGCTGAGGATGTCCCCGTCGGCCATTTGCCCTCCTGGCGAAGCTCTTCTCGGTTGCTCCATCAGAGACGCTACGCCCCCTCACGGGAATGTGGGTACGGCTCGATTCGTTACGCGGGTATGAGCACAGTGGAGCTGACCGCCGCCAACTTCGATCAGGTCGTTTCCGAGAACGACTTCGTGATCATCGACTTCTGGGCGGGCTGGTGCATGCCGTGCCGCCAGTTCGCGCCGACCTACGAGAAGGTGTCGGGCAACCACGACGACATCGTGTTCGCGAGTGTCGACACCGAAGCCGAGCAGCAGCTGGCCGCCGCGTTCGACGTGCGTTCGATCCCCACTCTCGCGGTGATCCGCGACAAGACCGTCATCTACGCGCAGCCGGGCGCGCTTCCCGAGAAGACGCTCGAAGACCTCATCCAGCAGGCACGCGACATCGACATGGACAAGCTCAAGGAAGAGGCCCAGGAAGCCTGAGACGCGAAAGAGAAGGGGCCCCTCGGGACGGATTTCGTCTCGAAGGGCCCCTTTGTACTTCAGCGGAACTGTGCCACCAGGGACCGGGTCAGCCCCGGGTGGCGAGTCCGCGCAGGAAGAACGCCAGGTTCGCCGGGCGTTCCGCCAGCCTGCGCATGAAATAGCCGTACCATTCGTCGCCATAGGGGACGTAGACACGCATCCTCTTGCCGTCACCCGCGATCCGGCGCTGCTCCTCGGGACGGATCCCGTACAGCATCTGGAATTCGTGGTCGTCCGCCTTGCGGCCCGCGTCCATGGCGAGCTTCTCGGCGATCGCGATCATCCTCGGGTCGTGGGAGGCGACCATCGGGTAACCCTTGCCATTCATGAGGATCTTCAAGCAGCGCACATAGGACTTGTCCACTTCGGACTTGTCCTGGAACGCGACCTCCTCGGGTTCGGCGTACGCGCCCTTGCACAGCCGGACGCGGGAACCCTCCCCGGACAGGTCGCGGCAGTCCTGTTCGGTCCGCCGCAGGTAGGCCTGCAGCACGGCGCCGACCCACGGGTACTCGGTGCGCAGCTCCCGCAGGATGCCCAGCGTCGAATCGGTGGTGGTGTGGTCCTCCATGTCGAGGGTCACCGTGGCACCGACCGCTTCGGCCGCCGCGCAGATCTTGCGGGCGTTCTCCAGCGCGACCTTCTCCCCCTCGGCGGGCAGGAACTGGCCCACCGCGGAGAGTTTCACCGAGACGTCCGTGCCGAACGCGAGGCCGTCGGCCGCCAGCGCGGACAGCAGTTCCTCGTAGGCACGGACGGTCGTGGCGGCCTGCTCGGCGTCGGTGGTGTCCTCGCCGAGGTGGTCGAGGGTGACGCGCAGGCCGTCGTCGGCCAGTTCGCGGACCACCCGGACGGCGTCGGGCGTCCCGCCGCCGGCGACGAACCGGCTCACTACCGATCGGGTGGCGGGGACGAACTCGACCAGCTCACGCATCCGCTGGGATCGAGCGGCGGCGAGCAACGGGGCACGCAACATCACGGACTCCTGGGGAACTCAGCCCTGGTGGGGGTAACGGACGCTGGTGGGCGGGACGAACGTCTCCTTGATCGAGCGCGGGCTCGTCCAGCGGAGCAGGTTGAACACCGAACCGGCCTTGTCGTTGGTGCCGGAAGCGCGGGCACCGCCGAAGGGCTGCTGGCCGACGACGGCGCCGGTCGGCTTGTCGTTGACGTAGAAGTTGCCGGCGGCGAAACGCAGTGCCTCGGCGGCCTTCGCGACGGCCGTGCGGTCGTTGGCGATGACGGCGCCGGTGAGCGCGAAGTCGGCGGTCTCGTCGACCAGCTTCAGCACGTTGTCGAACGCGTCGTCGGTGTTGTCGTCGTAGACGTGGATCGACAGGATCGGCCCGAAGTACTCGGTGCGGAAGATCTCGTGCTTCGGGTTGTCCGAGACGAGGATCGTCGGGCGCACGAAGTAGCCGACGCTGTCATCGGCGGTGCCACCGGCGACGACCTCGATCTCGGCGTCCTCGGCGGCGCTCTTCAGCACGGCGGCGTGCTTGTCGAAGGCGCGGCGGTCGATCACGGCGCCACCGAAGTTGCTCAGGTCGTTGACGTCGCCGTAGGTGATGGCTTCGGTCTCCGAGACCAGCTTGTCCTTCAGTTCGGTCCACACCGAACGGGGGACGTAGGCGCGGGACGCGGCCGAGCACTTCTGGCCCTGGTACTCGAAGGCGCCGCGGATCAGCGCGGTACGCAGGATGTCGACGTCGGCGGAGGTGTGCGCGAGCACGAAGTCCTTGCCGCCGGTCTCGCCGACCAGGCGCGGGTACGTCCGGTAGCCGCCGATGTTGGCGCCGACGGTGGACCACAAGTGCTGGAACGTCGGGGTGGACCCGGTGAAGTGGATCCCGGCCAGGTCGCGGTGGGTCAGGGCGACGTCGGAGACGGCCTTGCCGTCACCCGGCAGCAGGTTGATCACGCCCGGCGGCAGCCCTGCCTCTTCGAGCAGGCGCATGAGCAGGTGCGCGGCGAAGCTCTGCGTCGGCGACGGCTTCCACAGCACGACGTTGCCCATCAGCGCGGGCGCGGTCGGCAGGTTGCCGGAGATCGCGGTGAAGTTGAACGGCGTGATGGCGTACACGAAGCCCTCGAGCGGGCGGTGCTCCATCCGGTTCCAGATACCGGGCGAGCTGACCGGCTGCTCGGCGAGGATCTGACGGCCGAAGGCCACGTTGAAACGCCAGAAGTCGATCAGCTCGCAGGCGGAGTCGATCTCGGCCTGGAGGGCGGTCTTCGACTGGCCGAGCATGGTGGCGGCGTTCAGCCGGGCACGCCACGGGCCTGCCAGCAGATCGGCGGCACGCAGGATGATCGCGGCGCGGTCGTCGTAGGACAGCGCGCGCCAGCCGGGGGCGGCGGCCTTGGCGGCGGCGATCGCGTCGTGGGTGTCCTGTTCGGTCGCGCTGTGGATGACACCCAGCACCGCGCGGTGGTTGTGCGGCTGGACGACCTCGATCTTCTCGCCGCCGCCCTTGCGCTGCTCACCACCGATCGTCACGGTGATGTCGATGGGGTCGGCGCCGCCCAGCACCTTGAGCGCGCCCTCGAGTTCCGCGCGCTCGGCGCTACCCGGTGCGTAGTTCAGCACCGGCTCGTTCTTCGGGGCGGGGGTCTGGGTCACGGCGTCCACTGACTGCTCCTGACTTCACTTCGCCGGTTAGAGGTCTCACCCCGAACGGTAGACCGGACGGCTCAGCTTCGTCTTGTTCGACTGGCTAGAATCAGGGGGACCATCTTGTCCGATCGGCTTAATTCGGTGATGACCTCGACTACAGAACCGACCACTAAAGTGCCCGGCGCCTCGCTGCGGCACCTCCTCGCCACGCTCGGCGAACCGCTGGTCAGGGTGCTCGCGGCCCCGGGCGGCCTGGGGGTCGAGGTGGAGGACGTCGTCATCCATGATCCGGAAGATCCGCCCGACGCCCATCCGGGTGATCTCGTCCTGGTGATCGGCGCCCGCGGACGATCGGCCGCCGGGGCGATCCGGGCGGCCGGGCGGTCCGGCGCGGCGGCGGTCGCGGTCAAGAACGGCCTCGCCGTCGTGAACGTCGCGAGCGACACCGGGATCGCGCTGATCGAGGTCGGCCACGAGGCCCGGTGGGAACAGGTCGAGGCCTTGACCAAGGGCGTCGTCGACGCGGCCCGCGCGGGTGGCGAGGCGGACAGCGGCGAGGTGCTGGGCGATCTGTTCTCGCTCGCGCAGACCGTCGCGACCCTCACCGGCGGCCTGGTCAGCATCGAGGACACGGCGAGCCGGGTGCTGGCCTATTCGCGGGCGGGTGACGAGGTCGACGAACTCCGCAGGCTCTCGATCCTCGGCCGCGAAGGCCCGGAGCGGTACCTCGCGATGCTGCGTGAATGGGGTGTCTACCAGCGGCTTCGCGCCGGGGCGGGCATCGTCCGCATCGACGAACGGCCCGATCTCGGCATCCGGCGCCGGATCGCGGCCGGAATCCACGCCGGCTCGCAAGCGTTGGGCACGATCTGGGTCCAGGAGGGCGCGCATCCGCTCACCGAAAGCGCGGAGGTCGCCCTGCTCGGCGCGAGCCGGGCACTCGCTCCCCAGCTGATCCGGCACCGGATCTTGCCGAGCCCGGAACTCCGGCTGCGGGAAGACCTGCTGGCCGGACTGCTCGACGGACGGCTCGACGTGGAGTCCGTCGCCGACGAGATCGGCGCCGACACCGGGAAACCGGCGGTGGTCCTGGCGTTCTCGCTCCCCCGTGACCGCGCGGCCACCGACCGGCAGCTGCGGCGCGCGGAACTGGTGCATCTGATCACCGTGCACACGGCCGCGTACCGGCGGAGTGCCTTGGTGAGCGTGATCGGCGGGCGCGTCTACGCGCTCCTGCCGGACCTCCCCGAACACGCCGACACGCGCATTCTGGCGCTGGCCAAGGAGATCGTCGGCACCGCGCAACGCCATCTCGACGTCCGCGTGCGCGCGGCGCTGGGCGGCGTGGTCCCCCGGCTCTCCGACGCGGCGGCCTCCCGCGGTGACGCGGACCGCGTGCTGGCGACGATGGCGCGCGGCCACGGGACCGCGGACGTCGCCTCGCTCGCCGACGTCCGCGCCGAGGTCCTGCTGTCCGAGGTACTCGCTTTCCTCGACGAGCAACCGAGAATCCGCGACCCCCGGCTGCTCGAACTGGTCGCGCACGACGCCGAGCACGGCGGCATCCTGGTGCCCGCGGTGCTCGCCTACCTCGACGCTTTCGGCGATGTCCGGCGCGCGGCGCGGGAGCTGAACATCCATCCGAACACGGTGCGGTACCGGGTGCGGCGCGCCGGTGAGGTGTCCGGGATCGACCTGGACGACCCCGCGCAGCGCATCCTGACCCAGCTCCTCCTGCGACTCGACCGCAAGTAGTCCTCTGGTTGCGGTCCTCGCACGCGCAACTACCGCAACCAGAGGACTGGACGCTCAGGCCAGGGTCAGGCTGAACCGCCGGTTCTGGACGTCCAGCTTGTCCAGCCGCACCGCCACGGCGGCACCCGCGACGAGCGGGCCGAGGCCGCCGACGGTCGGCAGCAGCCCCTCCATCCCGTGCGTCACTTCGACGAACGCGCCGAAGGGCAGTACCCGCGTGACGACGCCGTCCAGCACCCCGCCGTCGGCGTGCGCCACGACGAAATCGCGCCAGTTTTCCTTGGGAGACATGCGATTCACCTCCTCTCCGCGCATGGTCCACACAAGGGAGGTACGCGGCGGCGGGCTGCGGGCCCGCCCGGAGATCAAGCGGCGGCCGGGGAACCCGTCCGCTCACGGCACGAGGCCGACCCGGCAGTCATACGCGTGACAGTAGCAAAATCACGACGCCGCGACGAGACTCCGCAGTCCGGCCACCTCGGCGAGTGCCCGGTAGGAGTCCAGCCGTTCGGCCTGGTCGAAAGTGCTGGTGGTCACCAACATCTCGTCGGCGCCGGTTTTGGCGACGAGGTCGGCGAGCCGCTCGCCCACCTCGTCCGGGGTGCCGGCGATCTGACCGTCGAGCGCCTGGTCCAGTCTCTCCTGGTCCCGTTCGGACAGTGACCCCGTGAGGATCTCCTCGACCGGCGAAAGCGGCGGGAAGACGCCGTGGGTGCGCGAGTAGACGGTCGACCACGCTTCGGGGATCAGCAGCCGTCGCGCCTTCTCGGCCGTCTCGGCGACCGCGATCGCCGTGGACACCACGACCCGCGGCCGCGCGGCCTGCGCGGACGGGCGGAAACCGGCGCGATACCCCTCGATGGCTTCCAGCAGCGGACCCTCACCGCGGACCGGCGCGATCACCAGTGGCAGCCCCAGTCCCGCGGCCAGCCGGGCCCCCGCGCCGGTGGCCAGCAGGAACGCGGGCACGTGCAAGCCTTCCGCCGGGATGGCGTGCACGCCGGGATAGTCCGTCTGGTCGCCCGCGAGGAAGCCCAGGAGTTCCCGGACCTGGTCGCCGAAGCGGTCGGCGTCGTCCTTCTCGTGCCCGAGTGCCTGCCGGACCCCGCCGGTGAACCCGACCGACCGGCCCAGCCCCATGTCGATCCGCCCGGGGAACAGCGATTCGAGTACGCCGAACTGTTCCGCGACCACGAGCGGCCGGTGGTTCGGCAGCATCACACCGCCGGTGCCGACGCGGATCCGCCCGGTGGCGGAGGCGACCGCGGCCGCCAGCACGGTCGGTGCCGAACCGGCGACGCCCGGCACACTGTGGTGCTCGGACACCCAGAACCGGTGATAGCCCAGCGCTTCGATGTCCCGCGCGAACGCGACGGTGTCCCGCAGGGCGCGGGGCGCGTCGCCACCGCGGCGTGTCGGGGATCGGTCCAGTACCGAAAGCGTGATCACGTCGGGATCAACGCGGCCGGACCCGGCGGGCATTCCCCGGTCAGGGACGCCAGCGCTCGCTGTAGTCCGGGTGGTCGGCGTGGGGCAGGGCCAGCAGCCGCAGGGTCAGGCACCAGTTCGTCCCGGCCTCGTCGGCGGGGACGTTGCAGGTCTCGCACCAGTACTCGTTGCCGTACAGGGGGAAACCCGGGACCTTCTCCGAGACCGTGGTGCGGTGCGCCTGCAGCATCCGCCGCGTCGCCTCGATCTCGTTGATCATCTGATTGACCACGTCGAGTTCGATGTCGTTGAGCGAGCGGATCTTCTTCTCGATGACGACCTTGGTCTCACCGCGATTGAGCGACTCGCTGATCTCGGTTTTCTTGACCGCCTGCATGATCAACGCCTGGCGCTGTCCCACACGCGCGGCGAGAAAGGCGATCAGATCGTCCACGAGCACTCCTTCGTCTCCCCCACCGTACGGTTCGGAGGGAAATGTCGCTGGCAGAAGCCTTGGCGTTACGACTCGGCGTCACACGTCACACAGTCTCGTATCGCTTCCCGCCGGAGCGGTGAGAGGTTTCTGGATCGACACGAAAGCGCAATCACTCCGCGAGGAAATCGAAGAAGAGCCGGACGACAAGTACGAACTGGTCACCGATAAGGCACACACCGTTACGAATTGCGCTGCTGACGGCCAACCGGGTACTCGCGGGCGGATACGCAGGCACGGCTGCGCGGCTTCAATCGCGCAAGGCAGCCGCCAGCGCGCCTACAGCGCGGGCCTGAACCACCTGGCCGTGTTCATGCTCGTCGTCAGCGTGCTGTTCCTCGCGCCGACCGTCGCCGACCGTTCACTAAGCCGGGCCTAGGTGTCGTCGCGCGCTTTGCTGGGCTGGACCCGCTTCGGCTCGCCAGGCATTTTCGGGTAGTCCGGCGGATACGGCATCTCACCGAGGCCGTGGTCGCGCTCGTCCCGCGCGTACCACTCCAGCAGTGTCTCGATGCCGAACGCCTGCTCGTCCATCGGCTCGTGCAGGTCACCGCGTTCGGCGTAGAAGGCGCCGGCGGTGAGGACGTCGAAGTCGTCCGGGTCGACCTCGGTCAGCAGGTCCCAGGTCAGCGGCGTCGACACCGTCGCGCGCGGGGTGCCGCGGACCGACCACGCCGAGGCCACCGTGCGGTCGCGCGCGGCCTGGTTGTAGTCGATGAAGACGCGGCCGCCGCGTTCTTCCTTCCACCACGCGATGGTCGCCTTCTCCGGGATCCGGCGTTCGACCTCGCGGCCCAGCGCGATCACCGCGTGGCGGACGTCGATGAAGTCCCATTCGGGCCGGATCCGCACCAGGACGTGCACGCCGCGGCCGCCCGAGGTCTTCGGGTAGCCGACGAGCCCGGCCGAGTCGAGCACCTCGCGCACCACGCCCGCGACCTGGACCGCGTCGCTGAACCCGGCCTCGTCCGGCGGGTCGACGTCGATGCGCAACTCGTCCGGGTGATCGACGTCGGGGCGCCGTACCGGCCACGGGTGGAAGTCGAAGGTGCCCAGGTTCGCCGCCCAGGCGAACACGGCGGCTTCGGTCGGGCAGACCTCCTCCGCCGTCCGGCCGGACGGGAAGGTGATCTTCGCGGTCTCCACCCACTCGGGGGCGCCCTTGGGCACGCGCTTGGCGTAGAACCACTCGCCCTCGACGCCGTCGACGTAACGCTTCAGCGTCGTGGGCCGCTCGCCGACCGCGCGCAGCAGCGGCTCGCCGACCGCGACGTAGTGCTCCACCACCTGGCGCTTCGTGATCCCGCGGACGGGGAAGTACACCTTGTCCGGGCTGGACACCCGGACCTTGCGCTCGCCGACCTCGACCTCGATCGGCTCACCGTTCTTGGGCATGCGCCCACCGTAGCCATCCCGGCGCCGATCAGGGCCGCGGATCGTTCTTCAAAAGTGCCATCGTGACGACGTCGTGCCACTCGCCGTCCCACCACAGCGCTTCCCGCTGGACGCCCTCCTGGACGAACCCGGCCTTCTCGTAGGCCCGCCGGGCCCGCGGGTTGAAGTCGAACACCTCCAGCGAGACCCGGTGCAGGCCGACCACGTCGAACGCGTAGCCGAGGATCAGCTTGGTCGCCTCGGTGCCGTAGCCCTTGCCGAAGACGTCGGGACCGGTCAGCGCGATCCGGAACGCGGCCGAGCCGTTGTCCTCGTCGACATCGGAAAGCACCACGTCGCCGAGGTAGACACGGTCTTCCTTGCGGAGGATCGCATAGTCCGCCCTGTCGTCGATCCCCGGCCGCGAGGCCAGCCACTGGTGGATCTGTTCCTCGGTGAACCTCGTGTGCGTGCCGGTGAACCGGACGACCTCCGGATCCTGCAACGCGCGCCACGCGGAAGCGAAGTAAGAGTCGTCGAGCTGGACCAGCACGACGTTCTCGCCGGTGAGTTCGGGCTGCGTCCGCAGCGCCTCGGTGTCGATCACAGCGGATACCGTACGGTTGACGCAGTGTCCGGCCGTACCAAATTAGTCCTCGCGCTCACCCTGCTGGCCGCCTTCGTGGTGGCCGCGGTGCTGCTGCCGATCCCGAGTCCGTCCGGATTGCGGGCGTGGGCGGCCACCACCGGTCCGGCCACGCCGCTGGTCTTCTTCCTCGTCTATTCGGTGCTCACCGTGGTGCCGATCCCGCGCACCGTGTTCAACCTGGCGGGTGGGCTGCTGCTCGGTGCCACGACGGGCATCGTCGTCGGCATCCTCGCGACCGTGGTCGCGTCCGCGTCGTCGTTCGGCCTCGCGAGGGCGCTCGGTCGCGATCTCGTCACCCGGCACCTGCACCGGGCCAAGGTCCGCGCGGTCAACGACCGGCTTTCGGACGGCGGGGTCCTGGCGATCACCTCGCTGCGGTTGATCCCGATGGTGCCGTTCGCTCCGTTCAGTTACCTGTGCGGAGTGTCATCGGTTCGTTTCGTTCCGTATCTGATCGGGACCGCGCTCGGCAGCCTCCCCGGCACGGTCGCGGTCGTCGTCCTCGGGGACGCGCTGACCGGGGAAACACCGCCCGCCCTGCTGATCTGTTACGCCGTGTTCGCGGCGGCCGGGGCTGTCGGGCTGGTCAAGGTCTTCCGGCGGAAAGCGGTCCCCGCGCCCGGACCGAGCGACGACGAAGAACTTCCCGCCTCCGCACCGGCGAGCTGACGGGGATCCGAAACCGCCGCCCGCTACACTCGATCGGGTGCGCGGGACCATCACGACCGCGTAACGCCACCATCATCCCGGGAATGTGTCAGGAGCAGTCGCCATCGACACCGGTCAGCTGATCGCTGGGCATTACCGCCTGGTCGAGCAAATTGGTAGCGGTGCCATGGGCGTGGTCTGGCGCGCCATCGATGTCCGCCTCGAGCGCTCGGTCGCGGTCAAGCAGATCCTCCCGCAGCCCGGCGTCTCCGAGGCCGAACGCGACAACATGCGCCAGCGCGCCATGCGCGAGGCGAAGAACGCGGCCCGCTTCCAGCATCCGAACGCGATCGTGGTGTTCGACATCGCCGAGCACGGCGGCGACCCCTGCCTGGTGATGGAGTACCTGAACGGCCCGAGCCTCTCGGCGATCATCTCCGATGAAGGCACGCTGCCGCTGGGACGTGTCGCGAAGATCGGCGAGCAGGTCGCGTCGGCGCTGGTGGCCGCGCACCGCGCCGGGATCGTGCACCGCGACGTCAAACCCGGCAACATCCTGATCGACGAGACGGGCACCGCGAAGATCACCGACTTCGGCATCTCGCGCGCCGCCGGTGACATGACGCTCACCCAGACCGGCCTGATCGGCGGTACCCCGGCCTACCTCGCGCCCGAACTGGCGCGCGGCTCGGACCCGGTGCCCAGCTCCGACGTCTTCGCCCTCGGCGCGACGCTCTACCAGGCGATCGAGGGCCAGACGCCGTACGGGAACAGCTCCAACCAGCTCGCGCTGCTCTACGCGGCCGCGAACGGGCAGATCAACCCACCGCAGCAGGCGGGCGCCGCGACGGCGCTGCTGATGAGCCTGCTGCGCACCGAACCGACCGAGCGGCCGAGCATGGCCGAAGCGCAGCTGCGGCTCGCCGCGCTGGCGGCGAACGAATCCGCCGCGGGCACGGCGGCGTCGCCCCGGCTGTTCGGGACGGGTGGCGGCAGACAGCCCGCCGCGCCCGACACCCCGGGACGCGGCGTCCCCAGCGGCGACCGGCCGCCCTGGCAGCGGACCGATCCCCACGCCCGGTCCTCGACACCGCCCCCGCCGCCGACGGCCAAGCAGCACCCGCCGACCGCCGCGTTCATCCCGATGCGCTCGCAGGCGGTCCCGCCGAACACGCCGCCGCGCCCGGTCGCCGCGATGAGCCCGTCGCCGTCCGCCGCCGCCCCGATGCGGCCGTCCTCGGGCAAACCCGCCGACGCGAAACGCAAGGCCGTCCTGTTCGCGGGCGCCGGCGCCGCGGTCGTGGTGATCGCCGTGATCGTGTTCCTGGTGCTGAACTCGGGCAACGGCGGGACCACCGGCACTGGCGACAACGCCGTTGCCAATCCGCAGACCTCCGCTCCGGCGACGCCGTCGAAGAGCAGTCCCAAGAGCACCGCGCCCTCGTCGTCCGCGGCTTCGAGCGGCGGCAAGATCGGCTACCAACCCGCCGGGCAGCGCGTCGTGGACTTCTACAGCAGTGCCGGCTCGCCCCAAGGCTGGGCGATGCTCACTCCCGATGCCCAAGCGGTGTACGGCGACCAGGGGAAGTACCAGGACTACTGGGCCGCCAACCAGCTGAGCAGCTACAAGGGTGCCAACGCCTTGAAGGGCAACAACCCCGACGGTTCGGTGGACATCACCATCAACCTCACCTTCAAGTCCGGGAACAGCGAGCCGAAGACGGTCCGCGTCATCGACGGCGGCGGACAGTTGCTGATCGCCGGTGACACCCGCAGCGCGCAGGGTAACCAGGGATAACCGCACGACCGACACCACACTCGTCGGTGGTGTGCCAAACGACCGACGTGGCTTACTGTGGCTCGTATGGCCGATAGCGGACCTTTCGGACCTGGCCAGCATCCTCGCTTCCACGAGGACCTGGTGGGGCTCGACCCGTACGACCCCGAAGCCCGTGCCTTCGCCGAGCACCTGGACCGCATCGAACGGTGCGGCCCGAACTTCACCGTGGAAGCCTGTCTCGACGGAGTCTCCGACTTCGCCGAATCCAGCAACCGTCTCGGCGGTCTGCGCTGGTGGGTCTCGGCACTAGTCGTGATCCTCATCGTGCTCGGCGTGATGGTCACCGCATGGGACATCATCGGCCGGGCCTTGGCCTGGCTCGCGGGGTAACGTGGAACCGGTGAAAGGCATGAAACCCGTTGTCGGAGCCACGCCGCGCGTGGTCAAGTCCGAGCAGGAATGGCGGGAACAGCTCAGCCCCGACGAGTACGCCGTGCTGCGCCAGGCGGGCACCGAGCGCCCCTTCACCGGGGAGTACACCGACACCAAGAGCACCGGTGTGTACCAGTGCCGTGCCTGTGGCGCCGAGCTGTTCCGCAGCGACACCAAGTTCGAAAGCCATTGCGGCTGGCCGTCGTTCTACGACCCGGCCGATACCGACGCCGTCCTCCTCCGTGAGGACACCGCGATGGGGATGCGCCGCATCGAGGTGCTGTGCAAGTCGTGCCACAGCCACCTCGGGCACGTCTTCGAAGGCGAGGGATACGCCACGCCGACGGATCAGCGATATTGCATCAACTCGATCTCGCTGACGCTCGTTCCCGAGTCGTAACCAACCGAAGCGAACCACCGCCCTCCCCGACGCGTTCTCGATGAACAGAGCAGCGTCGGGGAGGGCGGTGTCGTATGAACGAACCCTGGGGTGTCTCCGGACCGGCTTTCGCCTGGTTCTACGGTTTCTTCGTCGTGCTGCCCTTCGCTTTCGCGGGCCTGCACACGCTGTGGTTGCACCGTGACAACGGCACCCGGCAGGTGCCCGGTCTCCACCACCTCGCCGCGCTGGCGGGCGGGAGCGACCGGGTCACCGACACCGTCGTCGCCGGGCTCCTGGAGCGGCAGGGTCTCCGGCTCGACGGCAGGGGAACGCTGTACCCGGTCCGGCCCGTCCCGGCGGATCCGTTCGAGCAGGCCGTCGTTTCGCTCGTGCCCCCCACCGGCCTGGGTCTCCGTGCGCTGCGCTCGGGCATGGCGCGGCAGGCGGTCGTCCGGGAACTGCGTGCCGACCTGCAGCGGAGGGGTCTCCAGGTCGCCGAGAAGCGCCGCCGGGCGGGCTGGCACTGCGCGATGGCCGCGTACGTGGCCGTGCTGGTCCTGGGAATCGCGCGGCTGGCCGACGCCCTTCCGGCGAAGCGACCGGCCGACATCCTCATCGCGTTGATCCTCGCGGTGCCCGGGGCGCTCGGCCTCACCATCTGGCTGCAGTGGCCGGACCGGGCGGGCCGCGCGACCGCCGCGGGCAAACTGGCCTGCCACTACGGCAACTGGGATCGCGACCTGGCCAGGAGCGCGGCCGGGCAGGTGGCCCTCCACGGCTTCCGGGCGTTCCCCGACCCGGTGCTCGCGAACACGCTGGCCAGGACGGCAGGCACCGGATCAGCGGGTACGACGAGCTCCTGCGGCGGAGGTGCGGTCTTCGTCGCCGGTTCCTCGTGCGGAGGCGGGTCGTCCTGCGGTGGTGGCGGGTCGTCCTGCGGTGGTGGCGGTTCGTCCTGCGGTGGTGGCGGTTCGTCCTGCGGTGGCGGAGGAGGTGGCGGTTGTGGCGGCTGACGGCTCAACGGCCGTCGCGAAAGGTCCGCCCGGCTGCTCGAATCACGGAACCACGGCCGGACCGAAAGACGTCCGACTACCGTAAGTGCACCTGCTCGTGAAAGGCCCGTGCGATGGAAGACACCTGGGGCATCCCCGGACCCACTTTCCTGGCGATCTACGCCGCGTTGCTGGTGCTGCCGTTGGTCATCGCCCTCCTGTGGACGATCGCGGTCAAGCTCGGGCGCAAGGCACCGCGCACCGCCGTGAGCGGACCGCGGCCGACGGCGTACGAACTCGCCTACCTCGCCGGCGGCCCGGACCGTGTGGTCGACACGGCCATCGCGGCGCTGGTCGATCGCGGGACACTGCGGATCAGCAGCTCACGGAAGCTCCAGCTCGCGGGCCCCGAACCGGCCGACCCCATCGAACGGGCCGTCGCCAAAGGCGCCAAACCGGGCCACAACTCCACGACCCGCGGCATCCGTGACCGGCTGCGGATGTCCGGGCCGATGCAGGCACTCGCCAAGGATCTGGAGGCGCGGGGCCTGGTCGTCGTCGACAAGACGCCGCAGATCCGCCAGGTCGTGTTCGGCGTCTACCTCGGCGCGCTGATCCTCGGTGTGGTGCGCCTGATCGCCGGGATCGCCGGTGACCACCCGGTCGGCTTCCTGATCTTCCTGGTGATCGCCGCCGGATTCGCGACCCTCCTCGCCCGTGCCGCCAGGAACAAGCGCGTCGGACCTCGCCCGACCGGTGAGGGCAACCGGATCCTCGGCCGCGCCAACACCGAATTCTCGCGGGAACGCGGGCGCGGTATCACCGGCGGACCGGCCGTGGGTGGTGCCCTGCTGGGCGGTGCCGCCATGGCCGTCGCGCTCGGCGGGCTCGCCTACTACCCGGACGAAGAACTGAGCGCCGCGCTGATGCCGCCGCCCCTCTCGGGTGGCTTCGGCGGCGGTGGCTCGTCCGGCGGCAGCAGCTGCAGCACCGGCGGTTCCTCGTGCGGCAGCGGAAGCAGTGGCGGAAGCTCGTGCGGTGGAGGCTGCGGCGGGGGTTGTGGTGGCTGACGGGCCGGGGCGTCTCGGGATCGGCATCGGCTGGCGGCACGAGCTCGACCTGTCGATCGCGCGGCTGCCCGGTGTCGACTGGGTCGAGGTCGTCGCCGAGAACCTGCACGCCGGACATCTCCCCGAGACGCTGGTCGCCTTGCGGGACAAGGGAATCCCGGTCCTGCCGCATGCGGTCTCGCTGTCGCTCGGCGGGGCCGGGCCACTGGACACCGCACGCGTCGAGCACCTCGCGGAGATCACCCGCGAACTCGGCGCGCCGATGGCCAGCGACCACGTGTGCTTCGTGCGGGCGGGCGGCCTCGACTCGGGACATCTGATGCCGCTCCCCCGCACCCGGGAAGCACTCGATGTCCTGGTGGACAACGTGAAGCTGACGCAGTCCATCGTCGAGGCGCCGTTCGCGCTGGAGAACATCGCGGCGGTGCTGGAGTGGCCGGACGCGGAGTTCTCGGAGTCCGAGTTCCTGCGCGAGCTGACCGACCGGACCGGCTGCCTGCTGATCATCGACGTCGCCAACCTCTACGCCAACGCCCGCAACCTCGGCACCGACCCCGAACGGTTCCTCGACGGGATCCCGTGGGAACGGCTGGCGTACGCGCATATGGCGGGCGGTGTCGAACGCGACGGCGTCTACCACGACACGCACGCCCATCCGGTGGTCCCGGAGGTGCTGGACCTGCTGCGCGAACTGCGCCGGCGCACCGACCCGCCGGGTGTCCTGCTGGAACGCGACGACGACTACCCGCCCGACAGCGAACTGGCGGCCGAACTGGCCGCGCTGCGGGAAGCGGTCTCGCCGTGACGTCGCCCCGGGAGCGGCTCGCCGCACGACAGGCCGAGCTGCTCAAGGCACTCCTCGCCGGCGGCGACGCCCCGGCGGGTTTCGACGCGGACAGGCTCCGCATCGAGGCGAATGTGTTGCGGAACAAGCAAGGCAGGCTCGCCGCGTTCCTGCGGCCCGACCTCGCGGAAGCACTCGGCGACCGCTTCCCGCCACTGTTTCGCGAGTACTCGACGAGCCACCCGAAAACGGACACGATCCGCGCGCGGGCCTACGCGGACGCGTTCGGCGACTGGCTCGTCGAACGCGGCGAGATCCCGAAGCCGAAGCGCCGGTTGCTGAGCCTGCTGCGCTGGTCGTGAGTGGCTGTTCGTGTTCGACGGGGACGTTGCGAAAGCCACTTTCGCAACGTCGATCGGCGCCGGACCGCGAGCCAGACTCAACCACCGTGGATACCCGAGACACTCCTGGCTCCGGCCCGGATCGCCACTCACGACCCCCGGTCAGACCCCCGTGTTGTTCCAGGACCCGGGATCGCTCCCCGGTACGTGCGTCGCCTCTGTCCACTGGGGATTCGCGCCCGGCAGCACACCCGCCATCTTGACCCGGGTCAGCCGTCCGAGCTGGCTGTCGACGTCCTCCAGCCACTCGGAGCCGTCGAACTCCGAGGGGCCGGATTCCTTGCGCCCCAACGAGTTCAGCCACTCCCCGGTGCCGGCGAGCGAGGTGCGGACGTGCCAGCTCCCGCCCTCGGTCATCGACCGGCGGACGGCGGTCATGATCGCCGCCGCGGTGAGCCAGCCGGTCGCGTGGTCGAGTGCCTGCACCGGCAGCGGTCCCGGACCGTCGAGCCCGGCGGTCTTCCCGCCTTCGTCGGCGATCCCCGACGCCATCTGCACGAGGCTGTCGAAGCCGCGCCTGCGTGCCCACGGCCCTTCCCAGCCGTAGGCCGACAGGTCCGCGACCACGATGCCGGGGTGGAGTTCGGCAAGCGCCTCGGGCGAGAAACCCTTGGCCACCAGCGATCCCGGCCGGAAGCCTTGGAGGACGACGTCGGCGCGGGCGACCAGCTTCCGCAGCCGCGCGCGACCGGCCTCGGACTCCAGGTCGACATACGCCGACCGCTTGCCCATTCCGGTGTCGATCGCCAGCGGCGGCACGGTCGGCAGATTCGCCGAACCGACGTGCAGCACGGTCGCGCCGTGCGCGGCGAGCACCCGGCCCGCGACCGGTCCGGCGATGACGTGCGTCAGTTCCAGGACCCGCACACCACCCATCGGCCGGTCGGAGTCGAACAGCCGCCGGGGTTCCGACGGCCCGAGCGACCGGATCCCGGCGACCGGCAACGCCGACGACGCCTTTCCTTGCTTGTGCGCCAGCCATTCCTCACGGCTGCGCAGCACGGCCGCGGCACCGCCGGCGCCGATCACCGCCGACTCGACCTCGAACTTCGACTTGGCCGCGACGACCTTCTCGAACGCCGCGCGCGTCGCGGGCACGCCGAGTCCCCAGCACACGGCCGAGACATGGCGCGGATAGTTGCAGTGCAGCCGCACCCAACCGTCGTTCGCCCGGTAGTCGCCGGACAGCGGCGCGCTGAAGGGCACCGGCTCCCCGTCGACACGGAGGTACTGCTCGCTGTGGAAGGACGCCGCCGCGTGCCGGGTGTCGACCGAGACCCGGCCGGGCTCGATCCCCCGCACCCGCAACAGTTCCCCGGCCGCCAGCGTCGCCGCGGCGATGCTGGTCGTCGCCGCCTCCTCGACCCGGAAGGTCCCGGGCAACACGGACTCGGGGCCGGTGACCTCGACGGCGTCTTCGGCGAGCGTGTCGCCGGTGAGCGTGGTCCAGACGCGGGAGTCCACTACGGCAGCAGAGCGATCAGCTCGGCGGGTTCCACCTTGGTCCCGGTGTAGAACGGGATCTCCTCGCGCACGTGGAGGCGGGCCTCGGTGCCGCGCAGGTGGCGCATCAGGTCGACGATGCGGTGCAGTTCGTCGGCCTCGAAGGCGAGGATCCACTCGTAGTCGCCCAGCGCGAACGACGCGACCGTGTTGGCGCGGACGTCCGGGTAGTCGCGGGCCTCCTTGCCGTGGTCGGCGAGCATCTTGCGGCGCTCGTCGTCCGGCAGCAGGTACCACTCGTAGGAACGCACGAACGGGTAGACGCAGATGAACTTGCGGGCCTCTTCACCGGCGAGGAACGCCGGGATGTGGCTCTTGTTGAACTCCGCCGGGCGGTGCAGCGCGACCTGGCTCCACACCGGCACCGAAGCGCGGCCGAGCGGCGTGTGCCGGAAACCGCTGTAGGCGGCCTGGACCTGCTCGATCTCCTCGGCGTGCCACCAGACCATGTAGTCGGCGTCGGCGCGCAGCCCGGAAAGGTCGTAGAGCCCGCGGACGACGACGCCCTTGGCCTCCAGCGCGTCGAGGTACTCGGTGGTCTCCGCGGTCGCCCGCGTGCGGTCCTCGCCGAGCTTGCCCTGCTCGGCCCGGAAGACCGACCAGGCGGTGTAGCGGATGGTGTCATTGAGCTCGTTGTAGTTCAGCCGCGCCATACCGCCATCTTGGCACTGCCGGTGCTCAGGAGCCCTCGTGGGTCGGTGTGATCCCGGCGATGCGCCGGGCCGCCGCCTCGGCGGTGGCGATGCACGCCGGAAGCCCGACACCGTGCAGCGTCGCGCCCGCCACGGCGAGCCCCGGGACGTCCGCGACGGCGCGTTCGATCCGCTCGACACGGTCGAGATGGCCGGTGCCGTACTGCGGGAGCCCGCCACCCCAGCGGGTCACCAGCGTCTCGATCGGCGCCGCGGTGACACCGGTCAGCCTGGCCAGATCGGCACGGACGACACGCACGAGTTCGTCGTCGTCGGCGTGCAGCGCGCCCGGCTCGCCGAACCGGCCGACCGAACCGCGTACCAGCAGCGGACCGTCGCCGTAATGCGCCCACTTGCGCGAAGAGAAGGTGAACGCCTTGGCCGCGAACGGGGCCCCGGCCGGGTCCCGCTCCCCCGCGCCGATCAGCACGCCGGAGGACTCCGGCAGTTCGGTACCCGGCGGCAACGCGAGCGCGACCACCGCCATCGACGCCAGCTCGACCTCGGCGAACGCCGACGACGCCACTCCCGCGACGCCGTCGAGCAGCCGTCGCGCCGAGGGCGCCGGGACGGCGAGGAGGACAGCGTCCGCTTCGAGACCGTCGACCTCCCAGCCGGTCGCGGTGCGGTTCAAGGACGTCACCGTGGTCCCGGTCCGGATCTCGGCGCGCGAGAGTTCCGCGAGCCGCCCGATCAAGGTGCCGAGGCCGCCCCGCAGGGTGCCGAAGACCGGCGCCGTACTCGGCGACGCGGGCATGAGCGACGCGGCGCCCTCGGTGAGCGAACGCGCGCCTCGATCGACGGCGGACGCGAGACCGGGCATCGTCGCGCGCAGGCCGAGTCCGTCCGCTCCCCCGGCGTAGACCCCGCCCAGCAGCGGATCGACCAACCGGTCGACCAGCTCGTCACCGAAGCGCTCCCGCAGCAGCGGGCCGAGCGGCACGTCACCGGCCGGGAGCTCCACCGGCGGCAACGACGACTCGGCCTCGACCAGGGCGCGACCTTGCTCCGAAAGCACCCCGGCGACCGCGTCCGCCGAAGCGGGGACGCCCATGACCGTGCCCGGCGGCAGGCCGAGCACGGAACCACCGGCGTGGATCTTCGCGCGGGCCTTGGTGGGATGGACGAGGCTCTCGCCGAGCCCGACCTCACGGACGAGAGCGAGTGCCTCGGGACGACGGGCGAGGAAGGCCTCCGCGCCGACGTCGTAGCGTTCACCGGCGAGTTCGATCGTGCGGAGTTTCCCGCCGAGGGACTCCGTCGCCTCGAAGACGACGATCCGGGCGTCGTCGCCGAGCAGCGTCCGCAGGCGATAGGCCGCGGTCAGCCCGGAGATCCCGCCACCGACGACGGCGACGGTGGTCACGGCCGGAGCTCGTGCACCAGCCCGACCACGCGCGTCAGGACGTCGGGGTCGACGCCGGGCAGCACGCCGTGGCCGAGATTGAAGATATGGCCGTCGGCCGCGCGGCCCTCGGCGAGGATCCGCCGGACCTCGGCTTCGAGCACCGGCCAGGACGCGTGCAGCAGCGCCGGGTCGAGGTTGCCCTGCACGACCCCGCCGCCGAGCCGCCGGACGGCCTCGTCGAGCGGGATGCGCCAGTCGACGCCGACCACGTCGGCACCCGCGTCGCGCAGGGCGACCAGCAACTCGCCGGTGCCGACACCGAAGTGGATGCGCGGCACGCCGTACCCGGCGACGGCGGAGAGCACCTTCGCCGAATGCGGCAGGACGAACTCGCGATAGTCCCGCTCCGAGAGCGCACCCGCCCACGAGTCGAACAACTGGATCGCGTCGGCCCCGGCGTCGAGCTGCGCGGACAGGAAGGTGATCGCCATGTCCGCGAGGCGTCCGGCGAGCTCGTGCCACAGCTCCGGTTCGGAGTGCATGAGTGCCTTGGTGTGCTCGTGGTTGCGGCTCGGCCCGCCCTCGATGAGGTAGGAGGCCAGCGTGAACGGCGCGCCCGCGAAGCCGATCAACGGCGTCTCGCCCAGTGACCCGACCAGCAGCCGGATGCCCTCGGCGACCCGCTCCACCTGCTCCGGGTCCAGCACCGGCAGCGCGCGGACGCCCGCGGCGTCGCGGATCGGCTCGGCGACCACCGGGCCGGTGCCCGCGACGATGTCGATGTCGAGGCCCGCCGCCTTGAGCGGGACGACGATGTCACTGAAGAGAATGGCCGCGTCGACGCCGTGACGGCGGATCGGCTGGAGTGTGATCTCTGCGAGCATCTCGGGGTCGAAGCAGGCGTCGAACATCGAGGTGCCTTCGCGCAGCGCCCGGTACTCGGGCAGCGACCGGCCTGCCTGGCGCATGAACCACACGGGGGTGCGGGCCGGGCGCTCGCCGCGCGCGGCGGCGAGGAACGGCGCGCCGGGCAGGGCGCGACGGGTCGCCGGGACGATCTGCGCGGGAGAAGCAGCTGAAGGAGACATCACGGTTCATGGTGCCATGGGCGCTCCGGGGCCTTACTCTCGGCGCGTCTGCGCCCCGAACCGGACTATCGCGTCCTACAGTCGGTTGGTGACCGCGATGACGTCAGTACCCGACCTCTTCCGTGAAGCCGTCGCGGCGTTGCAATCGGTCCGGCCCCGTCCCGAAGTCGAGCTGGAGACGATGCGCCCGCCGCAGCGGCTGGCGCCGTGGTCGTACGCGGTGAGCTGCGAGGTGGAAGGACCGGCGGACGTGCTGGCGTCGGGGCGGCTGGTACTGCTGCACGACCCGGACGGCCAAGAAGGCTGGGACGGCGTCCTGCGGCTGGTCATGTACGTGCGCGCGGAACTCGACCGGGAACTGGCGACCGATCCCTTCCTGCCCGCCGTGGGCTGGTCGTGGCTGACGGACGCGCTCGAAACCTCCGGGGCGGAGTGGACGGCCCTCGGCGGCACGGTCACCGAGACGTCCTCTGCCCGGTTCGGCGACATCGCCGGACCCGCACGGACCGACGATCTGGAACTCCGGGCGTCCTGGACGCCGACGGACGCCGCGTTGCGACCGCACGGGCAGGCCTTCTGTCAGGTCATGGCGAGCGTCGTCGGGCTGCCGCCGGTCGGTGTGACGCTCTTCGGACAGCGCCAATCCTCCTGAACGCGGGCCCCTTGGGGTCTCGCGGCGGCTCGCGGCGGCTCGGAGGTCCGTGAAGGCCTCCTTGAGGGACCCAGGGTCCCTCGAAGTTCCCCTCACCAGGCTCGGAAGGTCACCCTGGCCTCGTTGACACCATCTGTCACAGCAGGGGTCACTCTAGAGCTTGCGATGTCCGTGAAGGCCTCCTTCCCTACCTTGAGGGTAGGGAAGGAGGCCTTCACGGACATCGCCACCGGCGTGCCCAACCCCGGAGGGCCCCTGCGCCGTCACGAGGCACGACCGTGACCCCCGGAGGCTCTTCGGCCGTCCCGACACGCCGGATCCCAGTAATCGAGACATAGCATTCGGGTTATCTTGCGTTCCAAGGTCACCTAGCATTGCTAGTAAAGCTAGCGATACTAAAGGTCCCTTGCTCCCCCGCCGGGTCCGCGACCCGAGTACATGAAGGCCCTTCGCGTACCGCCGACACTCGAGGGAAGACGGCGAAGCGAACGAAGGCGCCTTCGATTGCTCCGGAAGCGAGGCCCTGAGAGCGTCCGTACGCCCTTGGCGTCCCCGTGGCGGCCATATGGACTAGACCGGGGCCGACCAGCGCAGAGCCAGCCGCTCAGAGGTCTGGACCACCCCGTTCGTGCTACGCAGAGCGTCACCGTCAGCAACAAGATCAAGAAGGTCGCCGAAGCCTTCGAGGCGCCTCCGGAGAGTGACTATCGCCATCACTGAACGAAGCGATCATGGTCTCCCGGGAAGTTGATCGAACCCACGCCGGAGCCGCTTTTCACCCTCGGATGCGCTGGTATCCAGGGGTACCGGGCAGACTCACCGGCAGGTGCACGGGCCATCTGCACAGTCGGTTGAACCCCGGTAACTGAAGTGCATCGCGTTCTTTCGGCGATGTGTTAGCCACCGGCGGTGTACTAGCCCGATCGTGTTACAACGAACTCCCTGAGTAACTACTCGTTTGAGATAGATACCCGTTCGATCCCCCCGCGAAGGCCTCAGTGCGGCTACAGTGCCTTCGACGACACCACTTTCGGTCTAAAGCTGGCGCGGCTAAACGGCCGAAAGTCCCGGTGCCGGTCGGGGGGCACGACCGACTCCAGGGAGGTAGTGACGTGGCTACCGTCGGCATTTCTCAGGCCGTCCGATCCACGCCAGCCGGTTCATTGCCGGCGAGCATGGTTCCGCATCCGCGGGAAGAGCTTTTTTCCGTGTTGGTGGTCGATGACCACCCGCTGTTGAGGGAGGCAATCTCAGCAAGACTCGCACAGATGGGTGCGGGCACCGTCCACGAGGCCGCCACGGTGGCCGAGGCAAGGGCGCGAGCACAGGCCACTGGGCCTTGTGACCTGGCGATCCTCGATCTCGGCCTGCCGGATGGCAGCGGCATCGAGCTGGTTACGGAACTCCGTAGCCATGGCTGGCCTCGGGTAGTGGTGCTCGCTTCATCGGACGACCCGTACGCGGTCAGGTCGGCGTTCCAGGCCGGCGCCCAGGCATACCTGCTCAAGTCGGCATCGCCGGTCGTAGTGACCGACGGCGTCCGGAGGGTGCTCGAGGGCGGCGTCTACGCGGACCCGAGCGTCGCACCGGTCTTGGCCACCGGCACCCGGGTCGCCGGCACCGACAACACCCCGCGCGAGCTTTCGGCGCGCGAGGTCGAGGTGCTGCAGCTCGTGGCCGATGGCCAGTCCAACAAGGAGATCGGCGAGGAACTCAGCCTCTCCGCTCTCACCGTGAAGTCTCACCTCTCCCGCATCGGGCGCAAGCTCGGCACGGGTGACCGGGCTCAGATGGTGGCGCTGGCCATGCGTGCCGGCGTGATCCGCTGACAAAGGCGAACTGCCCTGCGGGGCGGGCGGACCAGGCGCGGCCCGCTCGTCCCGTAGGGTCTTCACCTATGGAAGGCGACCGACCCGGAGAACCGCAGGCGGACTCTATGACCGGCACTGAGGACACCAGTGCTCCGGTTCTGCTACGCGAGCCCGCCGAAGGAACTCCACCGGTGATCGCCGACGCGACGGCCCTCGCCGAAGCCTGCGCGAAGATCGCGGGCGGCAGCGGGGCCATCGCCGTGGACACCGAACGCGCGTCCGGCTACCGGTACTGGCCGAAGGCCTATCTGGTGCAGCTGCGCCGCGAAGGTGCCGGCTCTTTCCTCATCGACCCCATTCCGCTCGAGGGCAGGCTCGCACCCCTCGCGGAAGTGCTCAACAACGCCGAGTGGGTGCTGCACGCGGCCTCACAGGACCTGCCGTGCCTCGCCGAACTCGACCTGTACCCGAAGAGCCTGTTCGATACCGAACTCGCCGGACGTCTCGCCGGTTACGAACGCGTCGCCCTCGGCACCCTCGTCGAACTCCTTCTCGGCTACCAGCTGGAGAAGGGGCACAGTGCCGCCGACTGGTCGAAGCGCCCGCTCCCCGTCGACTGGCTGAACTACGCCGCCCTCGACGTCGAACTGCTCAACGAACTGCGCGAGAAGCTAGAGACCGACCTCGCCGAGCAGGGCAAGCTCGAATGGGCACAGCAGGAGTTCGAAGCCGTCCGCAACGCGCCGCCGCCCGCCCCGCGGGCCGAGCCGTGGCGACGGACGTCGGGAGTGCACAAGATCCGCAGTGCCCGCGGGCTCGCCGCGGTACGCGAGCTGTGGCAGGCGCGGGACGAACTCGCCCGCAAACGCGACCGGGCGCCGAGCCGGATCCTGCCCGACAGCGCGATCATCAACGCCGTCACCGCGGACCCCAAGACCGTCGAGCAGCTGCAGGCGCTGCCGGTGTTCAGCGGCCGGGTCCAGCGCAAGTACACCGCGAGCTGGCTGCGCCATCTGCAGGCCGCCCGCGCGCTCCCGGCCGACGAACTGCCGACCCCGGCCCAGCAGACCGACGGCCCGCCGCCGGTGAATCGCTGGTCCGACAAGGATCCCGACGCCGCCGCCCGGCTCTCGGCCGCCCGCGCGGCGCTGGCCGCGATCGCGGAGGACCGGCGGCTTCCGGTGGAGAACCTGCTGCTGCCGGAACTCGTCCGCCGTACCTGCTGGCGTCCGCCGTCCGACCTCAGCGAAGACGCCGTCGCCAAGGTCCTCGGCGACGGCGGCGCCCGGCCGTGGCAGATCGAGCTGACCGCGGCGGCGCTGAGCAAGGCCCTGCACGCCACCGCCGCCGCCTGACCGGTGGGTCGTGGGTGGTAAGTCGCGTTAGAACGTCACTGACCACTCACGACCACCCGGACCCCCTTCTCACCTCCGCCGCCCCTCACTCCGCCGCCCCTCACTCTTCCAGCAGCTCCCGCGCGGAAGTGCGCAGCTCAGCGTCCGGTTCCCCGAGCCCGGCGAGCCTCAGGACGCTGTCCGCGCCTTCGACGGCGTGCGCCTCGACGTCCAGCTCCGGCTGGTCGCGCCGGACGATCGCGATGCTCTCGACGAGCCCGAACACGAGGTCGGTCCGGATGCCCAGGAGATCGCCGGGCACTCCCGCCGCCGCCACGAGGGCGCCGTAGACCTGTTTGAGCTCCGACCGTTCCGCCCGGAACCGGGCCAGCCTCGGCGAGGAGATCTCCGGCAGGAGATACAGGGCACCGAGGTTGTGCCGCGCGCTCCCGAGCAGATGGATGTCCGCGTAGGCCAGCGCCCACAGCCGCACCCCCACCGGCGCGTGCACGGTCGAGAGACCGCCCGCGACCTCCAGTGACGGCCGGACGGTGTCCTCCAGCAGCGCCGCGAGAATGTCCTCTTTGGACGGAAAGTGGTAGTAGAGCGACGCCTGGCGCAGACCGGCGCGTTCGGCGATGGCACGAGTGGTCGTCGCCGCGTACCCGGCGCCGGTGAACAGCTCCCCCGCCGCGTCCAAAACCGCGAGCCGCGCTTCCCGCTTGCTCGCCGCCGCCCCGCTGGCTCTCGGCCTGCCCACCCCGGTCGTCTTAGTCATCTATCCGATCCTGCCATTTCTTCGCGGCGATCTTTGTTACGTCCGGCGGTCGGCTCAGGTTACCGAATCCGGTATCTCTTAACACCGCGCTTACCCGGCGGAGATCGGAAGGACCCCGCACGCGCTTAATTTCGGTCAGCCGATCGAAATTCGGCCCTTCAGACAGGAGCCCCCGCAAATGCCCTCCGAAGACCTTTCCGCCTTCGGTTACCGCCAAGAACTTCGCCGGACGCTGGGCGGTTTCTCCGCTTTCGCCGCAGGTTTCTCCTTCGTTTCGATCCTGACCACGGTGTTCCAGCTGTTCGCCTTCGGCTATTCCTTCGGCGACACGCTGTTCTTCTGGACCTGGCCGCTGGTGATCGTCGGCCAATTGCTCGTCGCGCTGAACTTCGCGGAACTCGCCGCCCGATTCCCGCTGGCAGGATCGGTTTACCAGTGGGCGAAACACCTCTCGCCGGGATTCGCGGGCTGGCTCGCGGGCTGGATGATGCTGCTGGGCTGTGTCGTCGCGCTCGCCGGTGCCGCGATCGCGTTGCAGGTCGTCCTCCCCTCGGTCTGGGACGGCTTCCAGCTCGTCGGCGGGGATCCGGCGATCACCTCGCCTACCGGTGCCACCAACGCCGTCCTGCTCGGCGCCCTGCTGATCGTCTTCACCACGGCGGTCAACGCGGGCGGCGTGCGGCTCATGGCACGGATCAACGACGTCGGGGTCGCGGCGGAACTCGTCGGCGTCCTCGTGCTGATCGTCGGGCTCGTCCTGTTCGCCGTCCGCGGTCCGCAGGTCGTGCTCGCGCCGGCGGGCGAAAGTCCGGGCGTCGGCGGCGTCCTCGCCTCCGCGCTCATGGCCGCGTACGTCCTCTACGGTTTCGACACGGCCGCCTCGGTCGCCGAGGAGACGAAGGACGCCCGCCGCATAGCTCCGCGAGCCGTGCTCCGCGCGCTCCTGATCTCCGGCATCGGCGGTCTCGCCGTCGTCATCGCCGCGCTGATGGCGGCGCCGAGCCTGACCGACGGCCAGCTCGCCGGGAAGGGCCTGCCGTACGTGATCACGGCCGTCTTCGGCGACACCCTCGGCCGGATCTTCCTCGCCGACGTCGCGATCGCGGTCGTCGTCTGCACCCTGACCATCCAGACCGGCACGGTCCGGCTGATCTACGCGATGGCCCGCGACGGCGCGCTTCCCGGCGCCAAACGGCTTTCCGCGGTCAACGCCCGCACCGGCACGCCGATCGCGCCTGCCATCCTGTCCGGTGCGCTCGCGATCGCGCTCCTGGCGCTGAATCTCGGCAACCCGACCATCTTCAGCACCATCACCGGCACCTCGGTGGTCGTGGTCTACGTGGCCTATCTCCTGGTCACCGCCCCCTTGCTGCTCCGGCGCCGTCAAGGCCGGTTCACCGCCGAACCCGGCCATTTCTCGCTGGGCCGATGGGCTATTCCGGTCAACATCGCGGCAGTAGGGTACGGCGCGATGATGATCGTCAACATCGCTTGGCCACGAGCCGAGATCTACGACCTGGCGGGCACCGGTTCCGTCTGGGTCCTGTTGTTCCCGATCGAGTTCGTCGGCGCCGCGCTGCTCATCGGCTACCTCTGCTGGCGCCGCCGCTCCGCGCTCACCACGGTTCCCGTCCCCGCGATCTGAAGGAAGGTTCCATGAGCACGACATCGACCACGTACGGCGCTCGCGACCACGCCCGCGCCCAAGCGGGCACGGTGGTGGAGGCGATGCCCGCCATCCCGGCGTCCGCCTGGCCGGACCCGCCCGCCGGCGTCGACCCGGCGAAGCTCGTCTGGGCCGAGACGGTCGCCGGCGGCGGCTACACGCACAAGGTCCTCGCCCGGGGCACCGAACTACGGCTGACCGACGTCGACGGCGACGCCTGCGCGCATCTGCTGCTGTTCAACGCCGACCAGCCCTGGGAGCGGCTGAACGTCGCGGACACGGTGAAGGTCCAGTGGAACGCCTACCTCGGCGAGTCCATCGCGCTGCTTTCGGATCAGGCGCGGGTCCTCGCGACCGTCGTCACCGACGAGAGCGGCAAGCACGACGCCCTCTGCGGGACGTCCACTGTGGACGGTAACGCGGAACGCTACGGCGACGGCAGCCCTCAGGGTGGTTCGCCGTCCGGGAACGCGCTGTTCACGCTGGCCGCGGCCAAACACGGCCTCACCCCGCGCGACCTGCCGCCGAGCCTGTCCTTCTTCCAGGGCATCCACGTGGAGACCGACGGCGGGCTGACGTTCACCGGATCGGCGGGACCGGGTAAATCCGTGGTCCTGCGCGCCGAACTCCCGGTCGTCGTCCTGATCGCCAACGTCGCGCATCCGCTCGACCCTCGTCCGGACTACCCGGTCACGCCGTTGCGTGTCCTCGCCCAGCGCGGCACGCCGTCCACTCCGGACAGTCCTGAATGGACAGCGTCACCCGAGGCGCAGCGCGCGTTCGAGAACACCGCCGACTACCTCACCGCTAGGGGCCTGGCATGACCACGATCATCTCCGACACCGAGGTCGCCGCGCGGGCGCCGTACTCGACCGTGCTGCGCGAGGGCGAGACGCTGGCCATCATCGACCTCGGCGGCAACCAGGCCGTCGACTTCCTCTGCTACGAGGCGGCGGACACCGCCAAGCGCTACAGCGCGGCCGCCACGATCGCCGCGCAACGCAACATCTTCCTCACCACCGGCAGTGTGCTGCGCACCGGCGAGGGCGCTCCGCTGCTCACCGTCGTCGAGGACACCTGCGGACGGCACGACACGATCGGCGGCGCCTGCAGCAAGGAGTCGAACAGCCTCCGTTACGGCCAGCACACGCGGTACCAGCACGCCTGCGTCGAGAACTTCCTGACCGAGGGCGCGAAATGGGGGCTCGGCAAACGGGATCTGGTGAGCAACGTCAACTGGTACATGAACGTGCCGGTGGAACAGGACGGCACGCTCGGCATCGTCGACGGGATCTCCGGACCCGGCATGGAGGTCCGGCTGCGCGCCGAGACCGACGTCCTGGTCCTGGTGTCGAACTGCCCGCAGATCAACAATCCCTGCAACGGTTTCGACCCGACCTCGGTCAGAATGATCGTGACCGGCGGTGACGCGTGAAACTGCTCGTCGCCAACCGGGGGGAGATCGCGGTCCGGATCCTGCGGACCGCCGAGGAGATGGGCATCCCGACGGTCGCCGTCTATTCCGACACCGACCGCACGGCCGCGCACGTACGGCTCGCCGACGAAGCCGTCCGGCTCGGCCCGGCGCCCGCCAGGGAGAGCTATCTCCTCGGCGACGCCATCATCGAAGCCGCGCTGAAGACCGGCGCGGACACGATCCACCCCGGCTACGGGTTCCTGTCCGAAGACGCCGCTTTCGCCCGGGCGGCGGAAGCGACCGGGATCCGGTTCGCCGGACCCGCCGCCGAGCATCTGGAGGTGTTCGGCAGCAAGCACACCGCCCGCGACAAGGCCGTCGAGGCCGGTGTCCCGCTGCTTCCGGGAACGGGGCTGCTCGCCACCCTCGCCGACGCCGAAGCCGCGGCCGCCGGGATCGGCTACCCGGTGATGCTCAAGGCCACCGGCGGTGGCGGCGGGATCGGCATGCGTGCCTGCGCGTCGGCCGAAGAGCTACGGGAGGCCTGGGACGCGGTGCAGAGCATCGCGGCGAAGAGCTTCTCGACGTCGGGTGTGTTCCTGGAGCGCCTGGTGACGCGGGCGCGGCATGTCGAGGTCCAGGTGTTCGGCGACGGCGCGGGTGAGGTGCTGGCGCTGGGCACGCGGGACTGCACACTGCAGCGGCGCAACCAGAAGGTGCTCGAAGAGTGCCCCGCGCCGGGTCTTTCCGAAGCGGTGCGGGAAAAGCTGGTCTCGGCGGCGGTCGACCTCTGCGCGTCCGTGCGCTACCGGTCGGCGGGCACGGTCGAGTTCATCTACGACCCGGACCGTGAGGAGGCCGCGTTCCTCGAAGTGAACACGCGGCTGCAGGTCGAGCACCCGGTCACCGAAGCGGTCTACGGGATCGACCTGGTCGCGTGGATGCTGCGGCTGGCCGACGGCGACACCGCGATGTTCGCCACCACGCCGGAACCCCGCGGGCACGCTGTCGAGGCCCGCGTCTACGCCGAGGACCCGGCCGCCGGGCACCGGCCGAGCGCGGGCCTGCTGACCCGTGCCGACTTCCCGCCGGGGGTCCGGGTCGACACCTGGGTCGAGGCGGGTACGACGGTGACCACGCATTACGACCCCTTGCTAGCCAAGGTGATCACCGTCGGCGCGGACCGGGCCGAGGCGCTCGCCGCACTGGGCACCGCGCTCGCCGAAAGCCGGGTGGACGGCGTCCGCACGAACCTCGGGCAGCTGCGCGCGGTCGCCGCCGACTCCCGGCTGCGCGGGGTCACGCACGACACCGCGACCCTCGACGCGATCACCGACCCCGAACCGCGGATCGAGGTCCTGCGAGGCGGCACGATGACCACCGTCCAGGAATGGCCGGGGCGGCTGGGGTTCTGGCATGTGGGCGTCCCGCCGAGCGGGCCGATGGACGATCTGTCGCTCCGGCTGGGCAACCGGGCCCTGGGCAACCCCGAAGGCGCTCCCGGTCTCGAGTGCACCGTGGACGGTGTCTCACTGCGGTTCACCGACGCCGCGAGCGTCTGCGTCACGGGATCTCCGTCTCCGGTGACCGTCGACGGCGAGGCAGTTCCTCAATGGACACCGGTCGAGATCCCGGCGGGCGGCGTGCTCGACGTCGGCACCGGTTCGGCCGGGCTCCGCGCGTACGTCCTCGTCCGGGGCGGATTCGACGTGCCGGGGTTCCTGGGCAGCGCGGCGACCTTCACCCTCGGCGGCTTCGGGGGGCACGGGGGGCGGGCACTCGCGACCGGCGACGTCCTCTCCCCCGGGCCGACGCCGGAGAGTCCCGTCGCCGGCGCGGTCCCCGAGTCCGAGCGACCGGTCTTCGGGACGCACTGGGAGGTCGGCGCGTCCGAAGGACCGCACGCCGCGCCGGAGTTCTTCACCCCGGACGACGTCGAGACGTTCTACGCGACCGACTGGGAAGTGCATTTCAACTCCGCGCGCACCGGCGTCCGGCTGGTCGGGCCGCGGCCGCGCTGGGCGCGGGAGGACGGCGGTGAGGCTGGTCTGCACCCGTCGAACATCCACGACACGCCGTACGCGATCGGCGCCGTCGACTACACCGGCGACCTGCCGATCCTGCTGGGCCCGGACGGGCCGAGTCTCGGCGGGTTCGTCTGCCCCGCCACCGTGGTGACCGGGCAGCGCTGGAAACTCGGCCAGTTGCGGCCGGGCGACACCGTACGGTTCGTGCCGATCACCGCCGAGCACGCGGGTTCGCTGCGGGAAAGCCCCGCCGCGGCGGTCGAGGCGAGCCGGACGCCGATCGACGACGGCGGCATCCTCGGCCGTCTGTCCACCTCGGACGAGAACCCGGAGGTCACCTACCGGCGCAGCGGCGACGACAACCTGCTGATCGAGTACGGGCCGATGAAACTCGACCTGGCCCTGCGGATGCGGGTCCACGCACTGGCCGATCGGCTGGCCACCGAGGGGCTCGACGGCGTCGTGGACCTGACGCCGGGCATCCGCTCGCTGCAGGTGCACGTCGACCCGGACGTGCTGCCGGTGCCGAAACTGCTCGGTCTCGTCCAGGAGGTGGAGCACGACCTGCCGCGCACCGGCGACCTCGTGGTGCCGAGCCGGACCGTGCGGCTGCCGCTGTCCTGGGACGATCCGGCCACCCGCGAGGCGATCGAGCGGTACATGGCGGGTGTCCGCGACGACGCGCCGTGGTGCCCGTGGAACATCGAGTTCATTCGGCGGGTCAACGGTCTGACCAGTGTGGACGACGTCTACCGCACGGTGTTCGACGCCGAGTACCTCGTGCTGGGGCTCGGCGACGTCTACCTCGGCGCGCCGGTGGCGACCCCGCTGGACCCGAGGCACCGGCTGGTGACCACGAAGTACAACCCCGCGCGCACGTGGACGGCGGAGAACTCCGTCGGCATCGGCGGCTCGTACCTGTGCGTCTACGGGATGGAAGGCCCCGGCGGCTACCAGTTCGTCGGGCGGACCGTGCAGGTGTGGAGCGGCTGGCGGCAGCGTGGCTCGTTCGAGCCGGGTTCCCCGTGGCTGCTGCGGTTCTTCGACCGGATCTCGTGGTACCCCGTGTCCGCCGAAGAACTGCTGGACCTGCGGGCTTCCAGTTCGGCAGGTGAGCTGGAACTCGACATCACCGACGGCGAGTTCGCGCTCGCCGACCACGAGCGGTTCCTGGCCGACAACGCCGCCGACATCGCCACGTTCCGGGCGAAGCAGAGCGCGGCGTTCGAGGCGGAACGGCAGGCGTGGGCGGCCGCGGGCGAGTTCGACCCGCGTCCCGAGCCTGCCGGGGCGAAGGTCCCGACCACGAAGGTCGAGGCCCCGCCCGGCGGGCACGTCGTCGAGGCGCCGTTCGCCGCGACCGTGTGGCGAGTGGACGTCGAGCCCGGCAAGAAGGTCGGCTCGGCCGAGACGCTGGTGATCCTCGAAGCGATGAAGACCGAGGCGCGGATTCCCGCCCCGGTGGCGGGAGAGGTCGTCGAAGTGCTCGTCTCCCCCGGTGATCAGGTCGCCCCCGGCACGCCGCTGGTGGTACTGGGAAGGAGCGCGGGATGAGTGTGCCGGAGCGGGTGCGCGCCGCGTACCACCGGATCGCCCGGGTCGACCGGCCGGAGATCTGGATCGACCTGCGTCCCGAGGACGAGGTGCTCGCCGACGCGGAGAAGCTGGAAGCCCGCCGTGCGGCCGGGGAAGCCTTGCCGCTGTACGGGAAACTGGCCGCCGTCAAGGGGAACATCGACGTCGCCTGCCTGCCGACGACGGCCGCGTGCCCCGGCTTCGCCTACCGGCCGGACAAGGACGCGCCGGTGGTCGCGCGGCTCCGGGCGGCCGGGGCGCTGATCCTGGGCACGACCAACCTCGACCAGTTCGCGACCGGACTGGTCGGCACGCGCAGTCCGCACGGCGCGGTCCGCAACGCCCTCGATCCGGCGTACGTCTCGGGCGGGTCGAGTTCGGGTTCGGCCGTGGCGGTGGCGCTCGGGATCGCGGATCTCGCGCTGGGCACCGACACCGCCGGATCCGGGCGGGTCCCGGCGGCGTTCAACGGGATCGTCGGGCTCAAGCCGACGCGGGGACTGCTGCCGACGACCGGCGTCGTGCCCGCTTGCGCGAGCATCGACTGCGTGACCGTGTTCGCGCGGACGGTCGACGAGGCTTCGACGGCGTTCGCCTGCCTGAGCGAGCCCCGGGACCTTCCGGTGGTCCACCGGCCTTTCCGGATCGGCGTGCCTGCCGCACTCGGTGGTCCTTTGCGGGACGGCTGGGCGGAGGCATTCTCCGCGGCGGCTCGTTCCTATCGTGATGCGGGGGCCGAGCTGGTCCCTGTCGACATATCGCCGTTCTTGGCGGCGGCACGGTTGCTGTACGAGGGCGCGTTCGTGGCCGAGCGGTATTCGGCGGTCGGCGAGTTCATCGACGCGCACCCCGACGCCGTCGATCCGGCCGTGCGGCAGATCATCGGGGCGGCCAAGGACGTCCCGGCGCACCGGCTGTTCTCCGACCTGGCGACACTCGGCGGTCTGGAGCGGGAAGCGTCGGCCGTCCTGTCCACCGTGGACTGCGTCCTGCTGCCCACGACGACGGAGCATCCGACGATCGCCGAGGTCGAGGCCGACCCGCTGGGCGTGAACGCGCGCCTGGGCCGGTTCACGAACTCGACGAACCTGCTGGGCCTGTCGTCACTGGCCGTCCCCGCCGGCACCGTCGACGGGCTGCCGTTCGGCGTGATGCTGATCGGGCCCGCGTACGCCGACCGGATCCTCGCCGACGTCGCCCGCCTGGTGCCGCGACGGACCCGGCTCACCGTCGTCGGCGCGCATCTGCGCGGACAGCCGCTGAACCACGAGCTGACCTCGCGGGGCGGGCGGTTCGTTTCGGCGGGTCCGACGGCGGCCGAGTACCGGTTGTTCGCGCTGGGCACCGTGCCGCCCAAACCCGGTCTCGTCCGGGTCGCCTCCGGCGGCGCACCGATCGAGGCCGAGGTCTGGGACCTGCCGCTCGCGGGCTTCGGCGAGTTCGTGGCGGGCGTCCCCGCGCCGCTGGCGATCGGGAAGGTGCGCCTCGCCGACGGGAGCGAGGTGCCCGGGTTCGTCTGTGAACCCGGCGCCGTGGAGGGCGCCGAGGACATCACGCGCTTCGGAGGATGGCTCGGCTACCTGGCCCGTTAGGTCCGGGTCAAGGTCCGTGAAGGCCTCCTTGAGGGACCCTGGGTCCCTCAAGGAGGCCTTCACGGCTTTCGCAACGCACGCTCGCTGCCGGGACCATCCGCGACAGCCCGGCCCACGCCGTCACCACCGGCACCCGCTTCCCGCCCACCAGGCGTTTCCCGGTTTGGTTGGCCGAAGGCGGCATTCTGGGAAGAAGGTCACAAACCATGGCGGACCGCCCGGCGCAAGGTAACTTCGGGGTGGTGCCCACCACAGTCGCGAGCAGCCGTCGGACGGCGATCAGCGTGCTCGTGGCGCTGGGGCTCGTCGGGATCGCGATGGTGTCGCTGGGCGCCACCGGCGGTCTGCCGTTCACCTTCAAACCGGTGAACGGGCAGGCGCTCGCGATTCTCGAAGAGGTCCCCGGTCCCGAGACCGGTCCGAAGTGTCCCCTCGATCAGCGTTACGTCGACGAGAAGCCCGTCGGCCTGCGCCCGGACGTCCTCGAAGCCTGGAACACCCTGCGCGCCAAGGCCAAGCAGCAGAACGTCCAGTTGTGCGTGAACGACAGCAAACGCAGCCGCGCCCAGCAGCAGCGTGAGTTCGACAGCGCCGTGCAGCGCTTCGGCACCAAGGAGCTCGCCAAGCGGTACGTGCTGACGCCGGAGACGTCCATGCACGTCAAGGGAATCGCCGTCGACATCCAGCCGCTGGCCTCGGCCGCCTGGGTGGAGGCGAACGGCGGCAAGCTCGGCTGGTGCCGACGGTACGACAACGAGAAGTGGCACTTCGAGTACGACCCGGCGTACGCGACCGGCGGTTGCCCGGCCCTGCTCCCCAGCGCGACGGGCTCCTAGCCCAGCTTTTCGAACGACGTACCCGGTCCATCCGCGTCGCCGTGGCCGCGCGGGACCGCCGAGATCACGCGGCAGCAGGTTGCCCGCGGTGCGCGGTGGTCGACCGTGCCGCCGCCGGTGTCGAGCGCGTACACGCCGAGCCTGGCGTCGTACCTCCGCTCCAGTTCCTCAAGCGGTCATGGAACTGCCGGGACGTCGAAGGGGGCGGCTTCGGGGTGGAAGGGGTCGCGGGCGGGGTTCCCCGGGTGCAGGCGGCCAGCGGCACGAGGACCGCCATCCCGAGCAACGCACGACGGGTGACGGCCGGACCCGGCGATGTCATCGTGATCCCTCCCCCTGATCACCTCGAACATAGCAACTTCCCGACCGTCCCCGGATCGGCCAAGCGGGCCGACCCGGCTGGACCCGGGAGTGTGCCTTCTCCCACTCGACCGGGCCACCATTCTGGTTACCGACGGGTAACCAGGGCTAGGGTGCGGTCAGGACTACCTCTACTTCAGGAGCATTCGTGGCCGCAGGAGCAACACCGCTCGCGCCGAACGCGCGGACGGTACGCAATGTCGCCTTCGTCGAAGGGGTGCGAACGCCCTTCGGCAAGGCAGGCGAAAAGGGTATGTACGCCGGCACCCGCGCCGACGACCTCGTCGTCAACGCCATCCGTGAGCTGCTGCGGCGCCATCCGGAGCTGCCGCCCGAGCGCGTCGACGAGGTGGCGATCGCCGCCACCACCCAGATCGGCGACCAGGGCCTGACCATCGGCCGCACCGCCGCGCTGCTGGCGGGCCTGCCGAAGTCGGTCCCCGGCTTCGCACTGGACCGCATGTGCGCGGGCGCGATGACCGCGGTCACCACCACCGCGAGCGGCATCGGCTTCGGCGCCTACGACATCGCCATCGCCGGCGGCGTCGAACACATGGGCCGCCACCCGATGGGCGAGGGCGTCGACCCGAACCCGCGCATCATCGCCGACAAGCTCGTCGACCCGACGGCGCTCGTCATGGGCCAGACCGCGGAGAACCTGCACGACCGGTTCCCGGCGATCACCAAGCAGCGCACCGACGCCTTCGCCGCGCGCAGCCAGGAGAAGTACGCCGAGGCGGTGAAGACCGGCAAGATCGGGCCCGAGCTGGTCCCGGTCGCCACTCGTTCCAAGGAACTCGGCTGGGGCCTCGCGACCGAGGACGAGCCGCCGCGGCCCGGCACCACGCTCGAGACGCTCGCCGGGCTCAAGACGCCGTTCCGCCCGCACGGCCGGATCACCGCGGGCAACGCGGCCGGTCTCAACGACGGCGCCACCGCCGCCCTGCTCGCCGACGAGGACACCGCCCGCGAACTCGGCCTGCCGATCGGCATGCGCCTGGTCGGTTACTCCTTCGCCGGCGTCGAGCCGGAGGTCATGGGCATCGGCCCGGTCCCGGCCACCGAGAAGCTGTTCAAGCGCACCGGCCTGTCGATCGACGACATCGGCCTGTTCGAGGTCAACGAGGCGTTCGCCGTCCAGGTGCTCGCGTTCCTCGACCACTTCGGCATCGCCGACGACGACCCGCGCGTCAACCAGTGGGGTGGCGCGATCGCCTGCGGTCATCCGCTCGCCTCCTCCGGTGTCCGGCTGATGACGCAGCTTTCGCGTCAGTTCGCCGAGCGCCCCGACGTGCGCTACGGCCTGACCACCATGTGCATCGGCATCGGCATGGGCGGCACCGTGATCTGGGAGAACCCGGCTTACTCCGAGGGGGCGAAGTAATGACTTTCACCGCTGAGCAGGCGAAAGCCGCCTTCCCCGACGAAGTCGTCACGAACGCGGTCACGCGTCTGGTGAAGGTGCCCGGGCTCGACAAGCCGGTCGCGTTGATCACCCTGGACAACGGGCACGACCACACCCGGCCGAACACCTTCGGCCCGCAGGGCCTGGTGAGCCTGAACACCGCGATCGACGCCGCCTTCGCGGCCGAGCCCGCCGCGATCGCGGTCACCGGCAAGCCGTTCATCTTCGCCGTCGGCGCCGACCTCTCCGGTGTCGAAGCGGTCGCGGATCCCGCGCTGGCGCGGGAAATCGCGCAGACCGGGCACGACGTGTTCCGCCGCCTCACCGAAACCGGGATCCCGACCTTCGGGTTCATCAACGGCGCGGTGATGGGCGGCGGGCTCGAACTCGCGCTCTCCTGCCACTACCGCACACTTTCGGAGAACACCGCCGCGATCGCGTTCCCCGAGGTCTTCCTCGGCCTGTTCCCGGGCTGGGGCGGCACGCAGCTGCTGCCGAACCTGATCGGCCCGGACGCCGCCGTCACGGTGATCATCGAGAACGCGCTGGCGCAGAACAAGATGCTCAAGGTCGCGCAGGCGGCGGAGCTCGGCATCGTCGACGAGGTCTTCGGCTCGGCCGACTACCTGGAGCAGTCACTGCTGTGGCTGGCGAAGGTCGTCAACGGCGAGATCACCCCCGCCCGCCGCGAGATCGACCGCGGTGCGGGCTGGGACGCCGCGATCGGCCGCGCCAAGGCCATTGTGGACGGTCACACGAAGGGCGCGTCGCCCGGCGCGACCAAGGCCGTCGAGCTGCTGGAGCTGGCCCGCGAAAACGATCTGGACCGCGGCTACGCGGCCGAGACCGACGGCCTCGCCGAACTGCTCATGGACGACACTTTGCGTGCCGGGCTGTACTCGTTCAACCTGGTCAACAAACGTGCCAAGCGGCCGGCGGGCGCGCCGGACAAGTCGTTGGCACGCAAGGTGAACAAGGTCGGCATCGTCGGCGCGGGCCTGATGGCCAGCCAGATGGCGCTGCTGTTCGTCCGCCGTCTCAAGGTGCCCGTGGTGCTCACCGACGTCGACCAGGAACGGGTCGACAAGGGGGTGTCCTATGTGCACGGTGAGATCGACAAGCTGCTGGCCAAGAAGCGGGTTTCGCCGGACGGCGCGAACCGGCTGAAGGCACTCGTCACCGGCTCGCTCGACAAGTCCGCCTTCGCCGACGCCGACTTCGTGATCGAGGCCGTGTTCGAGGAACTGGGCGTCAAGCAGAAGGTCTTCGCCGACCTGGAGCAGTACGTCTCCCCCGAGGCGATCCTGGCGACGAACACCTCGTCGCTGTCGATCACCGCGATGGCGTCGCGGCTCAAGCATCCGGAGCGCGTGGTCGGGTTCCACTTCTTCAACCCGGTCGCGGTGATGCCGCTGCTGGAGATCGTCCGCGCGGAGAAGACCGACGACGTCGCCCTCGCCACCGCGTTCGCGCTGGGCAAGCAGCTCAAGAAGTCGAGCGTGCTGGTCAAGGACGCGTCCGCGTTCGTGGTCAACCGGCTGCTGCTGCGGTTCCTCGGCGAGGTGCTGGTGACCGTGGACGAGGGTACGCCGTTCGAGGTCGCCGACTCCGCACTCGAACCACTGGGCCTGCCGATGACGCCGCTGACCCTGATGCAGCTGGTCGGCCCGGCGATCGCCCTGCACGTCGGGGAGACCCTGCACGAGGCGTTCCCGGACCGGTTCACCGTCAGCGAGAACCTCGACCGCTTCGTCAAGGCGGGCAAGAAGGGCGTCTGGCAGTGGGACGACAAGGGCAACGCCACCGTCGACCCCGAAGTGGACGAACTCTGGCAGCGCGGCGACTCGCCGTCGACGTCGGAGCAGGTGCGTGACCGCGCGCTGGCCGCGATCGCCGAGGAGATCCGGATCATGCTCGACGAGGGCGTGGTCGCCGAGGCACAGGACATCGACCTGTGCCTGATCCTCGGGGCGGGCTGGCCGTTCTGGCTCGGCGGCATCACGCCGTACCTGGACCGGGCCGGGGTGTCCGAGAAGGTCGACGGCAAGCCGTTCCTGGCGCCGGGGGTGGCGAGCGTCCCGCTCTCCTGACCTCGCGAAAAAAGGGCCACCGTCGGCGATCCTCCGATCGCCGACGGTGGCTTTTTGCGTATTTCGCGGACTAGGTGGCACGCACCTGCGTTTTCCGGAACACTCATCGGCACCTGGGGTTCCAGGTACTGGGGAAAAGACACACACTGGGAGGAACACCGATGAAGTACATCGTCGTGCGCGTGAGCCTGGACAACCGCGACTTCAGCGTCGCTCCGGCCAACCGGGACATGTAGCGGGACCCGGGCCCGCCTCCCCGGCCATCCTCTGGGGAGGCGGGCTTTCCCGCGTTCGACGCCGGGCGGGCACGCGCCGGGTACCCAGGGCATCCAACGCGGTGCTGACGGTTTCCGTTCCGGCTCTCCCACAGGGACGATCGTCACACGGCGCCGTCCGTTGGCCGCTCGGACACCGCCCGTTCAGCCGCGCTCTCTAGCGTCCTGCCGACTCGAGAACCTTCCAGGCAGGAGCACGATGAACAGCGAACACGTGGACCGTCGCGGATTCCTCAAGCGGGCGGGACTGGTGTCCGCGGTGGCCGCGGGCGCGCCGCTCGCCGCCGCGGCCCCGGCGGAAGCCCTCGATCTCGACCTCGACATCGATGTCAGCCGGCTTTTCGGCCGCGACCGCTACCGGTGGCTGGTGGGCGATCACCACATCCACACCCAGTACTCCTACGACGCGATGTACACGGTGGACGGAATCGCCGACGGCGCGCGGGCGCACGGCGCGGACTGGGCGGTGATCACCGATCACGGCCACGCCACACACGAGAAGTCGTCGGTGGAGCGCACGAACGCGGCCATCCGCGCGGCACAGCGCGAACACCGTGATCTCCTGCTGTGGCAGGGCATGGAGTGGAACGTGCCGGGCGCCGAGCACGCGACGCTGTTCTTCCAGGCGGGCGCGAACCAGGCCGCGAAACTGCGCGAGTTCGAACGCGCCTTCGACTGGCGGCTGACCGGCACCGAACCCGGCACGCCGTCGAACGAAGCACTGGCCGTCGCGGCGATCCGCTGGCTCGCCGCCGAAGAACGCGCGCGGCGGATCCACGCGCCGGTCGTGGTGATCAACCATCCGCTGCGCAACGGCCGGATCGCCCCGCACGAGATCCGTGCGCTGCGCGACGCCGCACCCGGGATCGTCATCGGCATGGAAGGCGCACCCGGCGCGCAGGCCGACGGCTTCCCCAAACCGCTCGGCAGCGGCGGTGGCGCGCGCGGCGGGTACGGCAACTCCCCCGGCTCGAACTCGTGGCCGGGCTTCCCGGAGTCGGCTTACCGCACCTACGGCGGCTTCGACTGGAGCACCGCTACCGTCGGCGGGCTCTGGGATTCGCTGCTGGCCGAAGGAAAGCCGTGGTGGATCACCAGCAACTCCGACTCGCACTACAACCGCGGCGACACCCATGTCCGGCCGGGCGTCCCCGACGGCTACTACGACGAGCACGGCGCCTACCCGGACCCGATCGACACCGGCGTCCCGCAGACTCTGCCGCCGTACGCGGACTTCGCCCCCGCCGAGTTCAGCCGGACCGTCGTCGGCGTGACCCGCAAGAGCCACGAAGGCGTGCTGGAGGGGCTGCGCGCGGGACGCGTCTGGGTGGTTCACGGCGGGCTCGCGCAAGAACTGGAATTCGGCGCGTACAGCGGCTGGAACTCGGCGACCATGGGAGGCAGGCTTCGCGTCCGGCGCGGGGACGACGTCACGGTCGTCGTCTCGGCGAAGCTCGCGGCACGGCACAACAGCGGCGGCGCGATCCCCCGGCTCGCCCGGCTCGACCTCATCTCGGGACCCGTCACCGGCCCCGTCGCCGACCGCGACGCCCAGACGGCGCCGGGCACACGCGTGGTGCGCTCCTTCGAACCGCGGTGGGCACCCGGGCGGACGGTCGCCTTCCGGCACACCTTCCGCAACGTGCGCGAACCGTTCTTCGTGCGGACCCGCGGCACGGACGGCAAGGAGCACGTGCCCGGCGGTATCGAGCCGGGTGCCGACGTCATCGGGCAGTCGAACCCGTTCGAGGATCTCTGGCTCTACGGGAACCCGATCTTCGTCGACGTCCGTCAGGCGTAGGGTTCCGCCACGCTCTCACTGAGCAGGCGACTTTTCGTGTTCACCGGTCCCGCCGGGCCGCTGCGGATGCGGCTCCACGAACCGCCCGGGGCCCGCGTTTAGTCCTCTAAAGGCGGTACTTGCGTGTGCCTGTACCGCCTCTAGAGGACTAACGGCGGGGAGCGGGGCTCACGAGAGCGTGTCCGGATCCGGGCCCAGCCGCTTGCCCTGCTCCAAAGTCGCGATCGCGGCACCGTCGTGCGCGTCGAGGGCGAAGTCGAAGACGTCGATGTTCTCCGCGATCCGCTCGGGCGTGACGGACTTCGGGATCACCATGTGGTTCATCTCGATATGCCACCGCAGCACGATCTGCGCCGGTGTCTTGCCGTGTTTCCGAGCGATGGTGGTGATCTTCTCGTCGGCCAGCAGGTCGCCACCGCGCGCCAGCGGGCCCCACGCCTCGGTGATGATCTCGTGCTTGTCGTGGAATTCCCGCAGGAACGGCTGCTGCAACCACGGATGGCATTCGATCTGGTTCACCGCCGGGACGACGCCGGTCTCCTCGATCAGCCGTTCCAGATGCGGGATCTGGAAGTTGGACACGCCGATCGCGCGGGCCCGGCCGTCGGAGGCGATCTTTTCCAGTGCCCGCCACGTCTCCACGTAGTCGTCCCGGGACGGCAGCGGCCAGTGGATCAGGTACAGGTCGACGTAGTCGAGCCCGAGTTCGCCCATACTGGTGTCGAAGGCGCGCAACGCCGAGTCGTAGCCGTGCTCGGTGTTCCACAGTTTCGTGGTGACGAACAGTTCCTCGCGGGGCAGCCCACTGGTGCGGACGGCCTCCCCCACACCGCGTTCGTTGGCGTACAGGGTCGCCGTGTCGATGGCGCGGTAACCGGCCTCGATGGCGGTGTGGACCGCGCGGACGACCTCGTCGTCGCCGATCTTGTACACGCCGAAACCGAGCTGGGGCAGGGACGTTCCGTTGTTCAGCCGCATACCCGCACGGTAGTCGCGATAGCACCTCAGGGCACGGCGGGCAGGTGCACCGTCACCGAAAGACCGCCGCCCACCACGGGTTCCGCCGACACCGTGCCACCGTGCGCCTGCACCGCCGCCCGCACGATCGAGAGTCCCAGTCCCGCACCGGTACGGGCGGTCCTCGCGACGCCCGCGCGGCGGAACGGTTCGAACAGTTCGGGCACCGCGGCCGGGTCGAGCAGGCCGCCGGACGACCGAACCCGCAGCACCGACCACTGTGGACCGGCCTGCGTGACGACGTCCAGCCAGCCGCGTTCGACGTTGTGCCGGATCGCGTTCTCCAGCAGGTTGCCCGCGATCCGTTCCAGGAGCGCGGGATCGCCGAACGCCGGCGCGCCCGCGGTGGCGAATTCGGCGCGGATGCCCCGTTTTTCGGCGTCGGCCCGCACCGCCCGCCACGCGCTCGCGACGATCACCGCGAGATCGACCGGTTCCCTGGCCACCAGTCCCGCGCCGTCCGTGCGCGCGAGCAGCAGGAGCGAACCGACCAGCCGCTCGGCCCGTTCGGTCGCGTCCCGCACCACGCCCGCCATCCGCCGCAGTTCCGCCTCGTCGGCATGCTCGTCGGAGAGGGTGACGTCGAGTTCGGTGCGGATGACGGCGAGTGGTGTCCGCAGTTCGTGGCTGGCGTTCGCGACGAAATGCCGTTGCCCGTCGAACGCGGCCTGCAGCCTGTCGAGCATGTCGTCGAAGGTCTCGGCCAGTTCGGCGAGTTCGTCCTTGGTGCGGACCTCGCCGATCCGCTCCCCCATCGACTCGATCGACAACCGCCGCGCCGTACCGGTGATCTCGCGCAGCGGCAGCAGGACGCGCGCGGTGAACGTCCAGGCGAGGATCCCCGCCGCCAGCACGACGAAGCAGAACGCGACCGCGCCGAACAGCAGCACCCGATTCCGCGCGTAGACCCGCAGCTGCTCGGTGACGGCGGACGCGTCGACGTCGACCCCGTCGACCCGCACCGTGGTCCCCGGCGGCAGGTGCGGCACCGCGGAAACGGCGTCGCCGACCAGATTCCAGGTCAGCCAGAGCAGCAGCAGGCTGACCAGCGCGACCAGCCCGGTCGCGAGCAGCGTGACCCGGCCACGCAGACTGCGAGCGCCGGACAGGTTCACCCGCGTGCGGTCCCCTGCTCGGGCACTCGGTACCCGGAGCCGACGACGGTCTCGATGATCCCCGGCTCGCCGAGCTTCTTCCGCAGGGTCATCACGGTGACCCGGACGGTGGTGGTGAACGGATCGGCGTTCTCGTCCCACACCCGTTCGAGCAGTTCCTCGCTGCTGACCACCGAACCGGCGGCCGAAAGCAGCACCTCCAGCACACCGAATTCCTTGCGTGTCAACTCGATCGGCCCGCTCGACCGGCGGACGGTCCGCCGCGCCGGGTCCAGTTCGACGTCGCCCGACGTCAGCAGCGGCGGCGCGGCCGGGGTCGCCCGGCGGCCCAGTGCACGCACACGCGCGACGAGTTCGGGGAAAGCGAACGGCTTGGCGAGGTAGTCGTCGGCGCCGAGGGACAGCCCGTCCACCCGATCCGAAACGGAACTGCTCGCGGTGAGCATGAGCACCCGCGTCAATTCGCCGGACGCGACGATTTCGCGGCACAGGTCGTCGCCGGACATCCCGGGCAGGTCGCGGTCGAGCAGGACGACGTCGTACCGGGTGACGGCGGTCTTTTCGTGCCCGTCGTCCCCGGTGAGCGCGATGTCCACCGCCATCCCCTCGCGCCGCAGGCCGCGTGCGATCGCGTCGGCGAGGGGTTCTTCGTCTTCGACTACCAGAATTCGCACGACCCCACGTTGCCATAGATTCCTGAGAGTGACCTGATTGGACCAACGGTCACGACCAGCGCAGCGCGAACCACAGCCGCATCCGGATCTCCGGATCCCCCAGATCCACTTCCAGCGCCCGTTCGATCTGCCCGATCCGGTGCCGGACGCTGTTGCGGTGCACGCCCAGTTCGGCGGCCGTCCGGTCCCAGCCGCCGTGGTGCGCGAGCCAGGTCCGCAGCGTCTCGATCAGTTCGCGGTCCCCTTTCCGGTCGAGTTCGCGCAGCGGCGCCAGCGCGGTGGCGGCGAACCCGGCCGCCGCGCTCGGCGCGATCAGCGCGTCGAGACCGAGCCCCGACGCCTCCGCCACCACCGGCCGTCCCAGCGCGCCGGCCCGGTTCAGCAGCAACTCCACTTCCGTCGCGGCTTCGGGGAGCCGGTCGGCAGGCACAGGTGAACTCACCACCGCGAGCCAGCCGTCGGCGCGGAGGCGGTCGAGGTCGCCGATCTCCGGCGCCTCCCCGACGATCGCGTCGAACCTCGGGCCGGGCCGCACGCGTAGGAGCGGGGTGTCGAGACGGGCGCGCAGCCAGTCGTAGCGGGACGCGACCTCGCCGGGGCCGCGGCGATAGGCGATCCCGGCGACCAGACGGCGTTCGTCTCCCGCGGTCACCCCGGGCTCCCCCAGCAGCAACGCCGTGGCGACGGCGCCGAGCCCGGCCGCGTCCGAACCGGCGCGGCCCGCCAGCCCGAGCAACGCGGCCCCGACCGAAAGGATCGAGCGGTCCGCGCCGTCGAAGCGCGACGGACGGCCGACCACGATCAGATGCGACGCCGTCGCCTGCGGGTACACCGGCTGCCCGACGACGTGCGTCCCGTCGGGCAGTTCCGTCGTCGCGCTGCGGATTCCCCGGCCCGACCGCAGCGTGGCGACCAGGTCCAGGACCTCGGCCGGCAGTGGCGACGGCGCGCCGTGCTCGGCGGTGAGGACGTCGCCGACGCCGACCAGCGCGACCCACGCCCGCAGGCTCCCGGCCAGCGCGCCCACCAGTTCGCCGAGCCCGCCACCCGCCGCCCTGGTCAATGCCTCCCGCGCGACGGCGATCCGCCGCTGCTCCCGCTGTCCCGCCTCGGCCAGCCCGACCGACACCGCCCGGCTGATCGCCAGGAACGGGGTCCGGGGCTGGACGACCAGCAGCGGGAGGCCGTGCCGGACACACGCCGTCCGCAGTGGCGGCGGCAACGTCTCGTACGCGCCCGGGGTGAGCCCGAAACCCAGCGCGGAGATCCCGCCGTCCACCAGCCGTCGCACGTAGTGGTCGATTTCGGACGGCTCCTCCGGCAGATTCACCCCGGCGGTGAGCAGCAGTTCGGCCCCGAGCAGGTACGGCGCGGGATCCCGCAGTTCGCTGACGTGCGCCCAGCGCACGGGGGCGTCGAGCACGCCGGGCCGCAGCGTCTCCACGACCGGGTCGATCGCCAGTTCCGGGTTGCCGACCACGGCCCGTAACGGAACATTCACCTCCGAGTCGACTGGATCGTGGGTTCGGGTCATTCCATCCTCGTCTTCCCGTGAGCTTGGATGGATCATCCCATGTCGTTCAAGGTGCGAACGAACCTACGGTGACCCGAACGCAAGCGAACGCCCCAAGCAAGGAGGACACCGTGGCCGGTGATTACGCGGTGATCGCGCTCTACATAGCGGGCATGATCGGCGTCGGCTGGTTCGGGCTGCGGCTCGCCAAGACCAAATCCGACTACCTGGTCGCGGGCCGTCGCCTTGGCTGGTTCATGTATTCGGGCACGATGTCCGCGGTCGTCCTCGGCGGCGCCTCCACGGTCGGCGGGGTGAAGCTCGGCTACACCTACGGCATCTCCGGCGCCTGGCTCGTCATCGCGATCGGCGTCGGCATCCTGGTCCTGCACACGCTGTTCGCGCGGCGGCTGGTGAAACTGCGCGTCTACACCGTCGGCGAGATGCTCGACCTGCGCTACGGCGGTTCCACCAGCGCCATCTCCGGCGTCGTGATGTGGGCGTACACGCTGATGCTGACGGTCACCTCGACACTCGCGTTCGCCACCATCTTCAAGGTCCTCTTCGACGTCCCGAGCTGGGTCGGCATCACCATCGGCGGCTCGATCGTGGTGCTCTACTCGGTGCTCGGCGGCATGTGGTCGATCACGCTGACCGACATCGTCCAGTTCGTCGTCAAGACCATCGGCATCCTGTTCATCCTGCTGCCGGTCTCGATCGTCTCGGCAGGCAATTTCGACGGGATGGCCGCGCGGCTGGACGAGAGCTACTTCGAACTCACCGCCATCGGCGGCGACACGATCTTCACCTACATCCTCATCTACAGCTTCGGGCTGCTGATCGGCCAGGACATCTGGCAGCGCGTGTTCACCGCGAGGACGCCGGGCATCGCCACCGGCGGCGGCGTCATCTCCGGCGTCTACTGCCTGGTCTACGGCCTCGCCGGCGCGCTGATCGGCACCGCGGCCAAGGCGCTCTACCCGACGCTGGCCAGCGCGCAGGACGCGTTCGCGACCATCGTCGAGGAGCAGCTGCCCGCCGGGATCCGCGGCCTGGTGCTCGCGGCCGCGCTGTCGGCGATGATGTCGACCGCGAGCGGCGCGCTCATCGCCTGCTCCACGGTCAGCACTTCGGATCTGCTTTCCAAGCTGGGCCTCAAGAAGGCCGTCGACGAGGTCGGCAGGAACCGTGTCACCACGCTGATCCTGGGTATCGTCGCGATCGGCATCGCGATGGTCGTCGACGACGTGGTCAACGCGCTCACCATCGCCTACGACATCCTCGTCGGCGGCCTGCTGGTCGCGATCATCGGCGGGCTGGCCTGGAAACGCGGCACCCGCCAGGGCGCGCTCGCCTCGATGGTCGTCGGCACCGTCGTGGTCGTCACGTTCATGTTCGTCGACGGCGTCGAGGCCAACAGCCCGATCTACTGGGGTCTCGGTTCCAGCCTCGCGGTGTACCTGCTGGTCAGCTTCCTGACCCCGCGTACCTCGGACGAGATCCTCACCGTCTGGACCCGCCGCCTGAACGGCAGCGCGGTCGCCGAAGAAGAAGAGGCCAAGGCGAAACTCGCCGCCTCGTAGTCCCGACCACCCGAAGCAGAAGGAGACACCGTGCCTGTGCAGAACCCGATCGGACCCGTCGACTCGTCGAAGGTGCCCCGGTTCGCCGGTTTCGCGACCTTCGCGAGGCTTCCGCGGCTCGATCAGGTCGAGCGTGCCGACGTCGCCGTCCTCGGCGTCCCGTTCGACGCCGGGGTCTCCTACCGCCCCGGCGCCCGGTTCGGCCCCGCCGCGCTCCGCGAGGCCAGCAGGCTCCTTCGCCCGTACCACCCGGGACTCGACGTCTCGCCGTTCGCCGAAACGCAGGTGGTCGACGCGGGCGACGTCGCGCTCAACCCGTTCGACATCGGGGAGGCGATCGAAACCCTGCAGCACGAGGCGGAGGCGCTGACCGCCGACGGGACGCGGCTGGTGACGGTCGGCGGCGACCACACGATCGCGCTGCCGCTGCTGCGCGCGGCGGCGAAGAAGCACGGACCGGTGGCACTGCTGCATTTCGACGCGCACCTCGACACCTGGGACACCTACTTCGGCGAGCCGTACACGCACGGCACCCCGTTCCGGCGGGCGTCCGAGGAAGGCATCCTCGACACCGAAGCGCTGTCCCACGTCGGCACGCGCGGCCCGCTGTACGGCAAGCGGGATCTGGAAGAGGACCGCCGCCTCGGGTTCGGCATCGTCACCTCCGGCGACGTCCTGCGTCGCGGTGTCGCCGAGACCGTCGACGCGTTGCGCCAGCGCATCGGCGGCCGCCCGCTCTACATCTCGGTCGACATCGACGTGCTCGACCCCGCCCACGCGCCGGGCACCGGCACCCCCGAAGCGGGTGGCATGACCAGCCGCGAACTGCTGGAAATCCTGCGTGGCCTGCGGGACCTCAACCTCATCGGGGCGGATGTGGTGGAGCTGGCGCCCGCTTACGATCATGCGGAGATCACCGCCATCGCCGCCTCCCACGTCGCCTACGACCTGGTGAGCCTGCTCAGCTTGGGGAAGGGCGTATGACCGGCTCAGAACGGATAGGCGGCGACGTCGTCGTCGAAACGCTTCGCGCGCTCGGCGCGGACACCGTGTTCGGCCTGCCCGGCCAGCACGCGCTCGGCCTGTTCGAAGCGTTGCGGCGCACCGACGACCTGCGGGTGATCAGCTCGCGGGTGGAGAACAACCTGGCGTTCGCGGCCGACGGGCACGCCCGATCACGGCTCGCAGCGCACCCTGGGGGCCTTGTCCCGGTGACGCCGATGGTCGTGTCGACCGGCCCCGGCGCGTTGCTGACTTTGGCTTCATTGCAGGAATCCCGCGCCGCCTCGGTACCGGTGCTCGGCATCTCCAGCCAGATCCCGGTGGCCGGGCTCGGCGGCGGACGGCACGGGTACCTGCACGAACTGCCCGATCAGCAGGCCAGTTTCCGTGACGTCGTCAAGTCGGTGCACGTCGTGCGGACCGTCAGCCAGATCCCGACCGCGCTGCGCGAGGCGTGGGAGTCGGCCGCCACCGCGCCGTACGGCCCGGTGTGGGTCGAGATCCCGCAAGACATCCTGCTGGCGCGGACGGATCTGCCGCGGATCACCTCGGTGACGGCGGAACCCGCACCGCTCGAACCGCTGCCGGAGCTGATCACCGAAGCCGCGAATCTCCTCGGCGCGGCGAAGAAGCCGGTCATTCTCGCCGGTGGTGGCGCACTGCGTTCCGGTGCCGAGGCGGAGCTGAAGGCCCTCGCGGAAGCTCTCCGCGCGCCGGTGCTGTCGACGTTCGGCGGCAAGGGCGTCTTCGGCTGGGACCACGAACTCTCCGGCCAGTCGTGGCTGGAAGACTGGCACAGTACCGAATTCCTCTCGGACGCGGACGTGCTGCTGGTGCTGGGTTCCGGTCTCGGCGAGCTGTCCAGCAACTACCGCGAGTTCACCCCGCGCGGCAGGCTGATCCAGATCGAGGCCGACCTCGGGAAACTGGAGTCGAACTATCCGGCGCTGGGCATCCACGCCGACGTCCGGCTCGCCCTGCAAGGACTTCTGGCAGAGGTGCCGTTCCGTAAGTCCGACGGCGTGGCCGAAGCGGCCGTCGCCGTCCTGCTGGCCAAGGTGCGCGAACGGCTCGAAGGCCAGCCGCTCGAAGCCGAGCGCAAGTTGATCGACGACATCCGCGCGGCGCTGCCCGAGGGCACGCAGACGTTCTGGGACATGACGATCGCGGCCTACTGGGCCTGGTCGGTGTGGAACCCCGAGGGTTCGCCGATCCACACCGCGCAGGGCGCGGGCGGGCTCGGCTACGGCCTGCCCGGCGCACTCGGCGGCGCTGTCGCCACCGGCGGCCCGGTGCTGGCGGTGTCCGGCGACGGCGGCGCGATGTACGGCATCGCCGAACTCGCCACCGCGGTGCAGCACGAACTGGACGTCACCTGGCTCGTGATCGACGACGGCGGATACGGCATCCTGCGCGAGTACCTGACCGGTGCCTTCGGCCGGTCCACCGCGACCGAACTGGCGCGCCCCGATTTCGCCGCGCTGGCACAGTCGTTCGGCGTCCCCGCCACCGTGTCCTCTTTGGACACCGTCGGCAAGGACCTCGCCGAGGCGCTGACCACGCCCGGCCCGTCCGTGGTCGTCCTCCCCGCCCTGCTGAAGATGTTCGAGCCGACCCACCTGGAGAAGAAATGACTCAGGTCCTGAACTTCGTCGACGGCGCCGAGGTATCGGCGGCGGGCTCGCGGACGCTCGATCTGGTGAACCCCGCCACCGGCGAGGTGTCCGGCACCAGCGTGCTGTCCGAAGAGTCCGATGTGGACGCCGCACTCGAAGCCGCTGAACGCGCGTTCAAGGTGTGGCGCAAGAGCACACCCGCCGAACGTCAGCTGGCGCTGTTGAAGATCGCCGACGCCGTCGAGGCGCGCGCGGACGACTTCGCCGAACTCGAGATCCGCGAGACCGGCAAGATCCGGGCCGTCGTACTGGACGAGGAGATCCCGGAGTGCGTCAGCGCGCTGCGGTTCTTCGCCGGCGCGGCACGGCATCTCGAGGGCACCGCGGCCGGCGAGTACCTGCCGGGCCACACGTCGGCGATCCGCCGTGAGCCGGTCGGCGTCTGCGCGCAGATCGCGCCGTGGAACTACCCGCTGATGATGGGTGTCTGGAAGATCGCCCCGGCGCTGGCCGCCGGGAACACCGTCGTGCTGAAGCCCGCGGAGACCACGCCGTCGACGGCCGTGCTGCTGGCGAAGATCGCGGCGGAGTTCCTGCCGCGGGGCGCGTTCAACGTGCTGTGCGGCGACCGCGACACCGGCCGCGCGCTGGTGAGGCACCCGATCACCGAACTGGTCTCGATCACCGGGTCGACCCGCGCGGGGATCGACGTCGCCACCGTGGCGGCGGCCGATCTCAAACGCACGCACCTGGAACTCGGCGGGAACGCGCCGCTGCTGGTGTTCGGCGACGTCGACCTCGCCGAGGCGGCGGAAGGCATCGTCGGTGCGGCGTTCTACAACGCCGGGCAGGACTGCACCGCGGGCAGCCGGGTGCTGGTGGACGCGGCGATCCACGACGAGTTCGTCGCGGAACTCACCAAGGCCGCCGCCGCACAGGCACCCGGGCGGGATTTCGGCCCGCTCAACAGCGAAGCGCAGTTCGACCGGGTCCGCGGGCTCGTCGAACGGCTGCCGTCGCACGCCCGCGTGGAGACCGGCGGCGCGCCCGCCGGTGACCGCGGGTTCTTCTTCTCCCCCACCGTGATCTCGGGTCTGAACCAGGACGACGAGATCGTGCGGGAGGAGGTTTTCGGGCCGGTCATCACCGTTCAGTCCTTCGCAGACGAGGACGAAGCGGTGCGCCTGGCCAACGGCGTCCCCTACGGGCTGGCGTCGTCGATCTGGACCCACGACCTCGGACGCGCGACCCGCGTCTCGGGCGAACTCGACTTCGGCTGCGTCTGGGTCAACACCCACGGGCCGCTGGTCTCGGAAATGCCCCATGGCGGCTTCGGGCACTCCGGCCACGGGAAGGACCTCTCGTCCTACTCCTTCGCCGAGTACACCCGCGTAAAGCACGTCATGACCCGCTTCGCCTGACCGCGTTTAGTCCTCTGGTTGCGGTAGTTGGCGTCGCGAACTACCGCAACCAGAGGACTACTTGCGTATTTTTGGAGGTCCCCATGGGTGAGAAGATCACCGAAGTCGAGCAGCACGGCATCGCGCCGATCCCGCCGGAGGAACAGACGTCGCGTCCGCGTGACCTGTTCCGGATGGCGTTCGGCGGCGCGAACACCTTCGCCACCATCATCCTCGGGACCCTCCCGATCGCCTTCGGGCTGAGCTTCTGGGCGGCGGTGGCCGCCACCGTCGCGGGCGTGGTCGCCGGCGCGCTGGTGCTCTCGCCGATGTCGTTGTTCGGCCCGCTCACCCGGACCAACAACGCGGTCTCCTCCGGCGCGCATTTCGGCGTCGTCGGCCGTTGTGTCGGCTCCTTCCTCTCCTTGCTGACGGCGATCACCTTCTTCGCCATCTCGGTCTGGGTCAGCGGCGACGCCGTCGCCGGTGCGGCACAACGGCTTTTCGGCTTCGACGGCGGCGAGGTGCTGCGCGGCGTCGCGTACGGCGTCATCGCGATCGCCACGCTGGTGGTGTGCATCTACGGCTACCGGTTCATGCTGCTGGTGAACCGGGTCGCCGTCCTCCTGGGCACGGCGATCATGCTGCTCGGGGTCGTGGCGTACGGCGGCACGTTCGATCCCGGGTTCGCCGGCACCGGCGCCTACGCCCTCGGGGAGTTCTGGCCGACCTGGATCCTCGCCGCCCTCACCACGATGGCGAACCCGATCTCGTTCGGCGCGTTCCTCGGCGACTGGACGCGCTACATCCCCGCGCGGCACAGCCGCCGTTCCCTGCTGGCCGCGCCGTTCCTGGCGCAGGTGGCGACGTTGCTGCCGTTCGGTTTCGGCATCGCCACCGCGACACTGGTCGCGGACCCGGCCGACTACATCACCGGCCTGACCGCGATCTCCCCGCTCTGGTACGCGATCCCGCTGATCGTGGTCGCGTTGATCGGCGGGCTCTCCACCGGCACGACGTCGCTCTACGGGACCGGCCTGGACTTCAGTTCCATCTTCGTGAAGCTGAGCCGGGTCCAGGCGACGCTGCTGATCGGCTCGCTCAGCGTCGTGTTCATCTTCGTCGGCAACTTCGTGCTGGACATGGTCTCCAGCATCAACGCCTTCGCCACGCTGATCGTGCTGTGCACGTCGCCGTGGATGGTGATCATGATGATCGGTTTCGTGCTGCGGCGCGGGTTCTACGACCCGGACGACCTCCAGGTCTTCAACCAGGGCCGCAAGGGCGGGCGGTATTGGTTCACCCGCGGCGTGAACTGGCGTGCGATGGCCGCGTGGATCCCGGCGACGACGCTGGGCCTGCTGACCGCCAACACGCCGATGATCGCCGGGCCGTTCAAGGACATCGCGGGTGGTGTCGACATCAGCATGGTGGTGACGCTGTGCACGGCGGCGATCGCGTATCCCGTGCTGGTGAAGCTCTTCCCCGAGCCGCCCGAGGTCTACTCGTACGCCGAGCCCGTCACGGAACCGGCCGTCGCGGTGGAGGCCTAGGCGAAACGGCGCAACACGCCGAGGAACGACGCCCGCTTCGTCGACGACGGCGACCTGATCACCGGCGGCGGCATCACTTCGGGACTCGAAGTCGCACTGTGGCTCGTCGAACGGCTCCCGGCCGAAGTGTTCCAGGTCCGTGAAGGCCTCCTTGAGGGACTCTGGGTCCCTCAAGGAGGCCTTCACGGACCGCGGTCACGGCCAACCCGAGTGATCTCTCAGCGGTGCGTGTCCTCCGGCGCCGGTGTCCGGCTCGCCAGGTTCGCCGACCATTCGGTGACCCGCCGCGCGACGTCCTGCGCGGTGAGACCGACCCGGGCCAGCACCTCCTCGCGCGACCCGTGGTCGTGGAACACCTGCGGCACGGCCAGATCCCGCAACGGCACGTCGCATTCGGCGTCGCGGAACAACGCGGCCAGGGCGGAACCGAAACCACCATGGCGGCCGCTGTCCTCGACACTGACGACGAGCTTGTGCTGCTCGGCCAGCGCCACCAGTTCGGCGGGTGCCGGGACGACCCAGCGCGGGTCCACCACGGTCACGCCGATGCCCTGGTCCGCCAGGCGGTCCGCGGCGGCGAGCCCGAGCATCGCGAACGCGCCCACCGCGACGAGCAGCACATCGGCGTCGCCGGTGGGTTTGCGCAGCACGTCCACCACACCGACGCGCTCGACGGCGGGCACGGAGTCGATCACGCCGCCCTTGGAGAACCGCAGCGCCGTCGGCCCGTCCTCGACGGCGACGGCCTCGCGCAGTTCCTCGCGCAGCGTGCCGGCGTCGCGCGGCGCGGCGACCCGCATGCCCGGCACCATGCCCAGCAGCGACAGGTCCCACATGCCGTGGTGGCTCGGCCCGTCCGGGCCGGTGATCCCGGCGCGGTCCAGCACCAGCGTCACCGGCTGGCGGTGCAGCGCGACGTCCATCAGGACCTGGTCGAACGCCCGGTTCAGGAAGGTCGAGTAGACCGCGACGACCGGATGCTTCCCGCCCATCGCGAGGCCCGCCGCCGAAGTCACGGCGTGCTGCTCGGCGATGCCGACGTCGTACCAGCGGTCCGGGTACGCCTCGGCGAACTTGTGCAGCCCGGTCGAGCGCAGCATGGCCGCGGTGATCGCGACGACGTCCTCGCGGTCGGCGCCGATCTTGACCAGTTCGTCGGCGAAGACACCGGTCCAGCTCGGGCCCTTGACCGGCGGCAGGCCGGTTTCCGGGTCGATCGGGTCGGTCTGGTGCATCTGGTCGGCCTGGTTGGTGACCGCGGGCTCGTAGCCGTGGCCCTTCTCCGTGACCACGTGCACGATGACCGCGCCGCCGAAGTCACGTGCGCTCTGGAACGCCTTCTCCAGCGCCACGAGATCGTGCCCGTCGACCGGGCCGAGGTATTTCAGGCCGAGGTCGGAGAACATCATCTGCGGGCTCAGCGCGTCCTTGAGACCCGCCTTCGCCGCGTGCAGCGCCGCGTAGATGGGCTTGCCGACGAAGGGCGTGTGCCGCAGAAGGTCCTTGCCACGGTCCAGCACGCGCTCGTAGCCGGGCTTCAACCGCAACGAGGCGAGGTGGTCGGCGACGCCACCGATGGTCGGCGAGTAGGAGCGGCCGTTGTCGTTGATGACGATGACGACCGGACGGCGCGGGTTCGCGGCGATGTTGTTCAGCGCCTCCCAGCACATCCCGCCGGTCAGCGCGCCGTCGCCGACGACGGCGATCGCGTGCCTGCCGCCACCGCCGAGTTCGAACGCCTTCGCCAGACCGTCCACATAGGACAGCGCCGTCGAGGCGTGGCTGTTCTCGACGAGGTCGTGCTCGCTCTCGCCGCGCGCCGGGTAGCCGGTGAGGCCGCCGAGCTGGCGCAGCTTGTCGAAGCCGTCGTGGCGGCCGGTGACGATCTTGTGGACGTACGCCTGGTGGCCGACGTCCCACACGATGGCGTCGCTCGGGGAATCGAAGACCCGGTGCAGCGCCATCGTCAGCTCGACGACCCCCAGGTTCGGGCCGAGATGCCCACCGGCCAGCCGGACCTTGTCGACGAGGAAGTCCCGGATCTCCGCGGCCAGCTCACCGAGCTGTTCCTGGTTCATCCGCTTCAAGTCGGCCGGTCCGTGCACGGACTCGAGCAACGTCACTCTCCCACCTCGCCTGGTTCCTCATTCCGCCGTTCCGACCAGTCTACGGAGGGCGGCTGAGAGTCTCCCCTCCCCCGCGTCACGGGTCACATGTCAGAAAATCACCACACCGCACCCGGGGGTGTGAACATGGTCTCGTTTGCCAAGTAGCGGTCACTTCGGGTGGCCACGATAATCGCTGATCGACGGTTGAGCAGGAGCCGGTTTCGGAGGGCTTGATGGCGGATTTCTTCATCGGTGGCGAATGGGTCGACGCGATCGGCGGTGGTCGCAGGGAGATCCGCTGCCCCGCTGACGGGTCGCTGGTCGCGGAAGTCGCCGAAGGCACCCGTGAGGACACCGAAGCGGCCATCGCCGCCGCCCGGAAGGCCTTCGACACCGGGCCATGGCCCCGGACCCCCGCCCCCGAGCGCGGTGACCTGCTGCTGAAGGCCGCCGACCTGCTCGACCGCGACGCCGAGGCCTTCGCCCGCGCCGAGTCGCTCGACACCGGGAAACGGCTGGTGGAGAGCAAGTACGACATGGTCGACATCGCCGCGTGCCTGCGCTACTTCGGCAAACTCGCCGGCAACGACGCCGGCCGCGTGGTCGACACCGGCGACCCGGACGCGTTCAGCCGGATCGTGCACGAGCCGGTCGGCGTCTGCGGGCTGATCACGCCGTGGAACTACCCCCTCCTGCAGACCATCTGGAAGGTCGCCCCCGCGCTCGCGGCGGGCAACACGTTCGTCCTCAAGCCCAGCGAACTGACGCCGCACACCTGCGTCATGCTGATGAAGCTGCTGACCGAGGCCGGGCTGCCCGGCGGCGTCGCGAACCTGGTGCTCGGCGCGGGCGCGCAGGCCGGGGCGCCCCTTTCGGAGCATCCGGACGTCGACCTCGTCTCCTTCACCGGCGGCCTCGAGACCGGCAAGATCATCGCCGCCTCCGCCGCGGCCACGGTCAAGAAGGTCGCGCTGGAACTGGGCGGGAAGAACCCGAACGTCGTGTTCGCCGATTCCGACTTCGACACCGCCGTGGACTACGCCCTGACCGCGGTGTTCCTGCACTCCGGCCAGGTCTGCTCGGCGGGCGCGCGCCTGATCGTCCAACAGGAGTGGCACGACGAGTTCGTCGACGAACTCGTCCGCCGAGCCGAACTCATCCGACTGGGTGGACCTTTCGACCCGAAGGCTGAAACCGGTCCGCTGATCTCGGCCGCCCATTTGGAAAAGATCGAACGCTACGTCGCCGCGGCTCTCGAAGAAGGCGCTGTCCTGCGCACCGGCGGCAAACGGCCCGACGATCGCGAACTCGCGAAGGGGCACTACTACCTGCCGACCATCCTCGACAACGTGAAGCAGGGCAGCAGCGCCGTCGTCGACGAATCCTTCGGCCCGGTGCTCACCGTCGAGACCTTCACCGACGAGGACGACGCCGTCCGCATCGCCAACGACACGCACTACGGCCTCGCGGGCGCGGTCTTCACCTCCGACGCCTCGCGTGCGCAGCGGGTCGCGAACCGGCTGCGGCACGGCACGATCTGGATCAACGACTTCCACCCGTACCTGCCGCAGGCCGAATGGGGCGGCTACAAGCAGTCGGGTTTCGGGCGCGAACTCGGCCCGACCGGGCTGGCGGAGTACGTCGAGGCGAAGCACATCTATCAGAACCTCAGGCCCGCTCCACAGCGCTGGTTCTCCGGGAAGCCCGCGTCCAGCTAAAGAGGGGAAAGTGCCGATGAGTACTCCTTCCGATGACGGCCTCGCCGGTTTCGGCTACAAACAGGAACTCGAAAGAACGCTCGGCAACTTCCACACCTTCGCCGCCGGGATCAGCTACATCTCGATCCTGACCGGGACCTTCCAGCTGTTCTATTTCGGCTTCAGCTTCGGCGGGCCCGCCTACTGGTGGTCGTGGCCGATGGTGTTCGTCGGCCAGCTGATGGTGGCGCTGTCGTTCGCCGAACTGGCCGCCCACTATCCGGTGGCCGGATCGATCTACAACTGGTCGAAACGGCTCGGCAGCCCGCATGTGGCCTGGCTGGCCGGGTGGATGATGCTGACCGCGTCGATCGTCAGCATCGCCGCGGTGGCGCTGGCGTATCAGATCACGCTCCCCCAGATCTCGTCGTTCTTCTCCTTCTCCGGCGACAGCGCGGTGAACGCGGTCATCCTCGGCACGATCCTGATCTTGTTCACCACGCTGGTGAACGCGTGGGGCGTCAAGCTGATGGCGCGGATCAACAGCGCCGGGGTGTTCATCGAACTTGTCGCCGCGGTCCTGCTGATCGTCGCGCTCGCGGTGAACATCACGCGCGGCCCCGAGGTCGTCATGCAGACCAACAACACCGGCGCCGACCAGCCGTGGGGCTACTTCGGGGCGTTCCTGGTCGCTTCGCTCGCATCGACCTACGTCATGTACGGCTTCGACACGGCGAGTTCGCTCGGCGAGGAATCCCATGACCCGCGCAAGAACGCGCCCAAGGCGATCCTGCGCGCGCTGATCGCGTCGTTCGTCATCGGCGGGTTGATCCTGATCCTGGCGCTGATGGCCGTGGGTGACATCAACGACCCCCAGATCGCCACCGGCGGGCTGCAGTTCATCGTGCTGGACGTCCTCGGCAGCACGGTCGGCACGATCTTCCTGCTGGCGGTCGTCATCGCCATCACGGTGTGCAACCTGGCCGTGCAGTCGGCATCCATCCGAATGATGTTCGCGATGGGCCGCGACAACAACCTGCCCGCGGGGAAACACCTGGCGAGGGTCTCGCCGAAGACGAAGACGCCGGTGATCCCCGCGATCGTGTCCGGCGTCATCGCGGTGCTGATCCTGGTGGTCAACGTCGGCCAGCCGCAGATCTTCACGGTGATCACCAGCATCGGCATCATCATGATCTACCTGGCGTACCTGCTGGTGACGATCCCGATGCTGGTCAAACGGTTCCGCGGGCAGTGGCCGCCGCCGAAGGTGGCGGGCACCAAATACTTCTCCCTCGGCAAGCTGGGCCTGCCGGTGAACATCCTCGGGGTGCTGTGGGGCGGCGCGATCGTGGTGAACCTGGCCTGGCCGCGGCGCGAGGTCTACAACGCCACCGAGCCGTATCACTGGTACCTCGAATGGGGGGCCGTGCTGTTCGTCGGCGCGGTGGCGATCGTCGGTTTCGCGTATTACTGGTTCGTCCTGCGGCACAAGAGCGGCGTCCTCGCCGATCACGCCGCGGAAGCACATCCCGAGGAGGCAGCACAGTGACCGGAGAGTTCGACTACATCGTCGTCGGCGGCGGGACGGCGGGTTCGGTGGTCGCGGCGAGACTCTCCGAGGACCCGGACGTCACCGTCGCGCTCCTGGAAGCCGGACCGTCCGATGTGGACGACCCGGCGGTACTGGAACTGACCAGGTGGATGGGCCTGCTGGAATCCGGCTACGACTGGGACTACCTGGTCGAGCCGCAGGAATCCGGCAACTCCTTCCTGCGCCACGCCCGCGCGCGAGTGCTCGGCGGCTGCTCGTCGCACAACTCGTGCATCGCGTTCTGGGCACCGGCCGAAGACCTCGACGAATGGTCGTCACTCGGCCTGCCCGGCTGGTCCGCAGAGGACATTTTCCCGCTGTACAAACGTCTTGAGACCAACGACGGCCCCGGCGACCACCACGGCCGATCCGGCCCGGTGACCATCCGGTCGGTGCCGCCGAACGACCCGACCGGTGTCGCGCTGCTGCAGGCGTGCGAGCAGGCGGGGATTCCGCGGACGGAGTTCAACTCCGGCAAGACCGTGACGCACGGCGCGAACTGGTTCCAGATCAACGCGCGCGAGGACGGCACGCGGTCGTCCGCCTCGGTGTCGTACCTGCACCCGATCATCGGGAAGCGGCCGAACCTGGAGATCATCACCGGCGCCCGGGTCCGGCGGCTGCTGTTCGACGGCAAACGCTGCACCGGCGCGGAATACCTGGCCGACGACCTGATCCACGGTGTTCCGTTGCGGGCGAGGCGCGAGGTCATCCTGTCGTCGGGCGCGATCGACACCCCGAAACTCCTGATGCTGTCCGGAATCGGCCCGGCCGCGCACTTGCGTGAGGTCGGCGTCGAGGTGCTGGTGGACTCCCCCGGTGTCGGCGAGAACCTCCAAGATCACCCGGAAGGCGTCATCCAGTGGGACGCGCTGCAACCGATGGTGACGGAATCCACGCAATGGTGGGAAATCGGCATCTTCACCAGCACCGAAGAAGGACTCGACCGGCCCGATCTGATGTTCCACTACGGTTCCGTGCCGTTCGACATGAACACCCTCCGGCAGGGCTACCCGACGACGGAGAACGGCTTCTGCCTGACGCCGAACGTCACCCGGTCGCGTTCCACCGGCACCGTACGCTTGCGCAGCCGCGACTACCGGGACAAGCCGAAGGTGGACCCGCGCTACTTCAGCGATCCGCACGACATGCGCGTGATGACCCACGGCATCAAACTGGCCCGCAAGATCGCCGAACAGCCCGCACTGGACGAATGGGCGGGCAAGGAACTGGCGCCCGGAAAGGACGTCAAGACCGACGACGAGATCGCCGACTACCTGCGCAAGACCCACAACACGGTGTATCACCCCTCGTGCACCGCGAAAATGGGCGGTGACGGCGACCCGTCCGCCGTACTGGACGCGCGGCTGCGAGTACGCGGCGTCGAAGGCCTGCGGGTCGCCGACGGTTCGGCGATGCCGTTCCTGGTCGCGGTGAACCCATGCATCACGACGATGGCGATCGGCGAGAAGTGTGCGGACATGCTGAAGGAGGACGCGCGCTCGTAGTTTGTTCTCTTTGCCGAAAACCGGCGGAACGACCCCGCCTGCGCCATTACCGTGCTGCCGGACCACGTCGCCGAGCCGAGAGCCTGCCGTTGTACACCCTGTGAGACCTCCCGAACGCTGATTTCGTCGCGCGTCGCGCCTTGGGCGCCGCGCAGCCTTTTGCTGCGGATTTCTGACTGGAACGGGTGTACTTCTGTGCTCGAAAATGGGGTGGTCGTCCCCACCTGCCTGCCTGTCGTCCTCCGCCGTTGCCATGCCTGCCCGTCCGGGCGGTTCCGGGCGAACGGCAAGTTCCGCGTCAACGCCAACCACGAACTCCTCGATGCCTGGCTCCTCATGTTCTGTACCGGCTGCGGGGACACCGCGAAACTCACGGTCCTGGAGCGGGTGAACGTACGCTCCGTGCGGCCTCGGCTTCTGGGCCGGCTGCACGAGAACGGCCCCGCTCTGGCGGCCGAACTGCTTGCCGATCCGTCCGTGCTTCGCCGCAACCGCGTCGCCCTCGATGGGGAAGGCGCCTGGCGGCTCCACCGGCTCCCCGTGTCCCTCCGGTCTTGACGTCTCCGTGCGGTTCGCGGCGCGGGTCCCGGTCCGGGCCGGTGCGGCTGATCGAGGAGGGGAAGGTGGTTTCGGCGGCGCGGTTGCGGGGGAAGGTGTCGGGCGATTTCACCTTCACGCTGAAACGCTCGTAGCCTGCTGGACACAAACGCGTCGGAATGGACCTGCCCCCGCGGTTTCCGGGCAGTTCCATTCCGACGCAGAGATGAGGTTCCCTCGGATCGCGAGTACCGGTACTGGCCCTGGCTTGCCGAGGGCGAGTTCTCCATGGACGCCGCCCGGGAAATCATCCGAACCTGGGAGAGCCCCGAGGGCCTCGAAAACGAGGAATCCCACACGCCCGACGGCCGGCAGACGACCTGGACTTACCGGGACGTCCGTGATCAGCACAAACGCGGTCACCTGCTGCCGATCACCGCTGAAGACGTCGAGCGGCTGACACGGCCGTGATGCTGGGTGGCGGCCGCAGATCACGAGTGTCACCATAATCACCCGCTAGTGGTAAATGCGCAATTAGCGTTGTTGCTTAAAATTACGAACATTTGTTCGGGATATTTCGGTAATATGGAGACGTGCCCGAGACGACCATTCCCGAACTGCCGCAGGAGTTGTGGCGCGCCGGCAAGTTGGAGCTTGCCCATGGCGTGACGCATCTGCTGCGGGTGATCAGGGTGGCCACGGCCGGGCTCGGGAACTACCTGACCGAGGTCGAGTCGCGGGGTGCGGAAGACCTGTTCGGCTACGGGAGCGCGTCGCGCTGGTTCGCCGACGTCGCCCGGATCTCCCACGGTGACGCGCTGGACGTGGTGAACCGGGCATTGGCGCTGAACCCGGCCTCGACTGGCCCGGTGTTCGCGCCCGCGACGGCTGCCGCGGCCGGGGACGGCGCGCTCGCGGATCAGCACATCGACCTGATCCTGGACATCCTGCGCAGGATCCCGGACCACGTGCCCGCCGACGACCGTGACGGTGCGGAGAAGATCCTCGCCGACCTCGCCCGCCACGCCGGACCGAAAGAGATCACCGAAGCCGGTGCCGACCTGCTCGCCCGCCTGGATCCGGACGGGAACGAACCGAAGGATCCCGAACCCGCGCCGCCGCGGCGGGAGGTGTTCGTCGAGCGCCGCAAAGACGGCTTCTGGAAACTCTCCGGGTTGCTGGATCCCGAGACCGGGGCCCGCACCGCCGCCGTCCTGGACGCCTACGGGGCGAAACGGCCGGTCGACGACTTCGGCCAGGCCGACCACCGCACCATGCCCCAACGCCGCGGCGACGCCTGGGCCGACATCCTCGACCTCGCCACCGCCTACTCCGACCAGCCCGGCACCTCCGGCTACCGCACCCTCGTGCACGTCACCGTCGCCCTCGACGCCCTCAAGACAGGGCTGGGGACCGCGTGCCTGGACTTCGTCGGAACCATCACCGCCCGCGAAGCACGCCTGATGGCCTGCGACTGCCTGATGATCCCCGTCGTGCTCAACGCCGCCGGGGAGCCGCTGGACGTCGGGCGGATGAGACGGTTCGTCACCCCCGGACAGCGCCGGGCGTTGAACATCCGCGACGGCGGCTGCGCGTTCCCGGGCGTGCGCCACGAGGCGCGATCAACCAGTGTGGAGGTGAGAGACCTGCACCATTGTTATGTCGCAGCATAATAGTGTGAGCTGAGGGCAGCCTGATCCGGGAGACGCCGGGGAGGGGCGGTGAGCAGCC
>JAEBEO010000020.1:0-162911 GCA_049998115.1 Amycolatopsis sp. cmx-4-19 | reverse complement strand
TCGATCCGTTCCCACAGACCATCATCGACCTCCCACGGACGCCGCTGCCCCACCCAGCCCACCCCTCACAGAAGACCACCAAGACACGACATCAAACCACACCCAAGATCATTCTGTTAGGACCCCTTAGGCCGCGTGCACGGCCGAGCGGCCCCGCGCGGTGGCCAGGCTCGCCCGGCAGGCGTCGATCAGCTTGGCCGAGGCGGCGCTTTCGCCGTGGCCGCACCGCGGACAGGACATCGTGACCTCGCCGGACAGTTCGTCGACCGACACCGTCAACGCCGTCCCGCAGGGGCGGCACCAGCGATGCCGCGTGATCGGGTTGACGTGCAGCGGGGACGCGACGCACTGGTGGATCCAGCGTCCGTGTACGTGGCAGGTCAGGCGATCGTCCGGGGACAGGCGGCCGACGTCTTCCGCGTCGTCCTCCATCGCCAGCAGAACCGGCAGCGTGCGGCCCACCGAATTCAGCCGCGTGGTCGGGGTCAGTGTCGTGGTGTTCATCGCTTTCTCCTTCCGGTTCTTATCAGGACGTCGAACGGCGGACGCCGGATACGACCTCGTGGGTGACCTTTCGGGCGAACCTCCCCCTGCCGGGTGATTTGATCTTGGTCGACTCGATCCGCCACCCCGTTCGGGTTGTCGACGCGTATCTTTCGGATCATGACGGCCGCACTCCTCCCACTGTCCACATCGGACAAAGATGGTGACGGCTACCTGCTGGTTCCGCCGGCCGGGGGCACTTCGCGGACGTTCGATCCGCTCGCCGACGCGGCCGGCGCGGAGGTCTGGGCCGTCGAATACCCCGGACACGGGGAACGACTGGCCGAGACTCCCGCCGGGAGCGTCGAAGACCTCGCCGCGGGACTCGCCGCCGAGATGACCGGCGACTGGTTCTCCCGTCTCACGGTGATCGGCTTCGGGATGGGTGCCTTCGTCGCGCTGGAGATGGCTCAGCGGCTCGGTGTCGCCCCGGGCGCGCTGATCGTCGTGGACGCGTGCGCCCCGCAGCGGCGCACGCCGGACAAGAACGCGAAGGCGGGCGCTTCGGCGATGGGACGCGTGTTCGGCCGTGACGGCCTCACCCCGTCGCGGGCTACCGCGATTCCCCCGAACGCTGGGAATACGCGCTGGACCTGCTTCTCGGCGATCTCCAGTTGCTGAACGCCTACCGCGGGCCCGGGCGGACGCGCCTTTCGTGCCCGCTCGCGGCGATCCGCGGCACCGACGACCCGGCGTTCACCTCGGGTGACGACGCCACCGGCGGTTGGCGGGTCTGGACGTCCGGTCCGTTCGTGGGACGCGTCGTCCCCGGCGGGCATCTCGGCGTCCTCGAACCCGGGCGGGAAGCCGAGTTCTGGGCCAGGATCCGACGGCTGGAAGCGGCGTTCCTCGACCTCGAACCGGAAGTCGCCTGACCCCGTGACGTACACCGGTGACGTCGTCCGACAGTCGCCGCGCTCCCCGGCAGACTCCTAGTTTCGTCCCGTACCAGGCGTTGCGCGGGAGGGATCAGGATGCTCAGCAGGAGAAGGTTCGCGCAGGCCGTCATCGCCGCCGGGGCGGGCGTCACGATGGCGGGCTGTTCGTCCCGGCCGGCGGCGGCGCCCGCCAAAACCGGCGGGAACACCTCGTTCGGCCCGCTGAAGCAGATCGACGCGGGTGAGCTGAGCATCGGATACGCCGAGGCGGGCCCGGCCGGGGGGCCTGTGGTCGTGCTCCTGCACGGCTGGCCCTACGACATCCACAGCTACGTCGACGTCGCCCCGCGCCTGGTCGCGGCCGGCTACCGGGTGATCGTGCCCTTCCTGCGCGGTTACGGACCGACGCGGTTCCTGTCCAAGGACACGTTCCGCAACGGTCAGCAGTCCGCGATCGCGGCCGACATCGTCGCGCTGCTGGACGCGTTGGAGATCGAGAAGGCCGTTTTCGGCGGCTTCGACTGGGGTGCCCGCACGGCGGTGATCATCGCCGCGCTGTGGCCCGAACGCTGCGAGGCACTCGTCTCGGTGAGCGGCTACCTGGTGACCAACCGGGAGACGAACAAGCAGCCGCTACCACCCGCCGCCGAACTCGGCTGGTGGTACCAGTTCTATTTCTCGACCGAGCGCGGCGTCCTCGGCTACGAGAAGAACCGCCACGACTTCAACAAGCTGATCTGGAAGATCGCGTCACCGAAGTGGACCTTCGACGACGCGACCTACGAGCGCTCGGCGGCCTGTTTCGACAATCCGGACCACGTGGCCATCGTGATCCACAACTACCGCTGGCGGCTCGGCCTCGCCGACGGCGACCCGAAACTCGAAGCACTGGAACAGAAACTCGCGCAAGGGCCGCCGGTTTCGGTGCCCACCATCACGATCGGCAGCGATTTCGACGGCGTGAACGCGGACGGCAAGGCCTACCGGTCCAAGTTCTCGGGCAAGTACGAGCACCGCGTCCTGGACGGCATCGGCCACAACGTGCCGCAGGAAGCGCCGGAGGACTTCACGAAGGCGATCCTCGACGTCGACGAGTTCTAGCGCCCCCCGGTGAGGTGTTCCAGCGCCAGCTGGGACAGACGGACGAAACCGTAGCCGCGCTCGGCCGCCTTGTCCGGGTCGAAATCCTCGAACGCCGAACGGTCGGCCAGCAGGTCCGCGGCGGTTTCACCGGCGTTGAGCGTCGGCTCCGCCAGCTCGGGGACGAGGGAGTCGGCCAGGGCCGCCCGCACCTCGGGGTCGGCGCGGAAAGCACGGGCACGTTCGGCGAACAGCAGGTAGCTGGCCATATTGGCCTCGGCGCTGGCCCAGACGCCGTCCATGTTCTCCGTGCGCAGCGGCTTGTAGTCGAAGTGGCGCGGCCCGTCGTAACCACCGTGCTCCAGCAGGTCGACGAGGAAGAACGACGACAGCACGTCGCCGTGGCCGAACACGAGGTCCTGGTCGAACCTCGGGCCGCGCTGGCCGTTGAGGTCGATGTGGAACAGCTTGCCCTGCCACAACGCCTGCCCGATGCCGTGGACGATGTTGAGCCCGGCCATCTGCTCGTGCCCGACCTCCGGGTTCACGCCGACGATCTCGTGGTTCTGCAGCGTGGAGATGAAGGCGAGCGCGTGCCCGACGGTCGGGAGCAGGATGTCGCCGCGCGGCTCGTTCGGCTTCGGTTCGAGGGCGAGCCGGAGACCGTAGCCCTGGTCGATCACGTACTGGGCGAGGAAGTCGATGCCCTCGCGGTAGCGGTCCATCGCCGCTCGCACGTCCTTCGCGGCGTCGGTCTCACTGCCCTCGCGGCCACCCCAGAGTACGAAGGTCGACGCGCCGAGGTCGGCGGCGAGGTCGAGGTTGCGCAGCACCTTGCGCAGGGCGTACCGCCGGACGGAACGGTCGTTGCTGGTCAGGCCGCCGTCCTTGAAGACGGGGTGGCTGAACAGGTTCGTCGTGACCATGGGGACGACGAGGCCGGTTTCGGCGAGCGCGGCCTGGAACCGCTTCAGGTGCCGCGTTCGCTCAGCGTCGTCCGAGCCGAACGGGATGAGGTCGTCGTCGTGGAAGGTGACCCCCCAGACGCCGAGGTCGGACAGGCGGTGCACGGCTTCGACGGCGTCGAGCGGGGCCCGGCTGGCCGGACCGAACATGTCGTTCGCCTGCCAGCCCACGGTCCACAACCCGAAGCTGAACTTGTCCGCACGCGTCGGTGCCTGGGCCATCACGCCTCCACTCATTAGTTCGATGCCTGAACTTATCGACGGGCCGCCCGGCGGGTCAAGGCTTTCGTTCAGGCATCGAACGAATACACTCGCGCGATGATCGGCACGCGTCCGGCGGGACAGCACACCGTGCGGCAGCACAACGCCGCCCTCGTCCTCCGGGCGATCGCGGACGGCCCCGGCACGTCACGGGCCGGACTCTCCGCCGCGACCGGGCTGACGAAGGCCACGGTGTCGAGCGTCGTCGACAGACTGATCGCGGGGGATCTCGTCGCCGAGGGCGAGCCGGAACAACGGGTCGGCCCTGGCAGGCGCGGCACCGTCGTCTCCCTCTCCCCCACCGGCCCGCACGGGCTCGGCATCGAGATCGGCGTCGACTATCTGGCCTCCTGCCTGGTCGATCTGACCGGCACCGTCCGCGTCGAGGAGGTCCGTTACGCCGACAACCGGACCCCACGGGTTTTCCAGCGGGTGTCGGCGTTCCTGCGCAAGGCGCGGAAGCAGGCGGAGGCGCTGGGCGTGCCTGTCGGCGGCGTCGGCGTCGCGGTTCCCGGTCTGGTCGAATCCGGCATCGTGCGGCTGGCGCCCAACCTGGGCTGGCGCGACGTCGACCTGGCGGGCCGGCTCGGCGAGCCGTTCACCGTCGGCAACGAGGCGAACTTCGCCGCGCTCGCCGAACTCTGGCACGGCACGGCGCTGCCCGATTTCGTCCACGTGTCCGGGGAGATCGGGATCGGCGCGGGGATCGTGCTGGACCGCACCCTGTTCGAGGGCGTGCGCGGCGCGGGCGGCGAGATCGGCCACCTGCCCGTGGCGCCGGACGGCCCGCCGTGTTCCTGCGGCGCGAACGGCTGCCTGGAACGGATGGCGGGCCAGGAGGAGATTTTGCGGCTTTCCGGTGCCGCGACGGTGGACGACCTGGTGTCCGCGCTCGAATCGGGAACCGGCGCGGCCTTGTCCGCGGTGTCCACCGCCGCGAGTCACCTAGGCGTCGGACTGTCCACTGTGGTCAATCTGATGGATGTCCCGGCCGTGGTACTCGGCGGAACCTACGCTCGGCTCGAGCCGTGGCTGCGTGAGCCACTCCTCGCCGAACTCGAGCGCCGCGTACCCAGTACGGCGTGGTCGCCCGTGCGGATCGCGCGTTCGCCTCTCGGCACGGGCGCCGCGGTGCGCGGCGCGGCCGGATCGGTGATCCGGGGCGTCCTCGCGGATCCCGAGCACTATCTCACGACTCACTGGCCATCCGATCGGGACGCTCGGGGTCGGTGACCCCGGGCAGCGACGCCTCGATCGCTCGCGCGCGCTTCTCGATGTCCTCGCGCTGGACGCGGCGGGCGTACGCGATGAGCTCGTCGCGATCCGCGTGCGGGAGCCAGCCCTGCTCGCAGCCGGTCTCCAGCCGCACGAGATACCGGACCAGCTCGACCGACTCGGCGCCGAAGTCCCGCATGCGGCGAGTCAGCAACTCGGCCGCGCCGACGTAACCGTTGTTCCAGGCGTGGACGGCCAGCAACTGGGCCGTCGCCGCCATGATGTCGCCGAGGTGGAACCCGCCCTCCGCGGCGAGGTGCCCGGCAAGACGGAAACTGCGTCTGCCCTCACCGACCGGACCCTCCTCGCGGATCGCTTCGAGCAACGCCCCGACCTGTCGCGTCAGGTAATCCTGACCCGCGCCCTCCACCGTCACCGCATTCCTCCACCCACTCGCCGCGATCGTAGGAAGGTGTCAATGGGGAGCGGGGGAGATACGTCTAATGCCGAACCGTTATCACCCGAATGGGCTTGGTGGTGGTGTCTCTCCGTCAACAAGACCCCACCGCCCCCGTCACTCCGGCGGCACACCACCCCGGATGCTCGCGCAGCCACTTGTCGCGCTCCGTCTCGACGTCCCGCTGGGTCATTCCCCGCGCCGCGTTGACACAGCCACCTGGCTGGCACTTGCTCGGCCAGGGTCCGCTTGTCCTTACGCGAGCCACGATGCCTCCGCCTCCGCCGTCGAACCCGCCTGTATTCGGCGCGAAAGCGGAAGGCGTTACAGCGCCCCGAGTGGGGACCGAAACAGACCCTCGACACCGTGCGCGAAGCGTCCGTCAGGCGAGCAGGGGTGGCGGCGGTGGAGTGCGGGGTAGCGTGGGTCGTGAGTGGTAAGTGTCGTTAGAACGACACTTACCACTCACGACCCACGCGCCACCGCGGCGCCCGCCTGTTCCTCGAAGATCAGCCAGGTCCGGGTGGAGCGCACGCCGTCCAGTGCCTGCAGCCGTTCCAGGACGACGTCCCGTAGCGAGGCGTTGTCCGGCGTCCGCACCAGCAGCAGGATGTCGAAGTCGCCACCGACCAGCGACACGTGTTCGACGTACGGGATCTCCCGCAGTTCGGCGGACATCGTGCGCCAGGACGTCTGCTCGACGGTGATCAGGATGTACGCACTCGTCCCCAGCCCGGCCCGCCGCGGGTCGATCCGGGCGCCGAAGCCGGTGATCACGCCTTCGGACATCAACCGGTCCAGTCGCGCGTAGGCGTTGGTGCGCGAGATGTGCAGCCGTTCGGCCAGCGCGCGGACGGCGATCCTGCCGTCCGCGGAGAGTTCGGCGAGGATCGCGCGGTCGATGTCGTCGAGGGCAAGGACCGTCCGTCCCGGATCCGATCCGTGAGCCACGCCACTTGCGGACGTTTGGCCAGGCTGAACCGATCCTGAAGACAGTTTGTCGCTCATTTCGCCTGCCCCTTGAACACCAGGACTCCAGAAACCACCATCTCAGCATCATATGTCTGCGAGAGGTGGTGTTGCGCCATGCCACGGGAGACTCCTGCCGCCGCATTGCTGCCGTCCCCGGTCCCGGTGCGGTTCCTCGCCGAGGACGGCACGCGCGTCGACGAGCACGACGGGTACACCGAGCCGCCTGCCAAGCGCCTCGTCGAGGCCTACCGGCTGATGGTGCTCGGGCGCCGGTTCGACGCCCAGGCGACCGCGCTCACCAAACAGGGCCGCCTCGCGGTCTACCCGTCGAGTGCGGGCCAGGAGGCCTGCCAGGTCGCGAGCGCCTTGGCGCTCGCCGAACCCGACTGGCTCTTCCCCACCTATCGCGACTCGGTCGCGCTGATCGCCCGCGGCCTCGAACCCGGCGAGATCCTGACGTTGCTCCGCGGCGACGCGCACTGCGGCTACGACCCCGTCAAGACTCGCGTCGCTCCCCAGTGCACGCCGCTGGCGACGCAGACCCTGCACGCGGCCGGGCTGGCGCACGCGATGCGGCGGCGCGGTGAGGAGGCCGTGGCCTTCGCGCTGATCGGAGACGGTGCCACGAGTGAAGGCGACTTCCACGAGGCGCTCAACTTCGCGGCCGTCTTCAAGGCACCCGCCGTCTTTTTCGTGCAGAACAACGGGTTCGCCATCTCGGTGCCGTTCGAGAAGCAGAGCGCCGCACCGGCGCTGGCGTACAAGGGTGTCGGCTACGGCGTCCGGTCGGAGCAGGTCGACGGCAACGACGCGGTCGCCGTGCTGTCGGTGCTGGACGAAGCGGTCGCCCACGCGCGCACCGGTCTCGGGCCGGTGCTGGTCGAGGCCCACACCTATCGGATCGACGCGCACACCAACGCCGACGACGCGACCCGCTACCGGGACGCGGCCGAGGTCGAAAAGTGGCGTGCGGCCGACCCGGTCCGCCGTCTGGAGACCTATCTGACGAACGAGAACCTGCTGTCCGAGAAGGATATCGAGCGATTCCGCGCCGAAGCCGAGACCTTCGCCGCGGGCGTGCGCGACACCCTCAACGCCGACGTCGAACCAGACCCGCTGTCGTTGTTCGAACACGTCTACGCCGAGCCGACCCGCCATCTGGTCGCGCAGCGTGCCCAGGTCGCCGCCGAACTCGAAGCATTGGAGGCCTGATGACCGAGATCTCGATGGCCCAGGCACTCAACGCCGCCCTGCGCGACGCCGTCAAGGACGACGACCGGGTGCTCATCTTCGGCGAGGACGTCGGCCCGCTCGGCGGCGTGTTCCGGGTGACCGACGGCATCACCGCCGACTTCGGTGAAGACCGTTGCTTCGACACGCCGCTGGCCGAGTCCGGCATCGTCGGCTTCGCGGTCGGGATGGCGATGGGCGGCTTCCGGCCGGTGGTCGAGATGCAGTTCGACGCCTTCGCCTACCCCGCGTTCGAGCAGATCACCTCGCACGTCGCGAAGATCCGCAACCGCACTCGCGGGGCGCTTTCGCTGCCGATGGTCATCCGCATCCCGTACGCCGGCGGGATCGGCGGCGTCGAGCACCACTGCGATTCCAGCGAGGCCTACTACACCCACACCCCAGGCCTGCGGGTCGTCACACCCGGCACCCCGCAGGACGCCTACGACCTCCTGCGCGACTCGATCGACTCACCGGATCCGGTGATCTTCCTCGAACCCAAATGCCGCTACTGGACCAAGGAATCCGTCTCGTTCACCCGGGACGGCGCCGCCATGGACCGCGCGGTCGTACGCCGCGCGGGCAAGGACGTCACGCTGATCGCTTACGGCCCGATGCTCGCGACGGCCATGGAGACCGCCGAGGCCGCGACCGCCGAGGGCTGGGACGTCGAGGTCGTCGACCTGCGTTCGCTGAACCCGTTCGACGACGAGACCGTCACCGCCTCGGTACGGCGCACCGGACGCGCGGTCGTCGTCCACGAGGCCGCCGGGTTCGGCGGCTACGGCGCCGAGGTGGTCGCGCGAGTGACCGAGCAGTGCTTCCACCAGCTCCACGCGCCCGTGTTGCGTGTCACCGGGCTCGACATCCCTTACCCGCCGCCGAAACTGGAACGGCACCAGCTGCCGGACGTCGACCGGATCCTGGACACCATCGCCCGGCTGCAGTGGAACGACGCCCCGGTGGTGGCCGGTGCCTGATTTCCTGCTCCCGGACCTCGGCGAAGGACTGACCGAGGCCTCGATCGTGAACTGGCTGGTCAAGGAAGGCGACACCGTCGGCGTCGACCAGCCGGTCGTGGAGGTCGAGACCGCGAAAGCCGCGGTCGAAGTGCCCGTGCCGTTCGCCGGGGTCGTCACCCGCCTCCACGGCGAGCCCGGCCAGTCGCTGCCGGTGGGCGTTCCCCTGCTCACCATCGGTCCCGGGTTCACCGAGCCCGGTGTGACGACGGCGAGCGAAGGCAGCGGCAACGTCCTCATCGGCTACGGGACCACGACCACCACCCGGCGTCGCCGGACGCGCACCGTCGTCGAGACCACCGTCAAGGTCCCGGCGAAGGCACCGGGCGTGATCTCGCCGTTCGTCCGGAAGATGGCTTCGGACCACGGGATCGACCTGTCCGGGATCACCGGGAGCGGCCCCGGCGGGATCATCCGGCGTGCCGACGTCGAGGCCGTGCTGACCGCCGTCCCCGAACCGCGTGACGGCGAGACGCGCATCCCGCTGACCGGGGTCCGCAAGGCGGTCGCCGACAAGCTGACGACCTCCCGGCGCCAGATCCCCGAGGCCACGGTGTGGGTCGACGTCGACGCCACCGAACTCGTCGCGGCCAGGAAGTCCCTCAACGCTTCCGCGCCCGATCGCCCGGTGAGCCTTCTCGGCCTGATCGCCCGGTTCGCCGTCGCGGGCCTGAAGAAGTACCCCGAGCTGAACTCCCGGGTCGAGGGCGACGAGATCGTCCAGCTGCGGGACATCAACCTCGGTTTCGCGGCGCAGACCGACCGCGGCCTTGTCGTGCCGGTCGTCCGCGGGGCGGGTTCACTGTCCACAAGGGAGCTTTCGGCGGCGATCGGCGAACGCGCCGCACAGGCGCGGGAAGGCAAGCCAAGCCCGGCGGGCGGCACCTTCACGGTGAACAACTACGGCGTGTTCGGGGTGGACGGCTCCGCCGCGATCATCAACCATCCGGAGGCGGCGATCCTCGGCATCGGCCGGATCATCGACCGCGCGTGGGTCGTCGAAGGCGCGCTCGTCCCCCGGAAGGTCTGCGAGCTGACGCTGGCGTTCGACCACCGGGTGTGCGACGGCGGGACAGCGGGCGGTTTCCTGCGGTTCGTCGCGGACTGCGTCGAATCGCCGGTGACCGCGCTCGGAGAGCTCTGACCGGACGTACAACGCGTGGTTGTGACCCGGCAACGACGCGTTGTTCGACTTGGCAGCCGCGGCTTGCTTTGATCTCGCGGTGGCTGGGAGATCGCTGGGGCGACGATTCGGATGGTTATGGGCCGCGTACGCGGCGAGCGCTTTCGGCACGAGGTTCGCGTTCGACGCGTTCAGCCTGATAGCGATCGTCGCGCTCGGCGCGGGTGCGACCGAGGTCTCGCTGCTCGCGGCTGCCGGTCTCGTGGTCGGCGCCGTGGTCGCGCTGCCGCTCGGGCCGTGGGTGGAGTTCCGCCGCAAACGGCCGGTGATGATCGCGACGGACCTGATCCGGTTCGGGGCGCTGCTGACCATCCCGGTGACTTACGCGCTGGGGTGGCTCGGTTTCGGCCAGCTTCTCGCCGTGTCGGTCGTCGTCGCGGCGGCCGACATCACGTTCCTGGCCGCCAGCGGCGCCTTCCTGAAGACGCTGCTGCCCCGGGAAGACCTGCTCGTCGCGAACGCCCGGTTCGAATCCACCACCTGGACCGCGACCGTGCTCGGCCCGCCTCTCGGTGGCTTCGCCGTCGGCCTGTTCGGACCGGTGACGACGATCGCCGCCGACGCGGTCAGCTATCTGCTCTCCGCCATCGGGATCCGGGCCGTCGGCGGCTCCGAGGCGCCGCCCGCGCGGCCGGACGGCCCGCGACTGAGCGGCCGTGAGCTGCGTGAGGGGTGGCGTTTCATCCTCACCCATCCGTTGCTGCGGCCCTTGTTCACGAACACGATCGTGGTCAACGGCCTGATCATGGCGACCGCGCCACTCATGGCCGTCCTGATGCTCGGCCAGCTCGGCTTCACACCGTGGGAGTACGCGCTCGCCTTCGCCATCCCCTGCCTCGGCGGGCTGATCGGGGCACGGCTGTCCCGGCGGGTGGTCCCCCGGTTCGGACGCGACGAAGTCCTGCTCGTCGCCGGTACGCTGCGTGTCTTCTGGCCGGTCGGCCTGGTGTTCATCCAGCCCGGGACCGCAGGGCTGGTGCTGGTGGTCCTCGTCGAATTCGCGCTGATCACCTGTATCGGCGTGTTCAACCCGGTGCTGGCCACCACCAGGCTCGAACAGGTGCCCCTCGACCGGGCCGCGCGCACGCTGTCGGCCTGGTCGATCGCGGGCAAGCTCACCACCGCGGGCCTGACCGCGCTGTGGGGCCTGCTCGCCGCCGTCACCGGTCCCCGTACCGCGGTCGGGATCGCCGGGGTGCTCATGATGGCGACACCGCTCCTGCTGCCCTGGAAACGTCGTACCGCTGTGCCAGGATCGGCGCATGACGATCACACGGGTGGTTCCGAACCTGGAAAGCAGGTCGCTGGAGCAGGCGAAAGCGTTCTATGAGCGAGTGCTCGGTTTCGAGGTGGTGATGGACCACGGCTGGATCGTGACGCTGGCCGATCCGGCCCGGCCCGCGGTGCAGCTGAGCTTGATGACGCACGACGAGACCGGTCCCGTCGTGCCGGTGGCCTCGATCCAGGTCGAGGACGTCGACGCGGCGTACGAGGAGGCGAAAGCGTCCGGGGCGGAGATCGTGCACGAACTGACCGACGAACCGTGGGGTGTGCGGCGGTTCTTCGTCCGTGACCCTGACGGCCACGTCGTGAACGTGCTCTCGCACTGAGGCGATCGGGCCTCGCGCTCGGGCACGATGGCGGGTTTCATCGGAATTTCATGACGCATCCCCAACGTCTCGGCACGCACAGTAGTCGAACGGAAGGGGCAGGAATGTGAGGAGACTCAGGGGGTCCTGCTGGCGGCCGCGCTGGCAACCGGGCTGATCGGCGCGACGGCGGCCCACGCCGATCAAGCGCGCTACTACATCCTCATCGGTGGCACTCGTGACGGTGCGGCGACCGTGCACGACGACGCCTGGTTGCGGGCGGGATCCGGAAGGTGGTCCACTACCCGGCCGGTGCCGCCGGGCTGCCCGACTGCGACCGGACACCGATGGACCAGAGCGTCGCGCGCGGGCACGAAGAGGCTCGTCGCGTGGTTCAGAGCTCGTTCGCCGAGAACCCAAGCTCGGAGTCCACGGTCGTCGGCTACTCGCAGGGCGCGCTGGTCGCGAACCGGGTATCGAACGACATCGCCGACGGGAACCTGGGCGTGGACGAGTCCCGGTTCAGCGCGAAGATCTTCGCGGATCCGATGCAGCCGGTCGGTCCGCCGGGACGCGGGATCAGCGCGGTACTCCCGCCGGGGACCGGGACGCCGTCACCGGTGGGCGGGTACGTCTCGTTCGGCCCGGGCCGCACCGACTTCGGTGGTGTCCCGTTCATCCGCTATTGCATCGAGACCGACGGCGTCTGCCACTTCGACACCCTCGAAGCTCCGGGCGGGTACTTCGCGCAGCACTTGTGCTACCAGTGGGGCCCGTCCCGCGGATAACCGCTCGATCATGGAGGACACGATCGCGGACGGCGTGTACACCAACGGAACGCAGCCTCTGCCGCGGCAGGACTGCCGTGGCGCGGCCCTTTCGGGATGATCTCCGGAAACTCCGACGGCGCGATTCCGGCGAACGCGCGCATACGCATTCCCCTTGCGGCACAAGGGAAAGACGGCGCGAAAAGTCAGGCGTTCGTCACGGGTTCCGGTGCGAGCCGCGCGGCAGGCACCGGGTAGCCGGAGACACCAGGATCACCTCGTAACGAGCCGAGGGGACGATGACGGCGTGGTGATGACGCACGGCCCTGTCCTCTCCTCGTCGTGACGTGGCTCGTGGGGAGTGTAGCGACTCCGATGTGGACCGGGAATCGGTTTTCCGGCGAATCTTGAGCAGACTGGGCGATGGCCGACCAGTTTCCGGCGGCGGCGGTGTCCACTCTTTCGAGAAGGACATCCAGAGGAAGGAGCCGGACATGCGGGCGGACGAACTGCTGGCGCTGGCGAGGACCGGCGAAGGCGAGGCGTTCCGCGAGCTCGTCGAGCCGTACCACCGTGAGCTGCAGGTGCACTGCTACCGCATCCTGGGTTCGGTGCAGGACGCCGAGGACCTGCTGCAGGAGACGTTGCTGGCGGCCTGGCGCGGGATCGGCGCGTACGAGGAACGCGCGTCCGTGCGGACCTGGCTGTACCGGATCGCGACCAACCGCTGCCTCAACGCGGTGCGGTCGGGCGGGCGCCGGCCGCAGGACTTCGCGGCCTACCGACCGGAGGTCCCGTTGCCCGAGCCGTCCCGCCGCCGCCCGGAACCGAGCTGGCTGGAGCCCTATCCCGACCTTTTGCTCGACGGGATCGCCGATCACGTGCCCGGCCCGGAGGCACGCTACGAGGCCAGGGAGTCGATTTCGCTGGCGTTCCTCGCGGCGCTGCAGCAACTGCCGCCGAAACAGCGGGCCGTGCTGGTCCTCCGTGACGTCCTGGGCTTCCGTGCCGCCGAGGTGGCCGAGATCCTCGCGACCACCGAGAACGCCGTCACCAGCGCGCTGAACCGGGCACGGACCGCCCTGGCCAAGGAACTGCCGGACGGCGGCCGGGAGACCGCGCCCCTGCCGAATTCGGCGCGAGAACGGCGGATCGTCGAAGAGTTCACCCGTGCCTTCGAAGCAGGCGACGTCGAGGCCATCGTGGCCCTGCTGACCGACGACGCGTGGCTGACCATGCCGCCGCTTCCCCTGGAATACCAGGGGCCGGGCGCCGTCGGGCACTTCCTCACCACGGTCGCCCTTCGCGACGGCCGCCGGTACTCGCTGATCCCCGCCAGGGCGAACGGCCAGCCCGCCTTCGGCTGCTACCTGAGCGATCCCCGGACGCCGATCCGCCACGCGCACGGGGTGCTCGTACTGGAACTCGCGGGCGATCGGGTCAGCGCGGTGACCCGGTTCCTCGACAACTCGCTGCTGGCCGTCTTCGGCCTTCCCCGCTCGCTGCGCGACTGACCGTTCCTCTAGGAGAAACCTTGACCCCCAAGCAAATCTGGGTACTGGGGCTCGCCTCACTGGCGTCGTTCATGATGGCGCTGGACAGCCAGATCGTGACGACGGCGCTGAGCACGATCCGCCGGGATCTGACCGCCTCGATCGAAGAACTCGAATGGACCGTCAACGCCTACAACCTGAGCTTCGCGGTCCTGCTGCTGACCGGCGCGGCGCTCGGTGACCGGTTCGGCCGCCGCCGGGTGTTCGTCCTCGGGCTCACCGTGTTCACCCTCGCCTCGATCGGATGCGCGCTGTCGTCGGACATCGGCACCCTGATCGCGGCCCGGACGGTGCAGGGCGCCGGCGCGGCGATGGTGCTGCCGCTGTCGCTCACCCTGATCAGCACGATGTTCCCGCCTCTCCAGCGCGGCAAGGCGATGGGACTCTATCTGGGCCTCACCGGGGTGGCGACGTTCAGCGGCCCGTTCATCGGCGGCGCGATCGCCGAAGGGCTGGCCTGGCAAGGGATCTTCTGGCTCAACCTGCCGGTCGGCGTGGTCGCTGTCCTGCTGACGCTCCGGCGCGTCGACGAGAGCGCCGGACCCGCCCGCCGGCTCGACCAGGGCGGCGTCGTCCTGGTGACGCTGGGTTCACTGGGCATCGTGTGGGGTCTGGTCCGGGGGAACATCGCGGGCTGGGGCAGCGTGGAGGTCCTGGGCGCGCTGATCCTCGGCGTCACGCTGGTGATCGCGTTCGTGTGCTGGGAAATCCGGAGCGAGGCACCGATGCTGCCGATGCGGTTCTTCCGGCTGCGGGCGTTCGCCACGGCCAACGCGGCGAACTTCTGCGTGTTCGCCTCGCTGTACGGCACCCTGTTCTTCCTTCCGCAGTACTTCCAGACCGCGCAGGGTTCCGGGCCGCTCGGGGCAGGCCTGCGGATGATGCCGTGGACGGCGACGCTGATGCTCTGCGCGCCGATCGCCGGCAGGCTGGCGGACAAGTACAGCGCACGCGCGTTCGTTGCCGCCGGGCTGCTGCTCCAGACCCTCGGCATGGGCTGGATCGTCTTCGTCGCCGGTCCGGAAACGAGCTACGCGGCCCTGCTGCCCGGCCTGATCGTCAGCGGTGTCGGGATCACCTCGGCCATGCCCGCCGCGCAGCGATCGGTCGTCGGAGCCGTGCGGCCACCCGAAATCGGCCAGGCGTCCGGCGTTTTCATGATGCTGCGGATCTTCGGCGGGGTGTTCGGCGTGGCGGTCACGGTCGCGGCCTTCGCCGGTGCGGGAAGCTATGACTCGGCCGAACGGTTCGGCGACGGATTCACCGTGGCGATGGCGACCGTCGTCGCGTTCGCGCTCACCGGCCTGCTGCTCGCCTTGGGCATGCCCGGCAGACGACCGGCCGAAGCACCGTGGGCGCCCGCCCTGTCCGGCACCGATCGAGAAGGAGACCGATGACCGACCTCAAGGCTCACGCCGAAACACTCCGAGGCCTGCACCGCGGCGATCTGCTGGTCCTGCCGAACGTCTGGGACGCGGCGAGCGCCCAGACCGTGGCGGAGGCGGGCTTCCCCGCGGTCGCCACCGCCAGCGCCGCGTCTCGGCGATGCTCGGCTACCCCGACGGCGAAGGCGCGCCGTGGCAGGAGATGTTCGCGGCGGCGGGCCGGATCGCCCGCGCCGTCTCCGTGCCGGTCACGGTGGACGCGGAAGCGGGCTACGGCCTGGCACCGCGGGAATTCGTGGACCGGCTGCTGGAGACCGGCGCCGTCGGCTGCAACCTGGAGGACACCGATCACCGGACGGGCGGACTGGTCGACGCGGACGAGCACGCCCGGCGGCTCGCGGACATCCGGGCCGCGGCGACGGACGCGGGTGTCCCCGTCGTGATCAACGCCCGGGTCGACACGTTCCTCGGTGACCGCGGGATCCCCGAGCCGGAGCGGCTCGCCGAAACGGTCCGGCGAGGACGGCTCTACCGGGACGCCGGCGCCGACTGCGTGTACCCGATCGGCGTGCGGCGCCAGGACGATCTCGCCGCCCTGGTCACGGAACTCGCGTGCCCGGTCAACGGCAACACCGGTGACGAACTGGACCTAGCCACGCTCCGGGACCTCGGTGTGGCAAGGGTTTCCTATGGCCCCCGCTTCTACCGCGCCGTGCTGGCGGAGTTCAAGACGGCCATCGAAAAACTGCCCCGTGCATGACTGGGGTCGTCAGCGCGCGGGGTCCGCGGAGGGAAATTTCTTCCGGCCAAAATTCGTCCCACCATTGTCCGCGCGGGATCCGGCTGGTTAAAGTCAATTCGGTAAGTGGACTAGACCACCGAGGCCGGGAGGCGACGATGCCCCTCGACGAACAGCAGACCTGGGCCATGCTGCGGGAACTCGACGAGCCGGACCACTGGGAGACCCCGCACGACTTCGACAGCCAGACCTCGCGGACGCGTTTCGAACTTCTCGCCGCCCGGCTGGACCAGCGATTCGACTGCTCGTGCGACGTCGACCGCCACGTCCAGGACGCCAGCCATCTCGGCAGGATCGTGATCCCGGCGAGCGCGACCTCGGGACCGGACCACCTGACCGTCACCGTGAGCAATTTCGGCGGCCTCGTCGCGGTGACCTTGGGAAACCCCGGAAGTTACGACGAGGCCGAGGAGCAAGCGTTGTTCTCGCCGGAGGACCGGCGGCGGGTCGAGGACGAACTGGAGACACTCGGCTACCTGCTCGTCTCCGAACACCCGCTGTGGACGAAGTACACCGGGATCAGCGGTTTCGACGCCCTCTACCCGCCGGACCGGCCGCCGTCGTGGTGGGACCGGTTCTTCGACTACCTCTAGACGCTCTGCACGCGAACAGTCAGCGCGTCCGCGGCCTCGGCCGCGTTCCGCGCGCTGATCAGCAGTTCGTCGCAGGACAGGCCCGAGGCCGCGCGATCGACCTCGACGCGCAGCGCCGGCACTCCCCGGCGAACCGAAACCAGCTGACGGACTCCTGTCCCCAAGCCCCAGAAGCCCACCTTCAGTACGCCGCTGACCAGCACCCCCGCCCGTCCGCCGCGTGCCCGGGCGACCGGTTCTTCCACGAGCTCGACGGCTTTGATCGCCGCAAGCGGAACGACCACTTCGTCGCGCCAGACGGCCAGCCGCTCCCACGCCGAGAACCGCACCCTCAGCTCGCCGGCCACATCCACCTTCGCCATCGCGACCACCTTCCCTAGTCATCTAGCTGATGTAGTTGTTATAGCAAGTGTATAGCAGATAGCCTTGCAGGGTGTTGCTGACACTCGACCTCGACAGCGAGGTGCCGATCTACCAGCAGATCCGCGATCGGATCGTCGAAGCCATCGCCGACGGCGTGCTGGCCGAAGACAGCGCCCTGCCTTCCACCAGGCAGCTGGGCGCCGACCTGGGGATCAACTTCCACACCGTCAACAAGGCCTACGACCTGCTGAGGACACAGGGGTTCATCCGGATCAACCGCAAGACCGGCGCCGTCGTCCGGCGGGACGCCGCCTCCGGTCCCGCCGAGGAGGGCTACGCGGACGAATGGCAGGAGCGGCTGCGCACGCTGCTCGCCGAAGCCGTCGCGCTCGGCCTGGCGCCGCGCGAGGTGACCGGCCGCTGCGAGACCGTGCTGGACTCGTTCGCCGTCGGTTCACGCCGATGACGCTGTACCTGGCCTTGATCGCGTTCACCGCCGCCGTCTTCCGCTCGGCGCCCGCGCTGGCGCGGCCGACGCTTCCGTTCGGCGCCCGGATTCCGGCGAGTCGCGTCGGCGAGTCCGCCATCGCCTTCATCCGCCACCGCTACAACCGCTGCGTCGTGGTGACCGCCGTGATCGCCTGCGTGCTCGTGGTCGCGCTACCGGCTTTCGCCGAGGTCGTCCTTGTCGCGCTGGTCGTGCTCTACTCGCTGTTCGGGAGCCTGGCGCACCGGTCGGTCGTCGCGGCGAAACGGGACGGCGGCTGGTACGCCGGGACGAAGCAGGCGGTCACCACCGACACGTCCCTGCGCTCGGACCCAGTCCGTCCACAGTGGATTCTCCTGGTGCCGGCCGCGGTGCTGCTGGTGGTCACCGCGCTCGTCGGCTCGTTCGAGGACGCGGACGACTTCTCGGGCGTGTTCGCGCAACTCCTGGTCGTGGCCCTGATCGCGCTCCTGGCCATCGCGCTCCCCCGTGCCCGCCCGGAGATCGACGCCGCGCGGCCCGCGGCGTCGGCCTCGCGGTATCGGGAGTACCTGCACGGCGTGGTCAGCCTGCTGCTGATCTCGGCGGGCTGCGTCAACGCGACATTGCTGGTCGTCTCGCTGCAATTCTGGGAACTCTTCGAAAGCACCGCGCCGGTCACGATCGTCAGCTATCTCCCGCTCGCCGCCGCGTTCCTCGCGTGGACCGTCTTCTCCGTCCGGGCGGGTGACGCCGGGCATCGGCTGGCCCTGGCAGGCGACGCGCCGGAAACCCGCTACGAGCAGCGCGAAGACGACCGCCACTGGTACGCGGCCGGGATGGTCTACCTGAACCGGGACGACCCGGCGCTGCTGGTGCACCGGCGGGTCGGCACTTACTGGACGCTCAACCTCGGGCACCCGATCGCGTGGGTGGTCCTCGCCGCGGTCGCCGTGGCCGGGTTACTCGCCGGATTCGGCGTCGTCACGCTCCCCGCCAAGGGCGCCTGACGCCTGGTTGCCCGGGCATGAGGGCAGGATTTACCACTGAACGGTCGGGAGAGCCTGATCACCGGGCGTGATCGGCGGCGTCCGGGGCGCTCGTTACCCTGGGAGGATGACGTCGCAGAAAACCCCTCAAACCATGAAGCCCGCGACAGCGGCGAAGAAGCTGGGTGTGTACCTCGAAGCCACCCCGGCGGAGTTCCAGGAGGGTGTCGTCTCCCGCGACGAACTGAACTCACTGCAGGCCGACCCGCCCGAATGGCTGCGGGAACTGCGCCGCAGCGGACCGCATCCGCGTCCGGTCATCGCGGCGAAGCTGGGCATCTCGATCAGCGGCCTCGCGCGGGGCGGGATCACCGACGCGCTCACCACCGAGCAGATCGACTCGGTCAAGACCGACAACCCCGACTGGCTGCAGCGGGAGCGCGAGACCCAGGCCGAGGTCCGCAAGGAAGAGGCCCGGGTCAAGGCCGCGCGCAGCGAGGACTGACCAGCCACTCGTGACTAGCCCCGGCGGCGGGGCTTCCCGCGTTGGGGAGTGCCTCGCTGACCTGCCCGGCCCGCCGGCTGCGCTTTGCGGCCGCCGGCCTCGGGACGCTTGGGCTTCTTGTCCTTCGCCTGCTTCTCCGGCGCCTGCTGCCGTCCGCGGGTGCTGTTGACGGTCCGGCCGCGGACGATCCCGATGAACTGTTCCATCAGGTCAGAGGTCTCGTCCTCCGGCCAGGACAGTGCGACGCCGGACTCGGGCGTGCCGGAGATCGGGCGGTAGGTCAGGTCACGCCGGTGGTGCAGCCGTGCGAGCGACTGCGGGAGGACGAGCAGCCCGACCCCGGCGGCCACCAGTTCGACTGCGTCCGCCGTGGTGGCCGGACGGTCCAGCGCGGGTTTGCCCGGCGGCTGTTCCCAGTCCAGGGTGTCGTCGAGCGGATGCAGCACGATCTCGTCGGCGATGTCGTCGACCGAGACCTCGTCGGCCGCGGCGACCAGATGCTCCTCGGGGACGACGACCACGGTCGTCTCGCTGTAGAGCGGGATCGCGTGCAGCCCCTCGCGGTCGATCGGGAGGCGCAGGAGAACCGCGTCCACCTCGCGGTCCCGGACCAGCGCGGCGGCGTCGGCGGCGGTCGTCTGGACGAGTTCGAGCGGGACGCCGGGCGACCGCTCGTTCCAGATCCGCACCCATTTCGAGGGCGTCACGCCGGGGACGTACGCGAGTTTGAAGGAAAGAGGTACGTCCGGGCCGGTCATGGGCGCAAGGTTACCGGGGCAACTGTGACGCCTCGTGACTGGTAAGGACGGTCAGGCCGACGACTTGTTCATGACCACCTGTACCCCGGTGTGGCTGCTGATGCAGGTGGGGCGGGTGCTGCGATCGCAGAAATCCGTGAAGGCCTCCTTCCCTACCCAGCAGGTGAGGGCCACGGCAGTGTTGCGAAAGCCACTTTCGCAACCTTCAACGTTGCGAAAGTGGCTTTCGCAACACCGGCGGCTGGTCCAGCAGGGGCTCGCGAGTGGCAATTCGAGTGTTACCAGGGGTAGGCAACGTAGCGCGTCCGTGAAGGCCTCCTTCCCTACCTTGAAGGTAGGGAAGGAGGCCTTCACGGACAGGCCTACGGGCAAGACACGTGTGACCCAGACCGTCCTTACCGCTCACGACAATCCAGCGGACGCATGCCGAAGTACCCGGTGACGGCGGGTACTCGGGCAGCGCGTTCGACGGCGAGACCTGGTCCGTCCACGGGGTGGGGAGCGGGACGGGGACCAGGGTCGTGACGGCGACCAGTAGACCGGCGAGGACACTCGGGGCGCGTGCGGCTCTTCGGTGCCTGCGATCTCCCTATCTGCGGGTGGTCGTACGGGTCAGCGATCGCTGCAGGACAACGATCACCAGCAGGAACGCGCCGCTGACCACCGACTGGTAGTTGCTGTCGAGAGTTCCTATCTGGTTGATGACGTTCTGGATGACCGTTCGGATGCCCACCCCGATGACCGTTCCGAGAACCGTCCCCATCCCGCCGGTCAGCAGGGTGCCCCCGATGACGACGACGGAGATGGCGTCCAGTTCGAGGCCGATCACCGTGACACCGGACTGCAGGTACGCCGCGGTGAGCGCGCCCGCGAGCCCGGAAAGGACGCCGCTCATCACTTATACGGTGACCTTGGTGCGCGCCACCGGCAGTCCCATCAGCTTCGCGGACTGCTCCGAGCCGCCGGTCGCGAACACCGACTGCCCGAACCGGGTCCGCCGCAGCAGGACTCCGCCGACCAGGCAGAGGGCCGCCGCGATGAACACCGGATAGCCGAAGCCAAAAAGCGTGCCGCGGCCGAGTCCGACGAACGCCTCGCCCGCCGGGATCTAGTACGTCGTCGCGCCCTCGGTGGTGATCGCGAGCAGCAGGCCGCGCGCGAAGAGCAGCGTCGCCAGCGTGACGATGAACGGCGCCATCCCGGTTTTCGCGACGAGCAGCCCGTTGATCAGCCCGATCAGGCCGCAGACCGCCAGCGGGAGCAGCAACGCGACGAGGAACCCCCAGTGCGACCCGTAGGCCGCGAGGACACCGCCGAGCGCGTACACCGAACCCACCGACAGGTCGATGCCGCCGGTGATGATCACGAACGTCATCCCGAGCGCGATGATCGCGAGGAACGAGCTCTGCAACGCGATGTCACGCAGGTTGTCCAGGCTGCCGAAGCGCGGGAACAGCAGCCACGCCACCGCGACCATGAGCACCAGCGCGATCGCCGCGCCTTGTTTCTGCAGCACTCCGGTCATCAGCTCGCGCCGGGTGGAGTCCTGCCCGGCGATGGTGGGCGCCGCGGTCATCGGCTGCTCCGTTCCCGTGCGACGTACACCGCGCCGACGATGATCGCGGCCTGGATCATCTGCGCGGTCGAATCCGGCAGGTCGTGCTTGATGAGGGTGGCGCGGACGAGCTGCATGAGCAGGACGCCCGTCACCGTGCCGAGGATGCGGACGCGCCCGCCGGTCAGCGGGGTGCCGCCGACGACGACCGCGGTGATCGCGGACAGTTCCATCAGCAGCCCGGCGTCCGCGGGGTCGCCGGCGCCGAGACGCGCTGTGGAGAGCACCCCGGCCAGTGCCGCGAGCAGCCCGCAGATCGCGTAGACGCCGATGAGGACGCGGTTCACCGGCAGCCCGGCCAGTACGCTCGCTCCTCGGGACGAGGCCAGATTTACATCGTTGGTACAACGTTGTAAATCCGCCGTTCGCGCGGTTAGGCTGTGCCGGATCCGTGCCGGAGCACTGCAGAGGGGAGCGAGGGTGGCCACGCTCAAAGACGTCGCCAGGCTTGCGGGCGTCTCGGTCAAGACCGTGTCGAACGTGGTCAACGGCTACGACTTCGTGAAGCCGGAGAACCGGCGGCGCGTCGAGGAGGCGCTGGCGTCGACCGGCTACCGGCCCAATCTCGGGGCACGGAACCTCCGCCGCGGCCGCACCGGGTTCCTCGGGCTGATGCTGCCCGAACTGAGCATCCCGTACTTCGGCGAGCTGGCGGGCCTGGTGCTGCAGGCGGCGCAGGAGCACGAGTGGAACGTCCTCATCGAACAGACACTGGGCACCCGGGAGCGGGAACGCAACGCGCTGTCCGCGCTGGGCCCGCATCTGATCGACGGGGCCATCATCAGTCCGGAAGCGTTGCACACCAACGACTTCGGCGATCTCGCGCCGGGTGTGCCGCTGGTGATGCTCGGCGAGCACGTCGTCGACGTCCCGACAGACCACGTCGGGATCGACAACGTCCAGGCCGCCCGGATCGCGGTCCGGCACCTGCTCTCGCTGGGCCGCCGCCGCATCGCGGCGATCGGCGCGCACCCCCGGCGGCACACCGCCGCGCAACGACTGGAGGGCTACCACTCCGCGCTCCAGGAGGCGGGCCTGGCGCCCGTTCCGGAACTGGTCCTGCCCGCGTTGCGGTATCACCGCGCCAATGGCGCCGAGGCGATGGCGCATCTGCTCGCGCTGCCGCAACCGCCCGACGCGGTGTTCTGCTTCAACGACCTCCTGGCCATCGGCGCCCTGCGTGCCGCGGCCGAGCGGGGTGTCCAGGTGCCGTCGGACATGGCGATCGTCGGTTTCGACAACAACGAGGAGAGCGCGTACAGCCTTCCCTCGCTGACGACCATCGCCCCGGACAAGGCCGCGATCGCCCGGGTGGCCGTCGATCTGTTGCGGCGGCGCATCGCCGGCGGGAGCGATCTCGCCCCCGAAGACGTCCAGACGCCGTTCTCCCTGGAGATCAGGAACAGCACCATCGCCTCACACCGCAAGTAGTCCTCTTGTTGCGGTCCACGCACGCGCAACTACCGCACTCAGAGGACTACTTGCGCGGGTGTCGCGCGGACGAGCATTGTGTGTCGGTGAACCGGGCCCTGGCCGTGCTGACCCCCGTCGCGTACGTGACGTTGCCCCTCGGCTCGGCCGACTACGAGACGCTCGTGCTGCCGACGCTGATCGTCGGGCTGGTCTACGCGGTGATCGCGATCCTCGGCTTCCCGTGGGTCCAGAAACGTGGCAGGCTGGCGGCGATCGCCTATGTCTGCGTGCAGTTACCGCTCGGTTTCACGCTGTTCTCGCTTTCGGGTGCCGCCGTCGGCGCCGTGTTGCTCCTGGTGGTCCTGGTCTGCCACACCGTGTTGCTGCTGCCACTCCCCGTGGCGTTCGGTGTCGCGGTGGTGATCCCGCTGATCCATCTGCCGATGGAACCGCTCGACGGCCTCCGCGAAGGGCTGGGAACGCTGGCCGTCATGGTGTTCGCGGCCGTCGTGACCGAGCTGGTCCTGCGGGAGAAACGCGCGCGGGAGGAACTCGCCGAAGCGCACGAACGGCTTCGCGATCACGCGGCACAGGCCGAACAGCTCGCGACCACCCAGGAACGCAACCGGCTCGCGCGCGACATCCACGACGGGCTCGGTCACCATCTCACCGTCGTGCAGATGATGCTGCAAGCCGCCAGGGCGGTGATCGGCACGGCCGACACCGCGCGCGTCGACGGCATGCTCGCCAAGGCACAGGACCAATCCCGCGAAGCGCTCGCGGAGGTCCGCCGATCGGTGTCGGCGTTGCGGGAACCGCGATCCGAACCGCTCGCGGACGCCTTGCGCGCCCTGGCCGACGAGACTTCCGCGGCCGGGGTGCCGACGGGGTTCGAGGTCAAGGGCACGGCGCGGGACACCCGGGCCGACGTGGAGGAGTCGCTGTTCCGGGCGGCCCAGGAGGGATTGACCAACGTGCGCAAGCACGCGCGGGCCGAGGCCGCGAAGGTGGTGCTCGACTACGGTGCCGATCGGGTCCGGCTGGAGATCCGCGACGACGGGCTCGGGCTGGCCGGGGATTCCCCGCCGGGCAACGGTTTCGGGCTCGTGGGACTTCGTGAGCGGATGGCCGGGCTCGGCGGCCGGGTTTCCGTGGACTCGGCCGAGGGGCACGGTCTGACGCTCACCGTCGAGGTGCCGGGATGAGCGTCCGCGTGCTGATCGTCGACGACCAGGCCCTGTTCCGCGAAGCCTTGGCGACCCTGCTGGAGGTCCAGCCCGAGATCGACGTCGTCGGCGAGGCGGCCGACGGTGAGCAGGCCGTCCGCCGCTGCGCCGAACTGCGCCCCGACGTCGCGCTGATGGATCTGCGGATGCCGGTGCTGGACGGGATCGCCGCCACCACCCGGTTGCGGGCCGAGCAACCCGGGGTGCGGGTGCTCGCGCTCACCACGTTCGACGACGACGAGGACGTGTTCGCCGCGCTGCGGGCGGGGGCCGTCGGGTATCTGCTCAAGGACGTCTCGTCGACGCGGCTGGTCGAGGCGCTGGTCGCGGCCAAGCGGGGCGAGTCGGTGTTGCAGCCGTCGGTGGCCGCCAAACTCGTCGCCAAGGTGGCGCGGATGCCCGAAGAGACACCGCGTCCACTGCCGACCCCGCTTTCGGTGCGCGAACTGGAGGTGGTCCGGCTGCTGTCGGACGGCCACAGCAACCGGGAAATCGCCACCGCGCTGTTCCTCGCCGAGGGCACGGTGAAGAACCTCGTCACGAGTGTGCTGGCCAAACTCCAGGTGCGGGACAGGACCCAGGCGGCGTTGCGGGCGAGGGAACTCGGCCTCTCCTGAACACGGTCACATGACCTCGCCCGTGACTTCCGGCACCTGCGCGGATGCCCCGGCGCGACCGAACATCGCTCCCGTCGCACCGAAACCGCGAAGGAGTCCGCAATGGATCACACGACCGAACCCAAGACCCGTAACCGGGCAGTCCTGCACTTCACCCGCCACGCCGTCGAGATGCTCCTCGCGATGGTGGCCGGGATGATCGTCCTCGAACCGGTCTGGTCGTTCGCCTGGCCGGATCTCGCGAAGAACGTGACCGCCGGCGCGCTCGTGATGGCGACGAACATGTCGCTCGGCATGGCGCTGTGGATGCGGGTCCGGCGGCACGGCTGGGCGTCGATCGTCGAGATGTCGGCCGCGATGTACCTGCCGTATGTGCTCTTCCTGCCGTTCTTCTGGACCGGCCTGGTAACCGGGTCGACCTTGATGACCGTTGGCCACGTCCTGATGGTGCCCGCCATGCTCGCGGCCATGGTCCGCCGCCGCACCGAATACGGGTTCTGACCATGCGTACCTTCGTCCGGGTCACGCTGACCGCGCTCGCGTTCACCGTCGCCGCACTGGCCCCGCCGCTCACTCTCGGCGGGATCACGCTCACCGCCGGCTTCGAAAACCGCTACACGCCGAGAACCGACGGGATCTCACCACGACCGGTGCACCGGCCCCACGATCCCGCGAAACCCACCGCGGTGGTCGTCGTCGGGAACGAGGGTGCCGTCGTCTCCGACACACTCGCGCCGTACGAGGTCCTGGCGACCACGGGCGCGTTCAACGTCTACACGGTGGCGCCGCAGGCCCGGCCGGTCACCTTGACCGGCGGGCTCGACCTCGTCCCCGACTTCGATTTCGCCGGACTCGGCCGCCTTCTCGGCTCCGCCGCCCCGGACGTCGTGGTCGTGCCCGCGCTCCCCGACCTCGGCGAGCCGACCACGCGACCGGTCACGGACTGGCTGAAACAGCAGTCCTCGAAGGGCACGCTGCTCATGAGCGTCTGCAACGGATCCGGTGTCCTCGCGTCGGCCGGGCTCCTCGACGGCCGCCGCGCGACCGCGCACTGGATCCGCATCGGCGGTTTCGACGACGAATTCCCCGCCACGGACTGGATCCGCGGCACCCGGTACGTCGACGACGGGAACATCGTGACCACGGCCGGGATCCTGTCCGGGATCGATGGCGCGCTGCGGGTCACCGAGCGGATCGCCGGCCCCGACGCCGCCCGGAAGGCGGCCGAGACCGTCGGGTGGACCCACTACTCCCCCGGCGTCAGCACGCCGATGACGCAGAACACCCTCGAAGTGTCGGACACCGTCGTCGGCTTCAACACCGCCTTCCGTTGGGACAAGCCGGTTCTGGGTGTCCTGCTGACAGCCGGGGTGCGGGAACTGGAACTCGCCGCCGTCTTCGACACCTACGGGCAGTCCCTGGCTGTCGGCACGATGGGTGTCGGTCTGGACGGCGCGCCGATCCAGTCCCGGCACGGGCTGACCTTCGCCCCGCGGGCGACGCCTGCCACGATCGCGGACGATCTCGACCGGCTGATCGTGCCCGGTGCCGACGCGGCCGCCCGGCGTGCCGCCGACCGGTACTCGGGACTGTCGCCGGTGTACCTGCACACGAGACCGGGGTTCCCGTTCGATGCCGTACTCGAAGACCTGGTGCGCGCCACGGACACCGCGACCACGCGATGGACGGCCAGGACGCTCGAGTACCCGACCGGCCACCTCGCGTTCAGCGGCCCGGAATGGCCGTGGACGATCACCCTCCGGCCGATCGGGCTCGCCGTCCTCGGGCTGCTCGCGGCCTTCGGGATCCGTGCCCTCCATCGCCGTCAGGCGTGGCGGGTTGGCTGGTAGACGAGTTCCTGGGTGTGGCCGTCGAGGGTCCGGCTTTCGAGCAGTTCGAGGTCGAAGTCGGCCGCGCCCCGGAAGATCGGCGCCCGGCCGGTCTCCCCGGTGAGCACGGGGAAGATCGTCACCTGGACGCGGTCGACCAGACCGACGGCCATCAGCGCCCGGTTCATCGACAGGCTGCCGTGTGACCGCAGCGGCACATCGGATTCCTTCTTGAGCCGGGCGATGATGTCGGCCGCGTCGCCGCTCACGATGGTCGCGTCGGGCCAGTCGAACGGTCCGCGCAGCGTGCTCGACACGACCGTCGCGGGCAGGTTCCTCATCCGGGTGACCCAGGCGTCGAAGGCCTCGGCGCCCGGAGCGAGCATCTCCACGTTCTCCCGGAACGTGGTGGCCCCGAAGACCATCCGGTGTTCCTCTTCGTACAAGGAGTTGCGGCGGTCGAGCAGTTCGGGGCCCTGCTTGCCCCAGTAGCCGCCCCAGTCACCGGCGTGGGAGCCGAAGCCGTCGAGGCTGGAGAAGACGTCGAAGGTGTACGTCACGGTCATGGCGCTCTCCTCGGTGCCGACCGGTCCGTTGCCGGCCTCTCACCTTCGCTACGAACGCACTCGACGCCATCCGACACCCACCACGGGAAAACTTTCTCAGACGACGATGACCCGGCGTCCGCGCGAGTGCCCGGCCTGGCTGTCGACGTGCGCGACCGCGGCTTCGGCGAGCGTGTACGACTTCTCGACCGGGATGTGGAGCTTCCCTCGCGCGATGAGTCCGGCGGCCTCGGCCAGCGCGTCCGGCACGCTCCCGGCGACACCGGAGAACCGGACGCCGAACTCCGGCGCGCCGAGATCGGCGATGGAGACCACCTTCGCCGGGTCCCCGGTCAGCCCGACCAGTTCACGGAGCACGCCCGACCCGGCCAGGTCGAGTGCCGCGTCGACCTCGCCGAGCCCCCGTACCCGCTCGACCCAGCCCTCGCCGTAAGTCGTCGCGAGGGCGCCGAGACCGCGCAGATAGTCCTGATTGGCGGCCCCGGCCATGCCGATCACGCGGATGCCGCGCTCGCGGGCGATCTGCAGCACCGCCGACCCGACTCCGCCGGACGCGCCGCTGACCAGCAGTGTCTCCCCGGGCCGCACGCCGACTTCCCGGATGACGCGCAACGCGGTCTCCACCACCGAGGGGTATCCGGCCGCCTCCTCGAACGTCAGTCCCTCGGGCACGAGGGCCCAGGCCGTCAGCACGGCGAACTCGGCATAGGTGCTCGCACCCTCGCCGAACACGGGATCGCCGATCGCGAACCCTTCGACACCCTCACCGACCTCGTCCACCACTCCGGCGGCGTCCAGGCCGACACCGGAAGGCAACGTGATCGGGTGGGCGCCCAGGATCTGGCCTTCCCGGATCCGCCAATCGACGGGGTTCACGCCCGCCGCCCGTACGGCGATGCGTACCTGACCAGGGCCCGCGTGGGGCTCCTCCGCGTCCACCAGCCGCAGGACTTCCGGACCGCCGAACTCGGCGAAACTCATTTTCCTCATGCCATCGACCGTAGCACTAACAGTTAGTGTTTTGAAACAGATACTATTTTGTATCTGATAGCATCAGATGATGACCGTGCCGACCGGACGCCGTGAACGCAAGAAGGCCGCGACCCGCCAGAAGATCGCCGAGACCGCCTTACGACTCTTCCTGGAACAGGGTTATGACGACGTGGGTATCCGCGACGTCGCCGCGGAAGCCGACGTGGCGGTCACGACGCTCTTCTCCCACTTCGCCTCGAAAGAGGCGCTGGTGTTCGAGCAGGACGCGGACTTCGAGCTACGCCTCACGCAGGCCGTCACCGGCCGCGAGCCGCACGAACCGCTCATCCCCGCGCTGCGCCACGAGATGCGGGACATGGTGCGGCATTGCGCCGCCGACAGCTCCGCCCCGATCTGGCGCATGATCGACGCGTCACCCGCGTTGCGGGAGTACGAAGAGCTGATGAAGCTGCGCCACGCGGGTTCACTGGCGACGGCCATCGCGGACGACCTCGGTCTGGCGGAGCCCACGACGGCCTGCCGGACGATCGCGCGGTTCGTGATCGACGCCCATTCGCTGGCGCGCACGGCACCCGATCCGGATGCCGCGCTGGACGAGATCTTCCGGATGATCGAAGCGGCCTGGTCGGCTTCGTGAGTCGTGAGCGCGGATGATCCCGGGTTCGTCGCCGCAGGGAATTCGGACTACCGCGCGGGACCGTGCGGACTTCGAATCAGTCACCCGACCGCGGCCCCGGCCCGATCTCCCGGGCGACGCGGTAGCGCGGGTTCGCGCTCACCCGGGACTCCACCTCGCCGGGCAGGCCGTCGAGCGCCGCGTGGATGGCCGCGAGGCGGCCGTCGAGATCCGACGTCTCCTCGAAATGCCGGTAGTCCGCCTCGCTCGCCCAGCTGACGAGGTTGATCACCCGCGTCCCGTCCACGCTCACGTGGAAACGCGACGAAATGTAACCGGGGTAGAACCGCACCCAGCGTTCCTGGATGCCGGCGAACGCGTCCACCAGTGCCGCCTGCGTCCCGGGCCCGTCGACCGCGTACTCGATGATCGAATAGAAGCCTTTGTCCTCGCTCATTTTCTCACTCCTCAACCGGATGTCCAGAAGTCCACGATGCAACCTCCAGCCCGGTGGAGATCAAGCCCGGTGCGCCTCGTGGGCCGAGACGGTCGCCAAGCTCGCCCTCCGGCCCGCGGCCGGAGGTACTGCGTCTCTCCGCGACGACCGGCGCCGGCCTCGAAGACTGGTTCGGCAGGCCTGCCGAACAGGCGGGCGACCTCGAATCCTGACAGATCGGACACATTGCTCCTACCGGCCCTGGTGGAACGGTGGCCACTCGACAAGGATCGCCCGATGCGTGACAGCAAGATCTTCGACCTGATCGCCCGGGGCGGGCTCCTCTGTTACGCCGGCGTGCATCTGCTCGTCGCCTGGCTGGCGGCGCAGGTCGCCCTCGGCGACAAGGCCAAGGCGGACAAGTCCGGCGCGCTGCAGGTGGTGGTCGCGGAGGGCGGCGCGTGGCTGCTCTGGCTGATCGTCGCCGGGCTCGCCGTGCTCGCGCTGTGGCAGTTGAGCGAGGCGATCACCGGGCACCGGCATGTCGACCAGCGACGGCGGGTGGTGCGCCGGATCGTCAGCGGGATCGAGGTCGTCCTGTACGGCCTCGTCGCCTACAGCGCGGCGAAGGTCGCGATCGCGGGCGCAGACGAGGGGCAGACGTCGCTGGTCGCGCAGATCCTCGAGGAGTCCTACGGCCAGGTGCTGGTCACCGTCATCGGGATCGCCGTCGTCGCGGTGGCCGTGTTCCTCGCCTCGCGCGGCATCCGGAAGACGTTCGTGCGGGAACTCGATTTCGGCCGCGCCACCGCGACGACCCGGACCACGACGATCCGGCTCGGCCAGGTCGGCTGGATCGCGCTCTCCGCCGCCTACGGCACGGTGGGCGTCCTGACGATCATCGCCGCCGTCACCTTCGACCCCGCGAAGGCGAGCGGACTCGACGTCGCGCTGAAGACCCTCGTCGCCCAGCCCTACGGCACTCCGATGCTGCTGACGCTCGCGGCCGGGATCGCCGCGTTCGGGGCCTTCGCGACCCTGGACGCGCGGTTCCGCAAGATCTGATCTGCCCGGTACGGCCGCCTGTGGCACGGTGAACTCGTCTGGAGGTCGTGATGGCAGGTGTGGTCGAGCGGATCCGCGAGCAGGGCGCGGACGAGCGGCAGAAGCGGATCGTCGAGGTACTGGTGGAGGCCTTCGACGACCTCATGCGCGCCGACGCGGACGCGTTCCGCCGCAAGTTCCGCAAGATGGCCGCCGCGCCGTTCGCGTTCTATCGCGGTTCGGCGTGCCTGTTCTACGCGGACATGGCGCACGAGGAAGACCCGTGGGCGAACGACCGGACGGGCCGGGTGTGGATCCAGGGCGATCTGCACGCGGAGAACTTCGGCAGCTACATGGATTCGTCCGGGACGCTGGTCTTCGACGTGAACGACTTCGACGAGGCCTATCTCGGGAGCTTCACCTGGGACCTCAAGCGGCTGGCCGCGAGTGTCGCGCTGCTGGCCTGGAGCAAGGCGATCTCCGACGACGACATCACGACGCTGATCGGGACCTACCTGCGTGCCTACGTCAAACAGGTCCGCGAGTACGCCGAGCACCCCGGCGACGAACTCGTCCGGCTGCACCTGGACAGCACCGAGGGCGTACTGCACAACGTCCTGCTGCGGGCCCGGCTGAAGACCCGGATCGACCTGCTGGACGACGTGACCGCGGTGCAGGATTACGACCGCCGGTTCCGGCACGGCCCGGGCGTCCGGGTGCTGGAGGACGCCGAACGCTCCACCGCGACCACCGCGTTCGAGTCCTATTTGGACACGATCCCGGAGAACAAGCGGTTCGGCAGCATCACCTACCGGGTCAAGGACATCGTCGGCCGGACCGGGTTCGGCATCGGCTCGGCCGGGCTGCCCGCCTACAACATCCTCGTCGAGGGGCGCACGCAGGCGCTGGAGAACGACGTCGTCCTCTCCATGAAGCAGGGCAACGTCGCCGCGCCGAGCCGGATCGTGCCGGACCAGAGCATCCGCGACTACTTCACCAACGAGGGCCACCGGACCGCCGTCTCGCAACGCGCACTGCAGGCGCACGCGGATCCTTGGCTCGGGTACACGGAAATCGACGGCACCGGCTTCGTCGTCTCGGAGCTTTCGCCCTATGTGGACGATCTGGACTGGTCGGATCTGACCGAGCCCGCCGAGATGCGGCCGGTGCTCGACTACCTGGGCCGGGCCACCGCGAAGATGCATTGCGTGTCCGACTCGGACTCCGAGCAGACGTTGGTCGATTTCCAGAGCGAAGCGGCCATCGCGGAGGTGATCGGTGACCGCGAGGACGAGTTCGTCCGCTCGCTGACCGCGTTCGGGATGGCCTACGCCGAGCAGTCACGGGAGGACCACCGGCTGTTCGTGGACGCCTTCCGAGGCGGCAAGATCCCCGCCGTCCGGCCCGCTGCCGAGAGCTGATCCGTGAAGGCCTCCTTCCCTACCTTCAGGGTAGGCAAGGAGGCCTTCACGGAATGCCACGCCGGGACGGGAGCGACCTACTCGCGGAGGCCGATGGCCTCGATCGGCTTCGACCGCAGCGCCACCCGGGTGGACAGCCCGAGGGACACGAGGCCGAGCAGGATCGCGCCGAGGATGACCCCGCCGAAGACGGCGATCGGGCCGGACGGCAAGGGTGTCCCGCGAAGACCGAGGTTCAGCAGGACCAGGGGCACCCCCGCCACCACCGTCCCCAGCAGGGCCGCGACCCCGACCGTCGCCAGCGCTTCGAGCCGCATCATCCGCACCACCTGGCGCTTCGTGGTGCCGATCAGGCGCAGGAGGGCGAACTCCCTCGACCGCTGCGCCGTGCTCATCACCAGCGTGTTGGCCACCGAGATCACGACGTAGCCGAGGATCACGCCGACCGCGACCAGGTTCACGTAGAACTGGGCCTGCTGCTGACCGCCGGCGGGCGCGGCCACCGACGAGCCCGGGGTCACGACCAGACCCGGGTAGCGGGTCGCGAGGTCCCTCAGGGCGGCCGTCACCGTCGCCGAATCCGCGTCGGGCTGCTGCCGAACCAGCACGGAGTCGTCCAGCCGGTCGGAGGTGTGCGCCCTGGCCAGGTCGACAGGCAGCACGTAGCGGCCGAACGCCTCATCACGGGTGTAGGTGGCGACCAGGCGCAGCTTCGCCGGAACACCGTCACCGAAGTAGAACTCGACCTCGTCGCCGATCTTCTTTTCGTACCAATCGGCTTCGCGCTCGCTCATCGCCACGGTGTTCCCGGTCAGGTCGGTGATCCTGCCCGACACGACGCCGAGATCGACGTTGCCCCGCACCTGGTCGCCCACCAGTCCCTGCGCCCCGTACCGGTCCACCCGGACACTTTCCTGCTCCTGCACCGTGTTCAGCACCTCGGTGTGCACGACCGGGGTCGCGGCGGCGACGCCGGGGATCCGCCGCGCCGCCTCGGCGACCTCCGGCGAGAGACCGCCCGTGCCGCTGCCGAGGACGTAGTCCGCGGTGGTCGACTCCGCGGTCTGCTCCTGCCGGGCGGCCGCGGCGGTGGTCTGGCTGTAGAACATCGTCAGCGCGAACGAGACCGCCAGCATCACCGGCGTCACCGCGGCGGCCAGCCGTCGCGAATTGGCCTGGCTGTTGGCCGCGGCCAGGTACCCGCTGATCCGCGACGTCCTGGTGAGCACCGGCGCGATCAGCCGCGTCATGAACGCGACCACCTTCGGGCTGACCACGGCCAGCCCGATCACGATGACCAGCGCCGACCCCGACGAAGCCGCGAGCCCCGGCTCGCCGGGCAGGAACATCGGGACCATCGCGCCACCGAGACCGGCCGCCACCAGCGCGCCGCCGACGATGACGCGGACGCGGCCGAGTTCACGCCGCTCCACCGCGGCCTCGCCGAGCGCCTCCACCGGGCGGATCGACGACGGGCGCCGTGAAGCCGACCACGCGGCCAGCCGGGCCGTGCCCAGGCCGAGCACCAGCGCGGCGATGAGCGGCAGGGGGCTGATCGCCAGTTCGAAGTCGGGCGGGATCACCCCGATGGCACCGAAGGCGTTCCGCAGCCCATAGCCGACGGCCACGCCAAGACCGCTGCCCAGCACACCGGCGACCGACGCGACCAGCATGGTCTCGGCGCCGATGAGCTTGCGGATCTGCTGGGGCGTCGCCGCGATCGCCCGCAGCAGCGCGAACTCCCGGCGACGCTGGTTGATGACCAGTGCCAGCGTGCTGGCCACGACGAACACCGCGATGAGGAGCGCGAACCCGCCGAACGAGCCCGCGAGCGCCATCAGCAGCATCCGCGTCTGGCTGACGTCGAGGAATTCGACCGTGCTGCGCTCCACCCCGGTCGTCACCGTCACCTTGTCGGTCCCCACCGCGTCACTGATCCGGTCGGCGAGGCCGCCCGGCGTGACGCCCGGGTCCGCCAGGACACCGAGTGCGTGCGCCTGGCCGGGGACACCGGCGAGTTCGGCGGCCTTCTCCTCGGAGAAGAAGACCGCGGACTGCCGGGACAGGCCGTCGCCCGACTTCGGGGCGGCGATACCGGCGACCCGGAATTCCACCGGCGTCGACCGGACGGCGATCTTCACCCGCTGACCGACGGCGACGCTGCTCCGGGCCGCCAGGTCGGCGTCGAGGACGACCTCGTCGGCACCGGCCGGCGCCACACCGTCACGCAGCGAGAACGGTGCCAATGCGGCGGCGTCCCAGTTGTGGCCCAGTGACTGGCCCCCTTGGGGCCCGGTCAGCGGCCTGCCGTCGGCGGTGACGACGTTGGCGGGGAAGCTCCGCTCCGCCACCACGCCGCGGACGCCGGGCACCGCGGCGATCCGCCCGGTGAGTGACACCGGCACCGAGCCCTGCTCGCCGACCTGCTGGGTTTCGAGCGCGCCCACGCCGGGCGGGTCCACCGTCTGCTGCCCGCCCACGACGACCGCCGCGTCGGCGTACCGCTGGGTCGGGACACCGGCACGCAGGCCGGACTCCATCAGGATGCCGCAGCCGGCGACCAGCGCCGTCCCGCAGAGGATCGCGATGAACGCGCCGACGAAGCCACTGAGCCGGGTCTTGATCGTCTGCCAAGCCAAATCCCACATGACGTCACCACTCCCCGAGGTGGGTCATGCGCTCCGCGACCCGCTCGGGCGTGGGCTGCGGCAGGTGACCGGCCAGCTTCCCGTCCGCGAGGAACAGCACGCCGTGCGCGGCCGACGCCGCGACCGGGTCGTGTGTGACCATCAGCACCGTCTGGCCCATGTCGTCCACAATGGAGCGGAGCAGGTCCAGCACCTGACGCGCGGTGCGGGTGTCGAGCGCCCCGGTCGGCTCGTCGGCGAGCACGACCTCCGGCCGGGTGACCAGCGCACGGGCGATAGCGACCCGCTGCTGCTGGCCGCCGGACAGCTCCGACGGGCGGTGTTCGAGCCGCTTCGCGATCCCGACGCCCTCCACGATCTCACGCAGCCACTGCGGGTCGGGCTTCTTCCCGGCGAGCCGCATCGGCAACGTGATGTTCTGCAGGACGTTCAGCGACGGCAACAGGTTGTAGGCCTGGAAGATGAACCCGATCCGGGTCCTCCGCAGCTCCGTGAGTGCTTTCTCCTTGAGCCTGCTCAGTTCCGTGTCCCCCAGCAGCACCCGTCCCGAGCTCGGCCGGTCCAGCCCGGCCGCGCAGTGCAGGAAGGTGCTCTTTCCCGATCCCGACGGTCCCATCACAGCGGTGAACGTGCCCTTGCGCACCCCGACGGTCACCCCGTTCAAAGCCGTGACCGCGCCGTCACCGGATCCGTAGACCTTGCTCACGGCATCCAGTTCCAAGGCGCACGTGCCCCCTGTATTCATCAATTTCTCCTTAACCGGCGGTAATCTGTCTGTACTGAACCTACGGTCGCGAAGGGCTCCGATCGATCCCGCGTGAGGGAGGACTCGTGGTAGGGCAGGCACCACCATGACGCCGCCGGAGTCCGGATGGGACACTGATCGGGTGATCACCCGGCTGCGGTCCTGTTGGTCCGCGATCCGGTATCTCGCAATCGGCGCGGCCACGTCGATGTTCTCCTGGTTCGCCCTCAGCGGCATGCTGTTCGTGCTGATGATGTGCCCGCTCGGCGTCGGCATCCCGGCGCTGCCGCACGCACTCAAGCTGATCCGCCATCCGGTCAACTTCGAGCGCCGCCGGGCGGCCCGCCTGCTGGGCGAGCCGATCCCCGAGCCGTACCGCTCCGGGAACCCGGTCACGGATCCGGCGTCGCGGCGGGACCTGGGGTGGCTCGCCTTCCACGCCGTCACCGGTTTCGTCATCGGGATCTTCGCGATCGCCCTGCCGATGGCCGGGCTGCGGCAGGTCGTCACGGCGATCGTCTGGCCGTCGGTGGACGGCGGGGTGGAAAGCTCGCTCGGCTTCATCGTGTCGTCCTGGCCACTGGCGGCGCTCAGCGCGGTCACCGGCGCCGGCATGATCGCGATCACGTTCCTGACCCCGCGAGTGGCCCGCTGGCAGGCCACCATCGCGCGCAGACTGCTCGCGCCCGCGCCCGGCGTCGTCCTGACCGACCGCGTCGTCGAACTGGCCGCGTCACGCGCCGCCGCCCTGGAGGCGCACGGCGCCGAACTCCGCCGCCTCGAACGGGACCTGCACGACGGGACGCAGGCGCGGATCGCCGCCGTGGTGCTGCAACTCGGCATCGCCGACTCGGTCTTCGAGAAGGACCCGCGGAAGGCGCGGGAGTTGCTGGGCAAGGCACAGGACACCGCGACCGGCGCGCTGGCCGAACTCCGGACCGTCGTCCGCAGTATCTACCCCCCGTTGCTGACCGATCGCGGTCTCGACGGTGCGGTCACCGCACTCGCCGACCGCTGCCCCGTCCAGTGCACTGTGGACGTTCGCAGCGACAGCCGCCGCCCCGCCGCCGTCGAGGCCGCCGCCTACTTCGTCGTCGCCGAGATGCTGACGAACATCACCAAGCATTCCGGCGCCGAGCACGCCTGGGTCACGCTCGACGGTGGCGCCGACACGCTGCTCATCGAGATCCGCGACGACGGCCACGGCGGGGCCGACGAGTCCGGTGGCAGCGGTCTCGCCGGGATCCGCAAACGCGCCGAAGCGTTCGACGGCACATGGAAGTTGTCCAGCCCGGCCGGTGGGCCGACCGTAGTGAAAGTGGAGTTGCCATGCGGGTCGTGATCGTCGAGGACGACGCGCTGCTGCGCGAGGGTCTGGTGCTGCTGCTGAACACCTCGGGTATCGAGGTCGCCGCGGCGATGGACAATGTGGACGACTTCCTCGCGTTCGTCACCGACGATCGGCCCGACGCGGTGATCACCGACGTCCGCCTGCCCCCGACCCACACCGACGAAGGCCTCCGGGCGGCCGTCAAGGCCCGGAAGGCGCACCCCGGCCTGCCCGTGCTGGTGCTGTCCGCCCACGTCGAGACCGGCTACGCGGCCGAACTCCTCGCCGACGGCAAGGGCGCCGTCGGGTACCTGCTCAAGGAGCGGGTCGGGAAGGTCGAGAAGTTCCTCGACGCGCTGGACCGGGTCGTCAAGGGCGGGACCGCCATGGACCCCGAGGTCATCACGCAGCTCATGGCGCACCGCCGCGCGACCGACCCGCTGGAAGGGCTGACCGCGCGGGAGCGCGAGGTGCTCGGGCTCATGGCGGAGGGGTACAACAACACCACCATCGCCGAACTGCTGGTGGTGAGCGATGGCGCGGTGCACAAGCACATCCGGAACATCTTCGCGAAACTCGGGTTGCCGGAGGACAGCGGACACCGGCGGGTGCTGGCCGTTTTGGCTTACTTGAGCGGGAAGAGCTGAGGCTGGTCGTGAGTGGCAAGTGTCGTTCTAACGTCACTTACCACTCACGACCACCCCGACCCGTGTCCCACCGGTCCGGCCGTCCATGAAGGTCCCCTTCCTTGCGCCCAGCAAGGAAAGGGGCCTTCGCCTCAGCCGCCTCGGGGCCACCGGCGTCACACCCCGACTCCCGCTGGTCGTGAGTGGTAAGTGTCGTTCTAACGACACTTACCACTCACGACCAGCGGGTCGGCGCCCGTATCGGTAGCGCCAGCACCACCCCGCGACCGGGGGTCACTCCCCTACCGCGCCGCTCGGCCGATCCATACCGTCTTTCCTATGAACGACACCGAAAAATCCTCCGGAACACTCGTCACCGCCTGCCTCTGGCTCGTCCTGCTCGTCAGCGCGGCCACCAACTCGATCGGCCAGTTCGCCGGGCTGGACTGGACCTTCCGGATGATCGCGGGCGGGGTCTCCGTCGTCTGCCTCGTCCTGCTCGTCCTCCGCCACCTGGCCCGGCGCAAGGCCAGGGCCTGAGCGTCTTCAGCGCGTTCGACGGTCCCGCGCCCTCATGTGTTTTCCTCCAACCGATGGCCGGGAACGTCGTCCGGATCCAGCGGCAGACCCGGGCGACGACGTCGGTTGCCCGACCGTGCTCGACCAGGGACCGGGCCGGACCTGCTCGAACCGCGGGACGACTGCGCCCAGGACGACCCGGCCCAGCTGTTCCGGGTCGAGGAATCCGGGACGTCCGCGCGGTCCCGGCTCCGGAGCGGTGTCCGGGAGTGGCCGACCAGGAGTTCCTGATCGACCTCCTCCCGCCCGTCTAGGACACCTTCGGCGTCGCGCGCACCCCGTAGTGCATGTACGGCTCACCGGTCGGCAGCGTGTAAAAGGTCAGCGACATCCACGTCTGCGTGCCCGGTTCGCGGAACACGTAGAGCGAGTCGGTCACCGGAACCAGCTCGAACTCCTGCGTCTTCTCCGGCACGAGCTCCGCCAGCGGCCCGGTGGCGGTCTGCTTGAGCCGCAGCCCGTCCCCGTCCGCCAGGACCTCCATCAGCGCACCGGCCCGCTCGTAGACCCCGACATGCCTCGACCCGTCGACCGTGACCGGGGTCGACGGCGGTTCGAGGGGCTTCGGCATCGCGACGTCGGCGAGTTCGGCGAAGATCTCGCGGTACAGCTCCACGAACAGGTCGCGGGTGTTGCCGCCGTTGGTGAGCAGCGTGACGGCGAGCCCCTGATCCGGCAGCAGCCGCAGGAACGCCGACTGCCCGATGGTGTTGCCGTCGTGGCCGATGATCCGGCGTCCGCTCCAGTCGTCGCGGATCCAGCCGAGTCCCCACGAGTCGCCCAAGGAGTGCTTGTCGGGGATGTCCGCCTGCTTCGAGGCCATGGCGGTGGCGGACGCCGTCGTCAGGATCCGCTCCCCCGACGACGTGAGCCCGCCGGTCAGGTGCAGCCGCGCGAAACCGAGCACGTCCTCGGTGGTGGCGGTGATCAGCCCGGCCGGGCCCATGTTCCGGGGCAGTCCCCAGATCGGCGCGGGCTTCGGGTCCTCGTCCCCCGTGGCCACGTGGCCGACGGCGGCGCGGAACATCAGCGCCTCCTCGGGCAGGGTCACGGTGTGCGTGAGGCCGAGCGGGGCGAACAGCTTCTCCCGCATCGCGGCGTCCCAGCCCAGCCCGGTGAGCTTCTCGATCACCCTGCCCATGAGCACGAAACCCGAGTTGCAGTAGGAGAAGGTCGCGCCGAGCGGGTGGTTCTGCGCGGCCTCGTCGAGGATCTCGACGTAGCGTTCGAGACAGTCGTCACCGCGGCCGGTGTCGGTGAAGACGTCGCCGTCGATGCCGCTGGTGTGCGTCAGCAGATGCCGCATGGTCACCTGCTTGGCGACGTCCGGATCGGCCAGCCGCAGTTCGGGGAGGACGTCGGCGATCGGCGCGTCCAGATCGAGCAGCCCGTCGTCGACGAGCTGCATCACCACGGTCGCCGTCCACACCTTCGACACCGAGCCGATCTGGAACACCGAGTCCTCGGTGACCTCGACCCCGGTCGCCGTGTTGAGCACGCCGTAGGTCGCGTGCACTTCGGCGTCGTCACCGATCCGCGTGATGCCCAGCGCCGCACCGGGAACCCGGTGCTTGCGCGCCAGTTCCGCCAGACGGCGCTGCCAGTGCGCGGCCTCGATCGGCACCCGCGACACGCCGTCCGCCGGCGCCGCGTACTGCTCGACCCAGTCGAGGACGCGCCGGTTGAAATCGAGGCGGTGCGAAGGCGGTCCGTCGAGGATGAACAGGTGCGAGCCGCCCGGGTAGAGCACCAGCCGCGACGGGACACCGCGCGCACGCAGGGCGCCGAACCACTGCTCGGCCTGCCCGACCGGGCAACGGTCGTCTTCCGCGCCCTGGACGACCAGTGTCGGCGTGCGGACCTTCGCGACCTCGGCGAACGGCGAGAGCCGCTCGTAACCCCCGTCCCACGACGGGCCGCCGAGTTCGCCGACGGCCAGGTAGTGCCCGGCGTCGGAGGTACCGCCCATGCTGGTCAGGTCACTGACCACACCACCGGCGACGGCGGCGGCGAACCGGTCGTCGCGGCTGGTCAGGTAGCAGGTCATGAAGCCGCCGTAGCTGTAGCCCGCCACGGCGAGCCGCTCCGAGTCCGCGATGCCTTCGGCGACCAGCTGGTCCAGCGGTTCGAGGAAGTCGCGGGAATCGGCGACGCCCCATCCGCCGACGACGCCGGTGAAGAAGTCCTCGCCGTAGCCGTCGCTGCCACGCGGGTTGAGCAGGAGCACCGCCCAGCCGCGTGCGACCAGCGCCTGGTGGTAGAGGTGGATCGAGTCGGCCGCGCCGTTCCAGGCGTTGTGCGGCCCACCGTGGATGTCGAGCAGCAACGGCAAAGCGCCGCTCCGCGACGGGTCACGCAGGAGCCAGCCGTGGACGACGGAGCCGTCGCCGATGGAGAATTCCCGTTCCTCGTGGTGGAAGAGTTCCACCTCGGCGACGGACGCCCCGTGCCGGGTACGCACGTCGACAGCGCCGGTCGCCACGTCGACCACGGCGATCTCACCGTACGAGGTCGCGGTGGCCAGGACGACCGCCACCGTGCCGCTCGCGATGTCCATTCCGGACACGACGCGACCGGCGCCCGCGAGGACCGCACGCGGGGTTCCGCCGTCGACGTCCACTTCGTACAGATGTGTGCAGCCGCGGTCTCGGAGTCCGAAAAGGACGGTTCCGTCGCCGGTCTGCTTCGGGAGCGCGCCCGGATAGCCGGAGCCGCCCGCCATCACGTTGCGATCCAGGGTAGCCGCCAGATCGACCGGCTCCCCACCGTCGAGCGGCACCCGAAGCAGCCCGAGGTGGCCGACCTCGGTGTCGCCGCGGCCGACCACCAGCAGTGCGCGGCCGTCGGCGGTCCAGCCGACCGGGCCCGCCATGCCCTCGCCGGACCCGATCAGCCGCGGTTCCGAGGTCTTCACCGTCACGTCGAGGACGTAGGCCCCCGAACGGAAGGTCAGGTCCGCGTCCGCGTCCCGTCCGGCGGAAAACGCCACCTGCGTGCCGTCGGGCGACCAGGCGGGGTCGCTCGCGTGCCAGTCGCCGAAGGTGACCTGCCGGACTTCGCGGGTGGCGACGTCGAGGACGTGCAGATGCTTGCGGATGGTCTTGATCAGCCCGGCCCCGTCGGCCTTGAAGTCCAGCCGGTCCGCCACCACCGGGGCGTCCGACGCGGAGTCGCCGGCGGTCAGGTCGATGGCCGCCGAGAACGCGATCCGGGTCCCGTCCGGGCTCCACACCGGCGCGCCCGCGCCGAGCGGGAGCTTCGTGATCTGTTCGGCTTCGCCGCCCGACGACGGCAGGAACCACACCTGCGGAGCGGCGTCTTCCGCCCGCAGGAAGGCGATCCGCGTACCGTCCGGCGCCCAGTTCGGTGCCACGTCGGCGGTTCCGCGGGTCAGCTGCCGGGGTTCGCCGTCCGCGGAGCCGACTTCCCAGAGGGCGTCGGTGTTCCGGTCTTTGTCACGGTCCGCGGTGCGCAGGACGTAGACGATCCGGCTTCCGTCCGGCGACACCGAAGGATGACTGGGTGCGGCGATCGCGTAGAGATCGTCCAGGTCGAGACGTCGGGTCATGATGCGCTTGCTCCTCGGGAGATCGCGGGCTGGTGGCTCTCGGTTTCGCTGAAATGGCAGGCCGCCGAGTGACGTCGGTGTGCCGCGCCCTCGGTGGGATCCGCCTGGAGGCAGAGCTCGCGATCGGCACGCACGAGCGGGCCGATCGGACATCGGGTGTGGTAGCGGCATCCACCCGGCGGATGGTGCGGATCGGCGGGTTCGGTGCCGGCGGTCGTCTCGTCCGCGCCGGTGTCGAGCAACGACGTCTGCGCGGAAGGCGCGGCGGCGAGCAGGTCGCGGGTGTAGGGATGCCGCGGATCGGTGAGCACCTGCACCGCCGGGCCCACCTCGACGATCCGGCCGAGGTACATCACCGCGACGATGTCGCTGAGGTACCGCACGACGGCGAGGTTGTGCGAGATGAACAGCATCGACAGCCCGAGCCGCCGTTGCACCGAACGGACGAGGTTCAGCACCGCGCCCTGCACCGAGACGTCGAGGGCGGAGGTGATCTCGTCCGCGATCAGCACCTCCGGCCGCCCGGCCAGCGCGCGGGCGAGCGCCACGCGTTGCCGCTGGCCGCCGGAGAGCTGTCCCGGCAGGTGCCCGGCGCGATCGGGATCGAGGTTGACCAGCTCCATGAGCCGGGCGACCTCGTCGCGGCGCGCCGCCCGGCCGGGCAGGACACCGCGCGGGATGGCTTCGGTGATCGACTCCCCGATGCTCATCCGAGGGTCCAACGAGGAATACGGGTCCTGGAACACCATCTGCAATGGTCGCCGCCCCGGCAGTTTCCGGACGTCCACCCCGCCCAGCAGCACTCGCCCGGCACTGACCGGTGAGAGCCCGACGGCCGCCCGGGCCAGCGTCGATTTCCCCGAGCCCGATTCGCCGACGAGCCCGACGACCTGTCCGGAAGGGACGGTCAGCCCGACGTGGTCGACGGCCGTGAGACCGCGTCTCCCGCCGTACCGCACGCTCACCGCGTCGAAGACGAGATCGCTCACTCGGCACCTCCTGCGGTCACGGTTTCCTTGGACGGCTGGGAAAACGACGGCTCGTACGGATACCAGCAGGCGACCCGGTGCCCGGCATCCACGCGTTCGAGCACCGGATCTTCGAGACGGCACTTGTCGGTCGCCGCGGGGCAGCGATCGGCGAACGCGCAGCCGGTGGGCACGTTGTCGGGTTCCGGCGGGCGGCCGGGGATGACCGCGAGCGGCTCGTCGCGATCGGCGTCCAGGTCGAGCGTCGCGGCCAGCAACGCCCTCGTGTACGGATGCCGCGGGGTCCCCGCCGACGGCAGGTCCTCCACCACCCGGCCGGCGTACATCACCAGCATCCGTTCGCAGGTCTGCGAGACGACCGCGATGTCGTGGCTGATCAGGATGATCGCCGTGCCGCGTTCGGCCCGCGTCCCGGCGAGCAGGCGCAGCAGCTGCCGCTGCACCGTGACGTCCAGCGCGGTGGTCGGTTCGTCGGCGATGATCAGCTTCGGATCGCCCATCAGGCCCATGCCGATCATCGCGCGCTGCCGCATCCCGCCGGAGAACTCGTGCGGATACTGTTTCGCGCGTCTCTCGGCGGCGGGGATCCGCACCGCGCGCAGCCGGTCCACGGCCCGCGCGAACGCCTTGGCCCGGGGAAGACCCTGGTGCTGCTCGGCCACTTCCGCCAGCTGACGGCCGATCCGCCTGGTCGGGTTGAACGACGTCATCGGGTCCTGGAACACCATCGCCAGTGACGTGCCGAGCAGACCGCGCAGTTCCCGTTCCGGTGTGGTCAGCAAGGGCGTCCCGGTGAATTCGAGCCTGTCCGCGGTGACGACGGCGGGTGTTTCGACCAGCCGGGACACCGCCAGCCCGGTCAGGCTCTTCCCCGAACCCGACTCGCCGACGACGCCGATCGCCTCGCCCGCCCGGACGGTGAAACTCACCCCGCGCACCGGGACGGTCCAGCCCGCCGGACGCGGGAACGCCACCTGGAGGTTCTCGACCACCAGCACGGCATCGTCCCGGTCCCCGGCAGGGGTTTCCCTGGCGGGCGCGACCGGCCGGGGCGCGAGTTTCCGAAGCCCGGCGCGGACCCCGATCACCCCGGCGACGGTCTCCCCCACCAGGTTGAAGGCGAGCCCCGCCAGTACCACCGCGACGCCGGGTGCCAGGGCGGCCGCCGGGTTGACGTAGATCCCGTTGAGTCCTTCGCCGAGCAGCCGTCCCCAGTCGTAATCCGGTGCCTGCACACCGATGCCGAGGAACGACAGCCCGGAGAAGGCGAGCAGCGAGGCACCGGCGCCGATGGTCGCGTTCACCACCAGCGGTTCGCCGACGTTGGGCAGGATGTGCCGGAACAGCAACCGGATCCGGCCGACCCCGGAGATCCGAGCGGCCGAAACGAAGTCCTGGCCCGCCACGGAAGCCGAGAGGGTCTGCGCCAGCCGGGCGAACGCCGGTGCCAGCGCGAACCCGATCGCCAGTACCGCGCCGTGCGTCCCCACGCCGAAGATGACCGAGAAGAACAGCACCAGCAGCAGCCCGGGGAACGCGACCGCGATGTTCACCGCCGACGTCACCAGCCTCGCGGCGGGACGCGGCAGCAGGGAGGGCAGCGTGCCGAGAACGAGCCCGGCCGTCACGCCGATCACCGTCGCGAGCACCGCCAGCAGCACCGAGAGCCTGGTGGCCACCAGGACCCGGAAGAGGATGTCGCGGCCGAGATCGTCGGTGCCCAGCCAATGCGCCCCCGACGGTCCCTGCCCGATCGCCTCGATGTCGATCTCGAAAGCCTTGTCATGCCACAGGATCGGGGCCAGCACCGCGAGCGCGAGCACCACGACCAGCAGCGTCGCCGCGAACGCGCCCACCGGGGTGCGCAGGGCCGCGAGCCACTTCGCTCCACGCCGATTCACCATGTCAGCTCTCCCGGATCGTCGAACGCGGATCGAGGACGGCCAGCAGCACGTCGATCGTCAGGTTCACCAGCAGCACCCCGACGCCGTAGACGAGCACGATCCCCTGCACCAGCGGGTAGTCCTTCTGGAGGATCGACTGCGCGATGGTGGAGCCGAGACCCGGCCAGGCGAACACGTTCTCCACCAGCACCGTGCCGGCGACCATGCCGCTCAGCATCAGCCCGCCCATGGTCAGCGTCGCGGTCAGCGCGTTCGGCAGTGCGTGCCGGAGGTAGACCAGCCGCGACGGGAGCCGTTTCGCCCGCGCGGTGCGGATGAAGTCGTCGCCCAGCACGGACAGCGTCTCCACCCGGACGATGCGGGCGAGCACCGAGGCCGGGCCGAGCGCCAGCGCGACCACCGGGAGCACGAGTGAACCCGCCCCTTCGCTCCCGGCGACCGGGAACCAGCCGAGCTGGACCGCGAAGAAGGCGACCAGCGCGACCGCGAGCAGGAACTCGGGGATGGCCGCGAACAGGACGGTCGTCGTGGTGAACGCCAGTTCACCGCCCCGGCGACGTCCGCCGCGGGTCAGCACGGCGAACAGGACACCCAGCGGGATCGCCACCGCGATGACCACCGCGAACGCGGGCAGCGCCAGCTGGAGGGTGGCGGGGAGCCGGTCCCCGATCACCTCGGAGACCGGCTGCCCGCTCATCATCGACGTCCCCAAATCACCGCTGAACAACCCGCCGAGGTAGTGCACGTACTGCAGCCACAGCGGATCGTCGAGGCCGAGCGCCGCCCGCCGCGCGTTCACCAGTTCCACCGGCGCGGTGAGGCCGAGCGCCGCCCGGACCGGGTCGCCCGGGATCAGCTGGATCATCAGGAACGCGGTGCTGACCAATACCCACAGCGAGATCGCGAACCGTACGAGGCGACGCGTGGCGAACGAGAGCCAGGGGCTGCCCCGCAACCCGGCCGGGGCGAGTGCGGCCGTCATCAGCTGTACATCCGGATGGACGACGGTTCGATCGTGCCGAAGTCGATCTTGAACTTCGCGTTGCTCCCGAAGGTCGGGATGACCGAGTTCACGTACGGCACCACGTCGAGCTCCTCGATGAGCGCCGATTCGGCGGCGAGCCAGGTCGCGCACCCGGTGTCACCCGCCAGCTTCGCCGCTTCGGTGGCCTGCGATTCGAACCGGCTGTTCTCGATATGCGCGAAGTTCGTTCCGGCGGGCGGTTTCGGCCCGGAGACGAACGACACGGCCTGGCTCGGCAGCAACAAGGTCACCGGCGCCATCGAGATGTCCCATTCGCCGGTGCCGAAGAGCAGCTGGTTGGTCCCTGGGCTGTCGAGACCCTTCAGCGTGACGTCCGCGCCGACGGCCTTCCATGACTGCTGCATCAGTTCGGCGGCGGACGCCATCGTCGGGCCGAGTTGCGTGCCGTAGAACGCGGTGAGCGCGAGCTTCTTGCCGTCCTTGACGCGGATGCCGTCCGGTCCCGGCGCCCAGCCCGCCGTGTCGAGCGCGGTTTTGGCCGCGGCGACGTCGAACGCGGGCAGCCTGCCGCCGACCGAATCCCCGGCGCACGCCCTCGGCTCGATGGTGATCATGCCCTGGGCGGGTGCCCCGCCACCGCTGGTCAGCACCTTGCCGATCTGGGCGAGATCGAGTGCCTGCACGAGGGCGCGGCGGACGGCTTGGTCGCCGCCTGCCCGGCCGGGTGCCTGGTTGAAGAACAGCTCGCCCATCGGCACGACCTGGTCCCCGTGGAACAGTTTCTGGGCGCGCAGGCGCTGCTGGTCCTGGCCGGTGATCCGGGCGGCGTTGAGCTCGCCGGACAGCAGCAGGTTCGCCGCGGTCGTCATGTTCTGCACGACCCGGAAGGTCACCTTCTCGGGCAGCCCGGGCTGTTCCCGCTTCCAGTCGCCCGGTCCCCACGCGTAGTCCTTGCGCCGGGTGAGGGTGTAGTGGTCGTTCGGCACGATCTCGGTGATGGCGAACATGCCGGAGCCGTGCTGTCCCTTGGCCAGCGTCGACCGGTCGGCGAGGCCCTTGCCGCAGACGATCGGCAGGCCGCCGAGGTTGCGGAGCAGGAACGCGTCGGGCGCGCCGCTGGTGAGGGTGATCGTCCGTGCCGTGTCGTCGGCGACGGCCTTCGTCCCCGGTGCGACGGCGAGCCCGGACATCGGGGACTTGTTGGCGGGATCACCGACGAAGTTGATGTTCCCGGCCACGTCGCTCGCGGTCAGCGGACTGCCGTCGGCGCAGGTGAGCCCGTTCCGCAGGGTGAAGGAGGCCGTGGTCGTGGTGGCCTCCCACTTCTCGGCGAGCCCCGCGACCGGTTTGCCCGCGTCGTCGAGGTTGATCAGGCTGTCGTAGAGGAAGCGGCCGATCTCGAGGGCGGTCGCGAGCACCGTCATCGCCGGGTCGAGTGCCCCCGGATCGGTGCCGATCGCCATGGTGAAGTTCTTGCCTTCGGTCAGTTTCTGGTTCGCGGTCCGGTCTTCCCCGGATTGCGAGGTCCCCCCGCACGCGCTCACGGTCAAGGCCACCACGCTCGCGATCGCGGCGGTGAGCCGGGCTTTCTTCATGGGGTTCTCCTACGGGGTCAGGTCTGCGCGCGGAGGTGATCGACGGCGAGGCGGGCGGCCTCGCCGATCGCGGCGTCGACCGCGGGAAGGCGGTCGGCGAGTGAATCGGCACGGGTGAACACGGCGACGGCGTACCGGCGACCGTCCACATGGGTCACCACACCCGCTTCGTTGCGGACGGCGGGCAGCGTCCCGGTCTTGGCCGCGATCGCGACGCCCGCCGGGAAACCGGACGAGATCCGGTGCGGCCAGATCTGCTGCGCCATGATCGTCCGGACCCGTGCGCAGGCGGCCGGGTCGCCCGCGCGGTCGGTCCAGACGGCGTCGAGCAGCGTGGTGATCTCCCGCGGGGTCGACGAGGTGGTGCGCTCCGGATCGACCACCGAGAGCTTCCACAGCTGTTCCTCGGTGGCACCGGCGAAGACGGTTTCCAGGACGTCGTCCGGTTTCGCGCCGAGGTCGGCGATCACGGAGGCGAACAGGTCTTCACAGCAGCCGATCAGCCGGGTCCTGGTGAGGCCGAGGTCGGTGAGCACCTGGTCGACGGCCGCCTGCCCGACCCGGTGGTAGATCAGGTCGGTCGCGGCGTTGTCGCTCATCGTCAGCATGAAATGCGCCAGGTCGCGCCAGCTCATCTCGACGTCGTCGGCACAGCCGGCGGTGCCGATCCCGCCGATCCGGTACCGCGAGGTGACGCGGGTCCGCTCGGTTTCGTCGAGCCTGCCCGCCACCACCTCCCGGGCGAAGGCGACCGCGACCGGGATCTTGAACACCGAGGCCAGCACGACCGGGTCGTCCGCACCGGCACCGACCTCGGGTCCGCCGGGCACGCCGACCTCGCGGGCGTGCACGAAACCACGGGCCCCGGCGTTCGCGAAGACGGCCTCGATCTCGTCGGCGACCGCCGTCACCGGCTCACCCGCCGGTCGGCGCGTCCGGTGTGGACGAACAGGGCACGGCCGTTGCCGTCGTCACCGACGAAGGCGTGCGGCATGTGCAGGCCGAGACCGTCGTGTTCGGCGACCAGGGTGTCACCCTTGTAGCCCTGGAGCCTGCTCTTCTCCGGCGGGCCGCCGAGGTCGGCGAAGACCCCCTTCGGTGTGCGCTCCAGCCAGAGGGCACCGTCCTCGTCCTGGCTGACGACGATGTCCGCGACCTGCGACGAGTACTCGCCGACGAACCGGGACGCGTCCGCCGGGGCCTCCGCGGCGTTGGGCTCGGGCAGCGACGGAACCTCGACACCGGCGAGGTCGCCCAGCACCTTGCGGAAGATGTCCAGGTAGAGGTGCAGCGGCTTGCCGCCGTTGGTGAGGAGCGCGACCGCGACGTTGCTGCCCGGCACCACGCGCAGGAACGCCGACTGGCCGATGGTGCCGCCGTCGTGGCCGATCACCGGGCCGCCGTCCCAGTCGAAGATCATCCAGCCGAGCCCCCACGCCCCGCCCATCAGGCCGAGGTAGGGCAGTTCCACCTGACGCTCCCACATCGCACGCGCGGTTTCGGGCTCGAGCACCTGCGTGCCGTCGTCCGCGCGGCCTTCGTCGAGGTGCATACGCACGAAGGTCAGCAGGTCACGAGGACGCATCGCGAGATGCGAACCGGCGGGGACGTTGGACCGCGTCAACGCCCAGGCGGGTGCGGGCACCGGCGCGTCCCCCGGCTCGGGCTGGAGGTGGCCGATCGCGGCGCGGTACCGGATCGCGTCGTACGGGCCGGTCGCGGCGTGGGTCAGGCCCAGCGGCGCGAAGAGGTGCTCGCGCAGGCAGTCGTCGTAGCACTTGCCGCGCAGGACCTCGATGACCCTGCCGAGCACGCAGTACCCGGCGTTGTTGTAGGAGAACATCTCCCCGGGGCCGAACAGCTGCGGTACGTCGGACAGTGTCGCGACGAGCTTGGCCACGCAGTCGTCACCCTGGCCGGTGTCGGTGAAGATGTCGCCTTCGAAGCCGGAGGTGTGACACGTCAGCTGCCGGACGGTGATCCGCGAAGCGGCGTCCTCATCGGCGAGGACGAACTCGGGAAGGTAGTCGCGGACGGGCTTGTCGAGATCCAGCCGTCCTTCGTCGACGAGCTGCATCGCGAGCGTGGTGGTCCACACCTTGGTGATCGAGCCGATCTGGAACACGGAATCCACTGTGGACTCGATGCCGGTGCCGGTGTTCAGCAGTCCCGCAGCGTGTTCGATCACCTCGCCGTGCGCGAAGACCGCGACGGCCGCGCCGGGGACCTGGTGTTCGGCCAGCAGGGCGGGAAGGTTCTGTTCGAGCCAGGCATCGATTTCGGAGAGTTTCGACATGCGCATCCTTGTCCGTGGAAAGGGTGGACCGGCGGTTCCCGGAATGCTAAGTCGGTGACGGGCGTCACCGGTTCGTGCGGACCGACGAGAGCGGCGGGAAAATTCATCCGGGAGGACGAATCATTCGCTCCCGGCCTCGGGAAGCCTGAGCTATTCGACCGCTTGCGCCGCCGCGAAGCCGATGAAAGCGTCCCGCTCCGGCACCCGCGACCGCGCGTCGACGGCGTCGGTGAAAATCCCTACCGCGTAACGTCCCCCATCCGGGTACTCGACCACACCGACCTCGTTGCGCACGGCGGGCAGGGTCCCGGTCTTGCCGCTGACGCGGATCCCGTCGTCCGGGAACCCGGACCGCAGCCGGTGCGGCCACACCTGGAGTTCCATCCAGCGGCGGACGTCCGCGCACGCCGTGGGCGAAGCCGCCTCGTCACGCCAGATCAGGCCGAGCAGCCGGGTGAGCTCTTCGGCGGTCGTCCGGCAGGTGTGTTCGGGCCGCAGCGCGCGCAACGCGAGGAGCCGTTCCATCGGGAGCTCCGTCAGCAGCCTTTCGTCGTCCTCGTAAGCGATCCCGAGGTCTTCGCCGATACTGGCAAGTACCTCGCCGTAGTCCTGCGGGACGTTGGTGACCTCGAGACCGAGACGCCGCAACGTCTTCTCCACCGACTCCTTCCCCACCTTCGCGAGGATCAGGTCGGTGGCGACGTTGTCGCTGACGCCGATCATCAGGATCGCGAGGTCGTGCCAGGACATCGTGACCTCGTGCCGGTAGGTCGCGAGGCCGTACGGGCTCGGCGTCGGATGCCTGGGCGCGACGGTGACGGGCTCGCCGAGGTCGAGCACACCTTCGGCGGCCTGCCTCGCCAGTTCCAGCGCGATCGGGACCTTGAACACCGACGCCGTGACGACCGGCGCGTCTTCGTCGACGCCGAGCCGCCGGGTGCCGTCGATCTCCGCCGCGTGCAACCGGACCCGGACTCCCACCTCCTTCGCGCGGTCGTCGATCGTTTCGAGGGTTTCGGACGCGCTGGTCATGACACTCCTGTCGTGAGGGGTCTCGTGAGTGGTAAAGGCGGTTCCAACCCAATGCCACGTAGCTTGAGTTGATCTTGGGTGCGAGCTGCGGCGGCTGCCGGAGCTGATCGACAGGCTGGACAAGTCACCGGTGGCGGGACCTGGAGCGCTACTGTCCACAAGGCACGCCAATCCGGGCTGCGGTGCGCAAGGGGGTCGTGAGTGGTAAAGAGCGTTAGAACGAACTTTGCCACTCACGACCGTCTACTGAGGACTCGCCGGGGAGAACGTGAACTGCGCCGGCGTCTGCGGCACCCAGAACGCCATCAGGGCGGTGAGGAAAGTGGTGCCGATCAGGAAACTGAACGCGGCGGTGTAGGAGAAGGCGTCGGCGAGGAAGCCCATCGCCAGCGGGGCGACCGCACCCGCCACCTGGCCGCCGAAGTTCATCACCCCCATGCCGATCCCGGTGACCGCGGTGGGGAGCACCCGCAGCGGCAGCCCGAAAACACACATCGTCGCCATGCCGAACACCGCGAGGGCGAGGGTCTCGTACAGGGTGAACTCGGCCGTGGTCTCCGCGTTCACCATGAGGATCAGCAGCACCACCGTCACGAGCGCGACCGAGCCGAGGTACCAGCGGCCGTGGTCGTGGAAGTAGCGGTCGAACAGCCAGCCGCCGAGGATGGTCGTGCCGATGCTCACCAGCATCGGGATCGCGGCCAGCACGCCGGTCTGGTTCAGCGTCAGGCCCCGTGCCTCCAGCAGGTAACTCGGCACCCAGGTGATCAGGCCGTAGTTCAGCATGTTGGTGGCGCAGAACAGCAGGGTGAACTTCCAGACCACGGCGGATCGCAGCACCTGCTTGCGCGTCACTTCGGGCGGTGCCGCCTCGTCGCGCGGCAGGCTGCTCAACGACTTCGGCAGCGCCTTGGGCAGGATGGCCCAGACGACGACGCCGATGAGCGCACCGATCCCCGCCATCCAGAAGAACGTGTGCCGCCAGCCGACGGCCATCAGCAGCGGGCCGACGATCAAGGGCGCGAGCCCGGCGCCGATCCCGCCGGCGGCCAGCATCACGCCGGTGGCCGTCGCCCGGTTGGCAGGCGTCGTCCGCTCCGCGACGGCCTTGAACGACGCGGCCGGGAAAAGTCCTTGGCACACCCCGAAAAGACCCCGGATGACGAGCAGCATGCCGAAGGTGCCCGCCATCCCGGTCATCGCGGTGAACACCGACCACAGCAGCAACGTGACCAGCATCGGCCCGCGCGAGCCGTAGCGGTCGGCGAGGAACCCCGCCGGGATCTGGCAGATCATGTAGACCAGCGCGAAGACGGTGACGAGCCAGCCCTGTTCGGTCTTGCTCAGGTCGAACTCGGCGCCGATCATCGGCAGCGCCATCCCGATGGAGAACCGGTCGATGTAGTCGACCGCCCAGGCGAAGAGCATCACCACCATGGTGATGAGCGCCGTCCGGTTGATCCGCCGCGCTGTCCAGGTGTCCTCGTTGACCACTGCCGTCATGACGCCTCCGCGGAAACGTTGGGAGAGAAGGAGAACGGCGCAGCGTGGCGCCGATCACTCATTCTGATCAGCGCTCGGCGGACGGAGTTGGTGCGATCACACGAACATCCGGCGGTCTTTCGGGCCGGGACGACCAACCCGGCGGGCGATCAGAACTCGTCGGGAGCGGACGGCCCGGTCCGCGTGTCACGGGGCAGCAGCCGTAGTTGCAGCATCGCGGCGAACCGCTCCCCCGAGTCGTCGAGGTCGATCTCACCGACTTCGGCGAGGCGCCGCAGCCGGTACCGGAAGGTGTTCGGATGCACGTAGGCCGCCGCCGACGCGGCACCGATGTCCCCGAAAGCGTCGAGCCAGCAACGGAGGGTGTGCACCAGTTGCGACTGATGCTGGACGTCGTAGGCCAGCAGCCGCGCGACGGGTCCGGTCGCGACGTCTCCCCTCGCCGCGGCGAGATCGGCGAGTTCCAGCATGAGCGCGTCGACGTGGACGTCGGCGGCGGTCGCGACGCGTTTGGCGCCGCCGTTGGTGAGCAGTACACGCAACGCCCGGTCGGCGCCGTCACGCGAGGCTCGCAGGCCGGAGCCGTCGAGGGCGAGCGGGCCGATCCCGATGGCGGCCGCCGCCCGGCGCCCGGTGCGTTCCAGGAAGGTGGACGCGACCCGGATCGAGCGTTCCTGGCAGTCGCCGTGGTTGCCCGGCATCGGCACGATGCCGTAGGTGACGTCGCCGACGAGCGCGACGGCCGAACGCGGCTGGACGGCACTGAGGTGCATGGCCAGCGCGTCGGCGACCCGCTGGCGTTCCGCGGCGAGGCGGAGGTCGTCCCCCGGGTCGGGCACGCCGAGCAGGCCCATGGCGAGCACGATCGACGGCTGGCCGAGCAGGCCGAGCCGGGCGATGGCCTCCGGTGCCCCGGCGCCGCCTTCGAGCGCCGTGCTCACCAGGTCGGCCCGCAGCCGCCGTTCGACGTCGGCACCCGCACGCAGCCGGAGCATGTGGAGCGCGACGAGTTTGGCGGCGTCGACCAGCGCCTGCGTCCGCTCCTCGCTGAGCGGCTCGCGCACCGCCGCCCAGATCGACCCGAGGACCTCGTCCCCGGCCCGGACGGCGAGCGCCACCCGGGGAAGCGCTATCTCGTTGTCGTCATAGCGCTGCGGATCGACGTAGACGGGCGTGTGGTCGCGATACAGCCGGTCGAAGACGCCGTCCCGTTCCAGGCCGCGGGTGAACCGTTCCGGCACCTGACGGCCGAGGATGGTCTCGACCCTGGACGGATCCGCCTCGTCCTGACGGCCGGAGAACGCGAGGACCCGGGAGTTGCGGTCCTCGATGGTCACCGGCGCGTCCAGCAACGCGGCGATGGCGTTGGCCAGCGCGAAAAGATCACCCGACGGCATTCCGCCGAGCGTCTGCGGCGACACGTCGCCGACGTCCCCCTCGGCGAGCAGCGTCCTGAGCATCGCGGCCAGCTGAGCCCAGGAGGCACCGCGCGCGAGCCCGAGGAGGGCGACGCCGGACGCGTCGGCGGCGCGTCTGAGTTCCGGCGCCGGGGTGACGGGAGAACGGACGACGAGCGCCACCGCGCCCCGCGCACCCACGTCGTGCAAGAGGCGGGCGACCTCGTCCTGCTCCCGTACCCCGACGCCGAGCACGACGGCGGAGGCGGGAAATTCCGACTCGTCGTGCGGATCGTGGATGACCACCCCGCCGAGCTGCTTGCGGGTGGTCCGGCCGAGCACGACCGGCTCCAGGAGCACGTCCCCGAGGTCCTCGAGGACACGCCCCAGACTCGTATGCGGCTTGCTGGGCACCGGTGTCAGCACCCCCCGAAGTTAAACCCGGTCTCACCGAACCGACTGGTCCGATCCGACCAAATCTAACCCGGAATTCGTAATACGCTACGAACCGATCCACGCTTTCGCCGTGGTGACCTCGTCCAGCAGGTCCGGAATCGGAGTGACCCCGAGCCCCGGGCCGGTCGGCACCGGCAGCCTCCCGGACTCCAGCACGAACGGCTCGGTGATGTCGGTGCGGTAGAACCGGCCGGACGCCGAGGTGTCGCCGGGGAGCGTGAACCCCGGCAGTGAGGCGAGCGCGACGTTGGCCGCGCGGCCAAGCCCGGTCTCGATCATCCCACCGCACCACACCGGGACGCCGTGCGCGGCGCAGACGTCGTGCACCCGGCGGGCTTCGAGGTAACCGCCGACACGGCCCGGTTTGATGTTGACGATCTGGCAGGCGCCGAGTTTGATCGCGTCCGCGGCGGCCCTGGCCGAGACGATCGTCTCGTCGAGGCAGATCGGGGTCCGGATGCGCCGGGCCAGCTCGGCGTGGCCGAGCACGTCCTCCTCCTCCAGCGGCTGCTCGATCAGCAGGAGGTCGAACGGGTCGAGCCGGGCCAACAAGGGCGCGTCGCCGAGGGTGTAGGCGGTGTTCGCGTCGACCTGCAGCAGCACGTCGTCACCGAAGCGCTCCCGGACCTGGCGCACGGGCTCGACGTCCCAGCCGGGTTCGATCTTCAACTTGATGCGGACGTAGCCCTCGTCGAGGTAGCCCCCGACGACGTCGAGCAGCTGGGGGAGGGAATCCATGATCCCGACCGAGACACCGCAGGCGACGGTGTCGCGAGTGGACCCCAGCTCGGCCGCGAAGGACCGGTCGTGCGCGCGGAGTTCGGCGTCGAGGACGGCCATCTCCAGCGCCGCCTTCGCCATCCGGTGCCCCTTGAACTTCGCCAGGAGCGGCGTCACCTTGTACGCGGTCAGATCGCCTGCCTGCAGCAACGCCGGGACGAGGTGGTTCCGCAGCACGTGCTCGGCGGCGTCGTTGTACTCCGAGGAGTACAACGGCGCCTCCATCGCGACGCATTCGCCCCAGCCCTCGCCCGCCGGCGTCACCGCGCGGACGAGCAGCAGTTCCCGTTCGGACTGCGTCCCGAACGACGTCCGGAAGGGCGCCACGAGCGGCATCCGGACCCGGCGCAGTTCCACACCGCTGAGTTTCACGACTGCTCCTTCGAGATCACGTACCAGCCGGCACGATCGAAACCGGTGACACGGGCGTTGTCCGCCATCAGTCCACCGAGGACTTCACGCAGCGCGACGCGCCACGCGGTACCGCGGCCGGGATCGGTGCGGCGTAGCTGTTCGATGTCGGGCGGGACGGCGACGAGCACGGTCGCCGCGTCCGCCGGACCGGCGACCGGGCCGCCGTCGGGGCCGACCGAGAGCGCCTTCGCCGCGCCCAGGGCATCCGCGGTGACCAGGACGGGTTCGCCGAAAGCGGCGGCCCGCACCTCGGGGCTGGTCAGGTCCCAGCCGACCATCAGGCGGTCGGTGTCCCCCGTCCCGTTGATGCTGTCCTCCATCGGCCCGTAGAAGTCGGGCAGGTAGCCGATCGGGCGCGCACCGAGCTTCCCCAGGTTGAAGTAGGCGTTGCGCCGCACGAGCGGGTCGAAGGTCCAGGTGATCACCGAGACGTCCTGGAACAGCGCCCAGCCGCGCTGGTGCAGTTTGAGCGCGTGGCCGATCCCCCGGCCCGTACCGGCACGGGTGATCCCGGCGATGTGGCTGTGCAGGCTCGCCTTCCCCGGATTCCCGAAGAAACCGAAGCAGGCCCCCAAGAGTTCGTCGTGCTCGAACGCGCCCGCGACGTAGTTCCCGGCCGTCGACATCGCCCGGAGCAGTTCCGTGCTCACCGGCCGGGCGCCGGGCGCGGACTTCCAGATCGACTCGAACAGCCCGACCACCGCGGCCAGGTCGGCGATTTCGGTGAGCTCGCGGATTTCGACGCCCGAAGCCACGGCCGCGGCCCGTGCGGCGGCGACGGCTTCGTCACGCACCTCCCGGGTGACCAGGCTTTCCGTATTCGTCGCAAGATTCGTCACGGGACAATCCTTTCCCGGTTACCCGGCCGAGTCACCGTCGTGCCGTACCAGATTCGCCCGCGGGATTCGTCGCGCCGGACGGATCCCGCTTCGCGAGGACGTTCTCGACGAGTGCGGTCAGGAGGGCGGTCCGCCGCGGTAGTTCCGCGACGACGACGTGTTCGTGGTCCGCGTGCGCCCCGCCACCGACGGCGCCGAGACCGTCGAGCGTGGGAATGCCCATCCCGGCGGTGTAATTGCCGTCGGAGGCACCGCCGACCGAGGCGGAAACCAGTTCGCCCAGACCGAGTCCGTCCGCCAGTTCCTGTGCCAGCGCGAACAATCCCGACGACGAGCTTTCCTCCAGCGGCGGCCGGTTGATGCCGCCGGTGACCAGGACTTCCGCTCCGTCCAGTACCGGCCGGAGCTCCCGCATGGCCCGGTCGACCCGCAGCTGTTCGGCCTCGTTCCACACCCGGACGTCGACCGAGACACTCGCGGCGGCGGGCACGGTGTTGACCGTCGTCCCCGCCGCGACGACCGTGGGTGTCACGCTGGTACCCGCCACCGGATCGGCGATCGCGGCCGCCGCGAGGACCTGGTGCGCGATCTCGATCCCCGCGTTGATCCCCTTCTCCGGTTCGAGCCCGGCGTGCGCGGCGCGTCCGGTGATCTCGATCCGGTACTGGGAAACACCTTTGCGGCGGCATTTCAGCGCGCCGCCGTCGGCCGAGGCCTCCAGCACGAAGGCCGCGTCGCAGCCTCGCGCCTCTTCTTCGATCAGGGAACGCGACGACGGCGAGCCGATCTCCTCGTCGCCGGTGACCAAAAGGGACAGTCCGGTGCGATCGGGCACCGTCGCGGCGGCGTGGAGTGCCATCACGACCCCGGCCTTCATGTCGAAGCAGCCGGGACCGCGCAACACGCCGTCCCGCACCGAAAACGGGTGTGTCCGCAGCGAACCGTGCGGCCATACCGTGTCGTGGTGCCCGAGGAGCAGCACGCGCGGCGGCCCGTCGCCGAACCGCCAGCGCAGGTGGGTGACCCCGTCGACCACGATCCGCTCCGGTTCCGCCCCCAGCAGCCTCCGGCCGACCCCGGCCACCACCTCGGCACTGCGGGCGACCGCGTCGTGATCCGACGACGGGGACTCGCAGCGGACGAGCGTCTCGATGTCGTCCAGCAGTCCGCTCATCGCGGCTCACCCCGCAGCGGCTTCCCCGGGAACGCGTCCGTGCGCAGATTTCCGTCCGTGACAACGGGAACGCCCCCGACGAACAGGTGCCGGACACCCACCGACGGCCTCGTCGGGTCGAAATAGGTCGCCGCGTCGGTGACCTTGTCCGGGTCCAGGACGACGAGGTCGGCGTCGGCCCCGACGCCGAGCCTGCCCTTGGCCCGCGCGGCGGGCGCGACCTCGTCGAGAACCCGCGCGGGCAGGTAGGAACAGCGCCGGAACGCCTCCACCCAGGTCCACGCGCGGCTCTCGCGCACCATCAGGCGCAATGTCTTGGCGTAGGTCCCCGCCGTGCGCGGATGTGTCGCGCCGCCCGGTGGCAGCGGCCACTGGGTGCTCTCGCTGGTGCCGTCCTTCCAGTAGACGGGCAGGGCGTCGCTGGCGACGATGGCGTCGGGGAACGCGAGTGCCTGGTTCAGCAGCGCGAGGTCGCGCGGGTTGCCCTCGTCGAGGAATTCCAGGATGCACGGCGCACCCGGCTCCTCGGCGCGCACCTGGAGCAGGCGGCGTTCGTCGGCGATGCGCTCCCCCGACTCCAGCATGATCACACTGGACGGCGAGAGCCCCTTCATCTTCAACCGCTCCGGCGAGAGGAAGGCCGCGCCGATCCCCGTGCTGCCCGCACCGTACGGATAGGCCTCCACGGTCACCCGCGACCCGGCCGCGCGGCCGGCTTCCAGCGCGGCGAGCACGCGGTCGACGTGATGCCCCGACGTACTGTTGACGTGGCAGTGGTGCATGGCGGCACCGGTCTCGGCCGCGACGATCGCGATCTCTTCGGACCCGTCCGCCGGCGTCGCCGGGTCGACCTCCACCAGCTCGCGGACATGCGTGTACGTGGGCGCCCCGGCCTCCTTGGCGAGCCGGGCGAGGGCAAGGAACTCACCGGGGTCCGTCAGGGGCGCGTACCCGAGCAGCACGCCGACGCCGAGCGCGCCCGCGGCCAGCTCACCCTCCACAAGGGACAGCCACGCGGCCAGTTCGGTGGGCGACGAAGACCGTTGCCAGGCCGGGTTCCCGAGCACCGCGAGCCCGCTGTCGATATTCGCGTCGGGCTCGATCCCGGCGAGCACCTGAGCCCTCGCCGAACCCCACGACGCGGAAAACCCGTAGTGCAGCGGACGTCCCGCCGCGGCGGCCTCGGCGTAAGCGCGCTCGATCGGCATCAGCCCGGCTTCGAGGTCGAGCGCGGTCGTCACGCCGTCCATCGCCTGCAGCCGCTGGCCCGCGATGGTGTGCACGTGGCTGTGCAGGTCGATGAAGCCGGGGCCGACGACGAGCCCGGTGACGTCGATCTCGGTGTCGCCGGGTTCCGCAGGCAGCCCCTCCCCCACGGCGGTGATCACCCCGTCGACCACCAGCACGTCGGCCGTGCCGTCGAAGCCCGTCGCCGGGTCGATGACACGACCGCCACGCAAGAGTGTCCGCATGCTTCGCCTCCTAGGATCGCCTCGTTCATGGCGACCCTAGGAGGTTTCGCGAGCCGTCCGTTCGTAGCGGGCGACGAATCCGGGGCCCTCCGTCCATCCGCCCGCACGAACCGCCTCGTGAGTGGAGAGGACGGTTCCAACCGCCGCTCCCACTCACGAGGCGTGGTGCTCCGCGATGATCTCGGCATACCGGTGACCACTCGCCTTCACCGTGCGGAGCTGCGTGTCGTAGTCGACCCGGACCAGCCCGAACCGTTTGCTCAGCCCACTGTCCCATTCGAAGTTGTCGAGCAGCGACCAGGCGAAGTACCCCTTCACGGGCGCGCCCGTTTCGACGGCACCGGCCACCGCGCCCAGGTGCTCCTCCAGGTAGGCGATGCGGTCGGCGTCGTCGATCGAACCGTCCTCGGCGACCTTGTCGTCGAAGGCGGCACCGCTCTCGGTGACGTAGATGGCCCGCGCGCCGTACTCGTCGGCGAGCCGATGGATCAGGTCCGCGAGGCCCTGGCCGTGGATCTCCCAGCCCATCGCGGTGGTGGCGGCCCCCTCGACGGGCACCTGCCGGGCACGCGGCGCGGGACCGTCCGGGGCGTCCTCGACGATCTGCCGGAAGTAGTAGTTCAGCCCGTGGAAGCCGACCGGGGCCGAGATCACGTCGAGGTCGTCGCCGACCACCGGCGGCTCGACACCGTAGACCTCGATCATGTCCGCCGGGTAGCCGCGTCCGTTCGACGGGTCGAGCCACCAGCGGTTGACGTGCCCGTCCATCCGGGCCGCCGCCTCGACGTCCGCCGTGGCGTCGGACGCGGGTTCGATACCGCTGAGATTCAGGACGAGGCCGATGCTGGCGGGTTCGGCGGCGTTCGCGGTGATCGCCCGCACGCCGAGCCCGTGCGCGAGCAGGAGGTGGTGCGAGGCGTGGATGGCCTGTTCGAGGTCCTTGATCCCGGGCGCGAACCGCCCTTCGAGATAGCCGAGCCAGGCCGAGCACAGTGGCTCGTTGACGGTGTTCCAGTCCTTGACCCGGTCACCGAGCTTCGCCGCGACGACGGCGGCGTACTCGGCGTAGGCGTAGGCGGTGTCGCGTTCGGGCCAGCCGCCGTTCGCCTGCAGCGCCGAGGGCAGGTCCCAGTGGAACAGCGTCGCGAAGGGCCGGATCCCCGCTTCGAGCAACGCGTCGACCAGCCGGTCGTAGTGGTCGAGGCCGCGCGCGTTGACCGCGCCGCGGCCGGTCGGGACCACCCGGGGCCAGGCGATCGAGAAGCGGTAGGCGTCCAGGCCGAGTTGCTTCATGAGGTCGAGGTCTTCGGGCCAGCGGCGGTAGTGATCGCAGGCGACGTCGGCGGTGTCGCCGTTCAGGACGGCACCCGGGACCCGGACGAAGTCGTCCCAGATGGACGGGAGGCGGCCGTCGACGTCGACGGCACCCTCCACCTGGTACGCGGCGGTGGCCGCACCCCACAGGAAATCGGCGGGCAGGTGCAGAGTCAAGGCAGACCTCTCTGGACGGGGCGGGCGGGTCATTTCACGGCACCGGCGGTGAGCCCGGCGACGAGATAGCGCTGGAGCAGAAGGAATCCGGCGACGACCGGGACGGAGACGATGAGCGAGGCCGCCATGACCTGATTCCAGTAGACCTGGACCTGCGTGGAGTACTCCTGGAGGCCGACGGCGAGGGTCCGTGTGCCCGAATCGGTCATCACCGAGGCGAACAGGACCTCGCCCCAGGCGGTCATGAACGAGTAGATCCCCACCGCGACGATGCCCGGCATGGCCGCCGGGACGACCACCCGGAGCAGCGCGCCGAGCGGTCCGGTGCCGTCGACCATCGCCGCCTCGTCGAGTTCCTGGGGGATCGAGTCGATGTACCCCGCGAGCATCCAGATGGCGAACGGCAGTGAGAAGGTCAGGTAGGTGATGATCAGCCCGAGCCTCGAGCCGTACAGGACGATCCCGGTGGTGTTGCCGATCGTGACGAAGATCAGGAACAGCGGCAGCAGGAACAGGATGCCGGGGAACATCTGGGTGGACAGCACGGTCATCTTGAAGAAGTTCTTGCCGCGGAACCGGTAGCGGCTCAGCGCGTACGCCGCGAAGATCGCGATGAGCACCGAGAGGATCGCCGCCGACCCGGAGACGACCAGGCTGTTCATGAAGTACTCGGCGAGCGGGATGGTGTCCCAGATGTCGAAGAACGGCTGGATGGTGAGTGTCGTCGGGAACCATTCCCATTTGCCCTGCACGTCCCCGAGCGGCTTCAGCGACGACGAAACCATCGCGTAGAGCGGGACCAGCGTGAACAGGGCGAGGAAGCCGAGGACGAAGCGGCGGGCCCACGGGAGCCAGCGGGGTTCAGACACTCGCGTTCCTCCTCCTCGCGGTCAGTCCCAGGTAGACGGTGCTGACGATCAGGAGGAACACCAGCAGCAGCACCGACATCGCCGAGCCGAGGCCGAAGTTCCAGGTGACGAACGAACTCTGGTAGATGTGGATCGAGATCAGGGACGCCTCCTTCGGCGCGGACGCTCCGAAAAGGACATACGGCGTGTTGAAGTCGTTGAAGGTCCACAGGAACAGCACCAGCAGCAGGACCTGGTTGACCGGCCGCAGCATCGGCTGGGTGATCGCCTGGAACTGCCGCCACCAGCCCGCGCCGTCGATCGCCGCCGCCTCGTACAGTTCGGCGGGGATGTTCTGCAGTCCGGCCATCACGATCAGGAACGCGAACGGCCAGTTCCGCCAGACCGAGACGATCACCAGCGACCAGAAGCTGTTGTCCCCGATGAGCCAGAAGGAATCGGTGCCCAGCAGGCTGTTCACCAGTCCGGTGTCCCGCTGCAACAGGAAGGACCAGGTGATCACCGCGGCGTACATCGGCAGCGCGTACGGGACGAGGAACAGGGTCCGCAGCACACCGCGTCCCCGGAAGTCCTTCTGCATCAGCACGGCGGCCGAAGTCCCGAAGAGCCAGCAGAAACCGACCGAAAAGACGGTGTACAGGACGCTGATCCAGAACGAGCCGAGCAGCGCCTTGCCCACCGCCGAGTCGAAGTCCAGGACGAACTTGTAGTTGTCGATCCCCGCCGCCGGGGCGGAGGTGAAGTCCCGGATGGAGAACTGCGTGAGCTTGAAGAAGCTCATCGCGAGCCCGGCGAGCATGGGGATCAGGTGCACGAGCAGTTCGAGCAGGATCGCGGGAAGCAGCAGCAGATACGGCAACGCGACGCGGCGGCGCTTGCGCCGGGTGCGGGGTGCGGGCGCCCCGGTCGCTTGCACGGCCGGGGCGTCATCGAGCGCGGTCGGCATCAACCACCGGCCGCGATCTGCTGGTCCGCCTGGTTCAGCTGGTCGCGGATCTTCCCGTCGTCGACCGGTTTGCCCGCGGCGACGTCGGCGAACATCGCCTTCATCGCGGTGCCGATCAGCGTCTCGAACTGCGACTCCTGCGGGACCTGCGGCATCGGCTCGGCCGAGTTCGCCAGCACGCCCTGGAAGACCTTGACGTCCTCGGTCTGGAACGCCGCGTCGCTGTAGGCGTCCTGCACGGTCGGCAGCGAGCCGTAGGTCTTGTTGAGCAGCGCCTGTTCCGGGGCCGAGACCATGAACTTCACGAAGTCCAGTGCCGCGTCGGGATTCTTGGTGCCCTTGAACACCGCCATGTTGATGCCCGCGACGAAGCTGGTCACTTTGCGGCCCGCGGACGGCGGGGTGGCGGGCAGTGGGATCGGCGCGACGCCGAGATCGGCCATGTCCATCCCGATGTTCTTGAACGAACCGGCGGAGGCCTGGTTCATGAACATCGCGGCCTTGCCGTCCGACAGGTCCTTGAGGGACTTGGCGGTATCGGCGTACTCCGCGTTGGACGGGTTGACGATCTTGTCCTTCTGCATCAGGTCGACGAACTGCCGCACGGCCGCGACCGACGGGTCCGAGGCCAGCTGCGGCTTGCCGTCGGGAGTGGAGAACCGCGCGCCCTGCTGGGCGCCGAGGATCGCCGCGTGGTGGCTGTTCTCGGTGACCTGACCCGCCTGGAGCGAGAGACCCCACTGGCCCTTGTCGGGCTTGGTGAGCTTCTTGCCGTCCTCGACGAGTTCCTCCCAGGTTGCGGGCGGCTTGGTGATGCCGGCCTCGGCGAAGAGCTTCTTGTTGTAGTAGAGGCCGTACGCTTGGCCGTAGAGCGGTACGCCGACCGGCGGCCGGCCGCTCGCCCCGGTGGCCGCCAGCGACGGACCGAGGAACCGCGACTTGCCGCCGACCTTCTCCAGCGCGGCGTCGTCGAACGGTAGGAACGCGCCGGTCGCCTGGAGCGAGGCCGACCAGGTGTTGCCGATGTTGAGCACGTCCGGGCCCTTGCCGGAGGTGGTGGCCGCGAGGATCCGGTTGAGCAGATCCGTCCACGGGACGACCTCGAGCTTGACCTTGATCCCGGCGGCCTTCTCGAACCTGTCGAGTTCGGGCCGCAGGACCGCCTTGTCGTTGTCGAGACTGGTGCCCTGGTTGGACGCCCAGTACACGAGTTCCTTGGGAGCACTGGACGACGTGTCGCCGCCTCCGCACGCCGTCGCGGCGGCGGCCGCCAGCGCCAGCACGAGCGCCGGAGCGATCTTTCCGATTCGCATCGATGGTCCTCGGGGAGTGGCCGGGCCGCGTACCCCCTGTGACCCGGGACACGCCTTATTTCAGGGCTTGAGTTAAGCCTTGGTCAAGCGCGCCGTCAAGCCCCTGCACGCCATTTCGTCCCCGTGGACCCGGGTTGGCGATGACCAGGTCAGCCGCGTTCCCGGCCGATTGGCACCGTACCGCTCACCAGGGGTTCGGCCCAGGCCTGCTGACCCGAAAGTCCGTGAAGGCCTCCTTCCCTACTCTCAAGGTAGGGAAGGAGGCCTTCACGGACTTCGGAGAGCGGCGGTCACTTACCGGTGAGGACGTCGAGGGCCTGCCCGCGATGCGCGGCGAAGAGGTCGAGCGCCTTTTCGGCGTCACGCGCACGGAGCGCGGACGCCAGCCGCCGGTGTTCGGCCGGGATGCTCGCGAGGTATCCCTCGGAACTCACGCCGATCCGGGTCAGCAGGAACAGGTGCACCTGGGACCGGATCGCGTGCCATGCCTCGTCGAGCCGGCGATGCCCGGAAGCCGCGTAGACCGCGTCGTGGAAGTCGATGTCGCAGCGCACCATCTCGTGCTCGTCGCGCGCCCGGTCCATCCGCCCGACGACCTCGTCGACCGCGGCGAGGTCCGCCTCCGACGCGTTCGCGACGACCAGCCGGACGGCCAGCTGCTCCAACGCCTCCCGCAGGCTGTCGAGTTCGGCGACGTCCGCGTCGGACAACGTCGTCACGATCGCGCCGCGATGCCATTCACTGCGGACGAGTCCTTCGCGCTCCAGCTTGAGCAACGCCTCGCGCACCGGGCCCCGGCTGACGCCGAGCGCCACGGAAAGTTCCACCTCGCGCAACTGCGCGCCGGGCGGATAGGCGCCGCCGAAAATGGCGTCCCTGACCCTGTCGGCGACCTCGTCGGCCAGCCCGCGACGACGCGCGGGCACCACCCGGCCGGGTTCGCTCATCGTCATCCTCCCTCTGGACCGCCCGATCGTAGCGGTTCACCTGCTTTGTCGTAATGTTAACATTACGACAAAGGTGCCCACTGGAAAGGATCCCAGGGAATGACCGTCCTCGACTCCCCCATCCCGCGCTTCCACCTCGCCATGCCGGTCGACGACCTGGCCGCCGCCCGCGTCTTCTACGGCGATGTCCTCGGACTCGAACAGGGTCGCAGCTCCGACACCTGGATCGACTGGAACCTGCATGGACACCAGTTCGTCACGCATCTCGCGCCGGAACGGCCGCGGCGCATCCACAATCCCGTCGACGGACACGACGTGCCCGTCCCCCATTTCGGTCTGATCCTCACCGTGCCGGAGTTCCGCGCGCTGGCCGATCGGCTGCGCGCGGCGAAGACGGCGTTCGTCATCGAGCCCTACGTGCGGTTCGAGGGGGAGACCGGCGAGCAGTGGACGATGTTCCTGCTGGACCCGGCCGGCAACGCCCTGGAGTTCAAGGCCTTCGCGGACGACTCGCAGGTCTTCGCCGTCTGATCCCCCATCGCGTTTAGTCCTCTAAATGCGGTACATGCGCGCGCAACTACCGCAGCTAGAGGACTAAACGCGGTCAGCGGGGGTCGGGGACGGGACCGGCGAAGAGTTCAGCGAGGTCCTCGAACCGCACCACCGCCACAGCGCCGATCGCGCCGACGGCCGCCGCGAGCACACCCGCGACGGTCTCCACCTCGGACACGCCGAAGAGCGCGACGACGCCGGAAGCAGCGAAGACCAGCAGAAGCACGTTGCGCACCACATGCCGCGGCGCGAGCACGGTGCTCGCCGGACCGAAGCAGCGGCACACGGCACCGGTCCGGCGCGCCACCGCACGCCACACCGCCGCGGTCAGGACCCCGAACAAGCCCGTCGCGAGGACCAGGCCCCCGACGGCGAGCCACCGGCCCGCACCGGACCCGGCGGCGACCAGGATCCCGGCGGCCAGCAGCGAAGCGGTCACCAGGAACTCCGTGCCCAGGGTGAGCGCGGCGAACAGGCCCGTCCAGCGCGCCGGGATCCCGAAAGCGGGTATCGACGCCACGAACTCCGCGTAGGACCCCTTACCCCGAGCCTTGCCGACGGCGGAAACCAGCAACACCAGTCCACAAAGGACCATCGCGGAAACGGCCACGTAACCCATCGCTCACCTCTGCCCGATCGGGCGGAGCACGACGCCGATCAGCGCGTCCGCCGGTATGTAGCCGAGCCGCCGGGAATCGTTGCTGCGCGCGGGATTGTCCCCCAGGACCAGCAGGTTGCCCGCCGGGACGACGTCGCCGGGCACCGGGATCTGCGATGGCACCGGGTCGCCGGGGACGGCCACCGCGCGCTTCACCAGGCGTCCGGCGGTCGGGTCGCCCGGTGCGCCGGGGCCGCCCTGCACCACGACGACCTGCCCGGTCCGCACCCTCGCCAACCGCGATCGCCGCACCAGCAACCGGTCCCCGGCGACGTACGTGGGCTCCATGCTCACCCCGTGCACCGTCACCACGATCAGCCGCCTGCGCAGCAGCACGATCCCCGCGACGGCGGCGACGATCACCGCGGCCATCGCGAGCAGCACATACATCACTGGGACACCACCTCGTCGTAACCCGAAGCCTGCAGGCGGAACAACCGCGCGTACTCCCCGCCCGAGGCGATCAATTCGTCGTGCGTGCCGAGTTCGGCGACCCGGCCCTCGGCGAGCACCGCGATCACCGACGCGTCGCGGACCGCGCCGAGACGGTGCGAGATCAGCACACTGGTCGCGCCCTCCCGATGACGGCGCAGGCTGCTGTGCACCTCGTGCTCGGCCTCCGCGTCCAGCCCCGAGCTCGGCTCGTCCAGGATCATCAGGTCCCGGCGGTCCCGCAGGAACGCCCGTGCCAGCGCGAGCCGCTGCCACTGGCCACCCGAAAGCAGTACGCCGGTTTCCGGGTCCTCCCGGTCCGTTTCGTCGAAGAACATCCGGGAGAGGAAGGTGTCGTAACCCCTCGGCAGCGCGGCCACGATGTCGTGCGCGCCCGCTCGTTCCGCCGCGGCGACGACCCGTTCGCGATCCTCCATGACGGACACGTCGCCGAGGCCGATGTTCTCGGCGGCGCTGAGGTCGTAACACATGTAGTCCTGGAACACCGCGCCGATCCGCGAACGCAGGTCTTCGGCGGGCACGTCCCGGATGTCGACGCCGTCCCAAAGGATCGCGCCGCGGTCCGGGTCGTAGAACCGGCACAGCAGTTTGACCATCGTGGACTTCCCGGCGCCGTTCAGGCCGACCAGCGCGAGCGCCTGTCCGTGCGGGATGGTCAGGTTCACCCCACGCAGCACCCAGGCCTGGTCCTCGGCGTACCGGAACCAGACGTCGCGCAGTTCGATCCCCGAACGCAGCGCCGGGATCTGCCGGGGCACCGCCGGAACGGGGAGATCCGGCCCCTGCGATTCGATCTCCTCGTAGTGGTCGAACAGCAACGTCGAATGGTGCGCCGACGCCAGCCGGGCGACAAGGCCCTGCAGGGCGCTCTGCACCCCGCCGACCGCCGCCACGAAGATCGCGATGTCGCCGAGTGAGAGCCTTCCGTGCGCGGCCAGCCATGCCGCCCAGAGCAGGCCACCGGCCGCGACCGCCGCGGTCAGCCCGGCGAGCAGGCCCTCCATCCGCGCGTCGCGCCGGTCCTGACCCTCGACGACGGCGTGGGCCGCGGTCAGCTCGACGAGCATCCGCCGCCGGAACAGGTCGCCGAGTCCCAGCAGTCTCAGTTCCTTCGCGGCGTCCAGGCTCGCCAGCAAATCCGCGTAGAACACCTCGCGTCGTTCGGTGGGCGCGATCGACCACATGACACGTGCCCGCGCCTGGCTCAGCCGTAGATTGGCGATCAGCGCGGGGATCGCCGCGAGCAGCACGATCAGCGCCATCCCCGCGTCGATCACGAGCAAGGTCCCCAGGAAACCACCCAGTGTGACGGCCGCCTGCGCCGAACCGATGCCGTCGTCGACGAGCCGGCCAGGACCGCTGCGGCCGGTCTGCTGGGCCAGCCGGAGCTTGTCGCGGAATCGCGGGTCCTCCATCCTCGCGATCCCGGCCAGCCTGCCCATCGCCCGGTAGAGCCGGTCCATCGTCACCACGGCGACCGACCGGTCGAGCCGCTGCTTCAGGTACTCGCTCCCGACCGGGAGAAGGCCCGCCATCAGGCCCGCGACGGCGAGGGCGACCGCCCACGGCAGCAGCGTCAGCCACACCTCGCCGGCGGCCAGTCCGTCGAGGAGCGCCTTCATGCACCACGCGGTCGCGATCGGGACGACGCCGCCCACCAGCGACAGCGCCAGGTACAGCGGCGTGCCCACCGGGGCGGCCCGCCACGTCAGGCGGACCGCCGCCCACAGCAGGCTCAGTACGCGGCGGGCGCCGAGGGAGGTGTTCACAGCTTGGCCGGTACCGGCAGGGCCGACATCTCCCACCCGCTGGCCAGCACGGTCCGGTCTTCCTCGACCACGCAGAGCGCGGGATAGCCGGAGGCGCCGAACGCCTGGTGCACGTCACCGCCGTCGAACTCGCGGATCACCTCGGCGACCTCGCCGAGCCGGACGACCATGTCGACCGTCTCCTCCTCGTCCCCGGCGGCGATCGCGATGACCTTCCCCTCGAAGCGGGTGGCGTACTCGATGAACTCGGGCATCCGCTCCTTGCACGGGGTGCAGTTCGGCGAGAAGAAGCCGACGAGGGCGCGGGTGCCGTCGATGTCCGCGGTGGACAGCTCGACGCCGCTGACCGTGGTGGCGGAGAAGGCGCCGACGGTGGCGCCCGCGGGCAGCGCGATCTCCGGCTGGACGGCGGCGTTCTGTTGCACGTTCTTCAGGGTCTCGTTCTGCTCACGCAGCCGCCGGATGATGCCGAAGCTGAGCAGCAGGTCCAGCACGCACAGGAGTCCGACGAGCACGACGGCGGCGGTCAGGATGGGCATGGTGTCTCCAGTGGAGGAAGAGGGACGGGCGGGTACCGCGGGGCGGTGGCCGGTGCTCGCGAACACCGGCCACCGCCCGCGGGTTCGATCAGCCTCCGCAGATCCGGTAGGCGTAACAGGGTCCGCAGAACACCTTGCAGGCACCGTTCGTCGAGCAGTTCTGCCGGAAGTCGCTGCGCTCACGGCAGTAGCAGTGCTTGGTGAACGGGTCGGGCGGGCAGCCGGCGCCCACGTCGGCCTTGGCCACGAAGACGCTCAGCAGCTTGTCGCTGAAGGTTCCCAATGTCTTGCGCATGTTCCGCGCTCCTCACTTCCTCCGAGCCGGACGGCTTCGGCAGCGCCCAACGTAGGAAAGGCCGGTACACGAAGGCGGATAGCGGCGATACACGCGCACGTGTATCGCCTGTGCCCCAACGCGGGATGAACGTCCGGCAAAGTCGGAGGTGATAGAACTGCCTTAAGGGGTCTCACGTTTCTGTCTCCAACTCTCGGGAGAGGTGTGAGTGTCGTCGATCGAGTTCAGGGTTCTGGGGAGGCTCGAGGTACACACCGAAGTCGGGACGATCGCGCTGGGCTCGGCCAAACAGCGCAATCTTCTGGCCGCGTTGCTGTTGCACCCTGGTCGAACCGTCCCGATACGCAGGCTCATCCAGACGTTGTGGGGAGACGAGCCGCCGCTTTCGGCGGTCGCCAACCTGCGCACCTACGCGAACCGGCTCCGGGGCGCCCTGCCGGGTGAACGCATCTCCGGCCGCACGAACGGCTACGAACTCCTTGTGCGCCAGGGGGAATTGGATCTCCACGCATTCACCGAACGGGCCGGGACGGGGCGGGCGGCGCTCGCACGCGGTGACTTCGCCGCCGCCGTCCGTCACCTCGGTGAAGCACTTTCCTCCTGCCGTGGCGCGGTGTTGGAAGATCTCGCCGACAATGAGGCGCTCGCCGGTTCGATCGCACCGGTGGAAGAACTCCGGCTTTCGGTCGCCGAAGACCATCTCGACGCCCGGCTCCGGCTCGGCGAGCATCGCGAGGTGATCGCCCCGCTGCGGGAATTCGTCGCCGAGCATCCGTTGCGGGAACGGCCATGGGCGCATCCGATGACCGCTCTGTACCGATCCGGTGATCCCGCCGGGGCGCTGGCCGTCTACACCGACTGTCGCCGCGTGCTCGCGGACCGTCTCGGCCTGGAGCCGTCACCGGACCTCGCCGAACTGCACCGGGCGGTGCTGGACCGGGATCCGCGGCTCACGGCGGTCTCCCCCGCCTCCGTCAGCGCCGCCCAGGAGCCGGAAACGACCGTGCCGCAGGAACTTCCGGTGCGGTGCCGGTCGTTCGCCGGCCGGGCGGCCGACGCGGCGCGCCTGACCTCGCTGCTCGTCGGCCCGGACCGGTCGGTGCCGAAGGTCGCCGCGGTGCACGGTCCCTGCGGGATCGGGAAGAGCGCACTGGTGCTGGAAGTGGCGCACCGGGTCGGCGCCCGATTCCCGGGTGGACAGTTGTACGTCGACCTGAGCGTCGACGGTCCGGCTTCCCGGGTCCCGCCGCGCCTGCTGCGGCATCTCGGCGTTCCGGCGTCGGACATCCCGTGGACGCCGGACGAGGCGGCCGCCGTCCTGCGTTCCCAGCTCGCCCATCGCGCGGTGCTGCTGGTACTCGACGGTGCGACCGAATCCGCCGCGCTCCGCGCGCTGATCCCGGCCCGCGGTTCGTGCGCGGTGCTGATCACCGGCCGTTCGCCGTTGATGCTGGACGGCGCGGAGCACTTCGCGCTCGGTCCGTTGTCCGATGAGGACGGCCTGGAGGTGCTCGGCAGGCTGGCGTGCCGGTCCAAAGTGGAGGCGGAACCGCGGGCGGCCGCCGACATCGTCCGGCACTGCCACGGGATCCCGGCCGCACTGCGGATCGCGGGCACGATCCTGGCCAACCGGCCGACGCGGCCGCTGTCCTGGCTGGCGCACCGGCTCGCCCCCGAGGAGAGCAGGCTGGACGAACTCGGCTTCGGCGGGGAATCGCTGCGGGCGCTGTACTCGTCGGCGTTCCTGCCGATCGCGGCGGGCAAGGATCCCTTGGCCGCGGCCGCGTTCCGCCTCCTCGGCAGGCCGGGATTCGAGGTGTGCCGGTCCGTTCAGGCGGCCGCCGTCCTCGACACCTGCCCGCTGAAGGCGGAGGCCGCGCTGGATCGCCTGGTCGACCTCGGGCTCGCCGAGTGGGGCGACGAGGACACCTACCGGCTACCGCCGCTGATGCGGTTGTTCTCGGCCGGACTCGGCGCGATCGTCCCGGCTCAGCGAGCCGCCCTGTCCTGGTGAGCACCGCACCGATTGATAATCTGCAGGTTATCGATCGGTGCGGTCCCCGATGTTGATGAAGGTCGCCGCCCGGGAGATTCTTGGTCTTGTCAGCGAGCCCGCTGAACACCGGAAAACCCGAGGAGATCACCATCATGTTCGACCCCATCCTGCTCCGGGCCGCCGACGCCGAGATCGTCAGCGACGCGCCGGGCAGCGACATCACCCTGCTGGCCGACTCGGACACCACCGACGGCGGCTTCACCACGAACCGCGCGACCCTGAAGCAGGGCGTCTTCGGCACCCCGGCGCATTTCCACACCCGGGCGACCGAGTTCTTCTTCGTCCTCGAAGGAAAGCTCCAGGTGCTCGTCGAGGAAACCCTGCACACCTTGGAGAAGGGCGACTTCCTCGCGGTGCCGCCGCGCGTGCCGCACGCCTTCGGGCCCGCCGCCGATTCCGACGCCGACGTCCTGGTGACCTTCACGCCGGGCATGGCCCGCTTCGACTACTACCGGCTCCTCGACCGGGTCGCCCGAGGCGAGGCCGACCCCTCGGAGATCGCGGCTTCGTCGAAGCAGTACGACAACCACTACGTCGACAGCCCGATCTGGCCCGCGGCCCGCGGTCGGTGAGCGTCAGTCGACGACCGCGGTGGCCTCGACCTCGACCAGGTGCTCGGGCACGTCCAGCGCGGCGACGCCGATCAGCGTGCCCGGCGGGACGGGGGCGCCGCCCAGCCGGGCGGCGGCCCGGCCCACCCCTTCGAGGAACGGGGCCAGTTTGTCCGGGGTCCAGTCGACGACATAGACGGTCAGTTTCGCGACGTCGTCGAACGTGGCGCCCGCCTCGGCGAGCGCGGTCGCGATGTTGAGGTAGCACCGTTCGACCTGCGCGGCGAGGTCGCCCTCACCGACTGTGGCGCCGTCGGCGTCCCAGGCGACCTGCCCCGCGACGAAGACCAGCTTCGACCCGGTCGCGATCGCGACCTGCCGGTAGGCGGGGATCTCCGGCAGCCCCGCGGGGTTCACCAGGGTGATGGCCATTGTTCTCGCTCCTTGCTCGTGGTCACTTGCGGTTACCCAGGCACTGTAGGAGAGTGTGGACCGACCTGGAAGAACGCACTTTTTCGTGACTGGGGAACCTGATGGTGACCAAGCAGTTCAGCGGCACCGCCGACGACGCCGACCTGACGCGGGCAGACTCGCTGGCGCGCGAGATCTTCTCCGACGTCGCCAACAAGTGGGCGCTCCTCATCATCGAGACGATCGGTGACGGGACACCGCGGTTCACCGAACTGCGGAACGGGATCGAGGGCATCAGCCACAAGATGCTCACCCAGAACCTGCGCATGCTGGAGCGCAACGGCCTGGTCGGGCGCACCGTGCACCCCACGGTGCCGCCGCGCGTCGAGTACACGCTCACCGAGGCGGGCCAGGGTCTGCGCGCGACGGTCGACGGGATGTGCGACTGGACCCAGCGCTTCCTCGGCCACATCGAAGAGGCCCGGATCCGCTTCGACGGACCTGTTAACGGTTAACGCCCTGGCCGGGGCCTCGACCGGTTCAAATCCGGGCGGGCCGGACCTATGATCGCCCCCTGGCGAAGCGGGGAGTCGTGATGACCGGACCGGCGGAACCCCAGCCCGCCCGGCCGACGGTCAAGTGGGTCGTGAGTGGTAAGTGTCGTTCTAACGTCACTTACCACTCACGACCCACCACGCCCGGCGCGTACTTGCCGCCCCGGAAGTACAGGAACGCCCGCACCGACCCATCGCCCCGCTAAGGCAACCGGACGACCCGCAGGAACGCGGGCAGCAGCCAGGGCCGGGGACCGCTGACGACGATCTTGCGCGTCAGCGCCGAACGCACCGTCCCCACCCGGTGGAACAGCATCAGGTTCAGCGACGGCGGATCGAACGAGATGCGCGCGTCGACCGGGCCGCCGGGCTCCTCGACCGTCACCTGTCCGTGGCGCAGCACCAGCACGACGGGCGACGTGTACGGCGACCGGAAGGCCACCGCGATCCGCCTCGCGCGGGGCGGCTCGTCGGTGTCGAGGAGATGTCCGGTGCCGTTCTTCAGCACGCCCACCAGGAAGAGATCGAAGAACAGCGCCGCGTCACCCGGCGGGATCGTCCACGGCAGGTTCAGCGCGCGGGCGATGTCCCAGCCGTGGATCTGCAGTTCGTTGACCAGATGCGCGAAGACGCCGGCCAGCGGCACCTTCGAGTCGCCGAGCCAGCTCACCGGGGTCGCCGGGTCGGCGTCCGCGGTCACTCGCAGCACTTCCTCGATGTCCGCGAGTAGTCCCGCCACCAGCACGCCGATGTCACGTTCGCGAAAATTCCCCAGCACCAAGGCGTTCAGTACCGAAACGGTGTCCACAGTGGTCTTCTCGGCCCGCCCCTCCAGCACGGGGCCGCCCGCCCGGACCAGCGCCCGGTACATTTTTGCGATAGTGGCGACGTGGGCGACGGTGTCTGCCGCGGTCCAGTCCGCCGTCACCATCGCGTCCGGCTCCCGCAGATCGGACACCAGGGCGGCGAACCGCGCTCCGGTCACCCGATAGGCGCGTCTCACCGCACGCCATCGGTCTTCGGTGATCGCAGTGGTCACCAAGTGATTTTGCCTTGGTACAGGTGGAAATCCGTTCCTCTCCCGTGCGGAGTCCACTTCCGCTCACAGCGAAGTGACCGTATTCACTACGGAAATCGACGTGACAGGAACCGACCGGCCCAGGCAGACTGCACAGGTATCTGCCACGCCTTCGCCGTCACCCATGCCGGCGCCGAGGGCGGCCCACTGCGAGCGCGGCCTTCCAGGAGTTCACCACTGATGACCGAGACCATGCCCAAAACCACTTCCGACCAGGAAAGGGCCCCGGCGAGTCCCGGGCTCCTGATCGGGGTCCTGGTGCTGTCGGCGTTCGTGATGATCCTCAACGAGACGATCCTGAGCGTCGCGCTGCGTGACCTGACCGTCGACCTCAAGGTCCCGACCACCACGGTCCAATGGCTGACCAGTGGCTTCCTGCTCACCATGGCGGTCGTCATCCCGACCACCGGCTTCCTGCTCGAACGCTTCACCCCGCGTCAGGTCTTCCTCGCCTCGTTGACCCTGTTCAGCCTCGGCACCCTGGTGAGCGCGGTCGCCCCGGGTTTCACCCTCCTGCTGGTCGGCCGCGTCATCCAGGCCTGCGGTACGGCCGTCATGCTGCCGCTGCTGATGACGACGGTGATGCGCCTGGTCCCGGTGGAGAAGCGCGGCGCCACGATGGGCACGATCACCATCGTCATCGCGGTCGCCCCCGCCATCGGACCGACCATCGGCGGTGCCGTGCTGTCCTCGCTGGGCTGGCGCTGGATGTTCTGGATCGTGCTGCCGCTCTCGATCGCCGCCCTGGTGGTCGGCGCGCTGCGGCTGCGGCTGGACAGCGACACCCGCAAGGTGCCGCTGGACGTGCTGTCGGTGTTCCTCTCCGCCATCGGTTTCGGCGGCGTGCTGTACGGCCTGTCGGTGTCCGGCGAGTCCGCGGGCGGGCACCAGCCGGTGCCGCCGTGGGTGCCGATCGTCGTCGGGGTCGTCTCGCTCGTGGTGTTCACCTGGCGTCAGTTGCGGCTGCAGCGGCAGGACCGCGCGCTGCTGGACCTGCGCCCGTTCACTCATCGCAGCTTCGTCGTCTCGCTGGTGCTGACAGCGCTGCTGTTCGTCTGCCTGATCGGCGCCGCGGCGATCCTGCTGCCGTTGTACCTGCAGACCGTCCTGCACACCAGCACGTTCGTCAGCGGTCTGGCCGTCCTGCCGGGCGGTCTGGTCCTCGGCCTGCTCGGCCGCCCGGTCGGCGCGCTGTTCGACCGCTTCGGTGCCCGGCCGCTGGTCATCCCCGGTGCGGCCGCGATGGCGGTGTCGCTGTGGCTGTTCGCCCTGCTCGGGCCGGAGTCGCCGCTGGTCGCGGTAATCGCCATCCACGTGCTGCTGATGGCCGGGCTCGGCCTGATGATGACCCCGCTGATGACCGAATCCCTCGGTTCGCTGCCCGATCACCTCTACTCCCACGGCAGCGCGATCCTGTCGACGCTGCAGCAGGTCGCCGGCGCGCTCGGCACCGCCGTGTTCATCGCGGTGGCCACGGCGAGCACGGTGACGGCCGGGGCGACCAGCCCCGACGCGGCGGGTATCCGCACCACGTTCATGGTCGCCGGCGGGGTCGGGCTGGCCGCGTTCGTCGGATCGCTGTTCGTGCGGAAGAGCACCGGCACCAAGGCCGTCGCCGCGCACCACTAGGACCCGCTCACGTCGCGCCCGCCGTCGCCTCCACCGGAGGGACGGCGGGCGTGCGTCGTCCGATCACTTTCCGGCCGTAGGCGATGGCGGGCTGTTCGACCCATCGGCGCAGCGCGCAGGCGAAGACCAGTGCGACGGCCGTGGTCACCGCCGCCTTGGCGAGACCGCTGGGCAGCAACCAGCCCGACACCCCGGCGGCCGCGGTCTGAGCCAGGTAGAGGGCGTACGAACGGTCGCCGACGAACGTCAGCGGTCTACTCGAAAGCAAGCCGCGGACCGGGCCGGGTGACACGACGGCCACGAGCAGCAGCGCCGAGCCCGCCGCGTAGACCGGGACCACGAACTGCCAGTGCCCACCGAGCGCCTTGGCCAGGGGGCCCACCGAGAACTGGAAGACGACGAACCCGCAGCCGATCACCGTCGCGATGGCGGGCCTGGTCAGCGGCCGGAAGAACGCGAACCCGCGCGGATGGTGCAGCAGCATCGCCAGCAAGCAGCCGATCACCAGCGAGCAGTAGTGCACCGAAAGGCTCGCCCAGGTGTGCGACGGTGCCAGCGGCAACGCGAACAGCACGACGCCGAGCACCGCCGAGGCACCGAGAAGCAGCCGCAACGCCGTCTTCCCGCTCTTCGCGAACGACGTGAGCACCAGCAGCGCCGGCCACCCGAGGTAGAACTTCTCCTCCACCCCGAGCGACCACGACGTCGGGTAGGGCGTGTTGAAGTCGACGAGTTCGTTGCCGAAGACGAGGTAGTACGGCATGGCGTCGGCGAGCCTGCTGCTCTGGTAGGTGCCGCCGATGATCACCGCGACCGTCGTCAGCGCCAGGAGCAGGACGTACACCGGCAAGATCCGGAACACCCGGCGGAGGTAGAACTCGCGCAGCGAGATCCGGCCGCCGCGATCCTCTTCGCGCAGGGCCAACGTCGTGATCAGGTACCCCGACAGCACGAAGAACAACTGGACGGCGATCCAGCCCTGCAGACGGTCCGTGGCGGGTCCGCCGTAGTGGAAGAACACGACGGCCACGGCGGCGAGCGCACGCACGCCGGTGAGCCCGGGGAACCAGGACGAGGCCAGGTAGTCGCGGTGGTTCAGCGGCTGCCACCAGGCGCGACGCGAGAGGACGGACGACATGGTCCGCAGGTTCGGGCCCGGACGCTGAACCGAAGCTTAAGGAAGCTGAAGACGTCTTCAGCTTCGCGAGTCCGCCGATGGCAACCGGACGACGAGTCGGGCGCCACCGTAGTACTCGGCGACCTCGGCGGTTCCACCGTGGGCACGGGCGATGTCGGCGACGATCGCCAGTCCGAGACCGGCGCCACCGTCGTCACGCGCACGTCCGTCGTCCAGCCGCACGAACCGGTCGAACACGCGCTCGCGCTCCTCGGCGGGGATCCCGGGGCCGTCGTCGGTGACCGTCAGCACCCCGAATCCGTCCACTGTGGACGCCGATACGACGACGCCGGTGCGGGTATGGCGCTGCGCGTTGTCCACGACGTTGCGGAGAAGCCGCTCCAGCCGTCCCCGGTTGCCGAGGACGACCGGCGAGCCCTCGATCTCCGCTCGCACGTCCTGACGTCCGGAGAGACAGGATTCGACCACTTCGGCCAGTGGCACCGGCGTGAACCGTTCCGGCTCCGGGTTGTCGAGCTTGCCGAGCAGCACGAGGTCGGCGACGAGATCCTGCAGACGAGTGACGTCGAGGAGCGCGTTTTCGCAGGCATCGCGCCAGTCCAGCCGATCCGGATGCGCGAGCAGGACCTCCAGTTGCGTCCGCAGGGAGGCCAGCGGCGTGCGGAGTTCGTGTGACGCGTCCGAGGTGAACCTGCTCTGCCGCGTCACGGCGGTGTCGAGGCGGGCGAGCATCGTGTTCATCGTCCCGGCCAGTTTCGCGATCTCGTCACGGCTGTCCGGCGCCGGGACCCGGCGGGAGAGGTCGTGCGCGCCGATTTCCGCGACCTCGGAACGAATCGCCTCGACGGGGCGCAGTGAACGGCGTACCGCGAGCCAGGCGATCACGCCGATCAGCAGCGCGATCACCGGGACACCCGCCAGCAGTGTCACGCGCACCGCGTCGAGCGCCGCCTGTCCGGCCCCGTCGACGACGGCGGCGCCGTAGACGCGGTACTTACTGTCGCCGCTCACGGTGCCCGCCACGTGCAGCCGGACTCCGTTCCGCTCTGGATCTTCCCCGAGCGCACTCGCGCAGCCGACGGATTCCCGCCGGGCGAGGTCGACGTCGCCAGGCTTGATGTTCTGGACACTGTCGCCGTACTCGAAGTCTCCGTCCGGGACGATCGTCCCGGAACGCAGGCCGGGACAAGACGCGACCCGCTCGCCGGTCTGGGTGGTCACCTCGTAGATCGAAGCCTGCACGAGGAGCCGCAGATCGGCCGGGGCGGCGCCGGTATTCAGCACCTGGACGACCGCGGCCGCGCGCTCCTTCGCCACCTGTGCGGCGCCGTTGCCCAGCCGGTTCTGGGCATCGAGCACCAGCCACGCCGAAACGACCGCCAGAGCGATGATCGACGCCAGGAAAGCGGTCAGCGCGACCCGGAACCGGGTGGTCCGCCAGAACCTAAACACCGGAACCCACCACGTGATAGCCGGCGCCGCGGACCGTGCGGATCGTCTCGGCGCCGAACGGCAGGTCGATCTTGCGGCGCAGCGCGCTCATGTGCACCTCCACCAGATTCGCGGTCGCCGACGCCGCGAAGTCCCAGAGGTTCTCCAGCAGTTCGGCCTTGGTGACCACCTCGCCCTGGCGTTTCATCAGATAGGCCAGCAGGGCGAATTCCTTGCTGGTCAAGGAGATCTCTGCGTCACCGCGACGGCAGCGGTGACTCGCCTGGTCGAGTTCGAGGTCGCCGAGCCGCAACGTGCCCGGCCGCGTCGCTCCCCCGCGCCGGATCAGCGCCCGCAACCGGGAAAGCAGCACACCGTAGGAAAAAGGCTTCGGCAGGAAGTCGTCGGCGCCGGTGTCCAGTGCCTCGATCTCGTCGTCCTCGCCGTCCTTCGCGGTGAGCATGAGGATCGGGGTGGCGTCTCCGCGTTCGCGCAGCCTGCGGCAGACGCGGTAGCCGTTGAGGCCCGGCAGCATGATGTCGAGGATCATCGCCGAGTAGGGATTTTCCTCGGCGTACCAAAGCGCGTCGCGGCCGTTGTGCGCGACGTCGACGGCATAGCCCTCGGCGCTCAGCCCGGCGCGCAGTGATTCGGCCAGTCGCCGCTCGTCCTCCACGAGCAAGATCCTCATCGGCAAACGATCCCACACGCCCTGGTACAAATGCCCTCATGGTCGCGCGGACGCGCTGCCACCATCCGGGCATGCCCGCCAACCGCCGCCGCGGAGCGCTCTTCGTGGCGCTCGCCGTCTCCACTCTCGCCGGTTGCTCGTCCGAACCCGAACCCCCGCCGAACTACCGTCTCCAAGGAGACGCGTGCACAGCGGTGAATCCGGCGGATTTCGAAGCCCTCACCCGTGGCACGGCGACGAAAACGCCGAGCAAACTCGTCACCGGGCTCGATGGCGGGAACTGCGAGATGGAGTTCGACGGGTCGGCGGGCTATGCCAAGCTGACGACGTTCATCGCACTGCATCCGTCCGGGGAAGCCGCCGCGAAGGCCATGTACGACGACTTCCGGAAGAACGACGGCGAGCGGGCGCGCCCCGGTACCGACCTCAGCGTGACCGACGTCGAGGGTCTGGGGTCGGCCGCGTTCGTGTATCGGCAGCACGACGACACGAAGCCGTGGACCGCGATGGAGCTCTGGCTCTACAAGTACGACGTCCGGCACGGCTCGCTGGTGCTGGCGGTCACCGGGAGCGGGTACGCCCGGGAGGCCGACGGCTGGCCGACCGCGGAAGAGGACATGAAGGCCAAGGTCCGCAAGAGCGTCGAAGACACCATGAAGACACTCAAGGGCTGACCCGTCGAGGTCGCCCGGAGGGCCCGAAGAGCGCCATCACGCCACCACCTGGCTCCCCTGTGCCGCACCAGTGATGTTGCGGACCATCCCACCGAAGACGACGCCGTGGAAGGGCGCGATCCCCTTCCAGTACACGTGCCCGGCGAGGCCGTGCGGCTCGAACACCGCGCGTTGCCGGTAGAGCGTCCCACCGTCCTCATCGGACTCGACGCTGAGTTCGAGCCACGCCCGCCCCGGCAGCTTCATCTCGGCACGCAGCCGCAGCATCCGCGGCCGATCGAGGTATTCGACCCGCCACCAGTCCAGCGCCTCGCCTTGATGCAGCCGCCGCGGATCCCGGCGTCCGCGCCGCAGCCCGACGCCGCCGGCGACCCGGTCGGCCCAGCCCCGGACCGACCACGCCAGCGGGAACGAGTACCAGCCGTGCTCGCCGCCGATGGACTCGATGACGTCCCACAGCGCCTCCGGCGAGGCGTCCGTCTTCTGCTCGCGTTTGTCCTCGTAGACCGTCCCGCCTGCCCACTCCGGGTCGCTCGGCAGCGGATCCGACGGCGCGGACGCGGTCGACGCGTCGGACCAGCGGGTCGGGACGTCGGCGTTGCGGACCCGGGTCAGCGCCAGTTCGACGGCGTGTTCGTAATGCGTCAGGCCCGCTTCCGGGTCGGGGATGTGCTCGGCGATCGCCTTGTCGTGGCAGACCACCTCGTGTACCAGCGATTCGATCAGCGGCATCGCGATCGACTTCGGCACGGGCGTGACCAGGTTGATCCACTGCGCGGACAGCCAAGGCGTCAGCACCGGCACCGGGACGACGGCGCGCCGCGGCAGGCCCGCGACGACGGCGTAGCGGCGCATCATGTGCAGATAGGTCAGGACGTCGGGGCCGCCGATGTCGAAGGCACCGTTCACCTCGGACGGCAGCTCGGCGGCGTGCACGAGGTAGTGCAGCACGTCCCGGATCGCGATCGGCTGGATGCGGTTGTGCACCCATCGCGGGGTGATCATCGCCGGGAGCCGCTCGGTGAGATAGCGCAGCATCTCGAAACTCGCCGAACCGGAGCCGATGATCACCGCGGCCTGCAGGACCGCGGTGGGCACCCCGGACTCCAGCAGGATCCGCCCCACTTCCGCCCGCGAAGCCAGATGCGGCGACAGCTCCTCGTCGTCCGGCACGATCCCGCCGAGGTACACCAGGCGGGTTACTCCCGCGGTCTTCGCGGCCTCGGCGACCGTCTGCGCGGCTTTCCGGTCGATCTCGACAAAATCCTTGCGTGCCAAGGAATGCACGAGGTAGTAGACGACATCGCCGTCGGTCAGTGCCGCTCCGATCGACGCCGGATCCGTGACGTCCCCGCGTACGACCTCGACGCGGTCACGCCAGGGCTCTTCGGTGACCTTCTCCGGCGACCTCGCCACGACCCGGACCTCGTGACCCGCGTCGAGCAGATGCGGCACCAGCCGTCCGCCGACATACCCCGTCGCTCCGAGCACCACGCATCGCATTCCCCAGAGTGTTCACCGTGAGGGGATGGTGCGCAGCCCGAGTGGCCCGTTCAGGGGGCCAGCCTGCCTCGGACCTCGACGGTCGCGGCGATACTGCTCCGGAGGAACCGCGCGACCGTCCGCCGTTCGTCCTCCCCCATGTCCTTCCAGGCGGCGGAGAAGCTCTCGCCGAGCGGCAGGAAGAACTCGGCGCCGACCCGCCGCGCCTGATCGTGCATCCGCAGCTCGACCTTGCGCCGGTCGGTCGCGCTCCGGTCCCGGTAGAGGTGACCGGCCCGCTCCAGCCGGTCCAGCACCGACGTCGTCGCCGAGGCACTCAGATGCAGGGCGTCCGCGAGCCTGCTCGGGCTCATCGGGTCACCCATCCGAGCCGCGTCCATGATCACCGCGAGCGCGTTGAGGTCGGTCCGGTGCAGGCCGTGCGCCTCCCCGAACATCTCGGCGAAGCGATCGGATTCGACGGTCAGCTGCCGCAGCAGGAGGACGAGCAACTCGTCGGTGACCTCCTCAGCCATGTCCGGTCACTCCCCTCGCCGTGCCCCGTCCGGGCGACCAGTCTACTATTTCGATGGTCGAACTATTCGATTGTCGAACTAGCGCTGTCACGGGAGCCATCCGTCCATGATCTCGGAAGTCGAACGTCCCGCCCGCACGCGGTCACGTCTGCGGTGGCTGCTCCCCGCCCTCGTCGCGATCGGCTGGCTGATCTTCGGCGGGATCGGCGGCCCGTACGCGGGCAAGCTGAGCCAGGTCACCGAGAACGACAGCAGCAGCTTCCTGCCCGCTTCCGCGGAGGCGACCGAGGTCGGGGAACTCCAGAAGCAGTTCTCCAGCGCCGCCGTCGTCCCGGCGATAGTCGTGGCCGAACGGCCGTCGGGCCTGACCGGGGACGACAAGCGGTTCCTCGCCGACCGGACGTCGAACGCGCGGTTCGTGCCCGCCCCCGGCAGCGACGCCGGAGCACAGATCGTCGTCCTTCTCGACGCGAAAAGCGACCCGGGTGACGGTGTCGAGGCGCTGCGGGAGGCCCTCGCCCGTGACACGCCCGAAGGGCTGAAAGTGCTCGTGACCGGCCCGGCCGCCCAGATCGCCGACCTCAAGGAGGCGTTCGGCGGGATCGACGGACTGCTGCTCCTGGTCGCGGGCGCGGTGGTCGCGCTCATCCTGATCATCGTCTACCGGAGCTCGCTGCTCCCCCTGCTCGTCCTGTTGTCGGCCGTGTTCGCGCTGGGCACGGCGAGTCTCGCGGTCTATCTGCTCGCGGACCACGACGTGCTGGCGCTGAACGGGCAGAGCCAGGGGATCCTGTTCATCCTCGTGTTCGGCGCCGCCACCGACTACGCGCTCCTGATGATTTCGCGCTACCGCGAAGAACTCCGGACGACCGACGACGCCCGCACCGCGCTCCGCACGGCCTGGCGTTCGACCATCGAACCGATCGCCGCCTCCGCCGGGACCGTGATCCTCGGCGTGCTCTGCCTGCTGTTCAGCGATCTGAACTCCAACAGGGGACTCGGTCCGGTCGCCGCCATCGGCATCGCCGCCGCCCTGCTGACGACCGTCACCTTCCTGCCCGCCGCCCTGGCCCTGTGCGGTCGCAACGCCTTCTGGCCGTTCCGGCCCGCGGTCGCCGCGCCGCGCGAGGAGACCGGTGGGCTCTGGGGCCGTGTCGCGGGCTGGGTCGCCCGTGCGCCGCGCACGATCTGGATCGTCACGACCGTCGTCCTGCTCGCGGGAGGCGCGTTCCTGCCCCAGCTCAAGGCTTCCGGCACCGCGCAGTCCGACGTCTTCCTGACCCCGGTCGATTCCGTCGCGGGCCAGGAGGTCCTCTCCCGCTACTTCCCCGGCGGCTCCGGCTCCCCCACGGTGATCATCACTCCCGCCGGTCAAGCGGAGGCGGTCACCGACCTGGCACGGGTGCCCGGAGTCTCCGACGTCCGCCAGGGCATCGGACCGGACGGCGATCCGCTCGAAGCCGGTGGGCTCGCGAAGATCGACGCGGTGCTCGCCGATCCCCCCGACTCCGACGCGGCCGTCGCCACCGTGGAACGGATCCGCGAAGCCGTGCACACCGTCGACGGCACCAAGGTCGGCGGGCCGACGGCCACGCTGCTCGACACCAGGAAGACGTCCGAGCACGACCGCTTGCTGATCATCCCGATCGTCCTGGTCGTCATCTTCCTCGTGCTCGCGCTGCTCTTGCGCTCGGTGCTGGCGCCACTGCTGCTGATCGGCACGGTGGTCCTGTCGTTCGCCGCGACCATGGGCGTCTCGGCGCTGGTGTTCAACCACGTCTTCGGCTTCCCCGGCGCCGACCCGGTCGTCCCGTTGTTCGGCTTCGTCTTCCTGGTCGCGCTGGGGATCGACTACAACATCTTCCTGATGACCCGGGTCCGCGAAGAGGCGGGCCGCATCGGCACCAGGGACGGGACGCTGCGCGGCCTGCGCGTGACCGGTGGCGTGATCACGTCCGCGGGTGTCGTCCTCGCCGCGACCTTCGCCGCCCTGGCCGTCCTGCCCATCCTCTTCCTCGCCCAGCTCGCGTTCATCGTCGCGTTCGGCGTGCTGCTGGATACGCTGCTGGTGCGGTCACTGCTGGTGCCGGCGCTGACGATGGACGTCGGACGGAAGGTCTGGTGGCCGTCGAAACTGGCGAAGGCCGGGGGCGCGCGGCTCACCGAGGAGTAGCGCGCATCGCCGGGACCAGGACGGGAAGCGCCACCAGGAGGGCCAGCCGCGCCCGGCGCCGTCCGGCTGCTCGGCCGGATGCGCGCCGACCTGCTGCGGGCACTCCTGTCCCCCGCGACCACGACCGACCTGGCCCACGCGCTCGGGGTGACTCCCAGTGCGGTTTCCCAGCATTTGAAGGTCTTGCGGGACAGCGGCTTGGTCACGCGCGAACGCGCCGGCCGCAACGTCCTGTACCTGACGACCCGGCTCGGGGAAAGTTTGCTGTGACCGCGATCTACAGCTCCGTCTTACCGAGCAGGGCTTCGAACATCTCGTAGGCGTGGTAATTGCGGAAGTGGCGAGTGTGGATCTCCGCGCCGTCTTCGCACGGGTTGTCGAACACCTCGCCGACGTCCAGGACGTGCTTGAGCTTCCAGGTGATTTTCGCGCCCTCGGCGTTTTCGTAGCCCGTTTCCCGATCAGTACCGTGGAGGTGAGCCTTGCGGGTCGCGTCCTCGACGGATTCCGCGCTGAAGAGAGTGACGGTTTCCTCGTACAGGGGTTCGCTATCGGGTGCCGAGGACAAAGCCTCGTACACCAGCAGCGCAGCGAAAGTGGTGCGCCCTTCCGGCGCGACCCCGGAATCGGAATTCACTTCGCGAACCTTCCGCCATAGTTGATCTTCGCGAGTGTAGTCGCGCCCCGTCGCGCCGTGCGACCCCTTAACGTGACCCTGTGGACTTCATCGTGATCTTCGGACCGCCCGCCGTCGGCAAGATGACCGTGGGCGAGGAACTGTGCGCGCTCACCGGATTCAAGCTGTGAAGAGGCGGCCGACGCGGATCTGCCCGGTCTCGTCTACACCTACGTCTGGGGTCTCGACCTGCCCGAGGACGCGGAACTCGTCGGTTCCTACGTCGACATCGTGCGGGCACGCGGCGGGCGGACGCGGTTCGTCGAGCTGACCGCGGATCTCGAGGAACGTCTTCGCCGCAACGCCACCGAGCTGAGGCTCGCCCGCAAACCCAGCAAACGCGACGTCGACGGCTCCCGCGCCAGGCTCCTCGAACTCGACCGCGGCCCCATCCTGAACACGGGTGGGTCCCGCCGTCCACGCGCAGGACCTCATCGAGCGGCACGGGCACCTCCGCGTCGACAACACCCATCTGAGCGCGGCCGAGGCCGCGGCCCTAATCCAGCGGTGGATGCCGCAGTGAGCGGTTCGTCGAGGCGCCGAGGAGCCGCGAAGCCATCCACGCCAGGGCGTCGGCCGTTCGCGCCGGGGTGTCCGACGGCTGCATGATGTGGCTCAGCACGGTCCGCACCACGACGTCGATCGCGACGTCGAGCTGTTCGGCGTCCAGCGGCGGGTCGTAGGAGCGCACGCGGCCGCGCAGCATCACCCTCGCCTCGGTCAGCAGGCTGCCTGCCCGGACCGTCAGCAGCGGCAGGAGTTCGGTGTCGGTGCCGTGGGTGGCCGACACGATGGCGCGCAGCAGCAGGTTGTCGTCGGCGAGTTCCAGGACACCTCGGACGGCGTCGTGGATCGCCTCGACGAGGTCGTCGGGATGCCGCTCGAACGCCTCCCGGACGACGGACAGGAACCGCGCCAGTTCGTGCGCGATCATCGCCTCGGCGAGCAAGGGCTTCGAGCCGAGCTCGTTGTAGACCGTCTGGCGGCTGACGCCGACGATCTCCGCCAGCCTGCTCATCGTCACCGAGGACCAGCCGGAGCGCACGGTCAGTTCGATCGCCGCGGCGACGATCGGCTGCCGGTACGGGCCACCCGTGACCGGGACTGAGGGTGCCTCGCTCATGATCGTCATTCTAGGCCGCCGTCCCTGCGGCGCACGTCAGCGCCTCGGCCCAGGGCGCGCGGCGGGCGATGTGGCGGCGGTACTCCATGATCTCGCGCGGCCGGTCGACGGTCAGCGCGCCGACGGGGGGCGAGCGCGTGCCGGGCGGCCGCGGCCCCCTGCGCCGCGGGTTCGTCCAGCGTTCCAGCCGCATCAGTTCGCCGTCGAACAGCGCGTTCTCGGCATGCGCGACGTCTCCGGCGGCGTACACGCCGCGGAGCCCGCGATCCCGTCGCGGCGCGCGGTCTCCACCGCGCGCAACCCGACCAGGGAAGCCCCCACGACGACGAGGGTCATGGTCAGTTCCGCAGCTTCAGCGCCAGCACCATCACGGTGCCGTCGTCACGACCTCGAAGAAATCGGGGGCCCTCGCCTCGCACATGCCCAGGCCGTCGCCTTTCGCGCGGTCCGCCTCGATCTTCATCATGCCCCGACCCTTCCCGGTGCCACGAAATCGACCTTTTCCCGGACGCCGCAGTCCGGGCAGCACCACGAATCGGGGATCGCCGACCACGGGGTCCCGGCGGCGAAACCCTCCCGCGGATCGCCGAGTTTCTCGTCGTAGACATAGCCGCAGCCCGGGCACATCCCGCCCTCGGTCGCGTCGCCGCGCGTGTCGTCGGCGACCCGGGACCGCGCGGTGACGCGGGTTCCGTAGCGGGCCAGGATCCTGCCCCGCTTCCGGGGCTGGATGTTGGCGCGGGAGATGTCACCCTCGAAATGCGCGAGCACCCGGGGATCCATCACGCGGCGCCACAGCGGCGGGAACAACGCCAGCACGATCATCCCGGCGTACCCCGTCGGCAGTACCGGCGACTCCTCGAAGTCACGCAGCGTCTGGTAGCGACGGGTCGGGTTCGCGTGGTGGTCACTGTGCCGCTGCAGGTGGTACAGCAGGACGTTGGTAGCGATGTTGTGGGAATTCCAGCTGTGGCTCGGGTTCACCCGTTCGTAGCGCCGCCGGGCGGCCGGGCCGACCTTCTGCCGCCGCATGCCGTAGTGCTCCATGTAGTTGACGACCTCCAGCAGCGAGAACCCGATCACCGCCTGGATCACCAGGAACGGCAGGATCCCGACGCCCAGCCAGGCGATCATCGCCACCCACAGCACCGCCGACATCAGCCAGGCGTTGAGCACGTCGTTGCCGATCCGGTACGGATGCCTGTCGCGGCGGGCGTATCGCTTGCGCTCCAGCCCCCACGCGGACTTCAGCGAACCGAACACGGTGCGCGGCCAGAACCGGTAGAAGCTCTCCCCCACCCGGCTGCTCGCCGGATCCTCCGGGGTCGCCACCCGCACGTGGTGGCCGCGGTTGTGCTCGATGTAGAAGTGGCCGTAGAAGCTCTGCGCCAGCGCGATCTTCGACAGCCAGCGCTCGTGGCTCTCCTTCTTGTGCCCGAGTTCGTGCGCGGTGTTGATGCCGATCCCGCCGATGCAGCCGATCGAGACCGCGAGGCCGACCTTGTCCACAACGGACAGATCGCCCTTGCCGACGAGCCAGAACGCGGCCACGAAACCCGCGTATTGGATGGGCAGGAACGCGAAGGTGATCCACCGGTAGTAGCGGTCCTGCTCCAGCCGGTCGATCACGTCGTCCGGCGGGTTGCCGCGGTCCAGCCCGGCGAGCAGGTCGATCAGCGGGACGATCACCACGATCACGATCGGCCCGATCCAGAACCACACGCCCCAGCCGGTGGCCGCGTGCAGCCCGACGGCCAGGAACGCGAGCGAGGGCACCACGAGTCCGATCAGCCACAGGTATCGCTTGCGATCGGTCCATCGTTCGGTCGAGCCCGCCGGGACCGTGCCCGTCATCTCGCTCATCGCACCCTCCTCCGTTGGCCGGGTTTACAAAACAGTATTCGATGTACATCGAGTTTGACAAGTGGTCATGCTTTGTAAACCCGCCGTTGCTTCCTTGGGTGAAAAAGGGGCGATATCTTGCCTTTGTTAGGAAACTTACTTAACTTCAGACAGCACGCCGCGACCCACTTCGTCCGCCCCCGAAGGAGCGCGAATGTCCCGATCCCGACCCCTCGCCGTGATCACCCTCGCCGCGGCCCTCCTGGTCCCGCCGTCGACTACGGCGACCGCGAGCACGCTGGCGAACAGCCCCTGGCCAGGCGGCTCCGCCGTCACCAACGCCGACGGTTCGAACGTGTTCGGCGACAACATGAGCGGCCTGTCCTTCGAAAGCCAGAACGTGCTGTGGGCGGTGAAGAACGGTCCCGGCACGCTGTACCGGCTGGTCCGCAACGGCTCGAAGTGGCAGCCGGACACCACCAACGGGTGGTCCTCCGGCAAGGCCCTGCGCTACCGCGGCGGCAAGGGGGATCCCGACGCGGAAGCCGTCGTCGCCACCCCGGACGGCGTGGTCACCGCCACCGAACGCGACGGTGACAACGACAAGAAGAGCGCGCTCAAGGTGCTTCGGTACGACGTGTCCGGCTCGGCCAAGACCCTCACCGCCAAGGCGGAATGGGACCTGACCGCGGACCTGCCGAAAGTCTCGGCCAACGACGGCCTCGAAGCCGTCTCGTGGGTCCCGGACAGCGCCCTCACCGCGAAGGGGTTCGTGGACGAACGCACGAAGGCGCCGTACTCCCCCGGCAGCTATCCCGGCCACGGCAGCGGTCTCTACTTCGTCGGCCTGGAAAGCAACGGCATGGTCTACGCCTACGCACTCGATCAGGCAGGGACGAAATACACCCGCGTGGCGAGCTTCGCGAGCGGGCTCGAGTCCATCATGGACCTCGAATTCGAAGCCTCGACCGGCAAGCTGTGGGCGGTCTGCGACGACACCTGCGGCGGCGACTCGACCACCCTCGCCGTCTCCGCGCAGGGCAAGTTCGCCGTCACCACGACCTACGACCGGCCGAGCGGGATGCCGGACTACAACAACGAGGGGTTCGCCATCGCCCCGGCTTGTGCCTCCGGGAGCAAGCAGGTGGTCTGGGCCGACGACGGGAACGAAGGCAACCACGCACTCCGGGCAGGCACCCTTTCCTGCTGACGGGGTTCGCGAGTGGTAGTAACGGTTCCAACGAGGGACCGGGCACACGTGGCTCGGTCGCGGATGAGCCGTGAGCCCTCAACCGAACCATCCTTACCACTCACGACCCGGAGGACCTGTGATCAGCGAAGACCTGCGCGAGCGCCGCCACAAGATCATCGAAGAGCATATGGACACCGAGGTGACCCAGGAGTTCGACCGCACGCTGGGCACCTTCAACGGCCATCCGCACTACGAGATCATGGCCACCGGGCAGATCTTCGACGGTGACGAAGAGGTCATGGGCTACTACCGCATGACCCGCACGGCTTTCCCGGACCAGCGGCACGACAACGTCCGCTACCACTTCGCCGACGAGTCGGTGATCGTCGAATTCGACCTGCTCGGCACCAATCTCGGCGAGTTCTACGGCCGCCCGCCGACCGGCAAGGCGTTCCGGGTGCCGATCATCGCGGTGTTCTTCTTCGAGGGCGACAGGATCACCAACGAGCGTATCTACTTCGACGCCGCGAGCCTGATCACCCAGGCCGGGCATGCCGAACTGCTGAACCTGCTCGCGGCGGGCGGGGCCTGAACCATCGGCCGAGGATCATCGACCGTTCGGCTGCCGCCGAGGAGCCGCGCGACTTCGAGACGATCCGGCAGCGACGGCCCGACCGCGTCCCGGGCCGTCGCTGCCCCTGGGTTCCGGGACGGCCGGTGCGCGGGCCGGCCGCTGCCTTTCGCTGTCCTCTCCCCTGCGCGAGCAAGACGGTCGCGTTGTATTTCACCGGCGGCCGGCAGCGGATCCCGCGCCGGAGCGCCGATCCCGCCGCCGGGCGCTGACGAACCTCGGCTGCTTACTTGGCTTCGGCCAGGGGTGGGACGACGCAGCAAGCGCCGGTGAAGCATCTGAAAGCGTCTACCCGCGCCTTGTTGGTCCAGTTGTCGAAGCGGTCGATCACGAGCTCGACCTCGTTGCCGGCCTTCGCGGTGTCGATACCGAGGCCGGTGAAGAGCAGACGGAGGTTTTCGGCGGTTTCGTTCTTCATTTGCTTCGCTCCCAGGCGTTCGGTGTTTCGTCGGCAGCGAAATCGTCCGTCACCAGGGCCTTTGCATCCAGTGCTATCCATCATTCCGGCTTCGTGCTTTTCGACTACGCCGAACGCGTCACGCCGTACCTGCCGTCGGGCTCACCCTCGCTCAGCCTTCGAGGCGCGAAAGGCCGAACGCGGTGAGGAAGCCCGCGACCGTGATCAGTCCGGTCCAGAGGTGCGCGTCGTCGAAAGCCTCCGGGATCATCGTGTCGGCGATCATCGCGAGGATCGCGCCGCCGGCAAGTGCGGTGATCAAGGCCAGGACGGCGCCGGACGCGCCGCCGAGAAGGCCGTAGCCGAGCATGGCCGCCACCCCGCTGATCACGGCGATACCACTCCAAAGCGTGAAAACATAGCGGGGACCGCGGCCCGCCCGCTTCATCCCCGACGCGCTGGAGAGTCCTTCCGGGACATTGCTGATGAACACGGCCGCCACGGTCACCACACTGACGCTTCCACCGCCGAGCAGGCTCGTCCCGATCACCATCGATTCGGGCACGCCGTCCAGCAGCGCGCCGAGTGCGATGGCCGTACCGGAACCGGCCTGCTCCGATTCGGACGGCTGCTGATCGCCCGAGCGTTTGCGATGCCGGGCACCCCGCTTCGCGAGCACGATGTTGGCGACGGTGTAGATCAGCGAACCACCGAGCGCGCCGAGCGCTGTCGGGAGGAAGCCGCCCTTCTCGTGCGCCTCGGCGATCAGCTCGAACGACACCGCCGAGATCAGCACGCCACTGCCGAAGGCCATCACATCGGCCACGGCCTTGGTCGGGATCCGGATCAGGAAACCGGCCATCGCGCCGAACAGCAGCGCCGACCCGGCAAGCAGCCCCCAGCCGCCCGCCGCCAGCAGATCCCACACGCGTCCAGTCTCCCTTCGTCCGGCTAAAACCGGGCCGGCCGCGAACGCGACCGGCCCGGTGTCAAGCCGAGTTCAGGCTCGAATCATGCCATGTCGTACCGGTCGAGGTGCATGACCTTGTCCCACGCCCCACGAAGTCGCGGACGAACTTCTCCTTGGCGTCGTCGCCGGCGTAGACGCCCGCCACCGCGTGAAACTCGGAGTTCGATCCGAGCACGAGGTCGGCACGGGTACCGGTCCCCTTGACCTCGCCGGTCGCGGAGTCGCGGCCTTCGAAGGTCTCCGCGTCACCGGACGTCGCGGTCCACTGGACACCCATGTCGAGCAGGTTCACGAAGAAGTCGTTGCTCAGCGTCCGCAGGGAGGCCCCGCGCGGCATGCGTTCGAAGGCCGGAGTCGTGGGCACGGGCGCAGTCCGGCCCATTTTCTGGAACGAATCAAGTTGAGGGCTCCCGGGCGTGTCACGCCTGCCGTCCGAACACCGGACCACCACCCGCGGCGGTCCGCCCGTCAAGAGTGGTCACACTGACGACGCCGGCTTCGTGGCATCCGTTACAAAAACATTGGGAAACTTGGCACGCAGGACAAAAAAGCGCGCCGGAAACGTATTCTTCGCTGCCTCCACCACACGAAGGTGCGAATATCGGACAGGCCCAACTCTCCAAAGAAGGGAATCGCCGCGTGCGCGGCCGCACTTTTGGCGTACATCAACCACATAGTGGTGTATCCGAGGTACCCGACGAGTGACCGTATCTCGCCGGAGCGTCGCCGTCCCGGCCGCCCGCGATCATCGACAACCGTTGGCAGAGCGCTAACTCACGTGTTTCCGCTGCTCCGAGTCCGCACTCGCCGCCTCACCTGTGAGCAATTCCGCCGTGGTAGCGTCTGCGCCCTGCTCATCACACGATTGTTCAACACACCAAAGGAAAAACCATGCCCGGACAACGCGTCAACACCGTCGTGGCGGTGGACGGTCCGGCGGCGGCGGGCAAGACCACCACCTGCCGGGCGCTGGCGGAGTCCTTTGACCTGCGTTATCTCGAAAGCGGTAGAACCTATCGCATCATCGCCTTCGAAGCACTTCAACGGGAGATTCCCGTGGGCAACACACACGAAATCACCGAACTGTGCGACGAGTTGATTGTCGAGAGCCGTTCGGCGGAACTGCTGACGTCCGAGCGCTACGCCCAGGACAGGCTCCGGGCGGCACCCGTCAATGTCGCCGTCTCGGCGGTCGCCAGGATCGCGGATGTCCGGCGTCGGGTCACCAGCCTCATCAGGCTCTGGGCCGAATCCCAGACCCGGTGCGTCATCGAGGGCCGCGACATCGGCACCACCGTCTTCCCCTCGGCGCCGCTGAAGTTCTTCTTGACGGCGGCACCCGAAGTCCGGGCACTGCGACGAGTGCGCCAAGAGCACGCCGACTCCTACGAGAACGTGCTCGAGGAGGTGATCCGCCGGGACGAGGCCGACATGTCGCGGTCGGCGTCACCGTTGGTCGCCGCCCAGGACGCCATCCGGATCGACACCTCCGAACTCACCCTCGACCAGGTGGTCGAGAGGATGTCGACGGCGTGTCGCAAACAAGGCTTAGAGACCAGCCGATAGGACGAGTAACCTTCAGCTTTGTCGGCGACGAAGCTGGGTTGACCACCGGTATGACTTCACGTGATCGATCAATGACAAGGAGTATGGCGGATGAAACCGGCAATGGCGAAGGAACACGAAGCCGAGCCGGGGACCGGCAAATGTCTCTTTTGCCAGATCCACGATCCCGAAGTCAATCACTTACTGTTCACCGGTCAGGAAATCTATGTCCGCATGGACAACTTCCCGGCAGCCAAAGGCCATGTCGAGGTCGTCCCGATCCGGCATGTGCCGTCGTATTTCGACCTCACGCCGAGCGAGCACGCCGAAGTCTATGCGCTGATCAAGCGGGCGCAGCAGTACATCGAGGAACGCTTCCAACCGGACGGGTACACCATCGGGGTGAACGAGGGACGGGCCGCGGGCCGGACGATCGACCATCTGCACATCCACCTGATCCCGCGTTACGCAGGCGACGTCCCGGACCCGCGAGGCGGTATCCGCCACGTCCTTCCCGGGACTCATCCCGACGAGTGGCTCGCCTGACCCTTCATCGCCTCCACGATGAACCAGTTCGCGCGGCCGCACGGCAGGACACGGGCCGAGGCGAAGCCGGCGGCTGTCACTTCCGCCACGACGGCTTCGGGGCTGCGTAACGAAAACCATCTCGGCGAGGACATCCGGCCCGCCCGCACCCACTTTTCGCCCTCGCCCGCCTTGAGACTGATCGCGGCGACCCCACCGGGTGCGAGGACTCGATGGATCTCCGCGAAAGCGACCGGATGCGCCACCCTCGGCAGATGCAGCACACTCGCACAAGCCCAGACGCCGGAGAGCACGCCGCTCGCCAGCGGCAACGCCAGTAAGTCGCCTTGCACCGCACCGAAAAGCTCGCAACGACGGCGCGTGTAGCCCAGCATCTCCGCACTGATGTCGCTCGCCAGCACGTCCGCACCCCGCTCGATCAGGTACTCCGCGTCACGGCCCGCTCCGCAGCCGAGATCCAGCACCACCCCGCCGGGAAGTGCCTCGAAGAACCGATCCAGTTCGCGATCGAGACCGGGGAAGCCGTCCATCCTGCCCGTGCTCCGCGCGTACTCGGCGGCGCCTTCGTCATAAATCCGGCGAGTCCTCGACACGTGGGCGGACAGGTCCTCGCCGTTCAGGTGCATTCGAAATCCTCACGCCCGATGGCTATCCCGAGATTGGTCATCTCTTCGAGCAGCTGCCGCCGTTTGAGCACGTCGTACCCTCGGCTGGCGTCGACACTCACGCAGCCGACGAACTTGTTCCGCCCGCTCCTGATCGGGGTGACGAAGAGCGCGGCTCGATGTTTGAGGGCGTCGAACTCGTCCCAGGACAGGTTCATCACCGATTCCCGCCCGTACCGGTTCACATGGTCGTAGTACTTCTCCGGGTCCGTGAGCTCCGCCGCCAGCGGAGTCACGTCGAACCACACCTCGCGATCGCGGAGCCAGCACAGCCCTACCGCTCCGACACCTCGCGACGGCGCGAAGCTCCGCGTTGCCGGAAAAGAGGACATCCGGTAGGAGGAAAGCCGCTTCAGCACACCGTGCACCGGATGCCGCAGGGTCCGCTTCCGCCGCCACACGTGGAGTGCCAGGTCACCCGTCTCCAGCGCGGGGTCGATTTCCGCGCTGATCTCGAGCAACCTGCCGAAGGTGGACAGGATACGACGGCGCATCACGACGTTCCGGTCCACGAACGAACGCCGCTGCCAGCTCTCGAAAGGTGTGAGGGCGCCGAACACGCCCGCCACGACGAGGAAGACCAGCAGCAGGTACGGGCGGCCACTGAGGACATCGTCCCAGAAGTTCCGGGAAGGAACGTTGTAGGCCTTGCCCGCCAGGCACAGGGTCGCCGACAGCAGGACCGCCTTGTCCGCGGCCTTCGCCGTCATCAGTCTCATGCCCTTCTATCGCCCTGATGCCGCCAGGCCTTACCGGGCAGGTCCGAACGGGTGCCGTCCTCGGCCAGCAGGACCACTTCCGGATCCTCGGTGACGACCCCGATCCGGTGGAAGCCGAGCGATTCGGCGAGGGGGTCCGCCTGGGCGGGCGGAACGGTGAAGACGAGTTCGAAATCGACCGAATCGCCCATGACCAGGCTCAAGGGCTCCACGCCCACGTGCGCGGCCACGGCGGCCACCCCCGCCAGCACGGGTACCGCCCCCGCGTCGACGGTGATCCCGACACCGCTGAGTTCGGCGATGCTGAGCAAAGTGGCCTTCAGCCCGTCCGAAGTGTCCTGGCAACTCGTGACCACCCCGCTCGCCCCGAGCGTGAGTCCTTCGTCGACCCTCGCCACCGGACGCTTCCAGTGCGCGAGCATCGGCGGAAGCTGCCGGTCGATGGCCTCGTCCGGCGTCCCGGACCGGAGATACGCCATCGCGGCCCCGGCGGGGCCGGTCGGCGCCGTCAGGCAGACGACGTCACCGGGTTTCGCCCCGGACCTCAGCAACGCGCCACCCGCCGGGCACACCCCCAATGCCGACGCCGACAGGATCAGGCGTTCGGCGCCGCCGATGTCACCACCGACGTTGAGGCAGCCGAAGGCGGCGCAGGCGTCGCGGATGCCCTTCATGACGAAGCCGAACAGCGCGTCGTCCATCTCCGCCGGGTACCTGACGACCGAAAGCAGGCCGATCGGCTTCGCGCCCATCGCCGCGATGTCGCTCAGGTTGGCCGCGACCAGGTAGTAGCCCAGGTCGTACTCGTCGAGGTGACCCATCTCGTACAGCCGGAACTTGGGGCCGCGGATGTAGTCGCTGCCCACCACGAGGTCGTGACTCCCGGCCAGCCGGAAGACCGCGCAGTCGTCCTGGTCGTCGGCTCCCGTGGTCAGGTCCACCCGGCTGCCGTCCGGGAACGAGACAGGGGCGAATTCCCCTGCCTGACGGGCGAACAACGGGACGATCGTTTCGGCGATACGGGTCGGTTCGTCCGAGAATTTCCCACTCACCAGCGGTCCACCATTCTCATGGTCTCGCGGAGGTCGCCTTTTCGCATCACGACCGCGTAGTCCCATTCGGGGTCTTCGATCGCCAGCACAGCCCCGACGATCGAGCGCAAATACTGCCGCTTCTGCTGCCCGGTCGGCCGATAGACCCGGAATTTGTCACGGTAGACACGGAGAAAATACGCCGAGGACGGCCACGGCGGGAGCGCGAGTTCGCCGAACGAACCCAGATCCTCGTAGGTGAGGGAATCCCCGATCAGGAGATCGTCCACCCGATCCCCGTCGACCGGGAGGAAATGCAGATGCGCGTGTGTGATGCAGGCCTGGCTCTCCTGGCCCTCGCTCGATCCGTGCTCCAGGATCAGCGGCTCGCCGAAGGTCTCCCGGTACCGGGGAAGGAAGTCGGCGAGAAAGCCCCGCACCTCGGCCTCGTGGCGAAAAAGTACCTGAGCGAAGGACAAGTAGTGGCTCGACGGCAGCAACAGGAGGTGGCCGGGGACGAGCGGCGACATGTCGGCCAGCAAGGTCAGGTTTTTCGTCGAACATATTAGGCGGGACGGTGGATCGCCTTCGTAGAAACGGGCGAACGACGTGTCACCGGAACCCGAAAGCTCTTCGCAGAAATCCGCACCCGCGCACTGCACGGTTTCGATCATGTCTCCCCCTGCCGCTTTCGTACCGACCATCGTCGATCAGTGCACCTGGATTTTTGCGCACCGATATGGCCTGCTTGAACGGTCATTGGGGAGGTTAACTCGAACGTCGCAACGGGCTCATCGATTCGTGATGACGCCACTTTGGACAGATTCAGGACATATCTTGGCCGATTTCATCGGCGACCGGAAATCGCCGATGAAATCGCGCACGAGGGGTGATCCATCGACGAAATCCGCGTTCCGACCGCTACTGCCCTTCCCGCTGCAAAAGTTCGCGCACCCGTTCCTGTAACACCTCTCGCGGGTACGCCTTCACCTGCGCGCCCGCCATCCGCACCGGGTCGCCGAAGAAGAAGTACTCGTACAGCGACTCCCGGCCGGCGAACCCGGAGACCGAGGCGTCGAACGCCAGCTTGAACAGCCGCGCGCGGTCCTTCGCGGGCAGGGTGGCCGACTGGAGGTAGGTGTCGAGGTCGGCGCGCCCGTCGGTGTCGAAGTCCGCTTCCCCCGGCAGGGCCATCAGGCCGGACGCCGAGAACTTGCGGATGATCTCGGCCAGCCGCGGGGAGACCTTGGTGGGGTACCAGTTGCGCGCGGCGTTGAGGACCTCCCATTTGGGCAGGAAGACGCCGTCCTCGCTGAGCGCGCCATCGGCTTCGGCCGCGCGCAGGACGGCCTTCTCGATCTCGACGTAGGAGATCAGCTCCGACAGGTCCTGCTGGATGTGCTGGAATCCGCCGATGCCGATCGCGTCGGCGATCTCACCGGCGAGGCCGAGGTAGAACTCGGTCTTGGCCAGCGTGCGGGTGACGACCTGGTGGGTCATCAGCGCGCCCGCGCCGGTCTCGGCGTACCAGGCGTTGCACAGTTCCGGGTGTCCCAACAGGAAGACTCGCTCGTTCGGGACGAACACGTCGTCGAACACCACGACCGCGTCCATCTCTTCGAACCGCGACGCGAGCGGCTCGTCGAAATGCGAGCGGCCCTGGTCGAGCCCGGCGCGGCAGAAGTACTTGAGGCCGGGCGCGTCGTTGGGGACCGCGAAGGCGTAGGAGTACGGGGCGTCTTCGGGCGTGCCACGCAGGACCGTCGAGGGGAACACCAGCAGTTCGTCGGCGATCGGCGCGATCGTGGCGAGCATCCGGGCACCGCGGATGACGATGCCGTCTTCGCGTTCCTCGATCACTTTCGCCGACAGGTTCCCGCCGCCCTGCCGGCTACCGGACACCGAACGGTTGACCTGCGGCGGAATCAGCGTGTGCGTCGCGAGAAGGTCGTTCTCCCGCGCCATCTCGTAGTATTTCTCGATGCGCTCGCCGTAGACGGGATCGGCCTGGGAGAAGAACTTCTTCGCGGTCGAGAGCGCGGTGAGCGAGGAGTTCATGTAGTCGCCGGTGCGGCCGAGGAACCCGTTGGAGTACTGCGCCCATACGGAGAACGCGGCACGACGGCGTTTGAGGTCCTCCTCCGTGCGCGGCACCAGGAACGAAGTCCCGACCCGCTCCCCCGTCGTGGGCGACTCGTAGGTCAGGACATCGCGGTGGGCCGGATCTTGCTGGAGGTCGAACAGCTTCGCGTAGGTCAGCGCGTTGTTACGGAACGCGGGATGCTCGGCGACCTTCGCCGTCACCTTCTCGCCGTCGACGTACAGCTCCGGGGTCATCGCGTTGAGCTTGTCGAGATACTGCTGTCCGGTACGGGCTCCCATGTCGGTACTCCTTCTCAGCGAGGACGTCGGGTCAAAAGAGGGATTCGTGGCCTTGGGCGGATTCGTGGATGGTCGAGAACTGCCCGTCGACGAAGCCGAGCGCGTCGCCCGAGCGGTAGTCGAACGCCTGGACCTCGCCGAGGAACAGGGTGTGGTCGCCGCCGTCGTAGGCGGCCCACGGAGTGCAGTCGAACCAGCTGAGAACGCCGCCGAGTCTCGGGGCGTTTCCGCCTTCGACCCACACCGGCGCGCCTTCGGGAGTCGGCCGCCCGGCGAAGTTCATCGCGAGTGCCCGTTGTTCCGCGCCGAGCACGTTCACCGCGAACGGGCATCCTTCGAGCAGGTCGTGGCTTTTCACGGTGCGCTGGATCGACACCAGGACGAGTGGCGGATCCATCGAAACCGCGGTGAACGAGTTCACCGTCAGCCCGTGCCGTTTCACGGTCCCGTCGGCCGTAGTGGCATCGAAGGTCACCACCGCGACCCCCGTCGCGAACCGGCCGAGACAACCACGGAAGAACTGCGCGGGAGGCCGGTACAGATTCGACCCGGGTGGAAAACTGGTCTCACGTGACATCATCGTCGATTTCCTGTTCTATAATCGAACAGACAGTTCAACTATCGAAATGGATCGTATACGATGATTTCGGACTCCCGCAAGACCACGAGTGCGTCACAGACGCTCAGCCGCGGCATCCGCGTCCTCGAAGTCCTTGCCGACGCCCAGGATCCGCTCAGCGTCGACCAGGTCGCCGCACGGCTCGACGTGCATCGGTCGATCGCGTACCGGCTCATCCGCACCCTGGAGGACCACGGCCTGGTGACGCGCGACCCGGCGGGCAGGATCGAGCTCGGGGCGCGCTTGGCGGCGCTCGCGGCGGGGATCAAACACGATCTGCAGGCCGCCGCGTTGCCCGAACTGACCGCGGTCGCGAACGAACTCGGCATGACGTGTTTCGTGGCGGTGCAGGACCGCGAGGAATGCGTGACCCTGGTCAGCGTCGAACCCCGGCACGCCGTCGCGTCCGTCGCGCAGCGCCCGGGGTCCAGGCATCCGTTCACCGCCGGCGCTCCCGGCCGGGCGATCCTTTCCCAGCTGCCGGCGGGAGACCGGCCGGACGACGTACGGGAAGTGGCCGCCCGCGGATACGCGGACAGCCACGGCGAGGTGATCGAGAACCTGAGCGCCGTCGCGGTGCCGCTCCCCCTGCGCGGCCACGCCCCCGCCGCGCTCGCGGTGGTCTACCTGTCGAGCGGGTACACCCCCGCCGAGCTCGCGGAACGGCTCAAGGCGGCGGCGAAGGCCGTCCGTGACGCCCTCGGCGGATAGGCGTCACGGACGGCCTGCACTTCTCGAGCACAGTCACTTTGAGAACCGGAGCGGGCTCACCGCCTGCTCGGCTTCGTGGTCGGGGCCGAGCGGGATACCCGAACGGTCGCGCAAAAGCAGCGTCGCGATCAGCCCGATGACCGTCATCCCGGCCAGATAGACGGCAACCGACATCGACGTCCCGGTGGCCCCCACCAGCGCGGTGGCGATGGTCGGCGCGAACGCACCGCCGAGGATCGCGCCCAGCGCGTAGGAGATCGAGACGCCGGAGAACCGGATCGAGGCGGGGAACAGTTCCGCGTAGAACGCCGCCTGCTGGCCGTAGGTGAACCCGAGCCCGACGCTGAGAATGATCAGCCCCAGCGCCAGGAGAAGGATGTTTCCGCTGTCCACCAAGGGAAAGAGGGCGGCGACGCCGGCGAGCTGCGCGATCCAGCCCAGGATGTAGGTGCGCCGCCTGCCGATCCGGTCGGACACCGCGCCCGCGGCCCAGGTCGACACCAGCCACGTCGCCGCCGACGCGGTGACCGCCCACAGCACCGGACCGCGTTCGAGCCCGATCGGGCCCTTCGGGTTCGTCGCGTAGTTCTGGATGTAGCCGCCGGTCGTCATGTAGCCGACGGCGTTGTTCCCCGCGAACACCAGCGCGGCCACCAGGACGAGCAAAGCGTGCTTGCGGAACAGCTGCACGATCGGCGTCCGGGTCCGCTCACGGCGTTCGGCGATCTCCCGGAAGACCGGGCTCTCCTCGACGCGGCGCCGGACGTAGTGCCCGACCAGGATCAGCCCGACGCTGAGCAGGAACGGGATCCGCCAGCCCCAGTCGAGGAACGCCTGGCCGGGGACGAGCAGGCTGGTCAGGGCGAGGACACCGGAGGCGAGCAACAGGCCGAGCGGGACGCCGATCTGCGGCGACGCGCCGAAGAGCCCGCGACGTTTCGACGGCGCGTGCTCGACGGCCATCAGCACCGCGCCGCCCCATTCCCCGCCCGCCGACACGCCTTGCAGGACGCGCAGCAGGATCAGCAGCACCGGCGCGAGGACACCGATCTGGTCGAACGTCGGCAGGACACCGATCAGCGTGGTCGCGGCACCCATCAGGATCAACGTGAGCACCAGGACCACCCGGCGGCCGTACTTGTCGCCGAAATGCCCGGCCAGGAAGGCGCCGAGCGGACGGAACAGGAAGCTCACCCCGACCGTCGCGAAGGAGACGAGGGTGCTGTTCGCGCCGAGGCCGGAGAAGAACAGCTTGCCGAAGACGAGCCCCGCCGCGGACGCGTAGACGAAGAAGTCGTACCACTCGACCGTGGTCCCCACGACGGTCGCGAACGCGACCCGCCGGCGATCCGAGGACCGCGGGGCGGTTCGGCCGGGGATGCGCTCGTCCTGCGCTGGATTCGACACGTGGACTCCTTTGTCGTCGGCCGCCTTGCCACTGTGGCACGGAATCATATACGTTATTAGATACGAAGCAAGGGTCGACGGAGTCGGGGAAACATGGACACTTTCGAGGCAACTGCGCCATCAGGACGTGGGTCCGGTCCGCTGGGCACCCGGCCGGGCAAGATCATCGCGGTCCATCTCAGCTACGCGTCCCGGGCCGAACAACGCGGACGGCGTCCGGCGAACCCGTCGTATTTCTTCAAGCCGTCGAGTTCGCTCGGCACGTCCGGGGGCACGGTCGAACGTCCCGCCGGGACCGAGCTGCTGGCCTTCGAAGGCGAGATCGCGCTAATCATCGGCACCACGGCCCGGTGGGTCGAACCGGACAAGGCGTGGGACCACGTCGCGGCGGTCACCGCCGCCAACGACTTCGGGCTCTACGACCTGCGTGCCGCGGACAAGGGCTCCAACGTCCGCTCCAAGGGCGGCGACGGCTACACCCCGCTCGGTCCCGGCCTGATCGACGCGCGCGACATCGACCCGTCATCCCTGCGTGTGCGCACCTGGGTCAACGGCGACCTCGTGCAGGACGACACCGCGGCCGGGATGCTGTTCCCCCTGCGGCAGTTCGTTTCCGACCTCTCCCAGCACTTCACGCTCGAACCGGGCGACGTCATCCTCACCGGAACCCCGGCGGGGTCCACGGTGGTCTCCCCCGGCGACGTCGTGGTGGTCGAAGTGGACGTCCCGGGCACCTCCGCCAGCAGCGGGCGCCTGCACACGACCGTCTCCCAGGGCATCCGCGCGTTCTCCGACGTCGGCAGCCTGCCCGAGGTCGACGACAAGCAGCGCGCCGAAGCCTGGGGCACGTCCTGTCCCGAGCCGGTGGAGGAGGCTGCCCCCGCACTCGGCGAGGAACTCCGGGCCAAGCTGCTGCGCGCCCCGGTCGCGGCCTTGTCCGCCCAGCTGCGCAAACGCGGCCTGAACAACGTCGCGATCGACGGTGTCCGCCCCAACCTGCCGGGCGCGAAGATCGTCGGCACGGCGAGGACCCTGCGTTTCGTCCCGAACCGCGAGGACCTCTTCAAGTCCCACGGCGGCGGCTACAACGCGCAGAAGCGCTTGTTCGACTCTGTCGGCGCGGGTGAGGTGATCGTCATCGAAGCCCGTGGCGACGCGGGTTCCGGGACGCTCGGCGACATCCTCGCGCTGCGGGCCCGGTACCTCGGCGCCGCCGGCGTGGTCACCGACGGCGGCGTCCGCGACTTCGACGCCGTCGCCGGAACCGGCCTGCCGGTGTTCTCCCGAGGCGCGCACCCGGCGGTCCTCGGCCGCAAGCACGTGCCGTGGGACCACGACGTCGCCGTCGCCTGCGGCGGCGCGACCGTGCTGCCGGGCGACATCATCGTCGGCGACGACGACGGCGTGATCGTCATCCCGCCGCGGCTGGCCGACGAGGTCGCCACCGCCGCGCTGGTCCAGGAGACCGAGGACTCCTGGATCGCCGAACAGGTCGGCCAGGGCCGTCCCATCGAGGGGCTCTTCCCGCTGAACCCGTCGTGGCGGGAAAGGTATGAGGCATGGCAGAAGAAGCGGTGAAGACGGCCAGCAAGTCCGAACTCGCCTACGAATGGCTCCGTGAACGGATCGCCCGGCACGAGTACGGACCCGGCTACCGGCTCGTCCTCGCCGAGATCGCCGGCGCGCTCGACATGAGCGTCGTCCCGGTACGCGAGGCGATCCGGCGGCTGGAGGCCGAACGGCTGGTGACCTTCGAGCGCAACGTCGGCGCGCGGGTCGCGATGGTGGACCAGGACGGATACGTCCACGCCATGCAGACCCTGGGTGTCGTCGAAGGCGTCGCCACCGCCCTTTCCGCGCCGAAGCTGACCGAAGAGGACATCGCGGCGGCCCGGCGGGTGAACGAGCGCATGGTCGCGCTCCTGGATCACTTCGACGCCCACGAGTTCACCGCACTGAACCAGCAGTTCCACTCGCTGCTGTTCGCCTGCTGCCCCAACCCGCAGATCCTCGAACTCGTACACCAGGGCTGGACCAGGCTGTCCGGCCTCCGCGACTCCACGTTCGCGTTCGTCCCCGACCGCGCCCACCGGTCGGTCGAAGAACACGAACAGATCCTCCGGCTGATCTCCGAGAAAGCCGACCCGCTCGACATCGAATTCGCCGCGCGCAATCACCGCTGGGCCACCATGCAGGCCTTTTTGGACGCTCGAGAGCGCGCGAAGCGCTGACTGAGGAGGAATCTTGACCACCACGACTCCCCGGCCCATCCCGGACGGCGTCCCGGAACGGATCCGGCACTACATCGGCGGAGAACTCACCGATTCGGCCGACGGCGCCGTCTTCGACGTACTCGACCCGGTGACCAACGAGGTCTACGTGCGGGCCGCCGCGGGCAAGAAGGCCGACGTCTACCGCGCCGTCGCCGCCGCGCGGAAGGCGTTCACCGAGGGACCTTGGCCCAAGATGCTGCCGCGCGAGCGTTCGCGGGTGCTGAACCGCATCGCCGACGGCGTCGAGTCGCGGGACAAGCGGCTCGCGGCGCTGGAGAGCTTCGACTCGGGACTGCCGATCTCGCAGGCACTCGGCCAGGCACGCCGGGCCGCGGAGAACTTCCGGTTCTTCGCCGACCTGATCGTCGCGCAGGCCGACGACACCTACAAGGTGCCTGGCCGCCAGGTGAACTACGTCAACCGCAAGCCGATCGGCGTCGCCGGGCTCATCACACCGTGGAACACGCCGTTCATGCTGGAGTCGTGGAAGCTCGCCCCGGCGCTGGCGACCGGGAACACGGTGGTGCTCAAACCCGCCGAGTTCACCCCGCTTTCGGCTTCACTCTGGGCGGAGATCTTCGAGGAGGCAGGGCTCCCTCCTGGCGTCTTCAACCTCGTCAACGGATTCGGCGAGGACGCGGGCGACGCGCTGGTGAAGCACCCGGACGTCCCGCTGATCTCCTTCACCGGCGAGAGCAGCACCGGCAGCCTGATCTTCGGCAACGCGGCGCCGTTCCTCAAAGGACTGTCGATGGAACTGGGCGGCAAATCCCCCGCCATCGTCTTCGCCGACGCCGACCTGGAGACCGCGATCGACGCGACGATCTTCGGCGTGTTCTCCCTCAACGGCGAACGCTGCACGGCGGGCAGCCGCATCCTCGTCGAACGCGCGATCTACGACGAGTTCGTCCAGCGTTACGCGGAGCAGGCCGAACGCGTCGTCGTCGGCGACCCGAGCGACCCGGCCACCGAGGTCGGCGCGCTGGTGCACCCCGAGCACTACGAAAAGGTCATGAAGTACATCGAGATCGGGAAGACCGAAGGCAGGCTCGTCGCCGGCGGCGGCCGCCCGGACGGCTTCCCGACCGGGAACTACGTGGCGCCGACGGTGTTCGCCGACGTCAAACCGGACGCCCGGATCTTCCAGGAGGAGATCTTCGGCCCGGTCGTCGCGATCACGCCGTTCGACACCGAACAAGAGGCGCTCGAACTCGCGAACAACACGAAGTACGGGCTCGCGGCCTACGTCTGGACCAACGACCTCAAGCGGGCGCACAACTTCGCCCAGTCCGTCGAGGCCGGGATGGTCTGGCTCAACTCGAACAACGTCCGGGATCTGCGGACACCGTTCGGCGGGGTCAAGGCGTCCGGGCTGGGCCACGAGGGCGGCTACCGCTCGATCGACTTCTACACCGACCAGCAGGCGGTGCACATCAACCTCGGCGAGGTGCACAACCCCGCCTTCGGCAAGGGCTGACCCGTTCCTCTGTCCACAAAGGATTACGCAATGACCTCCATCCCCACGCCGTCCGCGCCACCGCCGGACGTCCTGCGCTGCGCGTACATGGAACTCGTCGTCACCGACCTCGCCCGCTCGCGTGCGTTCTATGCCGACGTCCTCGGCCTGACGGTGACCGACGAAGACGAGACCACCGTCAGTCTGCGGACGATCGACGAGTTCATCCACCACAACCTCGTGCTGCGCCAGGGGCCGGTGGCCGCGGTCGCGGCGTTCTCCTACCGCGTCCGCTCGCCGGAGGACCTGGACAAGGCCGTCGCGTTCTACACGGAACTGGGCTGCCGGGTGGAGCGGCGCGAGGACGGGTTCAACCGGGGTATCGGCGATTCCGTGCGCGTGCAGGACCCGCTCGGCTTCCCGATCGAGTTCTTCCACGACGTCGAGCACGTCGACCGGCTCAGCTGGAGCTACGACCTGCACATCCCGGGCGCACTGGTCCGGCTCGACCACTTCAACCAGGTCACCCCGGACGTGCCGCTCGCGGTGCGGCATATGGAGGACCTCGACTTCCGCGTCACCGAAGACATCCAGGACGATCAGGGCACGACGTACGCGGCTTGGATGCGCCGCAAGTCGACCGTGCACGACACCGCGATGACCGGCGGCGACGGGCCGCGGATGCACCACGTCGCGTTCGCCACGCACGAGAAGCACAACATCCTGTCCATCTGCGACAAACTCGGCTCGCTGCGGATGTCGGACCACATCGAACGCGGCCCCGGCAGGCACGGCGTCTCGAACGCCTTCTACCTCTACCTGCGCGACCCCGACGGGCACCGCGTCGAGATCTACACGCAGGACTACTACACCGGTGACCCCGACAACCCGGTCGTCACCTGGGACGTGCACGACAACCAGCGTCGCGACTGGTGGGGCACGCCGGTCGTCCCGTCGTGGTACACCGACGCCTCCCTCGTGCTCGACCTCGACGGCAAACCACAGCCGGTGGTCGCGCGCACCGAGGACAGCGAACTCGAAGTCACCATCGGCGCCGACGGTTTCTCCTACACCCGCAAGGGCGACGAGGCCGAAGAACTGCCCGCGTGGAAACAAGGCGAATACAAACTCGGCAATCAGCTCTGAGGCGGGGACATGCTGGACCAGGGAACTATCACGGCGATCGCCGATGAGCTGGCCGCCGCCGAGGCGGCCCGCGAGACGATCCCGCTGCTGACGGCACGGTATCCGGACATGACCGTCGAGGACTCCTACGCCGTGCAGAACGAATGGCGGCGCCGGGGTATCGCGGCGGGACGCCGTCCGGTCGGCCGGAAGATCGGGCTCACGTCGAAGGTCATGCAGGCGGCGACCGGGATCACCGAACCGGACTACGGCGCGATCTTCGCCGACATGGTGTTCGAGAACGGTTCGGTGATCGAGCACAGCCGGTTCTCGAACGTGCGTATCGAGGTCGAACTGGCCTTCGTGCTCCGGGATTCCCTCTCCGGGCCGGACGCCACGGTGTTCGACGTGCTGCGCGCGACCGAGTACGTCGTGCCCGCGCTGGAGATCCTGTCCTCGCGTATCGAGATGGCGGGCCGGACCATCGTGGACACGATCAGCGACAACGCCGCGATGGGCGGGATGGTCTACGGCGGCAACCCGGTCGCCGCGGACGCCGTCGACCTCCGCTGGGTCTCGGCGCTGTTGTACCGCAACGAGACCATCGAGGAATCCGGCGTCGCCGCCGCGGTGCTGAACCACCCGGCGAACGGCGTCGCCTGGCTGGCGAACAAACTCGCACAGCACGGGGACAAACTCGATCCGGGTGACATCGTGCTGGCGGGCTCGTTCACCCGGCCGATGTGGGTGCACCCCGGCGACACCGTCATCGCCGACTACCGGGACCTGGGGGCGATCACGTGCCGCTTCGTCTAGCGCCGACGTTCCGGGAACGGCTGGCCGAGGCCACCGGCCCGCGGATCGGCATGTGGGTCACGTCGGGCAGCCCGGTCGTGGCGGAGATCTGCGCGGGTTCCGGGCTCGACTGGCTGCTCATCGACACCGAGCACTCCCCCATCGGCCTGGAAACGGTGCAAGCGTTGCTCCAGACGGTCGCCGCCTACCCGGTCACGCCGATGGTGCGTGCCCCGTCCGGGGACGTCGTCGGGGTGAAACAGTTGCTCGACCTCGGCGCGCAGAACCTGCTCGTGCCCATGGTCGACAGCGCGGAGGAAGCGGAGGCCGTCGTGCGGGCCGTCCGCTACCCGCCGCGGGGCGTGCGCGGTGTCGGCAGCGCCCTCTCGCGGTCCGCGCGTTGGAACCGGGTGGAGGGCTACCTCCCGAACGCCGACGAGTTCACGTCGCTGTACGTCCAGATCGAGTCGACCGCCGGTGTCTCGGCCGCCGCCGAGATCGCCGCTGTCGACGGCGTCGACGGCGTATTCGTCGGCCCGTCCGATCTGGCCGCCTCGATGGGGCTGCTCGGACAGCAGACCCACGTCGACGTGACCGCGGCGGTCCTCGGCACTTTCGAAGCCGTCCTGGCGCAGGGGAAACCGGTGGGTGTCAACGCTTTCGACCCCGCTCAGGCCCAGCGCTATCTCGACGCCGGCGCCTCGTTCGTGCTGGTGGGCGCCGACGTCACGCTGCTGGCCCAGGGTTCGGAAGCGCTCGCGCGGCGGCATCCGGCCTGAGGCAGGCGGGTCGGGGTCTCTTCGGTCACGACCACAGGGATGTCGCGCGGGTCCGGCACGGGAGCCTCCAGCGCGTCTGCCCTTTCCGGATACCTCCGTTTGCACGAACAGGCAGGTCGTGAACATGCGGAAACTCGCGACCGCGGCGGCTGTCGGCGTCACCACCGTCAGCGCTTCCTTGCTCATCAGTGGCACCGCGTTCGCCGGTCACGTGGAATACAAGGGCCCGTACGACACGGCCGATGAATGTGTCCACGCGTTGCGGGGCCTGCCGCATGATCCGACCGTGGACGGTCTCGAATGCGTGCCCATGAACGGCAAGCACTACATCGAAATCTCGCATACGAACTGAGTGGCACGTCCGTGAAGGCCTCCTTCCCCATGCTCCATGCGGGGAAAGGATGCCTTCACGGCGCGCTCTCACCGGAGCGGGACGCGTGCCTTTCGCCGGTTATGGTGAATGACGCGGGTTCGTGGGCGAAGGGGGTTCCCGGAGCGGAATGCGACGACACCGGCGGCCAGTGCCCCGGTTTCCGCGAGCCGCGCGACCCGGCTTGGCGGGTTTCCGTCGGCGACGAGATCGCAGCCGACCAGCAACAGCCCGACCCGTCTGGTGACCGCGAGTTCTTGCCACCGTCGAGGAAGGTCGACGCCGGTGTGGCTGACCAGTGGGCGGATATGTGGCCACTGGACGGTGAGGCGCGGCCGCGGGCCGTGGACGGAGTCCTCGAAGGTCACCTCGATCCGCCAGCCGGGGACGGGTTTCAGGGGAACGCGCCGGATATCCGTCGTCAGCGGCAACCCGCGGGCCTGCGACGCGCGCAGCAAGGCGTCCGGCACACGATTTCCTTCGTGCGTCGAGTGGCCGTCCATCAGCAGTGCCGCGAATTCGCGTTCACCGGATTTCCACACGATCCCTTGGAAGCGGATCTGATTCCCGTCCATCGGCGAACCCCCGGTTCTCGAAAGATGCGATCGGTTCAGGGTAGATCCGGGGTACCGGGATTCGCGGACTTCGAAAAAAGATCACCTCAAACGACCAAACGGCTCAATGGGAGGTAATGGATTGCCCATCGGTCTTTAAACGTAAGACGGGCCGGCTCGTTTGGAGCCGCCCGCGGCCGAAGGGCCGCAGGGTGACAAACACCGCGAACGCGAGAACTAAGCCCCGTCCAGGAATTCCTCGACCAACGCCCCGAACTCCTCTGGTTTCGCGCCGTGCACCCGATGCCCCGCGTCCTCGACCGTCACCAGGCGGCAATCGGCGATCAACCCGCTCATCCGCTCCAGCGACTCGCGCGTCACGTGGCTGGAAGGCCCGCCGCCGACCAGCAGGGTCGGCGCGCCGATCACCGCGAGCCGCTCCCACCAGCCGGGGTCGGGCGTCCGGAGCTCGGCCATGATCGGGTCGATCAGCCGCCAGTCGAACGGCAGCGGCTCGGCGGGCTCTCGCGTCGGGGCAAGCGGCTCCCCGGCTTCCGCAGGGGGCGGCGGGGCGTCCTCGACGACGAGCCGCCGCACCCGCCCGGGCAGGCGCTGGGCCAGCAGCACCGCGACCCGCCCGCCCAGCGAGTGCCCGACCAGGTCGGCCTGCTGGATTCCCAGTTCGTCGAGGAGTTCGGCGACGTCGTCGGCCATCGCTTCGAGCGAGTACTTCTCCGTGTGGACGCTGTCGCCGTGTCCCCGCAGGTCGACGGCCAGAACGCGACGAGTCAGACGGGCCGCGAACGCGTCCCAAGTACCGGAATCACTGCCGAGCGCGTGCAGCAGGACGACGGGCACACCGATCCGGGGACCGGTCTCTCGAAAGGCGAGTGTCACCCCACCAAGTTACGCCCGCAGGTGGGCCCGCCCCGGCGCGACAGCGTGCTTGAGCGGTTCCCCGAGCACGAACCGCCGTAGTTCACCGGCGACGAGTTCGCCCATCCGCGCGCGTTCGGCGCCCAGCGCGCCTGCCAGGTGCGGGGTGAGCACCACGTTCGGCAGGGTGTAGAGCGGCGAGTCCGGTTCCGGCGGCTCGGGCCAGGTGACGTCGAGGATCGCGGTGAGGTCCGGGCGCTCGCCGAGCACGGGGATGACCGACGGCTCGTCGACCACGGCGCCGCGAGCGGTGTTGATCAGGGTCGCGCCGATCCCCATCCGGCCCACGAGGTCGCCGTTCACCAGGCCCTCCGTCTCCGGCAGCAGCGGCGCGTGCAGGCTGACCACGGCGCAGGTGGCGAACAGTTCGTCCAGCCCCACCAGCCGGACGCCGAGCTCGGCGGCGGCCGCGGCGTCGACGACGGGGTCACTCGCCAGGACGTCGACATCGAAACTTCGCAAATGGGACGCGACGAGAGCACCGATCTCGCCGAGGCCGAGCAGGCCGACCCGGGAGCGGTAGGCCCCGGCGACCCTCGGGTCCGGCGGATAGGCCCGCCGGTCGCGGATCTCCCGCGAGATCCGATGGACCTGTTTGAGTCCCAAGAGGACCTGGGCCAGGGTGAACTCGGCGACAGGGACGGCGTTCGCGGCCGCGGTGGACACGATGGGGATCTCCCGCGCCCAGAACTCCGGCGTGGTCAGCGGCCGGATGGAGCCGGCGGCGACGAGCACCGCACGCAGGCCGGGCGCGTGTCCCAACAGGACGGAGTCCAGGACCGGCGCTCCCCAGCCCGAGAGCAGGATTTCGACGCCGTCCAGTGCCTTCGGGTCCCGCGCCAGCCGTTCACGGGTGAGCGGCTCGCGCAGGTCCACGAGCGACTCGATGTCCTTCAGGACGGCTTCGGGGTAAACGTCGTCGCGGCGGCGCTCCTCCATCACGAGGACCGCCGTCGGCCGGTGCTGCAGCTGCGTCATCTATGCCTCCGGCGGCGACCATACATCGGATGCTTAGCCCGGTCCACGGGCGGCAAGTCCCACGCGAAGGCAAACCCCGCCGATTGAAATTCGTAATCATCGGACCATTGACCGGACGCTGGGAAAGCGCTTACCGTCCCTCCGGAGTAGACAGCGTGGTCCACAGTGAACAGGAGAAGCGATGCGGAAATCGCGGTGGATCGGCGTGGGACTCACCGTCTCAGCGCTGGTCATTTCGGGCTGCTCGGCAGGCCCCGCCGGCACGAACGTCGCGCAGGACACCAAGGCGCCACTGGAGCTGTGGACCCGGACGACTCCCGGCGGCGCCGGTGAGCAGGCCACCAAACGGCTCGCGGAAGCCTTCGAGAAAGCCACCGGGTTCAAGGTGCAGGTGACCGCGATCTTCGACGACTTCGAGACGAAGCTGGCCCAGCGCGCCGCCCAGCGCGACCTGCCGGACATCGTGATGAACGACGTCACGCAGGTCGGCACCCTCAAGAGCCAGGGTCTCGTCCGTGAGGTCGACCAGGGCAAGATCAAGCACGCCTCGGAACTCACCGAGCAGGCACTGAAGTCCAACCAGACCCCGGACGGCAAGCTGTACGGCCTGCCCTACAGCGCGCAGGCCTCCGCGTTGCTGATCCGCAAGGACTGGCGCGAGAAGCTCGGCAAGAGCGTGCCGCAGAGCTGGCCCGAACTCGTCGACCTCGCCAAGGCGTTCACCACCGGCGACCCCGACGGCAACGGCAAGAACGACACCGCAGGGTTGAACGCGACGCTTTCGACCAAGCGTGGCTACGCCTCCTGGTACTTCTCCAACTTCCTGTGGGCCGCGGGCGGCGACTTCATCACCGAGGCGGGCGGCGGCAAGTACAAGCCGTCGATGAGCACACCCGAATCCCTGGCCGCGGTGCAGTGGTTCCGCGACCTCGGCTGCAAGGACAACGTCATCCAGCCCGGCTCGGTCACCATGCCCACCCCGGCGACCAACGAGACGTTCGAGGCAGGCAAGGCCGGGATGTACGTCGTCGGCCCGTATCTGCTGCCGCGCTTCGACAAGTCGCTGGGCAAGGACAAGTACGAAGTCGTCCCGATGCCCCAGGGCGCCAAGAACTCGGACGTCCTTGCCGAAGGGCTCTCGATCTACATGATGGCCGGTTCGCCGAACCAGGCGGGCCAGGACGCCTTCGGTGACTTCGCGATCTCGGCCGACGGCCAGAAGATCGGCATGGAGGGCGAATCCGCCTTCATCGTGCAGCTCCCGGTGAACAAGAACGTCGACGTCGCCCAGGTCCGTTCGGACCCGCGCTGGAAGACCTACGCCGAGATCTACGCCAAGTCCGGCCACTACGCCCCGTCCATCCCGAACTGGACGCCGGTCCGCCAGGACACCGCCGACACGGTCAGCGCGCTCGTCGCCGACTGCAAGCTCGACACCAAGGCGGAACTGTCCAAACTCGACACCAAGCTCACCGCGACCTTGCAGCAACAGGGGATCAGCGCGTCATGACCGTAGATCACGCCAAGCCGGCGGCCGTCGGCGCGGACCGTCCCGCCGTCAAGCGGACGCCCGCGCCGAAGGCCCGCGGGCGCAGCGACCGCGACGGGAAATGGTGGACGCCGTGGCTGTTCCTGGCCCCCGCCCTGATCCTGTTCGTGTACTTCAAGTTCATCCCGATGATCACCGCGGTGACGATGTCCTTCCAGGACGTCCAGCCGTATCTGGGCAACCAGTGGGTCGGCGGGGAGAACTACAGCACCGTCCTCGGTGACGAGGCGTTCCACTCCGCGATCTGGCACACCGTCGTCATCGCGATCGGGCAGACGGTGGGATCGATGGTCATCGGCCTCGCGCTCGCCCTGCTGATGGAGGGTCAGAGCAAGCGGCTGAAGTTCCTGCGGTCGGCGGCGTTCCTGCCGGTGGTCGTGCCGATCGCGGTGGTCGCCGAACTCTGGCGGATCATGTACCACCCGACCGAGGACGGGATGCTGAACTCCATCCTCGGCATGGTCGGACTCGGGCCGTCGGGCTTCATCAACGACCCCGACACGTCGATGGTCTCGGTCATCGTCACCGGTATCTGGCGCGGTGCGCCGTACGACATGATGATCTTCCTCGCGGGCTTGGCCGGGATCGACCGCGGTCTCTACGAAGCGGCCACTGTGGACGGCGCCTCGCGCTGGCGCAAGATCCTCCACGTGACGCTGCCCGGTCTGCGGTCGGTGTTCTCGATCCTGTTCGTCCTCGCGGCGATCCGCGGCCTGCGGGTGTTCACCGAGGTGTTCCTGCTGACCAACGGCGGGCCGAACGGCTCGACGGAAGTCGCGATGACCCTGATCTACAAACTCGGACTCGAACAGAACCGGCTGGGCGTCGGCGCGGCGGGAGCGGTCCTGCTGTTCCTCGCGACGCTCGTGCTGACCCTGTTCGTCCAGATGCTCCGACGGAGGCGAGACGCATGACCGCGGCCAACGATTCGGCACTCGGCCTCGACGCCGTCAAGTCGCCGGGCGGACGGATCCTGAAGTACGCCGTGTACGCCCTGCTGCTGGCGGTGTTCGCAGGCCCGCTGCTGGCGCTGCTGGTCAGCGCGTTCAGCGACGTGTCCGACCCGACGGCGCTGAGCGTCGTCCCGTCGAGGCCCACCCTGGACAACTTCGGCATCGCGTTCGACCACGGCGTCGGGATGTACCTGCTCAACTCGTTCCTGGTGGTCGGCTTCGGCCTGCTGCTGCAGGTCGTCATCTCGGTGCTGGCCGGATACGCGCTGGCACGCAAGAAGTTCCGCTTCATGACCTTCGTGCTGGTCGCGATCCTGGCGACGCTGATGCTGCCGGAGGAGATCCTCGCGATCCCGCTGTCGCTGATCCTGTCCGACCTGCCCGTGGTGCACCTCAACCTGATCGGCAGCCTCGCCGGGATGATCGTGCCGCTCGGCGCCTGGGCGTTCTCGATCCTGGTGATGACCGAGTTCATGAAGGACGTCCCCCGCGAGCTCGAAGAGGCCGCGCGGATCGACGGTGCCGGGGATCTGCGGATCTTCGCGCAGATCATCCTGCCGATGTGCAAGCCCGCGCTCGGCGTGATCGGGGTCTTCGGCTTCACGATGATCTGGGACCAGTACCTGCTGCCGATGCTGGTCTCGTCCGACGCCTCGACCTACACGCTGCCGCTGGCCCTGCGCACTCTGCGCATCGACGCGGACGTGACGCCCGGTGTGATCATGGCGGCCTCGCTGCTGGCGCTGCTCCCCTCGGTCGCCGCGTTCCTGTTCTTCCAGCGTTCGTTCGTCCGCGGCCTCGCCTCGGGCGCGCTCAAGGGCTGACCCGATATTCTCGAGGAGCGATCCTGAAGTGAGTTCCACCGCCTGGTTCACCCACGACCGGTTCGGGATGTTCGTCCATTGGGGACTGTATTCGCTGGCCGCCCGGCACGAATGGGTGCAGAACCGCGAAGAGCTGACCGACGAGCAGTACCGCGTCTACTTCGACCACTTCGATCCGGACAAGTACGACCCCCGTGCCTGGGCGAAGGCCGCGAGGGACGCGGGCATGACCTACGTCGTGCTCACCACCAAGCACCACGACGGTTTCTGCCTGTGGGACAGCGAGCTCACCGACTTCAAGGTGACGAACACCCCGTACGGCAAGGACCTGCTCGAACCGTTCGTCGACGCCTGCCGCGAAGAAGGCCTCAAGGTCGGCTTCTATCACTCGCTGATCGACTGGCACCACCCCGCGTTCCCCGTCGACGGCACCCATCCCCGCCGTGACGACGCGGAGTACATCGCGGCCCACCAGTACGCCGACATCGCCGAGTACCAGCTCTATCTGCACGGTCAGGTCCGCGAACTGCTGACCCGCTTCGGTACGATCGACTACCTGTTCTTCGACTTCTCGTACAAGGGCCGCAAGGAATGGTGGGGCGGCAAGGGACCGGACGACTGGGACTCCCCCGGCCTGCTCGCCATGATCCGCGAACTGCAGCCCGGCATCCTGGTCAACGACCGCACCGGCATCCCCGGCGACTTCATCACCCCGGAGCAGTACCAGCCGTCCGGGCCGATGACCCGCGACGGCGTCCCGGTGGTGTGGGAGGCGTGCCAGACCCTCAACGGCAGCTGGGGTTACGACCGCGACAACCTCGACTACAAGAGCCCGGAACTCCTCATCCGGATGCTCGTGGACGGCGTGTCGAAGGACGGCAACCTGCTGCTCAACGTCGGACCGAACGGCCGGGGCGAGATCGACCCGCGGGCACAGGCGGTACTCGTCGAACTCGGCCGCTGGATGGACCGGCACGAACGCTCCATCCGCGGCTGCGGTCCCGCCGGGTTCACCGCCCCTGCGGACGGCCGCTACACCCAGCGCGGAGACCGGTTGTACCTGCACCTCTTCAGCTGGCCGATGAACCACGTCCACCTGCCGGGGATGGCCGGGCGGGTGCGCTACGCCCAGCTGCTCGACGACGCCTCGGAAATCCGGCAGGTGCACACGGATCCCGGGCAGACCGCGCAGAACACCCAGATGGGCGGGCAGCCGGAAGGCACGCTCACCCTCAAGCTCCCCATCCGGAAACCGGACACCCCGGTCCCGGTGATCGAACTGTTCCTCACCAGCCCCGCCGCCGCCACCCTCCCCACCGATTGAGCACGGAGGCATCATGGATCGCAGAAGGTTCCTCAGCGGCGCCACTCTCGGCGCCGCGCTGGTCACCGTCCCCTGGGTCACCGCCGGAACGGCGTCGGCCAAGCCGAAAGGTTTGTGCGCGCTGAACGTCGGCTCGCTGGCCGAACTGCAGAACGCCATCGATTCGGCTGCCGCCGGCGCGGTCATCACCGTGGACAACGGCACCTACACCGTGCCCACGGGCAAGCCGATCAGCATCAAGGGCAGGCGCGGCACCAAGGACCAGCCGATCACGATCGTCGCCCAGTCCCGTGGTGGCGTGACCTTCAACGGTGAGCAGAGCTTCGTCTTCGACGACTCCACCGGTGTCACGCTCAGCGGGTTCAAGTTCCGCCAGAGCACCACGCTGGAGATCCCGCCGAACTGTTCGCGGATCCGGCTGACCCGCAACGATCTCCAGTTCGCCGACATCACGGACCTGCACTGGGTGATGGTCCGCGCCGACAACAGCAAGATCGACCGCAACCACTTCCACCACAAGACGACTCTCGGCGTCATGCTCTGCATCGAGGGCGCGGACGACGACAAGATGGCGACGGGCGTCGAAGTCTTCCGGAACTACTTCTCCGACCACACCTTCGCCGGCGACAACGGCGGCGAGCCGATCCGGCTCGGCGTCAGCCCGCGCGCGCTCAGCACCGCCGGCGCCAAGATCGAGTTCAACCTCTTCGAACGCGCGAACGGCGACCCGGAGGCGATCTCGGTCAAGTCGTCGGGCAACTTCATCCGCAACAACACCATCCGGAACAGCCTGGGCGGCATCGTGCTGCGCCACGGGAACAACACCGTCGTCGAAGCCAACTTCATCCTCGGCGGCAAGGAAGGCATCCGGATCTACGGCAACGACCACAAGATCGTCAACAACTACGTCGCCGGGCTGTCCAGCAGCGCACTGGTCGTCGGAAGCGGCTCCGTTCGGGACCACTTCCCCGGTGAATCCAAGGAATCACGGCGCGGCAACGACGCGGCGGACCGCGTGCTCATCGCGCACAACACGCTGCTGAACAACAGTGGCACACTCTCCGGCGAGACCAAACGGACGATCGAACCGCGCGACTGCACGATCTCGGACAACCTCTTCGTCGGCAGCAACGGCGACCTGGTCTCGATGAGCACCACGGGCAACTTCACCTGGTCCGGCAACATCCTGTGGGGGTCGGGCGGGGACGGCAACATCCCGGCGGGTACCTTCCGCCGGATCGACCCGAAACTCGCGCAGGGCACGGACGGCGTCTCACGGCTCGCCTCGGGCAGCCCCGCGATCGACGCGGCGACACTCGCCACGGCACCGGTCACCGTGGACATCGACGGCCAGGCCCGCGGCAGCCGGCGCGACGTAGGAGCGGACGAGTACTCGACGGCGGCCATCGCCAACCGGCCGCTCACCACCGCGGACGTCGGCCCCGCCGCTCCGTAGCGAAGCCCGGGCTCACGCCGGCGACCGTCCTCGCCGGCGTGAGCCCGTACCACCCGAGGAGGAACCATGCCGCAGCGCGCCGCGGGTTCGGTCACCCTGGCCGACGTCGCCCGTGAGGCGGGAGTCTCGCTGGCGACGGCGTCGAGAGCGCTCAACGGCGGGAACAGGCAGGTCAGCGGGGAACTCCGGAAGTCCGTGCTCCAGGCGGCCGAACGGTTGCAGTACACCGCGAACGTGCCCGCGCAGGCGATGGCCCGCGGCCGCGGCAACGTCGTGGGACTGCTGGTGCACGACATCGTCGACCCGTATTTCTCCTCGATCGCGTCCGGGGTCATGCGCGTGGCCGCACGGCACGGGCTGACGGTCACCATCGCGAGCACCGAGAACCATCCGGAGAAGGAACTCGAATACGTCACCACGCTGCGCGGCCAGCGGGCCAGAGCGGTCATCCTGGCCGGTTCCCGCCACGAGGGCGACACCCTGCAACGGAATCTGACGAAGGAACTCAAGGCGTTCGAGGCCGCCGACGGCCAGGTCGTGGTGATCGGGCAGCGGAAACTGCCGTTCGACACCGTCATGCTCGAAAACCGGGCGGGAGCGGCGGATCTGGCCGAACGCCTCGCCTTGATCGGGCACCGCGACTTCCTCGTCCTCGCCGGGCCGCCCGGCCTGATGACCTCGCGTGATCGTGTCCTGGGCTTCCGTGACGGGCTCGCCCGGCAAGGCGTCCCGCTGCCCGAAAACCACGTGCTGCGCGCGGAATTCACCCGCGACGGTGGTTACGCGGCGATGGTGCGGGCCATCGCGAACGGTTTCCGCGGGTGCGTCTTCGCCGTCAACGACGTGATGGCCGTCGGCGCGATGGCCGCCTGCCGCGACCGTGGCCTGCTGGTCCCCACGCAGATCGCGATCGCGGGGTTCGACGACATCATCACCTTGCGTGATATCAGGCCATCGCTGTCCACCGTGCGCGTGCCGATCGAGCGGATGGGCGAGCGGGCACTCGATTTCGTCCTCGACACTCGCGCGGACAACCCCCGTGTCCTGACGGTCACCGGCGAGGTCGTACTGCGGGAGAGCACTCAACCGTTGGAGGGGAAATGATCCGGCCGGGACTCTGTTCGGTGACGCTGCGGCGCCTGGACGCCGAGGAGGTCGCCCGTCTCGCGGCGGACGCCGGCCTCAGGGTGGTCGAGTGGGGTGCCGACGTCCACGTGCGTCCCGGTGACGACTGGGCCGCCGACCGCGTGCTCGAAGCCATGGCCACGTACGGGCTGACGTGCGATTCCTACGGCTCCTACTTCCGTGCCACGCCGATGGAGTCCGGGAAGTTCGCCGAGATCGCCGCCACCGCGGTCCGCCTCGACGCGTCCCGGATCCGGGTGTGGGCGGGCAAAGCGGGTTCGGCGGACGTCGACCCCGAGGAGCGCGAACAGGTCGTGGACGGGCTCCGCGAAGCCGCCGACGTCGCCGCCGGGCACGGTCTCGAAGTCGCGCTGGAGTTCCACGGCGGGACGCTGACCGACACCGCGGAGTCGACCGTCCGGCTGCTCGACGAGGTCGGCCGGGACAACCTCGGCACCTACTGGCAACCGCCGCAGGACCTACCGGACGAAGCCGCGCTGGCCGGGCTGGAACTGGTGCTCGACCGGGTCCGCGCGGTGCACGTCTTCTCCTGGTGGCCCAGCAACGAACGGCATCCGCTGACCGCCAGGACGGACCTGTGGACACAGGCTTTCGCACTGCTCGCGAAGGCCGGGCGGCCGCTGGACGCGCTGCTGGAGTTCGTACCGGACAACGATCCGGAGCTCATCCCCGGCGAGGCCGACTCGCTGCGCAAACTGATCGAGGCGGGCTCGTGAGGTTCACCGAAACCGACCGGCTGCTGTTCGCCGGCGACTCCATCACCGACTCCAGTCGTGACCGCGACGATCCGGCGTCACTGGGCAAGGGCTACGTCCGGGAGATCGCGGACCGGCTGGGCGGCGGTCCGGAGGTGGTCAACAAGGGGCTCAACGGCAATCGGATCTACGACCTCGAAGCCCGGTGGACCACCGACGTCCTCGCGCTGCGGCCCACCGTGCTGACCGTGAAGATCGGCATCAACGACACCTGGCGCACGTTCGATCGCGGGCTTCCCAGCCCCGCCGGGAAGTTCCGCGCCGCCTACACCCGTCTGCTGGCCAGTGCGCGGCAGCACCTCCCGGCCGAGCTGTACGTCATCACGCCGTTCCTGCTGCCCGTCGAACCGGAACAGCACGAGTGGGTCCCGGACCTCGCGCCCCGTATCGAGGCCGCGATCGACGTGGCCGCCGAATTCGGCGCACGCCTGGTCCGCGCGGATCTGTTCATGCCGCGCGCGGCGGCCGAACACGGGCCGACGGCCCTCGCGCCGGACGGCGTCCACCCCAGTCCGCTCGGCCATCGCCTGCTCGCCGAGGCCTGGCTCACGGCGGCCGGTGTGCCGGTCAGCGAGAAGTCGCGGCCCTAGTGCGTATTTCCGTCTGTTCGTGGTCTTCGCGCCCAGGCGGCCCATGGAACAGACTCAGGAAACACGCCCCAGCCGCTACAGTCGTCCCGGTGAACCGGAGTGCCCTCCGACCCGTGTGCACTCCAGGAGACCGGGGGGGCGGCGCGACCACGTTCGGCTTCATCGCTGCTTCCGGCGACGAGAACGGCGACTCACCGGTCGCGGTCTGCGAAGTTCCTAACGGGCGGTGGATTCCCGCGCGTTGAGCCGCACGGGCACCTCGATCCGGCTTGCGGTGGCGACCCCCTCGATCAGGTCCATCAGCGCCGTGGCCGCACGGCCACCCACCTCGCGGGGATGAACGAACATGCCGGTGATCCGCGGCGACGTCAGCCGGAGTGAACCGCTGTCCACCGCGCTGCAGATCCCGAGTTCGCCCGGCACGTCGAGCCGACGGCGCCGGGCTTCGTGCAGGACACCGAGCGCGAGGTTCTCCGACGTCGTGAAGAGGGCGTCCGGGCGTACCGGCCGGTCGAGCAGCCTGCCCAAGACCGCGGCGGTCCCTCCGGTGGTCGGCGGTTCGTCGACCTCGGCCACCAAGGGTTCCCGGTTCCGGTCTTCGGCCCAGCCGGTGTAACCCTCGACGAGATCCGCCGCGTACGAGCGGCCGGTGTCGGTGGTGATCATCGCGGGCCGCTCGTAACCGTTGTCCGCCAAGTGGTCCAGCATCAGCCGGGCCGCCGCGACGAGGTCGTTGTCGACGACGACCGGGACGGGGCACGGTGCCGCCAGCGCCCGGCCGGTGGTCACCAGCGGGCGATCACGGCACCAGCCGGTGGCGAAGAACGGTTCGTCGCCACGGGGGTCCACGAGGATGGCGCCGTCGACGGCGAAGGCGTTCAACCGGTCGAGATCCGCGTCCGCCGGGGTCAGCAGCAAGCCGTACGACCGTTTCGACGCGGCTTCGGCCGCCCCGTTGAGGACTTCGAGGAAGTAATCCGAATTGGGTACGAGCGCGCAGGCGTTGCTCGCGTCGACCGAGTTCGCGAGCTGGATGGCCAGCGTGCGGCTGCGCCGGGTGACCAGTTGCTGTGCGTGGACGCTGGCCTGGTAGCCGAGGTCGGCGGCCGCCCGCGTGACGCGGCGCCGGGTGTCCTCGGAGATCCGGCCCTGTCCGCTGAGCACATGGGACACCGTGGTGATCGAGACCCCCGCGGCGGCGGCGACGTCACGGATGGTCGGCACGGTCAGGCCTCCACGGGCGGTCCCCAGACGCGGTTCGACCGGTCGGTGTCCAGCCGATAGTCGGTGACAGGGGCGTCGCCCAGCCTACGGCCGAGATCCGCCGCCGCCGCCAGCGGCCGCGCGGGATCGCGTTCCACCTCGCCCCGGCTGTTGCCGATGCCGACCACTACACCGACGAGGTCCTGGCGGAGGTATCGGGTGAGTTCCTGGAACTGGGCTTCGAGGCCGAGTGTCGCGCCGCGATAGCTCTCCTCACACGAGATCAGCACCGCCGCCCGCTTGTGCATCAACCCGGGCACGACGTCACCGGTATGCGGCGAGCTGGCCGACGTATAGCAGAAAAGGCGGTCGAAGAAGGACTTCAACCGCCCGGTCATGCCGTAGAAGTGCAGCGGCGTCGCGTAGACGATCGCGTCCGCCGGGAGCACGTGGTCGACCAGCAGCCGCTCGTAGCCGTCGGCGATACCGCAGGAACGGTCACCCAGACGGCAACTGCGGCAATCCCCCAGCGGTGCGTCGACGAAGTCGTCGAGATGGACGAAGTCGATCGTGTGACCGGCCTCCTCCGCCCCCCTGGCGAGCGACTGGGCGAGTGCCCAAGAGTTTCCTTCGCGGCGCGGGCTCGCACTGAGCACCAAGACCTTCACGTGGTTCTCCCCGAAGAGGCTGCAAAAACGCTTTTGCAGTCTCTCCGGGGGAGGTTTCACCTGTCAAGCGGCCGAGGTCAGGCGACCTTGGCGGCCGCCGCGAGGACGACCTCCGCCACGACGTCCGGCCGCGACACCGACACGGCGTGCGAGGCGTCGACCCGGGTGACCTCGGAGCCGGCACGCTCGGTCATGAAAGCCTGCGCGGCGGCGGGGATCGCGTGGTCCTGCTCGGCGATCAGCGCCCAGGACGGCACGCTCTTCCAGGCGGGCTCGCCGTCGAACGGCGTGGCCAGCGCGGCCTCGGTGACCGGACGCTGGGTCACCGCCATGACATCGGCGATCTCCACGGGGAGGTCCGCCGCGAACACGTCCGAGAAGTTCTCGGGTTTGATCGACAGCTCACCCTGCGCGGCGAGGACGTTCGTGGTGTCCGGTCCGAGCTTGCCGCCCTCGAACCGGCCACTCAGGCCGAACACGTTCTCCCCCTCCTCCGGCTGGAAAGCGGCGATGTAGACGAGTGCCTTCACGTTCGGCGCGGCGGTGGCGGCCCGGCTGATCACCACGCCGCCGTAGGAATGCCCGGCCAGCACCACGGGGCCGTCCACCCCGTTGACGACGTCGGCGACATAAGCGGCGTCGGACTCGATCCCGCGCAGCGGGTTCGGCGCCGCGATCACCCGGTAGCCGTGCTCGCGCAGCCTCGGGATGACGCCGTTCCAGCTCGACGAGTCGGCGAAAGCACCGTGGACCAGGACGATGGTGGGCTTCTGGTTGCTCATGGTTGCTCCTTCAGAGCCAGGGAGAACGATCGGTCTTTCTGCCTGAACAGTGCCCGGTCACCCGGTCTTCCACAACGTGACGAACACAACCTGGTGGAATGACCGTTCTTTCTCTAAGTTGGGGCAATGCCGACTGCCGACCGGGAAACGCATCCGAAGATCCGGCTGCTCGAGACCGCTTCACGACTGTTCTACGCGGAGGGCATCCACGCCGTCGGGGTGGAGCGCCTGGTCTCCGAAGCGGCCGTGACCCGGGCGACCTTCTACCGCCACTACCCCACCAAGGACGACCTCGTCGCGGCCTATCTGAGCACCACGAGCGAGCGGATCCGTGAAGGCGTGGGCGCGGTGACGCGGGACAAACCGGCTCGCGAGGCGCTGCTCGCCGCGCTGGGCATCATCGGCGACCGGACCCTCGACGAGGACTTCCGCGGCTGTCCGTTCCTCAACGCCGCCGCCGAATACCCCGACCCGGCGCACCACGTCCGGCAGGTCATCGACGACCATCGCGAGTGGTTCTTCGGCGTGCTTCGCGACTTCGCGCGCGAGGCGGGACATGCCGACCCAGACCACGCGGCGCGCACACTCGTCCTTCTCCGCGACGGCGCGCTCCACGGCGGGAATCTCGACGATCCCGCGACCGTGCGCGAGACGCTGCGCCGCGCCGCCGCCGACGTCGTCGTCTGACCCGCTCAGCGACGCGTCTCAAGTACCTACCGGATTCTGGCTGGGGATCTGTCCGTGAAGGCCTCCTTCCCTACCTTCAAGGTAGGGAAGGAGGCCTTCACGGACTTCTGCGAGCACTTCACTCACGACCCTCTGCACTGAAACGGGCAGGCAACACGCCCACGGCGCACCCGTCACCAAGGCACGTTGCCTTACCCCTCGAGAGAACCGTCCTCACCACTCACGAGGCCGGCCCAGTGCGTGGAACAAAGCCGTCGCGAGGACGAGGCCCTCGCGGGCGATCGGCGCGAGCAGGTGTTCGTCGGGCGCGTGTTGCAGGCAACCCGGGTAGGAATGCGGCAGCCATAAGGTCGCGATGCCGAGGATGTCGGTGAACACGTGGTTGGGCAGGCCGCCGCCGAAGCTCGGCAGAATCGCCACCGGCTGGTCGCAAACCTCGTCGAGGACGCTCTTGGCCCAGCCCACCCACGGGTTCCCGACCGGGGTCCGGCTGGCCTGGAAACTCCCCTCGACGGCGACTTCGATCATCGAGAACCCTTGCGAGGCAAGGTGTTTCGCAATCGCGTCCGCCACACCGTCGACATCGGTACCCGTGACGTAACGCAATTGCAGCACCGCGCTCGCCCCGCCGGGGATCGCGTTCACGGGCCGGCTGATGTCCCCGGCGCTCAGCGAGAGGACCTCGAGGGTGTTCCAGCCGTAAAGCCGCTCGGCGGCGGTCAGCGCGGTGTCACCCCAGTCTTCCTCCGCCGCCGGGTCCCCCGGGCCCCCGGCGATCCGGATCTCCGCGAGCGCCTCGCGGACGCTGTCCGGGAGTCCGGGCGGCAGGAGGCCGGGCACCTGGATGCGGCCGTGCCCGTCGACGAGACAGGCGATCGCGCCGGTGAGCGTGGTGGCGGGGTTGCGCAGCACACCGCCCCAGTTCCCCGAGTGGTAGGCGTCGGGCCGCAGGTCGACGTCGAGCGAGATCCGGACACTCCCGCGTGCGCCGAGGAACACCGTCGGCGTCGCGGCGTCCAGCCGCGGGCCGTCCGAGGCGATGAGGACGTCGGCACCGAGCGCCTGTCCGTGCGCCGCGACGAACTCGTCGAGGCCGGGTGAGCCGATCTCTTCACCGGTCTCGAACAGGAACTTCAGGTTGAACCCCAGCGAACCCGTCTCCGCCAGGAGCAGCCTCAGCGCGGTCAGGTTGATCAGGTGCTGTCCCTTGTTGTCCGCGGAGCCGCGGCCGTACCAGCGCTCGCCGTCGGCGGTCAGCGTCCATGGGTCCCGTCCCTCGCTCCACCGCCCTTCGTGACCGGCGACGACGTCGGCGTGGCCGTAGCACAGGACGGTCGGCAGCTCCGGCGACTCGATCCGGGTGCCGATCAGGAAGGGACCGCCGGCCGGGTCGGGGTTGGGATACGTCTCGACCGAGCAGCCGAGGGCGGCGAGCGCCGGGGTCAGCACATCGTCCAGGTATGCCTGAATGGCAACGCGACCGTCCGGATGGTCACTCACGGTCGGATAACGGACCAGTTCGGCGAGCTCGGCGAAGAAGGCCCCCGAGTCCACGTGCTCGTGGGCCTTCGAAACCAGTTCCGCTGGAATTGCCACGTTTCTCTCCCGATTCGCTCACCACTTCCACGGAGGAGCCTAAAGGGGTTCGCCTACACTGACCATTGCCGTTTGCGGTGCCCCGCGTTCTGATTGAGGCAAAGGGAGACTCGATGCGCTTGCTGCCGATCGCACTGACGTACTTCCTGGAAGTCGCCCGGGCCGGCTCGGTGTCCGAAGCCGCTGCCGAACTGACTGTCGCGCCGTCCGCGATCAGCCGCCAGATCGCGAAGCTCGAAGCCGGGATCGGGGTGCCGCTGTTCGTCCGGCATCCGCGCGGCATGGTGCCGACCGACGCCGGGAACCGGCTGCTGGACCACGTCCGCCGCAGCGAGGCGGAATCGGCCGTCCTCGTGGACGAACTGCGCACCGGACGCGGGTCGCATGCCCGCACCCTCACCGTCGCCTGCTCCGAAGGCTTCTCCCGCCGCGTCGTGCCGCAGGCCATCGCCGCCTTCCGCCGTGAGCACGACGTCACCTTCCACATCGACGTCGTGACCCGAGAGGAAGCCACCCGGCGTGTGCTCGACGGAGCCGCCGACGTCGCCGTCACGTTCGCAACCGGGCCACAGCACGGTGTGCGGGTGGAAAGCGCCGTCGTCGTCCCGGTGTACGCGATCGTCCCGCTCGGCCACCCGCTGACCGGCCATGACCCCGTCGGGCTCGCCGAACTGTGCGAATACCCGCTGGCACTGCCGAAACAGGGTCAGAGCCTGCGCGACCTGTTCGACATCGCCACCACGATCGAGAATCTCGCCGCGCGTCCGGTGCTGGTGTGCAACGAACTGGGCCCCAAGTACGAGTTCGTCCGCAGCGGTGGCGGGATCGCGCTCGTCGGCGGGCTGGGCGATGTCCGGCGGGACGCGGACACCGAGGGCGTCACCTACGTACTTCTCGACAACGCCGTGTTCCGCAAACGCGAAGCACAGGTCCAGACCAGGGCGGGGCGGACCTTGTCGCTGGCGGCCATGCGGTTCACCGCGCTCTTGACCTCGTCCGTCCGTCCGCCGGTCAGCGGATGAGGACGCCGGGGTTCAGGATCCCGGCCGGGTCGAGGGCGGTCTTGGCGGCGGAGAGCGCGGCGGCGAACGGATCGGGACGCTGCCGGTCGTACCAGGGACGGTGGTCGCGGCCGACGGCGTGATGGTGGGTGATCGTGCCGCCGTGACCTTCGATCGCCTCGGACACGGCGGCCTTGATCTCGTCCCACTGCGCGACCGTGCTTCCCCAGCGCCCGGCCGCGTAGATGCCGTAGTAGGGAGCGGGACCGTCGGGATAGACATGGCTGAAGCGGCAGGTCACCACACCGGCGCCGCCGTACACCTCGTCGATCGCGGCGCGGGCGGCCGAGGTGATCGCGTCGTGGAACGCGTCGAAGTCGTCCCACGTGCAGGCGGTCTCGAAGGTCTCGACGATCAAGGAGCGCCGGGCGAGCGCGTCGCGCTGGTAAGGCATCCGCAGGAACGACGATCGCCACGTCGACGCCGCATCGCCGTCCTGGCGGGCGGAATCCTTGCCGCGGCGGGTTCTCGCCGTGCCGCCGTGCCCGATGGCCAGTTCGAGAGCGCGATCCAGCCCTGCGTCGACCGGATGGTCCGCGGACTCGAACCCGACCAGCAGCAGTCCCCCGCCCACACTCGCGCCCGCGTTGATGAAGGCTTCGGCGGGGTCGAGCAGGCGGCAGTTCGACGGATGGAGCCCGGACTGCGCGATCGCCCGGGTGGCGGCGACGGCGTCTTCCTGGCGCTCGAAGGTGACCGACGCGGTGACCTGCCAGACAGGCCTGTCCTGCAACCGCATCCACGCTTCGGTGATCACGCCGAGCGTGCCCTCGGAGCCGAGGAACAGCCGGTCCGGCGATGGGCCCGCGCCCGATCCGGGCAGCCGTCGCGACTCGCTGATCCCGGTCGGGGTGACGACCCGCATCGACTCCGTGAGGTCGTCGATATGCGTGGCGAGCGTGGCGAAATGGCCACCCGCGCGGGTGGCCAGCCAGCCGCCGAGAGTGGAATGGGCGAACGACTGCGGGAATGCCGCAAGGTCAACCCCAGCGGGCGAAGGCGGTCTTCCAGTGCGGGGCCGAGGATCCCGGCCTGGACGCGGGCCGCGCGGCTGACCGTGTCGACTTCGAGCACCGTGTCGAGACCACCCAGGTCCATCGACACGGCGGGCCCGTCGAAACGCGGTTCGATCCCGCCGACCACGGAACTGCCGCCGCCGTAAGGAATCAGCGGGATTCCCTCGACCGAACACCAGTCGAGCAAGTCGACGACGTCCTGTTCGGTTCGCGGACGGGCGACCAGATCCGGAAGGTGGTCCACCTGCCCGAGCAGATTGCGGACGACGTCGCGGAAGGCCTTGCCGCGGGCGTGGGACAGCCGATCGACGGGTTCGTCGCCGCACAACGCGGCCAGCGCCGCGGGCGGACGGATCCGTGACGGCGGAACGGCGAGGTCCGACGGCCCGGGCGGGCCGTGGTCGGTGAAGTCGTGGCCGGGCAGCACCGCCGCCGTACGGGCGACGAGCGCGTCGGATTCCGCTGCGGACAGTTCGCCGGCGGTGGTGCCCCAGCCCCACCAGGAACGTTCCTCGGTCGACATCGTTGTCTCCGTTCGATCTGACTCATTAGTAAGTTACTTATCGGTCAGTTGTCGTGTCAACGCGGCGCCGCCTCGAAGGCATCGACCGATTCGAGGCTTTCGGCGCTTTACAACGTTGTATCAACGATGTAAAAACATCCTGACGGCTTTCCGTGGCCCGATCACCCCTGCTCCCCACTTGGCCGCGGGGTCGTTTTCACGCCTGCACAGTCCAGCGGGAGGCGCACCTCCGCCGCCCCCGGAGAAGGGTGTCGAGCAGATGTTGTCAACGTTGTCACCTCACTGCCGCCGAGGTAGGAGAAGGTTCCCGAAGGCATTGACCGTCACAGTGGCCGCCCTCGCCGCTTTGGCGATGACTCCGGGCGCCGCGACGGCCGCGGAGAACGGCTGGAAGATGGGCAAGCCCCGGCTGACCACGCCGTGGACCCATCAGGTGTCGCCCACGAACGCGTTGCCCGAGTACCCCCGGCCGCAACTGGTGCGCCAGGACTGGCAGAACCTCGACGGGCTCTGGGAGTTCGCCGGCGCCGCGCCCGGAGAGGTCCCGCCGTTCGGCGAGCGGCTCGCCGAGAGAATCCTGGTCCCCTACCCCACCGAATCGGCGCTCTCCGGTATCCAGCGCCACGAAGACCTCATGTGGTACCGGCGCACGTTCACCGTGCCGAAGAACTGGCAGGTGGGCAAGGACAACACCCTCCGGATCAATTTCGGCGCCGTCGACTACAAGGCGAAGGTCTACATCAACGGCAAAGAGGTGGCTGCCCACCAAGGCGGCTACGGCGCGTTCTCCGCGGACGTGACCTCGGCGCTGAAACCCAAGGGAGACCAGGAGATCATCGTCGGCGTCGAGGACCGTGCCGATGCCACCTGGCAGCCCGTCGGCAAACAGCGCCTTGTCCCCGACCGCGGCATCTTCTACGAAGGCGCGTCCGGCATCTGGCAGACGGTGTGGATGGAACCGGTCGCGGCCAAGCACCTCGGCACGCTCGGCATGGTTCCCGATCTCGAGTCGTCCACTCTCAAGCTCACCGTCGACACCGGGGGGAACTCCGGCCTGAGCGTCGAGGCCGTGGTCCGCGACGGCAAGAAGGTGGTCAGCCGCAGCAAGGCGTCCGCCGACGGCACGATCTCGCTGCCGGTGCCCAGGACGAAGCTGTGGACGCCGGACTCGCCCTTCCTCTACGACCTCGACGTCGAACTGAAGGACGGCCGCCGCACCCTCGACAGGGTTTCCTCCTACTTCGGTATGCGCGAGTTCGGCACCACGAAGGGCGCCGACGGCAAACTCCGGTTCACCCTCAACGGCAAGATCCTCTTCCTGATGTCCACTTTGGACCAGGGCTACTGGCCGGACGGCATCTACACCGCGCCGACCGACCAGGCGCTGCGCTTCGACCTGGAGCAGCACAAGGTCCTCGGGTTCAACACGGTCCGCAAGCACATCAAGACCGAACCCGATCGCTGGTACCACCACGCCGACAAGCTCGGCCTGCTCGTCTGGCAGGACATGCCCGCGATGCGCACCGGTGGCCGTCCGCCCACCGACGCCCAGCGGCAGTTCCAGGTGGAGCTCAAGGAACTGGTGGAGCAGAAGAAGAACTGGACCTCGATCGTCGGCTACGTGCCGTTCAACGAGGGCTGGGGCGAGTGGTCCCGCGAGACCACCGGGGAAATCGCCGACGACGTCAAGGCGCAGGACCCGACCCGGCTGGTCGACGCGCACAGCGGGGTCAACTGCTGCGACTCCCTCGGTGACTCCGGCAAGGGCGACGTCATCGACTGGCACGCCTACCCTGGCCCGGCCAAGCCGATGCCCGACGGCAAGCGGATCTCGATCGACGGCGAACACGGCGGTTACGGCCTCGAAGTCAAGGACCACATGTGGTTCGGCGAAGGTCACGCGTACGAGATGGTGAAGGACCAGGCGACGCTCAACAGCCGCTACGTCCAGAACCAGCGCGACGTGCTCGCGTCGGCGCAGAGCTGCACCATCAGCGGCGCGATCTACACGCAGATCACCGACGTCGAACACGAGGTCAACGGCTTCTTCACCTACGACAGGCAGGTGAAGAAAATGGACTTCGCGCAGGTGCGCGCGGTCAACCAGGCGATCATCCGCAACGCCGACGGCAGCGGTTCCGGCGCCCCCGTTCCGGGCCCCGGCACTCCGGGACTCACCGGAGTGCACGCCTACAAGTTCGACGAGGGCACCGGATCCAGCGCGGCCGACTCGGTCGGCGGCGCCAACGCCACGCTGACCGACGCGCAGTGGACAAACGGTGTCGAGGACGGCGCGCTGGCGTTCGCGGACAACGGGCAGGCCGACGCCGGGAAGAACCTGGTCGACACGGCGGGCAGCTACTCGGTCTCGGCGTGGGCGAAGCTGGACGAGGCGAGCGGTGCGTTCCAGACCGTCGTCAGCCAGGACACCGACCGCGACAGCGCGTTCTTCCTGCAGTACTCCGGGCAGGACCAGCGATGGGCGATGAGCTTCGTCGGTCTCCGTGCCCTGTCGCCGGAGAAGCCGGAAGTGGGCCGCTGGTATCACCTGACCGGCGTCCGCGACGCGAAGGCCGGCACGTTGTCGCTCTTCGTCGACGGCAAGAAGGTCGCCTCGCAGAACGCCTGCGCGGCGGCGACGAGCACCGGCCACACGGTGATCGGCCGGGGCCAGTACGGCGGCCCGCAGGTCGACTTCCTGCGCGGTGCGGTGGACGACGTCCGGTTCCACGACCGGCCGCTGTCCGACGCCGAGGTCGCGACACTCGCGAAACGCGACTGAACGCACATGGCGCCGGGAACACTCCCGGCGCCACGTGTCCGGTTCCGCACTTCCGAAGTTCCCGACAAAGCGGGAAACGAGAAGACTGGGCGTCCAATTCCGTGATCACGCGCGTGGAGGGGTCGAGTTGAAGGTCATCGCCATCGAGGAACATTTCACCCATCCGTCCTTGTACGACGAGGAAGGCGAGGGTGAACTGGGCGACCACCCGATCATGGCGGGTATCCGGAAGAAGCTCCGCGACCTCGGTCGTGGCCGGATCGCGGAGATGGACGCGGCGGGCGTCGACGTCCAGGTCCTCTCCCATGCCGTCCCCGGTGCCGAAGCCCTGAAGCCGGAAGAGGCGCACCGGGCGAGCCAGGCGAACGACGCGCTCGCCGACGCGATCTCCCACCACCCCGACCGGTTCGCCGGTTTCGCCGCCCTCCCGATGCAGGCGCCGGACGCGGCCGCCGACGAGCTCCGCCGTGCGGTGAAGGACCTCGGGCTGAAGGGCGCGATGCTCAACGGTCTCACCACCGGCCGGTTCCTCGACGACGCCGCGTTCCAGCCGGTGCTCGCCGCCGCCGAATCGCTGCGCGTCCCCTTGTACCTGCATCCGGCGCTCCCGCCGAAACCCGTTCTGGACGCCTACTTCTCGGGGCTTTCCGATCTGCAGGCCGACAATCTCGCGACCGCGGCCTGGGGCTGGCACTCGGAGACCGCGGTGCACTTGCTGCGCCTCATCGTCTCCGGGGTCCTCGACGAGTACCCGGACCTGCAGATCATCATCGGGCATATGGGCGAGATGATCCCGTTCGCGCTGTCGCGGATCGACACCGTGCTGACGCCGATCAACGAGCAGCTGCGCCAGCCGGTCGCGGACTACTTCAAGACGAATGTGCACATCACGACCAGCGGTTACGCCACGTTCCCGCCGTTGCGGCTCGCGCTGTCCGTACTCGGGGCCGACCGGATCATCTTCTCGGTCGACCATCCGTACACCCCGAACGAGCCCATGGTGAGCCTGCTCAAGACCGCGCCGATCGACGAGGCCGACCGCGAGAAGATCGCGCACGGCAACGTCGAAAAGCTCCTGAAGCTCTAGCGCCTCGTGAGTGGTAAGGACGGTTCTAACGACCCTTACCACTCACGACCCGCTTGACCGATCCCTTCCGCCGCTGCCCCCGCTCACCTGCGCAGACTCTGCGAAAGCCGCCCGTACGCTACTGTGGTCGCGCCGGATGCTGCAGGAGGCCTCGTGAACGACGTCGGATTCCTCGTCCACAGTGGAATCGGCCGGATCACGCTGAACCGGCCGCGTGCGCTGAACTCGCTGAACCACGACATGGTGCTCGCCATCACCGAGCACCTCGAAGCGTGGCGTTCCGACGCGGGGGTCCGCGCCGTGCTGATCGACGGCGCCGGCGACCGCGGCCTCTGTGCGGGAGGCGACATCCGGGCCATCTACGAGGATGCACGCAGCGGTGACGGTGCGTCGTTGCGCTTCTGGGCCGACGAGTACCGGCTGAACGCGCTGATCTCGCGCTACCCCAAGCCCTATCTCGCGCTGATGGACGGCCTCGTCCTGGGTGGCGGGGTCGGCGTCTCGGCGCACGGCAGCCACCGGATCGTCACCGAACGCACCCGCCTCGGCATGCCCGAGGTCGGTATCGGCTTCGTCCCCGACGTCGGCGGCACGTACCTGCTGTCCCGCGCGCCCGGCGAACTCGGCACGCATATCGCCCTCACCGCGGGCGCCGTCACCGGCCCCGACGCGATCCACTGTGGACTCGCCGACCGCTTCGTCCCCAGCGAACGGATCCCGGCCCTGCTCGACGCGCTCACGTCCCGCACCCCGGACACGGCGCTGGACCTGATCGCCGAGCCCACGCCGCCGAGCGGTCTGGCGGCCGACGCCGAATGGATCGATCACTGCTACGCGGCGGACACGGTCGAGGAGATCCTGGCCCGGCTTCACGCCGGAGGTGACGCGGCGGCCACCACGGCCAAGGAGATCGAGGCCAAATCGCCCACCTCGTCGAAGGTGACCCTGCGGGCCTTGCGCACCGCGGCGGCGATGCCCGATCTGGAAACCGTGCTGGCGCAGGAATATCGCGTCTCGCATCGCGCGCTGTCCTCCCCGGAGTTCGTCGAAGGGATCCGCGCGCAGATCATCGACAAGGACCGTTCACCTCGATGGTCCCCGGCCACCTTGTCCGAAGTGGACGACGCACTGGTCGAGTCCTACTTCGCCGAGCTCGGTGACGCCGAGCTCAGCGGGTTGGCCCGATGACGATCGCCCTCCTCGGTCTGGGCACCATGGGCGGCCCGATGGGCTCCGCTTCGAACGACGTCTCTTCCACGGCACCTCCGCAATCCAGGACCAGAAGGATGGATGGCCGCGTTCCCCGAGAAGCGTGAGCCGAAGTTCCTTCACTCCCGACCGGTGAGCGTCCGGTAAAGCGGCCGCAGCAAGGCGGTGACCGAGGTTCCGTCCACAGTGGCCTTGAGCGGCAGGACCTCGTCGAGCAGTCCCAGCGGGTCCCCGGCCGGTGGCCGTCGTTTGTTCGTGACGTCCCCGGCCGGGCCCCAGCCGAAGAAGTCGTCCATGACGTCGTCGAGGCCGGCCGCCTCGGCAGCCGAGGGTGGCGCCGTGACGCGGGCGCCCGCCTGCCGTCCGATCTCTTCGAGCAGGTTCGTCCGTTCGCGGCCGCGGAAGGCGAGGATCGCGAACGGATCGGCGTCCGCCTCGTCCGCCAGGGCGATCAGGGCAGCGACGAGGTGATCGCACGGGACCCGCGTGCCGGGACACGTGCAGTCCAGCGACAACTCCCCCCGTTCCGGAAACAGCGGGACTCCCTCGACGGCGAAGAAGCGTTCGATGTCCTCGGGGACCCGGCCGTCGAGCATGGCCGCCCTGGTGACCTCGTCGTCGACGACGGCCGCGGTGACCGCCGTCCACACTTGCTTGCCGAACGTCGGCAGGCCGATACGGACCTCGTAGGACCGTTGCCGTGTCACACGCACCTGGGCGACGGCCGCGCCGGGGCCGATCGTGAGGGTGTCGACACGGCAAGGCGGAATCAGTCCTTTATGGACGCCCAGTTCGTCGAGTGCCGGGCGGAACCCGTCAGTCATCGGCCGCCTCCCGGCCCAGTGCGAAGACGTCGCGCAGCGAATCGGTGGACAGCTCGGTGAGCCAGTCCTCCCCGTCGGTGACCACGAGGTCGGCCAGCGCTTCCTTCTTCGTTATGACGGCGTCGATCCGTTCCTCGATGCTGCCGGGACAGACGAACTTCCGTACCTGGACGCTACGCCGCTGGCCGATGCGGAAGGCGCGGTCGGTGGCCTGTTCCTCGACCGCCGGATTCCACCAGCGGTCCAGGTGCAGGACGTGGGTGGCGGCGGTGAGCGTCAGTCCCGCTCCCCCGGTCTTCAGCGACGCCAACAGGATCGACGGGCCGTCGCCCGACTGGAAGTGCTCGACGATCGAATCGCGGCGCTGCTGCGACAAGCCGCCGTGCAAGAAGGCGATCTTCGTGTTCAGCCTGCTCGAAAGATGCGGTACGAGCAGGTGACCGAACTCGGCGAACTGGGTGAAGCACAGCGCGCGATCACCCGATCCCAGGATCTCCGCCAGCAGTTCTTCGAGCCGGTTGACCTTGCCCGACCGGTTCCCGATCGGCGAACCGTCGTGCAGCAGATGCGCGGGATGGTTGCAGATCTGCTTGAGCTTGGTGATCGCGGCGAGGATGTTGCCGCGCCGTTTGACCCCGGCGCTGTCGGCGATCCTGGTCATCATCTCGTCCACGGTCGCCCGGTAGAGCGTCACCTGCTCGCGGGTGAGCCGGTATTCCTGGAGGATCTCGATCTTCTCGGGCAGGTCGGCGAGGACGGTGGGATCGGTTTTGAGGCGGCGCAGCAAGAATGGCCTGGTCAGTCGCCGTAGTTCGGTGGCCGCGGTCAGGTCGCCGCGGCGCTCGATGGGCACCTCGAACCGTTCGCGGAACTCCTGCCTGCCACCGAGGACACCGGGATTGAGCAGATCCGAGAGCGACCACAGATCGGCCAGCCGGTTCTCCACCGGCGTTCCGGTCAGCGCGACCCGGTGGCCGGCGGGGATCCGGCGCAACGCCTGCGCGGGGCCGGTGTTCTGGTTCTTGACCGCCTGCGCCTCGTCGAGCACGAGCCGGTGCCACCGGCTACCCGCGAGTTCTTCGGCGTCGCGGGCGGCGGTCGAGTAGGTGGTGACGAGGAGATCCGCCGCGCCGATCCGCGCGGCCAGCCGGACGCCGTGTGCCCGGTCGGCGCCGTGGTGGATGTGGACCCGTAGTTCCGGCGCGAACTTCGCCGCTTCCCGTTGCCACGTCCCGAGCAACGACATCGGGCAGACGAGCAGCGTCGGACCGCACTCGTCGCGCGCCCGTTCGATCGCTTCGAGTGCGAGCAGCTGGACGGTCTTGCCGAGTCCCATGTCGTCGGCGAGGCAGGCGCCGAGTCCGATCGACGCCATGAACGAAAGCCAGGCGACGCCCCGGTTCTGGTAGGGCCGCAAGGTCGCCAGGAACGTCTTCGGTGGCTCGACCGGTTCGATGGTCTTCTGCATCCGCCCGGCGACGAAGTCGTCGATCCAGCCATCGGTGGTGACCTCGCCGACCGGCAGTGGCGCGTCGGTGAACCCGTGCAGCAGCGCCAGCATCTCCGCCGGGGTGGGCAGCGGCGGCTTCCCACGATCCTGGTCGCGGCTCAGGTATTCGAGACCGGCGCGCAGCAGTTCGGGATCGACGCTCACCCATCGCCCGCGCAACCGCACCAGCGACGACTTCGCGGCGGCGAGCCCGGCCAGCTCCTCGTCGGTCAGCGCGTCCTCCCCGACGGCGAGCGACCAGCGGTAGGAAGCGAGCTGATGACGGCCGAGCCGGTGCACCGCGGCCTGGTCGACGGGCGCGCCGCGGACCGACAGTTTGAGCGCGAGCTTCCGCCTGCCACCCCAGCTCGCCGGGAGCTGGACGTCGAAACCGGCCGCGACCAGCCGTTCCGCCCCACCGTCGAGGAACTCCACGGTTTCGGCGACGGTGAGGTCGTAGAGGCCGGGTTTGTCCATCCGGACCGCCGGATCGAGCAGCGGCAGCGTCTCCGCGGCCCGCTCCAGTTCGGCGGTGAAGAGACCCTCGGGGTCGGTGAACTTCGCGCCCGCCTTGCCGGACCAGACGTCCTCGGCGGGGAGCAGGAGGCTGGGATCGGCGGCGGAGCGCAGCAGGAAGCGCAGCTGCCACTTGGTTCCGTCACCGGTCTGGTCGTCGGGGTCGTCGGCGGGGCCGTACAGCGTGGGGACCTCGTCGAGCCGCAGGCAGACGGTGCCCTCGGTGAGGTCGGTGTCGCCGATGGCGTCCCAGGCCGCGATGCCCTCGGCGACGATCCCCATCCGTCCCGGCGCCTGGCCGATCCGGTCGTCGGCGCTCGTCAGGGCGTGGAGCCATGATCCGAACGGCCCTTCGCGACCGTCGCTTTCGGTGGCGTGTACTGCCAGCCGATCGCGGACGGCGGCGTCGACCAGGGTGTGGAGCGCGTCGGTGACGAGCGCCGCCGGATCCGGTCTGGTGTGTTCGGCCCGGCCGACCGGCGGCGTGGCCGCGATCAGGGACCGGAGCGCGACGGCGTCACTCCCCCGTGCCACCGGCCGCCAGCGGGCCCGCGCGACGATCTCGTTCCGCACGAGCGTGGGCAGCACCCGGCCGCGGCGCACCAGGTCGTCCGCCAGCCGGGCGACGGCGCGGAGATGGCGGACCGAGGTGCCGTAGCTGACCGTTTCGGCCAGGTCTCCCAGCTCGGAGGGGTCGATCAGGAGCGCGGGCACCGACCAGGGTTCGAGCGTCAGCTCCTGCTGGGCACGACCGCGGGCGCCCAGTTCGGGCGAGCCGACCGGACCGGTGCGCCGGGACGGCAGGAGCAGGGTCGCCGACGCCGGTTTGCCGGGATGCAGCGCGGTCAGATCCGCGACCGACGCGGTGAACGGATGCGGCCGGGCGGCGCTCGACGGCCGCATCGACGTCGTCGCCGGGCGGTCGCCGTGTTCACCCCACAGGAGGATCCCGCGGCCCCGGGACCACAGGCCGTGCACGACGAGTGGCGACATGGTCCCCCCTTCCGCGGTCTGTTCCCCCAGCATGCCCGGCCCCGGTCAGCGTCCGATCAGCGAGGGTCACACCATCGCGGGAATCTCCGCAGTCCTGGTGACGATCGACTTCCACGACGGCGGCGCGCAGATCGAGGTGCCGGGGCGGTTGACTCAGGCCTTCAGCCCGTGGTGGAGGGTGAGCCGTCGGCACGTTGCGAAAGCCACTTCGCAACGTTGAAGGTTGCGAAAGTGGCTTTCGCAACACCTGCCCACGTCGGCACAAGGGGTCGCAAGGGGCTTGACCACTCACGACCGCGTGACGCTCCGGGCACTGACAAACCGCCGACTCACGGCCAGTCCGCCTCGGACAGTACGCGCGCCGCCTTGAGGAACGCCTTGCGGTCGGCGGCGGGGAGCCGGCCGAGCAGCCGCTCTTCCTGCTCCTGGATCCGCGCCTGAACCGACCGTCGCGCGGCACGTCCCGCGTCGGTGATGCCCAGCAGCCGGACCCGGCGATCGTCCGGGTCCGGCTCGCGGGTGATCAGCCCGTCCCCCTGCAAGGCGTCGAGGGTGCCGATGATCCGTGTCTTGTCCGCGCCGATCGCCTTCGCGAGCGCGGCCTGCGCGCGGACGGGCCCGTCGTCGAGCGCGCTGAGCACCACGTAGCCCCACATGGTCAACCCATGCTCGGCCAGCACCGGCGATTCGGCCGCCATCAGCCGTCGCATCAGCCCGCCGAGCATCGCCGCGAGATCCGGCCTCCGCTGCTCCGCCATGCGCAGACCATACCGACCGAAACCGCGAACCCTGTTGACGAACTCGTACGCGTATGTAGATTATATGCGTATGCCTATCGATGAACTCCGCATCCTCGACGCCATCGTGGTCCGGGCCAGCCTGGACCTCGTCTCCCAGATCACCCCCAGCGACCTGGAGAAACCGACTCCCTGCGCCGCCTGGACCCTGCACGGCCTCCTCGCGCACATGGCCACCCAGCACTACGGCTTCGCTTCCTCGGCCGACGGGGAGAGCCATCTCGACTACTGGCGTCTCATCCCGCTGGGCGAAGACCCCATCGCCACCTACCGCGACTCGGTCAAGCGGGTCCTGAACGCCTTCGTGCCCCACGACCTCGAAAGCCGCAAGTTCGCGCTTCCCGAGTTCTCCACCGAAATCGCCTTCACCGCGGAACAGGCCCTGGGCTTCCATTTCGTGGACTACCTGGTGCATTCCTGGGACGTGGCCAAGACCTTGGGCCTGCCGCTCGACTTCCAGCAGGAGGTGCTCGACGCCGGGCTGCGGTTCGCCGAGTCGATCCCGAACGGACAGAACCGCAAGGCACCGGGTGCCGCGTTCGGCCCGGCCGTCGACGAGAAGGGACCGTCCGATTTGGACACGATCGTCGCCCTGCTCGGCCGGTCTCCCTCCTGGCCGGACGCTATGCCCCGGACTTGACCGGTACGGCCTCGAGAATCCGGGCGGTGACCAGGTCCGGTTTCTCCAGGGAAAGCCCATGGGTGGTCTTGGGCACGACCTCGACGCGCAGGTGCGGACTCAGTGATCCGAGCCGCGCCGCCACCTGACGGGCGTCGTGGATGACGCTGCGTTCGGCGACGACGATCCGGGTGGGCACGTCGATCGCGGACAGCTCGTCGTCGCCGAACAGGTGCATCTCGGGCAGGTGATCCCGGCACTTGAGGGCGGCGAACAGGAACGGCCGCAGGATGTGCCGCACCCCCGGATCCCCCGAGGCGACCAGGCGCAGGACCCATTTCGGCAAGAACCAGCGAAAGATCTCGCCGAGACTCCACCAGATGAAGCTCCGGCCGATCACCCCGAACCCCGACGCCTCGAAAGTGACGACGCCGGCGATCCGTTCGGTGGTCCGGGACGCGAGTTCAGCGAAAGCCAGCCGCCTCGCGAAACGCCGACGAGATGAGCTTTCTCGTGACCGGAACCCGCGAGGACACCGTCGAGGACTTCCGAGAGCCAGTCCGCGCAGTCCTCGGAGGTCTCGAGAGGAGCAGTCTGGATCGACCGCCCTGGTTCGCCGATCGTGTCGACGGCGTAGACCCGGTGCCGCTCGGCAAGTTCGGCGACATGCGGATACCAAGACAGCGAGGTACCCCTCCCGCCGGGCAGGAGCACGATCGGCGTGCCCTGCCCGGCGCCACACCGCCGGACCCTGGTCGGACCGAACCTGGTTTCGATGTCCAGTTCTTCGGCGGGAACCGGCCACCTCCGCAAGATGTCGTCGTAGACGGCGAAGTACCGCTCTTCCGCCTTCTTGTCCGGAAACTCCCCCGGCATAGGACCCCCTTCAAGTTTTATGGTGCACTTGCACCATAACAGTCGGTGGCCCACCGAACCACCCTCGAATGACATGGCAAAGTGATCGCGTGCCGAAACGTGTCGACCATCAAGAGCGCAGGCGTGAAATCGTCGAGGCACTCTTCCGCATCGCCGCCGGGCAGGGCCTGCAGGCGGTCACACTGCGTGCGGTCGCGGCCGAGGGCGGCATCTCGATGAACCTGGTCCAGTACTACTTCCCGACCAAGGAGGAGATGCTGCGCTTCGCCTGGCAGCGGATCGTCGAACTGACCTCCGAGATCGCCGGCAAGACCATCGGCGAGGCCATGGAGACCGGCGACGAACGCGCCATCGTGCGCGCGTACCTCACCGCAGTCCTGCCGGAAGGCGAGCGCGGCCGCATGCTGGCCGCCGTCCAGATCGCCTACTTCGCCCTCGACGTCACCCGTGGCGGCCAGGCCCCCGACCAGGAAGCACTGCTGCCGCACCTGGTCCGCGCACTCGTGGGATTACTCGAAAAGGCGCAGACGAAGGGCGCCATCCCGGCAACCGCCGACCCCCGCCTGGAGGCCGCCGCACTCGCGACCATGTCGGCAGGCCTCGTCACCGGCATCCTCGTCGACGCCTACGACACGAAACAGGCGGCGGAAATCGTCGACTACCGGCTCGACCGGTTGTTCACCGGCTGACGACGAGCGCCTCGATGCCGTCCAGGATGCGGCCGAGACCGAACTCGACGTCGTCGTCCACCACACCTTCCTCGCCGTACGCCTCGCCGGAAATCACGGCGGCGACCCGCTTGAACCCGCGGTCTCGCAGATGCGGGCGCAGGAACTCGCTCACCGCCTGGACCCGATCCGGCGCGCTCGCGTTCACGTCGCGCAGCAAGGTCGCGGTGCTGCGCACCCAGCCGTCGACCAGCACCACGCAGCCCATCACGTCCTGCGTACCGAGACCTGAGTCCGCCATTCCCTCCAGGAAGTTCTCCAGCCAGCCCAAGAGGTTCGGGGTGGTCGGCGCACCGTGGACCGGCAGGTCGATCAGCCACGGATGACGACGGCAGCGTTCGAGCAGCCCGCGAGCCCAGACGGTGACCGCTGCGCGCCAGTCGCCGGGCGGCGACTTCGGCGGCGGCCCCCAGGCCGCTTCGGCGACGAGGACGAGCAGCTCTTCCTTGGAGCTCAGGTAGCGATAGAGCGCGTTCGCGGTGATGCCGAGCCGTTTGGCGATCGACGGCATGGACAGTCCCGCGTAACCCTCGGCGTCGGCCTGGGCGATCGCCGCCTCGACGATCCGATCGAGGCTGTACCCCGGTTTCGGCCCGCGCCGGGGCGCCGGGGCATGCCCCCAGGCCAGCGCGGTGCCCGGTGGCAGCAACTCGATCTTGGCGACGTCCATCAGGGCATTGTTGCACCTGAAACCGGTAAAGGCATACACTGTTCATGCCATACACAGTTACATCTGGAGTTGGGGGATCGATCATGACCGAAGCGAGCAGACGAAACGTGCTCCGCAGGGCGGCCGCGCTGGCCGTCGGCGGAGTCGCCGCGACCTACGGAGGCGCCGGGGCCGCCTTCGCCGCCCAGTCCCCTTCGATCGGCGCCGCGAAGGAGCGCTACCCGTTCATCGAAGGCGCCTTCGCGCCGGTGAAGGAGGAAGTGACCGCGTTCGGCCTGCCGGTCACGGGGCGCATCCCGAAAGAGCTCTGCGGGCGGTACCTGCGCACCGGGCCGAACGTGCTCGGACTGGAGGATCCGCGGGCGCACCACTGGATGCTGGGTGAGGGGATGGTGCACGGCGTCCGGCTGCGCGACGGGAAGGCCGAGTGGTACCGCAATCGCTGGGTTCGCTCGTCCGTTGTCGCGGCGAAATTGGGCGAACGGTACCCGTGGCCGGTGCCCGCGGATGACTTCGCGCCGAACACACACGTCATCAGCCACCACGGCCGCATCCTCGCCCTGCAGGAGTCCGGTCCCTCTCCTTACGAACTCGACGACGAGCTGAACACGCTGGGGCCGTTCGATTTCAGCGGTTCGCTGGAGGGTTCCTACACCGCGCACACCAAGTTCGACGCCCATGCCGACGAGTTGCACGCGGTGACCTACTACCCGACCTGGGACCACGTGCGGCATCTGATGATCGACCGGACCGGACGCGTGGTGCGGACCACGCGGATCCCGGTCACCGACAGCCCGATGATGCACGACTTCGGGCTCACCGAGAACTACGTGGTCGTTTTCGACGTGCCGGTCACGTTCGATCCGCAGCCGGGGAAAGTGGTGCCCTACCGGTGGAACGACGCCCATCCGGCCCGGGTGGGCGTCATGAAACGCGAGGGCGGGCCGGTGCGCTGGTTCGGGGTGGATCCGGTGTTCTACTCGCACACCCTCAACGCCTACGAGGAAGGTTCCACCGTGGTGGTGGACCTGACCACGATGCCGGCACCGTTCGAGGCGGCAGGCAAGCAGGGCTTCGGCGGGCCGTCGGCGTCCGGCCCGCCGGTGCTGGAGCGCTGGACGATCGACCTGGCGCGGGGACGCGTGCGGCGGCGTGTCCTCGACGACCGGCCGCAGGAGTTCCCGCGCGTCAACGAAAGCCTGGTGTCGCGGCGGCATCGGTACGGCTACTCGGCCTCGCCCGGTGAGCTCTTCGACGCCTACCTGGACAAGCCCGCCCATTCCTTCGGCAACGCGCTGATCAAGCACGATCTGCGCGGCGGGCGCTCGGAGGTGCATCGCTTCGGCCGGCGCGCGGACGCCAGTGAGGCCGTCTTCGTGCCGTCGGCCCGGGGCAAGGCCGAGGACGACGGCTACGCACTCGCCTATGTCAACAACCCTGACCGCAACGCCTCGGACCTGGTGATCCTCGCGGCACAGGACTTCACCGCGAAACCCTTGGCACGCATCCACCTGCCCACGCCCGTGCCGCTGGGCTTCCACGGCAGCTGGGTGGCCGACTGACGGACCGGGTGGTCGCCGCGTCACCGGCGACCACCCTTCCCGTCACACGCCGGTGAGCAACTCCGCCAGTGCCACAGCCGAGTCCGGGTACTGCCCGACCAGCGCCAAGCCCGTGGGCGCGGGGCTCCCCCAGGACTCGTCGCAGCCGAGCAGACCCGCCGCGGCGTCACAGGTCGCGGGATACGCGGCCAGCAGCGCCAGCCCGCTACCGCCCGCTTTCCTCGACGTGGCAACCGGTTCCGGCTGGTTCTTCCACGGCGGGACCCATGAGTCGAGCACCGCGAGACGGCCGGGGAAGACCCGCCCGGCCTCGCGGACGAGCAACGGCACGAGTTCCGCGCCCCGCGAGCGCAGTGTGGTGATCAACGTCGGCAACCACGGCAGCAGCAGCCTGTCCGGCAGCTCGGCGAAGGCGTCCGACACCGCCTCGACGACGAAGTCGGCCAGGCCCGGTGCCGGTTCCAACGCGTGCACGAACCCGCTCAGGTAGCGCGGATAAGCGGGCAGCACCAACGGGTTCGCCAGCAGTCCGGCGCACCGCTCGCGCAGTTCCGCACGGGAAAGGTGGCCGAGCTGCACCTGGGCGGCCCACAGCAGCGCCACTTTCGACGGCTCCTGCGGATGCGATCCGGCGATGGCCAGTTCCAGCTGCGTGCGATCGCAGCCCAGCGACAACGCCAGCGCCTCCATGCTGACCAGGAAGCCCAGCATCGCGGCGACCTGCTCGACGCCCGCCTCCTCGTCGGTGAACGCGGTCGGCAGCAAGGTGCAGTAATGCGCGTACCCGGTCCTGACGAAGTCCTCGATCCACCGGGGCAGCACCGGCTCGCTGGTCCGATAATGCGCCAGCAGCCTCCGTACACGCCGAAGGACTTCCGGTGCGCCGTCGACCGTGCGCTCGGTCGCCAGCACCTCCAAGGCCCGGGTGCCCAGCTCCCCCGCCAGCCGTGCGCTGCGCAGGTACAGCGTGGCGTTTTCGACGGCTTCGAGCACCTTCGCCGCGGTGGCCTGGGGGTGGTAAGCCGCCCGCCGGAGTCGTTGCTCCAGCACCTGTTCGATGCTGACGCCCTCGTAACCCAGCTCGATGAGAGCGCGTTGATGGGTGCCCAGCGCCAGATCCCACGACTCCTGGATCGGGCGTTCGCCGAGCCGCCGCTCCCCCATGATCGGCCGGGCCGCACCGTGCGGCATCAGGTACCGCAGCATCCACAACAGATCGGAGCAGGGCTCCAGCTCCGGTTTCGAGGCGATGTCGAGCAGCGCCCGCTGGACACCCCGTTGCTGCAGTTTGAGGTTCAGCGGTTCGAGCCTGTCGTGCACGTCGCGAGCCAGCGGCGGCAACGCGTCGTAGCCGACCTGGCCGATCCGGTCGCCGCCCATCATGATCTCGACGAGACGGCGCACGTCACGCCTGCCGGGTACGACGTCCTTCTCGATGCAGGTGACCGCAGCGTCCTGGAAGTCGTACGGCGTGGGCTTCGCCCGGTCACGCAGGCCCGCCAGCAGGATCGACGTCTCGAACACCGCGATGGCGTCGGCCGTCGACGACAGGTAGCCGTTGCGTCGCGCCGCCCGCACGATCTCGACCGACCAGCCCAGCAGCTCGGCCTCGTCCAGTCCGTCCAGGACCGGGGCTCGCTGGAGGAAACCGGAGAGGTGATCCGACGCGACCGGATCCGGCGTGGGCCGCGGCAGCTCCGCGGCCTTCTTGCGCTTCGGGCCCCCCACCTGCCCTTCCAGCTGGAACTGCTTGACGCGGGTGCGCTTGAGGTTCTTCGCCCACTCGGTCGCGGCGATCGACACCGATCCCCCGGCCAGGCCGAACTGCGCCTCGATCGACGCGTGACTCGACGGGATCAGCCCGTACTGCCACGTGCTCGCGCTGCGCGGGCTGATCACGAACCCGTCCGTGCCCTCGATGCCGAACTCCGCGACCCGGCTGGCCGCGTGGAACGCGCCGCAGACGTACAGGCAGTCGGCGGGATCGGCACCGGAAGCCGCGAGATGCTCGCGCATCCTGGTCCACATGTAGCGCTCGCGGTCCTCGTCCACCCGCACCCGGCGGGTGTCGCCGGGAGCGAGCCTGCGGAACAGGCTGCCGATCAGGAACATGACCTGGCGGTAGGTGTCGTGGTCGCTGTGGCCGAGGGGCAGCTCGACGTACTGGTGCCACCATTCCGACCAGTGCCGCACGCGCCCGTGACGCAGCAGATGTTGCTCGAGTTCGGCGAACCGCGGCCGCAGATCACCGATCTCGACGCCGATCGCGTCGCCGTGCAGTGCCGCTTCCTCCTCCGCCGGCGGCGTGTCCGGATCCGCCGCGGGCCCGCGCTCGTCCCATTGGAAGACGTGGTCGGCGGACCGGTCGACGAGGACGAGTTCGACACCCGGGGTGTCCAGGGCGTAGGCGATCGCCTGGTACTCCGCCGAGGCTTCGGTGATCGGCGCGACCACCGAAAGCGGTGCCCAGTCGGCAGGGAACCCCTTCACGTCGGTCGCGAACGCCTGCACCGCGACCGGAAGGCGGCAGTTGCGCAGTTCGGTCAGCAGCGGTGCCATGTCCTCGCACAGTTCGAGGTAGACCACCTTCGGCTGCTTCTCCCGCAAGCGCCGCGCCATCGCCACGGCCGAAGCCGGGGAATGGTGGCAGACCGGGAAGATCTCCAGCTGTTCCCGCACCGCGCGGTCGACGTCGTCGACCAGGCCGAGCAGAATGCCCTCCAGCGCGCCGGGCCCGTCGGCGAAGGCGGCCGCGGCCTCCCGGAGCTGGCCGCGCAACGCCTCGAAGGCGCCGCTCACGACAGGGTGGCGATCGCGTCGCGGCCGCCGTCGAGGAACTCCGGCCAGTCCCCGCCCTCGTCCTTGCTGCGCGGCTCGACGACGCCGTGCAGGTACTTGTTCAGGATCGACAGGTCTTCTGGTTCACGCCTGGCGAGCGAGCCGACGAGCGAGGACGCGAGGGTGCGGGCGGTCAGTGCACGATCACCGAAGAAGTTGCTGTGCAGCACCGCGTCTTCGAGCACGCCGATCTGTTCGGCGGTGGACAACGCGGACTCCAGCTTCTCGTCGTCACTGCCGGCCGACGCCGCCGCGGCACGCAGGTCGCCGAAGCTGCGCAGCAGCACGTCGAGCAGCGTCGGCGGGACCTCCAGTTCGATCTGGTGGCGCTTCAGGAGCTCTTCGGTGCGGAAGCGGACGATCTCCGCCTCGCTCTTCTTGTTCGTCACCACCGGGATGCGGACGAAGTTGAAGCGCCGCTTCAGCGCGGAGGACAGGTCGTTGACGCCGCGGTCGCGGCTGTTGGCGGTGGCGATCACGGAGAACCCGGGCTTGGCGAAGACGATGCCGTCGCTGTCCAGTTCCGGCACCGAAATGTACTTCTCGGACAGGATCGAGATCAGCGCGTCCTGCACGTCGCCGGTGGAGCGGGTCAGCTCCTCGAAGCGGCCGATCGACCCGCCCTCCATCGCGGTCATGATCGGCGAGGGGATCATCGACTCACGGGACTGGCCCTTGGCGATGACCATGGAGACGTTCCACGAGTACTTGATGTGGTCCTCGGTGGTGCCCGCGGTGCCCTGCACGACGAGCGTGGAGTTGCGGGAGATCGCCGCGGCCAGCAGCTCGGCGAGCCAGCTCTTGCCGGTGCCGGGGTCGCCGATCAGCAGCAGGCCGCGGTCGGACGCGAGCGTGACGATGGCGCGCTCGACGATGCTGCGGTCGCCGAACCACTTCTGCGCTACCTCGCGGTCGAGGCCGTCGGCGCGTTCGGCGCCCAGGACGAACAGGCGCAGCATCTTCGGGGACAGGCGCCAGGCGAACGGTTTGGGGCTGTCGTCGATCGACTCCAGCCAGTCCAGCTCTTCGGCGTACTTGAGTTCGGCGGGGGCGCGCAGGACGTCGGACATGTCGTGCCTTTCGAGAAAAATTCAGGAGGTGAGGAAGGTCTTGAGTTCGTGGACGAGCTTGGTGATGTGGCCGGAGATCACCGGTGTGCCGAGGTCTTTGAAGCGCTCCCGGAACCACGGGTTGACACTGCCGCGGCCGCCGCTGGTGACCGAACCGACCGGGATGAACTTCGCCCCGGAACGGTGGATCGCGGCCATGCTCTCGAAGAGCTGCTCGACGCGGGTCTCGTAGAAGTCGGAGATCCACACCACCACGGTGTTGGCGGGCTCGGCGATCTTCGGCTGGGTCAGTGCCATCGCGACCATTCCGTCGTTGCCGCCGCCGAGGTTGGTGCGCAGCAGCGTCTCGAAGGGGTCGTGCACCCACGGCGTGAGGTCGAGCGCCTGGGTGTCGTACGCGATCAGGTGGACGTCCACTTTGGGCAGTCCGGCGAAGATCGACGCGAGGACGGCGCAGTTGACCATCGAGTCGACCATGGAACCGGATTGGTCGACGACCGCGATGAGCCGCTGCGGGGTGGTCTTCTTCGCTGTCTGCTTGTAGTAGAGGCGATCGACGTAGAGCCGTTCTTCTTCCGGGCTCCAGTTGGTGAGGTTCTTCCAGATGGTGCGGTCGAGATCGAGGTTGCGGAACACCCGCTTGGGCGGGACCGAGCGGTCCACTTTGCCCGTCGACGCCTTCTCGACCTGGGTGCGCAAAACCTCGGCGACCTCGTCGACGAACCGGCGGATCAGCGACTTGGCGTTGGCCAGCGCCACTCCGGACAGATTGTCCTTGTCCCGCAACAACTGTTCGATAAGCGACATACTCGGGCTCAGCTTCGCCGCGAGCGCGGGATCGGCCAGGACCTCACGCAGGTGCATCCGCTTGACGAGGTCGGCCTCGATCGCTCCGAGTTCCGGCCCGATCGACGGCAGCAGCGTGCTCAGGTCGGGGGTACCGGCGCCGCCGGTGCCCCCGAGCCCCGTCGGGCTGACGGCCTTGCCGCCGGGACGGCCGCCGCGCAGCTCACCCGGACGGCAGCCCAGTGCGCGTTCGAGCCAGGCCGCGTCGGCCTGCCAGTTCGACAGCTGCCCGGCGGAAACCGTGCCGGGCGCCGCCGCGAAGACATTGAGCAGCACCTTCGACACCAGTGCCGCCCGCCGCACCTCGGCGGCCTTGTCCCGTTCGTCCTCGGCTTCGGGGACCATCAGGCCGTCGAACTCTTCGGCCAGCTCAGGGTGCCGCTGAACGATGGAGTCGACCGCGACGTTCGGGTCCAGCAGCGCGGGCGGCAGCCCGATGTCCTCGACCACGGCCATGCTCGCCGATTCGAGCGCGGCCTGCTCGTCGTTGTCGAAGAGGCGGGAAAGCAGCCGCCAGTACAGGACCTGGCGGCGGTTGTCCTGGAGTTCGGTCATGTCCGCAGCAACCTTCCGGCACGCTCGCGCAGCACGGCCGCGGCGTCGGTGGCGGCCTTCTCGGCCTTGACCCCGACCTTGTCCGTGGTGCCGCCGGCCCACGCTCCGGCATGCAGCACCGAGGTCTTCTTGCGCACAGTGAACTCGACGGCCAGCGGCTGAACGCGGAAGCCGCCGTCATCCCACCGGAGCAGGCCGAGACAAGCGCTGGAGTTCGCGACCGCCTTCGGGGTCAGCGGCCCCGCCGCGGGAATGCGATCGGTGTCGACGGCGAGCCGGTTCCCGGCGAAGGTGAACGTCAACGAGTCCTCCTCGCCCTCGGTCCCATAGCCCTCGACGAACACGGGCACAGCGATCCGCGCGGGATGCCGGTCCAACGGGGCCACCGGCGACGTGGTGGCGGTGGTCAAGGCGACCCGGGCGGTCGCGAAAGCGTCCGCGGGCCCGCCGAGGCGGGCGTGCTCGTCCTGCCAGAGGAGGTCGCCCTCGGCGGTGACCGGCATAGCGGCGAGATCCATCGAACGGCCTTCGCTGATGGCCGTGAGCAGCGACAGACGCGGGCGCAACAGCTGCCAGATCCCGGCGCCGATGATCGTGTCCGGCTTGGGCGCGGTCACACTCGCGCGTACGAGACGCGGTGCGGTGCCGTCCTCGGGTTCGAATACCGCGTGCACCTGGGCCTGCGCGGCCTTCGAATGTTCGAGCAGGTCGACGCCCAGTGGCAGGAGGCGGCCCGTGACAGTGCCGATCGCAGGCGTCGACGCCACCCCGGGCAGGGTCAGCACCATCCCGCGCGACCACAGGTCACCCCAGCGCCTGGTGGGAATGCGCTCCAGCGCCGCACCGGGACACGATGCCGCGAGTTCGGCCGCGAACCCGTCGAGCAGGACCGCCAGCCGGCGCAGGCCCGGTTCCGCCAGCAGCGCGGAAATCACCGGCGCGGACGCGGAAACCAGGTCGTGATCGATACCCTGCCAGCCGGCACGGGCCAGATCCGACAGCCAGGATCGAGCGGCGGCAAGGAGATTCGGCGACTCGGGCAGGGCAGTTCCCGGAGCCGGGGCTTCGCCGGACGTCCGCCCGGTCGCCTCGGCGATCCGGGCGACGAGCGCGTCGTGCACCGAGCCGAACACCGCGATCCTCGCCACGGCAAGGGAAATGAAGTGTTCCTCCCCTGCCGCTCCGGCCGCGGTGTTCTCGGCGGCCTCGGCCACACGCGCCGCCAGCGGTGATCCCGCGACCGCGTCGGCGAGTTCGTTCAAGCCGGTGACCTGTGACGGCTGGGGGCGCAGCAGCCCGGAAACGAGCACACGATCGAAGGCGTCGACCGCCACCAAAGCCTCGTCGAGACCGGCGATCGGGTCGGTGAGCAGATCGGTCCGCATCAGACCACCGCCCTGGTCGGCGGGAACCACTGCAGTTCCGGCACCGGCGCCGTCGAGGGCTCGAACTCCAGGTATGCCAAATGCCGCAAGAACTGGCTGAACACGGACGCCGCGGCGCTGTTGTCCCCCTGCGACGGCCGGGTGGCGCTCATCGTCCCGGCGATCTCCTGAGCCGTCGGCTCCGCGACCTCCACCCGCAGATAACGGGCGACACGCTCGGCGCCGTACTGCAGGACCGCTTCGGTGATGAGCGCGAGGATGTGGTTGCAGAACATCCCGCGCGCACCACCGCAGGGCCGATTGTTGTTGGTACTACAGGCGAATTCGTATGTACTCGCCGCGACCGACGAGACGTACACCCGGCCGATGTCCGATCCACTGGACACCACGCCCTGCACCCGTCCGTCGGCCAGTTCGACGAACGGGACCTTGGCGAGCTTGCGCGGGCGGGCGGGTGTCAGCACCCTGGCCGTGCTCGCTCTTTCCCAGTCTGACAACGCATCTTCTCCTTGCGGGGTGCCTCGGTGGGGACTGGGAAGAACCTAGCGCGAGGCACCGACAGTTCTGATCAAGCGTGCCGTTCGTCGAGCTGGCCGGCGAGATCGGCGAGGTCTTCGGCGTGGAGGTCGAACCGATCCGTGGGCACCGGCGGGTCTCCGACAGGCCGGGCGACGTACGCGGTGCGGAGTCCGGCGCGCTGGGCACCCCGCAGATCCCACGCGTGCGCGGCGACCATCAGGAGCCGATCCGGCGGTGCTCCGCTGACCTCGACGGCCAGTTCGTAGACGGCCGGATCCGGTTTGTAGGTCCGAACGTCCTCCGCGGAAAGCGCCTGATGCCAGCGCAGTCCCGCGTGGGCGTCGATTCGGAACAGCGACGCACGGCTGGCATTGGAGAGGCCGATCAGGGGGAAGCGCGCGGCGAGGCGGGCGAGGCCTTCGACCGTGTCGGGCCAGGGCGGCAGCCGCGGAGTCCCCACGGCTTCGGCCACGAGACGGGCGGCTTCACGATCGAGGACATCACTCGGCACAAAAGGACGGCCGCCCTCGACGATGCTTCGCTGCTCGTTCCCGATGTGGCGCTGCCACCTTTCGACCAGCTCGTCGGCCTCGGCTTCCGGAGTGGCATCGAGGATCGCGGCACGAATCCCGGCCGGTTCGTCGACGAGTGTGCCGAGTACGTCGAACACCACGGCGTCGATCTCCACGAACACCTCCCACGTAAGGGTTAAAATAGCCGTTAACCGCGAACGTACGAGAGGCAGGCAAGGGATGCAAGTGGCGTTGGACGATTACGTTCGATCAGCGGGCATCGCCACCGAGCTGGTCAACACCACCGCCGAGGTCTGGCACGACACGGACCACCTACCCGATTTGGCCGCCCTCGTGGCCTTCGCCGACCTTCATGAACCCGACTCGTTGTCCGAGCTCGCACGTCACGCTCGAACGGCCGACCTACGGGCGGTTCAGCGGCTTCGCGGCACCGTGCGGGAGCTGATCGACCACCCGTCGCGAGAACATCTCGTCGCCGGGGCCTCCGCGCTGACAAGCTCCGCCGGCGGGCTCACGCTCGTCGACGACACCGACCGATGGGCCGTTTCGGCCCGGAAGGGGGCAACGATCGCCGACGCCCTCGCGCTGATCTGCGGAGTCGGCATCCTCGGCGTCGTCCAGACGCTCGGCGAAGGACGGTTTCGCGCTTGTGGCGCGCCGACGTGCCGGGGTGCGTTCATCGACACCACCCGACCCGGGCGGCGCCGGTACTGCATGCCGGGACGGTGCGGGAACCGCGTCAACGTCGCCAACCACCGGGCGCGCCGGGCGGCACGCTGAGGACGGGCCGTCGAGCCGGGTAGCCCGGCTCGACGGCCCGGTGACTCAGCTGCTGGACGACGAGACGTAGAAACTCGTCACGTACTCATCCGATCGGACTCCCGCGGTGTTCACACTCCAGACGCGCAGTCTGAGATAGCTGCCCGGCGCCTGACCGGCGGGCACGGTGAACTCGACAGCCGCCTTGCCGTCCGCGTCCGGCTGCAGCACGACCTCCTGGCCCTCACCGACGATGTACCCGTAGCTCGCGAGATTCGCCTGCACGGGACTGATGGCACACCGGATCACCTGCCCGGGAGTGACCCAGCCGCTGTTGTCGCAGGACACCCGCGGCGACTGGTAGGCGACGTAGAAGTAATACGTCTTGCTCTCGGAAACCGTTCCATCGGCCAGGGTGCTCGTGACGGTCAGGTAATTGATGTAGGTCTTGGCCGGGGTGTAGCTGATGACGGCCGTTCCGGCGGCATCGGCCGCAACCGTGACCGGCTGCTCAGTATTGAACGCGTAGGTGTACGAGGTGACGCCCTGAACCGGCGACTGGAAGGTGAAAGTACCGGGGAGACCGACAGCGCCGCTGGTCTCGGACTCCGGGTACTCGACACTGGTGACCTTCGGCTGGTTGGAGGCGACGTCGACGTAGAGGTTTTCGCCGCCGGACCGCTGCCCCTTCGCCGTGGTGCTGTGCGCGGAGAACGAGTTGAGCCCGGATGCCCGAGCCGTCACCGTGACCGTCGCCGTGCCGTCCGCACCGACCGGTACCGTCTTCGGCTCGTCCTCGGCCCACCTGTAGGTGAAGGTCGCCGAGCCCGGCAGCACCGCACGCAACGCGAACTCGACGGTCGAGCCGAGAATCGGTTGTGCCGTGTGCCTTTCGAGGATCGGGGTCCCCGGTTCGGTCTGGAAGTACTCCTCCGTCGACGACGTCAGGTATCCACCGGCGAGTTTGGACCGGACGGAGACGTGATAGTTGACGTCGGGGTCGTCCGGGACGATGGTGGCCGTCGCGGTTCCGTCCGCACCCGCGGGAACGGTGGTCTCCGGACCGTAGTTCAGCCGATAGACGTACGCCGTCACCGCGCTCGTCCCCCGCGGTTTGAAGCTGCACTGCCGCGGCTCGCCGACGTAGGCCGACGCCGGGGTGCAACTCACCTGCGGATTGTTCGTCGCCACCCAGAACCGGTAGTCGGTGGAGGGGGAGCTGTTGCCCGCGGCGTCGACCCCGCGGACCCTGATGCTGGTCGGTCCGTCCTGGGTCGGGGCGTAGTCGATCACGGCCTTGCCGCCCGGCTTGTCCGCCGCCACGTAGGTGCTCGGCACGGACCCACCGTAAGCGAACCCGACGACGTCCTTGTCGCCCTTGGCGTCGAAGGTGAACGAGCCGGGAATCCCGGTACCACCGGTCCCGGGGAAGGTGTCGGTGTAGTCGGTCGAAGTGACGATCGGTGCCGCCGCCGGCGGGGTGAAGTCGGTCTTGAACTTGCAGACCGCGCTCCAGGGCCCGTATCCGCCCTCGTAGTCCTTGCCGCGGAGCTGCCAGCCGTAAGTGACGCCCTCGGTGAGCAGCTGGCCCGCGTCGGCCCAGACCTTGTTGCCCACCCCGGTGCCGCCGTTCGGGAAGGTGACCCGCTGGTCGGGATGGTCGATCGGCCAGAGCGCGTACTCCGCACCGGGATGGTTCTCGTCCGGATCCGTCACGGTCGCACCCAGCTGCGCCTGCCTGCTGACGACCCGGGGCTTCGCCGTACAGGCCTCGTTGTTGATCGTGAGTTCAACGGGTTTGTCCGGGAGCCGGTCGTAGGTGAGCACCAGCCGCACGGCCGGGTTGTACACCCGGCCGAACTTGACGTCGGCGAGCTGGGTCTCCGGCAGCCGCAGCACGAACGCCGCGGTGTTCCGTCCCGCCGCGAGCGCGTTCTGGACACCTGCCGTGACCGTCCAGGTCAGGTCCGGCGACGGGCACCGCCCGTCGAGAAACGGTCCCGAGGCTTTGACCAGCTCCGCGGGCTGGTTGTCCCAGGTCGGTCTCCGCGCGGGTTCGGTGAGCCAGACCTCGGTGCCACGGGGCTCCGCGCACTCGGTCACGCTCGTCTCGCCGGTGATCAGCACCGCGCGCTGCACCGTGCTGGCCTTCAGGGCGGACAGATCGAAAGTGACGTAGGACTTCGACACGTGCTTCGTGCCCTTGCCGTCGGTGTGCGCACCCACCGGCGCGTCACCCTTCGGATCGACGAAAGCGGTCCTGGGCGCGGCCGAGTCGATGTACGCCCAGGACTTCGCGTTGACGGTGGTGATGGTCTGCGCGGCGGCCGGTGTCGCGGAGGTCCCCGCGAACACCAAGGCACCCGCGAGCGCGGCTATAGGCAAGCGTGCACGCAACTGGCACTCCCCATGTTCAGATATAACCCCAGTCCGCGCCTGGCGCGGTCAACCCCGTATCGACGAAGGCCGAGTGTGCGTTACCCAAGGCGCTCCGGCGTCTTGCAGCAGGGAGACCGACGCACTCGGGCCCTCCCCGGCAACCGCCGGGAAGGGCCCGAAACGACCGAACGGTCAGACGCCTGCGACCTGCTGGATCCAGGGCCGGTACCGCGTGATGTTCGTGTACGCCGTGGTGGTCTGCCGGTCACTGGTCGAGGCGACGCCCACCTGGCGGCCGGAGCCGAACATCGGACCGCCCGAGTCACCGCCGGCGGTGATGCCGTCGCCGCGGCTCGCGCAGACGGCGACGCCGCCGTTGTAGTCGCGGCAGGCGACCGAGGTGACGCGGACGTTGGCGTACTTCAGGTAGCGCGACTGGCAGTTGATCTCCGAGCCGCACTGGCTGGTCGCGCCCCAGCCGTAGACCTGCACGGTCTGGCCGACGGCGACGTCGGAGGTGGTGCCCAGCGGCGAGTACGTGGCCGTCACCGGCGCGGTGAGCTGCACGATCGCGAGGTCCGCGGTCGCGTGGCGGGTGACGGTGGAGCCGGTGGCCATGGTGCCGCCGCTCTGCTGGTCGAGGCTGCCGATCCGGAAGGTGAACGTGCCACCACTGGCCACGCAGTGCTTCGCGGTCAGGATGTACTGCGGCGCGATGATCGTGGAGGTACACGTCTGGCGGCCGTTGGCGAAGAGCCTGGCCGCCCACGGGCCGCTCGACGCGTTCTGGCCGCCGATGATCATCGGCTGGACGTCGGAGGAGGGTTCCGCGGCGGTCGCCACGGGGGCGGTCGCACCGAGCAGCGCCAGGAAGGCGGTGCCGGCGATCAGGGCGAATGAGCGCAAGCGCATGGTTCCGACTCATTTCTGCGGCGGGGCTCCGGCCGCGTGGACGAGGAACGGGGGTGCGCTGATTCTGTGACCCGGCAAGGGAAATCGGACACCGACGAAAGTCGCCCTGGTACACCTATTCTTCACGGGAGGCCACCGTTAGGTGTCTCCTCTAGGTACCGGAACCGGGGTCCCCCGCGGTATGGCCCGTTCGATGTCCGTCCATTGGGGACGGATGGCGGCATAACTCAAGGGACATAACCTCGACGGCGGCGACCGGGGACCTCCAGAATGACCGGTATGACCGCAGCACAGTGGACCCCGACCTACGGCGACCCCTTCGAGCCGGTGCCCTACCGCCCGGCCCGCATGTCCGCGCGAGAATCGCTGGCCACCGCCGCCGACCTGCGCCGCCGGATGGACAGCCGCCGCACCGTGCGGATGTTCTCGACCGACCCGGTGCCCGAGCAGGTGCTGGTCGACGCCATCGCGGTGGCGTCGACAGCGCCCAGCGGCGCACATCAGCAACCGTGGACGTTCGCCCTCATCAAGGACGACGCGACCAAGCAGCGCATCCGTGAGGCCGCCGAAGAGGAGGAGCGCGTCTCCTACGAGGGCAGGCTGGGTGAGGAGTGGCTGTCCGCCTTGCGCCCGCTCGGCACCGACGCCGTCAAGACCCATCTCACCGACGCCCCGTACCTCATCGTGGTCTTCCAGCAGCGGTACTTCCTCGACGAGGACGGCACCAAGCACAAGCACTACTACGTCGACGAGTCGGTGGGGATCGCGGTCGGGATGCTGCTCACGGCGTTGCACCTGTCCGGGCTGGCCGCGTTGACGCACACGCCGTCGCCTATGCGGTTCCTCGGCGAACTGCTGGAGCGTCCGCAGAACGAGAAGGCGTTCGCCGTCATACCGGTGGGCTATCCGGCCGACGACTGCGTGGTGCCGAACCTCGTCCGCAAGTCGATCGACCAGGTCCTGATCCGTCGCTGACGGACGGCGTGACCCGGGTGCGTACGCGCACCCGGGTTGCGTGAAACATCCCATTTAGTACAGTCAAACTGCGCATTAATGCAGTTTTATGCACACTTTGACGCATCTCTTGACATATCTGACGGCGGTTGGACACAGTCAGGGCACCGAAGGCGACACGAAGGAGTGTTCTTCATGGCCGACCTGCCCCCTGTCTCCCGGCGGACACTGTTCGGCGGCGCGCTCGCCGCCGGGGCGCTCGCCGCGATCCCGACAAGCGCCGCCGCCGCGGAAGAGACGGAAAGCGCCCCTCGCCGCCCTGGCCAGCGCAGCATGATCGGGGTGCCGTTCGAACGCCACACGACCGTCCGAATAGGACTGATCGGGCTCGGCAACCGCGGTATGTCGATGATCGGCGGGTGGAGCGCCGTTCCGGGCGCGGTGGTCACCGCGGTCTGCGATATCCGCGCCGAGCGCGCGAAGGCCGCCGCGGACAAGCTCGCCGCCGACGGGCGCCCGCGTCCGGCCGAGTACGGCGGTTCCGCGGACGCGTACAAGAAGATGCTCTCCCGCACCGACATCGATCTCGTCTACATCGCGACGCCGTGGGAATTCCATTACCCGCAGGGCAAGGCCGCACTGGTGTCGGGCAAGCACGTCGGGATCGAGCTGCCCATCGCCACCGAACTCGACCAGCTGTGGGACCTCGTCAACACCAGCGAGCAGACCCGCAAACACCTGTTCCTCGCCGAAAACTGCAGCTACGGCCGCAACGAACTGGCCATCCTCAAGATGGCACACGAGGGCGTCTTCGGCGAGATCACCAACGGGCACGGCGGCTACCTGCACGACCTGCGGGAGCTCCTGTTCTCCGACACCTATTACACCGACGCGTGGCGCCGCAAATGGCACACCCGCAGCACCGCGAGTTTCTACCCGATGCACGGCCTGGCCCCGATCGCCGCCTGCATGGACGTCAACCGCGGCGACCGGTTCGCCACCCTGCGCGCCACCGCGACCGAACCGAAGGGTCTCGCCGACTACCGGCAGCGGCACATGCCGCCCGGGCACCCGTCGTGGAAAGAGACCTATGTCAACGGTGACCTGGTCAGCTGCCTGATCGAGACCGAGCGGGGCCGGATCATCCGCGCCGAGCACGACGTCAGCTCGCCGCGCCCGTACAGCCGCATCAACAGCCTCGCCGGCAGCCGCGGCATCGTCGAGGACTACCCCGAACGGATCTACGTCGAGCCGGATCACGGCGGTCACGCCTGGAAGGACTTCAAACCGTATCGCGAGCGCCACGACCACTGGCTGTGGAAGAAGCTCAAGGACGACCCGAACCTCGGCGGTCACGGCGGTATGGACTACGTACTGCAGTGGCGGATCGTGCAGCAGATGCGCGCCGGGCTCGTACCGGACATCGACGTCTACGACTCGGCGGCCTGGTGCTCCCCCGTGCCGCTGAGCGTGGTCTCGCTGGCCCGCGGCGGCAAACCGGTCGCGGTACCGGACTTCACCCGCGGCGGCTGGTCGAAGCCGAGGCCCGGCCTCGACTCGCAGCCGACCGAGATGCCCGGCTAGGTAGCCGAGTACCGGGGAACGACCCGGTAGACACGGAGGTCCTTCGGGGTTCCCTTCGCGCGGAAGTTCCGGCGCGGACGCACGATCACCGCGTCCGCGTCGAGTTCCTCGACGACGCTCGCGCTGGCCAGCACCTCGTCGCCGTCGGCGGCGGCCATGATCCTGGCCGCGATGTTGACGTCGACGCCGAGATAGTCGTCGCCGACCCGCTGCGGGTTCCCGCGGTGCAGGCCCGCGCGCAGGTGGGGCAGATAGCCCTCCGCCTTGATGACGCTCACGGCGGAGCACGTCTCGTAGGCGGCGTTCACCGCTTCGCCCGGGTCCGCGAACACGGCCATCACGCCGTCGCCGAGCCCCTTGACGACACTCCCCCGATGCCCGGACACGATCGACTCGGTGACGTCGGAGACGTCGCGGAGCAGTTCGAGCACGCGGTCGTCGCCGGCCTCCAGCGCCCAGGTCGAGAAGCCGACGAGATCGGTGAACAGCACCGTGATCCCGTTCGCCGCCCGCGGCCGGGTGCCGGACTGCCGAACGGCCTGCCACGCTTGTACCGCGGCCAGCCCCAGCTCACGGGTCGCGCTGGGCCGGTCGGCGCCCGCCTCGGTGAGCAGCCGGGCGAGCCGGTCGGAGGAGCGGCCCGCCGACGGCGCGAACGGGTCCGCGTCGCCGGGGACGAGACGCCGGAGGAGGCGTGCGCCACGTACCAGCTCGCCACGCTGATCCGTCGCGCGCAGGAACCTGCGGGTGCGGAGATGCCACGGGTCGGGTCGCTCGGTCACGACCAAGATCCTAGTGGGTCCGGCCGTCTGTCACCGAAGTGACAAGAAACGCGTTTCCCTTTCCCTTTTCCGCTTCACCGTGACAATTCACGGTCGAGCAATTCCGCATACGCGTGACAACATAACCGCGTAAAGAAAACATGATGGATCTTTCCCTTTCTCGTTGGTGACTTTCCACCTACATTCGGCTGCGAGCCCATTCAACGACGAAAGGACCCGACATCATGGAAACCCTCGTGCGAAAGGGTGTCCGCCGGTTCCGCGCGGCCGGGATCGCCGCCGTGGTCGCCGGAACCGTACTGCTCACCGCGGCCGGAACCGCGGCCGCGGCGGAAAAGAACCTCACGTACAAGGGCGGCTTTCCCCTCATCGGCGACCAGCAGGTGGCCGTGGTCGTCAAGGCGGAAATCCCGGCGACCGCCCAGGCCGGGACCCCGCTTTCGGTGCCGTTCACCCTCGACGTCGACGCGGGCCAGGCCGCGGGCGACGGGCTCCGCCTCGTCGGCGCCACGAAGATCTCCGGCACGATCTCCTCGAAGGTGAACATCGCGCTCTCCGGGGGGCAGTCGGTCTCCATCCCCGTCGAACTGCCCATCCCCGACACCGCCGTGCCCGCCGAAGGACCGCTGAAGTTCACCGCGGAGGGCAAGGTCGAGTTCACGATCCCGACGGGCACCCCCGCCGGTGAAGCGACCAGCAGCGTGGACGGCGCGGCGACCACGCATGTGGTGACCGACAGTTCGCTGGGCGAGTTCGACGTCCAGCTCGCGCTCGACCCGCCCGACCAGGACACCGTCCTCGGCAAGACGACCGTCAGCTGATCCCCGCACCCGCCCTCGGCCCCCGGCCGGGGGCGGGTTCTCGACCTCCATCCGACTGAAGGTCGCAGGCTGTCGATCAGGTGGATTCGCGACAGGTGCGGTATCGAACATCCCCCACCCCGGAGCCGGTGACCTCGGGCGCACACCTGGCACTGTTGGACGCGGCGGGTTCCGGTACTGGTCAACGAACGCAACCGCGAGTGGCTGCCCTCGGCCGATCCCGCCTTCGAGTTCTGGGACGAGCGCGCGGAACCCTTGCCGGGTCTCGAACTCGTCCGGCTCGGCGGGCATATGCGCGGTGGCCCGCACCCCGGACGGCACCATCCTCGCCGGGGACACCATCGACCGGAACGCCCGCGCCGTCGTGCGCCGCAGCGCCGAAACCCGTATCCGGCGGGTGCACGGCGACTTCGACCACCTCACTTGAGCGCCCGCTTCTCCTTGCGGCGGAAGGACAACGCGATGAACCCCGCGACCGCCATGAAGAACGCGACGGCCCACATCCCGGCGCGGAAGCTGCCGGTCAGGCCCTGCAGCCAGCCCGCGAGGTAGGGGCCCGCGAAACCCGCGAGGTTGCCGAACGAGTTGATCAGGCCGATCCCGGCGGCGGCCCCCACCCCGACGAGGAAGGCGTTGGGCAGCTGCCAGAACACCGGGATCGCGGCGAACACGCCGATCGCGCAGACGGTCACCGCGACCATCACCAGCAGCGGCGAACCCAGGTACAACGCGATCGCGATCGCGATCGCGACCGCGCCGACGAACGCGGCGATGGCCACATGGCCCGCCCGTTCGCCGGTGCGGTCCGAATGCCGGGCCCACAGCACCATGGCCACCGCCGAAACGGCGTACGGGATCGCCGTGATCAGGCCGATCTCCACGATGCTGTAGCTGGTCCGGAACTGTTGCTGGAAGCCTTTGATCACCTGCGGGAGGAAGAACGCGAGTACGTAGAGGCCGAAGACGATCCCGAAGTAGACGGCGCTCAGCGCGAGCACGCGCGGGTCGGTCAGGGCCGATCGCGTGCTCACCTCCCCGCCGACTTCGCGGGTGTCCTCCGCGTCGATCGCCGACTGCAACGCCGTGCGCTGGACCGGTGTCAGCCATTTCGCGTCACGGGGTCGGTTCGGCAGCAGGAAGAACACCGCCACGCCCAGCAGGATCGAGGGCAGTCCCTCGGCGAAGAACATGAAGCGCCAGCCCGCGTCGAACCCGAAGACGCCGTCACCGTGCTCGATGAGCAGGGCCGACAGCGGACTGCCGAGGACCGACGAGAGCGGCACCGCGAGGAAGAACAGGGCGACGATCTTCGCTCGCCGCCGGCGCGGGAACCAATACGTCAGGTACAGGATGATGCCGGGGAAGAATCCGGCCTCGGCCACACCGAGCAGCACGCGGACGAGGTAGAAGCCGACCGCACCCTGGATGAACGCGGTCGCCGAGGCGACGATGCCCCAGGTGACCATGATCCGGGCGATCCAGATCCGGGCGCCGACCTTGTGCAGGATCACGTTGCTGGGCACTTCGAAGAAGAAGTAGCCGACGAAGAACAGGCCGGCGCCGAGCCCGTACGCCGCGGAGCTGATGCCGAGGTCGGCGTTCATGGTGAGCGCCGCGAACCCGACGTTGACGCGATCGAGATAGTTCAACAGGTAGAGCAGCCCGAGGAAGGGGACGAGCCGGATCATCGCCTTGCGGACCGCCTGCGCGGTGGACACCTCTGCCGTCTGTTCGTCCATGGTGCTCTCCTGCCCTCTCCCGGCCTGAAGATCAGAGCCTAGGGGGTCCGCTCAGAACATCGGGGGCAGGAACGCGCCGAGGCTCCCGCCCGCCGCCCGGTCGGCCGGGTCGGGGTCGACCTGGACCGAGTCCGGGTTCCGCGGGTCGTAGGTGACCTTCACCGTCGAGCCCCGGGACGGGGCCCGCAGCGGCTGCGTGATCATCGTCGTGATCACCGTCCGGTCCCCCTCGTCCGTGGGGAACCGGACCTGCACGGTGAACCGCGGGTTCCCCATCACCCAGACGTTCGTGAATTCGACGCCGACGACGTGGCCCAGCACCTGACGACCGGTCTGCGCCAACGCCTGCGCGCGGTCGTCCGCCTCCGCCTTGGTGACGAAGGCCCGCACCAGCACCATCACCATGACCAGCGCCGCCACCCCGGCGACGCCGGGGACCAGATACGGCTCGTAGTAGACGATCCAGTCGACGTCGGTCCAGGGTTCGACCGCTCCGCCGCCGGAGGGCAGCCGTTGCCCGACCGACTCGGGCGGTGTCCACGACGGGATCGCGAAACCACTGCCCAGCGCGACGCCCAGGCACGCGGCCAGCGTGCCGGCCCGGAAGCCGACACCCATCCCCCGCAACGACATCCCGCCCCACAGCATCGCGAACCCGAGTGACGACGCCACCGTGATCGAGATGCTGAAGAACAGGACGAGCGAAACCGCCGGGCCCGCGTCGGCCCCCCACGCGTCGACGCGGTTCAGCGACATCAGCCGGAAGCCGTCCAGGAGCCCGAGGGCGCCCGACCAGCCCGCGACCGCCCAGGCGAGTGTCGTGGGCACGCCGAGCAGCCAGAGGCGAAGGCCGGGGCGGTGGGCCTGCCGGGGTTCTCCCGGCAGGCCGAACTCGAAGGAGCCGAACATCGCCGCCGCCTACGCGATCGGGCCGAACACGGCGACCTTCGCCGGGTCGGCGGGGTCGACGCGGGCTTCGTGCCGGGTTCCGGGCGCGTACTGCTGGATCGTCGCCAGCGGCGTGATCAGCTGGGTCACCGTGCTGTAGGCGGTGCCGTCGGCGCGGGTGACGTCGAGCGTCGCGGTGTACTGCGCCTGCCCGGCGATCCTCCGGCCGGTCGGCTCCAGGGCGCGGACCACCAGGGTGGCGGGCTCGCAGGTGTCGTAGAGGCGCCGCAGTTCGGTGCCGTAGGCCTGCAGTTCCTGCTGCTGGCGCAGCTGTTCCTCCATCGGCAGCGCCAGGAAGGCCGCCATGTCCGGGTCGGCGTCGAGGTTCCGGAAAGCCTGCGCGGCCAGCTGCGGCGTCGGCAGCTGAGGGGTGATGTCGTGCCCCTGCGCGGCGGCCGCCCGCCGGAACTGCTCGGCGTGCTGCTGGAAGTCCTGCTCGCCGCGGGCCATGCCCTGCTGGGTCGCGTCGTTGATCTTGTCGCGGATCTTCTTGAACATCGGGGTCCCGCCCTTCGCTGTGTCGTTCTCGATGAACACAGCTTCGGCGGGGCGCGGTGCTACCGAACCCAGGTTTTCGCGTCGTCGGTCGCGTCGAGGCAGGTCAGGGGCGCCCAGAAGACCGGCGAACGGGCAGGTCCGGGGTTCTCGCGCCAGAGTGCGAGCCGGGACCGCTGCCAGGCGTTCAGCTCGGTGACCGGGTCTTCCCCGGCGAGGGCGTCGTCGACGGCGATGACCAGTTCGGACATCGGGTCCGCGCCGGGCACCGCGGCCGACGTCGGCAGGGCCCAGACTGTCGCGGCGACCAGTCCCGCGCCCGCCGCGACGGCGGCGAGCAGCACGCCGAACGGTTCGGCCAAGCCGAAGTCGCTCGCACTGGCGCAGCCGATCAGGGCCACCCGCGCGGGCATGGAGTCCACTTCGGACAGTGCGAGGTCGGCGGCGGTGAACGGCCGGTGCGTGCCGATCGGCGTCGCCGTACCGGGCAGGTCGGCCGTGCAGGACAGATGCAGCGCGGTCTGCGCGCCGTGTTCGTCGCGGACGCGGCTGACGTGGCCCACGAACACCAGCCGCGAACACGGCCGGGCCAGCAGGTTCGCGAGCAGGCGCCGATCGGTGTCGGACCGGCGGACCAGGTCGAGCCCCCGCTCGGCGGGCGGACCGACCGGGCCTTCGGCGAGTCGCGCGTCCAGGTGCCGGATCAGCGGGGACGTCGTGTCCTGTTTGCCGAGTACCGAGCCCAGCTCGCCGAACGCGCTCTGCCCGGGGATCTTCGGATCGAGCAGGTAGACGGGCGGACCGTCGGCGGCGGGTGGACGGCGCGGGATCCCGGCCGGGGCCAGCAGCGAGACGTCGGCGACGTCGAGGACGCGCTCGTCGCCGTCGAAGCAGGTGCCGATCTCGGCGAGTTCGAGCACGTGGTCGGCACGCCGGTCGGGCAGCGCCAGCAGTCCCCACGGGACTCCGGCGAGACTCGGCGACGGCTGGATCCGCAGGAGCGGGCGGCTTCCACTGGCGGCGGCGCTCCGGAGCCGCTCGACCAGGTCTGCCGGGAGAAGGTTGAGCGCGAGGACCCTGGCCAGGCGCTGTTCGCCTTCGAAGCTGCCGAACGCCTCTTCGCTGAGGGCACGCCGGACGGCGTCGGCGACGTTTTCGTTTTCGTGCGGGGTCGGGGACGCGGCGTCCAGGAACTGACGAGCCGTCGCGACCAGGGCGAACTCGATCGGATGCGTGTGGACGGTGTCGAGATCCCCGGTGGTGCGCCAGCTGAGGAAGGTGTGCCCGGCGTCGGCGAAGCGCAGGAGGAAGGTCTCCCGTCCGGGCCGGGCGGCGGGCCAGGTCTCGACGGTCCCGGTCGCGAGCGGCGGCAGCCGGTACCGCTCGACGGCCCGGCCGAGCCAGGAATCCAGTTCCATGGGTGATCCCGGGGACCACCGCAGGGCGGGTGGCGGGGCGAGCCGGAGCGGGAGCGACGACGTGACGGAACCCAAGGCCGCCAAGGGAAGCCGCTCTCCCGCGGGGGACGGCAGCAGCTCGAGGCGCGGCAGCGCGCCGGTCAGGTCCAGTGACGGCCCCTCGACACCCGTGTACGCGCCGACCGCACAGGTGCGTTCGATCAGTTCCGCCACCAGCCTCGGCTCGTTCAGCTGCGTCAGCAACGCCAGCGCCAGCCCCAGCGTCGGCGCCGCGACGTCGCGCGCCCAGGCCGTGCGCGCCTGTGGTGACGTGAACTCGAACCGGTACTCCGCCGCCGCCAGGGTCAGCGGGAGCACCAGATCCAGCACCGCCCGCGGGTCGTCCCCGCGGGCGAACCCGATGGAGGCCGCCACGAAGTCCGTGTGCAGGTGGTCCGACCAGTCCCCCGACACCCGCGCCGACTCCCTGGCACGATTCGCGTACTCCTCGGCCGTCGCCCAGTCGCCTTCCGCCGCCGCGCAGCGGGCCAGTGCCGTGTCGACGAGACGCAGTCCCGGAACGTCCCCGTTGGTCGTCCGGATCGTCTTCGCGTGCTCGAACTGGTCCCTGGCCTGCGCGACGTCGCCCGTGTACAGCAGCAACGTGCCCAGTGCGTGGCTCGCCTCCGCGACGTCGCCGGTCAGGCCCGCCGCCGCGAGTTCGTCGCGGGCGGCGACGATCGCGGCGATCGCACCGGGGAAATCGCCGGCCAGGGCACGGGCTTCCGCCAGCCCGATGTCGGCCTTCGCGGCCAGCGGGCCGCCCGCGTGCTGAGCGCTCAGCCTCAGCAGGTCGGCCCGTGCGTCCGCGTCCTCGCCGCCGGCGTGCCGGATCCGGGCACGTTCGGCCCTGGCCATGGCCTGCTGGTGGGTGACCCGCTCGCGGACCTCGTCGATCTCCGCCATGGCGTCCAGGGTCGCCAGGATCTCGTCGAGCGCGGCCCGCGCACCCGCCAGGTCCCCGGCGGCGATCTGGATCCGCACGTCGAAGATCCGCAGTTCCATCTCGTCGGAACCGTGGATGTCGAGCAACTCCGGCGGATACTGTTCCGGCCCCGCTTCCTTGCGGAACGCCGCCCGGCGGCGCTGTCCGGCGATCAGCTCACGCGCCTTGGCGACGTCGCCTTCCTCCGTGGCCAGGGAAATGAGCACGCGCTCGGCGACCTCCCGGGAACCCTCGATCATCCGCGCCTCGGCATACTGTCCGAAGTGGACGATGGCGGCGGAGCTCACCTCGAAGACCTGGAGCACGGCCTCCGCGCATTGCCTCGCGTTGCGCAGGTCGCCCGCGGAGTAGCAGACCTGGGCCAGATCGCTGACCGCGGCGAGGTCCAGGTCGGTCCGGTCGAGCTTCTGCGCGATCTCCCGCATCCGGGCGTACTTCCGGTGCGCGCCGGCGGCGTCGCGCACCGCGGCGAGCTGCTTGGCCTGGTCCTGGACCCTGGCGGCTTCGATGAGCAGCTTGCGGTACTTGTTCTCGGAGAGCGAGCACGCGGGCACTTCGCCGTACGGGGCCGGATCGAGGCCGAAATGCCTTGCGACGCAACGACAGTTGTAGCCATGCGAGGTCGCCGGGGCCAGTTCGGGCGGGAGCGGACGGTCCGGCGGGTTCCGGGGCGGCGGCATGCCGACGAGCACGTCAGAACTCCTCTTCGGCAGCCGCGGCCGCGGCGCGCTCCGCGAGCGTCCGGTCTTCCGGCGGCCGTGCCCGCACGAGAGCGACCACCTCGGCCCGGTCCTCCGCCGTGGTCCCGGTGACCCCCTCGGCCACCACGCCGACGACGACTGCGATTCGTCCACTGTGGACTTTCGCAACGAGGCGGGACGCGGTCTCGTCCAGGTCCGCCGTCCCGGCGAACCGTCCCGCGCCGAGCGACAGCGGCACCTCCGCGAACGGCTCGCCGTCGTGGGTCGCGAGAGCGCTCAGGGTCGCGTCGGCGAACGCGCCCGCGACCTCGACTTCGAGCCGGGTGGCGGCCATTGCTGTGACGATCCGCCAGGTCACCGTCCCCTCCGCGGCGTCCAAGACGCCCGGGGGCACTCGTGCCCAGTCGACACTCGCCCGCCCTTCGGCCAGCACGCCCTCGCCGGAAGTGGCGGGATCGATGCCCGCCGCCAGCGCGTACGCGCGTTGACCCGGCGTCGCGGTTTCCAGTCGTGCCACGCATTCCGCCGCCGTTTCGGCACGCACGACGTCGTCCTGGGCGTCGAACCAGGCCGCGAGACGGCTGCACAGGCCCCGGACCTCGTCGGCGACCGGCGGCGCGGCGGCGAAGAGCGCGTCGTCCACGATCGCCGTGTCGAACAGCTCGGCCGGGGACGCTTCGAAACCGTCGAGGAGACCTTCTGCGACGTCCTCGACCGCGGCCGTCGCGACCGCCGTCTCGAGGTCCAGCAACGCCGGGTCGAGCGGCGGAACTCCGAGCGACGGGCCGGCGGGCCACCAGCGACGAAGCCAAAGCAGTAACGCGAGTCGGCTTAGTTCCGGGCGGACCGGGAGATCCGCCTGGCCCTCGCCGAGCACGGTGAGGCTGGTTTCGGTGCCGGTGAGCCGGGTCAGCCACGGTTCGGCGGCGCCGGGGTCGCCGAGTTCGAGCCGCATGGAGGACGCCCGGCCGGCGAGCAGATCGGCGAGGACGAAGCGGAAGAGGCCGCCGTCCGCCGCGACGACGGGGCTGTGCACCGGATGCGTCACGACACGGCCTCCAGATCCGGAAGGCGGGCCACGAGCGCGCGGCGCACCTTCGTCCGCAAGTCCAGTGAGGTCGAGCGGACGACGCCGGTGACCAGGTCGCGCACGTCGGCGGCGTCGGCCGGGAGATCGCCGCGGACGTCGAACCCGTGCAGCCGGACCCACAACCTGCTGAGGAACTGTTTGGCGAACTCACGCAGATCACGCAGCAGTTCGGCGTCGGGCAGCGGGGTGAGCGGCGTGGCCCCGGCCAGTGCGCGGCGAGCGTGCAGCACGTAACCCTCGCGCGCGACCTGGGCGTTGAGCTGCCGTGCGAACTCGGGGACGCCGGGTGGCGCGGCGCCGTCGAGAGGCCGCAGCGCCGGGGCGACGGCGACGCCCAACGCGAAACACGCGGCCAAGGCCGGCAGGCCCAGCCCGAACCCGGCGGCGACGCGGTCGAGTTCGTCGTCGACGAGGTCGGCGACGGAATCCCGCTCGTCCGAGGGAAGGCGGCGCAGCGTGGCGCGTACCCGGCGTTCGACGCTGCGTTCGAGGAGTCCGGAGCCTGCCTCGTCCCGGCGGTTCAGCGGCGGGACGGCAGTGCGGTCGCCGCGTTGCAGGCCGAGATCCGGCACGGGCAGACCGGAGATCGCCCGCACGGCCCGGAGCACGGTGTCGGCGCCACCCGGCAGCCGCAAGCCGAGTCCGAACGCGTGCCCGGCGGCCGAATCGGCGAGGTCGCGCCAAGCGGAGTCGGAGAGGCCGTCGACGAAGGCCTGGAGCAACGCGAGGTCGTCGTCCGTCGCCGGCGCCGCGGATCCGGCGTGCCAGCGGCGTTCGAGTTCGGCACTCAGATCGGCGGAGATCCGGGGATCCGCCAGGTACCCGGCCAGCTGGTCGACACCCGCGGCGCCACCCTCGCCGTGCAGATCACGCAACGCCGCCGCGGCCGTCTCCGCCGCCTCCGGACCCGGTGCCCCGAAACCCGTCGCCAGCTCGTAGGCCAGCGGGAAGCACACGTCCTGGACGTTCCCCGCCGTGATGCGCAGGGCGCGGCGCTGGCGTTTCAGGTGCGTGAACCAGTCGGCCGTGGCACGCAGCCGGGGCGCGTCGGCGAGCAGCAGTTCCGTCACTTCCGCCGCCGCGGCCGGATCCAGCACCGGACGTCCCAGCCGGGGACGGGCGGCGGTGCGGATCACCAGCGGGTCGATGATCTTCTTGATGGTCCGGGTCAGCGGGCCGCCGTCGGCCGACGACAGGACCCCCACCCCCGGGATGTCCTCCCACACCCGTGCGAGGACGGCCGACCGCAGCCGGGACTCACCCGTCGTCATCGCCCTCCTTCGCTCCTGAGCGCACTCTAACCGTGCGGTGACGTCCATAGCGGAGATCGGGGTCGTGAGTGGCAAGGAGGGTTGGAACCCCATGCCACGTAACTTACGTCGATCTTGGACAGGCATTGATCGCCAGTGGTGACGGCTGCCGCAGGTCACGCGCTCGGTTGCGCTGGCCGACGGGAGCCGACCCTGCCTCAAGCGGTCGTGAGTGGCAAAGGTCGTTCTATTGACCCGTAAGGCAAATATGGCGTGTCAGTTGGCGGCGTAGCGGGTTTCTTCCTTGCCAAAGAAGGCTTTGACGTGGTCGGGCTGGTTCTGGCGGCGGCGGAGGTGGGTGCGTGCGCCGCTGGCCAGTTCGGCCTTCCCTCGAGGGCTTGTTGTTGCGGTGACGTGGTGTTTGAGG
>JAEBEO010000019.1:0-175305 GCA_049998115.1 Amycolatopsis sp. cmx-4-19 | reverse complement strand
CCGCAACCCTTCACCTGGGCCGCCACCGCCGACGAGATCCTCGCCAAGGTCCACCTCGTCCAGGTCAACATCAAGAAGCTCGTGGACAACAACGCCAAGTAACGACACCAGAATCACGGAACACTAGAGGTTCTTTCCCGGCACCGCGAGCGCCAGCCGTGCCACCGGCGGTAACGGCGCTTGCCCCGGCGTGGCTTGGAAAGCCTGGATCGCCAAGGCGGCGAAGCGCCGTGACGCCGCGACCTGCGCGGCGGGCGAGGCGGCCTGGATGCCGCCGTTGGCCATGAGCATGAGGATCAGGTCGTCGACGACGAAGTCGGGCCGCAGCCCACCGGTGTCCTTGGCGCGGCGGGCCAGTTCGGCGATCGCCCTGAGCGCGTGGTCGCGGTCGGCGGCGAAGTCCAGCGCGCCGGGGAAGGCCGAAACGAAGGCCGCGGTGAAACCCCGGTCGCGAGCGTGCACCTCGCAGATCTTCTCGACCACGGAACAGAATCCGTGCCATGGATCCGGGTCGGCGAGCCCCTCGTCGACGACGACGTGACAGACGCGCATCTGGTCGGCGAAGGCCTCCGTCGCCAAGATCTCCTTCGTCGGGAAGTGGCGGTACAGGGTCGCGGGCCCGACGTCGGCGCGCCGGGCGACCTCCCGCATCGTCACGTTCAGGCCCTCGGCGGCGAACAGCTCGCGCGCCGCTTCGAGGAGACGTTCTCGGTTGTCGAGGGCGTCGGAGCGCGTGATCTGAGGCAAACGATCGGTCACCACTCTCACTTTAGCCAACCGGACGGGGGCGTCCGTTAGCGTCCGCGTGGTCATCGACCCCGGACCAGGGAGACGAACAGTGAAGGCAATCGTGATCAAGGCGTTCGGCGGTCCCGAGGGACTGGCCGTCGCCGACCTCCCCATCCCGACCCCCGCGGCCGGGCAGGTGCTGGTCGCCGTCGAGGCGATCGGGGTCGGCGGTGTCGACGTCGTGATCCGCAGCGGCGCCCTGGCCGCCCACGGATTCCGGGAAGGTCTTGTCCCCGGCAGTGAGGTGGCGGGCACCGTCACCGCCGTCGGCGACGACGTCGACCCGTCGTGGGCAGGACGGCGCGTATGGGCCTTCACCGGTGAAGGCGGCGGCTACGTCGAGCACGCGATCGCCTCGGCCGGGCAGATCGTCGCCCTGCCGCCGGGCCTCTCCGCCGCCGACGCGGTGACCTTGGGAAGTTCGGGGATGGTGGCCCATTTCGCCCTCGCCCACGCTTCTTTCGTTCCCGGCGAATCGGTGCTGGTGCGCGGCGCGGCGGGCAGCATCGGGATCATGGCCGTCCAGCTCGCGGCACGCGGCGGCGCGAGCGCGGTGGCCGTCACGACGTCGTCGGCCGGACGCGGCGACCGGCTGCGGGAGCTCGGCGCGACCCACGTGCTGGACCGGTCCGGCGAAGGAGACGGCCCGGCGGGCTATGACGTCGTCCTCGACATCGTCGCGGGCGCGGAAATGCCGTCCTTCTTCGACCGGCTCGCCCCGAACGGCCGTCTGGTGGCCGTCGGCGTGGTCGCCGGTATGCCGCCGTCGGACTTCGGCACCAGGATGCTGGCGGCGTTCCGGAAGTCGTTGTCGTTCGCGACTTTCAGCGCGGACACCGTGCCCGACGCCGAGCGGAGGGCCGTCCAGGCCGCGCAGTTCGCCGCCGCGGGGCGCGGTGAGCTGCAGACGGTGGTGCACGAACTCCTGCCGCTGGAGGAGGCCGTCACGGCGCACCGGAAGATGGACGACGGCGAGGTCTTCGGCAGGATCGTGCTGACCCCCTAGGCACGCCCTCGCACGGAGGTCGTGTCACTGCTCAGCGGTGCGCCGTCCACGGTCGCGGGGACCACCGGCGGAACGACCTCGCCGTGCTCGTCGACCAGGACCGAACGCGGTTCACCCGCGTCGAAGGCGTGGCGCTCGCCCCATTGCCGAAGCGTGACGATCACCGGGAACAGGTCCTTGCCCGCCTCGGTGAGCGTGTACACCAGGCGCTTTCCCGACGGCGGCTCGACCTGGGCGATCAAGCCGTACGCCGCGAGCCTGCGGAGCCGGTCGGCGAGGATGTTGCGCGCGATCCCGGTGCGCTGCTGGAAATCGGTGAACGATCGGGCCCCGTCCATCGCGTCCCGGACGATCAGCAGGCTCCACCGGTCCCCGACCACGTCCACCGCCCGCGCGACCGGGCACCCCGGGTCCGTCCACGCCACGTCGGCTGCCATCACCCCTCCCTTGAGTTGCGTAAGGAAACCATTCTGACCTACCCTCCAAAGAGTTGCAATTCGCAACCAAACGAGAGGCAGGCATGGGCTGGAGAACGAGATCGCTGCTCGCGGTGGTGTGCGGGGTGGCGGTCGCCGGGGTCTACGCCGGACAGCCGGTACTGGGGCCGATGGGCCGGGAGCTCGGCGTTCCCCGCGACGCGGTCGGCTGGTTCGTGGCGGTGGGACAGCTCGGCTACCTCGCCGGACTGCTTCTACTGGTGCCACTGGGAGATCTGCTCGATCGCCGTCGCCTGATCGCCGCGCATCTCGGGCTGGTCGCGGCGGGGCTGGGGGTCACCGCGGCCGCGCCCGCGGCCTGGGCGGCCTTCACCGGCCTCGCCGTCGCGGGCGCGTTCGCGGTGGTGGTGCAGACCGCTGTCGCGTACACGGCGTCGCTCTCCTCGCCCGGGGAACGCGGTCGCGACCTGGGTGTCGTCACCTCCGGCGTGGTGGTCGGCATCCTCGGCGCGCGGGTCGTCACGGGTGGGCTGGCGGATCTGTGGGGCTGGCGCGGCGGATACCTCGCCCTCGCGATCCTCGCCGCCGCCCTCTGCGTGCTCAGCCTCGTCGCACTACCGGCGGACGTCCGCACCGGCACCGAGCGATACGGACAGGTGATCCGTTCCCTGGGCGGGCTTTTCACCCGGCCGACGTTCCTCAGCCGCGGGCTGATCGCCTTCTTCCTCTTCGCGTCCTTCGGCACTCTCTGGAGCGGCATGGCACTTCCCCTCGCCGGTGAGCCGTGGCAGCTGAGCGAGGCGCAGATCGGGCTGTTCGGCATCGCCGGCCTCGCGGGCGCACTCGGGGCCGCCCGCTCCGGCCGGTGGGGAGACGCCGGGCACGCGGGCCGCGTCACCGGTGTCGCACTGGTCCTCCTGCTGGGTTCCTGGCTCGCGATCGGGCAACTCGGCTCGTCGCTGCTCCTGCTGATCCTCGGCGTGATCGTGCTCGACTTCGCCGTCCAGGCCGTGCACGTCGGCAACCAGCACGTCCTCACCACGGCTTACGCCGACCGCACCAGCAGCACGATCGGCGGTTACATGGTCTTCTACTCCCTCGGCTCCGCGCTCGGCGCCGCCGCGACCACCACGCTCTTCGACGCCACGGGCTGGACCGGCCCCACCGTCCTGGGAGCGGCGTTCGCGCTCTGCGCACTCGTCGTCTGGGCCCTGTACCGCCGTCGTGTGGTCATTTCGACGGACACCGCGGATCCCTTGCCGTGTGAGGATTCTCCGGCACGGACCGGTTGAGGCGGGGAGTGAAAATGGGGGCGGTGATCGCGGCGCTCGCCGCGGGCTGCGCGGTGGTGGCGGTCTTCCTTTCCGGGGACGCGGTCCGGCCCGACCGGCCGGACCTGGAGGTGGCGCTGGTCGCCGCGGCGCTGGTGATCGCGGCGCTGCTGGCGTTCGGGAAGTCCCGGCCGGTGCGGATCTCCGCGCTGGTCTTCGCCGCGGGCGCGACGGGGTGGGCGGTCTACTGCCTGAGCACCGACCTCGGCAGCGGTGCGCCGGGCACCTCGACGGGGGTGCTCGCGATCGCCGCGGGGGTCTCGCTGGTGGCGACGGCCTTGACGGCGAGGAGCGACGACGCGCGTCCGCTGCGCTGGTGGCTCGCCCTGCCGCTGGTGGTGGTCCTCGCCGCGGGTGCCGTGGTGGCGGCGGTGAGTGTGCCCGCACTGGCCGTGCGGTCCTCGACGACCTCGGCCGTCGCGGCGCCCGCGCTCGCCGACCGGGTGAAGGGCACACCGTGGAAGTGGACCTCGCCCACCGAGGTGCGGAACGTGGCCGCGGCGGGTGCCGGAGTGGTGGTCGCCGGCCGGGAGGGCGACCTCACCGCGCTCGACGGCCCGACCGGCGCGGTGCGCTGGACCTACGCCCGCCCGGGTGCCCGCGTCCGCGCGCTCGTCCCCACTCCGGACCGGCTCCTGCTGCTGGCCGTCTTCGGCGGCACCGGCCGCGACCACCTCACGGTCCTCGACGCGTTCACCGGCGTGCCACTGCGGGAGGAGGTGATCGAGGAGGTGCGCAGCGCGGACCTGCTGGCCCCGACCGGCACCGTGCTGCCGACGACCACGCACCTCGGGGACGGCAACTTCCGTGTCGACGCCCTCGACCTGCGCGACGGGAACCAGCGGTGGTCGTGGACCGCGCCCGCGGGCTGCGTGTCCCCCTTCGCCCTGCCCGCGAGCGGACGTGACGTGGTCCTCGCGCCGTTGCTGTGCCAGGACAAGCTCAGCGTGCTCGGCCTGGACGACCGCACCGGAACGCCGCGCTGGGAGCACCGGCTGCCGGTGACGCGCCCGTCCGACGAGAAAGCCGACTACTACCTGCATTCCTCGCCTGCCGGGGAAACCGTCTCCCTGTCGCTGCGGTACTCGGGCCTGGCCACCGGCGACGGAACCGACGTCGTACTCGACGCCGCCACCGGCGCTCTCGTGTCCACAATGGACCCACGAGCGCCGAAACGGGTCACGCTCGGCCCGGTGGCCGTCACCGAACGCAGCACGAACGGGAAGGTCACCGAGTCCACAGTGGACGGCGGAATGATCGTCGACCTGGCCGCCTGCCCGGACCGGCGGGCGCAGGCCACCACGCCGACGGCCTACCTGCGCCTGTGCGCCCTGCCCGCCGGCGAATTCGTGGTGCACCGGCAGGAACTCGACGGAGCACCGGCGTCCACCCTGCCGGTCGGCTGGCCACCGCCCACCGAAGCCACCGGGAACCGTCACACGCTCGTTCCCGCCCCCGGCGCCTTGGTCGCCGCGCGCGAGGGCGCCACCCCGGTGATCGGCTATCCCGCGGGCTGAGAAAAGCGAGGGTTGACGCGGCGCTGAACGGGTATCACCGAAGGGTGGACCGGACGAGGGAGAAGGGGGCGGGCATGGGCGACCGCATCGCGCGCTGGAAACGACGCGGGAACACGCTCGCCCTGGCATGGACCCTGATCTCCCTCGGCCTGGCCGTGATGCTGTGGATCTCGGGATTCCGTGCGTGGCCGGTCTATCTGACCGTCGTGCCGGGTGCGGTGGTCTCCGTGCTGTTGTGGATCGGCGTCGCCCGCACCCGCCGCCGGGGCCCCGCCGCGGAGAACCAGGCGGACGGCTAGCGCGCCTGCTTCCGCACCCGGAAGCGGAGCATCGTGACCGCGCCCGACTGGGTGTTGCCGAAAGGTTCCAGCTCGACCCTGTCGAGGCTCGGGGGCGAGAACCGGACGCCGTCGCCGAGCAGCACCGGCAGGACGTACACCAGGATTTCGTCGACGAGCCCGCGCCGCAGGCACTGGGCGGCCACGTCGGCACCGAGGATCTCCATGTTCTTGCCGCCCGCGGCGTCCCGTGCCGTGACAACGGCTTCCTCGATACCGCAGGTGAGGAACGTGACCGTGGGGTCCGGCTCGGCGGGCGGCTCGTGGGTGAGCACGAACTGCGCTCCCCCGTCGTAGGGGACGTCCTGCGCGGCCATTCGCTTGGCGACGTCGTAAGTGCCCCGGCCGACGAGCATGGCGCCGGTCGCCTCCATGACCTCCGGGAACACGTCCGGGGTCAGGTACTCCCCCACCCAGTCCATCGCATGGCCACGACCGGCGATGAAGCCGTCCAGCGACATCGCCCTGTTCACGACCACTTTCCCGGTGCTCACGGCATTCATGGACTCTCCTCGGCGGTTCCGTTGATCCCGATCGGGATCGGCGTGTCAGTGCCGTGTCAGACGTGTGTCAGTCCGCTCGGCGATCGTAGTCACAACGAGTCACCGAGAACTGGAGAAACCGATGGACACCTTCACCACCCCGGACCCGATCACCGCCACCCTGACCACCGCCGGCGCCAAGGTCCGCGTCGCGGCGAGCGAACGGGCCGACACGGTGGTGCGCGTCGAGCCCCTCGACAGCAGGAACAAGACCGACGTGAAGGTCGCCGAGAAGACCGAGGTCGGCTTCTCCGACGGCGAACTCTCGATCAAGACGACCAAATCGGGCGACAAGAGCGGCTCCGTCGCCATCACGATCGAACTGCCCGCCGGTTCGGGGCTGGTCCTGAACACGGCGTGGACCGACGTGCACGCCTACGGCCCGCTCGGCGAATGCGTCCTGGGCACCTCGTCGGGGCAGGTCCAGATCGACCGGGTCACCGCGTTGCGGGGGAACCTCGCGGCGGGCGGGGTCGCCGTCGGGCACGTCGCCGGGGACGTGGCCATCGAAGGCGGCACGGCCGGGGTGCGGATCGGCGAGGTCGAGGGCACCGTCCGGTACTCGGGCTCGGCCGCGCAGGTCTGGATCGGCCGCGCCCGCTCCGCCCTCACGCTCGACAGCGCCGGCGGCGCCTTCGACATCGACCGCGCCGACGACGACGTCACCGTCAAAACGGGCACCAGCCCGATCCGGATCGGCAGACTGACGCGCGGTCTCGCGGATCTCACCAACGCCGCCGGCGGGATCGAGGTCGGGATCGGCGACGGCATCACCGCGTCCGTGGACGCCGAGAGCACCAAGGGCACGGTGCGCAACGCACTGTCCGCTCGGGACGCCGCCGGCGGGTCCGAGGCCGTGGTCAAGGTCTACGCCCGGACGCGGCTCGACGACATCGTCATCCACCGCGTGGCTTCCTGAACTCCCTCGAAAGTTTTCCCGCGGGGTTGTCGAACGGCGCCGGGCTTGTTCGTAGCACTGGTGAGAGACCGGCACCGGGCCGGTCGCCCCCGCACCGGAGGTCCACGATGTCCGTCACCACCCTCACCCCCGTCAAGCCGCTGATCGCCGGCGGTCTGCTCGCCACCGCCGTCGCCGCCGTGGCCACCTCGGCCGTCGCCGCCGCGGGTGACCTCGCCGGGATCAGCCTCGCCGCGGGCGGCGAGCAGATCCCAGTGGCCGGATTCGCCATGTTGACCGCCGTCTTCTCCGTGCTGGGCCTGGTGCTGGCCCTCGTGCTGGCCCGCACGGTCCGGCACCCGCGTACGGTGTTCGTCCGCGCCACGATCGCACTCACCGCGTTGTCGCTGGTGCCGGACGTGCTCGCGGACGCGACGACGGCCACGGAAGTGCTGCTCATGGTGACGCATCTGGTCGCCGCCGCGATCGTGATCCCGGCGGTCGCCCGCCGGCTGTGACCGCGTTCAGTCCTCTAGACGCGGATGTCGAGGGAGAGGGCGGCCCGCACCTTCTTCTCCAGTTCGTCCAGTTCGGCGGGGGTGACCGCGTCGATGAAGAAGCTCACCGAGCGGTCGTCGGAGCTGGTCAGGGGGCCCAGTTTCGTACCGCGCGGCTGGTGGACCAGTACCGCGCGGAGGGTGGGGGCGTCGTCCGCGTCGCCGGGGAGGATGTCCGGCCAGACGCCGCTGGAACCGATCCACACCGGTTCGACGTCCGGCCAGTCGACGGTGACGTCGGCGAGTTCGCCGGTCTCGTGCTCGACGTAGACCTGCCGGGCGTAGCGGGTCGGCCGCGGGTACGCCGCCTGCTCGCCCAGCGCGATGCGGATGATCTCCGGTTCCAGGGGGGCGCCGGTGGCCAGGTGGTAGAGCACCAGGAGACCGTCGCCGGGTGTGCGGCCGGCGATCTCCATCAGCCGGGGGACGCCGTCGGGGCCGACCCGCCACTCGGAATGGGCGATGCCGTCGGCGAAGGCCAGCCGGTCCAGCAGGTCCCGGTTGGCGTCGAGCACGCTGTCCCGGACGCCGTCGTCGGCGGTCGGCACACTGTGCGCGAGCTCGACGAAAGTGCGGGCGTGCGAGTCGGTGGTCTCCTTGCCGGTGACCGAGGCGAAGATGATTTCTCCGTGCTGCACCAGGCTTTCCACCGAGTACTCCGGACCGTCGACCTTCTGCTCGACGAGTACGACCTCGTGGCCGGGGTACTCGGGGAGACGTCGGCGCAGCTCGTCCTCGTCGCGCACCGTCTCGACGCCGGAGCTGGACGCGCGCCCGGCGGGTTTGACCACCGCCGGATACGAGATGCCGGACAGGTCGGCGGTGTCGCGATCCCCTGCCGGGATGGTCAGCGACGGCGGGCTCAGCTCCGGTGCGTACCAGCGTTGCAGGAACTTGCTGCGGCACGCGCGGCTGGCGCGCAGGCCGGGTGAAGGGACGCCGAGCGCGTCGCAGAGCAGGCCGGTCGGCTCGGCCAGGTAGTCGCCGACGGCGTACGCGCCGACGAGGTCGTACTCGGCCCGCCAGGCGGTGGCCTGCGCGACCGCACCGGCGAGAAAGGCGCCCTGCACGGTGAAATCACCGGAGACGTAGCCGATCTCGGTGATCTGCGAGGCCGGGTTGCCCGGGTCGCCGATCGACGCGGTCGCCTGCTCCCGATAGGACTCGGCGGTGATCACCAGGACGCGCAGCCCGCGCCGGGTCAGCTCGTCGAGGTAGAGCGGATTGCGCCGGATCACCGGGAACGAGCCGGTGAGGATGACGGCGCCGGGTTTGCCGGTGGACTTGGTCATGCTGCCTCCTCGCTGGTCGGTTCAGGACTCGGTGACGCGCAGGGGCAGGCCCTGCCCGCCGAGGCGGCCGAGCCAGCGCTCGGCGGTCGCCGGATCGGGGGCGCCCTGGACCAGCCCCGCGGGCAGCGCGCCGTCGAGCAGTTCGCCGATGCCGAGGGCGAGCGGCAAGGAGACGCAGCGAGCCATGGCGCTGGAGCCGGGTTCGCCGACGAGATCCAGCGAGTACCGGCCCGTCCAGGTGCGCCCTTCCTCGTCGCGCGCGGAAAGCTCGACGGCCAGCACCACGCGGTCGCGGTCCTGGGCCCGCGTCGGATAGCGGGCGGCGAGGTCGGCGGCCAGTCCGGTGATCCGGTCCGGGTCGCCCTCGCGCAGTTCGGCGAAGACGTCCGCCCACGCGTCCAGCCAGCCGTCCAGGCGCAGGGTGCCGCGCACGAAAGTGGCCAGCTGCCAGGTTTCCGGCACCCCGTACTGGCGGATGTAGGGCAGGGAGTCGCGATTGGGGTAGACCTCGAACCGCTCGCCGTCGAGGTCCAGCGGCCGCGCCACCTCCCACGGCCGGTCGGCGATCCGCTTGCCCCCGTCGGCGACGTAATGCGCCGGGGTGAGCAGTGCGGTGAGGACGCCGCGCGGGGCCCAGCTGAACCGGTAGCGGAAGTCGTTCGGTTCCGCGGGCACGCCACCGCAGTAGGAGGTGAACGCCGCCGTGGCGCGCGAATCCCGGCCGAGTGCCCGCGTCGCGCGGGCCACCAGGACGTCGGCGAACAGGTGGTCGATGCCCGGATCGAGCCCGATCTCGGTGAGGACGGTCAGCCCGGCCCCGGCCGCCTTGTCCGCGCCCGCCCGGATCTCGTCCGACGCGTAGCTGCTGCACGCGAAGTGCGCACCCCGGTCCAGGCAGATCCCCAGCAGGCCGGGATGTTCGGTGCCCGGCAGCATCGAGACGACGACGTCGCCCGGGGAGACCTCGGCGGCGAGTGCTCCAGGAGTGAACACCCGCGGTTCGCCCCGGGCACCGAGCCGGGCAAGGCAGTCCGCGGCCTTGGCTTCGGTGCGGCCCCACAGCAGCACGTGGGCACGCTCGGCCAGCGTGGTCAGGCCGGGTCCGGTGGACAGTCCGGTGCCGACCCAGTGCACGGTCGGGGTGTCAGGCATGGTCTTCCTTCCGGTGGAGGTCATGGCTTTCGCAGGCGGCGGTGAACGCGTCGAGGCCGCGCCGCCAGACGTCGGAGTCGCCGAGGGCGGCCAGATGCGGGGCCAGATCCGCGGCGAAGTCCACGGTGGCCTCGCGGGGCAGCAGCGACGGCAGGTTGTCGATGGCGATCACGTCGAGCCGGTCGAGCCGGAGCACCGGCTCCTCCCAGGTGGTGGTCTCGTCGTAGATCGGCAGCGCGTGGGCGGGCGAGCCGACGTCGCAGGTGACGTCGGCGACCACCGACAACCGCCGGGGGCGGCGCAGGGTCTCCCCGGTCAGGAACGGGGTGATCGGGCCGGTGGCGAGGACCGCGTTGACCAGGACGTCGTGGTCGAGCAAGGCGGTGACGTCGAGGTCCTTGGTCTCTTCCAGGTCCCAGCTGGTCACTTCGGCGCCCGCCGCGCTGAGCGCGTCCACGGCCCCCCGCCCGCAGCGGCCGAGAGCGCCGATCACCAAGGCGCGCAGGGGTTTCCCGTCCGCGATCAGCGCCTTGTCGAGGTTCTCACGGGTGGTGGGGGTCAGCGGTTCGGTCAAGGCGCCGCGATGCCGCAGGACGGCGAGCGCGGCACCGATGTACCCGGCCCAGTACCCGAAGGCCGCGACCCGGCGGCCGTGGTCGTCGACGAGGCTCTCCAGATCCAGCAGCGCCCCGCCGCCGACGGTGAAGCGGCGCAACAGCTCCCGCGCCCCGGGCTGGTTCTTGTAAGCGTGCCCGAAGAAGATGTGCCGGTGCCGCAGCGCGTCCGGCCGCCCGGGCAATTCCTTCAGCCCCAGCACGTGGACGTCGTCCGGGGCGTCCGGCCAGCTGCCAGCCGGGACGAGCCCGCAGCCCGCGGCGGCGTACTCCTCATCGTCGAACACCCGTCGGGGCGAGCGTTCCACGCTGATGGCAAGGCCCTGCCGGACCAGTTCCCGGGCCGAGGCCGGGGACAACGCCGCACGGCGTTCGGTCGACCGGAACTCTTCGCGCATCAACAGCTGAACCTTGGTCACAACACCAGCTCCGCACTCTCGTCTTCAGTGGACTCGGCCGCCGCGACGTCCCGAAGCAACGGCTGTTCCAGAAAGTAGGCGAAAGAGGCGTAACCACGCCAGATCCGGTGCCACTCCCCCGCCACGGCCGCTTCGCCGCTGGTACGCCGCACCCGGTCCAAGTAGGCGACGATGATATCGGCGGCCTGTTTGGCGTGCCCGGCGGAGAAGTTGTCGATGGTCAGGTGTGCTTGCTCGTAGCAGTCGTCGAAACCGTGGTGACGCAGCTTCTGGATCTCGTGCAGCCGCATCTCACCGGAGCCGAACATCTCGATCGCCAGGTTGTAGCCCAGGATCTCGTTGTAGAAACGGTCCGGGAACAAGCACATCGACAGCTGCTGCACCGCGAAACCGTACATGTCGTCGGGTAGTTCGTCCTGGTCGGCGAACTCCTCGGTGCGGATATGCGGCAGCTCCCGGCCCTGGCTGGCCATCGCGCGGCGGGTGAGGGTGAGGTGGTTCTTGCGCAGGTCGCCGTTGCCCATCTCGTCGGCGTGGATGCGGAACAGCATCCCGTCGCTCTCGCGTTCGCGGCGGCCCAGCCTGCCGACGCGGTGCAGCCACGCGCCGTCGATCAGGTACGTCAGCTGGTAGGTGCTCTGCCGGAACAGCACCTCGTCGGCGTCCGGGACCTCCTCCAACGGCTTGTACGGGTCGACCAGTTTCTCCCAGTAGATCTTCTCCGCCCGTGCGTAGAGCGCGTCGGCGCCGTACTCGAAGAAGCTGGCATCGGTGTAGCGGCCGCCCGCGCCGTGCTCGAACAGCACCTGGGCGTCGGCGAAGCACCGCTCCGCGCGTTCGATGGCCACCGGCAGTGTGGAGGCGTGGTTCTCGATGGTGACGAGGCGGTAGAACAAGTCGCGTTCGTCGGAAGGTGGCGAGTCGTCGAAGACGACGTCGTCCGGCTCGGCCGCGGTGATCGCGGCCGTCCAGTGGGCGGCCAGGTCGTCGCCGACGGTGTTGAGGCGCACGGTGATCGACGGCCGGTCGCCCTTGTGCACGGTGGCGGCCCACTCGGCGAGCACGGCCGCCTCCCGCTCGTCGAAGATGCCGAACATGGGCCCGCCGAACCGGGTCGCTTCCAGGAACCAGCAGTCCCCGTCCGCTCGTTCGGCCAGATACGGCGATTCCCGGAACTCGGTGAGGAACGCGGCGAGCGCGGCCGGTCCGGCGCCACCCGGGGCGCGCCCGAACCCGGCGAAGACGTCCACCAGCCGCCGGTCGCCCAGCGCGACCCGGCCGTGTTGCCGCCCGGCCAGCGGTGCGTGCCGGGAGATCACCTCGGCGACCTGTGATTCCAGGGTCTGGGTGCGGCGGAAGCCTGCCAGTTCGGTGAGCAGTCCCGCCAGTTCGCGTTCGAGCGACACCGTCAGCGCGACCGCGGCCAGCACCCGTTCGCGGTCTTCCCGGCTCGCGTGACCGGCGTACTCGGCCAGCAGGTCGTCGAGGTCGTCCGCCGGGATCGGCGGCGGGGTGCCGAGCAGCCGGTCGTCGACGCCCAGCCGGTGGAAGGCGTGGTGCACGCCGACGACCTCGGGCAGGAAGTTGCCCGGCAGCACGGAAAGCGCCAGCGGGAAGCAGGCGAGCAGAACCGTCGCGGGGCGGGCGCCGGCGCGGTCGAGGAAGTCGGCGGCGGCGATGTCCGGGAGCGCCGCCCCGGCGTCCTCCAAGGCCCGGGCGCGGCGGTGCTGCGCCGATTCGAGCGGATCGCCGCCCCCGGCGAGCGTGAAGTGGTGCGCGAACAGCCGGTTCACCACCACGGCGGGCTGGGTGGCCGGTTGCGACACCGCGTCGAGCCAGCAGCCGTCGAGCAGGGCGACGACGCCACGCTGGCGGAGCAGATCCGCGCGGATCTCCGGCTCGGCGGTGGCGACGGCGTCCAGCACCGGGGCGAGATCGGTGCGGGCCTGTCCGACCAGGGCGTCGACCGCGGCGGGCAAGTCGTCGACGGCTTGCTTGCGGGCCCGGCCCAGGAAAGCGTGCAGGACGCGACGGGCGAGCAGCAGGGTCGCCTCGGACTCGCGCTCCTGCAGGAGGGTCCGGAACATCTCGTGCGGCCCCGCGGCGAGCACCGCTTCGACAGCCTTGTCGGTGCCGGGAGTGAAATGGAAAGGCTTGCGCGGCAGGGAGGTCGTGGTGTCGTCGGGGACGAAGGTCGGCTCAACGGCCATCGTTCGCTCCTTCCGTCTTGCGGATCAGGACCCCGACGCGGGAGCCGGGGACGCTCGACGCCAGCAGGTAGTGCCCGCCGGGGCGGATCCGGTCCGCCGCCTCGCGATCGGCGAGGTTGATCAGCGGGTCGGCGGCGAAGCAGTGGCCGATCCGGCTGATGTTCGTGGTGTCCAGCTGGGCGGCTGCGAAACCGGCCTGCCGTTCCTTCATCACCAGCAACGGCAGGTAGATGTTGGCGTGCAGCAAGGCATCCAGCTCCCGGGTGTCGATCCCGCGTTCCCCGAGGAGTTGCTCGTTGACCTGTTTGGCGAGGTCGGAACTGATCTCCGAGGACCAGTCCAGCGACGCGGTGTCCTGGGCGGACGCGCATCCGAGGACTTCGTAGCCGCCGCCCTCGGCGCTGATCAGGCAGGCGGCTCCGCCGTCGCTGAACAACGCGTATCCGGTGATCCGGGTGTTCTCGTCGAAGACGCGGTCCGCCGTCACGACGAGAACGCGCCGGGCGCGGCCGATGGCGACCAGGGCGGTGGCGACGTCCAGCCCGGACAGCAGGTTGACGCAGCGGCCCATGCTCATGCCGTAGACGGGGATGTCGCCGAGGCCGAGCCGGGTCAGCACGTCGCGAAGGAACTTGCCGTGGCCCTCCGGGGGACCGGGCAGGTAGGTCGAACAGAACACCAGGGCGTCGACGACGCCCGGATCGGTCTCGCCGGCGCGCAACGCTTTCCTGCCCGCTTCGACGGCGAGGTCGTCGAGTCCGCGTTCGGTGCGGAACACGCTCCCCCAGCCCCACATCCCGGGATCGAGGGCGAGCCCGTACTCCTCGGCCTTGGCGTCCAGACCGGGCAGATCGGCGTGATCGACCTCCTGTTCGCCGAGCACGTAGCGGGGATCGCTGAGGAACACGGCCATCAGATCACCTCCACATGCGTCTCGGCTTCGGCGTGCGCGCGCAGCAGCGCCACGACGGGCCCCGGATCGGGGTCGAAGTAGAAATGCCCGCCGGGAACGCGGAAACGCGCCGGCGGTTCGGCGCATTCCCGGTCCCAAGGCGCGACCTGGGCGTCGCCGACGTGCGGGTCCTCGGTGCCGACGATGACCGACACCCCGATCTCCAGCGGCGGGGCCTGCCGGTACCGATAGCCGACGGCGAGGTCGAAGTCGGCCTTGAGGCCGGGCAGCAGCAGGTCGAGCACGTCCTGATCGGCGACGACGTCGGGCGGGAACTGCCCGAAGAACGCCAGTGCCTCGGCGAATTCGGCGCCTTCGAGACCGGCGATCCCGCGCACCCGCTCCGAAGGCAGCAGCGAAGGGGCGGAAATCCCGGACACGGTCAGGTGGCCGACGGCGGGGACGTCACGCAGCCTGCGGGCGACCTCGAAAGCCAGGAGCCCGCCGAAACTGTGTCCGAACAACTGCGTCGGCCGCGGATCGGCCTCCCGCGTGATCGCCTCGGCGATCCGATCGGCGAGGTCGTCGAACACCGGGAGCGGTTCGTGCGCGCGGTGGGCCTTGCCCGGCGGGCAGACCGCGACGACGTCGGCGAGGTCGTCGAGACGCGGCTGCCAGTCCAGGTAGACACGCGGATCTCCGCCCGCGTAAGGGAAACAGAAGACCCGGGCGGGGCGATCACCGCCGCGGGTGAGGAACCAGTCGGGCACCGGGGTGTCTCCTCTCGGGATCAGAGCGTGAAGGATTCGGTGGCCGAGACGGCCGGGTCGCCGGGACGCACGTGCAGTTCCCCGCGGCCCGGCCGGAGCACCACCGCGGCGACGGTCCGGTCGCGGCGGATGTCGCCGTTCCCCGCGACCCGCACCGGGTCGCGGGAAAGCAACGCGAAGTGGTCCTCTGTGGACGCTCTCGCCGGAAGCCGCTCCAGTCCCGTGCGGCAGGCTTTGAGCCGCTGCACGGAGAAGTTGCGCGCGAACACGGTCAGCTCGTCCCGCGGCACGAGGTCCGGATGCAGGTAGTGGTTGGTGTGCGTCGATTCCGGGCCCTCGGCCACCCGGACGTCGTCGTCGGCGATCTCCACCCAGGCGGTGGTGCTCGCGTCGCACAGGGTCAGCGACCGTGAACTGGCCAGCCGCAGCCCGCGCACCGCCTCCAGTGCTTCGGCGACGTCGTCGCAGGTGTCCAGCAGGTGCCGGATCGCGAGGTACGGCGACGGTCCGTGCCGCCATTCCCCGGCAAGCACCAGGTTGAGCCCGACGGCGAGCCCGGTGCTGTTGACCCCGAGATAGCCGAGCAGACCGCCGAAACTGAGTACCAGCGAACGCCGTGCCCCGGCCTGGACGTCCAGGACGGCGATGTGGTCGTCGAGGTCGCCGTTGAGGTCGACGGTCTGCGCCAGCACCGGTTCCGGCCCGGTCCGCGCGTAGGTGGTGCAGTCGCCCATCGTCGGCAGCTTCCGGTAGCCGAGCACCTCGCGGCGCATCTGCAGCAGCACCGCCTCCTCGTGGGTGATGCCCGCGCCGTCGGCGAGGCCGCGGATCTCCGCGCCCAGGTCCGGGACCTGTTCGTCGATGGCCCCGGCGTACGCGGCGAGGTCCGGGCGCAGCGTGCCGAGGGTCAGCGGGTCGGGCGATAGCGCGTTGAGCCGGGCGAGCCGGTCCCCGACGAAGCCGCGCAACCCGGCCGCGAGCGCCTCGCCGTGTGCCCGGCCGCGCGCGACCGCGGCACCGTGCGCGTACACCAGCGGAATGGTCACTTGCCCTTCTTCCCCGCGAGCAGGGTGGCCGCGACCTCGGGCCATTCGGCGCGCAGGACGCTGTAATAGACGGCGTCGCGACGGCGGTTCCCCGGCATCGGGTTGAAGCTGCGCAGGATGCCCTCCTCCACCGCGCCGATGTTGCGAAGTCCTTGGCGTGCCTGCTTGTTGAGCGCGTCGGTCTTGAACTCGACCCGCTCGGCGCCGAGCCGCTCGAAGGCCTCGCGCAGCATCAGGTACTTCGCCCAGTGGTTGACGCCCTTGCCGTGGAACTTCGTGCCCAGCCACGACCAGCCGATCTCCAGCCGTCCCGCGGCCTGGTTGATGCTGCAGAAGCTCATGCTCCCGGCGATCAGCCCGGACGACTTGTCCGTGATCACGTACACCACCCGATCACCCGCGGCCTGGTCGGCGACGGCGGCGTCGAAGAACGCGTCGAACTGCTCGTCGGTCTCGATCAGCTGGACGAAGTAGCGCCAGATCGCCGGGTCCAGCGCGTGCGTGCGCAGCGGCTCGCGGTCGGACTCGGCGATCGGCCGGAGCACCACGTGGTCGTCGGCGAGTTCGGTGCGGGCGAGGTCCGCCCAGGTCCGCTCGGTCACTTCGCCACCGCCCCGGCGAGGGCGTCGGTGACGTCGCGCAGCGTGCGCATGGCGGCCACGTCCGGCTCGGTGAAGGTCTCGAGGCCGACTCCGGTGTCGTCGCAGGCCGACATCAGGAACATCACCTTCTGCATCGAGGTCAGGCCGTAGCCGTCCGCGAGGTCGCGGTCCGGGTCGAGTTCGCCGGGGTCGACCGGTTTGCTCAGCACCCGGGACAGGTTGTCCCGCACCGTGTCGTCGATGGTGGACGGGTCAGCAGACATGAACGCTCCCTTGGTCGTCGTGGATCTCGTCGTGGTAGCGGTCGGCGATCCGCGACCGCACCGGTTTGAACTGCGAGGTGAGCAACCCGTTCCCGACGCCGAACGGTTCGGCGGCGACCACCACCTTGCGGATCTGTTCGTCGGCACCGAAAGCCGCGTTCGTGCGGTCGAGCTGTTCGGCGATCGCCGCCTCGTCGGCGGGCAGCGACGCCGGGGACACCACCGCCACCAGGTACGTCTGGGCCGGACAGAACAGCACGCACTCGGCGACGGCCGGGCTGGTGCGCATATGGTCCTCCACCGGGCGCACCACCACCTTCCGCCCGTTCTCGAGCACGATCACGTCGTCGGCCCGCCCGGTGATGTAGAGGTAGCCGTCCTCGTCCAGTTCCCCGAGATCGCCGGTGCGAACCAGACCGGGTCCGGGGAACACCCGTTCGGACGCGCCGGGCGGGGCGAATTCGTACCGGTCGCAGACCGGGAACCGGCTGCGCACACTCACGACGCCTTCGTCGTCTATCAAGACCTCCTTGTGCGGCAACACTTTCCCGACACTGCCGGGGCGGTGCGCGTCCGGATGGTTCTTCGTGACGACGCAGGTCTCGTTGAGTCCGTAGCCTTCGTAGATGGGCAACCCGGCGTCGGTGAAGAACCGCAGGACGTCCTCGGCGGCAGGCGCGGAACCGGTCCACAGGTACCGGACGCGGTCGCCGAACACCCTGCGGGCGCCTTCGGCCAGCGCCTCGGACGCCCGCGTCTCCGGACCCGTCCGCGCGACCTGCCGCTCGATGTAGGCCTTGGCGGTGGCGAAGAATCCCGGCACCCCCATGACCACGGTGGGCTCGACCCGGCGCAGCGTCGGGAACGCGGCCTCGTAGGTGCTCAACGTGACGTCGTGGCCGTAGTGCAGCGCCGAGTAGATCCAGTAGCGCTGTTGCAGGACGGACAGGGGCAGGAAGACGAACAGGTTGTCGTCGGGCCCGTGTCCGAAGATCTCCTGCACGGCGGCGATCCCGGCGTCGATGCTGCCGACCGAGGCCGTCATGCCCTTGGGCTCACCGGTGCTGCCCGAGGTGAGCTTGAGGGTGGTGAAGTCGTCCGGCCGGTAGCGCACCGGCTCGGGCGGGGTCGCGTCCTCGTCCGCGGCCAGCGCGCGGACGTCGGTGAGCGGATGGACCCGATCGCCTTCGCCGTCGGCGAAGAGCAGGGTCAGGCCATAACGGACGGCCAGCGCGGGGTCGGCGTCGAATTTGGCCGGATCGAAGCCGACGGTCACCGCGCCGACGCGCAACGCCGCCAGGTCCAGCAGGACCCACTCCAGGCAGTTGGGCGCCAGCACCCCGATCCGGTCGCCGCGTCGGACGCCCAGCTCGACGAGCGCCCGGGCGAGCCTGCCCGCTTTGTCGTGCACGTCGCGCAGGTCCACCTCCTCGGTGCGGTCGAGCCGGGCGACGCACAGCCGGTGTCCCGGTCCGGGCGGGGTGGCGTTGACGCTGTTCAGGATCTCGTCCGGGCCGGTGGGGCGCGGCGTGGTCCTGGTCTCGGTCGTGGTCATCGGCGGTCCCCCTTTCGTGGGGCGGCGGCGATCTTGGCGGCCATCCGGCGCACGGTGTCCAGTTCGGGCAGCCGGTCCAGCGTGAAGCCGACCCCGAACCGCTTCCGGACACCGGCGAGGATCCGGGCCGCGGCGAGCGAGTCGCCGCCGAGGTCGAACAGGGTCGAGGTGGCGGACGGGGCGTCGGCCTTGAGGACCTTCGCCCACAGCTGCGCGACTTCGCGCTCCAGCTCGGTGTCCGGCGGCGCCTCGGTGGCGGTGACCGCGTCCGGCTGGTGTTCCTGCAGCCGGGCCCGATCGACCTTTCCGTTGCGGGTCAACGGGAACGCGTCGTGCCAGTACACGCCCGAAGGAACCATGTACTGCGGCAGCACGTCACGCAGCTGTTCGCCGAGGTCGTTCGCCGTGGGGCGTTCGGCTCCGGCGGGTACGAGATGCGCGACCAGCCGGTCTCCCCGGGCGCCGGACTCGCGAGCCACCACGGCGCGGCGGACCGCGTCCAGGGCGACCAGCCGGGTTTCGACCTCGCCCGCCTCGATGCGGTAGCCGTTGACCTTGATCTGGAAGTCCGACCGGCCGAGGATCTCGATCTCGCCGGTGGGCAGCCAGCGGCCCAGGTCCCCGGTGCGGTAGATCCGCTCGCCGCGGGCCGGGTCGTCGGAGAACCGTTCGGCGGTGCGCTCCGCGTCGTTCCAGTAGCCGCGTGCCAGGCCGATGCCCGCCGCGCAGATCTCGCCGGTGACCCAGTCCGGCAGGTCACGGCCCGCCACGTCGAGGACGTGGGCCCGGTTGTTGGCGTTCGGCTTGCCGTACGGGATCGACTCGGAGCCGTCCTCGTGCTCGCCGACCGGATGCGAGATGTTCCAGATGGTCGTCTCCGTCGGCCCGCCGAGCGAGATCACCTCCAGCCCGGGACGGGTCGCCCGCAGCGCGGCCGGCAGCGCCGGAGGCAGCCGGTCGCCGCTCATCATGACCAGCCGCAGTGTTTCCAGCGGCTCGGCGCCGTCGGCCTCGGCCTGGTCGAGCAGCAGGCCGACGATGGCGGGCACCGAATTCCACACGGTCACCCCGGCCCGTCCGCACAACCGCAGCCAATGCGCCGGGTCGGCGGCCTGGTCGGCGTCCGGCAGCACGACCGCCGCCCCGGCCGAGAGCGCGCCGAAGACGTCGTAGACCGACAGGTCGAACGAGAACATGCTGATGCCGAAGAACCGATCGGCGGGGCCGATGCCGAAGCGGCGGTTGCAGTCGGCGACGACGTTGGCGACCGCGCCGTGCGTCACCATGACGCCCTTGGGCCTGCCGGTGGTGCCGGAGGTGTAGAGCACGTACGCCAGGTCGTCCGGATCGGCGTCGGGCAAGGGTTCCACCGGCTGGACGGCCTCGGCGGGACGCGTCAGGTCCAGCTCCAGCACGTCGCGCTCGTCGTCGGCGTGACCGGAGTTGGTCAGGACGAACCGGGTGCCGCCGTCGGCGAGCATCAGCGCGCGCCGTTCGGCGGGCAGCCCGGCGTCGACCGGCAGGTACGCCCCTCCGGCGAGCACGATGGCGAGGATGCCCGCGACGTGCTCCGGTCCCCGGGTCATCACCAGCCCGACCGGTTCGTCGCGACGGACCCCGCGGGCACGCAGCCACCGCGCGGCCCGCTGGACCTGCGCGTGCAGCTCGCCATAGGTGACCTCGGCCGTGCCGGTGATCACCGCCGGGGCGTCCGGGGTGGCCGCCGCCTGCGCCAGGAACCGGTGCGGCAGGATCGGATCCGGGATCCCGGTCGCGGTGTCGTTGACCGCGGCGCGGCGGGCGCGCTGGTCGTCCGGGCGCAGGTCGAAGAGCCGCCGGGACCAGGCGCCGGGGTCCTGGAGCTCTTCGAGCAGCCGTTGACAGCCGTCGACCAGCGCGTCGACCAGGCCTTCGGGGAACAGCTCGTCGACGCTGTCGAACTGCACGACGAGCCCGCCGTGCTGTTCGAAGGGCGACACGTCCAGCCACACCTGCGGGGTCTGGCTCTCGGTGTGGACCTCCGGCCCGAACAGTTCCATCGCCGACCCGTCGGCGCCGTCGTAGCCGATGGCGCTGTTGAAGGTGTACGGCATCCGCGCGTCGGCGCCGCCCCGGCGAGCCAGCTCACGCAGGACGTCGATGCCGGAGAAGTGCCGGTTGTCCAGCGACTCGCGCAGCGACGCCTGGACGGCGCGGGCGCGGTCGGCGAACCCGGCACCGGCGTCCGGCTCGGCCTGGACCAGCATGGTCTCGCCGAAGTTGCCCAGCGCGGCGTGGATCCGCGGGTGGATCGGCGGCCGGTTCGCGACGGTGGTGTTGAGCGTGAACCGCTCCCCCGCGCCCCAGCAGGTCAGCACTTCGACGTAGACGGCCAGCAGCAGCCCGGACGGCGTCAGCCCGTGCCCGGCGGCCAGTTCCTTCAGCGACGTCCATTGTGGACTGCCGAGCCGGGCGAACCGGGCGGTGAACCGGGCTTCGGTGATCGACGACGGACTCGTGCGCAGCGGCAGGTCCGGATGCGGGGCGAGGTCGTCCAGGCGGGCCAGCCAGTACTCCTGGGACCGCTGGGCGGGAGCGCGGGTCCTGGCCCGCTCCCGCGCCGCGACGAAGTCGGCGAACGACGCCTCCTCTTCGGGTTCGCCGGCCTCGCCGGTGTACGCGGCGTGCCACTGCTGGAAGAACAGGAAGATGCTGATCGCGTCGAGGATGAGGCCGTCGTGGTCGACGTGCAGCAGCATCTGCTCGTCGGAGAGCAGGGTGACGGCGACGGCGAGCAGCGGCGCCTCGTCGACGGGCAGGCCGCGTTGGGCGCGTTCGGCACGCACCGCTTCCCGATGCGCTTCCTGTTCCCCGGCGGGCTTTCCGCGCAGGTCGTACCGGGTGATCGGCACCGTCACGGCCCGCTGCTCGATCTGCGTCCCGTCCTCGGTGAACCGGGTCCGCAGGATGCCGTGCCGCGCCACCACCTCGTTCAGTGCCGACTCCAGCCTGTCGACGTCCCAGCTGCCGGAGATCTCGTGGTAGACGTGGCTGGCCGAGCCGATCTCCACCTGCTCGTCGCGGCCGATCAGGTAGCCGCGCTGCAACGCGGTCATCGGCGTCCCGGGCGGGGTGTCCAGGTAGCCGACGAGGTCGGCCTTGCGCGCCTTGACCTTCGCGACCAGTTCGGCGTCCATCCGCTCACGCGGCCCCTGCAGCTTCAGGTCGGAACCCGCAAGGCTGACGTTGAGCCCGCGTGAACGCAGTTCCCGCAACACCTGGGCAGTGCTCTCGCGTTCGGTCGTCGTCATCGGCTCACCTCCGCGTGCTTGCGCACCACGTCGTCGGGCAGTTCCTCGGCCAGGGTGACCGCGAGGCCGGCGACGTCGCCGCCTTCGAGCAGCGTCTCCAGCGGGACGTCGGCGTCCAGCCGGTCGGTCAGCTGGTACTGCAACGCGACGGCCTGCATGGACTGCATGCCCAGTTCGGCCAGGGAAAGGTGCGCCACCGGCTCGTCGGCGGGCAGCCTCAGCACCTCGCGCACCACGCCGGACAGCCACGGCAGCAACGGCGATTCCGCTTCGGGACGCTTCCCGAAGAAGGTGCGCCCCTTCAGGCTGACGGCGGTAGCCGCGGGCATCAATTCGACCGTATGCGGCCAAGTCCGTTCCCCGGGCAAACCCAGCGCTTCGGCGAGTGCGCCCGCGAAGCGGGGCAGCACCGGCGTTCCGCAAGTGGCCAGCAGCCGGGCCGCGGCGACCTCCAGCGCGAGGGCGGTGCGTGCCTCGTCGGCCCAGTCGCCGACCTGCGCGGCCGCCGATTCCCCGGCGGCGAACGCGCGGGTGTCCTCGACCAGGCCGAGGAGTTCGGCGGCGGCGGAGTTCAGCGAGAAGCCGTCGGCACCCAGCGAACGGGTCAGCGCCGCGAGCCGCTCGGTGAGCCGGGCCAGGAACGCGGTGTGCTCCGGCGTCCAGACACCGGCGTCGGGGACCTTGCCGCCGTGCTCCCGGGCCAGGCGTTCATCCAGGTCGGCGAGCCAGCCCTGCCATTCACCCTCGAGTGTTTCGCGGGTGAAGACGTCGAACTCGTCCGGGTCGAAGTTGGTGCGCCTGCCTTCCGGGCGGGTCAGGGCCAGGTAGAGCCGGTACGCGTCCGCGGTCTCCGGGCCGAGCACGTCGCGTCCCCACACCGCGTGGCGGCGGCTGGTGGAGAACTTGCTCCGTTGCAACAGGTAGAACTCGTTGATGTGGTAGTCGATGTCGGGCTCCCACCCCGGGTACGCCGCCCGGTAGAGCGCCGGGATGACGATGGGGTGGAAGAAACTCCCGTCGGCGCCGAGGAAGTGCACGATCTTCCAGTCGGCTTCCGGTCCGGCGGCCCGCAGGTCGTGGCCGGTGAGCGCGCCGATGCCGTGCAGGACGCTGTAGGCGTAGTCGATCCACGACCACACCACCTGTCCGTCCACATCGGACTCGGCGGGGGCAAGTCCCCAGTCCGCGGGGTGGGTCAGCGGTACCTCGACCGGGCCTCGGGAAAGCACCCGGGAGGCCAGTTCCTTGACCGACGCCGGAACCCGGCCCTTGCGGTGGTGATCGCGTACGTAGCCGGCCAGTTCGTGCAGGGCCAGCTGATAGCGGCGCACGGTGCCGCGCCGGGGCGAGGCGCCGGACTCGGCCGACACCGGATTCCCGAGATCGGCGACGGAGTTGGGTTCCTTGCAGCCCTCGCAGATGTTGCCGCCGGTGGTCTCCCCGCAGGACGGGCAGGTGCCGGTGACACCGGATTCGTAGAGGTAGCGGCCCGATCCCGGATCGAACAACGCGTCCGCCTCGGCCAGCCGGACCGAGTCGGCGGCGGCGAGCCTGCTGAAGAACCCGCGCAGCCCGTCCGGGTAGGTGTCGTCGGAGCTGGTGGCGGTGAACCGGTGGACCTCGATGTCCATGGCCGCCAGGGCTTCGCGGATCCGCCCGCTGTAGTGCCGGGCGGTTTCCAGTGCGGTGCGGCCTTCCTTGGCCCCGGCCGCGGCGACGTAGTTCTGGTAGTCGTCGCTCCCGCAGACGTGCCACGCCCGGACGCCGTTCATGCGCTGGAACCGGGTGTAGGCGTCGGCGGCGAAGAACGGTCCCGCCAGGTGACCCAGGTGCAGATCGCCGTTGGGGGTCGGCGCGGACGAGAACACGAAGACCGGGCGCCGGTCGAACCGGCGGCGCACCGGACGCCCGGCGGACGCGGCGGCTCGTGTGGTGTCGCGCCAGAAGAACGACGCCAGCACCAGATCGGTTTCGCCGTTGTTGGTGACGTAATGGGTTTCGAACGGGTCGAAGCGCACCACGGCCCCGGCCTCGATCCGGTGTTCGGCACCGTCGACGACCAGGTCGCCGGCGCCGGCGACGAGCACCCACACCTCGGTCTCGTCGTGCTGGTGGGTCAGCGACCGCACCCCGGGCGCCACCCGGCCCCAGGACGCGCCGACGCCGAGATCCGCGGCCCCGCCCGGATCCAGCGCGGCGACGTCGATTCCGAACGCCCGGCTCAGTCCCTCGCCGGTGAACGTACTGATGTCCACGATCAACTTCCTCCTCGGTCGAGCAGATCGGCGGCACGGGCGGCGATGGCGGGCGCGAGCCGGTAACCGGACCCGTTCGCCGCGCCCGCGAACACGACCCGGCCGTCGCCGAGAGCGCGCACCACGGGCTCGCCCGTCCCGCTGTAGGCGTCGCAGAAGACCCGGCCGGACACGCGGTCCGCGGCCATCGCCGGGGCGTACCGCCGCAGGATCTCCCGCGCCTCGTCCAGGTCGTGCCCGGTCAGGCCCCCGGACGGCGCGTCCGGGTCGACGTCCCATTCCGGGCAGGTGTAGCTGAACAGCCAGTGGCCGCGTTCGGGCAGTGGCAACAGGAACGCGTCCTCGCGCTCGAACACCACGGCGGCGTCGCCGAGCGCCGGCCGCCCGCCGACGTGCAGCGCGGCGACCTTCTTCACCCTGGCGCCCACCGGTTCCAGCAGCGAACGCCAGGCGGGGGCGGCCAGCCACGGGCCGGGAGCGAGCACCACCCGGCCCGCGGTCAGTTCCTCGCCGGTGCCGAGCCGCAGGCCGACGCCGTCCGGGCCCTCGGTCACGGCCTCCACCCGCACCGCCTCCCGTACCTCGACGGTGGCACGCAGGTCGGCGGTCAGCGCGCGGGTCACGTCGGTGACGTCGGCGTAGTGGCTGCCCCGTACCGACCAGGCGACCGCGCCGTCCGGCAGACGCACGTCCGACGGCAGGTCGCCGGTCGCCGCGAGGCCGGCTTCGGGCAGGTAGTCCGTGCGCAGTCTCGGCTCGTCGGCGGGAGTGCCGACGACGCGCATGGCCACCGGATGGATCGGCAGTCCGGGCCGGTCACGGAACAACCCGGCGTAGTAGTCCTGGCTGAACCGGGTCATCTCCCGCACCGCCGGGGTGGCGCCGCGCGGGGTGTGCAGCCCGGCCGAGCGCAGGGACGCGCCGCCGCCGACCAGGTCGCGGTCGAACAGCAGCATCGACGCGTCCGGCGTCCGCCGGGCGACCTCGCGGGCGACCAGGCAACCGATGATGCCCGCGCCGAGCACGGCGACGTCGACCACGGTCCTCACGCCCGGTTCAGCTCGTCGGCGTGTTTGCCCGCCCAGTCGATGAACGGCTCCAGCTGCTCGTTGGAGCGCACGCCGAGCAGCCGGTCCATGATCCGTTCGCTGCGCCAGGCGACCAGGCTCAGATTGGGGTCGGCGAGGCCGCGCTGCTCGCGTACCCCGTTCTGCAGGAATACCGAGCGGTCGCGGGGACCGTCCCAGCGGATCGCGAAATCCTTGTCCACGTTGTATTCCTCACCGACGCGTTCGAGCCTGTCCTCCAACGGCGACAGGAACTCCGCGGCGGCCGACCGGTAACCGGTGGCCCAGACCACGAAGTCGGCCTCCACGTGTTCGACCAGGTCCGGATCGTCATTGCCCTCGACGGTCAGGTCCCACGCGTCACGGTCGGCGGCGACGTCCACGACGGTCCGGTTGGGCAGCAGGGCGAACAGGTCGCCGGCGCCGTCGACGAACCGGCGGGCGTAGCAGCGCTGGTAGATCTCCCGCAGCGTGGACTCGGAGATACCGTCGCTGGTCAGCACGTTCTGCGCGTTGAGCGCGACCCGGGCGGAGCGGTCGAGTTCGAAGAAGTAGTCGGAGTAGCTGGGGACGAAGTACTCGTTGGTGAACGGCGTGTCGTCGATCGGGAAGTAGTTGTGCCGTCGGGAAACCCAGGTCACCCGGCGGGGAAGCTGCTCGGCGGGCCGGGAAAGCAGGTCGAGGAAGACCTCGGCGCCGGACTGCCCGCCGCCGACCACCGCGACCCGTTTGCCCGCGAAGTCGCGGCTGCGCGAAACGAAGTCGCTGACGTGGAACTGGGAGTGGCCGAGCTTGCCGCGGACGGGCTCGGGCACCCAGGGCCGGGTACCGATGCCGACGACCACGTTGTCCGCGGTGGCCGTCCGCCTGGTGGTGCGCACGACGAAGGACGAACCGTCGAAGTCGACTTCGCGGACCTCTTCGCCGAACCTGACGTTTTCGTTGACCTCGCTGGCCCATTGCAGGTAGTTACGGAACTCCTGCCGCGGCACGGCGTCGAACTGGGCGTTGATGAAGTGATAGATCCGGCCCTGATCGTGCAGGTAGGACAGGAACGAGAACCGGTTGGTCGGATCGGACAGCGTGACCAGGTCCTTGAGCAGCGACACCTGCAGCGTCGCCCCCGGTATCTGCTGCCCGTCGTGCCAGCCGAACCGTTCCTCCCGGTCGAGGAACAGATTGGCCACCCCGTCCCGGTCGTGCAGCAGGGACGCCAGGCTGAGATTCGCGGGCCCCACCCCGACCCCGAGACACCGATAGTGCGCGCTCTCCTGAGCGGGACGCCGGGGCGAAGGAGCGGTCACCACGCGTTTCTCCCTTCGTCGCACACGCCTTGCCGCAGCGTCGCGTTCTTGCTTTTCTCGCGCATCGTGCCCCTTTCAGTTCTGCCCTTCACGCGTACTTCCGTGATTCGTCCACAGTGAATCGAACAGGCGTCTCACCAGCCCATTAACCGGGACTTCAGGTCAAGGACACGTCGAATTCGCTTCCCGGCAAAAGGAGCGAATGCCTTCCGGCCGATCGACGCACCCCAGGTCCCACCATCGCGATTAATCCGTCGAGGTTGCGGACCGCACACCACCTTTACTCGGCGAACACATCGATTCCGATGCCGCCTCGGTGCCGTGGCCAACGCTAGCACGCGATTCACGGACATCGCACAGTGAGCGGTGATCTATTGTCGATTCACAACGAGAAGTGCCCCGGAACCCCCGCTTTCGTACACCGTCCGCACCACCGGCACCGCCACATGGTCGATATTCGGCGCAGCCATTCCGACCACATTCCGTCCTTTATGGACGCATTAACGCCAATGCCGCAATGGACTTCGGCATTGCGCCGAACGTGTGAAGATACTTTCCCGAGTTGTCGGTTCCCGCCGACCTGCCAAGCTGGATATGTGACTGATCCCGCCGAGATTATCGATAGCCTGACAGAAAACCAGCTGACGACCATCACGGGAGAATCACCGTCCGCCAGGACGGAAGCGGCGGCACAGGTCATCCGGGACGTGAAAGACGCTTATCCCGGTGTCGTGGAAATTACGGCGAGCCGGTTACCGGACACCTTTCCGCAGGCCGCGGCCTGCGCGCTGGGTGTCGTCGAACGGCCCGCCGAACCACTCTCCGAGGCACTGCGCGCACCGCTGCGCCAGGGCGGGCCGCTGCTGGTCGTACGCGGCTGCGGACACCACCCCGGGGAGATCGCGGACCTGATCGGGGACCTGCTCCGGCACTGCCCGGAACTGACCGTGCTGGCCGAGTCGCCCCACCCGCTCGGCGTCCGAGGCGAGTGGAGCATCCCCCTGCCGGGGACGTGGAAACCTTACGGTGAAACGGAAATCTCCGCCGACGACGCCGCACTGCTGGCGGCCTTCTCCGTACACTCACGTGTCTTCGACGCCGGGATGGCGGCCGCCTTCGCGGGAATCACCCCGGCCGCGGCCGGGAGCGCGCTGCTCAGGCTGTCCTCGTCGGGTCTGGTCCATCGGGTACCGGGAGGCTGGTGGCTCCCGCCGGAAGTCCACGGCCTCGCCTTACGGCCTTCGCCCGCGGTGACGGAACGGCGGGCGGGCTGGGCGGAAAAGGAGTCGGCGGAACTGCGCTCCGCTGTGGAGTCCGGCGGGGAATGGCGCGACCGGTTCGACCGGGTCGCCGACGACCTGCGTGCCGCGGTGCGCGCGCGGAGCGGACCGGACACCCGCCGGCACGACATCGCCCGTGCGCTGGCCGAACTCCTCTACGCACGGCAGTTCCTCTCCGAGTCCCGCGCCACCTTCGCGAAGGCCGCCGCCTTGGCGCCCGACGACCGCGCCGCCGCACGCGACCTGCGCTCGGCCGCCGACGTCGCCATGACCGAACATCGGGGTGAACCGGCGTTCGCCCTGCTCCAGCAGGCCGCGGAGCGCTCCGCTCGCGGCGGCGACGGAGCGGGCGCGGCCATCGCCCTGGCCTACGCGGTCTGCGTCGGGAACCGGTTCCCGGCCACCTTCACCGACCTGGTCCCGCATGAACGGCTCGTCGCGCTGATGGCCGAGGCCGAACGTGCCGCCCCGGACGGCGATCCGGTCGCCGAGGCCTACCTCGCGGCCGCGCGCGCGTGGAACGCCACCGGCGAGAAGACCACTCCCGACCTGGACCTCACGGCGATCGCGCTCGACGCCGCGCGCGCCACCGACCAGCCCGTCCTGATCTCGGCGGCACTGGACGCGGTGGCCAGCGCGGACGGCGCCACCGGCCGCTTCGCGCGGGCACACCGTTCCTGCGGCGAGCGGCTGTCCCTGTTCGAGAAGCTCCCCCGGCACGAACCCGGCATCGGGGTGGAGATCGTCGACACGCTGCATGTGGTGCCGCTGGTCGCGCTCGCCGCGGGCAGGCTGCCGGACGCGGTACGCGCGGCGGAAACGTCCTGGGAAGACCCTTTTCGCGGCCTGTACATGCGGGCGAGCAAGTTCGTCGTCCCGCTTTCCCTCAGCGGCGAGTTCGACCAGGCGCTGGACTACGCGGAAACCACCTGGGACGCCTGGCAACGCGTCGGACGGCCCGCCGCCCGCTGGATGGCCCCCGCCGCGCACGCCGCGGGCCTGGTGCACGGCCTGCGCGGGAACGCCGCGCGGCACGACGAGTGGGTCGGCCGCGCGCTGACGTTGTCGGAGGCCGGGGTGCACAGCGGGCTCAGGGAGAGCTTCGCGGCGTTCGCCCTTCCCCGGGTCGCCCTGCACCGGGGCGACGTGGAGGCCGCGAAATCCGCGGCTGTGACACCGGAAAGCGAGTGGTACGACACCCCTCACCAGTTCTACGACGCCTACGCCTGGGCTGTCGCCGCGGAAACCGCGGTCATGGCAGGTGATCCCGGTGCCGAGGCGTTCCTGACCGCCGCCGAACCCGCGGCCAGGGAGAACACCTGGGCGGCGGCCTGCCTGGCCCGCGCCCGCGGCAGGCTGCACGACGATCCCGCCGCGCTGGAAGAAGCGATATCCGGCTGGCAGGTGATCGGGGCCCGGTTCGAACTCGCCTGCACCCTCTGCCTGCTCCCGGACCGCCGGGACGAGGGCGCCGCCGCACTGGCCGCGCTGGACTGCCGACTCCCGGTCGTCTCGTTATGATCGAAACCGGGCCGCGAGCGCGGCCGGGACGAGGGGACCGGCAGTGGCCAGCACACGCCAGGAAACCGACTACCGCGCGCTCGGCGCGGCAGGCGTCACGATCGTCTTGTGGGCCTCGGCCTTCGTGGTGATCCGCGACGCCGGCGAACACATCTCCGCGGGCCCCCTCGCCCTCGGCAGACTCGTGACCGGCGCGCTCGCGCTGGGCGCCTTCCTGCTGATCCGCAGGCAAGGGCTTCCACCGAAAGCCGCCTGGCCGGGTATCGCGGTGTCCGGCGTGGCCTGGTTCGGGGTGTACATGGTGGCCCTGAACGCCGGTGAACAGCGGATCGACGCGGGCACCGCCTCACTGGTGATCAACCTGGGCCCGATCCTGATGGCCGGACTGGGTGGCCGGCTGCTCAAAGAAGGCTTCCCACCCCAGCTGATGGCCGGGCTGGCGCTGGGTTTCGCCGGCGCCGTCCTCGTCGGCTTCGCGTCGTCGGACGGGGGGAACGCGAGCCTGATCGGCGTCCTGCTGTGCGTCCTCGCCGCGGCGGGCAGCGCGATCGGGGTGATCGCCCAGAAACCGGCGCTGCGGCACGCGACGGCCCTGCAGGTGACGACGTTCGGCAACGCGATCGGGGCGGTGGTCTGCCTGCCGTTCGCCGGGTCACTGGTGGGCGAAGTCGCCGACGCGCCCCCGGGCGCACTGCTGGAGATGGTGTACCTGGGCCTGTTCCCGACCGCGCTGGCCTTCTCGACCTGGGCCTACGCGCTGTCCCGGACGACGGCCGGGAAACTGGGCGCGACGACGTACCTGGTGCCGGTGCTGGTGGTCCTGGTGAGCTGGCTGGTACTCGGCGAGGTGCCCGCCGCGTTGTCGTTCGCCGGTGGCGCGCTGTGCCTGATCGGCGTCGCGGTCTCCCGGCGCAAATCCCGACGACCCGTGGAGGAACCTTGACCGGGGAAGAACTTTCCGTGGACGGCTTCGAACGAGTCGTCGTCGACCGGGACCCGTCCGGCAGGGCACGATCGATCATCGCGGTGCACGACACCCGGCTCGGCCCGGCACTCGGCGGCGTGCGGATGCGCCCGTACGCGAGCGAGGACGACGCCGTCTCCGAATGTCTGGGGCTGGCGCGCGCGATGACGGTGAAAGCGGCGGCGGCCGGACTGGACCTCGGCGGCGGCTGGAGCGTCATTCCCGGTGACACGGCGGAAAAGACACCGGAACGACTGCTCGCGCACGGACGGGCGATCGCGACCTTCGACGGGCGGTTCATCCCGGTGAACGACGTCGGCACGGACCAGGCCGATCTGCGGAAAATCGGCGAGGTGACGTCCCCGGTGTGCGCACAGGACGATCCTTCGCCCTGGACAGCACTGGGCGTGGCGGCCGGGATCAAGGCCTGCGCCCGTTTTTCGGGACATGCGGACCTCGAAGGACTCCGGATCGGGGTACAGGGCGCGGGTCACGTGGGAAGCGCACTGGTCCGGCTGCTCACCGAGGACGGCGCGGACGTCGCGGTGAGCGACGTCGTCCCGGACCGAGCGGCGGCACTGGCCGCGGAGACCGGTGCGACGATCGTCGACCCCGACGCGTTGCCGACGGCGGAACTGGACGTACTCGCACCTTGCGCACTGGGCGGGGTGATCACGCCGGAGTCGTCAGCCGGGTTGCGCTGCCGGATCATCGCCGGCGGGGCCAACAACGTACTGGCCACACCGGACTCCGCCGAAGCCCTGCGCGAGCGAGGGATCCTGTACGCACCCGACTTCTGCGTGAACGCGGGCGGCGTGATCTTCCTGCAAGAGCACTTGCTGGGCCACACCGGCGAAGCGGCGCACGAGCGGGTGCTGACGATCGGGAACGTCATCGCCGATCTGCTGGCACAGGCGGAAAGCAGCGGTGTCACGACCACACGCGCTGCCTACGACCTCGCGGATGCGCGACTTGCCGCCGCTTCCTGATTCTTTCCGGTCCTTTTCCTGAGACTCTGCGTATTCGTTTCCGGGTCGTTTGTTCCCCATCGGGTGATGGTCGCGAATGGCAATGGTTACGCAAATCGGGCTAGCACACCTGTTCGAACAGGGGTATCGTCGATGCCACTGCCGTCCTGGCTCACCGTCACGGGTCCGTCGCCGTTTCGCGGCGACTCGGCCCTTCACCAAAGACCCCAGACTCGCCCGATCGCAAGGAGTCCACTGTGGACAGTGGCTAGACGTCCGGCCACGTCCTGGGCACCGTGCCCGGCCGCGATGCCAGGCCAATCCTGAGCCATCCTCGCCGCATGCCCGAAAGGACGGCTTCGTCGGCGCCGCGGGCAGAATCCGGACAGAAGACCGGACAATTCGCGACGGGCTCCCCGGTCGGCCGCACACTCGGCGAGCAGTGTGTTTCTTTCCCCCGGCCTTGGAGGATTTCCCATGCGTCGAAGAATCGCCCTGGCCTTGGGCGGCGCCGCCGTCCTGACCGCCGGCCTCACTTCCGCCGCGCTCGCCCCTGTCGCGCTGGCTTCCCCCGGATTGATCACCGCCATGCAACGGGATCTGGGGCTCACCGCCGCGCAGGCCGAAACCCGGCTCGCCCGGGAAAGTACCGCCACCCGCGTACTGCCGGACGCGCAACGCGCGGCGGGCGCGGCGTTCGGCGGCGCTTGGTTCGACCCCGCGCTCGGCAAACTCGTCGTCGGCGTGACCGACCCGGCGGCCGCGGACGCCGTCCGGGCGGCCGGTGCCGAACCCACCGTCGCCACGATCAGCGCGGCGAAACTCGACGCGGCGAAAGCCGGGATCGACTCCTCGGTCGAGTCCCGGCCCGCGCCCGCGGGCGTCAGCGGCTGGCGGACCGACGTGCGCAGCGGCAGTGTCGTGATCGCCGTTCAGCCCGGCGCGCACGGTGCCGACGTCGACGATTTCGTTGCCAGGGCGAAGAAAGCCGGTCCGGTCACGGTGGTCACCGCGCCGAGGGCGGAGCCGTTCGCGGCGGGCACCGTCGGCGGTGACCCCTACTACATCAACGGGAACACCCGCTGTTCGATCGGTTTCTCCGTGCACGGAGGCTTCGTCAGCGCGGGGCACTGCGGCGGCACCGGCAGCCCGGTCGTCGGCTGGGACGGCTCCGCGATGGGCAACTTCGCCGGGTCTTCCTTCCCCGGCGACGACTACTCGTTCATCCGCGTCGGCAACGGCTGGTGGACCGCGCCGGTCGTCCTCGGCTGGGGCACGGTGAGCGACGCGCTCGTCCGGGGATCCTGGGTCGCACCGGTCGGCACCTCGGTGTGCCGGTCGGGTTCGACGACGCACTGGCACTGCGGCACCGTGCTGGGGCACAACGAAACCGTCAACTATGCACAAGGCGCTGTGTATCAGATGACCCGCACCGACGTCTGCGCGGAACCCGGTGACTCCGGCGGGTCCTTCATCACCGGCGACCAGGCGCAGGGTGTCACCTCGGGTGGCTGGGGGAACTGCGGCTCCGGCGGGGAGACCTGGTTCCAGCCGGTGAACGAGATCCTGCAGAACTACGGTCTGTCCCTCGTCACCGCCTAGAGGTCGCGGGCCGGGGATCGCGTGGACACCCGTGGGCGAGGGTTCACGGACGCGCTCCGAGGTACCCTCGATGACAGTCCGGGGGGACCTTCGGCCGCCGGACTATCATCGGGGCGCATGACGACACTGCGGGTACGGCTGACAGGCGACGAGGAACTCGACGCCGAGACGCGGAGGCTTCGGAAAGCCTTGCTGGAGCTGGATGTCGAGGACGTCCGCCTGCCCACGACCGTCGCACCGGACGGCGCGAAAGGCACCGGGACCGACATCGGCGCGATGGTCGTCAGCCTGGGTGGTTCGGCGGTGCTGACCGCGGTGGTCACCGGTGTCTGCCAGGTACTGCGCACGTGGGTGACGCGCGACAAGGACCGGCGCGTCGTGATCGAGATCGGCGGCAACAAGCTGGAACTGACCGGCGGGAACGCCGAGCAGCAGGCGAGCGCGATCGAAGCGTTCCGGAAGACGCTGGAACCGGAAGCGGACTGAACGTGGGCGTCCGTGACGCGCTCCTGATCGCCACCGGTGCCTACAGCAGCGGGCGGCTCGCCGAGTTGCGTTCGCCCGCGGCGGACGTCGTCGAACTCGCCGACGTGTTGTCCGATCCCGCGATCGGCTGGTTCCAGACGACCCAGGTCGTCGACGCGCCCGCGCACCAGGCGACCCGCGCGATCGAGAAGTTCTTCCGCAACCGGGGCACCGAAGACCTGCTGGTGCTGCACATCTCGTGTCACGGGGTGAAGGACGACGACGGGCAGCTGTACTTCGCGTGCGCGGACACGGATCCGGATCTGCTGGCGTCCACGTCGATCCCGGCGGGTTTCCTGCACGCCCAGATGGGCCGATGCCGGGCGAAGTCGATCGTGCTGCTGCTGGACTGCTGTTTCAGCGGCGCGTTCGTACCCGGGATGAAGGCGGCGGCCGGGGTGGACGCCAAGGAGCAGCTGGCCGGCTACGGGCGGGCCGTGCTGATGGCCACCGGCCGCACGGAATACGCCTGGGAGGGAAGCCGGTTCCGGGAGCTGGAACCGGAACCCTCGCGGTTCACCGAAGCGGTCATCCACGGTCTGCGCACCGGCGAAGCGGATCGCGACGGTGACGGCCGGGTGGCCGTCGACGAGCTCTACGAACACGTCTACGAGCGTCTGCGGGAATCCGGTGTCCGGCAGACGCCGCAATGGTCGTCGGAACTGGTGCATCGCGTGTTCCTGGCGAACCGGGCGATCTCCGTGCAACCGGAGCAGCCGGAACACCAGGCGGCCAGGCCCAAGCCGCGGCCGCAGCGCCGGGCCCGTCGCGGACAGGACACGCTGCTCACCCTCGACCTCACGTTGGAAGAGGCGTTCACGGGCACCGAGAAAGCGCTCCGGGTCGACAGCTCGGGGATCTGCCGGGAATGCCAGGGACTCGGCACCACCGAGCACTCCGTCGTCGAACGGTGCTCCCGGTGCGGCGGGAACGGTATCGAGGGCGGGCACGACTGCGAGACCTGCGACGGCTTCGGGACGCTGATCGGCGAACCCTGCCGGCTCTGCGACGGCGACGGCAGGATCCGCCAGGTGCGGAACCTGATCGCGAGGATCCCGTCCGGCATCGTGACGGGCATGCGGATAAGGCTGGCGGAGCAGGGTGAAACGGGGCTCGGTGGCGGGCCCGCGGGTGACCTCTACGTCGAGATCAACGTCCTGCCGGACGAGCGGTTCGACCAGAACGGGGCGGACCTGCTCTGCACGACCGTGATCTCGCCCGCGATCGCACGCAAGGGCGGGATCGTCGAGCTGGAGACCTTCGACGGCCCGAAGAAGCTCCGGATACCGGCCGGGGTGAAGTCCGGCGGCAAGATCCGGGTCGCCGGTTTCGGGATGCCGCGGCTCCGCTCGTCCGGCCTGGCCGAGGGCCGGGGCGACCTGATGGTCACCGTGGAGGTCCGCAAGTCCTGAGAAACGAACTGGACCTCCAGTGAACTGGAGGTCGTACGTTCTCGGCATGACTTACGAACTGGCGGGAACGAAGGAGTCCGGCTCCTGGGGAGAACTGCTGAGCGGTCGCTACGCGGCCGTTTCGGCGGTGCTGGCCGGTGGTGTGCTGGTCGAGGCGAGCAACGTGTACCTGACGACCAGCCTGCTGCCGACGATCGTCGCCGACATCGGCGGCGCGGAGTTCTACGCCTGGACGATGACCTCGTTCCTGGTGGCCTCGGTGATCACGTCGATGCTGGTCAGCCGCCTGCTCACGACCCGCGGCGGGGTCACGTCCTATGTGCTCGCCTTCTCACTCTTCGCCGCGGGGACCCTGATCTCCGCGGCCAGCCCCGGGATGACGACGCTGCTGGTCGGACGCGCCGTCCAAGGCCTCGGCGGCGGTCTGCTGGCCGGTCTGGGCTACGCACTGATCCAGCGCTCCCTGCCCGAACGCCTCTGGGTCCGTGCCGCGGCGCTGGTCTCGGCGATGTGGGGGGTCGGCAACATCCTCGGCCCGGCGGTCGGCGGCCTGTTCGGCCAGTTCGGGGCGTGGCGGCTGGCCTTCGTCGTGCTGGCGGCGGTGGCGGTGGCGCTCGTCGTGCTCGCGGTGCGGGCGATCCCGCGCACGGAGACCGGGCCGTCCAGGAGCCCGTTCCCGTTCGGATCGCTGGTGCTGCTGACGGCCTCGGTCGCGGCGGTGAGCGTGGCGAGTGTCGTGTCCGGGATCGCCACGGTGCTGGCGATCGCCGCCGGGGTGGTGCTGGTGGTGTGGTTCGTGGCGTACGAGCGGACGGCGACCGCGAGTGTGCTGCCGAAGGTGGCGTTCGGCCGGGGGCTGCCGCTGCGCTGGGTGTACCTCACGGTCGTGGCGCTGGCGTTCGGGATCGGCACCGAGGCCTTCATCCCGCTGTTCGGCCAGGAGATCGGCGGGTTGCCGCCGCTGGTGGCCGGTTTCCTCGGTTCGGCGCTGTCGCTCGGCTGGTCGCTGGCCCAGATCCTCAGCGCGAACGCGAAGACGACGCGCTCGGTGCGGACGGTGGTGACGGCCGGTCCGCTCGCGCTCGCCGCCGGGCTCGTCGGCTACGGCGCACTTCAGCACACGATGCCCTCTGGTGCCGTCGTGGCCGCCTGGTTCGTGGTGCTGTTCGTGGCGGGCAGCGGCATCGGGATGGCGTTCCCCCATCTGACGGTCGCCGCCCTCGGCGCGACCGACGACGAGGAGGAGGCCGCTAAGGCCGCGGCGGGGATCAACACCGTGCTGATCATCGCGACCGCGTTCAGCGCCGCGATGGCGGGGGTGCTGGTGAACCTGGGCGCCCCGGACACCGTGGCCTCTGCTCACCTGCTCGTGTTCGGGTTCGCGGTGGCCGCCGTGCTCGGCGTGTTCCCCGCGATGGCGGCGGGTCGCGCCGACCGGCCCGCTCGCGATCTCCCGGCTTGATCACGAGCGGGCCGGCGGGCAGCATGGACGTCCTGCGACGTGTACTCGTCGGTGCCGAGCAGCGAGGTCACCGCCCGCCGGCCGCCTTGATGCCCGTGAAGGCCTCCTTCCCTACCTTGAGAGTAGGGAAGGAGGCCTTCACGGCAAGCGGGACAACGCCGGCCGTTAAGAGAGCTGCTCGTTGTAGTCGGGAAGCCTGAAGCCCTTTTCGTAGTTGCCGCCGGTGAAATCACCGGGACGGTTCCCGACGTTGGCGATGATGGTGCACCCGGCCGCGACGTATTCCTTGCGGCAGCGTTGTTTGGTCTCGGTCGCGTGCTTCTCCGAACTCTTCCGGACACTGCTGGAGACTCAGTCCGCGATCGCGCGCGACCACCGTCAACGCGTGGCAGAACGGTCCGGTTCGCAGCGCCTCGGCGACGTCGTCGGCTTCGGTCATGGCTCACCTCGCCGCGACAGTGTGCGACGGACGCCTGGCCCGCACCACCTTCCTTCGCCGGGTTGCGTTTGTGTGGCGCATCACACTTTCACTGCACGCCACCGTCGCGTGACCGTCTCCCTTTGTGAGAGCCCTTTCGGTGAAAAGATCACCGGAAGCGTCGGAGGGAGAACCACATGAACCGCACAGGCATCATCCGTACCGCCGCCATCACCGGCATCACCGCCGCCTTGGGCCTGGCCGCCGTCGTCCCGGCACTGGCCGCCCCGTCGGCCGATCCGGTCACCACGGTGGCCGATCTGAACGGGGACGGTGAGCCCGAGACCGTGTCCGCCCAGCTGCTCGCGGACAACGACCAGGTGATCTCGGCGACGGTGAACGGGGCGTTCACCTCCATCCACTTGGGCGCGGACGGCTCGCGGGGGTTCACGGCGCCGCGCGTCGCCGACTTGAACGGTGACGGCCGGGCGGAGCTGATCGTCGCCCAGTCGGTGGGGGCCAACACGACGTTCTTCACCGCGCTGCACTACGACGGCACCAACCTGAGCCAGGTCGTCGACGAGAACGACAAGCCGCTCCCGGTCGCCGAGGGTGGCGGCATCGCCGCCCACCTGGGTTACCAGTGCACCCCGATCGAGGGTGGCGGCCGCACCTTCGAGACCGTCGCGGCCGAGGCCGACGACGTCAGCGTCGATCCGCTCGCCTACAGCGGCACCCGCACCGTCTACACCCTCAAGGACGGCGCCTTGACCGCCCAGAGCACCGTGCCGTTCTCGGCCCGGCCGGTCACCGACCCGGTCCTCGCCGTCGACGCCACCACCTGTGACCAGACCGGCAGCTGACCACTCGTTCCCTGCCACCCACGGGGCGTGTGAGGCGTGGCGGGTGCCGTACTTCCCCCACGCCGAGTGCATGTTCGCCAACGGGAACACCGAACTGCGGGTCCCCCAGTAGCGGGCACCGCGGTTCCGGCCGCCGCCGCGGTGGTGCCATCGCGGCGGCGGCCGCTCGCGTTGACCCCACCCTCACGGGCACTCTAGGATGACGGCGTCGGCGCCTTCACGGCGACTGATCTCGGCAGCGGTGTTTCGTTCTTCCCGCGTCGGCAAGCCAATCCCCCGAATCCCGCGTTGGACGCGGTTTCTTCGGCCTGCGAAAAAACGGAGTGAAACCCATGGGTACCCCCAGAATCACCGACGGCACCGAACGAGCGATCATCGAGAACCTGCTCGATCGCAACCGTGAAGCTTTGATCGAGACGGCACGCGGTCTGTCCGAAGAAGAGGCCCGTCGACGGCTCGTCGTCTCGCTGACGACGCCGATCTCGTTGCTCAAGCACGCCGCGGCCGCCCAGCGGATCTGGTTCCAGCGATTCTGGGCAGGTCTCGACGAGGCCGAATGCGACGGCTACTCGAAGCGGGATCTGGGCACGTTCGCCGTCGCGGACGACGAGACCGTGGCCGACGTGATCGCCGAATTCGAACGCGCGAGCCAACGGGCGCGCGAGATCGCCGGCCGTTTCGAACTCGACGACACCGTGGACGTCCCCGACGAGGGAACGATCAGCCTGCGCTGGACCCTGCTCGCCATGAGCGAGGAACTGGCACGGCACGCGGGGCACGGCGACATCCTCCGCGAACAGATCGAGGGGGGTCCTGTCACCGCGGCGGCGGTGCGTCGATGAGCCATCGGCCGTCCTGACGGATCGGGGTGGCCACCCGCCGGGTGACGAACTCGCCCTGCCCGTACCGGACTCCACACAGTCACGCCTGTCATCGGGCCATGTCCGGTGATGGAGACGCCGTAGCTCGTTTCGCCGCCGCCCGTGGAGCGCCACCACGTCTCCGCGGTCGGAGTCGTGGTCCTCGGCGACGGCCATGCTGGACCGGCTCGGCGAAGGGCCGCCATGCGAGTCTCCCGGCCCGGCTCCGCCGGAGCCCTCTTCCGGCGCCTGACCTGCGGACCGCGGCCCCAGGCGGAACCGCCCCGGCCGGCGCACCGGCCGGGGCGGTCATCGCGTCAGATGGCGTGGACGCCCTGGGCCTGCGGCCCCTTCTGGCCCTGGCCGATCTCGAACTCCACGCGCTGCCCCTCATCCAGGGACTTGAAGCCGCTGCCCTGGATCTCCGAGTAGTGCACGAAAACGTCCGGCCCGCCGCCGTCCTGCTCGATGAAGCCGAAGCCCTTTTCGCTGTTGAACCACTTAACGCTGCCCTGAGCCATACTTTTCTTCCTTGCTCTTCGTAGTGAGTCCGAGCGCATCAGATGCCCAGATCTCGCGCCTCATTATCGCAGCAGTGGGGACCTCGGTGGGCGGCTTGCCCGAAGAGCTTCGACTATCGGCATCGGTACGGTGCCGTGTTCACCCGGAACGGTGTCAAGAAGCTGTCAACATCCTCGAAATGACGCCTCATCGCCGCCGCTGAGGCGGTTCACGGCGACGCTGAACCGCAGGGTCACCTTCGAGCCGACCATGAGCCGGGTCGCGAGGTTCCCGTTCACGCCCCAGCGGTTGCGGTCTAGGGTGACGCTGCCCGCGAAGGCCACCCGGGAGCCGCCCGCCGCGTCGACCAGTTCGACGACGACGCCGGTGAGCGGGCAGGTGACGCCCCGGATGGTCAGCTCCCCGGCGACCTCGAACCGGGCTCCGCCGAGGTGCCGGATCCCGGTCGAGACGAAGGTGATGACCGGGTGCCCCGCCACGTCGAGGAACGCGCCGCGCAGGTGGTCGTCGCGCCGCCGGTTGCCGGTGTCGATACTCGCCGCCTTGACGGTGAGGCGGAAAGCGGACCTCGACGGATCGCCGCCGTCGAGGTGGGCACTGCCTTCGAACCCGGCGAAGTGGCCGGCACCCGGCTGCCGAGGGTGTGCCGCGCGACGAAGCCGAGTGTCGTCCGGGCGGTGTCCAGCCCGTAGTCACCGGTCAGTTCGCCGAGCGTGGTCGTGGTCGTCATGCTGGAACTCCTAGCGGGTGCGTTTGCGCGTCCCCGATCCGACGACACGGCCCGGCCGGGTGTGAGGTCGCCTCACAGGCGGTGGCGCTGTCTCGTCGTATCGGGGAAGGCTCACGCGACCAGGAGGCGAAATACCGTGAACGACCCGCTCGACCCCGGTCTGACCGCGATCACGAGTGAACGGCGTCACCTGATCGGGCTCGCGTATCGCCTGGTCGGCTCGCTGTCCGAGGCCGAGGACGTGGTGCAGGAGACCTACACCCGCTGGTACGCCCTGCCCCCCGATCGGCGGGAAGCGATCGACTCCCCCGGTGCCTGGCTGACGACGGTCGCCAGCCGCATCTGCCTCGACCTGCTCGGCTCGGCCCGCGCGAGGCGGGAACGCTACGTCGGCGCATGGATCCCCGAACCGCTGCCGGGACGGGCCGAGGGGACACCCGCCGCCGACCCGGCCGACCGGGTCACCCTCGACGAGTCGATCAACATGGCGTTCCTGGTCGTGCTGGAGTCGTTGACCCCGGCCGAGCGCGTCGCGTTCATCCTGCACGACGTCTTCCGCTACGCCTTCGCCGAAGTGGCGGAGATCGTCGGCCGCACCCCGGCGGCCTGCCGCCAGCTGGCCTCGTCCGCCCGCCGCCGCATCCGCACGGCGCGGGCCACCCCGGCCCCGATCACCCGGCAGGCCGGCCTCGTCAAGGACTTCAAGAAGGCGTGGGAATCCCAAGACATCGAGGCTCTCATCGGCCTCCTCGACCCCGACGTCAAGGCGGTCGGCGACGGCGGCGGCCTCGTCAGCGCCGCACTCCACCCCGTCGAAGGCCGCGAGCAGGTCGCGTCCTATCTGATCGAGGTGGCGCACAAGACGTCCGGCGTCGAAGTCCTGGAGCGGACCGTCAACGGCCGGCCCGGCCTCGTGCTCCGGCACGCCGGGCTGACCGTCGCGGTGTTCGCCTTCCACGTCGCCGACGACCGCATCCGGCACATCTGGGGGGTACGGAACCCCGAGAAGCTCCGGTCGTGGACCGCTACCCCGTGAGGGCACCGAGGTGCCGCGGCCGGGTGAGGACGTCGACGTCCTGGTTCGCGGCCGCGGGCTCGTCCATGGGGGATGAGCCGGGTGATCCCCTCCGGTCAGGCGTACTGCCCCACCCGGTAGCCGCCCGCGGGGTTCCGGACGAGGGCGTTCACCCGGTTGAAGGCGTTGATCAGCGAGATCACCCCCACCAGTGCGGCGAGCTGGTCTTCGTCGAAGTGTGCGGCGGCGTTCGCCCACGCCTCGTCGGTGACCTCACCGCCGTCGGCCATCCGGCAGGCCTGTTCGGTCAGCTCCAGCGCGGCGCGTTCGGCTCCGGTGTAGACCGTGGCCTCCCGCCAGGCCGCGACCAGGTTGATCCGCACGTCCGACTCTCCCGCGGCGGCGGCCTCCTTGGTGTGCATGTCAAGGCAGACGGCGCATCCGTTGATCTGGCTCGCCCGCATCCGCACCAGTTCCTGGATACCGAGCGGCAGCGGTGAGCCGGCCAGCGTCCTCCCGGCCGAGATGATGGCCTTGAGGAACTTTCCCCCGACCGGGTTGCCGAAGTAGTCGAGTCGGGCATCCATCGCGATCTCCTTGTCGTAGTGAGTGTTCTGCCCTTCCGACGACGCGGCCCCGCGAGATGTCAGGCCGCGGCCGGCCCGACGCCGACGAGTGCGTGGAATCCGGCGGGCTGGGCAAGGAGCCGTGGCTATTTCGACGGCGCCGTCGAAATAGCCACCGCTTGACGGGCGAGATCCGGCACGCGCCGGGGCGACCGGAAATCCCTTTCCCGCGCTTTGCCGGAAAAAGGAATCCTTAGTGGTCGCCTGAGCGAAATAAACCAGCTCACCCCCGAGGGTGAGCTCTATCGAGTGCATTCCCCGGCGGGACTGGATCGAAGATCCGCGCCGGGGCAGGATGACCGGGCACGACGACCGCGCCATGACGGAGGACCATGTGGAGCTGTGTGGGACCCCCATCTTCGACTCGCTGGTCGACGAGATCAGAGGGACGACCTCGGGAAATGGCGTGCCTCATCCCGGCACGGCCGAGGACGATGCCGAGGTGAGCGAGCCGCCCGCCGAGCGGAAAAACGAATAGCGGAGACGGTTTCGATGATTTCTCATCCCGTTTCAGGTCACCGCTCGCCGACGGCACCCTTTGCGGGATTCCGCAAATAATCGAGCAATTCCGGCCGCCCGGCTATGACGTCGGTCAGGATCCCGCGAGTCAGGGAGTACGACACGGTGGCGCCGTCCTCGCGTGGCGACCGCGCCGATCTGCCGCTGGTGGAGGGCGAAACCCCGACGAGCGCGGTGATGGACCGCGGCAAGGACCGCACGGTGCCGCATGACGGCGTCGTCGTGGCGGACGGACTCTCGGTGGCGGACCTCTGACCTACGCCGCCAGCACGGCCGCGAGGCCCTCTCGGAGATCCTTGACGAAGTATCCGGGAACCTCCAGCGACGGGAAGTGTCCCCCGCTCCCGGGCGTCCTCCACCGGACGATCCGCCGGTACCGCTCCTGCGCCCACGCACGCGGATACCTCTCGATGTCGCGGGGATAGGTGGTGATCGCCGACGGGACGTCCACCCGGAGTTCCGGGTCCAGCGAGTTGTGGCTTTCGTAGTAGATGCGCGCCGACGACGCACCGGACCGCGTCAGCCAGTACAAGGTGACGTCGTCGAGGATCCGGTCCCGGGAAATCGTCTCGAACGGACTGTCCTCGGTGTCCGTCCATTCGGCGAACTTGTCGAGGATCCAGGCGAGAAGCCCGACCGGTGAGTCGACGAGCGAGTAGCCGATGGTCTGCGGCCGGGTCGCCTGCTGCTTCGCGTAGGCCGCGCGGTGGCGCCAGAAATGGCGCGTCTCCTCGGTCCACTCGCGCTCGACCGCCGTCAGCCCGTCCGTGGTCGGACGGGGCGGTGCCTGCGCGAATGTCGTGTGGATGCCGAGAACGTGCTCCGGGAACCGGCCGCCGAGAATAGTGGTGACCACGCCTCCCCAGTCGCCGCCGTGGGCCGAGAACCTGTCGTAGCCGAGCCGTCCCATCAAGTCCACCCACGCGGCCGCGATCTTCTCGGTCCCCCACCCGGTGGTGGCCGGTTTGTCGCTGTGACCGAAGCCTGGCAGCGACGGGATCACGACGTGGAACGCCGGCGCGTCCGCGTCTTCCGGATCCGCCAGTGCGTCGACGACATCGACGAACTCGGCGACGCTGCCCGGCCAGCCGTGGGTCAAGACCAGCGGAGTGGCGTCCGCCCGCGTGGATCGGCGGTGCAGGAAGTGGATTCCCAGCCCGTCGATGGTCGTGCGGAACTGGCCGATCTCGTCGAGGCGCGCTTCGAACGCCCGCCAGTCGTACCCGGTGCGCCAGTAGTCCACGACCTCGACGAGGTCGGCGAGCGGAACGCCCTGATCCCAGCGGCGAGAGCCAGGGACCGTCTCGGCCTCCGGCAGCCGCGCGGCGGCCAATCGCGCGCGCAGATCGTCGAGGTCGGCGTCGGATACGCGGGCTTCAAAGGCGTGCACGTCGTCGGTCGAGCGGGGCATGGGACCTCCTTGGTGTCGCGGAACCGGCTAAGACGGTTCTAACAGTTCTCCCCCCTGCTCGCAACCGGCTAAGGTGGTTCCATGTCTGCTGGGTTCCCTGACTTCCGCCTCGGTAACGTGCTCGTCACCAGCTTCACGGGGACCCTGTCGGAGCGTCATGGCGACGCCGTGGAGCGCATTCCCACGCCGCAACGGCTCGTCGACTGGCTGACGGTGAGCGGTCTCGCGGTGGACTCCTGCACCACCGCCCAGCTCGACCTCGCCCGGGAACTGAGGGAGGCGATCCACGCCGTCGCGACGGCGGCCGCGCTCCGAGACGCTCTCCCCGCCTCCGCTGTCCGCATCCTCAACGATCGCAGTGCTCAGGGCCGGGCCGCGGCCGTCCTGACACCCGACGGCAAGCGGCGATGGCGACTCGGCTCGGCTTCCCGCGTGGAAGACGCCCTCGGCGTGATCGCCGCCGACGCGATCAGCGTCGTCGCGGGCGAACGAGACGGGAAACTGGCCTTGTGCGCGTCACCCACCTGCCGGGCCGCCTTCTTCGACACCAGCCAGAGCCGCACCCGCAAATGGTGTGACATGAACACCTGCGGGAATCGTCAGAAGAAGGCGCGTTTCCTTGCCCACCACCGCAAGGACCCCGGCCCGCCGGTGTGATCGCCCGGCCTCCTACCCGCTCAGAATCCCGTCGAGGACGCGACGGGCGTTCACGGCTTCCCCCTCGGACTCGCCGACAGTTCGAGCGCAGGTGACCAACGTCTTCCACAGGGCCCAGCCACGGCCGCGCGCCCAGGTCGCTTCGTCGACGGACAGGCGCTCGCGGAACGCCTGTCTGCCCTCGGCGGTCAGCAGTGTCCAGGCGATGGCCAGGTCGCAGGACGGGTCGCCGACACCGCAGGTCCCGAAGTCGATGACGGCCGCCAGCTCGCCGCCGTCGAGCAGGAGGTTTCCCGGCGCGACGTCGCCGTGGAACCACCGGTCCGCGCCGTCCCAGGGTGCGGCCAGCGCGGCCGTCCAGATCTCGCGGGCCGCGTCGATGTCGAGGTGTCCGTCCAGGGCCGCGAGCGCGCGCCCGGCCTGCGCGTCGTAGGTGCGCAGGGTGGCGCCCCGGAACCAGTTGTGCTTACCCGGCCGGGGACCGTCGGCGGCGTCGACACCCCGCAGGGCCGCCAGGAACCCGGCCAGGTCGAGAGCGAAGCGGACCGGGTCGGAAACCCGCTCCGCACTCGCGGGTTCGCCGGGGAGCCAGCGGTAGACCGACCACGGGAAGGGGTAGCCCGCACCGGGACGCCCCTGCGCCAGCGGGACGGGGATGGGGAGCGGCAGCCGGCGGGCGAGCACCGGAAGCCACCGTTGTTCCTTGGCGACGGCCAAGGCGTATTCGGACGCGCTCGGCAGCCGCACCACCATCCCGTCGCCGAGCCGGAAGGTGACGTTGTCCCAGCCGCTCTCGGCGACGGGCCGGACCGGCAGGCCCGCCCACGGCGGGAACTGGTCGCCGACCAACCGGCGCACCTGCTCCGCGTCGACGGTGACCCGCCGGGGCGGGGGGCCGAGATCCGGTGTGCCGCTCAAAGGGAATCCTCACTCGCTACGGGAAGCTGATCGCGGCGGCGGGTCAGATACGCGATCTCGCCGGTGTTGCCCGCCAGTTCGATGGCCTGGTCGTAGGCCGCGCGCGACTGCCGGCTTCGGCCGAGCCGCCGGAGCAGGTCGGCGCGGGTGGCGTGGAAGGCGTGGTAGCCCGCCAGCTTGTCCTCGAGACGGTCGACGGTCGCCAGTGCCACTTCCGGTCCGTCGAGCTCGGCGACGGCGATGGCCCGGTTGAGGGCGACGATCGGCGAGGGATCGATGCGGACGAGCTGCCCGTAGAGCGCGACGACCTGCGACCAGTCGGTGTCACGGATGTCGCGGGCGGAGGTGTGCACGGCGTTGATCGCGGCCAGGATCTGGTAGCGGCCCGGGGCGATCCCGGCGGAGGCGGCGGCGAGCCGCTCGCGCACCAGAGCGTGCCCTTCGGCGATCAGCGCCGTGTCCCACGATCCGCGGTCCTGCTCGTCGAGGGTGACCAGTTCACCGTTCGCCGAGACCCGGGCGGTGCGGCGGGCCTCGATGAGGAGCATCAGCGCCAGCAGCCCGGCCACCTCGCCGTCCCGCGGCAGCAGGACACGGATCAGCCGGGTGAGCCGGATCGCCTCGGTGGTCAGGTCGTGCCGGATGGGGTCGGTGCCGGGGCCGCTGGCCAGGTAGCCCTCGTTGAAGACGAGGAAGAGGACGGCGAGCACGCCGCTGACGCGAGCGGGGAGATCGTCGGCGGCCGGCATCCGATAAGGGATGCGAGCCGCCTTGATCTTGGCCTTCGCGCGGGTGATCCGCTGCTCCATGGCGGTTTCCCGGACCAGGAAGGCGCGGGCGATCTCGGGCACGGTGAGCCCGCCGAGCATGCGCAGGGTCAGCGCCACGCGGGAGTGCATCGCCAGCGCCGGGTGGCAGCAGGTGAAGATCAGCCGGAGCCGGTCGTCGTCGATGACGCCGGGAGGCCCGGGCGGGTCGTCGTCGTACACCATCCGGGCCTCCTTCTGCTTGTCGTCGCGTTTGTTCTCACGCCGGATCCGGTCGATGGCCTTGCGGGTGGCGGTGGTGGTCAGCCAGGCGCCGGGGTGGGGCGGTACGCCGTCGGCCCGCCACCGTTCGACGGCGGTCGCGAAAGCCTCGGCCGCCGCGTCCTCGGCGATGTCGAGGTCGCCGAAGCGCCTGGTCAGGGCAGCCACCACCCGGGCCCACTCGCCGTGGTGGGCCCGGGTGATCGCCTTCTCGACGTCACTCACTGGAATGGCCGGACCTCGATCTTCCGGTCGCAGACCTTCGACGCCTCGGTGGCGAGCTCGAGCGCCATGTCCAGATCGGGGGCCTCCCACACCCAGACGCCGGCGAGGTATTCCTTCGACTCCACGAAAGGCCCGTCGCTGAACACCGCCTCCTCGCCCCGGTTGTCGACGACCGTGGCCGTGTCGGTGTCCGCGAGGCCGCCCGCGAAGACCCAGTGCCCGTCGGCGATCAGCCGTTCGTTGAACGCGCTGATGGCGGGCTGCCGGTCCGTGCTGCCGGGATTGCTCTTGTCGTCGATCACGGAAACCAGGTACCGCATCCGAAGATCCTCTCCTGTGGTGTCAAGACACTTTGTGGTTGCCGGTCGGGGATTTCAAGCCGTCGCGTACCGCGGGCGCCCGGCAGACCGGAACACCTGGATCGTCACGCCCTTCGAATCCACCCGCGACTCGACCAGGTCGAGCGCGCGATCCGGACCGGTCTCCGGGAACAGCCTCGCGCCCTGGCCGAGGATCACCGGGACCACGAGCAGAATCATCTCGTCGACCAGATCGTGCTCCAGCAGCGACCGGGTCAAGGCACTGCTGCCGTGGACCTGCAGTTCACCGCCGGGCTTGGCCTTCAGCTCCCGGACGGCCGCCGCGACGTCTCCGGCCAGGACGGTGGTGCCCGGCCACGCCGGGTCGGCGAGGGTGGTCGAGGCGACGTACTTGGGGGCTTGCTCCAGTGCCACGCCGATGGGATGCGCGCGCATCCGGTCGGCCGTCCCCCAGGAGCCGGCGAACAGCTCGTAGGTGCGCCTGCCGAACAGGAACGCGTCGGCACGCTGATAGGTCCGGGTGATGAACGCCCTCGTCTCGTCGTCACCCGCCCCGACGGCCCACCCGCCGCGCTCGAATCCGTTCCGGCGGTCCTCCTCCGACGCACCGCCGTTGCCCTGCGTCACTCCGTCGATGGTCATCTGCGTCACGGTCGTCAACCTCATGATCGCGGTTCCTCACCCTCGGCGCCGCCCCTCGCGGGCGGCCTCACCCCTGCCACGAACGCCGCCATCCCGATCCGACACCACCCCCCGGATTTCTTTCAAGAGATTTCCGGGGGTCTCGCGAAGGACTCGCCACCCGATTCGGCCCGCTGGTGCGGTACCGCCTGACCGGGCCGGGCGACGACGGCGTGAACCCGGCGGCCGGTGTCAACGCCGTCCATGTCATGAACCCCGGAACCGAGCACCCGGCCCGGCACCTCGGACTCGTTCCCGGCCGCGATCCCGGCGACCGGGTGCGCACAGCGCACCGTCGCTGTGGCAGACATCCGTCCGGCACCGAACCGAATCCCTATTCAGGACGGGACCGGAATCGGCCTCTATTCGCGACGCCCGGTCATGATCCGCACTCGGACATCTTCACGACTTCCGGATCGGCCGGTAAACCATCGGGTCACTCCGGAAAACACGCCCCGGTGAAACGACTTGAATTGATCACGCATTCAGGCGCATTGCCGAGAATGCCCGGGTCACCCGGAACGCCGAGTCGCCGGATTGCCTACACCCGTCCGGTGCGCAGCCAGAAGGATGACTCACGAAGTCCCCGAATTCGGCGCCCGACCGAGCCTGGCGCACGCAGATGCGGGCGGGGTAGCATCGGTGTCGCCGAGCGCCGAGGTCCATCCGACTACTCCTCGGAAGCCCGGAATTCCACGCAAAGAAGGGGATATCGCCGTGTCCGATCCATCGCATTTCTCGGGCGCGCGAATGAAGGGGACTCCGTCCGGACGCGGATTTCCCGGCGACTGAAGGCGCGCCATCGCCGCCGAGGTCGAATAACCGCTACCCGATAGCGGGCTATTTCACTGCCAATCAAGTCGACTCGTCAGGGGTCGCCTCCCACGGATGCGTGCTTTGGTCGAGCATGCCGCCGTGGTGATCGGCGTGCCCAGGGCCGCATGGAGGTAATCGCAGTGACGCTTCCTGGGGAAGCACAAGTGCTACACGCGGACTTACACGGACTCGAGGAAGGCGTCGAACCGGACGCCGTCCGCACCGCCGCCCTGCTGACGGATCGCGGGATCCGGCGCGGGGACAGGGTTCTCCTGCTGGCGGACAATTCGGTCGAATTCATCACAGTCCTTTTCGGACTGATCCAGCTCGACGCGAGCATCGTGCTCGCCGACTACGGACAGGTTTCCCGGCAGCACCGGCAGCTGGTGCTGCAGACCGGGGCCGACTGGGTGATCGCGGACACCGACCTCGGACGGGTCACGGAGTTCTCCGACATCGCGAAGGTACTCCTCTTCACCGACCTGCGCGGGGATCCCGGGCCGCCGGTCCCCGGCACCCGGCTGTCGTTCGACGCGTGGCGCGCCCGGGACGACGCGCTCATCACCTGCTCGTCGGGGACCACCGGGGCGGTCAAGGTCATCGTCCGGTCGGGCTCGGCGATCTGGGAGAACGCGGAACAGACCCGGTATCAGCTCGGCTACCGCGCGAACGACGTCCTGCTCCCCCTGCTTCCCTTTTCCCACCAGTACGGTTTGTCGCTGTTGCTGGTGTGGTGGCTGGCGGGCTGCTCACTCGTCGTCGCGCCGCGGGTGCGCGTGGACCACGCGCTGGAAGCGGCCGCCCTCGCCGGGGTCACCGCCGTCGACGCGACGCCGTCGACTTATCACACGGTGCTCGGCATCCTCGAACAACGACCGGTACTGCGGGACCGGCTCGGCTCGGTCCGGATGTGGTGCGTGGGCGGCGCCCCGCTCGGGCGGCCACTGGCGGAACGCTTTCTCGCCGTGGCCGGCGCCCCGCTGCTGGACGGCTACGGCAGCACCGAAGCGGGGAACATAGCGCTCGCCACACCGGACGATGCCCGCGGCTGCGGCCAGCCGCTGCCCGGCGTCGAACTCCGGATCCGGGACGAAGGCGGGACACTCGTGGCCGAAGGGGAGATCGGCGAGATCAGCGTGCGCTCGGTGGGCCTGTTCGAGGGCTACCTCGCCGACGACGGCACCCTCGACCGCCGGGAAGGCGACTGGTACCTCACCCACGATCTCGGCTTCCGGGACGACCGGGGACGTCTTCACGTCATCGGCCGCAAGCACGCCGTACACCGGATGGGGTACACGCTCTATCCGGCGGAACTGGCCCGCAAAGCGGAGGCGTGCGGACGTCCGGTCACCGTCGTCCCGCTCGACGACGACCGGCGCGGTTGCCGTCTCGTGTTCGTCGTGGCCGATCCCCACCTGCGGGGCGGCAGGCACTGGCGGCAGCTGATGAGCGGGCACCTCGCCGATTTCGAGCAGCCCAACCAGGTCGTGGTGGTGGGCGCCTTCCCGGTCACCAGGAACGGCAAACCCGATCAGCCGCGGTTGAAGCAGATCGCACTGGGCTCGCTGTCCACGGCGGAGCAGCGGACGGCGCGAGCCGGGACACCCGAGTCTCCCGCCGGGCCCGGCAGGGCGGCCCGCCTCGCAGCGGTACGGTCGGCCATCGAGGCCGATCCGGGACCGGTGCTGGACATCCTCACCGAGATCTCGAACTTCCGCTCGGCCGAGTCGGAGATCTGGTCCGCACTGGACACCCTGCGGGGCGCGGTCGCCGAAGTCGAGAAATACCGTCCCGGCCGGGTACCGAGGATGGCGGTGTTCATGCCGTCGAACATCGTCTTCTATTCCTACGTCCTGCAGCTGCTCGTCCCCTCGCTGTACGTGGACGAGGTCGGTTTCCGTGCCTCGCACCAGGTCGCGGGAACCACACGGCGGCTGCACGAACTGCTGGCACCTGTCCACGGATTGCCCATCACCCTTCATCCGCTCACCCAGCGGGAGTTTCTCGAAGGCCCGGTCGCGCAGGCGGATCTCGTCACTTTCACGGGGACGTACAAGAACGCGGAGCAGGTCCGGACGTCCGTGCGCAAGGACCAGCTGTTCCTCTACTACGGGCAAGGGGTGAATCCCTTCATCGTCGGCCCGGACGCCGACCTCGACCTGGCGGTCACCGACGCCATCCGGATCAGGCTGTTCAATTCCGGCCAGGACTGTTTCGGGCCGGACGTGTTCTTCGTGCACCACAGCCGGTTCGACCGGTTCGTCGCCCTGCTGACCGAACGGGTCCGGGACCTGCGCTTCGGCCGGTACACCGATCCCGGCGCGGACTACGGGCCGATGTACTACGGCACCGCCCTCACCGCGGCGGTGGACTATCTCCGGGAACACGGCGAGCACATCGTGTCCGGCGGCCGGGTCGACTTCCGCACGGGTGAGCTCCAGCCGACCGTCCTGGCCCGGTCGTTGAGCACGAAGGTCCCGGTCGAGGAGTTGTTCTCCCCGATCTTCAACGTGATGCGCTACGACAGCGCGGCACAGCTCCGCGAACGCGTCACCACGGAGTTCTTCCGCGAACGGGCCATGGGGGCGATGGTGTACGGGGACGACAGCGGCATCGCCGACGTGCTCGCCGACCGTCATCTGGTGTGCCACAACACCACCTTGCTGGACGTGGACAACGGCAACGAACCCTTCGGTGGCCGCGGCATGGTCGCCAACTACCTCGCCCACCGGGGAAAACGCGTGGCCCGGCCACTGCTGATCTCCGAATCGGTGGCCGAACACCTCACCCCGGAACGGACGGCGTCCGCATGAGTGCCGACAAGACGCGATACCCGAACGCCTGGCACGCCGTGACCGATTACCTCCGGTGCCGCGGCGAGACCATCTTCTTCGGGCTCCCCGCCGACGATCTCGCGGTGTTGCCCGCGGTGGAATCCGCGCGGATGCGGCTGGTCCTCTGCCGCGATCAGCGCAACGCGGTGTTCATGGCGACCGGGTACGCGCTGCAGTCCGGGAGACCGGGTGTCTGCGTCGTCGGCAAGGGGCCCGCGGTCACCAACACGCTGACCGGTGTGCTCGAAGCGCGTTCTTCGAGCACACCGCTGGTGATCCTGGCCGCGGGCACCGGCAGCGACCGGCGCGGTTCCGGCGCCTTCCAGGAACTGGACCAGGTCGCGGTGATGGCACCGCTGGTGAAGGCGGCGTACCGGATCGACCATCCGGATCGGGTCGTCCCCACGCTGGAGAAAGCCTTCCTCACCGCGACCAGCGGCAGGCCGGGCCCGGTGTACGTGGAGTTCCCCGATCATTTGCTCCGGGAGGAGGTCACCCGCGGCAGGCCGTGGCTGCTCGACACGGGTGTCACGGGGGCACTGGTTTCCCAGCCACCGGACCAGGCGGCACTCGACGTCCTGCACGGCAGCCGTCGGCCGGTCCTGCTGGTCGGCGGCGGAGCGCGGCATCGCAACGGGGACCACCTCGTCGAGCGGTTCGCGGAGCGGCTCGGGGCGGCCCTGCTCAGCACCGCGTCCGGCCGCGGCTGCCTCGACGAGACGCACGAGTTGTTCTGTGGCCTCGCGGGGCTGTACGCGCCGCCGTCGACAGCCGAACTGGTGAAGACCAGCGATCTCGTCATCGCGCTGGGAAGCAGGCTGGAGGAGACGGCGGTCTTCGGCTGGCCGGGATTGGGCACGACGATCCCCGTCCTCCAGGTCGACGTCGATCCGCTCGGACTGTCCACGGAGTACGGGGGGCCGAAGGTGGCCGGGGACGTCGCCGCGACGCTGCGTGCCTGGCTCGGCCACCTGCCGGAAGACCGGGTTCCCCCCGACGGCTGGCTGGACGAGATCCGCCGGTGCCGTGAGACGCTCCAGCACGATCGGCGGGAAACGCTCACGCGCTTGGGAAAGAGCGAGGACGTCCACGTCGCCGAGGTGCTGGCGGCGATCGACGCCGTCGTCCCGCCGCACCGGATCCTCGTCCAGGAGAACGGCCTGCAGGACATGTGGTCCTACTATTACCCGTTCTCCGTCCTCGATCGCTCCGGCGGCTCGGTCGTCCCCTCCGAACAGACCAGCCTCGGGTTCGGCGTGTCCGCCGCGGCCGGGGTGCGGCTGGCGGCACAGGACCGGCCGGTGGTGGTGTTCGCCGGGGACGGTGCCTTCGACATGGTCCGCTCCGACCTCGCGACCCTGGCGCGGGAACGCATCGGTGTCCTCTATGTGGTGCTGCACAACGGCGGCTACGGCTGGCTGCACTCGCAGCTCGGACGCCTCGGTCTCGACGCCACCCACTTCCCCTTCGTGACGACGGGGAAGGTCGAAGTCGGCACGGCCGCCGTACCGGGGCTGGAGGAGGCCGTCGTCACCGGGAAGGACGACCTGGAGCGGCACCTCGAACGCGGCGTGCGCGCCGGGCTCACCGGGACCGTCTTCGTGCTCCACGTCCCGGTAAGCCTCGACGACGTGCCGCCGTTCCTGGACGAACTCGTCGGGGACTTCCCTTCGTCCGAACAAGAATCGGAGGCCGGATCACATGACCGAGGATGAACGACACCGAAACCGGCGTCGAGCCGTCATCACCGGCTGGGGAGCCATCACCCCCGTGGGGCTTTCCGCCGACGACACCTGGGCCGCGTTCCTCGACGGCCGGGGCGGCATCGCGAAGATCAGCTCTTTCGACACGACCGGGCTGCTGACCCGGATCGCGGGCGAGGTCAAGGGATTCGACCCCGACGTCTACATGCCGCACAAGATCAGCCGCCGCATGGACGCCTACGCGCAGTACGCCGTGGCGGCGACGGTCCAGGCCGTCGAAGCGGCCAAACTGACGATCCCGCCGCAGCTCGCGCCGCGGGCCGGGGTGCTCATCGGCTCCGGCTACGGCCCGGTCGGCTCGTTCTACCACCAGGCCGAACTGCTGCGGACGAAAGGACCGCGCGGGATCAGCCCGTTCGCCGCGATCACCGGCGCGGTGGACAGTGCTTCCGGCGAGGTCAGCATGATGTTCGGCGCGACGGGACCGACCAGGGCACTCAGCACGGCGTGCGCCACCGGCACCGACGCGATCGGTGAAGCCGCGCGATGGATCCGGCACGGCTACGCGGACATCGTTCTCACCGGCGGCGCGGACTGCTGTGTCACCGCGGTCGACATCGCGGGCAGTTCCAACGCGCGAGCCTTGTCCAGGCGCAACGACGAGCCGGAACGGGCGTCCCGGCCGTTCGACAAGGACCGCGACGGTTTCATCATGAGCGCGGGCGCGGGTGCTCTCGTCCTCGAAGAGGCCGCCGTCGCGATCCGCCGGGGCGGGCCCATCCTGGCCGAAGTGATCGGGTACGCCAGCACCTCCGACGCCCACCACTGGACCTCGCCGCACCCCGAGGGCCTGGGGGCACGGCGGGCCATGCGGTCCGCGCTCGCCGACGCGGGTATCGAACCGTCCGAAGTGGACTACGTCAACGCGCACGGCACCAGCACCGAACTCAACGACGAAACCGAGGTCCGGGCGATCCGCGAGGTGTTCGGGGAGCACGCCACGAAGATCCCGGTCAGCTCGACGAAGTCCATGACCGGCCACATGATCGGCGCGGCGGGCGCGGTCGAGCTGATCGCAGCGGGCTACGCGATCCAGACGGGACTCGTCCCGCCCACGATCAACTGTGACGACCCGCTGGACCCGGAGATGAACTTCGTCCCGCACCGGCCGCAGAAATGGGACACGCGGATCGCGATGAGCAACTCCTTCGGCTTCGGCGGCCACAACGCGGTGCTGGTCATCCGGCGGTGGGAGGAATGAGCCCGCCGCCCGCCCGCTCACCCCGCGCCGAACACGTACGCGGATCCCAAGCGCAACTCCTCCCGCACCCCGAAGCCCTGTTCCCGCGCGGCCGAGCACACCTCCGCGACCGAGTTGTCCGCGGCGAAGGTCCCGTCCGACTGGCTGAGCCGGTGGTAGAAGCGGGACATCGCGTGCCCGTCGGTCGTCAGCGTGCTGGCCACGACCGCCCCCTCGGGCGGCAGGCACCGCCGGAACTCCGCGAACACCGCGGCCTTGTCGTGAAAGCAATGCAGACCGAACAGCGAGACGACGTTCCGCATCCGCCCGTCCAGCACGGGCAACGACCGGACGTCGGCGCGCACGGCGAGATGACGGCGCAGCCCCCGTTCCTCCAGTCTCGCCGTGAGCCGCCGCAGCAACGCCCAGGACAGATCCACGAAGATCCACGGTCCGTTGTTCCGGTAGGCCGCGGCATGGTCCAGGAAGGGAACGGTGCCGCACGGCACTTCCAGGGTCGGCCCGGCGGACAGCGCGCCGAGCCGGGCGGGCATCTCCGTGTAGTAGCGCGACACGTCGAGGCCCAGCAGCCCGGCGTCCAGCCGCTGCCGGGAAGGTCGGCTCATCAGCCAGGCGTAGAAGCTCGCCCACCGGCCTTCGTAGGGCTTGTCCCCGACGTCTTCGAGCCGGGGGCCGGCGGCGCTCAGGTCGAGAATGCCGTCGACCAAGGGAAACACGTGCGCACAGGAGGAGCAGGTCAATCCCTCCGAAGACGTCCACAGTGGACCTTGCGAACAAGAGGGACAGCGGAGCAGCGGGGCGATCTCGGTCAGTGCCTCGGCGAAATGCGAGTCCGGCACGGTCATACCTCCCAGAATCGTCTCGAAGGACGGTATCCGCCGCACCCGATCCCGTCAATCACGCCGGGAGCGAGCACATGACCGAGGAAGCAACCTTCCGTGCCGCAAGGATTCTGGCCGAGAACGACTATCTCGCGCTGTCCACAGTAGACGAAAAGGGACCGTGGGCGGCCGTCGTCGCCTACAGCACGTCGCCACCCTGCTTCCTGTACTTCATGTCCCGGAAAGACTCTCGCCACGGCCGAGCCATCGAACGGGATCCGAGAGTCGCCGGCGTCGTCTACACTTCGACAGCGGCACCCGACGACGCCGACAGCGTGCAGTTCTCCGGGACCTGCGAGGAAGTTCTCGAAGAAGGCCCGGCACGACGGTTTCTCGAACAGACCACGCATCTGACCGACAAGTCGCCCGACGAGGAGCTCGCCGAATTCCGGGCCGACGACGATCTGCGGCTGTACCGCGTCACCGTGGGGGACGCGTATGTCCTGGATCAGGAGAAATGGATCGAACAGGGCATCGACGCCCGCGAAGAAGCCCTCACCGCGAAAGCCTTCGCCCTGGTTGAGGACCACGACGCGATCCGGACGCGCTGACGACCCGAAGGCAGGGAAATGCCGGCATCTTACGACATCCGTGTTTCCGATCGGCTCGACGCGGCGGACGACGAACTGGCCGCGTTGCAGTATCCCGAACCACCGCACACCACGGCGTATCTCACCGCCATCGCCACCGCCGGTCTGGACTGTTCCTTCCGGTTCTTCACGCTGCGCCGGGACGGGCGCCTGCTCGCGATGGCGTACGGTTTCGTGGTCGGCTACCCGGTGATCGGCCCGCTGCGCCTCCCGGTGTTCGTCGGCGGGTCACCGGTGAACCTCGGCCCGCCGTTCCATTTCGCTTCGGCCGATCACGTCGGGGACACCCTCGACGCCCTCGCCGGGGCAATGGCCCGCGACGCCGCGGCGCGAGGGGCGAAGTTCCTGCTGCTCCGCGATTTCTGGGAACCCGGCCCGGACACGGCTTGCGGCGGGCCACTGCACCGGCTCGGCTTCCGCCGGGTCCCGATGTTCGCCGACGCCGTGCTCACGGCGGCCTGGCCCGACTTCGACGGGTACCTCGCGTCGCTGCCCGGCAAGAGCCGGAAGAGCGTCCGCCGGGACGCGCGGCAGGTCGAGGCGGCGGGGTATCACGTGGAGGTGCACCAGGGCACGCTCCCGCCCGGAGCGCTCGCCACCATGCACTCGTTGTGGGTCAATCTGTACGAGAAGTACCGCGACCCGGATCAGATCTTCCTTACCGCGGAATACTTTCGCCGGGTCACCGCACTTCCCGAGACCGTGGTGATCCTGGCAGGCCACGGCGGGAAGCTGGTCGGCTTCGACCTGTTGCTGGCGCGGGAAGGACTGCTGGAGTCCACCTACAGCGGCCTCGACCCCACGCGGGTCGGGAGCGTCCCGCTGCACCGGCACATGGGACACCACATCATCCGGTTCGCCCTAGCGCACGGCTACCACACGGTCGACTTCGGCATCTCGAACGAGACGGCCAAGGCCAAACTCGGCTGCCGTTTCCGGATGAGCCAGGGATACCTGCGTCCGCTTTCCCGGTTCTGGGGCGCCGTGCGGATCGACCGGCACCTGTTCCCCGAACCGGTCGTGCCGCCCGATCTCCCCCGGGTGCACGTCGCCGAGGGCACCGATGCCGTCCCGTCGTAGTCCCGTGCCCGGCGAAGTCACGGTCCGCCGAGGAGCCGTGCTGGCGGTACTCTGCGTCAGCCTCTTCCTCATCGCGGTGGACGCCACCGTGCTCTTCACCGCGGTACCCGCGCTTGCGGCGCGGCTGCGCCCCGGTCCCGTCGAGCTGCTCTGGATCGCGGACGTCTATTCGCTGACGGCCGCCCCGCTCCTGCTGACCTTCGGCGCGCTCGGCGACCGGCTCGGCCACCGCCGGGTACTGCTGACCGGATACGCCGTGTTCGGCGTCGCCTCGGCTTTGGTCGCCTTCGCGCCCGGCGTCCCGTTCCTCATCGCCGCCAGGGCGGTTCTCGGGGCGGGTGGGGCGATGATCATGCCCAGCACGCTTTCCGTGCTGCGGCAGCTGTACCCGGAACCCGCGGAACGGGCCAAGGCCATCGGGGTGTGGACCGCGACGGCCAGCTCCGGCGCGGTGCTGGGGCCGCTGTTCGGCGGACTGCTGGTGCAGAACCTCTGGTGGGGCGCGGCCTTCCTGATCAACGTGCCGATCATGCTGGTGACCTTCCCGCTGAGCAGGCGGTTGCTGCCGGGGCCGGGTGCCCGCGGTCGCGGGCCCTGGGACGCGGGCGGCACGATGCTGGCCGTCGCCGGGGTGCTGGCACTCGCGCTGGGGATCAAGCAGGCCGGTCATTCCGGGGTGTTCTCACCGGCGGCCCTGATCGCCACACCGGTCGGTGCCGTGCTCCTGGCCGCCTTCGTCTTCCGGCAACTCCGTCACCGGGCGCCGCTGCTGAACGTCCGGTTGTTCGGCAGACCGGAGTTCAGCGGCGCCGTCCTCAGCGTCCTGGGTGTGCTGATCTCGCTGACCGGCCTGGAACTGCTGTTCGCCCAGTACTTCCAGCTGGTGCTCGGCGACAGCCCGTTCACCGCCGGGCTGCGGATGCTGCCGTTGGGCCTCGCCACGATCGCGGGCGGCCTGCTGGCCGGGGTCCCCCCGCTCAACCGGGTCGCCACGCCCCTGCTCACCGGGGGCGGCCTGGTGTTCACCGCGGTGGCGCTGGTCCCGCTGCTGTGGCTCGGCGTCGCCGACTCCCCCTCGCTGATCACCGCGGGCTTCCTCGGCCTGGGACTCGGCTCGTCGGCCGCGCTCACGGCGGCGTCCGTCACGCTGATGAACGTCACCCGTGCCGAGCAGGCCGGCAGCGTGGCGGCGGTCGAGGAAACCGCCTACGAACTGGGGAGCGGACTCGGCATCGTGATCATCGGCACCGTCGTCGCGACCGCCTATCAGCACCGCTTCCCCGCCCTGCCGGGCGTCCCGGCCGAGCTCACCGAACTCGCACGCCGTTCGCTCCCGGACGCGCTGCGGGCCGCCGCCGCGGAATCTTCGCGCGCCCTCGCGCCGGCAGCGCGAGCCACCTTCGTGGACAGCCTCAGAACCGCACTGCTCGTCGCGATGGGCGTCCTCACCGCCACCGCGCTCGCCACCGTCCGCCGACCGTTCCCCCGTAAGCCACCCCAAGGAGAACCCGAGTGACGACATCCGTTTCGGCCGCGCTCAAGAACTGGCCGTTCACCGACTTCCTCGCCGCGGGCACCGGCCTCGGTCTCACCGACCCGCCCGTGATCGACGGGCCGGCGGGTCCCACCGTGATCCGCGACGGCCGCACCCTTGCCAACTTCGCGAGCATCAACTTCCTGAACCTGCAGGAGCGTGCCGACGTGCGCCGGCATTTCCTGGACGGCATCACGGACTACGGCCTGACCACCGGCGGATCGAGGATGACGCAGGGAATCTGCCGTCCCCACCTCGAACTGGAACGCGAACTCTGCGCCGTCACCGGGAAGGAGCGCGCCCTCAGCTTCGCCAGCGGCCTGCTGGCCAACCTCGGCTTCGTGCACGCCATGACGCACCACATGAACCTGGGCCAGGGCTGGGAGATCGACAACCAGGACGCGGTGTTCGTGCTGGACCGGGACGCGCATTGGAGCTTGTGGAAGGCCGTGGAGAACCTTCGTTACGGACGGCAGCTGTTCGCCTTCCGGCACAACGACCCGGTCGATCTGAACCGGATCCTGAGCACACTCGAAGGCAAGAAGACCGTCGTCGTCTTCGAAAGTGTCTACTCCGCCGACGGCACGGTCGCCCCGATCGGCGAACTGCTCGATCTCTGCGAACACCACCAGGCACTCAGCTACGTCGACGACGCGAACGGATTCCTGGTCTACGGCAAAGACGACCGTCCGTTCGCGGCCGAGTTCGACGCCCTGCGCCGAGCCGACTTCGTGATGGTCTCCTTTTCCAAGGCGGTCGGTCTCGAAGGCGGCGCCATCGCCGGCCCCGCCGACCCGATGGCCGCGTTCGAACTACTGTCCGGGACCTCCATGTTCACCGCCGCCATGCAGCCACCCACGGCGAGCACCGCGACGCGGATCACGCGTCTGCTGCGCACCGAACCCGCGATCGTCGACGACTACCTCCGCCGGGTCGCCGACTTCCGCGAGCGACTCGCCGGAATCGGGTTCCCGCCCCATTCGACGCCGTCCTACCTCATCTCGGTCCCGGCGGGCGACGACGCGACGGCGGTCGAACTGAAGGACGCCTTCCTGGCACGCGGGTACCTCGTCCCGGTCTTCTTCTACCCCGCCGTCCCCCGGAACAAGCCACTGCTGCGGCTGATCCTCAACGCCGGGCACACCGAGGAACACGTGGACGGCTTCCTCCGCACACTGGCCGATCTCGGCGAACGGCTCGGCCTCGGCGGATCCCGATGAGCGCCGAAGCGGCCGGCGCCGGTGCAGACCGTCCTTTTCGGACTGTCTTGCCACCGCCGGCTTCCCCGGTCGAGCCGCCCCCGTCACGTTTCGGACGAAAGGACCCGCTGTGCCCGGGATCGACCTGACCGGCAAGGTGGCCCTGGTGACCGGGGCGTCGCGGGGCATCGGTGCCCGCACCGCGTACCTCCTGGGCCGCCACGGCGCGCGAGTCGTGGTGAACTACCGCGAGAAGACCAGGCGCGCGAACCGGGTCGTGGAGGCGATCACCGCCGACGGCGCGGTGGCGACCGCCGTGCGCGCGGATCTCACCGACCCCGCCGAGGTGGACGCCATGTTCACCCGGATCCGGATCCACTACGGTCGACTGGACCTGGTGATCCTCAACGCGTCCGGCGGAATGGAACGCGACGCCGACCCCGGTTACGCCCGTCGCCTCAACCGGGACGCCCAATTGTCCGTTCTCGACTGCGCCTTGCCCCTGTTGCCCGCGGGCGCACGCGTGGTCTTCATCACCAGCCACGACGCACATTTTCGGGAAAGGACAACGGAAAACGACATATACGCGCCTGTCGCACGCAGCAAACGGGCCGGCGAGGACGCGCTCCGGGCGCGTATCCCGCACCTGGCCGAGCGTGACGTCAGTCTGGTCGTGGTGTCCGGGGACCTGATCGAGGGCACCGCCACCGCCACCCTGCTCGACCGCGCCGAACCCGGCACGGTCGAGGCACGCCGCCGCGAAACCGGCCGATTGCCGACCATCGACGAGTTCGCCACCGAGATCGTCATCGCCGCCACTTCACGGGTCCACAGTGGACATACCCGCTACGTCGGCGGCATCGGGGACACGCGCACAACGCGGAAATGAGCGGCTCTCGTCTCACAAAAAGCCACCGCCCCATCAAACAGTTGAAGCAGGATCGGCCTCCGTCGTTGACCCCTTGGGTGAGCCGACTGGGCTGTTCGGGGGATCTTCGTGACTGTCGACGGGGTATCGCGTAACCCGAGTGACCACACCTGCGACCCTTGGTGAGGGGACCGGTCGGAGAGCGGTGAGGGGTTTCGGAATGACGCGCACCATATGGTGGCGGGTGGGGCTGGCGATACTGCTCGCGGCGGCGGTGGTGTCGTGGCTGGTGGGATATGGCCTGCCGGACTGGATGCTGGCCGACAAGCATCCGGTGCGCAATGCGCTGGAAGCGTTGAGCTGGCCCGCCACCGTCCTGGGGACGCTCTGGCTGGTGGTGCCCCTGATCGTCAAGAAGCGGACGCACCCTTCGGATTCCCCGGCGGAAGGCCCGCCGCCGGTCACGGCGATGACGTCCCACCACGGCTCGGGTACGACCATCCAGGCGGGCAGGGACGTTCGCGGCAAGACCGTCGTGAAGAACGTCCCGTTCCCACAGGCTGAACCGGCGCATCCCCCGCCCGCCGAACCGCAGGCCCCACCTGCGGAGGGGACGTCGACGATGCTCTCGCACACCGGTTCCGGCACGACGGTCCAGGCGATGCGGGACATCCGCGGCGGGATCAGGATCGGCAACTTCCCGACCATCCCGATGCCGCGATCGGTGCGTACCGCGATCATCGTGACGGTGGTCGTCGTACTCGCCGCCGGTACGGTCGCCGCGGTGGTGACGTGGGTCCTGCCGGAGTTCGCGCCCACCTACAAGACCGAGTTCCTGGTCGACCTGTCCGCGACCGGCGCCGACGCGTCCGCCGTGGCGGAGAGCGGCGACTCCCTGCGGAAGGCGATCGGGAACACCGGTGATGACGACGCCGTCGCGTTGCGGACCTTCGGCGGTCAATGCGGAACCGACGGCAACACGGCCCAGGTGGTCGACTTCGGGAGAGGCAACCGCGACGAGATCGGGAGCGCGATCGGTGGTGCGTCGATGAGCGGGGCGGCGACGCTGGTGCGTGGCCTGATCGGGGCGACCGAGGACTTCAGCGGTCCGTTCTCGCGGGATGCCAAGCAGGTCAACCGGATCGTGGTGGTCACCCGCAACGGGGTCGACGCCTGCGACGACGACGCCGGCTAAGTCCAGCGGGAGATCCGGAACCGGTTGGCTTCGGCCGGCCTCACGGTCGAGTTCCGCTTCGTCGGGTACCGGCTCGCCGACAAGGACAAGTCAGGCCTCGACCAGTTGGCGAGCAGTGCCTCCGCGCCCCCGCCGGTGCTCGCCCAAGACCCCGCTGAACTCCAGGCGGCACTCGACTGGATCGCCAACGTCGAGCCGGTCCTGCGGTCCGCACAGGACGTCGTCGACATCCTCAACCCGGTCGCCAATCAGCTCAACGACTCGGCGCAGGCCATCGTCGACGGCAGGCTCGATGTCGCCGAGCGCACGCTCGCAGCGATCAAGCCCGCTACTGCGGACACCGAGTTCGACAACCTCGAGAGCAGGGCGAAAACGTCGGACGCCACCGAGGTCTCCCACCGTGCGGTGGCGTTGCGGAACCGGCAGAAGAACGCGGTGCCCGCCGTGGCCGCACTCCTCGACCTGGCCAAGGCGGGTAGGCCGTTCTCGACCGAGCTGGCGGCGTTCCGCCATGACGCCGACCTCTACAACGCCGAAGTCGACACCTTGAACAAGCTCTTGGCCCGGATGCGGGCCGGCGGGCCGGGAGGACATCGATGACACGGCGTACGACGCTGATCTCCCTGACCGCCCTGCTCGTCGTCGTGGCGTGCGCGGCGGTCTACTACTTCGTCCTTTCCGGGCCCGCCTACCGGACGACGGTGCTGGTCGACACTTCGGCGCCCGGCACCGGCCTCCCCCAGATCGCGGGTGCCGTGCGGGCGGTCGCCGGAAACAGTGGCGACGCCGACGCCTTGAGCGTGCGCCGCTTCGGCGGTGAATGCGGCAACCCCGGTGACACCGCCGAGATCGCCGACAGCCCGGGAGAGGTCGCACAGGCCGTGGGCGCGTTGTCCCCGTCCGGCAAGGCCACCATGGTCGACGGCGTCCTGGCGGCGATCGCCGATTTCAGCGGTCTCACGACCCGACGCGGCAGTGTCCGCAACCGGATCGTCATCGTCACCACTTCCGGCCTCGACGCCTGCACGAACGACCCCGCCGGCGCACGCAAGGCCATCGACGACCGCCTCGCCAAGGAAGGGCTGGACCTGGACATCAGGGTCGTCGGATTTCAAATCCCCCCAGACCGGAAAGAGGCTGTGACACAGTTCGCGGGCGCGTCCAACGCCGCGTTCGCCGTCGGCGCCGACGACCTGCAAGTCGTCCTCGACCGGCTCGTCGTCCCGGCCTCACCCGACGCGGCCTCGCTCAGTGTCAGCACTTCACCGCCGGAACCGGAACCGAGCTATGCGTTCCTCACCTCCAAACGCCTTGGCCTCGTCCGCGGGACGAAAGTGGTCGCGGAGACCACCGGCGAGTTCGTGAGCACCAGCAGCGTCCAGTACACAGTGGACGGACACTTCGTGTTCGCGGCGACCATGACGGACATCGCCACCATCGATGTCCGGTCCGGTGTCGTCAAGGTGGTGCCGTGCGGGACCTGCTGGGACGCGGTCGCAGCGGACGGCAGCGTGATCAGCTGGCTGGCCGACAACGTCGTGACCACGATCGACCTCGCCGACACGAGCGCCAAACCCCAGGCGGGAGTCACTCTCCTGCCCAACCGCAAGGTCGACAGGGAAAACATGATCGACCCGCTGCGGATCCTGGCAGGCCAGAACGGGAACATCCTCTTCTCCGCACCCGAGGGCGTGTCCCACTACGGCGGAGGCGGGGAGAACCTCTACCTCGCGCGCTCGGACGGCCAAGTGGTCCCGGTCGGTCTCGCCCAGGGCAACGTCGCCATTTCCGGCACGACCTTCTCCCCCGATGGGCGCTCCGCGGCCTACATTTCCGCATGGCATACAGGAGCTTGCGAAGAACGGTCGTCGGTCGTCCTGCTCGATCTCACCACTGGGGTACATGAGGAGACTTCCGCCGTGGACGCCCCGGACAGCGACGGAGCCGGTGTCGAAAGCCTCTGGTACGACAAGGACGGCACGTTGAACATGCTCTACACGGCATGGCGCTGCGCGGCGAGCGGCGGCCCGACGACCTCGACCACCATCCCCGAAAGCCATTGGCGGCTCGAGAACTCTCGCTGGACCCAGCGAGGCCCCGACTCCACCGGCTACACCCGCCAGGCCGGCCCCGGCTTACGCGCCGTCCTGGCCAACCGCGACGAGCAAACCAATACCCACGAGCTGTTCTCCGAAGTCGACGGCACCCGCACCAAGATCGCGGACGGCGTCAGCGCCATCGCAGTGCCGAACTGATGATTGCCCGGCAACAGCGGGCATCGGAGACCATTCGTTCTTCAAAGGACCAGCGACCTTGCGGGAGGTGAGGACGACACCGGAGGGGGTCACGGTCGAGCCGTCGAACTCGAACGCCTGAGCCGGGGTTCCTTGTCGCCGTATGGGAATTCGCTCTCGTCGGCGGAGTGCTGTACTACGCCGTCGAGCGACATGTGTCCGATGACCTCGATCGTCCTCATCGTGCGTCGGCCCCGGGCCGCGCGACCGGTCCACCGAGCAACGCGTCGAGTTGGGGCATCGCCGCGCGAAGACCCTCTTCCATGCCAGCGATCGTTTCCTCCATGGCTTCGACGCCGGCGAACCGGGTGACGCTGGTCATCCGCGATCCCGCCGGCGTGGTCACGAAGGTGAACGTCATCGACACCGGCATGTTCTCGTCGTCGGCGCCGTCTTCGCCGTCCTGCGCCTCGAACGAGTCGATGGGATTCACCGCGGTGAACTTCCAGGAGCCGCTCCATTTTTTTCGCCGTTCGGCCCGGTGAGGAAGTACTCCGCGCGGCTGCCGACCCGGAAGTCGTGACGCGTGAAGGTGGAGGGCGCGAAAGGCGGACCCCAAAAGCGCTCGAGTTGCCGCGGGTCGGCCCAGGCCTCCCCAAAGGCGTTCCCGGGTGTTCCGCTGCGACCCGCCCGCCGGCGTCGACTGGTACGACGTCGACTTCCCGGGGGTCGTCGGCCTTCGCCCCGAGTTCCTGCCGGAGCGATCCCGGCTCCTCGGAGCCGACCTCACCACCTCCGGCTGGCTCGACGCGGTGCCGGGGGACCGGCCCGCCCTGATCGTCGCCGAGGGTTTGCTCCCCTTCGTGCCCGGCGACACCCGCGTACTTCGCTACCGATTATGATCGGGGGGCGACCCCCTCGTCTTCGCCAGCCGAGGCGAAGAATCAGGAATTCGTAGTAATTCATCGGCGACGGCTCGGAATATCGTAAACGGAACTCTCGTCTGGTTTGCGATTTCCCCCCACTTGGCGGATGACCGCCGGGTATCGCGTCCAGCAGACTCGACCCCGAGATTTTCCACACACGGTTTCCATGTCGCAGGGGAGGTGGAAAAGTCATGACGTACCGCCACTGATTACCACCGGTACCGGAATTCGAGTGTGGTGTGGCCGTATTTGCCCGATACGGCCACAGCTCACTCCTCGCATGGGGGGTCACCTTGGCCGATCCGTACTACGAACCGTTGGCACCACACGTGATCGCCGATCCGCATCCCTTCTACCGCCGTCTGCGCGAGGCGCATCCCGTGTATTGGCACCCCATGCTGGATTCGTGGGTGGTCACCGAACACGCGGCCGCGAGCCGGGTGCTCACCGACACCACCCGGTACGCTTCCGATTTCCGCCGGGCGGGTTTCGAGGTCCCCGATGCCGCGCTGAGCCTGCAAGGCCTCGATCCACCGGAGCACACCGAAATCCGCCACCTGTTGGTGACCGCGCTGCGCGAGCTCCCGCAGCGGGCCATGGCCGAACAGCTGGGGACGGACATGACCGCCCGGTTGACGGCGCTCGCCGTCACGGGCAGCACCGACCTGGTGACCGATTTCGCTCGTCCGGTCGCGCTCGGCGCCATCTGCCACTACCTCGGCGTACACCGGCCGAGTGGTGAGGAGTTCGAGCTGCGTTCGAACGCGATCGTGCGCAGCATGGACGCCGGGCTCGATCCGTCCCGCGCGGAGCCCGGCACACAGGCGAAGGCCGAGTTGAGCGAGCTGGTCGCCGGATGGCTGGCGGACGAAGCCCGGTCCGGCTTCATCGCCGCGGCCCTGCGCGCACAGGCCGCGCGCCCCGGCGTCACCCCGGAGCTCCTGGCCAACTCGTTGCGCGCGATCCTGCACGCGGGCTACGAATCCTCCAGCAGACTGCTCGGCGCCGCTTTGCTTCGCCTGGCGCGGCAACCCGACCTTCTCGACCTGCTGTCCGCACCGGACGGCGCGGACGGACTGGCCAGTGAACTGGTCCGGCTCGACGGCTCGGTCCAGGCCGACGGCCGGGTCTGTGTCCTGGACGGGGAGCTGGGCACACAGCGGATCCGGCGCGGCGACGTGGTGATCGTGCTCCTGGCCGCCGCCAACCGCGACCCCGCCGTCTTCCCCCGCCCGGACGAGGTGGATCCGCGAGCCCGCCGCGGGCAGCATCTGGGCTTCGGCCGCGGCGCGCACGCCTGCCTTGGCGCGACGTTGGTCGGCCTGCAACTCCGCACACTGTTCGACTCCTTGCGGGACAACGAGATCACTCTCGAACCGGCCGGTGCCCCGGTCTGGGAGGACACCGCGACGCTGCGTGGCCTCACCTCGCTGCCGGTCCGCGTTTCCGCCCGTCCCAAGGCCCGAGTCCGGAGGTGGTGATGCGCGCCCGTGCCCTCGCCGTCCTGCTGCTGGCGCTGCTCCTGGTTCCTTTCTCCTCGGCCGGAGCGACCGCGGCGTCCGGTCCGGCGAACTGGCTGGCTTCCCGGGTCACCGGCGACCAGGTTCACGCGCATCTCGCCGCGCTGCAACGCATCGCCGACGACGGTGACGGCACCCGAGGGTACGACCGGCCCGGATTCGACCGATCCGTGCGTTACGTGTCCGCCCTCCTGCGCTCGGCGGGCTACCGGGTCGGCTACCAGACCGTGCCCTACACCGATTTCGTGGTGGACACCGAAACCCTCCGGACCGGCGGACAGGAGCGGTTCCGGGTGATGATGGCCCGGTTCACCCCTTCGACTCCGGACGGCGGCCTCGACGCCCGGCTGGTCCCGCTGCCCGCCGGGCGCTCGGGATGCGCCGCCGCCGACTACCAGGACATCGGCGCGGCCGGCGCCGCGGTGCTGGTGGCCCGTTCGACCTGCACTCTGCGCGAGCAGCAGCGACTCGCGACCGCCGCGGGCGCGAGTGCCGTGCTCATCTACGAGAACTCGCCCTCGCCACAGAACATCTACCGCTTCATCGCGTTCGACCCGCCGAGCTTCACCAGGCCCTTGGGCTCGTTGTCCCAGGTGGACGCCGAGCGGCTCATCCGGCTCGCCTCGACCACGGAACTGCGGGTACGGCTCGATCTGCGGGCCAGGAACGTGCCTGCCACCACGGTGAACGTGATCGCGGAGACCGACGGCGGCGACCCGGACCACGTCGTGCTGTTCGGCGGTCACCTCGACAGCGTCACCGAGAGCCCGGGGATCAACGACAACGCCTCGACCGCGGGTACCGTGCTGCAGACCGCGATCGGCCTCGCCGCACGACAGCGACACGTGGCGAACAAGGTGCGTTTCGTCTTCTGGGGCGCCGAGGAGCTGGGCGACATCGGTTCCGCCTACTATGCCGCGAATCTGACCCCGCGGGAGCGCGATCGGATCGCGGTCCTGTTGAACGCCGAACTCATCGCCTCGCCCAACGCGGTCCGGTTCGTCTGGGACGACGGCGTCGCCGAGAAGAACGTCATCACGAAACTGTTCGCCCGGTGGTTCACCGCGCACGGCCTTCCCTATGCCTATCAGGACTACGGCGCCGTCGGCTCCGACCATCTCCCGTTCGCCGATCTCGGCATCCCGGTCGGCGGCATCGACACCGGCGTGCTCGGGGTCAAGAATCCCGCCCAGGCCGCCGAATACGGCGGCCGGGCAGGGGAACTGTTCGACCCCTGCTACCACCAGCCCTGCGACCGGGCCACCGGGATCAACCGGACAGCGCTGGACCAGAACGTACCCGCGCTCGCCTGGGTGCTCGGCTCACTCGCCTCGGACAGTGCGCTGGGGCGCTCTCGTCACTGAACCCGACCTGCGGCGCAGGCCTCCTTCCCTGCTCTTGAAAGCAAGGAAGGAGGCCTCTACGGACTCCGCGGGGCCGTGTGCCGTCGTCAGCACGCCTCGGCGAGGGACGGAGCGAGGCAGCACGGCCCCGTGAAACAGCCGAAGGCTTTCCCCGCGGCCTGGTTGGACCAGTTGTCGAACCGGTCGATGATCACTTCGATCTGTCCCGTCTCCGTGTGGTCGATCCCGGAATCGGCGAACAGCGATCGGACGTTGTCGGCGTCAGTTTTCCTCATCGGACTCCCCTTTGACCTATGAATTCCCGACCAGGAAATCCTGCCCACTGGCAGAGATCGCGGCCAGTGCGCTACGCCACCGAAGCGCTGTGGCTTTCACCTACGCCATAAGGGTGCCCTTTTGCGAGCGGGCCTGCCGGGCTACTCCTTGGCACGCAGGACGGAAGGCGTCCCGCGACGAAGTGCGGCGACCCGTTCCCGGCGTCTGCGGCGTTCGACGAGACTGAGCGCGATGAGCGCCAGCTGCCCGCCGATGCCCAGCGTGGCGGCCACCGCGGCGGTGCCGGTCAGCACGACGGCCACCAGCAGCACCAGCCGGAAGGTGATCGGCCACGACTGCAACAGCCGTTCGAGCCTGCCGAACCAGGTCGTGTCGACGAACTCGTGCTGCCCACCCCGCTCTCGTCGTGCCGCCGGCGCCTTCTCCGCGACCGGCTCCGGCACGTGTTCCGCCGCAGGTTCGGGGGGAAGACGACGCCCGGTGGGTGATCCGTGAATGACAAGGGTGATACGAGGCACCTGTTGGGGGGACTTGCGGGGCGCTTCGCCTGGATTAGTCGGCGATGGGCCATCTATAGTGGCCATGCTGGATCTCCTGACAACCGTTGGATGGTGCAGCTGAGTCGGCTCCCTGTTGACGCAGGGAGCCGCACTATTCGGCTGTGTTGCCACGGCGCAATAGCACGGTGAGCCGACTCGGCTCGTCAATCAGTTTGCCCGGGACGGGTTGCACCGGAAACACCCTTGGAGCGCATGCGCCGAGCGGCGGTCGCTCGACGCCGAACGGTCGACTCCGGTAAGCGCGGCGAATAGGTCGACCAAAAACGCGATTACTCCCCTCCGCGAATTACCTGTTGCCGTCCCCTTCACTCTTTTCGGCTCTTTGCCGCTCGCGAGTGCGACTTGCGGTGAAACGTTCGGCGCATCGTTGGTCTGTCTCAGTGGAAGACGTTCGTCCTCTCGGCCGAGCCGATGATTAGTCCCCCACCACAGCTCGCGACCGGACCCCTGTCCGCACACCTGGCCACACCCGCTAATGGGAAGCGTCTACCAGCGAGAATACCGCCTGGCGTGATCTACTCGAACCATGCGCGGGAATAAACGGCACATGCGACTAATCGTATCTCCCAGACTCGGGGAAGGCCGATTTGCTCATAAGCAATACGTCGAAGAAGCAGCGGAACGGCACCGGCGAGAACGATCAGCGGGTGCGTTCGAGCTGTACGACACCGCACAATAACTGCGTGGAGCCGTGAATCGGCCGGGCCGAGGTCGATGTCCGGGACTCGAAGAACAAGACGGAACCCTGACGTTCGGCCGGTTACCAGCGGAAGAAGTTCCTGTCCAGGCTCCTGCGCCCAGCTAGCGGTCACCGACAGTCAAGCCTTCCCCAACACAGTGAGGGCCCCTCCGGACACTAAAGGTCCTGAGGGGCCCTCACGGCAGGTCGGGGTCCGTCAGCCGATGCTCTCGACGACGGCCTCGGCCACCGCCTTCATCGTGGTCCGGCGGTCCATGGCGGTGCGCTGTATCCACCGGAAGGCGTCCGGTTCGGTGAGACCCTGGCGACTCATCAGCAGGCCCTTGGCCCGGTCGATGACCTTGCGGGTCTCGAGCCGGTCGGTGAGGCCCGCGACCTCGGCCTCGAGCGCCTGAAGCTCGGAGAACCGGCTCACGGCCAGCTCGATGGCGGGTACCAGGTCCCGTTTGGCGAAGGGCTTGACCAGGTACGCCATCGTGCCCGCTTCCCTGGCCCGCTCGACCAGGTCACGCTGGCTGAACGCGGTCAGGATGACGACCGGCGCGATCCGGTCTCCGGTGATCTTGGACGCGGCCTCGATCCCGTCGAGCTTGGGCATCTTGACATCGAGGATCACCAGGTCAGGCTTCAGTTCGGTGGCCAGGTTGATGGCCTGCTCACCGTCTCCGGCCTCACCGACGACCTCATAGCCCTCCTCGCGGAGCATTTCGACGAGGTCGAGACGGATGAGCGCCTCGTCCTCGGCCACGAGCACCCGCCGCTGAGGTGCGGCGACGGCACCATTGGCCTCGGCAGCCTGCTCGGTCACCGGGGTCCTCCTGAAGGGTCGTGGGGCGGTTCGTTTCGCGGGTGATCCGCGAACTCGAAGCCTACCGGGAACGATCCAGTCGGCGAGATGGCGTTCACCACGTCAGACGGTCGTCACACTTCGGGCCCGGCGGAAGGCGGGCAGCCATGATCCCGTAAAGTTCATCCAGCATCGCCCCCGTAGCCCAACTGGCAGAGGCAACGGATTCAAAACCCGTCCAGTGTGAGTTCGAATCTCACCGGGGGCACCGACAACTACCCCACAAGCAGAGCCGGCCCGCTGGGCTGGACTTCTTGTCCGCTTCATCCAGTTCCGCGATCGTCACCCGGAGTCGCTTCTCCTCGGCGGCTCTCGGCGAGGCGCACTGCCGTCCGGACTCCCGCTGGGATTCCGCGCGATCGTCGGCACCGGCCAGGCCGGGCCGGGCTCCAGGATCGACCTTCGGTCCGGCCCGAAGACTCGCTCGGCGAAGAACCTCGCGACAGCGACCGGCCGGCTCGCCACGACGCACGACCATGTCGAATCAGCCGGGCCGACCGGAGGGATGTGCCGCGAGTGGCCTGGGGCCTTGCTTGAGGCCCCAGGCCATCGTTCAATTGAGTCTCACGATATTCCATGTGGAGCTCGTGGCAGTGCTTTCGCCGAGCACGAGAGGTGCGCCGTCGTCCTTCGAGTCACGGTGCACCACGACTTCGAGTTCTCCATAGCTGGTCCTGAGGCCGGATTCGACGGGTGGCCCCCAGTGGTACTCCCATGTGTTTTTGTAGTCTGTGCGGCTGCACGACGCTTGGACGATTTCCGTCAAGATGATGTGTGATTTATTCTTCAGAACGGACAAGCAGAGACCGCTGTTCCGGTTGATGATCTGGTAATGACCGGTGGTCTCGCCGCTGGCCGGATCGGTCGTGCTGAAGCTCAGCCGGACGAGCCAGTAATCAGTGAATGTCCGCGCACAGGTCCGCTGAATCGCGAACGCCAGTTCGTTCGTGGAATTGTCCTTGACGACGAGACACTTCTCCGAGTTTTTGTTCACGATCTCCGCGACGATATCGTCCGGCTTCTCCTCGGCCAGCATGGGCGCGAACGCCACGGCGTCGAACGCCACCTCCGAACGTGGCACTACTTGGTCCAGATTGGACATACGGACCCGTGGCACCACCTTGTCGTCGAACATGAAGCCTCCGAGGTACACCCACCGGTTTCCGGTGGTGGTGGTGACCACGCCGCCTTTTCCGTCCGGGGCCGTACCGGGCGCGTCTTTCAGTCGCACTGTGCGTCGCGCCGGGCCCCAGGCCGTATCGATAAGGTAGGTGGCTTCCGCTTTGGCCAGGTGGTCCGGTACATGGACGTAGACCTTGGACGCGGCCGCGAGCTTCCGGTTGAGTGTCCACGTACCGGTCACCCGCAGGGCGTTGTCGGACGACCCCAGGTCCTGCTTGGTCTCCGTCCACCAGAAGTGGGCGCCATATCCGCCGCCTACCTGGTGGAGGTCGATCTTCGCCGCTGGGCTGCCGAAGCTGAGGTCGAACGAACCCGCGCTCTGTGCTTTGCCGCAGGGTTGAGCTGCCGGCGGGCTGACCGTGGGAACATCGTGCGGCACGTTGTCGATCAGCAGTGCGTCGACGGGGAGGCCGGTGGTGACGCAGCGAGGTGGATAGCTGATGCTGTCGCTGTCCTTTCGGATCGGCTGTTCCTGTGGGTAGTCGTCGTCGAAGCGGACGAACTCGACGCCACAGGTCCTGGGACAATCGACCTTCCAGGTGGCGGGTTTGTTGAACCAGCACTTCAGGTCGTACTGGCCTGCCGCGTTGGTGTGGTAGCACGGGCCCATCGGCTCGCCCAGCACCTCGGGCGCGTTCGGCTTGACCGTTGGCCGGTCCGGATAGCACAGATTGCTGTCGTTGCAGAACAGCTGGACTGGTGGCTTCGCGTTGTCACGGTTGAGCGGTCCGCCGATGTCGCCGCCCGGCCAGTTGGCCGCACGGAAGAACGGCACTTCCGCTCCGGGGTGTTCGTAGCCCGACGGCGGGTTGGAGGCGAAGCCGATGACCTTCTCGGGATACGGCCACTTCTGCGGCGTGGCGAAGTCCTTGGGGTTCTTGCCGAACGGCTGGCGTACCGGGTCGTATTTCGGATTGACCGGATTGTTGCCCCAGCCCAATCCATAGGCTCCGTTCGTGCCCGGCTTACCGGGAACGTGGTAACCGGAATTGTAGGCCCACAACGCGAAGAACCAGTTCTCGATCTTGCCGGGGTCGTTGTTGTTGACCGTCATGCCGACGTCCTGGAGCTGGTTCCATTTGGACTGCAGGATCTGGAGCGCGGCGGCGGCGTTGGCGGTGTAGTCGGTCGCGATCGCCAGCTGACGGTTGTGCTCACGGGGTGGGTCGCCGGGGTTGTTGGGATGGGGATGGCCCGGCTTGCGCATGCCGTCGGTGACCTGGCCGATACCGTATCCGCAGTCGGCCTTGTTCCAGTCGATGGTCCAGTCGTCGTCCGGCGTGTCGTTGTAGTAGTCGACCCCGTAGTAGTTGCCGACCAGCGGGTTACCCGTCTGGCCGGGCAGAACGTGTCGTTTGGCCTGCCAGAGGTTCGACTCCTGGCCGAGGACACCGAGCAGGATCTGCGCGGGGACGTGCGCGTTCGGCGCGTTCTTCAGCTGCACGCTCGGGAACATGGTCTGTTCCTGCGGTTTGTAGTAGAAGGCCATGCCGTTGTGTTTCCAGTCCGCGGGGCGCTCGATCATCAGCTTGCCGAACACCGCGCGATCGGCCGCCCATTCGACCTGGCGCGGCGAGGGCTGATAGATCTGCAAGCGAGGATTGTTGCGCTCGACCGAACACACCGCGCCCGCGTCCACACTGTCCTCCGCCGTCCCCGACGGCCGAACCTGACCAGGCTGCGGGGTGGTGTCGGGCGACGTGCGTCCGGGTGTGGGTTCGACGGCGAAGTTCACCGTCTTGCCGGTCTTGGTGCTTCGCGCGCCTATCTTGATCTGCTGCCGTGCCGGCATGCCCGGCGAGATCAGCGGGTCGGCCTGGTCGACGATCGCCATCTCACCGTCGCTCGAGGCACGAGAACCCACCGGCGCGTCGAGCGTACCCACCTCGTCGGGCAGTTTCTCGACCTTCGCGGCGCCGGTGATGAGCACCTTGCCGCCGCGGGAGGCGGCGGTATCGACCTCTCCGAACCCGCTTGTGGCCAGCGTGGTTGTCACGCCGCGGGCGGCGCGCCGCACCCTGCTGGTGTCTCGCTCGTGTTCGGAGAACACCACGCCGCCGCCGGAATCGGGGCGCAACCGGTGGGCGATCCCCGATGTCGCGCTCAACAAGGTGCGTTTCCCTGTCCGGCTGACCTTTTCCAGGCGACCGAGGCCGGCGACCACGACGTCGTCACCGCTGGGTACGGCCGAGGTCGCTTGGCCTGGTAGTTCGACGCGCGGGCTCACGGCACCGGTAGCCGCGTCCACGACCAGAACGCCGGTTTTGTCCTCGGTGGCCTGGGTGAGCGCAGCCCGCTCGTCGGCGCCGCAGCCGGGGTTGAAATAGGCCAGCGAGGTTCGGGCCTGGACCGGGGTCACCGTTCCGGAGCCGAGATCGACGATCGCGGTGAACCCGCCGCGGTCGAAGAGTGACTCCTGGTTGGTGAACTCGCGTGGTGCGTAGACGACCACGGCTTTGGCCCCCGACGCGGTGGCGCAGGCGTTACCGATCCATTGGCTGGACTCGATGCCCGGGTGGGCCAGGGTCGCCAGGGTGCGCCACGCGTATCCCGTCCGCGCGTCCGCGGTGAGCACGTGGAAGCCGGAGCTGTCACCAGTCGTGGTCCAGAGCCGGTCTCCGGACCGCTGCCACCCGTCACCGATCAACCCGGCCCGCTCCGTCGGCGCGATGCTCGACGAGGGTTGGGCTGTCCGGGCCGCCACGACGACAGGGGGTATCGCGACCAAGGTCCCGAAGGTCAAACCGACCACGACCGTGAGGCTGGTGCGCCACAGCGTCTTTCTTCGGCCAAATCTCTGCATGTCGACTCCTCGATCCCGGTCGCCGGGTCAGCAGTGGCCGATTCCCCATTCGGGGTCCTTGCCCGTGGACAGGTACGCGGCGCTGACGTAGCCGATGGTCTGATAGGGGTAGTCGACGTCGGTGGCGGTGTAGTACCAGACGTTGTTGCCGTTGATTACTTCACCTTCCTTCCAGCAGCGCAGCTGCACCGATCGGCCTTTGTCGAGAAGGACGACGTAGTCGGAGTTCCTGGTCGGCTGTGCGCGCTGATAAACCCGGTCGAGGGTCTCCGCGCACAGCCAGTACGAGTTGACGTAGCACTTGTAGGCGACCTGTACCGAGACGTCGGATGACGGCTTCGGTGCGGCGCCCTGTGCCGTACCGGTCATCATTCCCAGCGCCCCGGCGACGCTCACCAGCGTCGCTCCCAGGCGGACAGCGTGCTTGCTTGACGACATGTCTTTCCTTTCGGATCGGGTTGGTGCTACGACGGCGGATGATTGCCGGCGTAGCGGGTGGTGCGGAGCACCTCGTCCACAGCGCGCGCGTACGCGCGACCACCTTCTTGGTTGGGGTGGAAACTCTCCCGGCTCAAGCAGGAACCGCCTTCCCACGGCCAGCACAGAACGCTCGCCTTGTCGCCACTGTGGAAGTCGCCGCCGCCTCGGGGGCCTTTCGAGAACCCGTTGATCCACTCCTGCTGATCGCAGGCCCCGTGCTGCTCGAACAGGTTGTTGATCCACACGTAGTCGACAGGGATTCCTTCGGCTTTCAGCTGGCGTACGGCCTGCTCCTGCTGGGAGGCCATGTGCCGGGCCAAGGTGTCGAGCGATTGGGCATCCCTGGGATCGATCAGGAAACCACCCAGGCCACACCCCTTGGTCGTGCTGACCAGTGCCGGGTAACCCACGAGCAGGATGCGCGCGTTCGGCGCGTAGCCCACGGTGTGGGTCTTCCGCAGGAGGTTCTTGGTATTGGCGACGTTTTGGTCGAGGATCGTCCGGTACTTGTTCACGAACGCATCGCTCCAGCAGCTGCCCTGTGCGCATTCTTTGAGAGCGCTGATGTAGGCGTTGTTGTCGTTGCCGCCGATCGTCATGGCGACGAGGGTGGTGTTCTCGTCGAGTACGCCCGAGTCGAGCTGGCCGACTTCGTGGAACTGGCCGTCTCCGGTGTCGTACTCGTCGGGTTTGTCCCAGGAATTGGGGCGCGTCCCCGCCAGCTGCGCGGTGTCCGCTCCGGAACAGGCGACGAATCCGAGTTCGGCTGCCGGGCTGAACTGGTCCGACTGCTGTCCCAACGGGCCCGTCGCGCCGGGCATGGTCATCACGCGTGGCCAGGCGGAGTTACTGCGTCGGCACGCGTTCCAGCGAGGTTTGCCGTGGTTGTTGTCGGTCTCGCGGGCATAGCCGCCCATTCCCTCGCCGGAGCTGTACGAGTCGCCCAGGGCGGCCACCAGGTGCTGGGGTTTGCCGGGCAGTGGCTGGAACGCGATCGCGTCCCACGCGACATCGTCGGTTCCCCGCCCGTCGTGGGTCTGAGTGGACAGCTTCACCCGCGGGACGCCGGAGAACTGGTACACGCCGGCGGAAACCCATCTATTGGCTTCGATGCCTTGCGAGAGCGCACGGCGCTTGTCGAACACCCCGTTGCCGCGATCGATGTGGTACTGCGCCTGCTGCGTATGCGCTCCGTGATCGGGAAGGTGAACGAGGACCCGGGCCCAGCCGGTGATCGGGCGGTCGGCGCTCCAGGTTCCGGTGACGCGGAGTTTCCGCGCCTCGGCGTCGTCCTGCCTCGTATGCGCGAACCAGAAGTGCCCGCCGAATCCCGCGCCCAGCTGGTGGAAGTCCGCTTTGGACGGCCGGTTCCCGGAGGCGTCCGCGGCGAAGTCCAAGCTGAACCTGCCTGCGTTCTGCCAGGGGTGCCCGCAGCCTGGCCGGATCGAAGGAGTCGTGTCCGCTACGTCGTCGATTACCAGCGCCCCGGGCGGCAGACCGGACGTGGTGCAGGCAGGCGGGTAGCTGGTGGCGTCGTCCTGGTAGGCATAGCCGGGATCGAAGCGCAGGGTCTCGTAGCCGCACATCTTCGGGCAGTCCTTCCAGGACGCCGATTCGTGGTACCAGCACTTGAGGTCGTAGAAGCCGGCTGTCTTGTGCGCGCAGGGCCCGGCGGGTTCGCCGCGGACGTCGTCCTTGCTGCCGGGCGGGTTGCCGGGATAGTCCGGAACATGGGCCTTTCCCGGTTCGCACTGATTGGAGGAGTCGCAGAACATGAACCTCGGCGGCTTGGCCAGCTCGCGGTACTGCGTGTCGTTCCACCACGCTTGGCGGTAGCCGCCGATGGGCTGATCCGGCCCTTCGAAAGTGTTGATGGGATGCCCTGCCCAGCCGATGACCTTCTCGGGATAGGGCCAGTCCTGCGGGTGCCGGGCGTCGTCGTAGCTGAACTCCAGGAACGGCGCGCGATCGGGTTTGTACCGGGGGTTGGCGGGATTGTTCAGCCAACCCAGGCCCCACGGGGAGCCGTCACGTTTGTCGGGGTAGAAGCCGGAGTTGTAGGCCCAGACCGCGTAGAACCAGTTGTCGACGTGCTTGGGGTCACCGCCGTTGATCTTCATCCCGGAGCGGTGGACTTCGTTCCACTTCTGACCGAGCAACCGCACGCCCGCGGCGATGTTGGCCGCGAAGTCGAGTGCGACCGCGCGCTGCGTGTCGTACGGCAGCGCGGTCTCACCCGGTTTTTCGCGTCCGGCCAGTCGCATCCCGTCGGTCATCTGCATGACGCCATACCCGCAGTCGGCCTGGTCCCAGTGGATGTCCCAGTCGTCACCCTTGTTGCCGTCGTAGATGGCACGGCCGTAGAAATTGCCGATCAGGGGGTTCGCCGTCACGCCTGGCATCGCCGCACCCGTCGCCTGCCACATGTTCGACTCCTGAGCGGTGATGCCGAGTGCGATCTGTGCGGGGATGTTCCCCCCGCCCTCGAGTGGTGTCGGCGGGAAGAGCTGCTGCGGCGAGTAGGCCGGCATGCGGAGGTTTTTCCAGTTGGCTTCGCGTCGTACGGTCAGAGAGGAACGCACCGCCTGGTCGACTGCCCACTCGATCTGCCTCGGCTTGGGCTGCATGACCTGATTCAGCGGATCGCCGCGCGGGACGGCACACCACCGGTCGGCGTCCACCGGATCGTCCGGCGCCCCGGCGACGCGGGCCTCTCCGCGCTGGGCGCGAGCCGCGGCCCCGCTACCCGTGGCATCCGCCACCACGGCCGCGGGATCGACCTCGAAACTCATCGGGCGGCCGGTCTCGACCGACTTGGCTTCCAGCCGCAACGCGTGGGGCGTGCGGTGGCCGGCTCCCGGGGTGACCGCGACACCGGTGATGGCGAGTTCTCCGAGGGTGGAGATCTCCGCGTTCGCCGGCACATCGAGCCGGCGAACGCTCGGCGGTAGCGCGGTAACCGCTTCCGTCGCGCCGGTCAGGAACACCCGGTTACCCGCACCGGTCGCCACCCCGATCTTCCCGACAGCACCGGAGGCGAGGGTGGCCAGCGGAGCGGCCCCGGCCACCCTGCGCACGAACGCGCGCTCGGGTGACAAGTCGAGGAAGACGACCCCTCCGTCGGCGTCCGGAGTCAGCGCGAACGGCACCGTGATCGACGGCGCGAGAAGTGTCCGCCGCCCGTCCTGCGTCAGGCGCACGAGGCTGTGGCTGTCCGCGGCCACGATCCCCTCTCGCGTCGGAATTGCCGAAGTCAGCTGACCGGATACCTCGACAGGTTCACCTACGGCGCCCGAGGCCGCGTCGAGCGTGATCACCCGGGTGCGCTCCCGCTCGCCGGTGAGACCCTGCGTCACCACCGCCGATTCAGCCGCGCCGCACCCGGGACTGAAGTAGGCGAGACTGCTGCGGACAGGCTGTTTGGACACGGCGCCGGAGACGAGATCGACGACAGCGACGAACGCGCCGCGCGAAGAGAGCTCCTCGTCGTTGGTGAACGTCCGGGGCGCGTAAGCCACCACTAACCGTTGCCCGGATCCCGTGAGACAAGCGTTGCCGATCCACCTGTCCGTCTCGAACCCGGGTTCCGAGAGGGTGGTTGCCGTCCGCCACGCATAGCCCGACCTGGCGTCGGCGACCAGGATGTGAAGACCGCGGGAATCACCGGCTGTGGTCCATGCCCGATCGGCGGAAGAGGCCCAATCCGAGCCCAGGATCGCGTCGCGGCTCCCGGAACTACCTGATGAGGGTTCACCCGCCGAGCCGGTGGCCGGCAAGCCGAGCGCCGTGATCACCACGCCGGCGAGCACGACCAGTGCCTTCTTCACGCGTGTGCGGGCCGCACCCCCTGCCGAGCGGTAGCCCGGTGCCTCCGGTCTCTCACCCATACGTGCCTCCAGTCAGGAAAATTGCGGACTCCGATGACGCCGCGGAGTGTCGGATCACGGGACGCGCTCCGCACCACGAGCGAAGGTTCCCCAGGCTTGGCGTGAATCCGTTGTTCCAAGTCAGTACGCGGCGGTGAACAGCCAAGCGAAGAACAACGGCGGAGGCTGTATCCGGTGACGAGCAGTGTCTTGGACAAGTGTCAGTCGGCTCGTCTCAAGACTTGCCCTGTGCCCACCACGACGATGCCGACTGTCGCGAGAGGCGCTTCAGCGAGAATCGCCCGGAACGTGACGGGCGGTGGGCGTCGATGAGCAGCCCCGATCTGCGGATTCGTCGGTGTCGCGGGGCTTCCCGGTCGGTTGGCGGTGAAGAACGAGGCCCGCGGGCGGGGGCGGCGGTCCACATTCCCGACGTCGACCCGCGCGCCGGAACCGAAAACCTGGCCAGCGCGGCTACACCCGCGGAAAAAGCAGAATCGACACAGAAACGACAGGTTTCCTTCCTTTGTTGATCATCGGTCCGGGATAGGTATCAGGCTAGCGACGAGCAGCACTTTTGGATTGGAAAAATGTAAGGCCCTCGGCCTCGCCGGACGTCACTGATCACTGGAGCGAAACCGCCGCCGCTGTTCCTCGATCTCCTCGCGCGGCGACTTCGGTAGCGAACGGCCGTGGACGAGGTCGCTCTCCGTGTAGTCCGCGCGCCGTGACGCCCATCCCGGCAACAGGAACTTCCGCGTCCCGCCGCGGCCGCGATCACGCAGATCCGTGCTCACGGCGACACCGATGACCACGACGAGAACACCGAGTCCTATCCAGATTCCGACCATGTCCGCTCCCCCGCAGAAGAGTTCGCCGCTTTCGGAGTGATCCGCCACCGCGCCCGCACGACGTCATACGGGCGCTCTCCCGCGTCGACGGCGTTACGGCACGCGAGTCGCTTTCCTGTGGACGGCGGGCGACCGGCCATCAGCATCACCGCCGGGCCGGGAGGAAAGCTTGAACAATCTTTGAATCAGCAGGTGGGGCCCTGGATCGCCGTGGAGGCGAGCTTGCCCGGAGAGGCACGATCCGCTAGATCTGGGAAAGGGAGGCGGGGTGCCGATGGAGCTGCGGGTGCTGGGGGCCGTCGAGGTCGTCGATGGCGAGGTCCGGGTCGATGTCGGACACGCGCGTCAGCGTGACGTCCTGGCGGTGCTGCTGATCGAGCTCGGACGTGTGGTGCCGGTCGACACCCTGGTCGACCGTGTCTGGGACGAACGGCTGCCACGGCGGCCGAAAGTGGCTCTGTACTCGTACGTGTCGAGACTGCGCGGCTCTCTGGCCAGGTTGAACGGTGTCTCGCTCGAACACGACCGCGGTGGCTATGTGCTCGTGGCCGATCCGCTGACGGTGGACGTTCACCGGTTCGATCACCTGTTGGGACGTGCGAGAGGTGCCACCGACGAGCACACCGCACTGGAGCTGTACGACCAGGCGCTGGCGTTGTGGCGGGGCGCACCCCTCACCGGGATGTCGTCGCCCTGGGCGGACAACGTGCGGGACGAGCTGGAGCGCAAGCGCGAAGCGGCGGTACTCGACCGCGACGACCTCCGGCTGCGGCTGGGCGACCACGCCGCCGTGCTGGCCGGGCCGCCACCGGGCGGAGGCGGTGGAGAACGCAGGGAGGCCCAGCTGATCGAGGCGCTGTACCTCGACGGCCGACCGGCCGACGCGTTGCGGCAGTACGAGAAAGTTCGGTCCCGGCTGGCCGAGGAGCTGGGGGCCGATCCGGGGCCTCGCCTGCGTCGGCTGCACGAACGCATCCTGGCCGAAGAGAAGAAGACCGACGACACGCCGGTCCCCCGGCAACTTCCGGCCGCGCCACCATCGTTCGTCGGCCGCGAGAGCGAGCTGAACAGCCTCGATCAGATGCTTCGTGCCCGCGGGGCGGTGGTCGTGATCTCCGGTGCGGGAGGGCTTGGGAAGACCTGGCTCGCCGCGCGCTGGGCCGCCGCCCACGCGGGCGAATTCCCGGACGGGCAGCTCTACGCCGACCTTCGCGGCTTCGACCCGACGCACGAACCCGTTCCGGCGGATCGCGTCCTCCGCGGGTTCATCGGCGCCCTCGGAATCACCGGGGCGGCGATCCCCGCCGACCCGGACGCCCAGGCGGCGCTGTACCGGAGCCTGACGGCCCAGCGCCGGCTGCTCGTGGTGCTCGACAACGTCCGGGACTCCGGTCAGGTCGCCCCGCTGCTGCCAGGCGGATCCGCCTGCTCGGTTCTCGTCACCAGCAGGCACGAACTCGGCGGGCTGCTGGCCGCCCAGGCCGCGAACGCCCTGCCGCTCCGACCGCTCGACGAAGACGAAGCGAGAGAGTTGCTCGTGCGCAAACTGGGCACGGCCCGTGTGGCCGAGGAACCCGAGGCGGCGTCGCAGATCCTGCGCCGATGCGGCGGGATGGCCCTGGCCGTCGCGATCGTCGCCGCGCGGGTCACCGCCCAGCCCGGCAAGCGGTTGTCGGCGCTGGCCGCCGAACTCCACGAGAACCGGCTCGACGCGCTCGACACCGGGGATTTGTCCGCGAGCCTGCGCGCGGTGTTCTCCGGTTCGTATCGTTCCCTCGACGACCGGTGCGCGTCTGCGTTCCGTCTTCTCGGTCTGTTGCCCGACAGCGAGACGACCAAGGCGGCGGCGATCGCCTTGTTCGGTGAGTCCCGGCCGCTGCGCGCGTTGTGTGCCGCCAACCTGCTGGAGGAGACATCGTCCGGCCGGTTCCGTGTGCACGACCTCGTCAAGCTCTTCGCCGTGGAGCTCGTCCACGAAATCGACGACCCTGCCACCCGGCTGGCGGCGAAGACCCGGCTGTTCGATCACTACCTGTGCTGGGGTTCGGCGGCCATGGACCTGTTTTCGCCCGATGAGCCTTACCTTCGGCCGCCGCCCGGAAGGTCCGCGGGTCCGCAGCCGCGTTTTCCCGACTATCACCACGCCCGCGCCTGGTTGGACGACGAACGCGCCACCATGCTCGCCCTGGCCGCGCTTTCCCCGGAACCGGCGCTCGCGGGACACGTGGTCCGCGTGTCATCGCTGTTCTGGCGCTATCTGTACGTGGGGGCGCACTACCACGAGGCGCTCACTCTCCACATGGCCGCGCTGGGACTGGCCCGTCCCGGCACGACGGAACACGGTTTCGCCGCGCATGCCACCGGGACGGCACTGTTCCGGCTCGGTTACCACGGCGACGCGACAGGTCACTTCGAGCAGGCCCTGTCCACCGCCCTCGTCCGGCGCGACGATCTCCTCCAAAGCATGGCGCGCGACGGTCTCGGCTCGGTGGAGGACATACGCGGGCACCGGGAGACCGCCCGGACGCAGTACGAACTCGCACTCGCCGCCGCCAAGCGGACCGGCCATGCCCTGCTCGAAGGGATCGCGCTCTGCAACCTCGGCACCAACCACGGCGGGAGCGGCGACCACCGATCCGCGCTGTCCTTCCTGACACGAAGCCGGACGATCGCACTCGACCTCCAGTCACCCGGCCTGGGCGCACCGGTACTGGCCGCCCTGAGCAACGTCTACGCGGGTCTGGGACAACGCGACGAGGCCACCGCGCACTTCCGGCGCGCGCTGGAGTTCGCCCGTTCCGGCAGGAACACGAACGTCGAAGTCAGCACCCTCAACGACTTCGCGGACACGGAAACCGGCACCGCGGCGATCGCACTGTACGAGGAATCCCTGTCACTGGCACACCGGCTCGGACATCTGCACGAGTGCGCCCGCGCACACTACGGCTTGGGCAGATGCCATCGCTCCGCGGGAAATGACGGCGAAGCACGACGGCATCTCGAAGCCGCGTTGGCCGCGTTCACCGAAGCCGGCGCGCCCGAAGCGGCCGCGGTACGGGCATTGCTCAGCGACCGGTGGGCGCCGCCGCGGGAAACCGCTGAACAGCCGGTACAACGCTCGCTTTCATGATGGTCCCGGTCAACGGTGGCTGGATCCTCCCGACTCAGGCCGTGGCACAGGAGAGGGCCGGATCCCCACCCCGGGATCCGGCCCCTCCCTTGCGTGAAGGGTTTGTCCGGGGTCGGTAAGAATCTGGGGCATGACTGCACACGAGGATGTGGAGGACCCCTCGGTCGAGCGGGACCAGCTGCGCAGGGCGATGGCGACCCAGCCGGTGATCGAGCAGGCCAAGGGGATGTTCATGCTGTTACGTGGCTGGACGGCTGAGGATGCCTTCACCGCGCTGAGGACGATATCGCAGCACACGAACGTGAAGCTGCACGACGTCGCGACGGTGATCGTCGCCGAGGGCAGCCACGCCGAGAAGACCCTGCCGGACCCCGATGTGGTGCGTGCTGTGCTGGCCGAGACCCGAAGATCCGTCCTCGGCAGCGGCTTCGGCCAGTGAGGTCTCGCGTCCTGCCGGCCACGCTGCTGGACCGGCAGGACCAAGGCCGCTGCTGCTGGTTGAACAAGGACCCCACTGAGGGAGTGTCCGCCATCCCGCCCGCCAAACACGCGGCGCCCTCGGGGAACGCGAGATCAGCCCGTGTGTCAGTCGCCAGGGAGCAGTTCGGCGTGGTTGCCGGCGAGGGTCTCGGCGAGGCCGACGAGTTTGACGTTGAGGTCCTGGGAGGTGCGGCGCAGCAGGTCGAAAGCCTCGTCCGCGGAGAAACCGCGGCGGGCCATGAGGATGCCTTTGGCCTGGCCGATCACGTCACGGGAGTCGATGGCCCGCGACATCTGCTCGGCCTGCAGCTGCTCACGGGTGACGGACTGGACATGGGTGAGCGCCAGCGAGGCGTGCGTGGCCAGCAGCAGGGCCCCGGTCTGGTCGCTGGTGTCCAGGCCGTGCGGGCGGCGGGAGTAGATGTTGATCGCCCCGGACAGCCGCGGCGGCCGCGGATCGGGCAGCAGCGCGGTGGACAGCAGTGACCCGGCGCCGCGGCCGGCCGCGGCGGGGCCAAACCGCGGCCAGGCGGTGGAGACCGCCAGGTCGTCGCTGTAGGCCGACGCCGGCCCCCCTGCCCTGGCCGCGTCGACGCACGGGCCCTCGCCGTACTCGTACTGCAACTGGTCGAACTCGTCGGCGAGCGGATCGGTCCAGGTCGGGGTATGGAACCGGCCATCAGGAGAGCGGAGGGTGATCGAGACGATGTCGGCACCCGGCACGACCCGCACCGCGGCGCGCACGACCTGTTCGAGCACCTCGCCCACGGTCGAGGCATCCAGCAACGAAGAAGTGAGCGTCGCGAACTGCTGCGCCAACGGTCCCCGCGGCGCCCCGTCATCACGCGACACCGGATCCGCGACGAAACGGGCCTTGTCCCGCTCCCAGTCCTGCTCGTCAGGCATAACGGGCACCGTACCCCGGACTCCGCGGTTGTCCGAACCCGTGCGCACAGGAGACACCGGAATCTCGAAACCTGCCGCAGGTCGATCGTGCCGGAGCCGCCGTCGCTAAGCAGCGTTCTCCGCCCTTCCGGGGGATGGTCGTCAGGCCTGGATGATGCCGAGACTCGGAGCGTCGCGGCGGTTCGGAAAGCGACGCTCCCCGAACACTCCCACCTCTGGCACGAGATCGCGACGCTCGTCGCTCTTCCGCAGGCAGCTCACAGCGGCAGCCTCCGGTCCCCGGGGCACTGCCTGAACGAGTGGTTTTCCGCCCACCGCGGCCTGGGTACTCGATCAGCAGGTGATCCCAGGACAGTGATCACCAGGGCCGCGGCGCGACCCTCCCCCTCGTTCACGCCGCCAGGCCGCCGTGGCCGGTTCCCGGAGCGCACCCGCACCGGGAACCGGCCACTTCCATTCACCACCCTCGACGATGTCTTCGTCGGGGTCACCCGATCGGTGTCCTGAGTGGACAGTGCTGTCCGCCATGATCCGACGGGACAGCGCAGTGGCCTAGCTACTGGAAGGCCGACGCACACTTCGATCACCGAACCCGGACGGGTTCTCCTTGTCGTCTCCACTTCCGGCCGAGTTGTCGGACGCCGATCCTTGTTCCAGACGCCGGTTGGCGTTCTTCGTCGCCTCGGCGATCTTCGACAGGAACGTGGTGACGACACGGAGTTCCTCGGGGTCGGCGGCACGGAGCGTGGCCGCGATCTCGGTCCCGGCGAAGGCGAGGAACCGGCGCGCGTGTTCGCGTGCGGCGGGGGTCGGGCGCAGGGTGACCCGGCGACGGTCGTCGCTTTCCCGGCTGCGCTGGACATGACCAGCGTTTTCGAGCCGGTTCAGCAGGATCGTGGTGGCCCCGGTGGTCATGGCGATCTGCCGGGACAGTTCCGCCGGCGAGAGCGGTGTGCCCGCTTCGGCGGCCCAAGTGATCTGACCCAGCGCGTGGGCGTCGGAAACAGGCAGTCGCATCCAGACGGCGAGATGCCGGTGCAGTTCACCGAAGCCGACCGCCCAGTCTCGAAGCCGCTGCATCACCTCGACCTGGATCGGCGTCCAGTCCTCGATCAGCGGATCGACATCGGCCATGCGTTCTCCTTTGCTCCATAGTAGCTTTGCAGTAAAGTTACTACAGAGGCTACTGACAGGGGAACTCGGATGACCACTCGACATGCTGTGGTGTCCGGCGCGAGCATCGCCGGACTTTCTGCCGCTTTCTGGCTGCGGCGCACCGGCTGGGAGGTGACCGTGCTGGAGCGGGCGACGGCGTTTCGCGACGGTGGGCAGAACGTCGACGTCCGCGGTGTCGGCCGCGAGGTTCTCGCCAAGATGGGACTGACCGAGGCGGTGAGAGCGCAGAACACCACCGAGACCGGCACTGTCTTCGTGGACACCTCCGGCGAAGTACTCGTGGAACTGCCCTCCGACGGCCCGGACGGCGCGACCGCCGAACTCGAAATCCTGCGCGGCGACCTCGCTCACACGATTCTGCGGCAACTGCCCGAGGGGGTCGAGGTCGGATACGGCGACCGCATCGTCGCGGTGCGGGAAGAGACCGACACGGTCACCGTGACCACGGCCACCGGCCGGGTCCTGCGCGCCGACCTGCTCGTCGTAGCCGAAGGCGTCCGCTCCACCACCCGCGACCTGCTCTTCGAGGGCCAGATCGACCGCCGCGCCCTGGGCATCACCATGGTTTTCGGTACCATCCCGCGCGCCATCGACGACGACAGCCGATGGCGCTGGTACACCACGGTCGGCGGACGGCAAGTTCACTTGCGCCCCGACAATCACGGCACCACACGCGCCGTTCTCGCCTGCACCGAGGCCGAAGACCCCACCCGGCTCGACCGGACCGAGGCACTGGCCCGGATCCGGGACCGCTTCTCCGACGTGGGTTGGGAAACTCCCCGGATCCTGGACGGGTTCGACAGTTCCGACGACGTCTACTTCGACCACCTCACCCAGATCCGCATGCCCACCTGGCACCGCGAACGGGTGTGCCTGGCCGGTGACGCCGCCTGGTGCGTGACCCCCATGGGCGGCGGCGGCGCCACGCTGGCGCTCGTCAGCGGCTACGTCCTCGCGGCCTGCCTGTCCGGCACCGACTCGGGCTCCCTCAAGCCCGGCCTCACAGCCTACGAGAACTGGATGCGGCCACTCGTCGACGACATCCAGCAACTCCCCCGCTGGATCAAACCGTTCGCCTTTCCCCGGACCCGGCTCGGCCTGGCGCTCCGCAGAGCAGCCGACAAAGCACTCATGTCACCGGTATTGGCACCCCTGACCACGAGATTCGCCAGAATCGCCCATACCGACCGCACGTTGCCGCGCATCACGGCGACAGGAACGGCGAGATGAAGAGTTCACCCGTCAGCGTCAAAACGGCCGCGGTGGGAAGTCGGCGAACCGCTGGAAGAGCTGTTCGACCGGATCACCCGGCGACTGCCCCGCGCGGCGCGCACTAGCGGCCGGGTGACGACGCCTGCCGGCCGGTCGAGCACGCCCGACCGGCCGCCCGCCCCGGCACGGCCCTGCGCGCGTTCAGTGGCAGCGGTGAGCGGACTGGCTTCGGCTACAGCGCGCGGGCGCCCGTCTTGGCGGAAAAACGGAACTCGACGGTCACCGGCAGCGTGTCGAGGTCGAGTGCTTGCCGCAATCGCGGCAAGCCGTCGGTGTCGATCCGGTGGCGGATCTCGGTGAGGTCGCCGTCCTGTTCGGCGCTGATCACCAGCGCGACAGCCGGTGTGTCGCGGGTACCCGCGAGCGTCGCGTGCGCGGCGTGGACGCCGGGATAGCCCGCCACCTCGGTGACGAATGGCTCGATCGCGGTGCTCGCGGCCAGTTCCGTGCGGCCGAAGGCGGGGTCGGTCTCACAGTGCCAGGTGTGGGTCTTGGGTTTGCGGGTCAGCTGCGCGATGAGCCATCGCAGCACGAGCAGGGCCAGCACGACCGCGACCGCGGCGGTGACGTAGAGCGTCCAGGTGGGTGGCTGTCCGGTTCCGGGCACCAGCGCGGAATCCGGTCGCAGCACGGTGAGCGTGCCGAAATGAGTCAGCAGGGTGAAAGCGCCGGCCGCGATCAGCACCAGACCGAGAAGGGCGAGCACAGTGCGATTGAGGCGGGCGGGCCGGTTGAGGCTGGTCATGACGCGCTCCTGGCGGCACGGACCCTGACCTTGACGGCCGGGCGGAGGGCGGGATCGATCTGGTCGAGCCGGTGCGCGATCGCGCCACGAACGGCGTCGGCGAGCCCATCGGTGGTCGTCCGCTGGGTGTTCACTGTCGCGGAGACCGTGCGGGACCTGAGTTTCACCGTCGCCCCGGACACACCGTCCACTGTGGCGGCCGCGGCGCGAAGGGTGGAGCGATAGCTCCGGCGCGAGGCTCCGGATTCCAGCTCCCCCCGCAGCGGCAGGACGGTGGGCTTGCCCGGCAGGACCGCGGCCAAGACCAGGATCAGCCCGAGCAGAACCGCGGCGGCGCCGACGATGGCAGGCATGACGTCGCTCCAGCGCGTGTCGTGCAAGGCACCGGCGACGGTGTCGTAGCGGATCCAGGGAGTTTCACCGAGGAGCATCTGGATCGCGACGACCGCGACGAGTGCGCACGCGGCCAGCAGGACGATCGCGGTGAGGGTCGCGGTGACACCGCGGCGCGGGCGGCGTTTCACTGGACCCTCCTGGTTTCGGTGGTGGCGGTGTGCAGCGCGGTGACGGTGATGTCCACCTGGGACACGGTGAGACCGGTGAGCTCTTCGATGCGGCGCATCAGATGCCGGCGGGCGTTCTCGGTGGTGCGGGAGACCGACATCGGATAGGTGATGGAGATCCGGACGTCGAGGGTGGCGGTGTCACCGGTGACCTTCGCGGTGACCTTGGCGCTGTTGTCGAGGTCTTCGCTTCCGACAGCGACGCCGAGTACGCGGCTCGCGGCGCCGCCGACACCGTCGACCTCGGTCACCGTGTGAGCCGCGATCCGTTCCACGGTGCTGTCGGAGATGGTGAGGACACCCCGGTCTTCGCTGCCGGCTGGAGCCGTGGTGGGTGCGGGGCTCGGCAGGGTGGCGGTCATGGTGGTCAGCCCCTGTCGCGGCCGGTGAGCTGAGACAGGTCGAGCTTGCCGTCGAGGACGCGGCCGGCCAGCAGACCGAGGGCGCCCAGGACCAGGACGACGAGGAACGCGCCGAACCCGCCGAAAGCGGCCGCCAGCCCGAGGGCGAGACCGGTGAGCAGACCGAGATGCGTGGAATTCATGGGTTCTCCTTGGCGTGGTTCAGGAAAGGGACGCGTCGGGCACCGTCTCCGGGTCGTCGACGGTGGTGTCGGCCGACGAGGCGATGTCGCCGATCCGCACATGTACCGGGCGATCGACCTGCCCCACCGCGGTGCGGACGTCGTCGCTGATCTCGACGGCGGTCGCCGGGTAGCGGCCGATGACGCCGATGGTGATCTCGTCGTCGCGGATGCGGATCCCCGGGATCCGGCGTCCGCGCAGGAGGGTGGCGATCTCGCCGAACCGGCCGCTGTGCAGACCCGCGATATGGGGCCGGGCCCGCACAGCGGTGGCGATGCGGTCGGCGTCGATCTCGACGCCGATACTCACTGGACGCGGCCGGTGTCGCCCTTGGTGTCCTCGTCCTCGTCGTCGCCGGGGATGTGCACGTCGGACACGTTGATGTTGACCTCGACGACCTCGAGCCCGGTGATCTGCTCGACCGCGCCGATGACGTTCCGCCGGATCGCCCGTGACAGGTCGGCGATGGACACGCCGTACTCGACGAGGATCTGCAGGTCGACCGCGGCTTGTTTCTCGCCGACCTCGACCGAGACGCCCTGGCTGGCCGAGGCCGTGGCGCCGGGGATGCGTTCACGGATCGCGCTGAAGGCCCGGGCAGCGCCGCCGCCGAGGTCGTACACACCGGAGATCTCACGGGTGGCCAGACCGGCGACCTTCGCCACCACCGTGTCGGCGATCGTGGTGGAACCCTTGCTCGACTCCAACGCGCCCGTCCCGGTCTTCTCGACCTCGGCCGACTGGCGCGGAGTCTGGGTGGCAGTCGAATTCGTCATGACTTCTCCTCTGCTTGGTTCCTGTGGTCTCAGCGGAAGATCACGGATTCCATCCTTACTTCCACACCACTAGGACCCGGCCCCGAGAAGAACGTCACGACCCCATCGTGTGACACCCGTCCCCCCTATCCGGGTCAAGATCAGGTAGCTCGACACCGGCGATGCTCGACGGCGGAACACCACCATCGAGTTTTCCGGTGCCGCGGAACGGGCCTCCCCGTTGCCAAGGCCGTGTTCGGGAAGGTCGGTAACGACACCGGAAAAACCTGGGGCCGCTCAAGCCCCCCGGGAACCGAGGTCGCCGACCACGGCTCGAGCGGCGCGGCCGCCGGACGCGAGGGCACCCTGCAGCGAACTGGTGTCGCGGTGGTCGCCGCAGACATAGAGCCTTTCGCCGAACCGGATCTCGCGGCGGATGTCGTGCGGCGCCGGCATCGCCGGTAACGCGTTCGGGATCTCGTAGCGCCCGACCAGCGGCCATCGCGACGCGTCCGTGCGATACATCCGGCTCAGCTCCCGCCGCACCTCCGGTTCCTCCAGCGGGGTGAGCGCCGAGGCGCTGACGAGGGCGGCGCCCTCCGGAGCGTAAGTGGGACACACCTCGCTGAGCACGGCGGTGTTGAGGATCGGGCCGCCCCGGGCGTCGATCATGATGACCGGCTCCCGCAACGGCGATCGAGGTGGCGCGAAGTACCAGGTCGTGACGCTGTTCCACTGCGGTTCCGGTACCTCGCCGACCAGACGCGTGGCCGTGGTGCCGTCCGTGGCGACGATGACCGCGCGGGCCTTCCAGACGTCTCCGCCGGAAGTACGTACCCGGCCGTTTCCGGTCTCTTCGACCGAGGTTCCGGTTCGAACGGCGTCACCGGGCAGCGAGCGGGCGAGCTGTCTCGGCAATTCGCCCATACCCAGCGCGGGCAACGAGGGCGCGGACCGGAGGAAACTCCGCCACACGAGCCGAAAGAACCGCGAGGAGGTACTCAGGCCGTCTTCGAGGAACACCCCGGAAAGAAACGGGCGGAGCACGGTTTCCACTGCCCGGTCCGACAGGCCGGTTCGGCGCAGTTCCCCGTCGGTCGTGTCGTCGTCACCCTGGACGATCGACCGAACAGGACCGGCGGCGACGCGTGCGGTCAGCGCGGCGAGCGCGGCGAGGTCCTTGGCCGAAAGATAACGCCGTGCCGCGACGTCGCGTAGCACCTTGGGCGTATCGAGCGGATTCCCGAGCAGGCTCACGCGATCGTCGTCGGAAACCCGGACCGCACGCCAGAACTTACCCAGCCGGAGCGCGTCGATGTCCACCAGCCGCTGGATCGCGGGATAGGCGGGATTGAGGATCTGGAAGCCGCGGTCCAGCCGGAAGCCGTCGACGACGTCGGTGCGCACCCTGCCCCCGACCTCGTCCCCGGCTTCCAGGACCACGCAGGCGACCCCGGCACGGTGCAGGTGCAGGCCGGCGGAGAGACCGGCGAGCCCGGCACCGACGATCACGACACCGGTCTCATGCGCGGCCATCGGCGACACTCCCCGTTCGCAAGGCATAGCGCCGCTCGGCGTAGGCGAGGTCATCCCGCCAGAGACGTGCGGACGCACGGCGCATCAGGGGCCGCAGCGCCGGCGCGATCCGGGCGGCCTTGGCGAAACCGGGCCGATCGGACGTGGCTATCGTCGCCTCGATCACCGCGGTGCGCGGATGTCCGTCAGGCCCGTTCCCGAGCGGGGTGGCATGGGTTTCGACCACGCTGCCTGCCCCCTCGCCGTCGACGATGGTCATCAGCACCGTACGGCGCTCGGGACAGGTGAACTCGGCGACCACCGGCACCCCCAGTTTTCCGGCGAGCCGGAAGGTCACTTCGACGACGAACTTGTCGTCGGCGACGTCGTTCCCTCGGGGGGCCGACAGAACCCGCAGCCGGGTGAACGAATAAGGATGAAACCAGGCGCCATGCCAAGGGTCGAGCCGGTTGGCGACGATGTCCACCGGTTCACAGGTCCCGGTCAGGGTCGCGACCGCGTCGACCGTGACGTCGCTTCGCGGACGAGGCGGCACGACCGGCCGCTCCGTGGGGCTTTCGCCACCGAAGCCGTCAAGGCGGACCCAGGCGAGCACACCGTCGTCGTGGGACGGTAACCGCGACCAGCCCGGCCGCTCGGGTCCGACCCGCAGCCCGTGCCACCGGCACACCAACTCTCCACAGTGGACACGAGCCTGATCGAGCGGGGCTCCCAGATGCGGGCAGGCTCCCGGGCCGATGGTCAGGGCACCGTCCGGACCACGCCAGGCCACCAGCTCCCGGCCCCCCACGCGGAATCCCGACGGCTTGTCCTCGCCGATCTCACGACTGGCCGCGACGACGAACCAGTTGCCCGCCGGACGCGCGTCCGCGCGTCCGACCGCGGCGTCGATCAGCGCGGGGCCGCATTCCCCGTAGGTCGGTTCCTGCCGTGCCCAAGCCGGTTCCCGGAACGGCTGGACCGGCCAGTTCGCCGGCCAGCGTTCGACCACTCGCCGCCTGAGATCCACCGAGGCCCTCCCGCTTCACGTTGCCCGCACCGCCATCCTTGAACACTTGGAGCGATCCTGCAACGGTTCGGCGGGCGACTCACGCCTTGACGCGCGCGGCGGCGAGGTCCAGCGCGGCGGACAGGTCGTTGACCCAAGGCGTGTCGAGAACGGGGCGTCCTTCCCATCCCGGACCGGCGACGACGACTTCGAATCCGCGACCTCGCAGACGCCGGCACAGCAGGTCGTCGGCGGTGGCGGCGGACATCGACCACAGCACGACCAGGACTGGATCCAATTTGGACGTCAACCCGGCCAACGTCTCCGCGGGCACCATCTGCCCGAGGTAGAGAGCGGGGATACCGTTCTCGGCCATCGACGCGCGGAGAACCTCGACCGGGAGGCTGTGCCGCTCGTCCGGGCAACAGGCGAGGAGCACTCCGCGTTCGGACGGCGCCGCGGTGAACCGGGTGACGTAGCGCTGGAGCGCGAGGGAAACCTCACTGGTGAGCGCCCACTCCGATTCGAAACACACGTCACCCCGGACCCAGCGGTCGCCGAGGCCGCGCAGGACCGGCAGAAGCACATCGGTCCACAGTGCCGCCGCGCCGATCGCGTCCAGGGCCTCGTCCAGCAACGCCGCGATCGACGCGAACTGGAGGTCTTCCGCGGCCTGCTCGAGTTCGTGGGCCAGCCGGCCGGCAGGCACGTCGGGGATCACCTCGTCGACGCCGGAGAACACCGCGGCGGCCGCCTCACGGGCACGGACCCCGCGGCCGATCAGCCGCCGCATATGCCGCAACCTGCGCACATCGACATCCGAATAGCGGCGATGACGTCCGTCGACCCGCAAGGTGGGACCGACGCCGTAACGCGCGGCCCAGGTCCGGAGCGTGACGGGCGAGATGCCCAGCGCTTCGGCGACCATCCCGGGAGTCCACGACCCACCGGCCGGGGGGCCCTCACGGCCGCGCATCTCGTCGACGTCCATCCAGTACCACATTTCCGGCGCAGTGCCGCGCTCGCGCGGCTATCCACTGTGGCCAGCTTACGAGGTCACCGGACGACGAAAACCCGGCAGCACCGCGGCGCGATCGGGAGGGGACCGTCCGCACCGGGTGCCGCCGGGCTTCGGAAAGTGGCGGGGACTCGGCCACCTTCTTGCACAAAGCGATCTTCACCGATCCGGGTTGGCTCGCACGGTACCGGGAAACTCGGGAGTTCCTTGCCCTACGGACGATTCCGCTCGAGTTGCGAGGCTGCCGCCGGATCTAGTAGACAAGGTACACCAGGCTTGAAACGGTTGCGAAACGAATCACCGGATCGGCGGAGGGGTGGCCGGATGGCGTCGACCATGGCGGCGGAGACGGCGCTGTCGGACAAGGCGCCGCTCGCGTGGCTGGACGCCGTGGGTGAGCGGTGCCTTGTCGAAGCACAGGGTTTCGTCGAGGCACGGGCCGCCGAACACTTCGCCGGACGTAGCGAGGGCGAACTCGCGGAGACCGTCATTCCCCAGTTCGTCGCAGGGGGGAAGTTCCTCCGCCCGATGTTCGCCTACGTGGGCTGGCGGTGCGGACGACCCGAGTCGGACGCCGCCTTACGGGCGGCGTCGAGCCTGGAGCTGCTGCACTGTTTCGCGCTGGTGCAGGACGACGTCATGGACGGCTCGGCACTTCGCCGACGTCGCCCCGCCTTGCACGTCCGGTTCGCGCGCTGGCACGCCGAACAGGGCTGGAGCGGATCCGCCGACCGGTTCGGCGAAGCCGCGGCGACGTTGTCGGGTGATCTCTTCCTCGTCTGGTCGGAGCAGCTGCTCCGGGAATCCGGTCTGGACGCGGAAACGCTCTCACGCGGCTGGCCGGGGTACGACCTGATGCGCGCGGAGCTGGCTGTCGGGCAACTCGCCGATCTCGTGAACGACGCCCGGGCGCTCCCCCGCTGGGAGACACTGCTCGACGTGCTCCGCCGGAAGTCCGGCAACTACACGGTCCGCAGGCCCCTGGAGTTCGGCGCGGCGCTGGCGGGCTGCGGCGCGGACGTCCTGGGCGCCCTCGCCGAATACGGCGGCCTGGTCGGCGAGGCGTTCCAGTTCCGGGACGACTTGCTCGGCGTCTTTGGCGCCCCGGCGGTCACCGGCAAACCCGCCGGTCAGGATCTCCGCGACCGCAAGGCGTCCAGCGTGGTGGTGCTCGCCGCCGAGATGGCCGACCGGCGGCAGCGTGCCGAACTCGACGACCTGCTCCGGCTCCACACCGTGGGCGACGACGCCGTCTCCCGCTGGTGCGGGCTGATCACGGCGACCGGCGCGCGCGAACGCCTCGGCGAACTCATCCGGGAGCGCGCCGAAAAGGCCAAGGCGGTGATCGACCCGGCCGTTTTCCCGCGACAGGCCGCGGACGCGCTGGTCGCCCTCGCCACCAGGTGCACGGAGCGCGACCGATGAGAACGGTGCCAGGGCGGACGGACCGGGTCGTCGTGGTGGGGGCGGGACTGTCAGGTCTGGCCGCGGCCCTCCACTTGGCGGGCCGCGGCCGCGAAGTCACCGTGCTCGAACGCGACGCCGGGCCGGGCGGCCGGGCGGGCCGGGCCGAACGCGAGGGCTACTCGCTCGACACCGGCCCGACAGTGCTGACCATGCCTTCGATCCTGCGGGACACCTTCGGCGCCGTGGGTGCCGATCTGAGCCGGGAACTCCCCCTCACCCGTCTCGAACCGGCCTACCTGGCGCAGTTCGCCGACGGCAGCACCCTGCCGGTGCACACCGGGGCCGAGGCGATGGCCGACGCGGTACGGGAGTTCGCCGGCCCCACCGAGGCCGCGGGTTACCTGCGGCTACGCGAATGGCTGACCCGGCTCTACCGGATCGAGTTCGGCCGGTTCATCGACGCGAACATCGACTCGCCACTGGGCATGGTCAACCCCGACCTCGCACGTCTGGTCGCGCTCGGCGGGTTCCGGCGCCTGGACCCCAAGATCGGGTCGTTCCTCTCCGACGAGCGGCTGAAGCGGGTGTTCACCTTCCAAGCGCTCTACGCGGGCGAGTCGCCGATGCGGGCGCTGGCGCTGTACGCGGTCATCTCCTACATGGACACCATCGGCGGCGTGTACTTCCCTCACGGCGGTCTCGCCGCGCTCCCCCGGGCACTCGCCAGGGTCGCCGCGGCGCACGGCGTCACCTTCCACTACGGCGACGCCGTGCGGACACTCGAACGCGAAGGTCCCCGGATCCACGCGGTGCGCACCGCCGCCGGCGAACGTCATCCGTGCGACGCCGTCGTCCTGACGACCGAACCACCCGAGAGCTACCGGCTGCTCGGCCGGAGCCCGAAGCGGCCGATCCCGCTGCGGCCGGGACCGTCGGCACTGGTGGTGCACACCGGTGGCCTCGACACCCGGCCGGAAGCGGGGCACCACACCATTTCCTTCGGACAGGGGTGGCGCTCGACCTTCGAGGAACTCATCACCACCGGACGCCGCATGTCCGACCCGTCCCTGTTGATCACCCGGCCGACCGCCACCGATCCAGCGCTCGCACCGCCGGGCCGTCAGCTCTACTCGATCCTCGCGCCGGTGCCGAACCTCGACCGAGGGCCCGCGGATTGGGCCGCCGAGGCAGGACCGTACGCGGAGGAGATCCTCGCCGTCGCACGGCAGCGACTACTGCCGTCCTTCGAACCCGAGTTCACCGAGGTCATCAGTCCCGCCGACTGGGCGGATCGCGGGCTGGTGGCAGGCACCCCGTTCAGCTACGCGCACTCCTTCGTCCAAACCGGACCGTTCCGGCCCCGGAACCTGCCGCGGGGCTCCGAAAACGTCGTCCTCGCCGGTGGCGGGACGGTACCGGGAGTGGGCGTGCCGACCGTCCTCATCTCCGGCAGGCTGGCCGCGGACCGGATCACCGGCGTACCCGCGCGCCGGACTCGCGTGCTCGACCTGACCGCGAAGGTGAACCGATGACCCGACGCGAACTCGACGCCGCGGAGATCCACGACCCGCGCCTGCGGGCCGCTTACACCTGGTGCCGCGACGTCAACGCCAGACACGGCAGGACGTACTTCCTGGCGACGCGCATGCTGGCTCCCGCCCAACGGCCCGCGGTCCACGCGCTCTACGGTTTCGCACGGTGGCTGGACGACATCGTCGACGAGCCGGAGCCGGACGCCACACCGGAAACCCTGGCCGACCGGTTGTCCGAAGTGGAGGATCGCCTCCTCGCCGACCTGGCGGCGGGCACGAGCGACGATCCCCTGCTGACGGCGGTGATCGACACGGCGACCCGCTACGAACTGGGGGAACACCTCTTCCGCGCCTTCATCACCTCGATGCGGATGGACCTGAGCGTGACCGACTACGCCACCAGGGACGATCTCGACGACTACGTGCACGGCTCGGCGGAGGTGATCGGCCTGCAGGTACTCCCGATCCTCGGCGCGGTGGCCCCCCGCGAAGAGGCCGCGCCGCGAGCCGCCGCGCTCGGCAAGGCCTTCCAGCTGACCAACTTCCTCCGTGACGTCGCCGAGGACTTCGCGCGCGGCCGGGTCTACCTGCCCGCCGACGAGCTCAAGGAACACGATGTCGACCGCGAACGGCTGTCCTGGTGCGCGGAGCACGGCCGATCCGACGTACGCGTACGCGCCGCGATCAGGGACCAGGTCGCCGTCACCCGGCGGGTCTACGCCGAAGCGCGGCCGGGGATCGCGATGCTGCAGCCGGTCTCGCGCCCCTGCGTGGCCACCGCCGCGACCCTCTACGGGGAGATCCTCGACCGGATCGAGGACGTGGACCACGACGTCTTCACCGGCCGGGCGACGGTATCCCGGCGGCGTCGGCTCGGGGTCGCCCTCGGCGCGCTCGCGCGTTCGCGGTGGGCGCGGACGCGGCATCCCGTCCCCGCTCCCCCGTCGGCGGTGAGCTGAGTGGGCAAGGTCGAATACCTGGTCGTGCTGGCGGCCTGTGTCCTGGCGACGCTGCCGCTGGAAATCGCCGGGGCCCGGGTCTACCGGCAGCCGAAACGGCTCGCCCGCGCACTGCTCCCGGTGGCCGTGCTCTTCCTCGTCTGGGACGCGGTGGCGATCGCGGGCGAGGTCTGGACGTACGCGCCGGATTTCATCACCGGTGTCCACGCACCGTTTTCCCTTCCGCTGGAGGAGATCCTGTTCTTCATCGTCATCCCGATCTGCGGGGTACTGACCTACGAGGCGGTCCAGCTCACCCTCGCCGCGGCCCGGCGGCGCGGGAAACCGGCGGCCCGGCGATGATCCCTTGGGGCTACACCGTTCCGGCCGTCGCCGCGGTCATCGTGGTCGTCCTCGTCGAGGTGACCGTCCTGAAGACGGGGTTGTTCCGAAAACCCGCTTACTGGCTCACCATGGTCATCGTCACCGGTTTCCAGATCCCCGTCGACGGCTGGCTCACGAAGCTGTCCGCTCCGATCGTCCTCTACGCGCCCGGGCACATCACCGGCTGGCGGTTCCCCTGGGACATCCCGGTCGAAGACTTCCTCTTCGGCTACGCGATGGTGACCGCCGTGCTGTTGCTGTGGGAGCGGGCCCGGACACCCGAGGAGGCGCGATGAACGCCATGGAGCGAGACGGTCTGCCGCGTGAGACCGTGCCCTCGGCCTTCGACACCGAGGCCCGGTTCTACGACCGTCTCGTCGACGCGAATCCCGGCTATCACGAACATCTGCGTCTTTCCGTCCGGCGGCTGGCCCTTCCCCCGGACGCGTCCGGGCTGCGCCTGCTGGACGCCGGTTGCGGTACCGGCGCGTCCACGGCGGCGCTGGTGTCCGTGGCGCCGAAAGCCCAGGTCACCGCCTTCGACGCGGCCGGGGAAATGCTGGAGAGCGCCCGGGGCAAGACCTGGCCCGACGGTGTCGAGTTCGTGCACACGCCGGTCGAGGAGCTGGCCGGGATCCACGGCCCGTTCGACGCGATCCTGGCGGCGTACTTGCTGCGCAACCTGACCGACCCGACCACACAACTGCGCCGGCTTCGCGAACTGCTCCGGCCGGGCGGCCGGATCGCGGTACACGAGTACTCGGTCCGCGATTCCCGGCGTGCCCGCCGGGTCTGGAACGCGGTGTGCGCGGGAGTGATCATCCCGCTCGGGAAACTCACCACCGGCGACGCGACGCTCTACCGTCATCTTCGCCGCAGCGTCCTCGAGTTCGACGGCATCACCGCGCTCGCCCGCCGCCTCACCGACGCCGGTTTCATCGACGTCCGCACCGCGACCGTCCCCGGCTGGCAGCGGGACATCGTGCACACCGTCATCGGCACCGCCCCGCCGGAGACACCGTGATCCGCCCCCGCGACACCCGCCGTGTCACCCGGCCGGGGTCGCCGGGCCTGGCGGATGCCGCCCAGCTCGGACGACGTCCCACCGCGGCGATCGTGGGCGGCGGCATCGCCGGGCTCACCGCGGCGACCGGACTGGCGGAACGCGGCGTCCACGTCACCGTCTTCGAACGCGAACACCACCTCGGCGGACGAGTCGGCGGCTGGCCGGAACGGTTGCCGGACGGCAGCGCGGTGACCATGAGCCGGGGTTTCCACGCGTTCTTCCGTCAGTACTACAACCTGCGCGCCCTGCTCACGCGCACCGATCCGCGGCTCGACCGGCTCACTCCCCTGGCCGACTACCCGCTGCTCGACGCGCACGGCCGCATCGACACCTTCGCCGGACTTCCGCGCACCCCGCCGTGGAACGCGGTGGCGTTCGCCTTGCGCAGCCCGACCTTCACCCGCAAGGACCTGCTGCGCCTCAGCGGCCGCGAGGCACTGCCGCTGGCGACGGTCAGCGTGCCGGACATCTATCACCGGCTCGACCGCACCGACGCCGCCACTTTCCTGGACACGATCAATTTCCCGCCGGCCGCCAAGCACCTCGCGTTCGAGGTCTTCTCCCGCAGCTTCTTCGCCGACCCGCGTGAACTGTCCGCCGCGGAGCTGGCGACCATGTTCCACTTGTACTTCCTCGGCTCCAGCGAAGGTCTCGTCTTCGACGTACCGGCAGAGCCGTTCCCGCAAGCGCTCTGGGACCCGCTCGCGGACTACCTCTCCGGCCGCCGCGTCGACATCCGCACCGGGACGACGGTCACCGGCCTCGGCCGGACCCCGGACGGTTTCGCGATCGAATCCGGCGGCCCGGCGGAGACCTTCGACGGGGTGGTCCTCGCCTGCGACGTCGCGGGCCTGCGCGAAATCGTGGCCGCCTCACCGGACGTCGGCACCGAGGCCTGGCGAGCACGCGTCGGCGCGCTGCGCACCGCCCCGCCGTTCCTGGTCCGGAGACTCTGGCTCGACCGCCCCGTCGGGGCGCACCGGTCACCGTTCCTCGGCACCGGCGGCATCCCGCCGCTGGACAACATCAGCCTGCTCGACCGCTACGAGGGAGAAGCGCGGCGCTGGGCCGCCCGTACCGGTGGAGCGGTCGTCGAGCTGCACGCCTACGCGGCCACCGCACCGGACACGAGCGGCTGGGAAAAGGCACTGGAGGAACGCCTTCACGAGATCTATCCGGAGACCCGGGAGGCACGCGTCGTCGGCGACCTCACGTTGTGGCGCGAAGACTGCCCGCTGTTCGGGGTCGGCGACTTCGCCCGCCGTCCCCCGGTGGAAACCCCCGAGCCGGCACTGGCACTCGCGGGAGACGGCATCCGGATCGACCTCCCGGTCGCCCTCATGGAACGCGCGGCGGCCACCGGCTGGGCCGCGGCCAACTCACTGCTCGGGCACTGGGGCCTCGCCGGGCACCCGATCCGTTCGGTTCCCAACCAGGGACGGATCGGCCTGCTGAACAAGCTGATCACCTCGAAGCGCTTCGGCGGGGAACGCTGAACCGCCGGTCGTGTGTGTTCAGGCGCCCAGGCGGCTGTAGAGGCGTGCCGCGAGGGTGGCCGCGAGCTGGTTGAGGTGCCCGGTGGGGTGCTGGAGGGCGTACTGACCCAGCAGTTCCGCCACGACGTGGGCCTCGGTCTCCGACAGCAGCGCGACGCAGCGTTCGCGGCGTCCCTGCTCGACCAGGTGTCTGAGGGCGTGGACGTACTCCTGATGGTCACGCACCCCGGTCAGGCCGAACGGATCTTGCCGTGCGGTCGAGTCGGTCATGCCACCTTGCCCTTTCGAGTGATGCCGTCCCTGGCCACCCCGCGCCGACCTGCGGATCTGCCGCGTCGGCGTGGTCCCCTGCCGGGGCAGAAGCAAATCTATGGTGACGGGGGTAGACATTCAACCTTGGGTAGGTGTACTGTTCTCCTTGTACCGAGAAAGACAACGTCAAGCAGGCGCGGGAGATGACGGAACTACCCGCGAGGTGAGACAAGACGGTCAGGCAGGACGAAGCCAATCGGTGAACAGGTTTCGGCTGGTGACCGGAGAAGTACCGGGATCGAGGAATGAAGACGTGAACAGCAAGGCCGATCCCGGCGATGTGGTGCAGTACAGGTAATGCAGTAAACGCAGTGCAGTAACACGAAACACGCAGTTGCAAGAGCAGGACCGGTCAGGCGCCCGGAGCCGATCTTTGACGGGGCTCCGGGCGGTGACCCGCGGCGTGACGCGTGCCGGGACCGATCAGGGAAAGGGTTCCAGCCGGTGACGCCCAGGAAAAGCGCAGTACAGGCAACACCCGGTAAGAGAGAAATTCAGGAAAGAAGGGACAGGGAACATCATTGGATCGCCCGCAGCGGCTGGGCAGTAGTGCCGCGCGGGTACCGCAGGGTCATCGGATTGGAAGGTGGTTCTCGGTTACGAACAAGCGATCTCCGCATCGTCCACTTCTCGGACGGACACCGCGGATGCACGACACCGGCCTCACGGCCGGTAGACAATGGTGAAACCCGACTCCTGGGACCCCAGGCGCCACGATGGCGCCTGGGGTCCCTTGTGATGTGGAGGTGGAATGATTCCTGACCAACGCGAGACCCCCGCTTCGGCGTCCGACGGGGCCGACAAGTTCGACGACGACCATTACCCCGCCTACACGATGGGCCGCGCAGCGGACATGCTGGGTGCCACCCAGAACTTCCTGCGCAGCCTCGACGAGGCCGGCCTGATCACACCGCAGCGCTCAGCGGGCGGACACCGCCGCTACTCGCGTCATCAGTTGCGCATCGCCGCGCGCGTAAGGGAATTGGTCGACCAGGGCACGGCTGTCGACGCCGCGTGCCGCATCGTCTCCCTCGAAGACCAACTCCACGAGTCCCGACGCCAGAACGACGAACTCCGCGCCACCGAATAACCCGGCAGGGCAGGGTATGCCGCCGCACCGCGCGGCACACCCTGAGCCGCGGGGTTCTCCGCCTCACGGTTTCGTGACCTACGGGTTGTGGTCAGTCCAGCCGGAAGCGACGGCTCAGGGCGTCGCGGGCGAGGTCGGTTAGCGAGCGGTCATGGCGGAAGGCGTAGGCGCGCAGCCGGGCGAGTGCCTGATCGGGCGGGATGGCGAGGGTGACAGCGAGGAATCCGGCGGCTTGCCGGACCTCTTCCCGGTAGTGGCGGAGACCGGAGTCACCGGTGGCCAAGATCGGCGCGCTCCGCACCAGCAGGGGAAGCAGCGCATGCCGGACGCGATGGAAATCGCGTGTCTGCGAAGCGGTCATGGCGCCGGGTGCGGCGCGGTAACCGGTAAGGGCTCCGAGGGTGCCCCCGCGGACCTGGAGCGGGGCGGCGACGACGGCCCGGGCCGGGAACCGCATCGCGGCGGGCAGGAACAGCGGCCAGCGGGCCTGGTCGGTGGCGGCCAGATCGGATTCCGACACCGTGTAGCCCTGGTGGGCGGCTTCCAGGGTAGGCCCGTCACCGAGGGTGTACTGCAGATTGTCCAGCTCGGGGCCAGGCCCGTCGGCGGGGTCGCACCACACCAGCTCCAGGCTTCCGGTGCTGTTGATCAGGTCGATGGTGACGGCGTCGAGACCGAGAAGCGCGGCGATGCGCAGGGAAGTGACAGCGCCGAGGTGCTGCCCGTCCGAGGCCGCGCGGTGCAGGCGAGCCAGAACGGTCTCGAGGTCATCGGGCGATGTCATACCCCCACCGCGAGCCCTGCCGGATCGGGCGCCCGCCCGGCGGCGGCCGAACAACGTCCTGGGTCGTGCATCGGAATCACCTGTCGAATGGAGTTCCTCAACCGCCGTGACGTCGACCCGGTCACCAGCGGGTTCAGGAGCGATCGCCCCTGGAGGGGCACGTCATGCCCGCTGGCAGGTGCTCGGCTCGCCTCAGTTTCGGTGGCCCGCCCGAGGTCACGTCCCGACCGGTTCCACAGTCCGGACGGCCTCACGATACGTGACTCACTGTAGCGCTTCCGCCGGAAGGCCGAACGCGGGGCAGGCACCAGGGTCTCTCCGTTGGCGCTGTGCCTGCCCGCTCCGGCAGGCCGGAGCGGGCACCACCAGACGGCGGTACCTCTCGCGGGTTGCTACGTTCGGGTAAACCGGGATGCGAAGGTGCGCGTATGGATGTAAGCCGACGGAACAACCTTGTCGTCATCGGGCCCTCGGAGGGGCCGGTGGTGATGCTCGCGCACGGGTTCGGTTGTGACCAGAACATGTGGCGCCTGGTGGCGCCGGTACTGGCCGAACGCCATCGTGTGGTGTTGTTCGACTACGTCGGTTCGGGGCGATCGGAGATGTCCGCCTGGGACGAACGACGTTATTCGTCTTTGGACGGTTACGCGCGCGACGTCCTGGACATCTGCGAGGAACTCGACCTGAGCGAGGTCACTTTCGTCGGGCACTCGGTGAGCGCGATGGTGGGCGTACTGGCGGTGAAAGCGGCGCGCGAACGGTTCGCGTCGCTGGTCATGCTCGTACCTTCACCCCGCTACGTCGACGACGGGGACTACCGCGGCGGGTTCAGCGTCGAGGACATCGAGGAACTCTTGGAATCACTGGAATCCAACTACCTCGGCTGGTCTTCGGCGATGGCTCCGGTGATCATGGGCAACCCCGACCGGCCGGAGCTGGGCGAGGAGCTGACCGCCAGCTTCTGCGCCACCGATCCGGCGGTGGCCAGGGTGTTCGCCCGCACGACTTTCCTCTCCGACTCGCGCGCCGATCTGGCCGGAGTGGACACACCGACGCTGATCCTGGACTGCACACAGGACGCGATCTCCCCGCCGGAGGTCGGTGCCTTCGTGCACGCGTCGATGCCGGGCAGCCGGTTGCGCACCCTCGACGCGGTCGGGCACTGCCCGCAGCTGAGCGCTCCGCAAGCGACCGCCGGCGCCATCCTCGAGTTCCTGGAACACCGGCGTTGATGAACAGCCGCGGGCACTGCCCGCCACATCAGCCCGACGACGCGGGCACGGACGCGACCTTCTCCGCCTTGCTGGAGGACAGCGCCGAAGAGCTCTACGAGAACGCGCCCTGCGGTTATCTGTCCACCTTGATGGACGGCACGATCGCGAAGGTCAACGGCACGCTGCTGGACTGGCTGGGCTACCGGCGCGACGAGGTCGTCGGCCGGATGCGGTTCTCCGATCTGCTGACGGTGGGCGGGAAGCTGTATCACGAAACACATTTCGCACCGCTGCTGCATCTGCACGGTGAAGCGAAAGGCATCGCGCTGGAACTGCGCACCACCACCCGTGCTCAGCTGCCGGTGCTGGTGACCTCGGTGGTCAAACGGGGCAGTGAGGGCGAGCCGTTGCTGATCCGCACCACGATCTTCGATGCCCGCGAACGGCGCTCGTACGAACGGGAACTGCTACGCGGACGGCGGAACGCCGAAGAAGCGCGCAACCAGGCGGACGCCCACCGGGAACGCTTGCAACAGACGCTGGCGGTCCTGCAGAGAAGCCTGCTGCCGGAAACCCTGCCGCAGGTGCCGGACCTGCGGTCCGCCGCCCACTACCACACGGCCTCCCCCGACCAGCTCGGTGGCGATTTCTACGATCTGTTCCCACTCGCGGGCGACCGGTGGGCGTTCTTCCTCGGCGACGTTTGCGGCAAGGGACCCGAGGCGGCGGCGGTGACCTCGCTGACCCGCTACACCCTGCGCACCGCCGCGATGCACAATCCCGACCCGATCGCCACGCTGACCACGTTGAACGCCGTGCTGTATCAGCGCTACACCGGTGGTGACACCCGTTTCTGCACCGCGATCTTCGGTACCCTCGAACCCGAGGACGGCGGCATGCGGGTCCGGCTCGCCACGGGCGGCCACCCGCCGGCGCTCATCACCCGCGCCGGTGGCGGCGCCGACTACCTCCAGACCCCGGGCGGGATGCTGATGGGATTCCTGGCCGAACCGACGTTCACCCCGGCCGAAACGGTGCTGCGGCCGGGCGACACGATGCTGCTCTACACCGACGGGCTCACCGAAGCTCGCACCGGTCCCGGCCGTGCCCTCTACGGCGAGGAGGCACTCTGCTCCCTCGCCCGCCGACTGGCGCCCGTGCCACCGGAGACGCTGATCACCCACCTCACCGAACTGCTCAGCGGTTTCGGTGACGGGCTCAGCGACGACGCGGCCCTGCTCGCTCTCGGCGTCCCCCTCGATCCGGGGAACCACTCACGAACGCGCTGAACGACCCGAGGGGCGACAAGGCCTTCAGACACCATCCTCGAGACTGTCCAGGCCGTGCTCCCACCGTTGCCGTCGCTCCGCGGAATCCTGATCCCACCAAGGGGTACCGCGTTCACCCAACGCGACCTTGGCGGTGTGCACCCGCGCCCGGGCCTCCCGCTCCGCCTCCGAGTCCTGAGCACGGCGGGCCGTCCCGACATCCCGGCGAGCCCGCATCAGCAGGCCGCGCAACCGAGTGGCCGTTTCCTCCGGGATCTCCGGGTCGGTGGCTCGCCAGCGCCTGCCGTCGATCACCACGAAACGCCCGTCCGGCGTGCGATCCGGCTCAGCCATCCGCGTGCCCGGACAGCCGGATCCTGATCGGCCCTCCCCACTCGCCATCCGGATCGAGGGACCGGCCACCCCGGGTCAGTCGTACCACCCCGGCCCGCGCGAGCTCGCGTGCCAGTTCCCGGGCCCGCGGCAGCAACGGGCGCCAGTCGTCCGCCAGCGCCCTCGCCGCGTCGGAAGGACAGGTGCTGCTGCCTGCGCCTCGCGCGGAAGCCAGGGCGAGGATCGCGGCACGCAACCGTTCTCGAAGCGGGCCGTCACCCAACGCGATCCGGGAATGATCCGCGCCAGGCCCCGCGCTCTCCCGGATCCGCTCCAGTTCCCGTCGTGGCCCCGGCCGATCGGTCATACCGCCAGGATCGCACCGATCGCGTCATCTCGCCGGAGCGCGGTCAAGGCCCCGGCGTCCCGTGCGGCTCGGGCGCGCCGGCGCGTGCGGCCAACCCCTCGTGTCATCCTTCCGACGACTGAACTGTTGTCATCGCTTCGATGACATGTTAAAACAGTGGGGCGTGTTGACACCAGAGACAACGAACCCAGGAGGTGGAATCCGATGTTGATGCGCACAGACCCGTTCCGCGAGCTGGACCGCATTGCCCAGCAGACGTTCGGCGTCGCGAACCCGGGAACCTGGTCCAAGCCGGCCACGATGCCGATGGACGCCTATCGCGACGGCGACGAGTTCATCGTCAGCTTCGACCTTCCCGGCGTCGCCGCCGACGCGATCGAACTGGACATCGAACGCAACGTCCTGACGGTCAAGGCGGAGCGACGGCCGTCGCCCGGCAAAGACGTCCAGATGCAGGTTTCCGAACGCCCGCTGGGCGTCTTCTCCCGTCAGCTGTTCCTCGGCGACGCCCTCGACACGGACCACATCGCGGCCGACTACGAAGCCGGGGTGCTGAGCCTGCGCATCCCGGTCGCCGAGAAGGCCAAACCACGGCGCATCGAGATCGCCGGCACCGAGTCCGACCGCAAGGAAATCCAGGCCTGAGTACCGCGTCCGTGGTGGGTCCGGTCGATCACCGGACCCACCACCGACCGCAGCAGAAAGGACACTCTGTTGACCGCGGCGCTCCCCGCATCGCCCCGTCGCTCCGTTCTCCCCGCGCTCTGGGACTATCTCGCCGAAGTCACCGGCGCGCTCAGGGTCGGTCTCGAATCCTGCACCGTCGACCTCGACAGCCCGGTTTCGGCCTACATCGCCCTCGACGGCAGGCTTCCCGGCCACCCCGACCGTGACATCGCCCTGCTCTGGGACGAGGTGCACGGCTGGGCGATCGCGATCGAGACCCACTCCGGCGAAGACCTCATCGTCGTCTGTTACCTCGGCGGAGAGAGCGTCACCCCGTCGGCGGCCCGGGTCGCCCGGTTCGTCACAGCGCTGCGCCGAGGCGATCGCTACGTCGGGCAGCCCACACCGCCGTCCTTCCGCCCGGCGATCGGCCACACCGACCTCGAACTCACCCTCGGCAGGCGACGGCCCACGGGGGCGTGCGCCACGGCGGAATGTCGCGACATCACGAGAGCACTTTCCGAGCCGGCGCTCGCCGGTTAGGCGGCACGCACCGAAGCGGCAGTCCTCCATGGCCGCCAGCGCCCGGTCACTGACGGGCGAAACAGGATGGATCACTCGTTTCGATGGCGGTAAGCCGGGTATCCGACCAACGAACACGAAAAGACCTGCCCCTGAGGAGGCGCTTGATGAGCACGATCACCAAGTCCGTCGATGTAGAGGCGCCGGTCAACGACGTCTACAACCAGTGGACCCAGTTCACCGAGTTCCCCCGGTTCATGGAAGGCGTGGAACGGGTCGAGCAGCGCGACGACACGCATACGCACTGGACCATCACCGTCGCCGGGGTCTCGAAGGAATTCGACGCCACCATCACCGAGCAGCACCCGGACGAACGGGTCGCGTGGAAATCCGATGACGGCCCCAACCACGCGGGTGTCGTCACGGTGCATCGCCTCGATGAGAACAAGACCCGGGTCACCGTGCAGATGGACATCGACCCCGAGGGTTTCGTGGAGAACGTCGCCGACAAACTCGGCATCCTCGACCGTCGGGTTCAGGGCGACCTGGACCGTTTCAAGACCTTTCTCGAGCATCGCGACGGCGCGGAAACCGGCGCGTGGCGCGGCGACGTACCGCGCCCCGGCCAGTCCTGACCCGCTGAGACCGCCTCACCGAAGCAGGGTCGTTGCCCGACGACAAAGGTGAGGTCGGCGGCCGGTTCTCCCGAACCAGCCGTTTGCACGGATGTGGCCGGTCCCGCGTACCGGGAACCGGCCACATCGCTGCGTGCCGCGGGGCGATCGGGTCACGAGCATCAGCGCACATACCGCGTCAAGCAGCCGGCGCCCCAGACCAGACGAGTGCAAGGTGGCTATCAGCATGGAATCGGGATTCGGTGAAACGGTGATCCGGGGACTTCATCACTACACGCGGCTGGTGATCGCGGAACTCGAACTGCACGGCGACGCCTTCTACGCCCAACTCGAACCGTCGGCAGGCGCGTACATCGCCTTGGACCGAAGACTACCCGGTCATCCCGACCAGGACGTCGCACTCGTTTGGGACGAACGGCACGGCTGGTCCGTCGCACTCGAGACGAACAGCAGCGAAGACCTGATCGCCGTGGCCCACTACGGAACCGAGATTCTTCCCCCGCCGTCCGCAGTGGCCGCGTTCACGAACGGAGTGTTCGCGAATACGCATTCCGCTCGCCCCGACACAGGTACGGCGCACGAAGCCGGTACGAATCTCGCGGAACGCCTCGCCGAATACGCGACTCCCCCGCTGGTCACCTCTTTGTCACCGGGTAAAGAATTCGATCCTGTATCCGTCTTCCACGACGTGGCCGCCAAGGACGTGTCACGATCGCAGGCTCGCTGACCGGCCTTGGTCCGTGAGCCGCCGAGTTCGTGTCATCCGAGGGTCTCCGGGACACCGCCGTGCGGCTCCACCCCGCCTGACCCGGTCGCGTTCGCGGCACTCAAGGACGTCCCGCGTCGGGGTGGGGCCGGCGGGCGAACAGGATCGCACCCGGCTTCGGCTCGTCCGGATTCAGCAGGTGCTGCGCCTCCAGGCGGAAACCCGCCTCGCGGAGCCACCCGGCCACGCGGGACGGCTGACGTCGGTGCCCGGACGACGGCGTGGGCCGGTCGCCGTCCCCGCTCGTGTCGCTTTCCGGCTCCTCGCCGACGTGGAATCCCACGGCGGCCACCCCGCCGGGCCGCAGGACCCGGTGGAACTGCCGGAGCACGCCCGGCACCGCCTCGTCCGGGATGTGGATCAGCGACCACCACGCGAGCACGCCGGCGAGGGAGGCGTCGGCGAGCTTCAGATCGGTCATCGAACCGACGTCGAAACGCGCACCGGGGTGCTCGCGGCGGGCGATCTCGATCATCACGGGTGACAGGTCGATCCCGAACGCGTCCGCGCCCAGTTCGCGCAGCAGCGCGGTGGTGTGCCCCGGCCCGCAGCCCACGTCGGCGACGGGCCCGCCGTCGATCGCGCGGACCAGGTCGGCGAACAGGACGACCCCCGCGCGAACGTGGGGCTTCCTGTCGAGCAGGTCGCGAGTCTCGTCGGCATAGGCAGCCGCGTCGGCGTCGTACGAGTTCCGGGTTTCGGCCAGCCAGGTCATCGGAGAACCGTAGCCCAGCCGCGCCGACCGGACGGCGATCGGCGCGAGACCCACGTCACCGGCCGATCCGGGGCGGTGTGGTCTGTTCGACCGGCAGTGCGCGGGCACGCAGGCGGATACCTTGTGGCCGACCTCCACCGCACCTCCTCACGAACCGACGGCGGCAAAACCACATGACCGGAGACAACAGCCCCGAGATGGTCGCCGAACTGGACCGTCTCGACGAGGCGGTCAGAGCCGCGCCCACTGGGGACACGGCGGCGCAGATCGCGCTGTGGCGGCAAGTCACCTGCCTGGCGCACTGGTTCTTCATCGCGCGGGGCTCGACCGGCGGGCCCCGCCCCTACGCGGTGGCCTCCGGGCAGGGGCCGATGATCTGCCTCTACAGCAGTTCCGCACGGGCGAACGAAGCCGCCGGTGCCTTCGGGCTGGTCGATTCGGGGAGTGGCACGGTGCCGTTGTACAGCGTGCCGATGCCGGCCGCGATCGACTACGTCGCCTCGTTCGCCAAGTCCGGCGTCGTCGGTGTGACGCTGGACCATCCGCGGCTCGGTCACTACATCCCGCTGCCGAACCTGGGTGTGCTCAAGGGCTGGATCGAAGGGGCCGCACGGTGATCGGGGACAACCCGGGCGACGGCTTCGTCGAGGTGATCGCGCGTGAGGTGGAGGCCGACCCCGGCAATCTGGCGCTGCGCGAGGATTTCGTCACGCTGTTGCTGGAGCACGACCCGGACCGCGCGGCCACCGAACTGACGGCGTTCGAGGACCGCGGCGGTGACCCGGTACGGATCCGGTTGCTGCGCGCCCGGCTGATGGCGGCGCGGTTGCGTACCCCGAACCCGCCGCCCGCCGAGACCGTTCCGGCCCCGGCCGACGAGGACCGTCAGGACGGCGGTGCCGCTGGTTCGGCGTCGCTGTGGGACACCGAGCGCCCGGCGGTGACGCTGGCCGACGTCGCGGGTCTCGCCGAGGTCAAGCGGCACCTGGACACCGCGTTCCTCGCTCCGCTGCGCAATCCCGGGCTGGCGGCGGCGTTCGGGCAGAAGCCGGGCGGGTCGTTGCTGATGTACGGCCCACCCGGTTGCGGCAAGACGTTCATCGCCAGGGCGATCGCCGGCGATCTCGGCGCCTCCTTCATCCACGTGACCCTCGCGGACCTGCTCAGCAAGTGGATCGGGGAGAGCGAGAAGGCGATCCAGAGCGTGTTCCGCCATGCCCGCGCGGCGGCGCCTTGCGTGATCTTCTTCGACGAGTTCGACGCGCTCGGCGGACGGCGCACCTCCGGTGGCGGCGGGTCCCATTCGATGCGGATGCTGGTCACCCAGCTGCTGGAGGAACTCGACGGCGTGGCGGGCGCGAACGAGGGGGTCTACTTCCTGACCGCGACGAACCGGCCGTGGGACATCGACTCCGCGCTGCGCCGGCCGGGCCGGATCGACAAGACCGTGCTGGTGCTGCCACCGGACGCGGTCGCCAGGGCGGCGATCGTCCAGGGCACGCTGGCGGGGAAGCCCGCCGTCGATGTCGATGTCGTGGCCGTCTCGGCGGCGACCGAGGGGTTCTCCGGCGCCGATCTCAGCCATTTGACGACCACCGTGTTGCAGCAGGCGATGGTCGAGTCGATGAGCAGGGGTGAGCTGGTGCCGGTCACCACCGAGGCGATTCTGGCGGCGGCCGGCGGCATCATCCCGTCCACGATGTCCTGGTTCGACCAGGTGGCGCCGGTGCTGGAGTACGGCGTCGACGACGGCACCTTCGACCAGCTCCGGGCCTACCGGGTCAAGCGAGGAATGCGATGAGCGGTTTCGGGCGCACGGCCTCCGATGAGGAGCGGACCCTGGACCTGGCCTGGGAGCTTTTCGCGGCACAACCGGCGCATCCCCAGGTCGCCGAACTGGCGCTGCGGGTGCTCGCGGCCCAGCCGGAGCGAAGCAGCGTGTCGCTGTTGCTCGGCAATCACCGCGAGATCTGTGGCGAGGCCGACGAGGCGCGTCGTCTTTACCTCCAGGTGGCCGGCCGGCGCGACCGCCAGTTCATCAACGCCGCTCGCGCCCTCCGGCATCTGGCGTTCGCGGAGCACGATCATCCCGAGGCGCTGCGGTGGGCGCATATCGTGCTGGCCGAGGAGCACGAGGAGTGGGACGACTGGATGGAACTGGGGTCCGCCCAGGCGCTCCGCGGGGAGCACGAGGACGGATGGCGCCGGCTCGACGCGGCGGTCGCCCTGTGTTCCCGGACGGCGCCGGACGAACTGCCCAAGGCACTCGGGAAACGCGCGGTGTATCTGCTGGGGAGCCTCGCACCGCCCGCACGGTTCGTCCACGCCGCCGAGGAGGCCATCCGGGCCGACGCGGCGAACTCCCGGGTCGCGCTGATGCTCGGCTGGGCCTACCTGGTGCAGTACCGGTTCGCCGACGCGGAACGACTCGGTCTGCGTCTGCTGCGCGAGGATCCGACCGAGGACCAGCTGCGGAACCTGGTGGAGACGGCTCGGACGCTGCGACGGATCGCCGAGAACGCCCAAGGCCAGGACATCACCCTGGAGGACATCCGCCGCACCGGCGTGATCGAACTGGGATGGCGGCAACTCCGCGACCGGATGCTCGGCACCGACCTGGCCTCCGCGCTGGCGGCGCTGGACGACGTGATGCCCGCCGGCCTGCGTGCCACGCTGCGACCGGGAGCCGCGATCCCCGACGGGCCCGAGGCCGACAAGATCGGGTCCATGGTCGCGGAGGATCTGCTGGCCTGGCACGACGGCCAGCAACCCGGCTCCGGCTCCGCCTGGGGCCTGGCCGAGCCGTTCCGCCTGATGTCGGCAGCCGAGATCATCACCCTGGGCACCCAGATCGAAGCCGACCCGGCCGCGCACCCGGAGTGGCCCGAGAACGAGACGTGGGAACAGGTCATGACCGACGACGCCGGGGCGTACCTGGTCGCCCTCGCGTTCGGGACGCTGGCCGAACGTCGACCCGGACACCCCGACGAGCCCGTCGCCGCGTCGATGGCCGACTGGGTCTGGGACCGGGTGGCCGACTTCGGTGGCCCGGACCCGCGACCGGCACCCCGGACGGCCGAGGATCTCCCGGCCGACCCGCCCCGGTCACGGGCACGTCACTGACCCGGCTGCCGGAACCTCACCACCTGCCCGCCGCTCGCATCACCTGGTAGACGTCGGTGTTCTGGACCGTGCCACCCAATCGGGCGGAACCGGGGCCTTCGGCGGTGACCGGGGTGTCGGCGCCGGTGTGATCGTGCGTCGTCCAGTCCACAGTGAACTGGAGCTTCGAACCCGGGACGTCGAACGGCCCGTCCTGATCCTCGTCTCCGGCACCGGTTTCCGAGGCGTCGTGGTTCTCGATGGACAGGCCGCCGGTCTCGTGGTCACCGCCGATGATCACCAGCGTGTCCGGATGCGAGCGGACGAAACGCAGGACCTCGGCGATCGTCGCGTCGAGGGCGCGGCCGGCGTCGATCAGGCCGTGCGCGTTGTTCTCGTGCCCCATCCCGTCGGTGCCTTCCTCCTCCAGGAACAGGAAGAAGCCGCGGGGGTTCTTCGACAGCGTGTCCAGAGCCTTGCTCGCCATCTGCCGCAGGGGCACCCGCGGCGCGTACTCGCCGACACCGTCCGGCCCGTAGTCGACCATGTCCTCGTTCGCGAACAGGCCGAGGATCCGGTTCGCCCGGGTGTCCCGCAGCTCGTCGCCGCTGCGTACGTAGGTGTATCCCGTCCGCTGCGCGCGTTCGACCAAATTGCCGTAGGGGCTGCGGCTCTCCTCCCCCGGCTTGTCGGGCCAGAGACCGGGGTTCCCCTTCGGGTACCACCAGTCCTCGCCGCCGCCGAGCAGGACGTCCGGGCGGCTGTTCTCGATGTACTGCTTCGCGATGTCGCTCTGCGAGTCCCGGCTCGGCACATGCGCCGCGAACGCCGCCGGCGAAGCACCCGTCACCTGCGCGGTCGTCACGAGACCGGTCGACTTCCCCGCCCGTTTCGCCCGTTCGAGGATCGTTTCCAGCGGGCGGCCGTGGGTGTCGACGCCGACAGCGCCGTTGCGCGTCTTGTGCCCGGTCGCGAGGGCCGTGGCCGCGGCGGCCGAGTCGGTGACGATCTCGTCGGGATCGTCCGGCGCCGTGCGCACGAGACCGGTGACCGCGAGCCCGTCCATCGCCAGCTCGCCGTGCTTGCCCTCGAGGGCGAGCCGGAGCAGATCCCGCTGCCCCAGGCCCAGACCGTCACCCTGGATGTAGATGATGTTGCGCGCCACCGGCGCCCCGGCTTCCGCCGAGGGCCGCGCGACGGCAGCCGAGCCACCGCACAGGACCACCGCTACCGTCGCCGCCGCAAGACCTCGTCCGCGCACATCGCCTCCCGTTAGTTAGGAACCTTTCCTAACAGAGAACTCGCCGGAAGGCGAGGGGCAGTCGCGGTGACCCATCCGAACGACATATCCACGCTCGGTGAGATCCAGGCCACACGATCAGGCCGTGACGTTCTCCGCGCGACCGGGTCCATCAGGTGTGGCGGCGAACGGGGAAACCCGAGAACTTCCCGAGAAGCCAAGGAAACACGAACCGAGGAGAGTGCGATGACGAACACCGCCACCCCCGCCAAGCCGAACTCGAACTCGACCGCCACCGACACCAGCGCGCTCGTCTCCGCGCAAGGCGTGACCACGATCGCCGACACCGTCGTGCAGAAGGTCGCGGGCCTCGCGACCCGTGAGATCAGCGGTGTCCACGCACTGGGCGGCGGCGCCGGGCGGGCGTTCAACGCGCTGCGCGAGCGCATCCCGGGCGCCACCGCGTCCGCCGGGCAGGGCGTCTCCGTGGAGGTCGGCGAGCGGCAGGCCGCCGTCGACCTGCAAATCGTCGTCGAATACGGCGTCGCGATCGCGGATCTCGCGAAGTCGGTGCGCCGCAACGTGATCGGCGCCGTCGAGCAGATGACCGGACTCGAGGTCGTCGAGGTCAACATCAACGTTTCCGACGTGTACATCCCGGGTGACGACGACACCGACGAAAGCACCGAATCCACCCGCGTCCAGTGACCCGCGGCGCCGGATCGGGCGCCACAGCAAGGAGAACGTTCATGAACGCCACCCATCTCGGCCTGTTGACCGGTCTCGTGCTCGGTGTCGCCGGTGCGTTCGGCGGCTTCGGCGCCTTCCTCGTCGTACTCGTCCTCGCCGTCATCGGCCTGCTGGTCGGCCGGTTCCTCGACGGCAAGCTCGACCTTTCGGCCCTGGCCGGCCGCGACAGGGGCTGACCGCCATGACGACCATGACCCCCGCCGCGCCGGAAACGGTCGGGCGCGGCGGGCTCACCGTGGCAGGCGGCGCCGTCGAACGGATCGCCGCACAGGCGATCACCGAACTCGACGGCCTCGGCGGCGCGGCCTCGCGGCTGCTCGGGATCGCGGTCGGCGGCGAAGACCCCGACCAGGCCAAGGTCAGTGCGCAGGTCACCGGCACGACGGCCGCTTTGGACGTCCGGCTCTCGGTGAGGTACCCGCTTTCGGTCCGTGCCACCACGGAAACCGCTCGGGAGCACCTGATCCGCCGCGTCGGCGAACTCTCCGGCCTGGCCGTCGGCCGGGTAGACATCACGGTCACCGCCTTGCCTTCCACGGAGCCCGGAACGAGGAGGGTCCGATGAAACGGCACCCCCGCCGCAGTCTCCCGTCGGTGCTCGTCGCCCTCGTGGTGCTGGCAGGCTGCGTGCCGGCCGCCGCCGTCGCGGTCCAGACACTGATCGGGGAGAAACCGTGGATCAGCTACGACGCGGTCGCGTCCGCGCTGCACGGAACCCGGTGGAGTGACACGCTTCCCGCGATCGTGGGCGGCGGGCTGGCGTTGATCGGCCTGCTCCTGCTCGCCAGCGCGATCGTCCCGGGCAGGCCGACCGTGCTGCCGCTGGACGGCGACCCGGATTCCGGTGCCTCCCGGCGCAGCTACCGCTCGACGCTGCGGACCGCCGCGTCCGCTGTGGACGGCGTAGCCGGGGCGAAACTGAAGGTCAAGCGGCGCAAGATCGTCTCGGTGGTGACCACCGGCCGGACCAACACCGCCGGGCTCGCCGACGCCGTGCGCTCCGCCGTCGAAGACCGCCTCGCCCAGATCGGCCCCGCCACCGTCCCGGCCGTCCGGGTCCGGATCAAGGCCACCAGGAGCGCGTCATGACCGATCTCAACCGCCCCGCCCGGCTGAACCGCACCCTGCTGATCCTGACCGGGCTGGTGCTGCTCGCCGCCGGCCTGTTCGCCGTCGGCACGCATTTCGGCCGGATCCCTCTGCTCGGACCCGACAGCGCGCTCGTACCCGGCACGGAGCCGCCGCCCGCCTGGGCCTGGTACGTCGTCGCCGGTGTCGCGGTGGTCGCCGGGCTGCTGGCGCTGCGATGGCTCGTCGCGCAGCCCGTGCGCAAACCCAAGTCCCGCACCTGGCGTTTCGACCAGGACGCGGGCCAGACCTCCTTCGCCGCGAGCACCGCGGTGGAGCCGTTCGCCGCCGAGGTCGCGGACTATCCCGGTGTCCACTCGGCGCATGCCACCCTCGGCGGCACCCAGGACGCCCCCGTGCTCGCCGTGGTGCTGAGCGCCGAGCAGCACGGCGATCTCGCCGCCATCCGCGAACGCGTCACCACCGAGGGCCTGCCGCGGCTGCGCCAGGCGCTGGATCTCGACGAACTCCCGATGACCATCGAGTTCCGCTTCTCCGCCAAAGCGGGTTCCCGCATCCGGTAGGACCCGTCCGCGGCCCCGGCGGCGCCGAACACCCCTGTGACAGGTGTTCGGCGAGGGGAGCTGGGTGCGATGAGCAGTGGCCAGGCGAATCTGGAAGCGGAACTGGAACGATGGTGCCGCCGGGTCGCGGGCGCGGCGGAGGTCACGCTCGACCTGCGGGATCGTCCCACGCTCCGGCAGGTCCGCTCCGTCGCCGCCGAGCACCTGGGCTTCGGCCGGAGCAGGGACGAACCGCTCGGCGCGCTGCTCCTGGTGATCGACGAGCTGGTCAGCAACGCCTATCGGCACACCATCGGCGCTGGTGAACTCCGCGTGACGCGAAGCCTGCGAGGCCTGATGATCGAGGTCACCGACGACGATCCGGACCTGGATCCGCTGCGTTCCGCCCCTGCCACGACGCATTACGGGCTCCGGCTGGCGGGGCAGCTCTCCCTCGACTGGGGTTTCCGGGCCGAACGGACCGGGAAAGCGGTGTGGGCACTGGTTCCCCTCCGGCTGTGCAACGAGCGGTGAACCACCGAGCAGAGGAGTACCGCATGTCCGCCGTGACCCGGGCCGCCGACACCGTGCTCGACCGGACACTGCTCGGCTACAGCAGCGTCGGGCCTTTCCTGCGACGGCTGTGGTGGCCGGAAGACCCGCCGCCGGACGCGCTCGCGGGCAAGGTCGCCGTCGTGACCGGGGCGAAGGCCGGGCTGGGGAAGGCGACCGCCATCGGCCTCGCGAAACTGGGTGCGACCGTCCGGATCGCGGTCCGCGGTGACGGCGAGGCCGCCCGCGCCGAGATCGAACGTGCCGCGCCCGCCGGACAGGTCGTCGTCGACCACTGCGACGTCGGCCTGATCTCGTCCGTGCGCGCTTACGCCGAGGAACTCGACGGCGAGGTGGACGTCCTCGTGCACAACGCCGGTTCGATGCCCCCGGAACGACGGGAAACCGCCGAGGGCAACGAAGTCATGCTCGCGACGCACGTACTCGGCCCGCATCTGCTGACCTCGTTGCTGCGCCCGAAGCTCGCCGGCGGCGCGCGGGTGATCTGGGTCAGCTCCGGCGGCATGTACGGCCAGCCACTGCGTACCGACGACCTCCAGTACCTCCGTGGCGAGTACAAACCGGCCGCCGGTTACGCCCGCACCAAACGCATGCAGGTGATCCTCGCCGAACTCTGGGCGGACGAACTGGACGGCTCCGGGGTCACGGTGCACTCCGCGCATCCCGGCTGGGCCGACACCCCCGGCGTCGCGGCCTCCCTGCCGACGTTCCGCAGACTCACCTGGCCGATCCTGCGCGACGCCGAGCGGGGAGCGGACACCTTCGTCTGGCTCGCCGCGGCCGCGGAACCGGGGCGGCACGACGGGAAGTTCTGGCACGACCGGGTCCAGCGGCCGACGCACTATTTCGGGAGGACCCGGGAAACCGCCGCGCAGCGCCAGGAACTCTGGCAGGCCTGCGGGCGGCTCACCGGCCTCTAGGCGGTGTCCTAGACCAGCTTGATCATGGCGACGGCCGGGGTGGACGGCGTCCGCGAACCGCCCATCGGTTCGGCGGTGATGCCGACCCGGTCGATCCGCCCCGGCAGCTCCGCGAGGACCGGCCGGGTCCGATGTGGACCGTCGGAGGTGAGCAGTCCGGCCGAATGCACGCCGCTCGCCCCGATGAGCCAGACCTGGTAGACCCGGCCGGGCGTCAGCGGCGGCAGATCACCGGCCAGCACGACGACCTTGCCCCGACTCTGGGAGGTCACCACCGTGGTCGCCCCGAGCGTGGCCCCCTTGACCGTGGCGGCGTCGGGCGCGGTGAGCACCGAGTTGACCGAGGCGAGCTGCTGCTGGGCGGGGTCGGCACCCGGCTCGGTGGTCGTGGTGACCAGGCCGAAAACGAGCGCCCCGACGGCGGCCGCGGCGGCCCCCCACAGTGCGATCCGCACGGACGGCTTCCTCGACGGCTCGGCACGCCGCACCGCGGCGACCAGCGGTGGCCATTGCCGGGTGTGGGAAACCTGGTCGAGCGTGTTTTCCCGCAACCGCTGCGGCGGCACCCCGGAGACGGCCGTGCCCAGCCGGGCCGCGGTCTCCCGCAGCTCCTGGACCTCCTGACGGCAGGAGTCGCATCCCCGCAGATGCCGTTTGAACGCGGCGGCCTCCCCCTCCGGGACGGCGTCCACGGCGTAAGCCCCGGACAGTGTGTGCAGTTCCGCGGTCATTGCCCCACCCCCAAACAGTCACGCAGCCGGATCAGGCCGTCTCGGATACGGGTCTTCACCGTGCCGGGCGCGGTGTCGAGCACTTCCGCGACCTCCGGGTAGGTGTACCCGTTGTAATAAGCCAGCACGACGGATTCGCGTTGCAGGTCGGTCAGCGCCGAAAGACACTGGCGCACCCGCTCCTGCTCCAGATTGGCGATCGTCGATTCGGCGACCTCGTCGAACGGGCGCCGGAAATCGAGCCTGCCCGCCTTGTCGTCCCTGTCGAGCGCGGCCTGATGCGAACGGACCCGGTCGACGGCCCGCCGGTGCGCGATGGTCAGCACCCAGGCGAGGGTGCTGCCCTTGCCCGGTTTGAACCGGGCCGCGGTCCGCCAGACCTCCACCAGGACCTCCTGGGTCACCTCCTCGGCGAACGTGCCGTTGCGGACGACCCTGTTCACCACTCCCCACACCGGTCCCGCCACGACGTCGTACAGGTCGGCGAACGCCTTCTCGTCCCCGGCCGCGACCCGTTGCATCAGGCTCGCTTCGGCAGGCTCCGCCCCGGTGCCGCCGTTCGCGCGCGAACTCGTCCTTACACCCTCGACCATCAAGCTGCCTCCACCTCACCGACGCCCGGATACGCGGTTTCCGCGGCGTCTGGAAGTGATTCGGCGCCGATGCCCGTGCGGACTGGTCCGGCTGACCGGGCCCACCCGAACGGGGCGCGTCGGCTCCCAGTGCGTGCGGGGGGCTTCAGGAGCCGCCCTGCTCGGCCAGTACGTCGTCCATTGTGGACCGCAGGTCCCGCAGGAAGGACTCGAAGCGCGCGATCTCCTCAGGCGGGTACTTCGCCACCAGGGCCGCGAGCCCGGCGCTGAACGGGCCGAAGAACTCCCGCGCGGGCCCCTGGATGTCGGGGCCGCTGCGCAGGGTCACCACCCGCCGGTCGGTGTTCTCCCGGGTCCGCACCACATACCCGAGGCTCTCCAGCCGGTTCAGCAGGTTCGTGGTCGCGCCGGAGGTCAGCGAGATGCGCTCGCCGAGCCGGGCGGGGGAAAGCGGCGAGCCGGTGTCCTCGGCGTAGAGGATCTCCACCAGTGCCGCCGCGTCGGTGGCGTGCAGGCCGAGCCAGTGGGCGAACCGGCGGGTGAACTCGGTGTAGTTCGCGCCGAAACCCCGCAGGCCGTCGAGCAGCGACGTGACCCGATCCTCCACCGAACCTCCTTCGACCGACTGCTTTGACAACCTACCGCCCACAAATATAACTTCATGATGAAGCTACTTTCTCATGAAGGAGTCCTTTTGCTCCCCGACCCGTTCGCCGCGACGACCCGCGGCATCACCGAGCCCGACCCCGTCCGTCCCGCGCTGCGCGCCGCCGGTCCCCTGGTCGAGGTGGCCGCCCCGGAGAGTGGGCGGGCCTGGATCGTCACCGAGGAGAAGCTGGCCCGCCAGGTCCTGTCCGACCCGCGTGTCGCCAAGGATCCCGCGCCGGCCCCCGAGGACTGGACCGGGATCGAGCGAACCGCCGCCGAACAGCCGTCCCTCACCACCCTCGACGGGCCGGACCACGCTCAGCTGAGGCGGGCGCACTCCCCGCTGCTGAGCGCCAAAAGGATCCAGGCCCAGTCGGACCGGATCCACCGGATCGCACGCGTGCTGCTGACGGAACTCGGCGGCGAAACCGTCGACCTCATGGACGGCTTCTCGACCCGCTTCCCGCTCACCGTGCTGCTCGACCTGCTCGGCATCCCGCTCCACCTGCTCGACGCCGCCGTCGACGCCTGCCGCCGGATGTCCGACCCCGAACCGGGCGCCCAGGGCAGGGCCATCGCCGCGCTCGCGGAGCTGGCCGCCGCCGGACTGACACCGGACCGGCAGGGGCTCGCGACGGAGTTGCGCGGCCAGCTCCCGGCCGGGACGTCCGAGGACGACGTGCGGTATCACCTGTTCGCGTTGATCTTCGCCGGGCAGCTGACCACCGACGCGTCACTCGGCTTCCTGATCGCGCGGCTCCTCCACGGGGACAGCGACCCCGTGGAGCGCCTGGTCCGCGAAACGCTCCGGGAGCACCCGCCCGCGCCGTTCACCCTCTGGCGGTTCACCACCGAAGAGATCGACCTCGCCGGGACCCGGCTCCCCGCCGGGGCCCCGGTGCTCGTCGACATCCAGGGCATCAACACCGACCCGGCCAGGAAACCGGGCCCGGACCTGACCTTCGGCGCGGGACCGCATTTCTGCGTCGGCGCCCAGCTCGCGCAGCTCGAACTGCGGGCGGCGGCGACGGTCCTGCGCACCGACTTCCCCCGGGCCCGGCTCGCCGTGCCCTACCCCGAACTCCGGCAGGCGTTCCTCGGCGGTATCCAGGGCACGCGGCTCACCAGCCTGCCGGTCCGCCTGCACGGCTGAACCGAAAGGGCCGGGGCGGTCACTGCCCCGGCCCGGAAGGAACCGCTACTTCTTGAAGGTGTCGCGGATCTTGTCCGCCGCGTCGCCGACGGCGTCCTTCACGTTCTCGACGGCGCCCTTGAGACCGGCCTTCGCCTGATCCGTCTGGCCTTCGGCACGCAGTTCCTCGTTGCCGGTGGCGTCGCCGGCGGTCTCCTTGGCCTTACCGCCGAACTCTTCGGCCTTGTTGCTGATCTTGTCGCCCAACGACATCGGGTCCTCCTCCGTCCGTGGCGCGCGGATCGTGCGCCGTACCCGGTGAGGACAATCGCCGCCCGGGATTCGTCATGCGCCCGGACGGGTGATCACGCTCACGGCACGCGCCAGGGCATGTGCTGCAGCGTCCAGGTGTTGCCGTCCGGGTCGCTGAAGGCCGCGTAGAAGACGCCGCCCATGTCCTCCACCGGGCCGACCTCGGTCCCCCTGGCGATGAGCGCGGCGCGCGCCTCCTCGATGTCGGCGACCACCAGGTGGAGCCCGCGCAGGGTCCCCACCGGCATGTCGAGCGACGCGATCCCGGTGGCCAGGGTGATCGAGCAGGCCGAGCCGGGCGGCGTCAGCTGGACGATCCGGACGCCGTCGGCGGGCCGCACGTCGACGTCGACGTGGAAGCCGAGCCGCTCGGTGTAGAACTCCTTCGCACGGTCGATGTCGCTCACCGGTACCGGGACGAGTTCGAGCAGGAACGTCCCCGGTGGGACCGGGGGCGCGGGCTGGGGGTCGGTCACGGACGTTCCTTTCGCCGGAGGAGCAGAGCCTAAAGCAGGGAAGCGACGGCGGCGGCGAAAGCCTCCGGCGCCTCCTGCGGCACGTTGTGCCCGACGCCGGGCAGGATCCGGTGGTCGTAGGCGCCGGTGAAGTATTCGCGGTCGCCCTCGGCACCGGGACCGCCGATGCCGTCGTCGCCGCTTTCCAGCACGACCGTCGGCACCGTGATGGCCGGTTCCTTCGCGATCAGGTCTTCGAATGCCTGATAGCGCGGATCGCCTTCCGCCAGGCCGAACCGGTGCCGGTAGGAGTGGATGACGACGTCGACGAAGTCCGGGTTGTGCAGACTGGGTGCGCTGGCGGGGAACGCGGCGTCAGCGCCGGCCCAGGTCGGCGACCAGGTGCGCCACAACAGCGCGCACAGCTCGTCGCGGTTCGCCTCCAGCCCCCGGCGGCCGCGCTCCGAGTGGAAGTAAAATTGATACCAGTAAGTACGTTCCCAGTCCGGTGGCGCGGGTTCCCCGGCGTAGGCGAGGTTCTGGACGTTGTAACCGTCCACGGAGACCAGTCCGCGTACCCGCCCGGGCCACAGCGCGGCCGCGATGCAGGCCGCCCGGCCGCCCCAGTCGTATCCGGCGACGACGGCGTTTTCGAGCCCCAGCGCGTCCATGAACTCCAGCAGGTCCCGCGCGAGCGCGGCCTGCTGGCCGGAACGGGGCGTGGCGTCGTCGAGGAACCGCGTCCCACCGAATCCGCGCAGATACGGCACGTACACCGAAGCACCGCCCGCCGCGACGATCGGGGCGACCTCGTCGTAGGCGCGCACGTCGTACGGGAACCCGTGCAGCAGGATCACCGGCGGCGCGCCCGCCTCACCGGCCTGTTCGTACTCGATCTCCAGAACCGGGGTGGTGACGCGTTTCGTGCCCATCCCCGGATCCTCGCACGCTCAGCCGGACCAGCCGCTCAAACGGGAAAGAAGGCGCTCCAGCACCTCGGGATCGGCGCCGACGGGCGCACCGGAGACGGGCTCGTCCACCAGTGTCCGGCGATCGCCCCGGCGCGGCAGCCGCACCTGTCCGGCGGACAGGCCACCGGGCAGCGGCAGCTCGCACCAGGTGGTCACCCCGCCGGTCTCGCACGGCGCCACCCCGGTCCGCTCGCCCGGCGCGGGCGTCGGCGCGGGAAGTTGCGCGAAGTCGTGGTCGACCTCGATCACCAGCACGTCGGCCTGCAGCCGCAATCTCAGCGTCAGGAACGGCGGCTCCTTCGGATCGGCCGCGTCGACCAGCACGTCCACGAGTCTGGCGGCGGCGGTCTTCGCCTGATCGAGCAACGGCCGCAAGGACCAATCCGACAAGATGAGACGGACGAAGAGCTCGGAGCACAACACGGCATTCGGTTGTGCCACCAGCCGGAGGTCGTCCACCTGGGAGGTGCGCGCGCTCAAACCAAGGCCTTCCTCGTCGACGTGCGAGCACGCATCATGCCACCCCATCCGGTGACGGACTCACGCCGCCTCGATGATCGCCTCCAGTGCGACTCGCCAGAGCCCGGCCAGGTCACGGACCTCTTCCTCGGCCAGCAGCCCGTCCACCCAGCCCCAATAGGACACCAGTTCGGGTCCCTCGGGATGGTCGACGATCCACAGACTGGATTCCAGGACGTGCGAAACCCGCATTCCCGGCTCGCTGCCGCCACCCATGATCGTCGGCGCGTCGGCCACCGGCAGCCAGTTCCGGTCCTCGCCCGCGGCGGTGAACCGCCCGAGGTAGTTGAACTTCAGCCGCGGCGGGGTCAAGGCCGCGAGCCTCGGCGCCGTGTCCGGGTTGAGGTACCGCACCATTCCGTAACCGAGCCCGCTGTCCGGCAGTGCCCGCAACTGGTCCCGCACCCGCCCCACCGCTTCGCCGACACCCCGCCCGGCGAGGACGTCGTCCCAGCCGACGTCGCCGGTGTCGAACCATGCCGGGAAGACGTTGACCAGCCATCCGACCGTGCGCGAGGTGTCCGCCCGATCGGAGACCGGGTTCCGGCCGTGCCCCTGGAGATCCACCAGGACACCCGGGGTGGCGCGCCAGCGGGCGAACGCCAGCGCCAGCGCCGTGTAGAGCGCATCGTGTGCCCCGCAAGAGAAAGCGGCCGGGACGGCGGTGAGCAAAGACCGCGTCAGCTCCGTCGGCAGCGAAAGCCCGAAGGTGCGCAGCGAGGACACGGTGTCGCGGTCCGGATCGAGCGGACGGCGTTCGATCCGCGGGTTCGGCCGCCGCAGGATGTCGGTCCACAGTGGAAGCTCCGCGACCCGCTCCGGGCTCGTCGACCGGTCCGCCAGTTCCCGTGACCAGGCCCAGAACGACGTCGCGGGCGGCGGGAGTTCCGGTTCCACGCCCGCCCGCAGGGCGTCACAGACCGTGCCGAGCTCTTCCAGCAGGACCCGCCAGGACATCGCGTCGATCACCAGGTGATGGGCGACGAGCAGCAATCTCCCGGCGTCCTCGAACCACACCGCCTGCAGCATCTTCCCTGCCTCGGGATCGAGGCGTTTCCGCGCGGCGAGCGCTTCGGTGTCCACAGTGGAACCGGTGACCCGCCGCAGGAGCGCGTCCGCGTCACCGGAGTCCGGCTTGGTCACTTCGAGAGCCAAGCCGTTGTCCCGTTTGAGTTTCGCGCGCAGGGCGCCATGCCGTTCCAGCAGGACGTCGAGGGCGGCGACCAGTTCGCTCCGGCGCAGGCCGGCCGGGGTGCGGACCAGCATGGCCAGGTGGTACTCCTCGATCGGCCCGCCGAGTTCGGCCAGCCGCGCGACGATCGGCGTCGAGCCGGTCTCCCCGACGAGGTCCGCCGCTTCGTCGCCCGGCCCGGCGGACAGCGGTCGCGCGACCGCCGCCAGGCCCCGGACGGTGTGTTCGGTCAGGACGTCACGCGGGGTGATCTCCAGCCCGGCCGCCCGGGTCGCGCCGACCAGGCGCACGGAGACGATGCTGTCACCGCCGAGGTCGAAGAAGCTGTCGTCGATGCCGGCCCGGCGCACCCCGAGTACCTCGGAGAACACGGCGCAAAGAATCCGCTCGGCGTCGTTCCTCGGTGCCCTGCGCTCGGTGGCGCGCTCGAAATCGGGTGCGGGCAGCGCCCCGCGGTCGAGTTTCCCGTTGACCGTGAGCGGAAGCCGGTCCAGGACGACGAACGCGGCGGGGACCATGTGCGCGGGCAGGGTCTTCGCGACGAACTCGCGGAGGTCACGCGGCTCGTCACCCGCCGGGACCACGTAACCGACGAGCCGCCGCACGCCCGGTTCGTCCTCACGGACCACGACAGCGGCCTGGGCGACGGCGGGATGCCTGACGGCCGCGGCCTCGATCTCCCCGGGCTCGATCCGGAAGCCGCGGATCTTGACCTGGTCGTCGGCCCGGCCGTGGTACTCCAGCGTCCCGTCGGCACGCCACCGGGCGACATCGCCGCTGCGGTACAGCAGGCCGTCCCCGAACGGATCGGCCACGAACCGGCAGGCGGTCAGGCCCGGACGGCCGAGGTAGCCGCGGGCCAGCCCCGCACCGGCGACGTACATCTCGCCGCGCACACCGGGCGGCACCGGCCGCAGCCGCTCGTCCAGGACATGGACGCGCATATCCGGGAGTGCCGTTCCGATCAGGCTCCCGGGCTCCGCCGCGCAGAGCTCGCGGCCGAGGTCCTGCCGCGTGACGTGCACGGTGGTCTCGGTGATGCCGTACATGTTCACCAGCGCCGGACCGTCCGGATGCGTCTCGTACCAGTCCGCCAGCCGGGCGAAGTTCAGGGCCTCTCCCCCGAAAACGACGTAACGCAAGGAGTTCCCGCCCTGGTCGGCGGTGATGAACTGGGAGAACGCCGAGGGTGTCTGGTTCAGCACGGTCACCCCCCGCTCCCGCACCAGCCGGGCGAACTCGGCCGGGGACCGCGTGATCTCGCGGGGCACGACCACGAGCGTTCCGCCGTGCAGCAACGGTCCCCACAGTTCCCAGACCGAGAAGTCGAAGGCGTACGAATGGAACAACGTCCACACGTCGTTCTCGTCGAAGCCGAACGCCGCCGCCGTGGTGTCGAAGAGCCGGACCACGTTCCGGTGCGTCACCAGGACCCCCTTCGGCTGCCCGGTGGAGCCGGAGGTGTAGATGGCGTAGGCGGGGTTGTCCGGCGCGGCGCGGCGTTCCCCCAGTGGCGCACCGGGATACGCGAGCGATTCGGCGAGGGTGGTGCCCGATACGACGACGTCGGGTCGCGCGTCGGCGAGCACGTACTCGATCCGCTCGGCGGGGTAGTCCGGGTCGATCGGCACGTAGGCCCCGCCTGCCTTGAGCACCGCGAGCACGGCGACGACGAGGTCCGCCGAACGCGGCAGGACGAGCCCGGCGCGGCTCTCCGCGTGGACCCCGCGCTCGATCAGCAGCCTCGCGAGGCGGTTCGCGCGGACGTCGAGTTCCCGGTAGGTCAGGGAGATCTCGTCGCAGATCACCGCGACGCTGTCCGGTGCGAGCGCCGCGCGTGCCTCGAACAGCTCCGGCAGCGTGACGGCGCGTCCCCTCGCCGCGGGCATCCGCTTCACGAGCCGCGCGCGTTCGTCCCTCGTGGTCGGATCGACGTCGCCGATCCGGCGCGACGGGTCGGCCGTCCACGCCACGAGCGCGTGCCGGAGGCGGTCCATCAGGCGCAGGACGGTGTCGCCGTCGAAGACGTCGGTGCTGTAGTTGGCCCGGCCGGTGAGGCCGCCCGCCTCCTCGGTGAATTCGAGCGACAGGTCGAGTTTGGCGGTGTCCCAGGCCACCGGTTCCGGCCGGACTTCCAGCCCTGGCGGGGAGAACACCGGCCGTTCGGTGTTCTGCACGGTCAGCATCACCTGGAACAACGGGTGGCGGGACTGGGAACGTGCGGGTTTGAGCACCTCGACCAGCCGCTCGAACGGCAAGTCCTGGTGGTCGTACGCGGCGAGCACGGTCTCCCGCACCCGCCCGAGCAGCTCCCGGAACGACGGGTCGCCGTCGGTGTCCGTCCGCAGTACCAGGGTGTTCAGGAAGCAGCCGACGAGATCCGTGAGCGCCTCGTCGGTGCGGCCTGCGATCGGGCTGCCGATCGGGATGTCGGTACCCGCGCCCAGTCCGGAGAGCAGCGCGGCGAGCCCGGCTTGCAGCACCATGAACACCGTCGTCCCGGTTTCCCTCGCGAGGCCGGTGAGCGCGCGGTGGACCTCGGCGGGCCAGGTGAAGGTCGCCAGTTCGCCCCGATAGCTCGCGACGGCGGGACGGGGCCGGTCGGTGGGCAGGGTGATCTCCGACGGCAACTCCGCCAGCGTGGTCCGCCAGTAGTCGAGTTGCCTGCCGTAAAGGCTGCCGGGATCGTTCTCCGCGCCGAGCCGGGCGCGCTGCCACAGCGTGTAGTCCGCGTACTGCACCGGAAGCGGTGTCCAGGCGGGTGCCGTCCCTTCGATCCGGGCCGCGTACGCCTCGGAAAGGTCGCGGAAGAACGGCGCCTGCGACCAGCCGTCCCCGGCGATGTGGTGGTAGACCCCGCACAGGACCCGGTTTTCCCGGCCGAGTTCGAACAGCGTCACCCGCAAGGGCGTCTCGCAGCTGAGGAAGAACTCGTACGCCGCCGCCTCGGCGATCTTCCCCGGCAGCTCGGCTTCGGTGGCGGGCACCACGTCGAAGCCCGGTGCCGCCGCGGGCAGGACGACCTGGCTCGGGACCCCGCCGTCGTGCGGGAAGACGGTGCGCAGGACCTCGTGTCTGTCGGCGACGTCGGCGAGCGCGGCCCGCAGCGCCGCGCGATCGAGGCGTCCGGTCAGACGGAAGCTCCAGACCATGTTGTAGGCGTGCCCGACGCCGTCGAGCTGCTGCAGGTACCAGAGTCGCAGCTGCGCCGAGGAAAGCGGGATGACGGCGGGCCTCGGACGGCGGCCCAGTGGCCTGCTCGCGGCGTCCGCGCCGGTCAGGCGTCGTGCGAGTGCGGCGACCGTCGGCGCGTCGAACAGGTCACGCACCTTCAGTTCGACGCCGAGCACGCCCCGGGCCTTGCCGACGAGGCGGGTCGCCAGCAGCGAATGCCCGCCGAGGTCGAAGAAGTCGTCGTCGACACCCGCCCGGTCCAGGCCCAGCACGTCGGCGAACAGTTCGGCGAGCACCGCCTCCTCGGTCGTCCCCGGCGCCCGGTACTCCCCGGCGGCGAAGTCCGGTGCGGGCAACGCTCCGCGATCCAGTTTCCCGTTGGCGGACAACGGAAGCCGGTCGAGCGCGACCAGTCCGGACGGCACCATGAGCTCCGGCAGGCGACCGGCGGCGAAGTCGCGCAGCCCGGTCAGGTCGACGTCCGCGGGCACGACGTACCCGGCCAGCCGCTTGCCGTCGAGCGCGACGACGGCGGCCTGGTCGACGCCCGGATACGCGGTGAGCGCGGCTTCGACCTCGCCGGGTTCGACACGGAACCCCCGTACCTTGACCTGGCTGTCGCTCCGGCCGGCGTAGACGAGCCCGTTCCCGGTCCAGCGGGCGAGGTCACCGGTCCGGTACATCCGCGCACCCGCCTTGCCGAAGGGATCGGCGACGAACCGTTCCGCCGTCTGCCCGGACCGGCCGTGGTAGCCGCGGCCGACGAGACCGGCGACGTACAACTCCCCCACGACGCCTTCCGGTACCGGCTTCAAACCGGGGCCGAGGACGTGGGCACGCATGTTGCCCAGCGGTTTCCCGATCGGCACGGCCGCGTCATCGCCCGCTTCGGCCAGGAACGCGCTGGCGTAGAACGATTCCGTCTGCCCGTAGGCGTTGACGACCCGGGTACCGGGGAACGCCGACCGCACCCGGCGGACCAGGGACGAGGACAGCGCCTCCCCCGCGAACACCACGGTGTCCACCGTGGTCTTCCCGGCGAGTTCGTCCACCAGTTCGGCGAAGACGGACGGCACGGTGGAGATCACGCCCCCGCGCCAGCCGTCGCGTTCGCCCAGCGCGAGGACGTCGCGGGCGATCTCGACCGTTCCGCCGTGGCACAGTGCGGTGAAGAGCTCGAATACGGAGACGTCGAAGTTGATCGAGGTCCCGGCGAAAAGCCGTACTCCCGGCGCCATTCCCACCACGGGTGCCATCCGCAGCACGCCGTTGACGACGCATTCGTGTGTGAGGGCGACGCCCTTGGGAGTGCCCGTCGAACCGGAGGTGTAGAGCACGTAAGCGAGATTTCCCGGCTGTGCCGCTTCCGGTGCGCGCCCGTGCCCGTCGTCGGCCAAGTACAGTCTTGCCGCGTCCCGCGGCAGCACCGACGCGGAACCGGACGTGGTGACGATCAGGTCCGGCCGCGCGTCGGCGAGGACGTGCGCCAGCCGTGCACTGGGATACCGCGGGTCGATCGGCAGGTACGCGGCTCCGGATTTCAGCACCCCGAGCAGGGCGGCGACCAGTTCGGCCGACCGTTCCACGGCCACCCCGACCACCGTTTCCGGCCGCGTGCCGCGCTCGGCGAGCCGCCGTGCCAGGCGATTCGCCCGCGCGTCCAGCTCCGCGTACGTCCAGCTCTCGCCGTCGCACACCACCGCGACCGCGCCGGGTGTCGCCGCCGCCTGCCGTTCGAACAGGCCGTGGATCGTGGTGGCCGGGGTGGGTACGGCGGTGTCGTTGTCCTCGTCCAGGCGGTTCCGTTCCGTCTCGGCGAGGACGTCGACGGTCGCGATCCTGGCGTACGGCTCGTCCAGCACGGCCCGCAGGACGCGCGCGAGCCGGTCGGCGATCGCCGCGGCGGCCTCCGGCGTGAAGAGGTTGTGCTGGTACTGCAGGGAAAGACGGGGATGCGGGTCCGCGGCGGCGAGCACGGTCAGTGGATAGTGGGTGCCGGAACGCGGCCGGACACCGGTGAACGCGATCCCGGCCGTGGTGCCGGCGTCGGACAGCCCCGCGCGGTCGATCGGATAGGACTCGAACACGACCAGCGTGTCGAACAGGGTCGGCAACCCGGTCGCCTGCTGGATCTCACCCAGGCCGTGATGGTGGTGGTCGAGCAACGCGGCCTGACGGCGTTGCAACCCGGTCAGCAGGTCCGCGAACGTCTCCTGTGGCGACGTCTCGACCCGCACCGGCACGGTGTTGACGAACAACCCGACGATCGAGGCCACCCCGGGCAGCGCCGACGGGCGACCCGAGACGGTGGCGCCGAAAACGACGTCCCGCCGTCCGGTCAAATGTCCCAGAAGGACGGACCAGGCGCCCTGGATCAGCGTGTTCACCGTGACGCCGAGTTCGGCCGCACGGCGCGTCAGCCCGGCGGGGCCGCCCACCGGAAGCGGTACCCCGACCTGGCCGACACCATCCTTTCCGGCCGCTCCCGCCGGGGCGAGCAGGGTCGGGCCGTCGACACCGGCCAGTTCGGCGGCCCAGGCGCGGGCGGCCGCGGCGTGGTCCTGCCGCGCCCGCCACGCCAGGAAGTCACGGAAACCGCGGACGTCCGGCAGCACCGAGCCGCCGTAGAGCCGCAGCAGATCCTCCATGAGCAGCGGGAGCGACCAGCCGTCGAACAGCGCGTGATGCGCGGTGAGCACCAGTTCGGACCGCTCCTCCCCCAGCCGCACCAGGGTCATCCGCAGCATCGGTGGCCGCGCGAGGTCGAACGGCGTGGCGTGATCCTCGTCGAGCAGCCTCTCCAACGCGCCTTCGTCGTCCCGGAGATCGACCTCCCGCCAAGGCAGTTCGACGTCGTCGAGCACCAACTGGACCAGGTCACTGGTGCCGCCGGCCACGAACGCCGTCCGCAATCCGGCGTAACGGTCGAGGATCGCCTGCCCGGCGGCCCGCATCCGCGCCGGGTCGACCGGGCCGGAGACGTGGAACGCGAGTTGCATGAGGTAGGCGTCGTACTCGCTGTCGGCCAGCATCGAGTGGAAGAGGAGCCCGGACTGCAACGGGGTCGACGGCCAGACGTCGGCGAGCCCCGGATACGTCCGCTCCCACTTCTCCAGTTCCTTCTGCGACACCGAAACCAGCGGGAGATCCGACGGGGTGAGGCCGCTCGCGCCGTGTCCGGCGACGTGGCCCGCGAGGGCGGTGAGCGCCTGGCACCAGAGGTCGGCGAGTTCCTGGACGTCCTCGCGGTCCAGCAGTCCCGCGGGGAAACCGAAGTGCGCGACGATACTCGATCCGTCGACCAGCGCGTTGACTTCCACGGTGGACAGTGCGGGCCGCGCCGGATCCGGTGCCGCGACGAGGTCGGTGAGCCCGCTGGCCTGCGTCCACGGCTCGCCGGACGGTGCCGGGAAGCGGCCGAGATAGTTGAACCCGATCTGCCCCGACGAATGCCGCGCGAGCACCGGCGCGGTCCCGGGGTTCAGATGACGCAGCAACCCGTAGCCGATGCCCTTGTCCGGCAGGGCCCGGAGTTGTTCCTTGACCGCCTTGACGGCGTCACCGGCGGCCCGCCCGCCTTCGAAGGCGTTGTCGAGGTCGATCCCCGCCAGGTCGAGGCGGACCGGGTACATGCTGGTGAACCAGCCGACCGTGCGGGAGAGGTCCGCGCCGGGCACGATCTCCTGTTCCCGGCCGTGTCCCTCCAGCCGGATGAGCGCGGCCGTCTCGTCCACTCCGCGCTTCTCGCGCCATTTGGCGACGGCGAGCGCGAGCGCCGTCAGGAGGCCGTCGTCGACTCCCGCCCGGAACGCCGCCGGGAGCGCGGTGAGCAGCGCTTCCGTCTCCGCCACCGGCAGCCGGACGGCAACGGTGTCCACCGTCGACGCGAGGTCACGGGCAGGATCGAACCGGCGCGGACCCAGTTCCGGGTCCGGTCCCTCCACTATGGACTTCCACTGGGCGAGTTCCGCGACCCGTTCGGGTTTCGCGGCCTCCTCGACGAGGGCATGGGCCCAGCGGCGTGCCGACGTGCCCACCGGCGGAAGGTCCTGTTCCCAGGCGGCGGCGAAGTCGGGCAGCAGGATGCGCCAGGAGACGCCGTCGACGACGAGGTGGTGCAGCACGATCAGCAGGCGTTCGTCGAACCGGACGAACCGGGCCATCACCCCGGCCGCGGGGGCGAGCAGCCCGGCGGCCGCGTCGAGTTCCGCCGCGACGTCCTCGGTCTCCGCGCGATGCAGGAGCGAAGCGGCGTCGATCGACCCGGGTGGCGCGGTGACCAGGCCGTCGGGCACGAGCCGCGACCGGAGCAGGTCGTGCCGGTCGAGGACGGCCGCGATCGTGCGGAGGAGGCCGTCGGTGTCGATCCCTTCGGGCAGGCCGACCAGCATGGCCATCGAGAACCGGTCGTAGCCGCCGCCGAGTTCGCTCAGGTGGCGGGCGATCGGGGTGAGCGGCAGCCTGCCGATCCCGCCGCCGTCGAGTTCGTCGAGGCGCCGGACGCCGGTTGCGCGGCGGGCGACCTCGGCCAGTTCGGCGACCGTGCGGCATTCGAACACCTGCCTCGGGCTCACCTCGACCCCGGCCGCCCTGGCACGCGTGACGACCTGGATCGAGCGGATGCTGTCGCCGCCCGCGGTGAAGAAGTCGTCGTCGATACCGACGCGATCCACCCCGAGGACTTCGGCGTAGACCCTGGCCAGGGCGTCCTCGACGGGTGAGCGCGGCGCGCGGTACTCGCCGACGGCCGCCTCGGGATCGGGCAACGCGGCCCGGTCGAGCTTTCCGTTGGGAGCCAGCGGGAACCGGTCGAGGACCACGAAGTTCGCCGGGACCATGAACTCGGGGAGCCGTGCCGAGGCGAAGGTCCGCAGCTCACCGGCGGTGACCCCGGCGGTCAGATCCGCTTCGGTGCCGGTGATGCCGGAACCGGTGGGCACGACGTATCCGATCAGCCGCTTTTCCCGGACGAGGACGGCGGCCCCGGCGACCCCCGGGTGCGCGGTGAGCGCCGCTTCGACCTCGGCGGGTTCGATCCGGAACCCGCGGACCTTGACCTGGTCGTCCGCCCGGCCCGCGTAGTCGAGCACGCCGCCCTTCCAGCGAGCGAGGTCACCGGTGCGGTACATACGCTGCCCGGCCGGGCCGAACGGGTCCGCGACGAACCGTTCCGCCGTCAGCGCCGAGCGTCCGTGATAGCCGCGGGCCACCTCGCCGGCGACGTACAACTCCCCCACCATGCCCGGCGGCACCGGCTTCAGGCCCGGGCCGAGGACGTAGGTCCGCATGTTGCCGAGCGGCTTCCCGATCGGCACGACACCTTCGCCGTCGCCCTCGAAGACTGTGGCGTAAAAGGATTCCGTCTGACCGTAGGCGTTCACGACCCGCACCCCGGGGAGCGCCTCGGTCACCTTGGCGACGAGTTCGGACGTCAGCGCCTCACCGGCGAAGACGACCGTTTCGATGTCGATCCGGTCGCGCAGCTGGCCGACGAGTTCGGCGAAGACCGACGGCACCGTGCTGACGACGCTCCCGGTCCAGCCGCCGCGGTCGCCGATCGCGAGGACGTCCGGCACCACCTCGACACTCCCGCCGTGCGCGAGCGTGGTGACGATCTCGAAGACCGAGACGTCGAAGTTGACCGACGTCGACGCCAGGGTCCGCGTTCCCGCGCCGATTCCGATGGCCGACGCGAGCCGCGAGACGCCGTTGACGACGCCCGCGTGCGTGATGGCCACCCCCTTCGGCCGTCCGGTGGAGCCCGACGTGTACATCACGTACGCGAGGTCGGCCGGGAGCGCGGGGCACTCCGGCGGTTCCGTGGCCGCGAAGTCGATCTCCTCCACCAGGACACGCGGGATGTCGTTGCCCGGTAGGGCTTCCCGCGCTCCGGCGTCGGTGAGGATCAGTTGCGGACGGGCATCGGCCAGGATGACGTCCAGCCGTTTGCTCGGGTACCTCGGGTCGATCGGCACGTAGCCTGCGCCGGACTTCAGGATGCCCAGCAGGCCGGGGACCAGGTCGGCCGTACGTGACAACGCCAGGCCCACCAAGGAATCCCGGCCGACACCGCGTTCGGCCAGAGCACGGGCGACGGCGTCCGTGCGGGTCCGGACCTCGGCGTAGGTCCAGGTGACGTCGCCGCACACCACGGCCACGCTGTCCGGCGTCGCGGCCGCCTGCCGCTCGACCAGCGCGGGCACGGTCAGGTCCGGCGTCGGCGCCGCGGTGTCGTTGACCTCGCGGAACCAGGTGTGCTCCCGTTCCGTCCGGAGATCCACCGACGCGATCGGCCGCGCGGGATCGGCCGTCTCCAGGAACGCCGCGAGCCGGGTCGCGTAGAACTCGACGTCCTCCGCGCTGTAGGTGTCGTCGGCGCCGACCTCGATGTACAGATCACTGCCGGGACGGCCGTCGAAGTACATCAGGATCATCAGACCGTCGATCGCGCCCGCCGCGGAACCGGCGAAGAAGGCTTTATTGCCACCGAAATCCAGCTCGCGGGCGAACAGCATCAGGTTCAGGTTGGGTCCGAACCGGCCGGTGACCGACCCCTGCTCGCGCGTCGCCCGGGAGACGTCGTAAGCGGCGTGCGCGAAGACGCGCTTCATCTCGGCGGCCACGGATCCGGCGACGTCGAGGACGCGGGCCGCGACCGGCACGTCCGCCCGGATCGGCACGATGTTCGCGCGCAAACCGTAGGTCTTCTTCCACGGGCCGGGCCGGTTCGCCGACGTCATCGAGAACGTGAACTCCGGCTGCCCGGCGAACTGGCGGAAGAAGACGGCGGCACCCGCGGTCAGGAGCGCGGCGCTGGACCAGGCCTCGACGGCGTCGCGTGCCACGGAAACCGTGTGCTGGGACCGCGTCCTCCCCCGCCCGCCCGCGCCGGGCAGCCGGACGGCCGCCGGGACCTCGGCGAGGTACTCGCGCCAGAACCCGGCGTCCTCCTTCGCCGGCTCGTCGTCCGCCGGCTCGTCGTCCGCCGGCGGAGCGCTGGACAGCCCGGGCACCGGTGCGCCGTCGGCCAACGCCGTGTAGATCTCGGCGATCCGGTGCGAGAAGAGACGGATCATCCCGTAGCCGTCGGTCACGCTGTGGTGGAACGCCACGACGAGCGCGAACCGGGACTCGGCGATCCTGATCAGCGCCGCGTCGAAAAGCCGGTCGCGTGCCAGGTCGACGGGCCGCTGTTCGAGGTGCGCGATGTGCTCCCGCGCCGCGGTTTCCGGGTCGGTCTCGCCGCTGACGTCGGCGAAAACCGGCGTCCAGTCGCCGAGCTCGCGGGGCCGCGAATGCAGTCCGTCCGCGTCCTCGACGAAGTTGACCAGTGCGTTCCCCGCCTCCCCGAAGGCGATCCGGAGTGCTGTGTCCATTATGGACGGATCGACCGGCCCGTCGACGATCCACCGGGCGGAGATGGTGTTCGGCCTCTCGGGCGCCAATTTCTGCGCCAGCCAAACGGCTTTCTGCGCCGACGACACTCGCGGAGCACGCAAACCGACCATCCCCTTCAGACGAACCGACCCCTGCTGCCAGCGTCCGGTCGACAGGACGTCATGGTCAAGACGCCGGGCCTCCCCACCGCGTTCAGCCCTCTGGTCACGGTCGTTCGAGTCACCGAAGTACGTGAGGCTTTTGGTCCGATGAGATGGGGTGGGTTTGGTACTGGCCAGGGGGCCAAAAGGAGCGCAGAGTGGTCGCCGTGAGTATCGCCTTCCTGATCACCACGCTGGTCGTGGTCGCCACGCCCGGCACCGGCGTGGTGTACACGCTGTCCGCCGGACTGACCCGCGGGAAACGCGCGAGCGTCATCGCCGCGACCGCCTGCACGCTTGGCATCGTCCCGCATATGGTCGCCGCGATCACCGGCCTCGCGGCCCTGCTGCACGCGAGCGCGGTGGCCTTCGAGGTCATCAAGTACCTCGGCGTGGCCTACCTTCTCTACATGGCGTGGGCGACGTTGAGGGACCGGGACCCGATCGCCCTGGAAAGCGAACCCCGGTCGGCGCTGCGGACGATCACCTCCGGTGTGCTGATCAACGTCCTCAACCCCAAGCTGACCTTGTTCTTCTTCGCGTTCCTGCCGCAGTTCGTCCCGGCGGGCGAACCCGGTTCCGTCCCGCGGATGCTGATGCTGAGCGGGGTGTTCATGCTGACGACGTTCGTGGTGTTCAGCGTGTACGGCGTCCTCGCCTCCGGCGTCCGCGATCAGGTCATCTCCCGGCCGCGCGTGCTCGCCTGGACGCGGCGGATCTTCGCCGGTTCCTTCGCCGCCCTCGGCGCCAAACTCGCCTTCACCACCCAGTAGACAGGCTTCGTATGCGACTCCAGCACGACCCCGAGGTCCGCGCCGAGTATCCCGGCCTCGCCGTCGGGACGCTCACGGCCACCGGGATCACCACCGGGATGCCGGTCGACGTCGAGAAGTTCCTCGGCCGGGCCGCGAGACGGCTCGCGGACGGGCCGGAATCGGAGTTCCCCGAGATCCAGGCCTGGCGCCGGGCGTTCGGCAAGATGGGCCTGAAGCCGACGCAATACCGCTGCGCGTCGGAGTCCTTGCTGCGCAGGCTGCGGAAAGAGGGCACGCTCCCCCGGATCCATCCGGTGATCGACCTCTGCAACGCGGTCTCGGTCGCGTACGCCATCCCGGTCGCGGTGCTCGACGTCGCGAAGATCGGCGGCTCGCTCGAAGTCCGCCACGCCCGGGGAGACGAGAAGTACGTGACCTTCGCGGGCACCGTGGAGCATCCGAACCCGGGTGAGGTGATCTTCGCCGACGAGGACGGTCAGGCCCATGCCCGGCGATGGACGAACCGGCAAAGCGGACATTCCGCCGTCTCCGACACGACGACCGAGGTGCTGATCGTCTCGGAAGGCCTGCACGCGACGGCGGCCGAAGACGTCCGCCTGCTGATCGAGGCCATCGCGGGCGAGCTGACGACGGCAGGCGTCGAGGTCACGAGGCCTTGAGTGCCTTCTCCAACCCGGCCCGGGTCATCTTCGACCGGCCCTTGATGTCCCGGTCGCGAGCCAGCTTGTCCAGCTCCGCCTTCGACAACGAAGACAGATCCCTCTTCTTGGAGGATTTGACGCTCTGGGAGAGCGCTTCGAGCAGGTCGACGACCTTCGTGGGCTCACCGGGCTCCGCGGCGGGTGTGACGGTCTTGCCCTTCTTCTTGGCCTTGATCAGCTTCCGCACCCGATCCGTATAGGTGTCCCGGTACTCTTCGGGCCGCCAGGCGTCGCTCATCGCCTCGATCAGGTCGACCGCCATGGCGAGTTCCTTCTTGCCGCGTGCCTTGCCGGGCAGGTCCGGTAGCTGTTCGGCGGGGTCGCGGAGATCGGCGGCGAAATGCAGGGTGTTGAGCACCATGACGCCGTCCCCCGAACGGACCAGCGAAAGGTACTCGCGGCCACGCATCACGAACTTCGCGATCCCGGCCCGGCCGGAGGAACGCATCGCTTCCAGCAGCAACGCATACGGACGTTCGAATTCCTCTTTCGCCGGTGCCAGCCAGTACGTCTTGTCGAAGAACATCGGGTCGACGTCGTCCAGCTCGACGAAGCTCTCGATGTCGAGCGACTTCGACCGGCCGGGGGCGATCTCGTCGAGTTCCTCGGGTTCGACCAGCACGTACTCGCCGCTGTCGAACTCGTAGCCCTTGACGATGTCGTCGTAGTCGACTTCCTTGCCGGTGCGTTCGTTCACCCGCCGGTACCGGATGCGATCCTCGGTCCCGCGCTGGAACTGGCGGAAGTGCACCGCGTGGTCCTCGACGGCGCTGTACAGCCGGACCGGCACCGTCACCAGGCCGAGGGAAAGGGACCCGCTCCAGACCGGGCGCATGGGCGCACTCCTCTCGTCCACCGCCGGGTACCCGGGATCGAGGCCGATCACACCTGGTCAGAGACGGAACGCGAGCGACCGCAGGACGACGGCGGCGAGGGGGCTCCCAGGGCGGTTGACCACCCCCAGATCGAAGGCCAACCGCCGCGGAGCCCCTGCATCCGGCCTCGGCACGCTGCCCCGTCGCGCCGAATCCGTCCAGCCGATGACTTCAGCTTTCCAAGGCCCTGCATCGGGATTACATCGGCTCGCCACCGGCGGCCGTCCGCGCAGTTCAGGGAGTTGCGGGAGTAGGATCAGACCGGCTCCCAGACAGGCCGCAGGCCCTCGGCTGGTCCGAATGCCGGACGTCGTTCCCCCATGCCGACCTGGCTGGAGGCCGAAGCGGCGGGTTAGGGTGCTGATCACCGGGCGAGCGGACTGGGAGGGTAGTGCTTGAGCACACTCACGGTCTCGGACGACATAGTCGCATATGACCGTCGATCCTTTACCTGAAACAGCCGGATCGCCGCGAAAGGGCGGTGATCCGACGGCCACCGGTCAGCTCGGTTTCTCCGTCCTCGGCTCGCTCGAAGCCGAGGTCGACGGTGTCCCCGTCCGGCTCGGCGGACGCCGTGAACAACGTCTGCTCGCTTCCCTGCTGATCAACGCGGGCAGGCTCGTCCCGGCGTCCTACCTGGTCGGCACGATGTGGCCGGACAGGCCGCCGAAGACCGCGGTGCGCCAGGTCAGCAACGCGATCGCCCGGCTGCGGCACGACCTCGGCGTGGCGCGGTCGGCCGTGGTCACCACCGGCTCCGCGTACCGCATCGTCACCAGCAGCGCCTCGCTCGATTCGGCCCGCTTCGAAGCGGGCTACCGCCAGGGCGCGGAACTGCTGGCCGCGGGGCTGGTCTCCCAGGCCGCGGACAGGCTCGCGGACGCGCTCGCGCTCTGGCGCGGCCCGGCCTTCGACGGGCTCGAAGGCGACGCCATCGAGCAGACGGCGCGGAGGCTCGACGAGGAACGCCTCGCCGCCTGCGAGCTCCTCATCGGCGCCCGGCTCCGGCTCGGGGAGACCGACGCGGCGGTCCGCGAGGCCTTCGACCTCGCCGCCCGGCATCCCACCCGCGAGACCCTGCAGTGCCTGACCATGCTCGCGCTCTACCGGGCGGGCCGCGCCGCCGACGCGCTCCGGGCGTTCGACCGGACGCGGACAGCGCTGGCGGAGGAACTCGGCGTCGACCCGAGTGCCGAACTGAGCGCGCTCCACCAGCAGATCCTGCGCACGGACGCCGAACTGATGGAGGACACCGCCCTCGTCCGGTACGGCGTGGGCGGGCTCCGGGCCGGGATGGACACCGGCGGACGGCGTGACGACGCGGAGGCGCGGAAGGCGCTCTTCCCCCGCCCCGCGCAGCTGCCCGCGGACCTCCCCGCGTTCGGCGGCCGGGCCGCGGAACTGGAGGCCGTCCTCGCCATCGGCCACGACGGTCCGCGGCTGATCGCGATCGACGGTATGCCCGGCGTCGGCAAGACCGCGCTGGCCGTCCACGCCGCGCACCGGCTCGCGCCGCTGTTCCCCGACGGCCAGCTCTTCGTGAACCTCGAGGGGTTCTCCCCGGCGGGTGATCCCGTCGAACCGGCCACCGCGCTGGAGGCCCTCCTGCGCTCGCTCGGCATCCAGGGCCCGGACATCCCGGCGGGTACCGGGCAGCGGGCGGCGTTGTTCCGAAGCTGCCTCGACGGCAAACGCATGCTCCTGGTGCTGGACAACGCCCTCAGCGCGACACAGGTGAGCCCGCTGCTGCCCGGTTCGGCGAGCTGCCGCGTGCTGATCACCAGCCGCACCCGGCTCGTCGACCTCGACGGCGCGGAACTGCTCTCCCTCGAACCGTTCAGCCGGGCGGACGCGGTGGACCTGCTCGGCCGGATCGTCGGGCCGTCGCGGCTGAAGAAGGAGTCCCCCGACGCCGCCGACCTGGTCGCGAGCCTGTGCGGCGATCTCCCGCTCGCGCTGGCCGTCACGGCGAGCAGGCTGCGGGCGCGGGCGTCCTGGACACTCGACTTCGTCGCCAGGCAGTTGCGCGACGAGCGGAACAGGTTCGGCGAGCTCACCGCGGGGGAACGTGACGTCGCCGGCGCTTTCCGGGTGTCCTATCTGAACCTGTCCGAAGCGGAACGCCGGGTGTTCCGGCGGTTGAGCCATCATCCCGGTGCCGCGTTCGACCTCGCCTCGACGGCGGCGGTGGCCGAAGTGGACCTCGGCGAAGCCCGCCGCCTCGCCGAACGCCTGGTCGATGTGAATCTCTTACGGCAACCGTCGATGGACCGGTACGAAATGCACGACCTCCTTCGCAGCTACGCGCGCGAACTGCTGCTCGCGGAGGAGCCCGAAGACCAGCGCGACGCCATGATGCGGCGGCTGTTCGACTACTACCGCAGCACGGTCGCCGCCGCCATGGAATTCATCGATCCCGATTCCGACGACGAGGCCCGTGACGGCCTCGATGTCCCGAAGAGCGAATTCGGGCAGTCCTTCCCCGACTACGACCAGGCAGCGCACTGGATGGACACCCAATGGCAGAACGTCCTGCCGGTGGCCGTCGCGATGAATCATTCGCAGCGCTATGCGGAGCTGGTGCTCTTCTGCTCGTCGGTCTGGCGCTACTTCGACAACCGCGGGCACTACCACCAGGCCAGGGAAATCCACACGCTCGCCCTGTCCGCCGCCAGGGCCACCGGAAACCGGGTACTGGAGTACCAGGCCTTGCACAACTACGGCCTCACCCTGTTGCGGCAGGACGAGTTCACCGAGTCGAACCGCGTGTTCGCCGAGGTGTTCGAACTGGCGACGGCCGCGGGTGACGTCCGGATGCAGTGCCGGGCGAAGGGCAACTCCGCCGTCACGCACTGGCTCACCGGCGAGGCCGAAGAGGCGATCGAGCAGCTCGGCTGGGTCCGTGACACCGCGCACACCACCGGGAACGCCCTCATCGAGGCCCGCGCCCGGCACCGGATCGGCCTGATCCACACCGAGAAGGGCCGTCCCTTCGAAGCGGCCGGGGAACTCGACCAGGCACTGCGGCTGGCCCACGAAAACGAATCGGCCGATCTCGAGGCCGAATGCTTCGTCGCGCTCGGCATCACCTCGCGCTCACTCGGTGACAACACACTCGCCATCACCCAATTCGGCACCGCCGCGGAAGTGCTGGAATCGACCGGGAATCGGAGCCTGCTCCCACTCGCTCACCAGGAAATGGCGAAAACACTCGACATTGTCGGTGAGCGATCGAAAGCGGAACGTCATCATCGGCTCGCTTTGCGGCTCTACACGGATCTCGGCATTGCGGACTCCCCCGAGGTTCGCGAACTCAGACAGCGCCTGAACGATCACTCGGCGTAATTCTACGTTCGGCTCCGGTACTCTGATGGAGTAGGTATATTCGCTTGACCGGAGTAACTGATCACGTAGAGGATCGGCGACATGGAAGACGATGATGAATTCCTGACAGAGATCGAGGTCGAGTACCGAGTACTGCAACCGTGGGGACCGTTCGACCCCCCACCGGTCGGGGCACCGCCTTTCCGCCCGCGACGCTGAATGACCGGGCGGATTCGGAAAGTATTCACACTACTGGGGACTGGGGCGCAAGACATTCTATGCTGGTAAGGGTTTCCTCTTGTGGAACGCTTTACTGGTCCGAAGGTGAGCTGATCTGGGACGATCACCTCGGACATCGCCAGCTCAAACTCGCCGAAGGAACCGAACGGGTTCTGCGATGGTTCGGTTCTTGGCGGGAACCGGAATCGGTGCGTGCGGCGGACGAGGATCCCGGCACACGGGAAAGCCTCGTCCGCGTCACGCGGGCGATGATCCGGTACGAAGTGCTGGTGGTCAAAGGTTCTTCCCGTCAACGGCGGGAAGAAGAGATCCTTCGGGACTGGGGGCCGTGGGGAGCGTCCGCGAGGGCGTTCCACTTCGGCACCCGGTCGCTGCGGGAGACCGAGTTCACGACCGGCGAGACGACCGCGAAAACCTTGCTGGAGAAGGCGAAGGCCAGTCCTCCGCCTTCTCCGGTGAGGCCGCCGGGCGACCACGGGTCGATACCGCTGCCCGAACCGTCGTCCGAACCACTGAACGCGATCGGGCTCGGCGAGGCACTGCACAGACGCCGGAGCGTACGCGAGTTCGGCCGAGAACCCTTGCGGCTGCGTGCTTTGAGCGCGTTGCTCACGGCGGCCCGGCCGACGAGACCGGAGACGCATCCCGACATCCCGGCCACCGGCAACGTGTTCAAGACGAGCCCGTCCGGCGGTGCGCGGCATCCCACCGAGGTGTACGTCTACGCGAGGAATGTCGAGGACCTGGAATGCGGGTTCTACCACTACGACGCGTTCCGGCACGGGCTCACGCCGCTGGGCGGCAAGATCGACGACGACGAACTGGTCGCGCTCGCGGGTGATCAGGAGTGGACCGGGAACGCCGGCGCGCTGCTGATCTACACGAGCGTCATCGAGCGGAACCAATGGAAGTACCCGGTGAGCCGGACGTACCGGGTCCTGCTGATGGACGTCGGGCATCTCAGCCAGACCGTCTACTTGCTGGCGACGGCGCTCGGGCTGAACATCACCTTCACCGCGGCGCTGCGCGACGAGATGATCGAAGAACTCCTCGGCTGCGACCCGGCGAACGAACTGGTGCTCGGCATGTCGGTGCTCGGCACCCGCGCGTGACGGCCCCCTTTCCTCGGCTGAGCGAGGGAAGGGGGCCGTCACGCGCTGCTTACACGTGGACCGAGGGTTCCGCGGCCGCGGGTGCGACCTCCGCGTTCTCGTCCACCTTGGGGTTACGGACCAGCAGGGAGACCAGGCCCGCCACGACGGCGACCCCGACCGCCACGGCGAACACCGTGTGCAGCCCCTGGATGAAGGTCTCGTGCGCGGCCCGGGTGAGCGTCCCGACGACCTGCTGGACCTGGCCGGCGGGCATCCCGGTCTGGCTCAGCTGGGTGGCGACCGCGTCCTGCGACGCGGGCCCGAAGCCCAGCTCGACCGACTTCCGGATCTCCTCGTTGTTCGCCAGCTGCTCGGCGACCGGCCCGCCGCCACCCGCGAAGGCGCCGCGGACGTTCGTCGCGAAGTTCGCCATCACCGAGGAGGCGAGCAGGGTGCCGAACACCGAGGTGCCGAGCACCCCGCCGAGCTGCGTCATCGACTGCTGGACGCCGGAGGCGACACCGGCCTTGTCGACCGGGGCGTTCCCGATGATCGCCTGCGTCGCGGCGACCATCATGAAACCCATGCCGAACCCGCCGAGCACCAGCGAAGGCGCCAGCGTGAGCATGCCGGAATCGGTCTCCAGCATCAGGAGCACGGCCAGCGAGCCGCTGACGAACACGGCACCGGTCACCAGCGCGCCCCGGAGGCCGAGTTTGCCGGTCACCCAGCCGCCGACCGGCGACGAGATGGTGAACACCGCGGTCAGCGGAAGCAGGGCGATCCCCGCCGCGACACCGTTCTTCCCCTGCACACCCTGCAGGTAGAAGGTCAGGTAGAACAGGATCGCGTAGAACGCGAACATCACCACGACCATCAGCACGGTGCCGATCGACAGCGAACGGTCCCGGAACAGGCCGAGCGGGACCATCGGGTGCTTGCTCTTCAGCTCGATCACCAGGAAGACCCCGAGCAGGACGAGACCCAGTCCCAGGAATCCCAGCGTATGCGTCGAGACCCAGCCCTTGAGCTGCGCGTTGCTGATCGCCCACACGACACTCACCATCGCCAGCGTGAGCGTGATCGCGCCGGGGACGTCCAGCGGCGCCGGTGTCCCCTGCGTGGACTCCTTGATGCACAGGAGACCGAGCAGCACGGCCAGCAGGCCGAAGGGCAGGTTGACGAAGAACACCCACGGCCAGCTCGCGACCTCGACCAGCACGCCGCCGAGGATCGGGCCGGCGGCCAGCGCCAGCGCGGTGAACGCGCTGAAGATGCCGATCGCCATCGCGAGCTTCTCCGCGGGGAACGCCGCGCGGATGACCGCCAGCGCCGACGGGACCAGCAGCGCGCCGAAGATCGCCTGCAGCACCCGGCCGCCGACCAGCACCTCGATGGATCCCGCCATCCCGCAGAGGGCCGAAGCGAGGGTGAACCCGCCGACGCCGAGCAGGAACCCCTTCTTGCGGCCGATCTTGTCGGCCACCGTGCCCATCGGGATCAGCAGACCGGCCAGCACCAGCAGGTAGCCGGTGGTGACCCACTGGATCTCGTCGAGTCCCGCCTTGAGGTCCGCGGCGATCGCGGGGTTCGCGATCGCCACGACGGTCCCGTCGATCTGGACCACCATGATCCCGAAGGCCACCGCGATCAGGCTCAGCCACGACCGCAGTGTCGTCTTGGTCGTTTCCCCCGGCCCGGTGGCAGGCTGATCGGCGGCGTTGTGGTCGAGTGCCGTTTCACTCATGTCCGAGCTCCTTCCCAGTCAGATGCACAAATTTCCCAGTCACCAAAAAACGAACGAAAACCCCGCTGTCGATCCCCGCTCCTTCCGGTCGGTCGTGCCCAGTCCGATGTGGACGGAGCGAGAAACAAGAGCTCGCGGCCCCGGAAACCGTGGGGGTGGGCGATTCCCGGGGCCGCCGCGCGACCCGGTGAGCGCGACTGGGATCACTCATCAGCCGGGCCGAGTCAGTGCCCCGCATCGGTCTCAGATCCTCACCGGCACGCGGACGAGGTGGTTGCCCTCACCCGGCCAGTGCGCTTCTTCCAGCTCGTCGCGCCCCACCGCGAGCCGGAGTCCTTCACGCTGGACGACGAGCCTGTCCAGGGCGATCTCCGCCTGGAGCTTCGCCAGTCCCGCGCCGAGGCAGTAATGGGCGCCGTGCCCGAACGCGAGGTGGTGCTCGCCGCGCTTCGGCGCGCGGGAGAGGTCCAACCGCTCGGGACGGCCGAACTCCCCGGGGTCGTGATTGACCGCCAAGAGCGCGCTCGTCACGGATTCCCCGCGGTTCACCGGGCAACCGGCGAACTCGAGATCCTCCGTCGCGTACATCGAGGCGCCGATGGACACCGGCGAGATGACCCGGAGCAGTTCGTGGATCGCGCCGGACAGCAATTCCGGTCCGGCCCGCAGCCGTGCCAGTTCACCCGGGTTGTCGAGCAGGGTGAGGACGGCGTTGGCGATGAAATGCGCGGGCGGGTGATGCCCGGTGTTGATCAGGACGAAGACCAGCGAGATCATTTCCGTCTCGGTCGGGCGGTCCGCGTCCTCTCCTTGCCAGAGCAGCCCGGAGATCAGGTCCCCGGTCGGCTCCACACGCCGTCGTTCGATGAGCTCCTTCGTGTAGCCCACCACGCCTTCGATACCGGCCTTGATCCCGGCGGGATCGCCGCCGAACGCGTACTGCCGGATCCAGGCGCACATCTGCGGCTGGTCCTCGGCGTCGACCCCGATCAGTTCGCAGATCGACGTACTCGCCAGCGGATAGCAGAAATCGTGCAGCAGGTCGCCTTCGCCGTTCTCGATGAGCTGCTTGAGCAGATCGTCGGCGATCCGTTCGACGTCGGGCCGCAATTCCGTCACCCGGCGGGCCGTGAACGTCCGGACCGCTTTCGCGCGCAACCGGGCATGCTGCTTCCCGTCCAGCAGGACCAGGCTCTTCAGGTATTCGAGGTAGTCGACGGGAAGGCCGTACGCCTCCATCATCTGCACCTCGATACCCGGCCCCTCCATACCCGGGACCTTGTTCCGGTCACGGACGAAACGGGGATCGTTGTAGGCTTTCTTAGCGTCGTCGTAGCGGGTGAGCAACCAGGTCGGCGTCTCGACCCCGGGCAGCGTGACACGCACCAGCGGCGCTCTCTCGCGCAATCCGGCGTACCCGCGGATCGGGTCGTTCACCAGCTCGGGGGTCAGGTCGACAGGTGGCCGCACCATGGTCGATCCTCCTTTTCACGCTGATCGGAAGGGGAACGGACTCCCCGACCCGCGAGACCGGATTCACTGTGACAGGGCGGCCTTGACTGCGCCTTGGCCGCCGGTAACGCGGACCTCTGCTCCACGGCGCCGCGTGCGCTGTCCCGTCGGCGAGACGCGCGGGAATTGCCGGGAAGGCGTGTTAGCGTGAAAAGCAGGGCGATTCCGCCCACTCGATTCCAATGCCGGATCTCCCGTTTTTCCGGCCTTTTCTCTCTCGGCAAAGGGGAAACCGTGACGCAGACAATCGAGGACCTGGGACTGGGGACGTTCAAGTCGGCGAAGACGAGGCATCTGCTGATGTGCCGCCCGACCTATTTCGACGTCACCTATTCGATCAACCCGTGGATGGACCCCGCCAAGGAGACTTCCGCGGCCGTCGGGCTCGACCAGTGGAAGCGGCTGCACGACCTGTTCGTCGCGCTGGGCCACGAGGTCGAACTCGTCGAGCCGGTGCCGGGACTGCCCGACATGGTCTTCTCCGCCAACGGCGCCATCGTGATCGACGGCAAGGTGCTGGTGGCGAAGTTCCGGCACCCGCAGCGGTCCGACGAGGCCGAGGCGTACGTCGACTGGTTCAGCTTCGGCGGCTGGGGCGAGGTGCGCCGGGCGGAGTACGTCAACGAGGGCGAAGGCGACTTCCTCCTCGCCGGCGGGGAGATCCTGGCTGCCAGCGGCTTCCGCACCGACCCGCGTTCGCACGCCGAGGTCCAGGAGTTCTTCGGACGCCCCGTACTGAGCCTGGAACTGGTCGACCCGCGGTTCTACCACCTCGACACCGCGCTGGCCGTGCTGAACCCCGGTGAGGTCATGTACTACCCGGACGCGTTCTCGTTCGCGAGCCAGGCACTGCTGGCCGACCGTTTCCCGGACGCCGTCCTCGCCGACGAGGCCGACGCCGCGGTGTTCGGCCTCAACGCGCTCTCCGACGGCCTGCACGTCATGCTGCCGACTCGCGCCGTCGGGCTGGCCGCGCAGTTGCGGGAGCGTGGCTACCTGCCGATCGGGATCGAACTGGGCGAACTGCTGAAGGCCGGTGGCAGCGTGAAGTGCTGCACGCTGGAGCTGCGCTCCTGACGCCTCCTGGCCGCTCTTGCCGCTCTTGCCCCAAGTCCGTGAAGGCCTCCTTCCCTACCTTGAGCGTAGGGAAGGAGGCCTTCACGGACTTGGGGGCGCCTGACGATGTCGTAAGCGAGTGGCGAGGCGCAGGACCCGGCGGCGGGTGTTGCGAAAGCCACTTTCGCAACGTTGAAGGTTGCGAAGTGGCTTTCGCAACAGCGGTACGGCGCTCCCCGGCGGCCCGGCCACCGCCGGCATCGCGACAGGACGCCAGTCCCGGCTGAACACGACATCTTCGCCTTTCGGCCCGGATCACGCACGACCCCAGAAAGCACGACGACCCGCACTTCGGGGAAGAAGTGCGGGCCCTCGTCCATGCCGTCGTTCGGGGCCGGGGGCGACACCGGTCGAGAACGACTTCCCTGGTGCTTGCTCAGGCCTCGAGAGCGACCGGAGCCTCCAAAGCGGCCGCGGCCTCCTCCTCCCGCAACGCCTGCTCGGCGGCCCGGTCGAGGGTGTCGAGCACCCAGCGGTCGAAGTCGAAGCCGGACTGGTCGGCGGCCTTGCGCCACCACACCAGCCGCCGGTTCGGCACCTCGATGCGCGGGATCATCGCGGCTTGTTCCTTGGCGGCGACCTCCCCGCCCGCGGCGTCGACGCGCACGGCCCGGATCTGCGTCCGGAGCTGTTTGGTCGTCCACGTCGCCTGTTCGGCGCGGTCCAGCCACCAGTCCTGCTCCTCGGTCGGCAGCGAGGCGACCTCGGCGTGGTGCTGGAAGCTCAGCCGTGACCGGCGGCGGGTCAGGTCGAAGCGGCGCGAGACCCACGCGTAGTTCCGCAGCGTCTGGTACTGCAGGCCGGCCGCGCGGATCGCCCGGACGTAGCGGTCCGAGAAGTTCTTCTTGCCGTATACGAGCCAGTCACCGAGCCACCAGGACGACGAATCGACGATCCCGGAGAGCTGACGGCCCGCCTTCTCCCATTCCTCGAAGCTGAGATCGTTGGAGATCCGCAGCCCGACCCCGCTCATCAGCACCTGCTCGCCGGGAAGTCTGCCCAGTCGCGGCACGGGGAGCGGCGGCGGGTCCAGGTTACGGACGCCCGCCGGTATTTCCACCTCTTGAGTGATACTCATGCAATCCAACCCCCATAGCGGTTTCGACTTGCCTGGGGGTGGGATCCCTTGGGTGTGAAGGAAATCCGTTCGGCCCCCGGAACTCGTGACACCTAGTTAACGCCGGGCCGATGGCGTCATGCTAACGCCGCACTGGGGCCGGGAGGAGCACCCGGCCGGTAGCGAAAGAAAAGCGGCGCCTCCGCACGGCAGAACCGTGTGAGGCGCCGCATCCCGCGACCGGGTGATCCCGCTCAGTCGGCCGCCATGGCCTCCTGGAGGCTCTTGGGCCGCATGTCGGTCCAGTTCTCCTCGACGTAGGCCAGGCACTCCTGACGGCCTTCCTCCCCGAAGACGACCCGCCAGCCGGCGGGCACCTCGGCGAAGGTCGGCCACAGCGAGTGCTGGTCCTCGTCGTTCACCAGCACGAAGAAACGGCCGTTGTCGTCATCGAACGGGTTGGTGCTCATGGTTCAACTCCCCTGTCGGTGCTGGGTCAGCCGGCGAGCTCGGCCTGGCGGCGGTCGGCGATCGAGTCGGCGATCTCACCGCTGCGGACGGCGATGTTGGACAACAGCGACGAAGCGAGGCCGTGCGTGTGCTCCGTGCCGCCCTGAAGATAGATACCGCACTGGAGTTCAGGCGTGGTAACGAGCCGGTAATCCCGCTCTACGCGGAACCTGCCTTCGTCGTCCCGGACGCAGTACGGCTCCAGGTCGCCGAGGATCTCGGTCGGCTCCATGGATTCGTAGCCCGTGGAGCAGATCACGACGTCGACGTCGATGTCGTAGGACTCCTCGGTCAGCAGGGAGTTCACGGTGACCCTGGTGTCGTCCCCGACCTGCTTGACGCGGTCCACCCGCGACAGGTTGAGGAAGTTCAGGCGCGGCGTCTTGCGGACCTCGTCCTGGTACACGCGGCGGAAGAGGTCGCGGATGACCTCGTCGTCGGCCACGCCGTAGTTGGTGTTGCGGTGGTGCTTCCAGAACGCGGCGCGCGAGCGGTCGGTGCCGTGGTAGTAGTCGTCGACCGCGGCCGCGTCGAAGATCCGGTTCGCGAACGGGGTGTCGTCCGCGATCGAATAGCCGTACGCCGAGAGGATCACGGAGATCTCCGCGTCCGGCACGGTGTCGTAGACGAACCGGACGATCTCCGCCGCGCTCTGGCCGGCGCCGACGACGGCGACCCGTTTCTTCTCACGGTGGTCCCAGCCTCGGAACCGCTCCAGGAACTCCGAGCTGTGCCAGACGTTCTCGGTGCGCTCGATGCCGACGGGCATCTTGGGCACCAGTCCGGTCGAGATGACGACGTTGCGCGCGTCGACCAGTTTCGTGCCGCCCTCGCCGTTGTCGACCTCGATGCGGACACTGTCGACAAGTCCACCTTCCGCCGTCTCGGGCAGCCGGATCGAGTGCACCCGCGTGTTGTACCGGACGCGGTCGGAAACCCGGGTCTCCGCCCATTCCAGGTAGTCGTGGAACTCCTGCCGGGTCGGGAAGAAGTCCTGGTTGTTGACGAAATGCGCCAGCCTGCCCGCCGCGTGCAGGTACGAGATGAAACTGAAGCGGGACACCGGGTTCCGGAACGTCGCCAGATCCTTCAGGAAGGAGATCTGCATCTTCGCTTCGGGCAGCAGCATGTTGCGGTGCCAGCCGAGCGACGCCTGCTTCTCGAAGAAGGCGGCGCTGAGGGAATTGTCCTTGTCCGCGCCGTAGTGCTCCTCCAGCGCGATGGCGAGCGACAGGTTGGACGGACCGAACCCTATGCCCACGACGTCGTATAGTTCTCGTTCACGAGCTTCCATGAAACTGATCTCCCGTCGGATGACATTCAACACGTGCTGCGCTCACGGTCGAGCTTCGCGGTGATGGCCTTACTGATCTGCGCGGCGGAATCGGACGAGCACATGTCGTAATGTTCGACGTGGACGTCGTATTCCGTTACGTCACCGGTGATATGCGGTCCCCAGAGCCCGGCATAAGAGTCGTCCTCGTTCTTCGTCGCGTTGAAGAACAAGGCATCTCCACGATAAACCGGTGAAGAGAACTCACGCAACAAAGTCATGTGGTCGACCAGTACCGTGGCGGATGTCTGGAGCAGGTGTTCGTATTCGTCGGCACCGACGAGGCTGCCGATGTAGTCGCCGAGCAAATTCCGTACTTCGTCGACGCCGAGTACTTCACCTTGCGCGAAGTAACTGCTCGGGACGGCGTCGAGCAGCGCGAGCAGGGCGACTTCATGCCCTCTCGCCTGCAGTTCCGCGGCGATGGCGTGCGCCGCGGTGCCGCCGAAGGAGTATCCGATCAAGTGGAACGGGCCCTCGGGCTGAACCGCGAGGATCTGCTCCAGATAGTCCTCGACCATCATTTCCAGCGATTCGGGGTTCGCCGCCGATTCGTCGTAACCCCGGGATTGCAACGCGTAGAACGGACGGTCCTCGGGAACATACGGGGCGAATCCGAGGTACGGCCAGGAAAGGCCGAGTCCCGGGTGGACACCCCACAATGGTTCCTTTTCACCGCCGTCCTTGATCGAGAGCACGACGGCGTAGGGATCCGCGAACCGGGCCGATTCCCCGCCCGAGGAGAGGTGCGCCGCCAGTCGCGCGACGGTCGCCGCCTGGAACACCGCGCGGATGGGGATCCCGATCCCGAGTTCCGCCTTGATCCGGCTGATCAGGCGGGTGGCGAGCAGGGAATGCCCGCCGAGGGCGAAGAAGTTGTCGTCCACCCCGATCCGGTCGATCTCCAGGATCTCGGCGAACAACCGGACCAGGGTCTCCTCCTGCGCCGTGCGCGGCGGCCGGTACGACTCGCCGGCGAAGTCCGGCTCCGGCAGCGCCTTCCGGTCCAGTTTCCCGTTGGGTGTCAACGGCAACCGGTCCAGCACCAGCAGCGCGGACGGCACCATGAACTCCGGCAGCCCGGCGGCGGCGAAAGCACGCAGCTCGCGCACCTCGACGTCGCCCACCACGTAGCCCACCAGCCGTTTGGTGGCCGCGCCGAGCGCGACGACGGCCGCCTGCGCGACGCCGGGGTGCGCGGTCAGCGCCGCCTCGACCTCGCCCGGTTCGATGCGGAAGCCGCGGATCTTGACCTGCGCGTCCCCGCGCCCGACGTACTCCAGCTCGCCGTCGGCGGTCCACCGCGCGAGGTCGCCGGTGCGGTACATCCGCCTCCCAGCGGCGAACGGATCCGCCACGAAACGCTCGGCGGTGAGCCCCGCGCGGCCGTGGTAGCCGCGGCCGACGGCGCCGCCGACGTACAGCTCACCCACGACGCCTCGCGGAACCGGGAGCAGACCCGGGCCGAGGACGTAGGTCCGCATGCCGTCCAACGGCGTGCCGATCGGCGCGCCACCGGCAAGGTCGCCCGAAACGGTGTACGTCGTGGCGTAGAAGGATTCCGTCTGCCCGTAGGCGTTGACGACCATCGCGTCCGGGAACGCCTCCCGCACCCGGCTCACCAAGCCGGAAGACAGTCCCTCACCGGCGAACACCAGGGTGTCCACGGTGGTCTTCCCGGCGAGGTCGTCGACCAGTTCGGCGAAGACGGACGGGACCGTGGAGAGCACGCTGCCCGACCAGCCGCCGCGTTCGCCCAGTTCCAGGACGTCGCGGACGATCTCGACGACGGCACCGCAGGTCAGCGCGGTGAAGATCTCGTACACCGAGACGTCGAAGTTGATCGACGTCCCCGCCAGCATCCGCGAACCACGCCGCGCGCCCACCTCCGCGGCGAGCCGCAGCACGCCGTTGACCACCGTGCCGTGGCTGATCGCGACGCCCTTCGGCGTGCCCGTCGAACCGGAGGTGTACATGACGTACGCCAGGTTCTCCGGCCGCGGTGCGACCGCCGGTTCGACGTCCCCGCCCGGGTCGTCGAGGTCGAGCCGGTCGAGGTGCACCAGCGGACTCGACGACCGCGGCAGGACGTCCGAGGTCCCGCTGTCGGTGAGCACCAGCACCGGCCGTGCCTCGGAAAGCACGTGGTCCAGCCGGCTGCTCGGGTACTTCGGGTCGATCGGCAGGTACGCCGCGCCGGTCTTGAGGATCGCGAGCATCGCGACGACCAGCCCCGCCGACCTCGGCAGCGCGAGGCCCACCACGGTCTCCGGCCCGGCGCCGAGCGCGACGAGCCGGTGCGCCAGGCGGTTGGCCCGCGTGTCCAGTCGCCGGTACGAAAGCTCCTCGCCGCCCGCCACCACGGCGAGCGCGTCCGGGGTGGCCGCGACCTGCTGTTCGACCAGCTCGGGCACGGTCAAGCCGCGGCCCGCGACCGGTGCGGCGCCGGAATCCGGCACCGGCAGGTCGAGCACCCGCAGCGAGCCGACCGGCACGTTCGGGTCGGTCGCCACCTGACGCAGGATCCGCTCCAGCGCGGCCCCGATCCGCTCGGCCGCCGCCCTGCCGATCACGTTCTGCCGGTACTGCAGGGAAAGCTTCAGGTACGGGTCGGCGTCGGCCATCACCGTCACCGGGTAGTGCGTGCCCGAGAACGGGCGGATGCCGGTGAAGGCGATGCCCGCCGAGGAGAACGCGTTCGCCATGCCCTCGCGGTCGACCGGGTAGGACTCGAACACCACGAGGGTGTCGAACAGCGTCTTCAGCCCGGTGGGCCGCTGGATCTCGGTCAGCCCGAAGTGGTGGTGATCCAGCAGTCTGGCCTGCCGCTTCTGCAGCCGCGTCAGCACTTCGGCGAGGGTGTCCGCCGGGCCGCATTCGACACGCACCGGCAGGGTGTTGATGAACAGCCCCACCATCGAGTCGACACCGGCCAGCTCCGGCGGCCGCCCGGAGACGGTCGCGCCGAACACGACGTCGGACCGGCCGGTCAGCTGCCCGAGCAGGAGCGCCCACGCGCCCTGGACCAGGGTGTTCACCGTGATGCCGAGTTCGGACGCCCGCCGGTTCAGCTCGCGGGACTCCGGCACCGGCAGGGTCGCCTCGACCTGGCCGATCCCGGAAGCGTCCTCGTCGGTGGAGAACGTCGTCCCGAGCAACGTCGGTTCGTCGGCGCCGTCGAGTTCCGCTCCCCACGCCCGGAGCGCCTCGGCACGGTCCTGTCCGGAAAGCCACACCATGAACTCGCGGTAGCCGCGGATCCTCGGCAGCGCCGAACCGTCGCCGTCCGCCCCGTAGAGCCGGATGATGTCCTGCATCAGCACGGGCAGCGACCAGCCGTCGAACAGCACGTGGTGTGCGGTGAAGACGAGCTCGAAGCGTTCGGTGTCCCTGCGCAGCAACGTCATCCGCAGCAACGGCGGCGTTTCGGGGTCGAACCTGGTCGCCTGGTCCTCGGTGAGGAAGCGTTCGTAGGCCGCTTCCCGCTCGGCCTCGGGCAGCCCGCGCAGGTCGATCTCCTTCCACGGGATCTCGACGCCGTCGAGCACCACCTGCACGCGCTCGCCGTCGGCGTTCGGCACGAACACCACCCGCAGGTTGGCGTGCCGTTCGAGCAGCGCCTGCCCGGCCGCGCGCATCCGCCCGGGGTCGACGAGCCCGCTCACGTGGAACGCGAGCTGCATCTGGTAGGCGTCGTTGCCGGTTTCGTCCACCATCGACTGGAACAACAGCCCGGACTGCAACGCGGTCAGCGGCCAGACGTCGGCCACCGCCGGATAACGCTCCTCCCAGCCGTCGATGTCGGCCTGCGTGACCGAGACCAGCGGCAGGTCGGACGGCGTCCGGCCACCGGCGCCGGGTCCGGCGGCGTGCCGGGCCAGCGCGGTCAGCGCCTCGCACCACAGGTCCGCGAGTCCTTGGACCTCGTCGCGGGTCAGGACGCCTGCCGGGAAACCGAACAGCGCGTCCAGCTGGGTACCGAGTTCGGTGTCGATGACGACGGCGTTGATCTCGACCGTCGACAGCGCGGGCATGTCGTCGTCGAGGTCGGCGGCCAGCTCCGCCAGCTCCGGTGCCTGGGTCCAGCCGAGTCCGCGCAACGCCTCGGGCATGTCGGCGGCGGAGAACCGGCCGAGGTAGTTGAACCCGATCTGCCCGGTCGGATGGGGCGCGAGCCGTTCCGAGGTCTCCGGGTTGAGGTAGCGCAGCAGGCCGAAGCCCATGCCCTTGTCCGGCGCCCGCAGCAGTTGTTCCTTGACCGCCTTGACGATCCTGCCCGCGGCGGGTCCGCCGTCGAACGCCTCGTCGAGGTCGGCGTCACCGACGTCGAGCCGGACGGGGAACATGCTGGTGAACCAGCCGAGCGTGCTGGACAGGTCCGCGCCGGGGACGATCTCCTCTTCGCGGCCGTGGCCTTCGAGCCGGATCAGCGCCGAGGACTCGTCCACACCCCGCTGAGCGCGCCATTTCGCCAGTGCCATCGCGAGACCCGCGAGCAGGCCGTCGTTGACGCCGCCGTGGAACGCGGCCGGGACCGTGGTGAGCAGCGCGTCGGTGACCGAGGGCGGCAGCTTGACGCTCAGTCGCTCCACAGTGGTCAGGAGGTCGACCGCCGGGTCGAGCGGGCGCGAGCCGAGCACCGGGTCCGGACCGTCCACAACGGACTCCCACAGCGCCAGTTCCGCCAGCCGTTCCGGCGAGGACGCCTCGTCGACGAGCGCGTGCGTCCATCGGCGGACCGACGTCGCGACCGCCGGGAGTTCCGGCGTCTTGCCGTCCCGGACGCTCTCCCACGCCGCGGCCAGGTCCGGCAGGATGATCCGCCACGAGACGCCGTCGACGACCAGGTGGTGCAGCACGACGGCGAGCCGCCCCGCGATACCGGGTCCGCCGTCGAACCAGACGAACCGCGCCATCACGCCGTCCACCGGGCTCAGCAGGGCCGTCGCCGCGTCGAGCTCGGCCGATGCCAGCTCCTGCCACGCCGCCGAGGTCCAGTCACCGTCGCATTCGACGTGGTGGACCAGGCTCGGCGCGTCCACGGACCCGGGCGGCGTGACCTCCAAGGCCCCGTCGAGGATCAGCCTCGACCGCAGCAGGTCGTGCCGGTCCAGGACCGCGTTCAGCGTCTCGGCCAGGCCGTCGGCGTCGATCCCGGGTGGCAGTTCCACGGTGACCGACATGGAGAACCGGTCGAACGAGCCGCCCAGTTCCAGCAGGTACTTCGCGACCGGCAGCAACGGGAACCTCCCGACACCGCCGCCCTCGAACTCCTCCAGCACCGGACCGGCGCCGTCGAGCCGGTTCGCGACCGCGATCTCGGCGAGTTCGGCGACGTTGCGGTGCTCGAAGATCTCCCGCGGGCTGACCTCGACGCCCTGCGCCCTGGCGCGGGTCACCACCTGGATCGAGCGGATGCTGTCCCCGCCGACGGCGAAGAAGTCGTCGTCCGCACCGACACGGTCGAGGCCCAGGACCTCGGCGTAGACGGCGGCGAGGATCTTCTCCTCCGGCGTGACCGGCGCCCGGTACTCGCCGCCGGTGAACTCCGGCTCCGGCAGCGCCTTGCGGTCGAGTTTCCCGTTGGGGGTCAACGGCAGCCTGTCGAGGATGACGAACACCGACGGCACCATGAACTCCGGCAGCCTCGCCGCGACGAAGCGCCGCAGTTCCCGGGTGTCGACGCCCGCGTTCATGTCGAAGTCGAGGTCGCCGATGTCGTCGACGTTCCCGGCCCCGTCGGCGTCCGCCCCGGTCGGGACGACATAGCCGACCAGTTGCTTGCCACCGGATCCGCGGCCCTCGCGGACGACCGCGACGGCCTGGGCGACGCCGTCGTGCGCGGTCATCGCGGCCTCGATCTCGGCCGGTTCGATGCGGAACCCGCGCACCTTGACCTGTGCGTCACCGCGGCCGGCGTACTCCAGCACGCCGTCGGCGGTCCACCGCGCGAGGTCGCCGGTGCGGTACATCCGGCCGCCGGGACGGCCGAACGGGTCGGCGACGAACCGCTCCGCCGTCATGTCCGCGTGCCCGAAGTACCCGCGGCCGACGACACCGCCGACGTACAGCTCCCCCACGACGCCCGGCGGGACCGGAAGCAGGCCCGGGCCGAGGACGTAGGTACGCATGTCGCCGAGGGGCGTGCCGATCGGGGCGGGACCGGTCGCGGTCCACTCCGCCGAAGCGGGCAGGCCGAACGTGGTGGCGTAGAAGGTCTCGCTCTGCCCGTAGGCGTTGACCACCCGGGCGCCCGGGATCGCCTCGCGCACCTTGGCGACCAGCGACGCCGACAGTCCCTCGCCGGCGAACACGACGGTGTCGGCTTCGATCCCGCCGGGCACCTGGTCCAGCAGTTCGGAGAACACCGACGGGACCGTGCTGATCAGGCCGCCGGTCCAGCCGCCGCGTTCCCCCGCGACGAGCACGTCGCGGACGATCTCGACGCTGCCGCCCGAGCACAGCGAGGTGAAGATCTCGAACACCGAGACGTCGAAGTTGATCGACGTTCCCGCCAGCGTCCGCGATCCCGGCGCGAGGCCGACGGCCTCCGCCAGCCGCAGCACGCCGTTGACGACGTTGTGGTGCGTGATCGCGACGCCCTTCGGCGTGCCGGTCGAGCCGGACGTGTAGATCAGGTACGCCAGGTTCTCCGGCCGTGCCGCGCCGGTCAGGTTCGTCGCGTCCCCGGTGCCCAGATCGAGTTCGCCGAGCAGGAGGCGCGGGACGTCGTTCCCCGGCACCACCTTCACCGTTTCGGCGTCGGTGAGCATCAGTTCCGGACGGGCGTCGCCGAGCACGTGACCCAGCCGCGCGCTCGGGTAACGGGGGTCGATCGGCAGGTACGCCGCACCCGACTTGAGCACGCCGAGCAACGCGACCACCAGCTCTTCGTCACGCGGCAACGACAGTCCGACGACGGATTCCGGCGAGGCACCGTGGCGGATCAGCTCGCGGGCGAGCCGGTTGGCTCGCGCGTTGAGCTCGGCGTAGGTCAGTTCGCGCTCCTCGAACACGACCGCGACCGCGTCCGGCGTCGCCTCGGCCTGCCGCTCGAACAGTCCCGGGATGGTCGGCGCGGGCGTGGACTCGGCGGTGTCGTCGAGCGTGCCGAGCAGCCTGTCGCGCTCGCCCGCCGCCAGGACGTCGACAGCGCCGACCCGGACGTCGGGCTCGGCCACGACCCGCCGCAGCACCTTGAGGTACCGGGCCGCCATGGCCTCGATCGTCTCGCGGTCGAACAGGTCGAAGGCGTACTCGATGTCGCCTTCCACCTCGCGGCCGTCCGCGCCGGTGACCTCGGCGAGGTTGAAGAACAGGTCGAACTTGGCCGTCCCGGTCAGTGCCCGTTCGATGCCGACCGCCAGCCCCGGCAGGTCGAACTCGGACCCGGCGTAGTTCTGCCAGGCGAACATCACCTGGAACAGCGGGTGGTACGCGGTGGACCGGTCGGGGTTGAGGACCTCGACCAGCCGCTCGAACGGCGCGTCCTGGTTCTCGTACGCGGCAAGGGACTTGTCGCGTACGCCGTAGAGGAGCCGGGTGAATTCGGGGTTGCCTTCCAGTTCGGCCCGCAGCACCCAGGTGTTGACGAAGAAGCCGATCTGGTCGGTCAGTGTCTCGTCGGTCCGGCCTGCGATCGGGGCGCCGATGGTGATGTCGTCCCCGCCGCCCAGCTGATGCAGGAGCACCGCCAGCACGGATTGCAGCACCATCGACACGGTGACGTCGCGGTCGCGGGCGAGCTTTTCCACCTCCGCCAGCAGGCCCGGCTCGATGGTGAAGCTCACCATGTCGCCGCGGTAACTGGCCTTCGGCGGCCGCGGCCGGTCAGTCGGCAGCCGCAACGGCTGCGGCACACCGGCGAGTTCCGTGCGCCAGTACTCGGACTGCGCGTTCAGCAGACTGTCCTCTTCGGACTCGTCACCAAGGAGTTCACGCTGCCACAGGGTGTAGTCGGCGTACTGGACCGAAAGCTCTTCCCAGCCCGGCGCCGCTCCTCGCAGCCGGGCCCCGTAGGCGGTCGCGAGGTCGCGGGCCAGCGGCGCCAGCGACTCGCCGTCACCGGCGATGTGGTGCAGCACCAGGACGAGGACGTACTCGTCCGCACCGAACCGGAGCAACCGGGGTCTCAGCGGGACATCGGTGGCGAGCACGAACGGATAGGCCACGGCCTCGGCGACGGCGTCGTCCAGTCCGGACGGCGCCACCTCGACGAGCGGGACCTCCACCCGTGCCTCTCCGACGGGCAGCACCCGCTGGTACGGAACACCTTCGGCGTCCTCGGTGAAGACCGTCCGCAGGCTTTCGTGGCGGGCCACGACGTCGCGCAGGGACTCGGCCAGCGCCTCGGCGTCCAGCTCCCCCTTGAGCCGCAGGGCCAGCGGGATGTTGTAAGTGGACGAAGGGCCGTCGAACTTGTGGATGAACCACATCCGCCGCTGGGCGTAGGACAGCGGCAGCCGGTCCGGCCGGTCGTCCACCCGCAGCAACGGCGGCCGCACGCGGACGTCGGCGGACAGATGCCTGCCCAGCGCCGCGACGGTCGGGTTCTCGAACACCACCCGGATCGGGATCTCGGCGTCCAGTTCGGTGCGGACCCGGCTGATCAGCCGGGTCGCGACGAGGGAATGCCCGCCGAGCGCGAAGAAGTCGTCGTCGATACCGACCTGGTCGAGCCCGAGGACTTCGGCGTAGAGCCCGGCCAAGGTCTCCTCGGTCGCCGTCCGCGGCGCGCGGTAGGCACCGGCGCCGGATTCGGGCTCGGGCAGCGCCCCCCGGTCCAGTTTGCCGTTGAGTGTCAACGGGATCCGGTCCAGGACGACGAACGCCGACGGGACCATGAACTCCGGCAGCCGCCCGGCCACGAAGCCACGCAAGGCGTCGGTGTCGACCTCTCCGACGACGTACCCGACGAGCCGTTTCGTCCCGTTGCCCTCACGGGCGACGACGACGGCCTGCGTGACGTCCGGATGCGCGGCCAGCGCGGCCTCGACCTCACCCGGTTCGATCCGGAACCCGCGGACCTTGACCTGGACGTCGCCGCGGCCGGCGTACTCCAGCACGCCGTCGGCGGTCCACCGGGCGAGGTCGCCCGTGCGGTACATCCGCTCACCGGCGGGCCCGTACGGATCGGCGACGAACCGTTCCGCCGTCAGCCCGGTGCGGCCGAAGTACCCACGCCCCACTTCGCCCGCGACGTACAACTCGCCCACCACACCCCGCGGAACCGGGTTGAGGCCCGGGCCGAGGACGTAGGCACGCATGTTGCCCAGCGGCGCCCCGATCGGCGCACCGCCGGTACCCGTCCACTCGTCGGTCGCGGTGAACGTGGTGGCGTAGAACGACTCGCTCTGCCCGTAGGCGTTGACCACCCGGACGTCCGGGATGGCTTCCCTGACCTGGCGTACCAGCGTCGCGGGCAGCGCCTCGCCGGCGAAGACGACGGTCTTCGCGGTGACCTTGCCCGCCACCTGGTCGAGCAGTTCGGCGAAGGCGGACGGGACCGTGCTGATCAGGCCCCCGGTCCAGCCGCCGCGTTCGCCGAGCACGAGGACGTCGCGGACGACCTCGACGCTGCCACCGGCGCAGAGCGTGGTGAACAGTTCGAACACCGAGACGTCGAAGTTGATCGACGTCCCCGCCAGCGTCCGCGTGCCTGCCCCGGCGCCGACGACCGGCGCGAGCCGCAGGACGCCGTTGACCACGGTGCGATGCGTGATCGCGACACCCTTCGGCGTGCCCGTGGAGCCGGAGGTGTAGATCAGGTACGCGAGATCCTGCGGACGCAGCGGCGCGAGCCGGTCGGCGTCGGTGAGGTTGCCGTCCGCGGCGGCGAGCGCGTCCCCGAAGAACAACGTCGGGATCTCGGTGCCCGGCAGGACGTCCACCGTCCCGGCGTCGGTGAGGATCAGCCGCGGCCGGGATTCCGACAGGATGAAGTCCAGCCGGTGGCTCGGGTACTTCGGGTCGATCGGCAGGTAGGCCGCACCCGACTTGAGGACGCCGAGCAGCGCGACCACCAGGTCCGCCGAACGCGGCAGGGACAGCCCGACCACGGTCTCCGGACCCGCTCCCCGCCGCGCCAAGGTCCTGGCGACGCGGTTCGCGCGGGCGTTCAGCTCACGGTAGGTCAGTTCCTGGTCCTCGAAGACCACCGCGACGGCGTCCGGCGTCTCGGCCGCTCGGTGCTCGAAGAGCGCCGGGAGGGTGATCTCGGGCGTGGGCTCGGCGGTCTCGTCGAACGACCGCAGCAGCAGCTCGCGCTCGCGTGGCTCGATGACCTCGACCGCGCCCATCTTCACGTGCGGGTCCGTCACCAGGTACTGGAGCACCCGGCCGAACCGGGCCGCGAGCAGCTCGACGGCCCCGGGCTCCAGGACAGTGCGCTGGTACACCAGGTTGAGCCGCAGATGCGGGTCGGCGTCGGCCATCACGGTCACCGGGTAGTGGGTGGCGGAGAACGGCCGGATCCCGGTGATCTCCAGGCCCGCGCTCTCGTGCGCGTCGGTGAGCCCGGCCTGGTCGACCGGGTAGGACTCGAACACGACGAGCGTGTCGAACAGGTTGTTCAGCCCCACGACGCGCTGGATCTCGCTCAGGCTGAAGTGGTGCTGGTCCAGCAACGCGCCCTGGCGGTTCTGCAGCGCGGTGAGCACGTCGGCGAGCGTGTCGCGCGGCGAGTACCGCACCCGCACGGGCAGCGTGTTGATGAACATGCCGACCATCGAGTCCACACCGGACAGTGCGGGCGGGCGGCCCGACACCGTGGCACCGAAGACGACGTCCTGGCGTGAGGTCAGCTGCCCGAGCAGGACACCCCAGGCGCCCTGGACGATGGTGTTGACGGTGACGCCGAGTTCGGCCGCGCGGCGGGTCAGCTCGCGCATCTCGGCGGCGGGCATGGTGACCTCGACCTGGTCCACACCGGAACTGTCCTTCGCGGACAGCGCATCGGGGACCAGGATCGTCGGCTCCTCGACCCCTTCGAACTCGGCGCCCCATCGCCGGACGGACTCGTCACGGTCCTGTTTGGCGAGCCAGTTCAGGAAGTCCTTGTAGCCTCGCACCCTCGGCAACGCGGCTGTGTCGCCGCGGTGGGCGTAGAGCCGCAAGAGGTCCTGCATGAGCAGCGGCAACGACCAGCCGTCGAAGAGGACATGGTTCGCGGTGAGCACGAGTTCCGCACGGTCGTCGGCCATCCGCACCAGCGACAGCCGCAGCAACGGCGGCCGCGTGACCTCGAAGTGCTCGCCGTGGTCCTCGGCGAGGAACCGCTCGAAGGCCTCCTCGCGCTCGGCCTCGCCGAGGTCACGCAGATCGATCTCGCGCCACGGCAGGGAAGCCCCCTCGACGACGAGCTGGACCTGCGTACCGGCGGCGTTGTCGGCGAACGCGGTCCGCAGGTTCGGGTACCGGTCCAGCATCGCCTGCCCGGCGGCCCGCATCCGGTCGGCGTCGACCGCACCGGACAGGTGCATCGCCAGCTGCATCTGGTAGGCGTCGAACGAGGAGCCGGCCAGCATGGTGTGGAACAACAGACCCGACTGGAGCGCGGTGAGCGGCCAGACGTCGGCCAGCCCGGGGTACTCGCGCTCCCACTTCTCGATGTCGGCCTGGGTCACCGAAACCAGCGGCAGGTCGGACGGCGTCAGCCCGCCGGCACCCGGCTCGGCGACGTGCCGCGCCAGCTCCTCCAGCGCCGCCACCCACAGACCGGCCAGTTCTTCGACGTCCTCGCGGGCGAACAACGCGGCGGGGAAGCCGAAGGAGGCGACGAGCCGGTCGTCGGTCACCATGGCCTGTACGTCCAAAGTGGACAGAGCGGGCAGGTCGGCGTCGAGATCCGCTTCCAGTTCGGCGGTACCCGGTGCCTGGGTCCAGCCGAGTCCGCGCAGTTCCTCCGGCATGTCGGCCGCTGAGAAGCGGCCGAGGTAGTTGAAGCCGATCTGCCCCGTCGCGTACCCGGCGAGTTCGGCGCCCGTCTCCGCGTTCAGGTACCGCAGGAGACCGTAACCCATGCCCTTGTCCGGCACGGCGAGCAGCTGTTCCTTGACCGCCTTGACGATCGAGCCGATCGGCGCCCCGCTGTCGACGTCGAGCCGCACCGGGAACATGCTGGTGAACCAGCCGACCGTGCGCGACAGGTCCGCGCCCGGCACGATCCCTTCCTCACGGCCGTGCCCTTCGAGGCGGATCAGTGTCGAGGACTCGCTCACGCCCCGGCGGGCGCGCCACCGTGCGACGGCCATCGCCAGCGCGGCGAGCAACCCGTCGTTGACGCCGCCGTGATACGCGGCGGGCACGGACGTCAGCAAGGCACCGGTCACCGACGCCGGGAATTCGACCCGCACCTGTTCCACAGTGGACAGAAGGTCCACGGCGGGGTCGAGCGGTCGCGAACCCAGGTCCGGATCCGGACCGTCCACGATGGACCGCCAGAGGTCCATTTCCGGGACGCGCTCGGCGGCTTCGTCGACGAGCGCGTGCGTCCACCGCCGCGCCGAGGTCGCGACCTCGGGCAGTGCGGGTGTCCGCCCCTCACGGACCGCGCCCCACGCGGCGGCGAAGTCCGGGATGAGGATGCGCCACGAAACGCCGTCCACCACGAGGTGGTGCAGTGCGACGGCGAGCCTGCCGCCCTCGGCGCGGTCGAACCAGACGAACCGCGCCATGACGCCCTCGACGGGGTCGAGCCGTCCGGTGGCGGCGTTCAGTTCGGCCGCGGCGCGCTCGCGCCAGGCGTCGTCCCACTCGCCGTCGTGTTCGACACGGCGGACCAGCGGCGCGACGTCGACCGAGCCCTGGGGGAAGACCTCGATCGCCCACTCGCCGTTCTTGACCAGCCGCGAGCGCAGCATGTCGTGCCGGTCGAGGACGGCCGCGAGCGTGGCGTGCAGCCCGGTTTCGTCGATCCCCGCGGGCAGGTCGAGCCAGACGGACATGGCGAACCGGTCGAAGCCGCCGCCCATCTCCGTCAGGTACTTCGCGACGGGCAGCAAGGGGAGCCTGCCGACACCGCCGCCGTCGAACTCCTCCAGCACGGCCGCCGCGCCGGCCTGCCGGTTGTCCAGCGCGACTTCGGCGAGCCGGGCGGCCGTGCGGCATTCGAAGATCTCCCGAGGGGAGACCTCGATCCCCCGGGCCCGGGCGCGGGTCACCACCTGGATCGAGCGGATGCTGTCGCCGCCGATGGCGAAGAAGTCGTCGTCGGCGCCGACGCGGTCGAGGCCGAGCACCTCGGCGTAGACCGCCGCGATGGTCTTCTCCTCGTCGGTCGACGGCGCGCGGTATTCGCCGCCGGTGAACTCCGGCTCGGGCAGCGCCTTGCGGTCGAGTTTCCCGTTGGGGGCCAGCGGAAGCCGGTCCAGCAGCACGAACGCCGACGGGACCATGAACTCCGGCAGCCGCCGCGAGACGAACTTGCGCAGATCCGCCATCTCGACACCGGCACGGAAGTCGGCGTTGTCCGCGTCGCCGGTGAAGGCGGGGACGAGATAGCCGACGAGCTGTTTGGCGGTGCCGCGGCCGTCGCGCGCCACGACGGCGGCTTGCGCGACGCCGGGGTGCGCGGTCAGCGCGGCCTCGACCTCACCGGGTTCGATCCGGAACCCGCGCACCTTGACCTGCGCGTCACCGCGGCCCGCGTACTCCAGTTCGCCGTCGGCGTTCCAGCGCGCGAGGTCACCGGTGCGGTACATCCGCTCGCCCGCCGGGCCGAACGGATCCGGCACGAACCGTTCCGCCGTCAGCCCGGACCGGCCGTGATACCCGCGGCCGATCATGCCCGCGACGTACAGCTCGCCCACCACGCCCGGGGCGACCGGGGTGAGGTCCGGGCTGAGCACATAGGTGCGGATGTTCCCGAGCGGCGTGCCGATCGGGACGTTGCCCGCGCCGTCCCGACCGTCCTCGGGAGCGAGGGTGAACGTGCTGGCGTAGAAGGATTCGCTCTGTCCGTAGGCGTTGACGACGCGGACGTCCGGCATCGCCTCACGGACCCGCTTCACCAGCGATCCCGACAGGCCCTCGCCCGCGAACACCACCGTGTCCACAGTGGACTTCGCCGCGATGACGTCGACCAGTTCGGCGAACACCGACGGTACCGTGCTGACGACGTTGCCCGTCCAGCCGTCCCGTTCCCCCAGTACGAGGACGTCGCGGACGATGTCGGCGGTGGCGCCGTGACACAGCGAGGTGAAGATCTCGAACACCGAGACGTCGAAGTTGATCGACGTCCCCGCCAGCATCCGCGCACCCGGCTCCGCGCCGACGACCTCGGCCAGCCGGACGACGCCGTTGACGACGCCGGCGTGCGTGATCGCGACACCCTTCGGCTTCCCCGTCGAGCCCGACGTGTACATGACGTAGGCGAGGTTCTGCGGCCTCGCCGGAACCGGGTGCTCGGTCTCGTCACCCAGCTCGTCCAGGCACACCAGCGGAATCCGCGTATCCGGCAGGCCCGGCACCGTCGCGCTGTCGGTGAGGATGAAGGCGGGGTCCGCCTCCGACAGCACGGAATCGAGCCGGGTGCTCGGGTACTTCGGGTCGATCGGCAGGTACGCCGCGCCGGTCTTGAGGATCGCGAGCATCGCGACGACCAGGTCGGCGGACCTCGGCAGGGCCAGCCCGGCCAGCGACTCGGGCCGGAGCCCGCGTGCGGCGAGCCGTCCGGCCAGCCGGGAAGCGCGCTCGTCCAGTTCGCGGTAGGTCAGCTCGACGTCCTCGGCCACGACGGCGATCGCGTCCGGCGTCCCGGCGGCCTGACGTTCGAAGAGGCCGGGAACGGTCAGCCCGGGCGTCGGCGCGGCGGTGTCGTTGAGGTCGACGACCAGCCGCTTCCGCTCGTCGGCGGTGAGGACGTCGATCTGCCCGACCGGCAGTTCCGGTGTGGTGACCAATGTGCGCAGGACCCGTTCGAACCGGGCGCCGATGGCCTCCACGGTGGCGTGGGTGAACAGGTCCGTGGCGTACTCGATCTCGCCGCGGATCCCGCCGGTGGCCTGCGGGATGAAGTTGAACTCGAGATCGAATTTCGCCGTACCGCTGGGGATCGTCTCCAGCGAGGCCTCGAGCCCTGGCAGGTCGACGTCGACGTGGTTCACGCTCTGCCAGGTGAACATGACCTGGAAGACGGGGTGATACGCGGTGGAACGCTCGGGGTTGAGGATCTCCACCAGGCGTTCGAACGGCGCGTCCTGGTTGTCGTAGGCGGCCAGTGCCTTGTCCCCGACACGGTCGAACAGGACGTTGCCCGCCGGGTTGTCGCCCAGGTCGACACGCAGCACCCAGGTGTTGACGAAGAACCCGATGAGGTCCGTCAGGGCCTCGTCGGTCCGGCCCGCGATGGTGGACCCGATGGTGATGTCGTCGCCACCGCCGAGCTGGCGCAGGAGTACCGCCAGCGTCGACTGCAGCATCATCGGCAGCGTCAGGCCCCGCGCCCGGGCCAGCGCCTCGGCGGCCGCGACCAGCCCGGGCTCGATCGTGTAGTGCGCCATCGCGCCGCGATGACTGGCGACCGGCGGCCTCGGGTGGTCGATCGGGAGCGGGACCTGCTGCGGGACGCCTGCCAGCTCGGCGGTCCAGTACTCCAGCTGAGCCGCGATCGCACTGTCCGGATCGGACTCCTCGCCGAGCGCCTCCCGGTGCCACAGCGTGTAGTCGGTGTACTGCACCGGAAGTTCGGGCAGCTCCGCCTCGGCACCTTCGAGCCTGGCGGCGTAGGACTCCGACAGGTCGCGGATCAGCGGGGCGATCGACTCGCCATCGGCCGCGATGTGGTGGATCAGCAGTACGAGGACGTGGTCGTCGACGGCGGACCGGAACAGGGTGGCCCGCACCGGGAGCTCGGCGGACAGGTCGAAGGCGTACGCCGACGCGGCCGCGATCCCGGCCGGGACCTCGGCCGGGGCGACGTCGACGACCGGCAGTGGCAGGTTCGCCGTGTCCTCGGACGCGACCTGCTGGTACGGCACACCGTCGGCGTCTTCGAGGTACAGCGTCCGCAGGCTCTCGTGACGACGGACCAGGTCGCCGACGGCCGCCCCGAGCGCGTCGGTGTCCAGCGCGCCCGACAACCGCAGCACGATCGGGATGTTGTAGGTCGCCGACGGCCCCTCGAAACGATGAACGAACCACAATCGGCGCTGCGCGAACGAAAGGGGAATCATCTCCGGCTCTACTCCTTGATCATCTTGCGCAGTTGCGGCCTGCCGGCCTTGGCGATGGTGTGCCACTCGTCGGAAAGCCGAGCGATCGTGGGGTACTGGAAGATCGACCGGATCGACACGCCGACCCCGAGTTCCTTGCGGATCCGGCCGATCAGCCGCGTGGCCTTCAGCGAGTTCCCGCCGATCCCGAAGAAGTCGTCGTCGATCCCGACGTCCGCCACCCCGAGCACGTCGGCGAAGAGTCCACAAAGGACTCCTTCTCGTTCGTTCGTCGGTCCGCGCTTCTCCGGTGGCGCTTCGTCCCCGGTGGTCTCGCGCACGAGTTCGAGGACGCCGTCGGTGGTCCAGCGCGCGAGGTCACCCGTGCGGTACACCCGCTCGCCGTCGCCGCGGGGATCGGCGACGAACCGGCTCGCGGTCAGCCCGGCGTCCCCGTGACGACCACGGGCGACCGGTGTCCCGACGTACAACTCCCCCACCACCCCCGGCAGGACCGGGGTGAGCCCGGCGCCGAGGACGTACGCGCGCCGGTTGCCCAGCGACGCGTCGAAGAGGTCGCCGGGAGCGAAGTCCGTGCTGTCGGAGAGGTCGGTCTCGGCTCCGGCGCACAGGACGGCGAGGACTTCCGGCACCGTGCTCGCCCGGACGCGGTCACCGGGCGCGAGGCTCGCGGCCGACACCAGCCGGGCCACGCCGTTGACCAGCACCTCGTGGGTGACGGCGACGGTGTCCTCCCCCTCCTCGTGGCGAAGGTGCGCCAAGTGGCGCGGTCCGATGGGCTGTGCCGGGTCGGCGTCGTGGCCACCGGATTCGCCGAGGAGCACCCGCGGGGTGCCGTCGTCCGGCAGGTCCGCGGGACCGACGAGCAGCGAAGGGCTCACCCCGGCCGGGACCGGGTCGGCCAGGACGTACGCGGCACCGGCCTTGAGCGTCGCGAGCACCGCGACGACGAGGTCCACCGACCGCGGCAGCGCGAGCGCGACGACCTTGTCCGGACCGGCTCCGGCCTGGATCAGCCGGTGTGCCAGAAGGTTCGCGACCGTGTTGAGTTCGCGGTAGCTCACCGGGGTGTCCCCGGCGACGGCGATCGCGTCGGGCGTCGCGACGACCCGGCGTTCGAACAACGCGGGCACGGTCGCCTCCGCGGGCTCGATCTCCGTGACACCGAAGCCACGCACCAGTTCGCGCTCGGCGTCGTCGAACACGTCCACCGCGCCGACCTTCAGGCCGGGTTCGGCGACGATCTGCCGGAGTACCCGGAGGAACCGGTCCGCGATGCGCTCGACGGCCTCCCGTGCGAAGGCGCCGGTGTGGTAGTCGAAGGACAGCCGCAGTTCTTCGCCGGTCTCGACCAGCAGGTTCACCGGGTAGTTGCCGCCCGGCGCGGACCGGACCCCGGCGAACGAGACACCCGCGTCGGCCGCCGCTTCCGCGATCCCGTCCCGGTCGACCGGGTAGGACTGGAACACCATCAGCGTGTCGAACAGTTCGCTCACGCCCGCGGCCTCGTGGATGTCCGCGAGCCCGTGGAAGTGGTGGTCCATCAACGCCGCCTGGCCGTTCTGGACCTCGGTCAGCAACTCGGCCAACGTCGTGCCGGGAGCACACCGCACCCGCACGGGCACGGTGTTGATGAAACTGCCGATCATCGACTCGACACCGGGGAGTCCCGGAGGCCGACCGGCGACGGTCGTCCCGAACACCACGTCCTGACGGCCGGTCAGCTGCCCCAGGAGGACAGCCCAGGCACCCTGCAGCAACGTGTTGACGGTGACACGCGATTCGGCCGCCCGGCGCGCGAGGTCGCCCGCCCGCACCGACACCTCGACCTTGTCGATCCCCGAACCCGCGACCTCCTTGTCCCCGGAGGCCAGGAGTGTCGGGCCGTCGACGCCGTCCAGTTCGGCCGCCCAGGCCCGTGCGGCCGCGTCGGCGTCCTGCTTCGCCAGCCACGAAAGGAAGACCCGGAAATCACGGACCGGCGGCAACGCGGCCGGATCGCCCCCGGCGGCGTAGAGCCGGAGCAGTTCCTCCAGGAGGATCAGCTCGGACCAGCCGTCGAACAGCAGGTGATGCGCGGTCAGGACCAGTTCGTAGCGCTCGTCGCCGGTCCTCACCAGCGCCAGGCGCAACAACGGTGGCGCGGTCAGGTCGAAGCTGACGGCGTGATCCTCGGTCAGCAACCGGTTCAGCGCGTCGGCCAGATAGTCCTCGGGCACCGAGCGCAGGTCGGCCTTCCACCACGGGAGCGTGACCTCGTCCAGCACCACCTGCACGTGTCCGCCCTTGCCGTCGTCGACGAAAGCGGTGCGGAGATTCGCGTGGCGCCGCAGCAGGGCTTGTCCGGCGGCCCGCATCCGCTTCGGGTCGACGTGCCCGTGCAGCCGGAACGACAGCTGCATCTGGTAGTCGTCCTTGCCGGACTCGCCGAGCAGGGTGTGGAACAGCATCCCCGACTGCAACGCGGTCAGCGGCCACACGTCGGCCAGCCCGGAGTACTTCCGCTTCAAGGCCTTGAGCTCGTCCGGGCCGAGACCGACCAGCGACAGGGGCTCGTAGGTCTCGGTCTCCGCCGTCCCGGCACCGGTTTCACCCGCCACCGCACCGAGCGCGGCCACGGTCCTGGCGTCGAAGACCTGCCGGGGAGTGACCTCGAGCCCCCGGTCGCGAGCCCTGGTCACCACTTGGATGGACCGGATGCTGTCGCCGCCCATCGAGAAGAAGTCGTCGTCGATCCCGATCCGTTCCAGGCCGAGCACGTCGGCGTAGACGGCCGCGAGGATCTCTTCCTGCGCAGACCTGGGGGCCCGGTACTCACCGCCGGTGAAGTCCGGCTCAGGCAGCGCGGCCCGGTCCAGCTTCCCGTTGGGGGACAAGGGCAAGCCGGCGAGCACGACCAAGGCCGCCGGCACCATGTAGTCCGGCAGCGAGTCGCCGACGGACGCACGCAGCGCGGCGGCGTCGACCTCGGCGGGCGTGCCTTCCTCGGCCAGTTCCGGGACGACGTAGCCGACGAGTTGCCTGCTGCCACCACGGACGTCGCGAGCGATGACGGCCGCCCGGGCGACCCCGGGACGGGCGATCAGCGCGGATTCGATCTCCCCGAGCTCGACGCGGAAGCCGCGGATCTTGACCTGGTGGTCCACGCGGCCCACGCAATCCAGCTGACCGGCCGTGCTCCAGCGGGCCAGGTCACCCGTGCGGTACATCCGGGAACCCGCCGGGCCGAAGGGATCCGCGACGAACCGTTCGGAACTCAGCCCCGCCCGGTTCAGGTATCCCCGCGCCAGCCCCGAACCCGCGATGTACAGCTCGCCGACCGCGCCGGGCGGCACGAGCCGCAGGTACCGGTCGAGGACGTACACCTGGGTGTTCGCGATCGGCGCCCCGACCGGCGGCCCGCCGGTGAAGTCGCCGATGGGCCAGGACGTCGACCACACCGTGGTCTCGGTCGGGCCGTACAGGTTGGTGACCGAGGCCGCGAGCCCGGCCATGGCCCTGGCGAGTTCCGGCGGGGAGGCTTCACCGCCGACGCCGATCCGCAGCCCGTGCAGGGTCGTGGGATCGTCCGCGATCACCATCTGCCACAGCGACGGGGTGCCCTGCATGATCGTGACGCCGTGCCGGTCGATCACCGCCCGCAGTTCGGCCGGCTGGGTGACGATCTCCTTGTCCGCGAGCACGATCGCGGCACCGGTGACCAGCGGCAGGTACACCTCGGGGACGGCCATGTCGAACGCGATGGTGGTCACCGCGAGGAACCGGTCGTGCGGCGCCATCGGGAGGACGTCCCGCAGGCCGGCGAGCAGGTTGACCAGCGCGGAATGCGGGATCATCACGCCCTTCGGCCTGCCTGTGGAGCCTGAGGTGTAGATGACGTACGCGGGGCTCTCCGCGGACACGGTCACCGCCGGGGCGTCGTCCGGGTAGCCGCCGAAGTCCCGGTCCAGGTCATCCGGCCCCAGCACGAGCACCGGATCGCTGTCCTCGAGGATGAAATCGAGCCGGGTCGAGGGGTAGTCCGGATCGATCGGAACGTAGGTACCGCCCGCCTTGAGCACTCCCAGCATGGCGATCCACAGCCGTTCGGAGCGCGGCAGCAGCAACGCCACCCGCCGCTCGGGGCCCACACCCCGCTCGATCAGCCAGTGCGCGAGCCGGTTCGCCCGCGCGTTCAGTTCCCGGTACGAGAGCCGGACGTCGCCGCACAGCAGCGCCGTCGCTTCCGGCGTCGCCGCGACCTGGCGTTCCAGCAGGTCGCACACCGTTCCGTCCGGGGTTTCGACCTCGGTGTCGTTGAAGGTACGGACGAGCCTGTTCCGCTCGTCGGCGCCGAGGAGGTCGAGTGCGCCGATCCGGGCCCGCGGTTCGGCCACCATCTGCTGCACCAGGCGGACGAGCCGGGTCGCGATATTCCGGATCGCGCCCTGTTCGAACAGGTTCCGCTGGAACTGCAGGGAAAGCCGCACCTGGGCGTCGGCCTCTGCCAGTACGGTCAGCGGGTAGTGGTTGCCGATGAACGGGCGGATCCCGGTGACGGCGATCCCCGCCGCGGCCGTCGTCTCGTTGATGCCGATGCGCTCCACCGGCGCGGAGTCGAACAGCACCAGGGTGTCGAACAGCGCGCTGAGCCCGGTGGCCTGATGGATGTCGGTCAGCCCGTGGTACTGGTGCTCGGCCAGTTCGGCCTGGCGGTCCTGCAACCGGTGCAGGAACTCGAAAACGGTGTCGGCCGGGGAGAACCGCACCCGCACCGGCACGGTGTTGACGAAGGTGCCGATCATCGCGTCCGGTCCGGCGAGCGCGGCCGGGCGGCCCGGCACGGTCGCGCCGAAGAGCACGTCGTCCCGGCCGGTCAGGCTGCCGAGCAGGATCGCCCACGCGCCCTGGACGAGCGTGTTCACGCCGACACCGAGTTCCACCGCGCGCCAGGAAAGCTCGCGGGCCTCCCCGACCGGCAGCGGGGCCTCGACCCGGCCGATCCCGGCGGTGTCCACTTCGGACGTCGTCGCCGAAACGAGCAGGGTCGGTTCCTCGACGCCGTCGAGTTCTTCGGCCCAGACCCGCGCGCTCGTCTCACGGTCCTGTTCGGACAGCCAGACGAGGAAGTCCTCGTAGTCCGAAACCCGCGGCAAGCCCTTGGCCTCACCGCTGGAGGTGTAGAGGCGCAGCAGTTCCCGCATCAGCGGCCGCACGGAACGGCCGTCGAAGAGCACTTGGTGCGCGGTCACCACCAGTTCGGCGCGATCCGGCCCCAGGAGCACCAGGGTCATCCGCAGCAACGGCGGCTTCGCCAGGTCGAACCGCTCGCGGCGGTCCTCGACGAGGAACCGTTCGAACGCCACCCCGCGGGCGCCCTCGGCCAGCGCGCCGAGGTCGATCTCCCGCCACGGCAACGCGACGTCCTCGACGACGACACGGACATGGTCGCCGGCGTCGTCCGCGCCCACCGCGGTCCGGAGATTCGCGTGCCTCCCCAGCAGTGCGCGGGCGGCGCCGTGAAGCCGTTCCCCGTCGACCTGCCCCGACAGGTGCACGACGAACTGGAGCTTGTAGGTGTCGAAGGCCGATTCGTCGACCATGCTGTGGAACAGCAGTCCCGACTGCAACGGCGTCAGCGGCCAGACATCGGCCAGCCCCGGATATTGCCTTTCCCAAGCGTCGATTTCGTCCTGGCTCACCGAAACCAGCGAGACGTCCGACGGCGTCAATCCACCCACGACCGGACCGGCCAACTCCTACACCCCATCTCTGCCTGAACCATCCACCCCGAACGCCTTCTGCGGGGAATGCGGAATTCTCTTGACATCGCCACGCCCGCTGATTCAGCGGCGTTCGGCCCCCAGCCGGAAGATCTCGGCCTCCACCACCTTCGGCCCCGTGGCGGCGCCGGGTCAAGGATGTACCTGACCTCGCTGTTTCCCGTGGCGTTCACCCGTCCTGTCGACGGGACATCCCTTCAACGGGACCCGGCGTGGAGTGTATGAAGAGAAACATCCGGCATTTCGCGTCGCATTGTGAAAGGAAGTGCGTCGAATGTTCGTTCCCCATCACTATCGCGAACCGAACGGGACGTGGATGGTCGACGTGCTCCGCGGCAATCCGCTGGCACTCATGCTGTCCAACGGGCCGGAGGACGGCGAACCGTTCGCGACCCACCTCCCGGTGATCCCCGATCCGGAAATGGACGGAGAATGGGCGGAGAACCTTTCGGGCGGACTCCTGCTCGGGCATATGAACCGTGCGAATCCGCACTGGAAATCACTCGAAGACGGCAAACCGGTCGTGGTGATCTTCACCGGTCCGCACGCCTACGTCTCCCCGACCGTCTACGAGGTCACCCCCGCGGCGCCGACGTGGAATTTCACGTCGGTACACGCGCACGGGGTGCTGCACAAGGTCACCGGAATGGAGCCGACGCTCGAAGTCGTCAAAGCGACGGTCCGGGCGTTCGAAGCCGATTTCGGGACAGGGTGGGACATGGAGCGGTCCCTCACCTATTTCCGGCAGATCGCGCCCGCCGTCGGCGCCTTCCGGATCTCCATCACCAAGGCCGACGGCATGTTCAAGCTCAGCCAGGAACAGAAACCCGAAGTGCGGGACCGGGTCGTGCAGGACTTCGCGGAACGCGACTCGGCACGGCACCGCGCCACCGCGAAGCTCATGACCCAGCTGCCCTGAAAACCAAGTGAGGTGTGACCACATGACCGTCGACAGCGCGGAACTGGTTGTCGAAACCCCCTACATCTGGCGCGCACGGCGCCCCGATGCCCGCCACCGCCTCATCTGCTTCCCGCACGCCGGTGCCGGAGCGGGCGCGTACGCCGAGTGGGCGGATCTGCTGCCGCCGGAGATCGAGCTCGTCGCCGTGCAGTTGCCGGGGCGGCAGAACCGGATCATGGAGGACCCGTTCACCGAGACCGGGCCACTGGTCCGCGTGCTCGCCCAGGCGTTGCGGCCGGTATTGGACGGATCGTATGCCTTCTTCGGGCATTCCTGCGGCGCGGTGATGGCCTTCGAACTGGCCCGCGTGCTGCGGGGCCGCGGGGCCGACGGGCCGCGCCACCTGTTCTTCTCCGCGCAGCCCGCGCCGCAGCTGTTCGACCAGGTACCGCGGCTGCACGACCTCACCGACGACGAGTTCCGCGAGCAGGTCGCGGAACTGGGCGGGCTCGACCCGGAAATCGCCGAGGACGAGGACGTCATGGACGCGCTGCTGCCGACGTTGCGCGCGGACTTCGAGATGTGGGAACGGCACCCGGTCGCCGACGGGGAACCGCTCGACGTCCCGATCACCGTGCTGTCCGGCCGCGAAGACCCGCGCGCGCCCGGGACCACCGTCGAAGGGTGGCGCGAGCACACCACCGGGCCGTTCCACGCCGAGTACTACCCCGGCGGCCACTTCTACTTCCTCGACGCGCCCGCCGAAGTCGTCGGGTTCCTCGGCCGGTCTTTGCTGGCGCCGAGCATGACCGGGAGGGTCTCATGACCACGTCCATCGATCCGGAACTCGTCGCCGGGCTCGAATCCGCCACCCAGGCCGTCCCGGGGGTCTGGCAGGCCGTCGCCGTCGTCCGGCAGGGCACGCGAGGCACGTCTCCCGCTGTGCCTGCTGTGCCCGCTGTGCTCGCTGTGCCCGCGTCGGCCGCCGAGATCCCGTCGCCGGTCAGCGGCAAACCGTCTTCCGAGGTCTACGGCCCGGAGCCGCAAATCCCCGACGGTGCGCCGATGACGTTGCAAGACGCGCTGCGACAGGCCGCGAAGCAGGCACCGGAGAAGGGCACGATCTTCGTCCCGCGTGAAGGCGACGCGACCCTGCAGAGCTTCCCGGAGCTCGTCGCCGACGCCGAGCGGGTCCTCGCAGGGCTCCGCGCCGCCGGATTGCGCCCCGGGGACGCCGCGCTGTTCCAGTTCGACGACAACCGCGCCTACATCACCGCGTTCTGGGCGTGCGTGCTCGGCGGGTTCGTGCCGACGCCCGTCGCGGTCGCGACGACGTACGCGGCACCCAACGCGGTGAACCGCAGGCTGTACAACGCCTGGAACCTGCTGCAGCGCCCGGTGCTGCTCACCGACCGCGTGACCGCGACCGCTCTCGCCGGCGTCCGCGACCTGTGGGACGAGCCGGACGTCCGCGTTCTCGCCGTCGAAGAGCTGGGTGACCACGAGCGCGACTCGGACTGGTTCCCGACCCGGGCGGACTCCCCGGTGTTCAACCTGCTCACCTCGGGCAGCACCGGCGTGCCGAAATGCGTGCAGCACACGAACGCCAGCGTCGCGGCGCGGACGTGGTCGAGCGCGCAGGAACGCGGCTACGGCCCGGACGACGTCACGCTGATCTGGATGCCGCTCGACCATGTCGCGATCGTGATGTACAACGTGCGTGACGTGTTCCTCAAGGTACTGCACGTGAACGCGCGGATCGACGCCTTCCTCGGGGACCCGCTGCTGTGGCTGGACTGGCTGGACGAGTACAAGGCGACCAACACGTGGGCGCCGAACTTCGCCTTCGCGATGATCAACGAGCGCGCGGACGAGATCGCCGGGCGCGACTGGGACCTGTCCCGGGTCCGCGCCATCACCAACGCCGGTGAACCGGTGGTGGCCGCGACCAGCCATCGATTCCTGGACCTGCTGGAGCCGCACGGCCTGCCCGCCGACTCGATGTGGCCTGCCTGGGGGATGTCGGAGACCTGCTCGGCGGTCACCTACGCCTGCCAGAAACGCGACGACCACGCGGCGGGGATGGTCGTCGTCGCGCCGTCGTCGATGACCGGGGACATCCGGTACGTCGAGGCGAGCGAACAGGACGCCGTGCCGTTTTCCGAAGTGGGACCGCCGATCCCCGGATTCGGCGTGCGCATCGTCGACGACTCCGGCGCGACACTGCCGCAGGACCGGATGGGTGAGCTGGAGGTCCGCGGTGGCGCGATGATGAGCGGCTACCACAACAACCCGGACGCCAACCGCGACTCCTACACCGGCGACGGCTGGTTCCGCACCGGCGATCTCGCGTTCGTCCACGACGGGTCGGTCGTGATCTGCGGCCGCAAGAAGGACCAGATCGTGGTGCGCGGCATCAACTTCATCGCGCACGAGATCGAGGCCGTGGTCGAACAGGCCGACGGTGTGCGGGTCACCTTCAGCGCGGCGGCCGGGATCCGTGAGCCCGGTGAGGGTTCCGATCAGCTGGTGATCTTCTACGTGCCGACGAGCTGGGACGCCGACGCGCTCGCCAAGACCGCGCAGGAGGTCCGGGCCGCGCTGGTGCGCGAGATCGGCATCGGACCGGATTTGCTGGTCCCGGTCACCGACGCCGAATTCCCCAAGACCGGCAGCGGCAAGATCCAGCGCGGGCAGCTGGTCGGCGAACTCAAGGCCGGCCGGTTCGCCGACCGGGTCCCGGACGGGGTTCCCGAAGACGACACCTGGTTCTTCAGCCGTCAATGGTCTCCCGTGCCGGCTGTCGGTGAGTCCGCCGACGAGGGTGTCCGGCTCGTCTTCGCCGAAGACCGGCAACTACTGCAGCTGGGGCTCGAAGGCCCGGTGGTCGCGGTGTGCAAGGGCGACGAGTTCGCCGAGGAGGCGCCGGACCGGTTCCGTGCCACCGCCGGTGACTTCCGCCAGGTCCTGGAGCGGGCGACCGCCCACCACGGCGCGATCTCGACCGTCGTCTTCGCGTGGCCACTCGACGGCTCGCCCGCCGATCCCGCGGCTCGGCTCGCGGCGGTGACCGAGCAGCTGACGGCGTTGCTGAAAACGTTGGCGGACTTCGGAAAGCCACGCCTGCTGGTACTCACCTCGGGCGCCGTCCATGCGCGGACCGGGGACCAGGTCGACCTCGGCACCTGCGCCCTGCCCGGCCTGATCCGCACCGCGGTGACCGAGGCCCCGTTGCCGGTGATCCGGCAGGTCGATCTGTCCGGAGACAAGTCCGGCTGGTCGGCCGCGCTCCGCGCGGAACTGGCCGACCGGGTCACCACCGGCGTCGTCGCGGCCCGGAACGGCGAGCGGCTGCGGGCCCGGTTGCGGCCGGTGCCCGAGTCCGAGGCGGACGACGGCGGGGCCCCGGTCGTCCCGGGCGGGCTGTACCTGGTCACCGGCGGGCTGGGCGGGATCGCCTACGACCTCGCCGGGTACCTGGTCGCGACCTACGGTGTCCGGCTGCTGCTGGTCGGGCGTTCCGCGGCCTCGGGTGAGAAGGGCGAGCGGCTGGAGGACCTCTCGCTGTTCGGCGGCGTCACCTACGCGCAGCTCGACATCACCGACGAGCAGGCCCTGCGCGAAGCGACCGAGGCAGCCGAAGCCCGGTGGGGCCGACGGCTGGACGGCGTCCTGCACCTGGCGGGCGCGGACCCGACCGGGCAGTGGCAGAACCTCGAAGAGCACACCCTGACCCGCGAGACCACGGCGGTGTTCGAGGAGCTGTACAGCGCCAAGGTCTCGGGCACGCTGGCGATCGCCGGGGTGCTGGAAGACCGGCCGGAGGCGTCGCTGGTGCTGTTCGGTTCGGTGAACGGCGAGTTCGGCGGGCACTCGTTCGGCGCGTATTCGGCGGCGAACACGTTCCTGGTCGGCTTCGCGGACCACTGGCGGCACGACCATGGCCGTGACGTGCGGTGTCTCGCGTGGAGCATGTGGACCGGCGTCGGCATGAACCGCAGCCAGCCCGCCGGCCCCGCGAAGCACCGCGGGTTCCGCTCGATCGATCCCGCCGAGGGGCTGCGCTCCTTCCTGACCGCGACCGCGGTACCGCACCATTACGTCATCATCGGTCTGGACCCGGCGAACCCGCTGATCCTGTCCGAAGTGGACTCCGGCGACCTGCGGGCACACGAGATCCTCGTGGCCTACACGACGGAGGGCACGGACGCGGGGACCGTCCACAAAGCACTGGAGCCGGTCTTGCGGACGTGCCCGGTACCGGTCCGGTTCCTCGCCGTCCCCCGGATTCCGACAGACGTCCACGGCGCCGTCGACACGGCTCAGCTCCTGCTGGACGCCACACCGAAACGACCGAGCCGCAAGGAATCCGAGCCGCCCGCCACGGATCTGGAACGGCGGATCGCGGTCATCTGGTCCGATGTGCTCAACCGCCCTTCCATCGGCCGGGACGACTCGTTCTTCGAACTGGGTGGCAACTCGCTGCGTGCGACACGGTTGCTGGCCATGGTCGGCGACGAACTGGAGGTGCGGCTGACGACGCACGAGCTGTACCAGAACCCGACCGTCGCCGGGCTGGCGGCGGCGATCTCGGAAAGCTGAGATCTCGGGAACAGCCGAGTTCTCGCAGTACCGGGATCTCGAAGAGCCGGGTACTCGTCGGATTGAGCTCTGACCGGGTGGTGGTGAGCCGCTTCCCGCCATCCGGTCAGCTCCATGGCTTTCCGGCACCGGCGGCTATCTGGTCGGGCCGCGTCGGCTACCCGTCACGCGACCACCTCCAGCAGGAGGAACCGTTGGTCTGCCGCTCTCCCCTCTCGCTTCGCCGAACCACTCGCTGCCTCACCGCTCGACGCGAGCCCGCAGCCCGTGACAGTCGTCGTTGGGGCTTCAGGATTGTGGCTCGTCATCTTCGGGTTCGGGTTCGGGTCGTGGGTCGTGGAGTGGTTCGGGTGCCGTGTGGTAAGTGTGGCCACTCGGGGTGGTGATGGTCATGCCGCCGTTGCCGGTGGGTTCGGCGGACCAGCCGGGTTCTTCCTTGAGCAGGTTGTGGCTCTTGCAGTGGATGTGGCAGTTGTGGTGGTCGGTGTGCCCGTCGAGGGCCCAGCCGGTGATGTGGTCGATTTCGGAGAAGTCCGACGGCGTGTGGCAGCCGGGTTGTGTGCATTCCCGGTCCCGCGCCTTGATCAACCGGGCCAGCGAGACCGGTGACCGGTACTTGTCGGCACCGGCTTCCAGTAGCTGGCCGGTGGCCGGGTCGGTGATCAACCGGGACCAGGTCGATTCCGGGTCGGAGGCGATCTCGCGGACCAGCCAGTCCGGGATGGGCCCGTAGCCCGCGAGGAACGCGGGATCGTTGGAGGCACCGGTGAGTGTCAAGAAGTCGACATAGACATGGATATGTGCCCGGGGTGTGCCGTGTCCGTCCTCGGCGAGCAGGCGTTCGGCGAAGATGTCGGCGCGGTGCTGATCGAGAGTGCGGGACTGGTCTTTCCGCCGGCGGGCCAGCGCGGCCCGGCTCATCGACGCGTAGACCGAGCTGGCGACCTCCGCGGGGAGGTAGCCGGAGAGCGTCGACATGGTCTCGTCCTCATGCTTCAACGAGATACGCCGATGGGCGCGTTTCTTGGCGGCACGCTCGTGATAGCCGTCGTAGTCGAACTTCTGTACCGCATTGTTCACCGAAGGCCCTGTCATGATTTCCGTGTAAGCCACGGATGATTTCTTGTCTGATTCTAGTGGAGTGGCAGGCGGTCGGGGAAGAGTGCGGCGAGGGTGTTGAGTGCTTGTTTCCAGCCTCGGGTGCCGGTTCC
>JAEBEO010000018.1:0-183374 GCA_049998115.1 Amycolatopsis sp. cmx-4-19 | reverse complement strand
TGAGTTCTCAAGCAACACACCCCGAATCGCACCACACCACGCGGCCTTATCCGAAGCAGTCATTCCTAGCAGTTTTTGGTGAGACACCCACTCAATCACCTTGAAGTGAGAGCTTGGTTCGTGTCCCGCGGCCACCCGGTTTCCCTGGCGACTTGGAGAACTTTACATGGCCGGAAACCCCCCAAAACAGGGGGGTACCTTAACGACATCTACGCAGGTCAGAGGCCGGAAACGGCCCAAAAACGAGTGATCGGCTCCGGGAGCCTCTGCAAGCACCCCGAGTGAACACCCCACAGGAACATTGCTCCGAGTATATTGCACCGTATTGATCTCCTCGATTGCTCCGATTAGCTTCGAGTCATGAGCACTGCGGAACTCGACGGCATCTCCGTCGCCTACGACGACCTCGGCAGCGGGCTGCCGATCGTCCTCGTCCACGGCCATCCCTTCAACCGATCGATGTGGCGCCCCCAGGCAGAGCACTTCAGCCGCGAGGGTTACCGCGTCATCACCGCGGACCTCCGCGGGTACGGCGAGACCACCACGCCCGCGCGAAGCGAGAAGACAGGCCTCGACGTCTTCGCGGCCGACATCGCCCGGCTCGCCGATCACCTCGGCATCGAGCGCTTCGTGCTCGGCGGTCTTTCCATGGGCGGGCAGATCGTCATGGAGTTCCACCGCACCTGTCCCGAGCGTGTCGCCGGGCTGCTGCTCGCCGACACCTCCCCGCAGGAAGAGACCGAAGAGGGCAAGCGCGTCCGCAACGCGATGGCGGACCGGGTCCTCGCCGAAGGACTGACCCCCTATGCGGAGGAGGTGCTGACGAAGATGGTCTCGCCGGAGAACGTCCGGACGATGCCGGACGTGGCGACGCACGTCCTGGAGATGATGCGGACGACTCTCCCGGAAGGCGCGGCGGCGGCGCTCAGGGGACGGGCCGAGCGGCCCGACTACCGGGACAGCCTCACGAAGGTCACCGTGCCGAGCCTGGTCGTCGTCGGCACCGAGGACGAGTTCACGCCCGTCTCGGACGCCGAGCTCATGCACGAACTCATCCCCGGCTCCGCCCTGGCGGTGATCGAGGGTGCCGCCCACATGCCTAACCTGGAACGCGAGGCCGAGTTCGACGCCGTGTTCGCACGGTTCTTGAAAGAAATTGGGTGATCGTCTCCATGTCCCAGAAGACCGTCTTCGTGACCGGCGCCAGCGCGGGGTTCGGCGTCGAGATCGTCCGCCGGTTCGCCGCCGACGGGGCGAAGGTAGTCGCGGCCGCGCGCGGCAAGGACCGGCTCGACAAGCTGGCCGACGAGCTCGGCGAGAACGTGTTGCCGATCGAACTGGACGTCCGTGACGCCGACGCGGTGGCCGCGCTGCCGGAGTCCCTGCCCGAGGGGTTCGCCGAGGTCGACCTGCTGGTCAACAACGCCGGCCTCGCGAAGGGCCTCGAGCCCGCCCACCGGGCGAAGCTCGACGACTGGGACCAGATGATCGACACGAACATCAAGGGTCTCGCCCACCTCACCCGCGCGTTGCTGCCCGGCATGGTCGAGCGCGGCCGCGGGCACGTGATCAACATCGGCTCGATCGCGGGTACCTATCCCTACCCCGGCGGCAACGCCTACGGCGCGACCAAGGCGTTCGTGCACCAGTTCAGCCTGAACCTGCGCGCGGACCTGCACGGCACCGGCGTCCGCGTGACGAACGTCGAGCCGGGCATGGTCGGTGGGACGGAGTTCTCGGTCGTCCGGTTCGAGGGCGACCAGGGCAAGGCCGACAACGTCTACAAGGGCACGACACCGCTCACGGCCGCCGACGTCGCGGAGTCCGTCTTCTGGGCGGCTTCGCAGCCGGAGCACGTCAACATCAACGTCATCGAGTTGATGCCGGTGGTGCAGAGCTTCTCCGCGCTCCAGATCCACCGAGAGAGCTGAGACCGAAGAGGTCGAAGAGCGCCTGCTGCTCCGGGCTCCGCTCGGTCAGCAGGCGCCGCGTCCTCGGGCGACCGCCGGTCGACGGGTAGCGCAGCACCGTCTCCCCGATCCCGGCCAGGCTGTCCATCAGTTCACGGACCGAGAGGTTCATCCCGGCGCGGTCCGCCTCGCGCCGCATGAGATGGGTGACCGTCGACGCCAGCACCGTGACCAGCGTGTGCACGGCGATCCGGTGCGGGGTCCAGTCCCATCTCGGCGAAGGCCCGGCGACGGCGGCGCCGGTCAGCCAGCGGAACGTCGAGTCGAGGTGCGTCCGGGCGCGGTAGGCGGTGACGACCTCGGCCACCGGCCAGTCGTGGTCGGTGACCAGCACTTGTTTGCCGAAGAACTCGTCGCGCAGCCGCGAGACAGCGGCGTCGTCGACCTTCCAGGTCAGCCGGATCTCCCCCGGTCTCGTGCCCGCCAGCGACGGAGAAAGCACCCGTTCGACGCGACGGCCGCGGGTGATCCGCGCGATTTCGGCGTTCACCTGGCTCCGGTCTCCCCGGTAGGTGCCCGCGGCCAGTGCGGCGCCGAGGCCGGCGAGTTCGCGGGTCGCGGTGCCGAGTTCGTCGCCGAACGCGCGCGCCTGCGCGTTGTGCAGGGTCTCCGAATGGGTCAGGAGCACGCGCCGGCGCACCCCCGCGACCACGGCCCTGGTGTCGAGCGCGGTCAGCCCGGCGAAGCGTTCCGGGTCGACGGGCTTGCGCGCGGACGCCGGTTTCGCCAGCAGGTCCGGATGCTCGGACAACGGCAGCGCGCCGACGAAATGCCGTCCGAGGTCCACTTGTGCGGCTTGGCCCGCGGTGAACACCAGCGTGACGTCGTTCGCGGGAGAGCGCGTGCGGAGGTCGTCGGCGAGCGCGGCGAACGGCGGGGCCCCCTCCCGGGGATACGCGTGCGAGGCCAGCGGGATCGCGCCGTCCTTGGTCACCACCAGGCCGATCCCGGCGAGTGCGCAACCGCACGGGTCGGCCGTGCTGAAGGTGGCGAACTGCGGTACGTCGACGGCCAGCGCGGCGTTCCCGGTCCCCAGCAAACCGAGCACCGCGTCGGCGACGGACGCCTCGACCCGGGAGATCCGCTCGGGGGTGAGCCGCTGCAGTGCTCGCCAGTGGTTCGCCAGGTCGGCCTTCAGGAATTCCCCTGCGACGCCGTCCTCCCACCAGGTGGCCAGTGCGGCGCCCGGGGCGGTCGCCCGGTGCAGGACGGCGAGCGCGAGATGCGTCCCCAAGGTCGTCGCGGCACGTTGCGGGCCGACGGCGTCGTCCACCCGCCGGACGAAGTCGAGCCGCCGCAGCGTGGCCCACACGGCCGCGACGTCGCCGAAGGTCCGGTGCCGCGCGTCGCCGGGGGCGGAGACGTCGCCGTCCATCGCGCGCCCGATCTCCTCCGCCGTGCCCAAGTAGCGCTGGGACACGACGCGGGGCTCGCCGCCGACCCGCGCGGAGGTGACGAGGTAGTAGTACGTCCGCCCGCCGACCTTCTTGCCGATCACCGAAGCCACACTTTAGGTAATACACGCGGGCCCAGTGATCGGCAACCGAGATCACGCTCTGACCAGTGGAAACAGTGATCACACTCATGGGGGTCAGTCGGTGGCGGGATGCACACTGGCAGCTGGAGCGAGTCCGGCCATAGCGTGCGGGAATGGCATCCGATGCTGACGTGAACACCCCCACCACTTCCGCGATGCGTCGGTCGCTCGCCCGGGCGCGCGACGGGAAGACCCTCGACCTCACCGAGGCCTCGATCCTGCTCCAGGCTCGCGGTGCCGACCTCGAAACACTGTCCGAGCACGCCTCGCGGGTCCGCGACGCGGGCCTCGTCGCGGCGGGCCGTCCCGGCGTGGTCACCTACAGCCGTTCGGTGTTCATCCCGCTGACCCGGCTGTGCCGGGACCGGTGTGGTTACTGCACGTTCGCGACCGTCCCCGGGCGCGTCGAGTCGCCGTTCCTCTCCCCCGACGAGGTCCTCGACATCGCGCGCAAGGGTGCCGCGATGGGCGTCAAGGAGGCGCTGTTCACCCTCGGCGACCGTCCCGAGGACCGCTGGACGGCGGCGAAGGACTGGCTCGACGCCCACGGGTACGACGACACGCTTTCCTACGTCCGGGCGATGGCGATCCGGGTGCTGGAGGAGACCGGTGTCCTGCCGCACCTCAACCCCGGCGTGCTGACGTGGCAGGACTTCCAGCGGCTCAAGCCGGTTTCGGCGTCGATGGGCATGATGCTGGAGACGACGGCGAAGCGGCTCTACACCGAGAAGGGCGGCCCTCACTACGGCTCACCCGACAAGGATCCCGACGTCCGCCTGCGGGTGCTCGAAGACGCCGGCCGCAGTTCGGTGCCGTTCACCACGGGCATCCTCATCGGCATCGGCGAGAACTTCGAGGAACGCGCCGACGCGCTGTTCGCGATCCGCAAGGTCGCCAAGACCTACGGCGGTATCCAGGAAGTCATCGTGCAGAACTTCCGCGCGAAGCCGGACACGAAGATGCGCGCGACGCCGGACGCCGACCTCGACGAACTCGCCGCCACCATCGCCGTCGCACGGTTGGTGCTCGGGCCGACGATGCGCATCCAGGCGCCGCCGAACCTGATCGGCCAGCAGTACGAACTGATGCTGAACGCCGGTATCGACGACTGGGGCGGTGTCTCCCCGCTGACCCCCGACCACGTGAACCCAGAACGCGCCTGGCCGCAGATCGACGAACTCAAACGGCGTACCGAGGCACTGGGGTTCACCGTGCGTGAGCGCCTGCCGATCTACCCGGAGTACGTCAAGACCGGCGAGCCGTGGCTGGACCCGCGGATGAACGCGCACCTCGCGCCGCTGACCGACACCGCGACCGGGCTGGCGATCGAAGAGGCCATCCCGGTGGGTATCCCGTGGCAGGAGCCGGACGGCGGCTGGAAGGAGGCCGGGCGGACCGATCTGCACGTCGAGGTCGACACCGTCGGCCGCACCGAAGACCGCCGCAGCGACTTCGACTCGGTCTACGGCGACTGGGCCGAGATCAAGGGCAACATCAAGACCGCGCCGCGGCGGTTCGACACCGACATCCGGGACGCCTTGCGCAGCGCGGAAAAGAACCCGGCCGGGCTGTCGGACGACGAGGCTTTGGCGTTGCTGCACGCCGACGGCGCGGAACTCGAGGCGTTCACCGAGATCGCCGACGATCTGCGCCGCGAGGTGAACGGCGACGACATCACGTTCGTCGTCACGCGGAACATCAACTTCACCAACGTCTGTTACACCGGCTGCCGGTTCTGCGCGTTCGCCCAGCGGCGCACCGACGCCGACGCGTACACCCTTTCGCTGGAGCAGGTCGGCGATCGCGTCGACGAGGCGTGGGCCGCGGGCGCGACCGAGATCTGCATGCAGGGCGGCATCCACCCGGATCTCCCCGGCACCGCGTACTTCGACCTCGCGGCCGAGGTGAAACGCCGTCAGCCGGACATCCACCTGCACTCCTACTCCCCGATGGAGGTCGTCAACGGCGCTTCGCGGACGAACCTCTCGATCGAGGACTGGCTGGCCCGCGCGAAGGAGTCCGGCGTCGACTCGCTGCCGGGCACGGCGGCGGAGATCCTCGACGACGACGTCCGCTGGGTGCTGACGAAGGGCAAACTGCCGACGTCCGAATGGATCAACGTCGTCACCACCGCGCACAAACTCGGCATCACGACGACGTCGACGATGATGTACGGCCACGTCGACAACCCCTCGCACTGGGTCGGGCACCTGAAGCTGCTGGCGAAACTGCAGCGGAAGGGCCTGGACCGCAACGGGCACCGCGGGTTCAGCGAGTTCGTGCTGCTGCCGTTCATCCACCAGAGTTCCCCGATCTATCTCGCCGGGCTCGCCAGGGCGGGTACGACGCTGCGCGAAAACCGCGCGGTGCACGCGCTGGCCAGGCTGCTGCTGCACGGGACGATCGACAACATCCAGAGTTCGTGGGTGAAACTCGGCGAGGAAGGCAGCCGCGCGGTGCTCCAGGGCGGGGTCAACGACATCGGCGGGACGCTGATGGAGGAGACGATCAGCCGGATGGCGGGTGCGGAGAACGGTTCGTACAAGACGATCAGCGACATGCGCGCCATGGTCGAGCCGCTGGGCCGCCGTCTGCGGCAACGGACCACCGAATACGGCACGCCGACGGCGGAGCGCATCGCCGCGTCCGAGGCGTCGGACGGCGTCGCGACCGCGGTCCGGCGGCCGTTGCTGCCGCTTGTCACTTCCTGACGAAAAAACCGCGAAGGCCCCCTTCGCCGCGTACAGCGCGGCGAAGGGGGCCTTCACTTTGCGTGTGTCACCGCTCACAAGGCGCAGGAGTCCCGGGCGTTTTCTGTGCTAAACCCGAGAATCACTTCCGGGCAGCCGAGAGGACGACGATGATCGCGAGCGCAGTCCAGGTGGCCGACACCGCTCGGTATCCGTTGTCCGAACCGGGAAGCCCGGCATGGCGCGAAATCGTTTCCCGGACCCGCGCCGAACTGCGGGAAACGGGGTGCAGTGTGCTGGCCGACTTCATCCGTCCGGAGTTGCTCGACGTCCTTCGCCACGAAGGCGCGAAGATCGCTCCGGAGGCGTACCAGAAGATCGAACGCGTCAACGCCTACAACATCGCCCTCGACACTCCTTTACCGGAAGGCCATCCCGGCCGCACGATCACGGAACGCGGCAACGCCTTCGTCGCGCGCGACCAGATCCCGGCCACGGCGGTGATCCAGCAGCTGTACTCGAGCGCCGAGTTCCAGCGGTTCGTCGCCGACTGCTTCGAACTTCCCGCACTGCACGAACTCGCCGACCCGCTGTCCGGTCTGGTGCTCAACGTGATCGCACCGGGCCGCTCGCATCCGTGGCATTTCGACACCAACGAGTTCACCGTCAGCATGCTCACACAGGAGGCCGCCGACGGCGGGGTCTTCGAATACTGTCCGAACATCCGGTCGGCGGAAGCCGAGAACTTCGACGACGTCCGGCTGGTCCTGGCGGGCGAAGGCGATCACCTGATCCGACGACTCACGCTTCGTCCCGGCGATCTTCAGCTGTTTCGCGGACGCTTTGCCCTGCATCGCGTGAGTAGTGTTCAAGGAGCAACAGCACGCCATTCCGCGATCTTCGCCTACAGCGAGCGCCCTGGTGTCATCGGCAGTCCGGAGCGGACCAGACAGCTGTTCGGCCGGGTCCTGCCCGAACACGTCGCTTCCGCGGCCGTCCGGGGCGATCAGCTGCTCGACTAAGTCAGGAGCCCGGCCCGTGCCTTTGGATTCGACCGGCAAGATCTCCTTCGACCACATCTACACCGAGCCCGATCCGCGTGCCTTCTTCGGCACCTTGCGCAGGCTGGATTACGACATCCCGCAGCAGGCCAAGGCCTATTTCGCGAAGCTGATCGACGAGTACCGCACCGAACAGGGCGTCCAGGTCCCGACGGTGCTGGACCTCGGCTGTTCCTACGGCGTCAACGCGACGCTGTACCGGTGTGACATCTCGATGGAGCGGCTGTACGACCATTACGCGACCGCCGAGTCCTTGAGCAGGGACGAACTGATCACGCACGACCGGCGCATGGTCGAGAGGCTTTCCGTCGGCGACGACGTCCGCTTCGTCGGCCTCGACACCTCCGAGCCCGCTTTGGACTACGCGCTCGCCGCGGGGCTCATCGACGACGCGATCCACGCGGATCTGGAGAACGAGGACCCGACGGAGGAGCAGCGGGCGCTGCTGGCCGACGTCGACATCGTCGTCTCGACCGGCTGCGTCGGCTACGTCACGGAGAAGACCCTCGTCCGGATAGCGCGGGAAAACCGGCCTTGGATGGCGCATTTCGTGCTGCGCATGTTCTCCTACGAACCGGTCGCCGAAAGTCTCGCCGACCTGACGTACGAGACGGCCGAGGTCGACGGTCTCTTCCGGCAACGGAGATTTGCGTCGGAGGAGGAACAGACGCAGATCCTGGACAACCTTTCCGTCGCGGGTGTCGACCCGCGGGGGCTGGAGTCCGACGGCCGGCTGTACGCCCGGCTGTTCGTCTCCCGCCCGAACGGCGCGGCGGGCGGGCTCGCCTCCGCGCTGAACGCCCTGCCCCTTCGAGATCAAGGATGATCGTGAGCAGTCCGGAACTGTCCACCCGCACGTTCGGCAACGAGGATGTCCTGCCGCGGGTCCCCGTCCCCAGCCTGGAGGACACCTGCCGCCGGTTCCTCGAGTGGTGCTCGCCGCTGCTCACCCCCGGCGAACTCGCGGAAACCGAAGGTGCCGTCGCGGATTTCCTGGCTCCGGGCAGTCCGGCGCACGAACTCCAGAGCGCTCTCGAGGCCTACGACAGCAGCGAAGGGGTGCGTAGCTGGCTCGACACCTTCTGGCCGTACCGGTACCTCGGCCGCCGGGACCGGATCGCGCTGAACGCGAACTTTTTCTTCCTGTTCTCCGAGTCCCCGCTGGGACAGCTGGAGCGCGCTGCCGAACTGACCGCGTCGGCGGTGGACTACAAGCTGAAGCTCGACGAGGAACTGGTGCCGCCGATCGTGCTGCGCGGGCAGCCACAATCGATGGTGCAGCACAAGTACCTGTTCTCGGCGACCCGGATCCCCGGCGCCGCGCAGGACACCGCGAGCACGCCGTACAGCGAAGACCGGCCGGGTCCGTCGAGGGCGCGGCATATCGTGGTCTTCCACCGCGACACCCCGTTCCGGATGGACGTCGTCGCGCCGGACGGACGACCGTATTCCCCCGAACAGCTGGTCGCGGGGCTGCAGGCGATCGTCAAGTCCGGGAGCTTCGTCGAGGATCCGGAGACGGCGGCCGGCCATTTCACCACCAAGGCCAGGGCCGAGTGGGCGTCGACACGCGAGGCACTGCTCGCCTCGGGCAACGCGTCGGCGCTCGACGACATCGAGTCCGCGTTGTTCTGCCTGTGCCTGGAGGACTTCACCCCGGCGGACCCGCAGGAGGCGTGCGACCAGCTGTTGCACGGAAACAGCGGCAACCGCTGGTTCGACAAGGCCGTTTCGCTGATCGTGTTCGAGGACGGCACGGCGGGAATCAACGTCGAGCACTGTGAACTCGACGGGACCACGATCCTCGGGTTCACCGACGCGCTGTTGAGCGGTTCGCGGCTGGAGCGGCCGCCCGCCGACGGCGTCCCGGCGTCCGAAGTCATCGAGTTCGTCCTCGGTGACGCGCTCCGCGAAGACGCCCGTGCCGCGGCGGCGTCCTTCACCGCGTACGCCGCCGCGACCGCTACGAAGACGGTGTCCTTCACCGACTTCGGAGCGAAGCGGGCGAAGGAGTTGGGGATGTCCCCCGACGGCTTCGCACAGATGGCGTATCAGCTCGCGCACAAGCGCGCGAAGGGGCTGACGGGCACGACCTACGAGTCGATCGCGACGCGGCAGTACCAGAACGGGCGCACCGAAGCGATGCGTGTGGTGACGCCCGAGGTGCTGTGGTTCGTCCAGGTGATGGACGATCCCGAAGCCGACCGGCAGACGCGTCAGGCGGCTTTCCGCGCGGCGGCCGCGAAGCACGTCACGCGGGCGAAGGAGTGTCAGGCGGGCGACGCGCCGGAGCAGCACCTGTGGGAGCTGCAGTTGATCCAGAAGCGGCGCGGTGTCGAGGATTCGCCGTCGCTGTACTCGTCGCCGGGCTGGCTGAAGATGCGTGACGACTACCTGAGCACCAGCTCGGCGCCGTCGGTGAACATCCAGTACTTCGGGTTCGGGTCGACCAGCCCGCAGTGCATCGGGATCGCGTACGTGCTGCTGCCGGACAGGCTGAACATCTACCTGTCCACACCTAAGCACGTCGAGCAGGAGATGACGCTGTTCGCCGCGGAACTCGCCACGGCGGTCGCGGAATTGCAGGAATTGCTTGCCTAGTACGGTTCAGCCGTGCTGGGGAAAGCGATCTCGACAGTGGCAGGGACGGCGCTGGCGGTGGCGGGGTGCAGTTCGCCCCCTCCGCCACCGCCGGCCCCGCCGGCGGTGGCCACGCCGGTGCCGGGGACCGTCGAACCGGCGGGTTGTCTCGGCACCGGTGTCACGGTGAAGTCGGGTCCGGTCGAGGCCGCGCTCGGCCACCGGGCGATCGTGCTCACCCTCACCAACTGCGGGCCGGCGCCGCGCACGCTCACCGGCTATCCCGAGGTCCGCCTGCTGGACAAGGACAAGAAGCCGATGGCGGTGCAGGTCGACCACGGGACGTCGTACATGGCGATCGACCCCGGTGCGGCGCCGCAGACGGTCCAGCCCGGCGGCACGCTGCTTTCGGTGGTCTCGTGGTCGAACACCGTCGCCATGGGTTCGCCGGAGGCGGGTGCGTACGTGACCGTCGAGGCGGCGGCGGGCGACCCGGAGCAGCGGATCGTGGTCGACACCGATCTCGGCACCACGGGCAAGCTCACGCTGACCGCCTGGAACCCCGAGATCAAGAACTGACCGTGTGACGAGACCGCACGGATGCGCGACGGTTCCGCGACAGCTCACGACGAGTGCGGCGGAGCGCCCTTACGATCGGTGAGCAGTTCGATCTTGGGAGACCCATGCCGCGCATCCTGCTCGTCGAAGACGACGCAGCCCTGGCCGAAGCGCTCACGCTGGCGTTGAAAGCACTCGGTCACGACGTCGTCGTCGCACCGACCGGCGAACGTGCGCTGGACGTGCTGTTCACCGACCGGCTCGAACTCGACTTCGTGCTGCTCGACATCATGCTGCCCGGGATGGACGGCTTCGAGGTCTGCCGCCGGATCCGCGCGCGAAGCCGGCTGCCGCTGGTGCTGCTGACCGCGCGTGGCGACCCGATCGACGTGGTCGCCGGGCTGGAATGCGGTGCGGACGACTACGTGGTCAAACCCGCCGAACCGCGGGTGATCGACGCGCGGATCAAGGCGATCGGCCGTCGCGCCGTCACCGCTCCCGGGCCTTCGGCCGGGCAGCTGCGGCTGGGACGGCTGGAGATCGACGCCGGCGCGATGAGCGTGACCCGTGACGGCGTCGAACTGGCGCTCACCGCCACCGAGATCCGGCTGCTCGTCGAGTTCGCCGGACATCCGAACCAGGTGCTGAGCAGGCAGACGTTGCTGAAACGGGTCTGGGACTACGGCTACGTCGGCGACTCGCGGATCGTCGACGCGGCCGTCGCGCGGCTGCGGGCGAAGATCGAGGACGATCCGGCCAACCCCGTGGTGCTGAAGACGGTGCGCGGACTCGGCTACCGGCTGGTGGACCAGTGAGGCGGCCGTCGTTCGGGCTGCGGACGAAGGTGATGGCGGCGGTCGTGCTGGTGACGACGACGGCGACCGCGGTGATGGCCTTCGGGGCGTCGAAACTGCAGGAAGACGACGCTGTCAACAGCTTCGCCTACACCGCGCAGGCGTCGTTCGGCGCCATGTTCAATCAGTCCTACCGAGGACTCGAAGCGATCATGGACAACAGGTCCACGCTGGAAGAGTTCTCCGCGTTGATGACCGGCAGGGCGCCGGAGTGGGCGCTGTTCACCAGACGGCCCGACGGCTCGGCCAATCTGGTGACCTACGGCTCGACGGACCTCTGGTCCCGGGCGCAGCCTGTGCCGGTCCAGGTCGGCGACCGGCTGAGGATCGTGGAAGCGGTCGAGGACCGGGTGCTGGTCCGCACCTCCAAGACGATGGACCTGCTGACGGCGATCACCGAGGATCCGGAGACCGGCAGGCGGCTCCTCGTGGTCAGCGGGAACTTCGTCGACTACTGGATGGTGCAGTTCTTCGATCTCACCCCGCTGGACCTCGATCTGGCCGAGCAACGCAAGAAGCTGGCGTACATCGCGCTCGGGGTGACCGCGCTCGGCGTCCTCGCGGCCGTGTTCGCCGCGTGGAACATCCAGCGCCCGGTGCGCCGGGTCGCCGCTGCCGCCCGTGCCCTTGGCGACGGCGCCTTCGACGTGCGTGTCCCGGTGAAGGGCCGTGACGAGCTCGCCGACCTCGCCGCTGCGTTCAACACGATGGCGCAGCGGGTCAGCGAGTCGATCGAGGACCTGCGGGCCAAAGACCGTCAGCAACAGCGGTTCGTCGCCGACGTCGCGCATGATCTGCGGACGCCGCTCGCCTCGATGGTCGCCACGGTCGACACCCTCGACAGCGCCACCCCCGAGACCCGCACCCGCGCGACCGAACTGCTCGGCACACAGGCCCGGCGGCTGGCGAAACTCGTCGAGGACCTGATGGAGATCTCCCGGTTCGACGCGGGTTCCGCCGACTTCCGGCCCGAGCCGGTCGATCTGCCCGCACTGGTCGAGGACGCGATCGAGGCCAGTGTGCCGGAGACTCCCATCGAGGTCATCGGCACCGGTGACACGACCGTCGTCGCCGACCCTCGCCGTGTCCACACCATCGTGGGCAACCTGCTGGTCAACGCCGTCCGGCACGGCCGGACCCCGATCACGGTGACGCTGACGGGCGAGGTCGACGTCGTGCGAATCCGGGTCGCCGACTCCGGGCCGGGGGTTCCCGAGGAGCTGTTGCCGATCCTGTTCGACCGGTTCGTCCGGGGCGATCACGCGCGGCAGGCGACCGAAGGCAGCGGGCTGGGCCTGGCGATCGCCCGCGAGAACGCGCTGATCCACGGCGGTTCCCTGGACGTCCACAATGACCGCGGCGCGGTCTTCACCGTCGTTCTTCCACAGGGGTCACGAGAGTGAGCCCGCGCGGCGCGTAGCCGTCGAAGTACGGCATCGGGACGTGCGTGAGGATCAGGAAGACGACGGTCAGCGCGGCCGGCTTGGCCGGTCCCAGTTCTCGGTTTCCCAGCCGGAGCCACAGCACGATCGCGAAGTTGCTCACCAGCAGGAAGCCCCAGCGGGCGTCGTCCCAGCCACCGAACGCGAGCAGGACCGGTGCGACGATCGCGGCGATCGGCAGCGCGGCAGCGAGGGACGGCCGGTGCAGGAGCAGGAATCCGGCGGCCAGCACGATCGCGATCGGGATCAGGTAGAGCAGCACGTCGGTGATCGAGTACAGCTGCCAGCTCTGGGCTTGCGTACGTTCGAACAGGTTCAGCGCGTCGGCGCGGTAGGCGAAGTCCGCTCCTGCCAGTGACAGCCGGAGCTTTTCCACGGCGCCGGGCGCGGCGGGTGGCAGCGCGAGGATCAGCAAGCCGAGCAATGCGGGCGGGGCGAGAAGCACGCAAGCACGCCGGAACGGGAACTTGCGGAGCGCGACGAAACCGAACACCGGCAGCACGGTGAGCAGCGCGATCTCGTGCACCGTCACCGAAAACGCCATCACCGCGCTCGCGAGCACCGGCCGATCCCGGTTCAGCGCCCACCAAGCGCCGAACAGCAGGAGATACAGCACCTGATCGAAGTAGCCGACCTCGTGGAAGAGATAGCCGCCCGCCGGGATCAGCAGCCAGCCGACGATCACCAGCCGTCTGCTTTCGGTGCGACTACGGAAGAACGTGATCGCCACGACGGCCAGCAGTCCACCGAGGACGGCGAAACTCGCGACCGCGAAGACCACGTAGTCGTGCCCGAACGGCGAAAGCAGGGTCCCGACGAGGAAACGCCGACGGAACCCGCTGGTCAGGGAGACCGAGGAGAGGGTCGCCGCCCACTCCCCCGGCAGCCGGAACCCGGTGTACCCCGCGACGAGGACGGCGATCGCGAACAATGCCGTGATGCTCCGCCGCGGGGTGTTCTCAAGGGCAGAAGCGGGTGCCCGTTCGAGCAAGCTGGTCATGACGCCAAGCTAGGAACGGGGCATGCGGCCACGGTGACCGAAGATCACCGGTTCCGCACGGCTCTGTCACATGGTCGTGGACTTCAGGAAGGCCAGTTCGGAACCGGGGGACACGAACGCGGTCCTCCCCTTGCCGTTCATGGGCAGCCGGCAGGAAATCCACGCCACACCGGTGGGCATGAGCGTCTTCAACGGCTCCGGCGCCGTCGGGGCACCGGCCTGGCATGGATAGCCGCTCATCACCTTCGAGACGGCCTCGATGCGCAGTTTCACCAGCGCGGACAACCTGTAGTCGGTCGGCCCGGGCACCGAGACCCGGCCCTCGGGACCGCCCATCTTCTCCTCGACCCAGGACGCCTCGACGATCTCCCCGACTTCCGGGAAGGTCTCGGCGACGGCCACCGGATCGGTGTGGACGACGGCTTTTCCCTCCGGCGGCGGTGCGGGAGCACAGGCCGCGATCAAGACGATCGCGGCCGTGCTCCCCGACAACTTCCCCATGGTGCGCATGGGGACATCCTCGCTCAGGCGGTGAGCTTCAGGATGTCGATTCCGCGCGTGTTGTCGGCGACGTAGACGTAACCCTTGTGCCAGTAAGGAGCCCACGCGGCCGCGTCGGCAGGCCGGAAGTAGGCGATCTGCTTCGGGTCGGTCGGGTCGCTGACGTCGAGGAACCGCGTGCCCTGTGTGTAGAACGACTGCACGAGGACCTTGCCGCGGACGTCGAAGTAGTGCGCGGAGCAGTCACCCGTCGTCGTGTCGCTGCCCTCCTGCCCGGCGACACTCCAGGTGCCGACGGACTTGAGCCGGAACGGCTTCTCCGGCGTCGAACGCCAGCCCTCACCGCTGTACGAGCCCTGCAATGAGGAGATCGTCAGCACGCCGTCACCGGCGCAGCCGTCGAGGAAACTCTCCTCGGTGGCGTAGATGAGATCGCGGCCGTGCCAGCGGTTCGAGTCCGCGCCGTCGGCCGACCGGTGCCCGGACGGGTGGAAGCTGTTGTGCATGAACTTCGACGGCGCCGCCGTCTCCTCGATCCCGCCGCCCGCGTAGGGGATCGGCTCGAACGCGGTGGCGCGGCGGACCTTGCCCCTCAGCGGATCACGGTGGTAACCGCTGGTCCAGTAGCCGCGGACGCCACCGCGGCCGGAAACCCACGCGACACCCTCGTCGTCGACCTGGACGTCGTGCACGTAGTCGGTCTTGCCGTCGTTGCGCGCGAGTTCGATCGGGTTCGGGAACGTCTTCGGGTTACGCGGATCCCGGATGTCGGTCACCCAGATCGGGCGGCCGCCCCACTCGGCGGGCTGGTTCGCGGCCTTCGCCGGGCCGCCGGTCCACAGGTACTTGCAGTCGTCGACGCAACTGGTCGTATGCCCGGCGGGCACCTTGGTGTAGCTCAAGATGGCCGGTTTGTCCGGGTTTTTCAGGTCGATGATGTAGATACCGGACTCGCCGGTCTGCGTGGTGCCGCCGTAGGCCCGCGGGTCACGCGCGAGGAACACGAGCTTGCGCTCCGCGTCGACCTCGGTGTCCTCGGTTTCCCACAGTCCGGGCAGGCTGACCTCGCCGATCAGCTTCGGCGCGGCGGGGTTCTTCGTGAGGTCGTAGACCTTCAGGCCGAACTCGCCGGAAACCGCCATGACGTCGCGGTGGCCGTACTGCAGGAACCCCATGGCGATGGCGCCTTGCGCGTCGGGCACGTTGCCGACGGCCTTGACGTTCTTCACCGCGCCGGGCTCACCCGAGACCCGGACCTTCTCACTTGCCGGTTTGTCCTCCTCACCGCAGGCGGCGGCGGGCAAGCCGGTGGCGATCAAGGTCGCGGTGACCGTGGCGATCGCCAGTGTCGAACGGAGCAACCAGTTTCCTCGCACAGAAACCTCCCAGGCTGGTCCCCGCACCCTAGGGCCCCCGCTTTGCCCGGCACAACCGCCGTTGGTCGGTGTGGACTGCTATGACATGACCATGCGCTTGCGTCTTCTGGCCCCGCTCCTCGCCGCCGCCCTGGTCGTGGCGGGCTGCACGGAATCCGGCGAATCGCCCGGACCGGACGTCCTGCGGGTCGGCCTGCCCGCCCCGGCGACGTTGCTGCCCGCCGACGTCCGCGACCAGCCGGGACGGCTGCTCACCGGTGCGTTGTGGACACCGCTGGGCGACTACGACCCCGCGACGGGGAAGATGACGCCGCGAGCGGCGGACTCGGTCACCAGTACCGACCGGACGACGTGGACGGTCAAGCTCAAGGACGGCGGGAAGTTCCACGACGGCACCCCGGTCACCGCGAAGTCCTATGTGGACACCTGGGCGGCGATCGGCGCGGAGCACTGGCAGGCATCACGCGTGGTCAAAGACCTCTTGCGGGCCAAGGAGATCACCGCACCGGATCCGCTGACCGTCCGGATCGTCCTCGACCGGCCGTCCGGCCAGATCCCGGCGCTGCTCTCGTCACCGGCGCTGGTCCCGCTGCCCGAGTCCGCACTGAAGTCGCGCGACTGGGCGGGGTTCGCGCTGCACCCGGTCGGCAACGGACCGTTCCGGCTGGACGGCGCGTGGCAGCCCTCGGGCGGCAAGCTGGTGCGGGTCGCCGACGCGCCGGGCAAGGCGCGCGCGATCGAACTGAAGGTCGGCGACGCGGCGACACAGTACGACGAGGTCAAGGCCGGGAAACTCGATTTGTCCACGGTGGTCCCCGGCGATCGCCACGAGGCCATGCACGCCGATTTCGCGCAGCGGCACGTGATGTGGGCCCTCCCCGGCGTCGCCTACCTCGGGTTTCCCCTGACCGCCCCGCAGTTCTCCGACGCCACCGTCCGGCACGGTTTCACGCTCGGCATCGACCGCGCCGCCCTGGAGGCCGGCGTCCTGGCCAAACAGGCGGATCCGGCGAAGTCGCTGTTACCGCCCGCCGTCGCGCCGGGGGAACGCAGCAGTACCTGCCGTCCCTGCACGTTCGACGCCGGTGCAGGCAAGTCCCTCTTGACCCAGGCGGAGTTCCCGGCCACTCCGGTCCACTTCGGACAGTCACCGGTGAAGTGGCTCCGGCCGCTGGCGGAACAGGCCAGCGCGGCGGTCGGCGTCCCGCTCGCGGCCGAGCCCGGCACCGGGCCGTTCGCGATCGATCTGAACATCGTCACGCCGAGCCCGCAGGAGGTGCTGGCCGAGATCGTGAAAGCCACCGGCTACCAGAGCGACGGGTTCGCCGACCTGCTGAAATCCGCCGAGGAGACCGATGCCGCCGACAGTGGCGAGGCCTACCGCCTGGTGGAGAACCAGTTGCTGCGGGACCTCCCGGTCGCGCCGCTGTGGTCCGGGCACGGGCACGCCGTCTGGGCGGAGCGGGCCGGCGAGGTGAAGGCGACGACGTTCGGGAGCGTGGACCTGTCAGCGATTTCCGTGCGCTGATCCGAGGGTGCACTTCCCCGCGACGACGTCGATGAACGCCGAGGTCAGCGGATCGAGCGTGCCGCGGCAGTAGGCGGCCAGGGTGCGCCGGATCGCCGGTTGGGGGCGCAGGACGCGGCCGGGGAACCCCTCGGGCAGCACGTTGGCCGGGACCAGTGCCGGCCCGAGGCCCGCCGCCGCGAGCACCGGCGCGGCCGCCGTCTGTTCGGTCCGGACGGCGGCCCTCGGCTGGAATCCCGCCGCGGCGCAGGCCTGGTCGACGAGGTCCGCGAGGCCGTTGCCCGGCGCGTAATGCACCCATGCGCAGTCGGCGAGGCTCGCGAGGTCGACGGTTCCGGTGCCGTCGTCCTCGCGTGGCCCGTCGATCGGCAGGACGACGACGAACTCTTCGGTGCCGAGTTCGCGCACCGGGCCTTCCCAGCCCGGCGGGACCGGGCCGACCGCCACGTCCGCCTTCCCCGCCGCCATCGCGTCCCGCAATTCGTCCGCGTGCCGGAACTCGACCAGCCGGACGTCGACGTCCGGCCGCTCCCGCCGCCAGACCCGGAGCGCGGCGGGCAGGACACCCAGGCCGACCGAGTAGACCGTCGCGATCTGCAACTCCCCCGCTTCCAGCCCGGACGCCTGCCGGGCCGCGCACCGCGCCCGTTCGGCGTCGGCGAGGGTGGCGCGGGCGTGCGGCAGCATGGCGCGCCCCATCGGGGTCAGCCGGACACCACGGGGCAGCCGTTCCAGCAGCGGGCCACCGACGCCCTTCTCCAGCGCGCGCACCTGATGCGACAACGCGGGCTGCGTCACGTGCAGCATCTCCGCGGCCCGGGTGAACGAACCGGTGTCGACGACGGTCACCAGGTATTCGAGCTGACGCAAGCTGGTCATGCACGCAGTTTATCGGAGCGGTGATATCTATGCCTTGGACTTATCGCGGGGGCCGCGCCAGGCTCGGTGACATGAACGAAGAACGCAAGGTCGCCCTGGTCGCCGGCGCCAACGGGGTCATCGGCAAGAACCTGATCGCCCACCTGGAAACCCAGCCCGGCTGGCACGTCATCGGCCTCTCGCGGCGCGGGGGCCCCGGGCAGATCGCCGTCGACCTGCTCGACGCGGACGACGCCCGCGAGAAGCTGAGCGGCCTGGACGACGTCACCCACGTCTTCTACGCGGCCTATGTCGACAAACCGACCTGGGCCGAGCTGGTTCCGCCGAACCTGGCGATGCTGACCAACCTCGTCGACGCGATCGAGCCCGTCGCGCCCGGTCTGCGGCACGTCAGCCTCATGCAGGGCTACAAGGTCTACGGCGCCCACCTCGGGCCGTTCAAGACCCCGGCGCGCGAGACCGACGCGGGTCACCTGCCGCCCGAGTTCAATGTGGACCAGCAGCGGTTCCTGGAACGGCGTCAGGCCGGGAAGAGCTGGACCTGGTCGGCGATCCGGCCGTCCGTGGTCGGCGGGACGGCGCTGGGCAACCCGATGAACCTCGCGCTGGCGATCGCCGTCTACGCGTCGATCTCGAAGCAACTCGGGCTGCCGCTGCGCTTCCCCGGCAAACCCGGCGCCTACGACAGCCTGCTGGAGATGACCGACGCCGGACTGCTGGCGAAGGCCACGACTTGGGCCACCGGCTCGACGAACGAGGCCTACAACATCGCGAACGGCGACCTGTTCCGGTGGAGCGAACTCTGGCCGCAGATCGCGCGGTACTTCGACCTGGAGGTGGCGCCGCCGCTGCCGATGTCGCTGGACGTCGTCATGGCGGACAAGGAAGAACTCTGGAACTCCCTTGCCGCCGAGTACGAGCTCGAAGTGCCCTACAGCGCGGTTTCGTCGTCGTGGGGCTTCGCGGACTTCGTGTTCAGCTGGGACTACGACATGTTCGCGGACGGCTCGAAGGCCAGGCGGGCGGGTTTCCACGAGTACGCCGAGACTTCGGCGATGTTCTTCCGGCTGTTCGACGAATTCCGCAAGGCGAAGGTGATCCCCTGAGCCCGGCCGTCCGGAACGCCTGAAGACCCCCTTCCCTCGGCTCAGTTATCCCCGGCCGATGTACGGCATCGCGGTCGCCGTGACGGTCAGGAACTGGACGTTCGCGTCCAGCGGCAGACCGGCCATGTAGAGCACGGCGTCCGCGACGTGCCGGGCGTCGAAGGTCGGTTCGGCCTTGACGCTGCCGTCGGCCTGCCGGACGCCGTCGGCCATCCGCAGCGTCATCTCCGTGGCGGCGTTGCCGATGTCGATCTGTCCACACGCGACGTTCCAGGCCCGGCCGTCGAGGGAGATCGACTTCGTCAGGCCGGTGACCGCGTGTTTCGTCGCCGTGTAGGCGACACTCGCCGGACGCGGGGCGTGCGCGGAGATCGAGCCGTTGTTGACGATCCGGCCGCCGCGCGGGTCCTGCGCCTTCATGACACGCACCGCCTGCTGCGCGCACAGGAACATTCCGGTGAGGTTGGTGTCGACAACGCGTTTCCAGTCCGCGAAGGACAGTTCGTCGACGGTCCCGCCCAGCGACAGGCCCGCGTTGTTCACCAGCAGATCCAGCCGCCCCCATGCGGTGCGGACCGTGTCGAAGAGGGCGGCGACGGAATCGGGATCGGAGACGTCGGCGGGGACGGCAAGCGCTTTCGCATCGCCGCCCGCGGTCTCGGCCAGCGCGTCCGCGCGGCGGCCCGCGAGCACGACCCGGTAGCCCGCGCCGAGTAACGCCCGGGAAATCTCCCGGCCCAGCCCGGAACCCGCCCCGGTGACGACCGCGGTCTTGCCGTTGCCCATCGATCCTCCTCGCCGACCGTGCCGGACCGATCCGGCTCGGTGATTGTTTTCCGATTACCCGCGTCCGTTCAGGCTAGCGCGCCCCCGCCGGAGGAAAACGTTCACCCGGCGGCCGTCGCGCCTTCATGAAAACCGGTAACCCCCTCCCCGCATCGCGGCGATTGCACAAGCGTGCCCAGGGGGAATTCGCACCGTTCACCTCTTCGCCGGGAGCGGTGAACAGTGAAGAAGAATCCACGCTTCCAGCTCGTCCAGACCGGCGAAGAGACCATCCGATGGCGACTGCTCGGCGGCAACAACGTGTCGCTCGGCTCCGCACCCACCGACTATCCACGCGCCGAGGAATGCCTCGTCGCGATCACCTGGCTCCGTGCCCATATCACCGATCTGACCAGCGATTTCAGTCATCTCAGCGGGGGCCGCTGGCGGTGGCGGCTGCGGGACGGCGACCTGCTCGTCGCGATCGCCACCCACGCGTACGGACGGCGGATCGAGGCGCAACGCGGCCTGGACCGGTTCCGGTCGGCGACCACCGAAGCGCCGACCGGCGAAGGGATCGAGACCATAGCCGATTGGCGCCGGAAATACCGCCGCAATTCCACCGGACATACACCGAATCGTTCTCCGTGACGGCCGATCACGGAAAGTGCGTTCCCCGGAGATTAACCACCAGGACGTCGGGCGGGAACGCGAAGCACCGCAGCCGGACAGTGTTGCGGAGCGAGTATTGGTGGCAAGTCACGGAATCCCGTGACGACTTGGGGACTAGAGAAAGAGTGCAAACAAGATGCGTGCTCGTACCACTCGGTTTCTCGGCGCGACGGCCATCGCCGCGTGTGCTTGCCTGACCCTGACCGGCACCGCCTCGGCGGTCGCCCCGGCCAACGGCCTCTCGGAGACCATCGCCGCGGCGGGTTCGGACACCACCGCCGACATCACCGGCGCGATCCTCGCCAACGCGAACAGCGCTGCCGCCAAGGCGAGCTGGAACACCGACCCCGACAACTACGTCAACGTGCCCCCGCTGCTTTCGGGCACCCAGACGTTCACCGTCCCCGCCGACCCGTTCGCCGACCAGGTCGTCTACAGCGCGAGCAACCCGGCCCCGAACGGCTCCTCGCAGGGCAAGGCCGCGCTGAAGGCTTCGGCCGAGGCAGGCGACGGCAAGATCGACATCGCGCGGTCGTCCTCGGCGCGCAGCTCGTCCGACCCGTCGACCTTCGAATTCTTCTCCTTCGCCACCGATGGTGTCACCTGGGCCTCCTCGGCCACGGGTTCGGGTGCGGGCCTGACCCTGACGCTGGCGCAGCTGCGCGGCATCTACTCCGGCACCATCACCAACTGGAACCAGGTCGGTGGCGCCAACGCCGCCATCGTCGTCTACCTGCCGCAGACCGGTTCCGGCACGCTGAGCTTCTTCACCGGCACCGTCCTCGGTTTCGACCCGACCACCAAGCCGGTCACCATCAAGCGTTTCCAGGAGCACGACGGCAACTCCATCCTCGCCGCCGACCGCTCCCGCGCGATCGCCCCGTTCTCCATCGCGCAGTGGATCGCGCAGGGCAACGCGGTGACCCCGGACAAGCGCGCCGGCTTCACCGTCAACCCGCTGACCGGCGCTGGTTTCAACGGCTCCCCGGTCTCCGGTTCCGCCGGTAACTACACCCCGGCCTTCACCACGGCGTTCCTGGGCTCGCGCAGCGTCTACAACATCGTCGACAGCCGGACCCCGAGCTACGACCAGGCCAAGCGCGCCATCGGTTTCGACACCGGTGACACGGCTTCGATTGCCAGCCCGCTGTGCGGTGGCCAGCTCGCCACCAAGATCAAGCAGTACGGCTTCCTGACCGTTTCGGGCCCGAACGGCCTGTCCTGCGTCAAGTCCTGACCCCGTAACGGAAAGCGGCCCGGTGCGCGTGTGCACCGGGCCGCTTTTCCTTCGTCTACCTCTTCGGGGCGACGCCCAGTGCGGCGAGCGCCGGGCCGGTCATGATCACGCCCGCCCCGGTGACCGGGTCGTAGCCCGGGGCGCCGAGGTCGATCGCGGTCGAGGTCAGCGCGGTGCGGATCTGCGCCGGGGTCGCACCCGGCTTGCCCTGCAGCAGCAGCGCGGCGATGGCGGCGGCACTCGGCGCGGCGGCCGAGGTTCCGAAGAACGGCTGGAAGCCGGTCACCGAGGTGGCCACGCCGTCGGCCGCGGTGATGTCCGGTTTGTTGCGGACAGCGCCACCGGTCGAGGACACGTTGCCGGGTGTGATCAGCGAACCGTCCGCGTTGTAGAACTGCTTGCGACGGCCGTCCGAAGTGAACCGTTCCCACTTGCTGGCCGCGGTGAACAGGCCCGGGAACGGACCGGCCGGGTTGGCCGGGTCACCGGTCTCGAGCGCACGGCCGAAGGCACCGGCGGCGGGGGCCGCGGCGACGCTGAAGGCGTTGACCGCGGCCGAGTGCCCGGAGGTGACACCGTTGGTGCTGAAGGCTTTCAGCGAACCCGAGGCGACGAAACGGCCGCGGATCACGTTGAGCGCGATGAACCGGTCGGAGCCGCTGTACTTGACGACGGCGACCTTGTAGCCCGAGCCGGTGGCCGGGACCTGGGCGATCTCGTACGGGTTCTGCGTGCCGCTCTGCCCGTTCTCGCTGGAGGCGACGACCGAACCGGACGAGTTCAGGATGAACAGGTCGTAGTCGCTGGTGGCCTTGCCCCACGGGTCGGACCAGAACAGGGTGACGTAGCGGCCGAGCGAGCCGGACGAAAGCGCGTTGTACAGCTGAGTGGTGCCACTCGGGTCGAAGTCGTGCGGCGTCCCGGTGATCCCGGAGATCTTCGTGCCGGAGCCGCGGAAGTCGCCTTCGTAGTAGCCGCTGGTGCCGTCGGTGAGGTTGCCCGAGTTCCCCGCGGAGGAGAAGTAGAGCGCACCCGCCGCGGTCACGTCGTTGACGGCCTGCGCGACCGGGCCGTCCTGGAACGGCGACTCGTCGAAGTAGGAGACGTCGTCGACGATGATCGTGCACTTGCCGGTGGTCCGCAGCGCGCGGATGTTGTCGGCGAAGCTCTGCTCGCTGGTGAACGCGGTCGCGAAACCGAGCGTCGCGCCGGGCGCCATGTCGTGGATGATCTCCAGCATCGCGGTGCCCTCGTCACCGCTGCCTGCCTGGCCAGGCAGGACGTCGACGGCCGGGAGCTCACCGGAGGTCTGCGACGCCTGGAGCGACTTGACGCCGTCCGAGAGCACGCAGACCTTCTGGCCCGCGCCGGTCACGCCGTACTTGGTGCGGGCGGTGTCGTTGCCGTGCGCCTTGTCGCCCTCGGCGACCTGCAGCGCGGCGACGGCCTGGGTGGCGGCGGCCTGACGGCGGTCCTGCGGCGCGGACTCGTTCCAGGTCGTCGCCTGGGACGCGGCCTTGACCTCGGCGACGTCGCCGCGACCGGCGATCGCGTCGACGGCGTTCAGCGGGAGGTCGGCGCGGATCGCGCCGGTGGGCGAGGCGTAGCGCACGGTGCCACCGGCGGCCTTGACAGCGTCCACAAACGACTGTCCGGCGCCCTTGATGTCCACCGCGACGGTGCCGGCGGTGCTCACGCCCAGCCCGGTCCGGTATTCGGACAGCTTGCCCGCCAGGCCCTTGTCCGCGCGGAGACGTTTCTCGATGACGAGCTGACTCGACTGCTTGAGCTCAGCCGGCGTCAGGCTCTTCTTGATGCTCTGCAAGGCGGTGATACCGGCCCGCGTCCGCGCCTCTTCCGACGGCTGCGCCCCGGAAACCGCTGTCGACAACAGCAAAGCACCGACCGCGACCGGAACCGAGCATGTGACCACCCGGCTGAATCTGCTCATCGAACTCTCCCTTACGAGCGCGCCCCGACAACGCGCTGACGGCGTGACACCCCGTCACAGCAATCCCTTCGGCTACCCGAATGAATTACCCCTGACCGGGTGTAATGGAGAGAATGTAAGCAGCTACCGGTGATCGGAACACCGACCAAAGTCGGGAACGGTGGAAGATCCACATCGTGAGAGTGAGTTCAGCCCGAAAAGCCCGAATTCGCTGGTGTTTCGCCCCTAAGCCCAAGCGGGGAAAAGGCGCCAAAGCGCCAACGCCGCGAGCGCCGCGAGGGTGAGCAGCACCGGTCCGGTGATGACGTAAGTCGAAACCGGACGCCATCGGCGATAAAGGAAAGTCGCACCCGCCGCGGCCACCACGAAGCCGCCGAAGGCCAGTACCAGCCCGGCCCACGCGTCGCCGTCACCGGTCCGGCCGTCCTGGGCGTCCGCCCGGCCGTTCTGCGGGGCGGGCCGGAACGGCCTGCCTTCCAGGGCCGCGGTCACCACGGTCGCCTCTCCCGAGGCCATCGGCCACCACGACGCCGACGTCACCAGCGTCAGCCGATCGTTTTCGGTCTTGCCGTAGTCGGCTCCCTCGTCGAGGGGCCGGGTGGCCGTGTCCGTCACTCGATAGACGGACTTGCCCTGCGTCGTCGCGACGACGATCTCGTCACCCCGCTCCAGGGAGCCGAGCGAACCGAACGGGCCACCGAACCCGGCGTTGCGACCGGCGATCACGGCGTTGCCGGGCTGTCCCGGCCCGGCCGTCCCCGGCACGTGGCCGGGCCCGGAAGCGGTCTCGCCACTCGACACGCCCTCGACGACGACCTGCTGCACCTTCAGCGCGGGGATCTCCAGGACGGCCACCGGTTTGCCGAACTCGGCCGGTTTGGCGGGCGGCGCGGCACCGAACAGGCTCTGGCTGGCGCCCAGCGCCACACCGATCTCGCCCCGGATCTCGGTCAGTGCCTTCCGCTGATCACCCGACTGGAGCATCGGGCCCAGCGCGTAGACGACCAGTGCCAACGCCACCAGGGTGGTGGCCAGCCACGCGAACACGACGGCCCCGATCCAGCCGGGACCGAACCGGAGGGCCTGCTCCTCGGCTTCCTGCTCGGCGGGCCGCTCCTCGACCTGGACGTTCACGCCACGCCCCCCGAGGACTTGCGGCGCAGGAGACCCAGCAGCGCGGCGAATGCCCTGGTCAGCCCCGCCGGCACCGGCCTGCCCGCCGCCACGTACGCCGTCGCGGACGGAAGCGTCGCGAGGATCACCAAGGCCACCAAGGGAATGAGGGCACCCAGCGCCCCGGCACCGGCGAACCTCGGGATGTCGATCGACTCGGCGAGGTTCTTCGCCGCCGCCACGCTTTCCGGGGTCGGCGCGACCGCGGGAGCGGATCCGGCGGACGCCGCGGCAGGCGTCCCGGCGGACGCACCAGGGCCGCCGGAGGGACTGTTCGGCGAGGGACTGGCCGCCGGCGTGACGCCGTTCGCTCCCGGCGACGGCGGGTTCTTCGCTTCTTCCTTCTCTTGACAGGCCTTTTCGACCGAGCCGGTGCCGATCTTGGCCACCCGCTCGGTGGCGGTGGCGGCCAGTGCCGGGCTCAGCCGGGCCATCCCCGGCGGAAGCAGCGTCTGCCCGAAGCCGCTCGCGAGGGTGGCGAACGATTTCAGCCCGGCCTGCTTCTCGGTCATCGGCTTGCAGGTCGCGTCGATCAACGGGTTGACCGGGACGGCCAGGTACTCGACGAATGTGAGCGGGTACGCGCCGTCCGTGGACACGGTGCCCGCCTCGGCCGTCCCGTCCGCACCCACCTTCATCGAGTCGGCCGCCGCCTGGAGGCTCTGCTCGGTCGGCGCGACGAAGTTCCCCTTGCCGTCCGGGATCGCCACCGGCGTCCAGCGGTTGATCGTGGCCGTCGCGAGGTCGGTGATCACCCAGTTCACGCAGCCGCCCGCACAGTCACCGCCCCGTCCGGCGACGGCGTTGTCCACGGTCTTGCGCACCGACAGCTGACCGGTCTTCGCGTCGACGTTGTGCACCTGCGACTTCCCGGGATCGAGCACGCTCAGGTCGGCGATCACCCCGGGGGATTTGCCGTTCAGTTCACCGAAGTAGTCCTTGCCCAGTGCCGGGAAGACCCACGACTCCGGCGCCTTCCCGGAGAGGACCTTGCTCAGGGCGAACGGGATCGTCCCCGTTCCCGACTCCCCGGTCACCCCGAAGAAGTCGGGGTTCCCGCCGTATCCGGCCCGGCGGTTGACCGCGATCACCCCGTCCGGCTGCCCGTCCTTGACGGCCGCGAGCGCCGGGTTGCGGTCGACCAGCGGGGTGCCGTTCCGGAAGATGCCGCCCCGGCCGGCGGTGTCGGGGTTCTGCCCGCCCTTGGTGAACATATTCGCCAGTTCGTCGTGGGTGAACGCCATCGTGCCGGTCAGCTTCGAGCTGAGCGGGTTCCCCTCGTCGTCGACGTCGGTCGGGGACCAGCCGACCGCGGCGATCACCGCCGCGTTGATCCCGACGGGCACGTATTCCCTGGACCGCACGGACTGGACGGCCAGCGCGCTCCCGCTCCCGGTGATCATGAGATCGGAGGCGCCCTTGTCGAACGCGGTCAGCCCGGTGTCTTCGGTCTCGCTCACGATGTTGGCGGGCTGCTCGGCCTGTGTGGGCGCGCACAGCGCCTGGTTCCAGGCGACCGCGGCCCGCCCGAGCCGCTCCGGCATGCTGGCGTCGAGCGTATGCCTGCCGATCCCCTTGCATCCCTTGACCCCGATGCCCGGCAGGTACGGGGTGAACTTGATCGAGTCGTCGACCCAGGTCACGGTCCTGCCCGTGGCGTCCTGCGCGGTGATCTGGATCGCGACGGTGCAGGGATTGTTCTCGTCGCAGGTGAAGGAGAACTGTCTCCTGGTCTTCGCACCGGTCACCGGGTCGACGACCGCGGGGTTGTCCGCCCACGGGACCTTGGGGAATTTGTCCCCGGGATTCACCGCTTTCTCATAAGTGGTGTAAAGCGGATCCCAGGCCACGGCATGCGGGCGCAAGGTACCGCGCGGGATCGTCGTGTCGAAGACGACGTCGCCGGTCGTACTGCTCCGCACCCTTTCCATCGACTGCATACCCGCGTTCTTCCCGATGAATTCGTCGCCGAATTCGTCCTGGCAATAGGCGGCCACCCGGGTGAGGAGGGTGCTGTCCTTGTTCCAAGGCGGGACGAACACCTTTTTCATCAGATTGTCCGGCACGTCTTTCGGGCAGATGACGAGTTTCGCCCGCGCTCCTTTGGCCAAGCCGGAAAGCGTGATCCGCAGCGGGTCGCCGTTCTGGACGGCCGAAAGATCGGCGGGCTCGGTCTTGAGGGTGTACGGCGGGTCGGCGGGCGCCTGCGCCTGCGCGGCGGGAACGGACACTCCCGCGACCGCCAGCATCCCGCAGATCAGCACGATCCCGACTCGTCTTGCGCGGACCAGGAACACGGACGACTCCCCAGGTTTCACGGGCATGCGGCGGACAGCGCGGCACCATCGGAGGGGCCGCACCGCAACCAACGTCCCCGAGTCACCCGTTCGGGGTCAACCGCCTCGGGCCGGATGCGCGCACTGATTCACATACGCCCCGTCGGGCGTTCTCCGCGCGGACACCTTTCCCGCGCGCGGGCACCACATACTGGCCGCATCGAGGGGCGACGTGGTGTGCCCTGAACTCCTTTGCTTGCCAACACGAAGGAAGGCCGCTCGTGACCATCGCGCCACCCCGGCCCGATCCGTCCCCACCGGCAGCACCGGTGCGGCGCGCGATCACCGAAGTCCTCTCGCGGGCCGACCGTGCGTTCCGCCGGGTCACCACCGGTGCCGGGCTGACCATGCTGGCGATCCTCGTGGTCATCGGCTTCTTCCTCGTCTACCGGTCCGGGCCCGCCTTCGACGCCGGCGGCTTCGGCTTCTTCGCCACCATCCGGTTCGACCCGGCGGCCGGCGTCCTCGGTGTGCTCGGCCTGCTCTACGGAACCATCGTGGTGGCACTGATCGCGGTCCTGATCGCGGTCCCGTTGAGCATCCTCGCCGCGCTGTTCATCACCGAGTACTCCAGCGGGAGGATCCGCGGCTTCCTGACCGGGCTGGTCGACCTGCTCGCCGCGATCCCGAGCCTGCTCTACGGACTCTGGGGGTTCGCCTTCCTCGGACCCCAGATCGTGCCGGTCTCGCGGTGGCTCACCGAAAACCTCGGCTGGTTCCCGTTGTTCTCGGCCAAGGAGAACGCGCTCTACATCCAGTCGATGTTCATCGCGGGCCTGGTGGTCTCGCTGATGGTCCTGCCGATCACGACGTCGGTGATCCGCGAGGTCTTCGCGCAGACGCCCCCCGGGGAGAAGGAAGCGGCACTCGCCTTGGGCAGCACGCGCTGGGGCATGGTCAAAACCGTCATGCTGCCCTTCGGCCGGGGCGGCATCATCGGCGGTTCGATGCTCGGGCTGGGCCGAGCGCTCGGCGAGACGATCGCCGTTTCCCTGCTGCTGCCCCAGGTTCCGGAGATCACGAACCACGTCCTGCAGTTCGGCGGCACGACCATCTCCGGCTTCATCGCCAACAACTCCGGCGCGTCCGGCCTGGCGCTGTCCGGGCTGATGGCCGCGGGGCTGGTGCTGTTCGTCTTCACCTTGGCGACGAACTTCACCGCGTCGGTGATCATCTCCAAGAGCCGCTCCGGCGCGGGGGTGGACGCGTGACCGCGACCTTGACTCCCCCGGTCACTCCGGCGCCGCGCAAACTCGTCAAGCGCCGTCCGTCGGAGACCACCCGGCAGGACCGGCTCGCGGCGCTCGGATGCGCCGTCTCGGCGACCCTGCTCACCTGGTTCGTCCTGCACCTGCTGCTGGAATCCCCCGGCTGGCTGGCCGACCTGATCGTCGCGTATCTGCTCTACCTGACGATGCTGTACCTGGTCACCCGCGACCGGCTGGGCAGGCTCGCCGCGGCGGACCGGCTCGTGTCCACCCTCGTCGTCACCGGGGCGCTCGTCCTGCTCGCCCCGCTGCTGTCCCTGCTGATCTACATCGTCGCCGAAAGCGCGCCGTATCTGCGTTTCGCCTTCTTCACCCACGACATGTCCACGGTCGCGCCGACCGATCCGGTCACCGAGACCGGTGGTCTGCACGCGGTCGTCGGAACGCTGCAGCAAACCGCGCTGACGCTCGTGCTCGTCGTCCCGCTGGGCGTGCTCACCGCGGTCTTTTTGAACGAGACCCGGTCCCGGTTCCGCCGTCCGGTGCGGATCATGGTCGACGCGATGAGCGGCCTTCCGTCCATTGTGGCCGGTCTGTTCGTCTACGCGGCGCTGATCATCCCCGGTATCCAGGCCGGGGTGGGCCTGTTCAGCTACAACGGCATGATGGCCACCTTGGCGCTGACGATGGTCATGCTGCCGACCGTCACCCGGACCGTCGACGTGGTGCTGCGGCTCGTGCCGGACGGCCTGCGCGAGGCGTCGCTCGCTCTCGGCGCGAGCCGGGCCCGCACGGTGTGGTCGGTGGTGCTGCCGACCGCCCGCACCGGGGTCACGACAGCGGTCATCCTCGGGATCGCGCGGGTGGCCGGCGAGACCGCGCCGTTGCTGTTCACCTCGTTCGGGGCGCTCGGCATGAACGCCAACCCGTTCTCCGATCCCCAGGAGAGCATCCCGCTGTTCATCTACCGCTTCATCAAGCAGCCGCTGGAGAACGTCCAGCAGCGTGGCTACGTCGGCGCGCTCGTGCTGATCCTGCTCATCTTCGGCCTGTTCGCGATCGCCAGGGTGGTGGGCCGCGACCGGTCGAAGCGCAAGGCGAAGAGAACCACCGCGAAGACACAGGAGAACCGGTGACCGACACTGAAGTGTCCTACGTGGACAGTCCGGCGCGCCCGCTGGTCGAGCTGACCGGCGGCCCCCCGCCCGGCGCGGCGGAACTGGAGTCCCGTGAGATCGGCGCCTGGTTCGGTGACCGGCTGGTCCTCGAGGGGGTGTCGCTGCGGATGCCCGCCAAGGAGGTGACCGCGCTCATCGGTCCGTCCGGCTGCGGCAAGTCGACCTTCCTGCGCATCCTCAACCGTATGCACGAACTGGTCCCTTCGGCGTCGCTGACCGGTGAGGTCCTGTTGGACGGCAAGGACATCTACGCCGACGGGACGCGGCCGCAACAGGTCCGGCTGCGGATCGGCATGGTGTTCCAGAAGCCGAACCCGTTCCCCGCGATGTCCATTCGCGACAACGTGCTCGCCGGGTTGAAGCTCGCCGGCGTCAAATGCGGCGACAAGGACGCGCTGGTCGAACAGAGCCTGGAGCGGGCCGGGCTGTGGCGTGAGGTCCGCGACCGGCTGAGCTCCCCCGGCGGCGCGCTGTCCGGCGGTCAGCAACAGCGGCTGTGCATCGCGCGATCGCTGGCGGTGCAGCCGAACGTGCTGCTGATGGACGAGCCGTGCTCCGCGCTGGACCCGACGTCCACCCGGCGGATCGAGCAGACGATCGCCGAGATCGGGCACGAGGTCACGGTCGTCATCGTCACGCACAACATGCAGCAGGCCCAGCGGGTTTCGGACCATTGCGCGTTCTTCCTCGCGGCCGAGAACGAACCCGGCCGGGTCATCGAGCACGGTCGGACCGACACCATCTTCAACGCGCCGTCGGACGAGCGCACCTTCGACTACGTGAACGGGCGATTCGGATGATCCGCAAGCTGGCCTCGGTGGGCGGGGTCGTGGCGTTGCTGTCGCTGGTCGTCGCGCCCGACGCGGCGGCGCTCAGCAGGATCACCGGATCCGGGTCCAGCTATGTCGGCCCGGCGATGAACGACTGGCAGAACGGCGCGACGTCGCGCGGTATCCCGGTCAACTACTCGGCCACCAACTCACCGGCCGGTGTGAACCAGTACGGCGACCGGACGGTGGACTTCGGCGGCACCGAGGCCGAGGTGTCGTCGCTCATCGCGGCGGGCGGTGGCGGCCTGTCCGCGCAGACCCGCGGCTACCAGTACGTCCCGGACGTCGCGGGCGCCGTCGCCGTCATGTACAACGTGAAGGACCAGGGCGGGAAACGCGTCGACTACCTGCACCTCACCCGCGAGGTGATCGGCCGCGTCTTCAGCCGCGACATCACCCGCTGGAGCGATCAGGCCATCACCGCGACCAACGGCGGGAAGCCGTTGCCGGACCAGCCGATCACCCTGGTCGGCCGGACCGGGCAGTCGGGGACGACGGCGCTGTTCTACGACTTCGTCGCGCACGCGGCCCCCGACGCCTACCACCGGTTCGTCGCCCGCAACGCCGGGAACGGGATGGGGAACCTGCCCGCCGGTGTCCGGCCCATCCAGCTTCCCGGACAAGGTCCCGACGCCGAGTGGTACCGGCTGCTCGCGGACTCCGACCAGATCGCGAAGTCCGTGGCTTCGGACAGCATCCCGTTCTCCATCGCCTACGACGAGTTCGCCTACGCCCAGCTCTACAAGGCTCCGGCGGCGTGGGTGCAGAACGGCGCGGGCGACTACACGCAGCCCTACGCGGAGAACATCGCGGCCGCGCTGAAGCACGCGGAACTCCGCCCGGACCTCAGCCAGAAACTGGACAAGGTCTACTCGAACACCGACCCGAAGTCGTACCCGATCTCCGCGTACTCGTACATCATGATGCCGTGCACCACCGGCCGTGACACCTGCCGCGGTGGCTACGACGACCAGGGCAAATCCGACACGATCACCGCGTTCCTCGATCACGTCGCCTGCGACGGCCAGGTCAACATGGCGCGGATCGGCTACTCGCCGCTGCCGCCGAACCTGTCGCAGGAGATCATGAACTCCAACGCGCGGCTCACCGGGCGACCGGCGAAACAGCTGAGTGCGGGCAACTGCGGCAACCCGACCTTCCGCGGCAGCCTCGGCGCCGGTGCCGCCAGCCCACCCGATCCGCTGGTGACCGCCGGGATCCTCACCCCGGACGGCAAACCCAAGGCGGGCCCCGGGGCGACGGCGGGTCCTTCGGCCGCCCCGAGCGCCGGTCCCGCCGGCGGCGACAAGACCGCGACCGCGGCGGCCACCCCCGACGAGGACTCCGCGGGCGGCGGCTCGAAGAACTGGAAGGAGGCCTCCCCCGCGGCCTACGACGAAGGTGGCTTCGGCGGGTTCGGGGGCTGGGCGGCGCTGGTGCTGTTCGTGGCGATCGTGGCCCCGCTGGCGATACGCGGGGTGATCCGGAAGCTGCGGGGCGCTTGACGTCTCCCGGTCCGTGAAGGCCTCCTTGCCTACCCTGAAGGTAGTGAAGGAGGCCTTCACGGACAGAGGGCGTCTTTCGCGACACCCCCGCCGTTCGTCGCCATAGGAATCCCCTATGGCGGCTACTGACATTTCGTCTTTGCCTTTCCTTCTTTCCCGGACATACGCTTTTCCCATCGAACGGATCGAAAGGAAAAGCGGCATGACCACGGCCGAAAAAGAAACAAAAGAACTCGCGGGAAAGCGGGCCCTGGTCACAGGTGGCTCCCGCGGTATCGGGGCGGCCATCGTGCGCCAGCTCCTCGACGCGGGCGCCGAAGTGCTCACGACCGCCAGGGCGGCGACGGACACGGTGCCGGAAGGGGCTTCCTTCGTGGCGGCCGACATCCGGACGAGGGCCGGGGTGGAAGCACTCGCCGAAGCCGCGCATGAGGTGCTCGGCGGGGTCGACGTCCTGGTCCACAACGCGGGCGGGGCGCGACCGCACCAGGACAGCGCGGCCATCCCCGACGAGGAGTGGCAGGACGCGCTGGACTTGAACTACCTCGCGTCGTTACGGCTGGATTCCCTGATGGTGCCGGGAATGCGGGACAGGCGTACGGGGTCGATCGTGCACATCTCCTCGGCCGCGGTCCCCACCCCGGTCGGGCCGTTCCTGCACTACACCGCGGCCAAGGCGGCGCTGGAGAACTACAGCCGGGGACTCGCTCTGGAGCTGGCCCCGTTCGGGATCCGGGTCAACACCGTCTCCCCCGGCCGGACGGCCACTCCCGGTGGCGAAGCGACGCGGGAGCAGTGGGCGAGCATGAGCGGGACGCCGGATCAGGGCGATGTCCCCGCCGTCCCGCTGGGCCGCGACGGCCTGCCCGGCGACATCGCCGACACGGTGTCGTTCCTCGTGTCCGAACGGGCGGGCTGGTTGACCGCGAGCAAGCTCGTCGTCGACGGCGGCGAATTCCCCCGCGGCTGAACAGAAAGAGAAAGAGCTCCGAGATGAGGGAATACAGCGGAAAGAACGCGGTGATCACCGGCGGCGGCAGCGGAATGGGTTTCGCGATGGCGAAACTGCTGATCGACGGCGGCGCGCGCGTGGTGATCACCGGACGTTCCCAGACAACGCTCGACGACGCAATCGCGAGACTGGGCGAGAACGCGCTCGCCGTCCGGGGCGATGTGGCGTCACTCTCCGACCTGGACGCACTGGCCGACCACGTGAAGGACGAACTGGGCTCTGTCGAGGCGCTGTTCGTCAACGCGGGGATCGCCCGCACGATGCCCTTCGAGTCGATGACCGAGAAGGTGTACGACGAGCTGTTCGCGGTCAACGTCAAGGGCGCGTACTTCACCGTGCGGAAGCTCGCCCAGCTGCTGAGCACGGGCGCCGGCGTCGTCCTCACGACGTCGGTCGCGAACGCCATCGGCATGCCGGGGACCAGTGCTTACGCGGCGGGCAAGGCGGCGATGCGGTCGATGGCGCGCACCCTGGGCACCGAGCTGCTTCCGCGCGGGATCCGGGTCAACGCGGTCAGCCCAGGCCCCATCGACACGGGGATCGTGCTGGAGGGAATGTCCGAAGAAGAGTTCGAGCAGTTCAAGGCGGGCTTGATCGCGGACAATCCCATGCGGCGTTTCGGCACCCCTGACGAGATCGCCAAGGCGGCCGCGTTCCTCGCCTTCGACGCCACCTTCAGCACCGGCGTCGAGCTCGTCGTGGACGGCGGCGCCACGCAGCTCTGAGCGATCAGTAAACCCTTGAGAGGGAGGCGGTTTCGTGCCAGATCTCCTGCTCCAGGAGTTCGAGCAGAGTGGTCTCCGCCGGTCCCGCGCCGGGCCGGAGCACGGCGATGACGGGCTGGGACACGGCCGGGAAAACCGGGCGCGCGAGGTGTTCCTGGCCGTGGGGAACGGCGGAGGCCGGGACGAGGGCGGCTCCCAGCCCGTGGGCGGCCCAGCGTGCGGCCGTCGCCGTCTGGGACACGCGGGCGGCCGTGGCCGGGGTCTGCTCGTCGTCCCGCAGGACCGACAGCAGCACGTTGTCGAGCGCGCTGTCACGGTCGAAGCGCACCCATGGCTCACCCGCCAGCTCACGCAACTCGACCCGGTCCGCCGCGAGCAGGCGGTGCCCGGCACCCAGCACCACGACGAACTCCTCCTCGCCGAGGCGGTGCGCGTCTTCGGGGCTCCGCTCGCACGCCGCCATCAGGGCGAGGTCCAGGACGCCTTTGCGCGACAGCCGCTCCATTTCGGCGGCACTCGGCTCCTCGAAGAGAGTGACCTCCAGCTTCGGGAAGCGGCGGCGCAGCGCACTCAGCGCACCCGGCAGCTGCCGGGTGCCGAAACCCAGCTGCACCGAGACCACCAGCTCGCCCACCAGGTCTTCGGCACCTGCCCGTGCCGTCGCCCGCGCCCGCCGCGAAGCCCTCACCGCGACCTCGGCCTCGCGCAGGAACGCGCGGCCGACCACGGTCGGCACCAGCCCGGTCGGCGTACGGGCGAACAATTCCACGCCGAGTTCCCGCTCCAGGCCGCGGATCTGCTGGGACACCGACGGCTGGGCGACGTGCAGCCGTTCGGCGGCCGCCGTCACCGACCCCTCCTCGGCGACGGCCAGGGCGTACTCGTACTGGCGAAGACTCATCGGTTCACCTCTCCGCGTTCCCGGCTGCCAACGTTGTCATCGTAGCCAGACGACGACACCGGGCGCGGCGGCTTCCTCCCGCGCCGCCGCGCCCCTGCCCTTCCCCGGCCCCGCCCCTACGGGAACGTCAGCACGACCTTCCCCCGGCCGTGCCCCGTCTCGATCTCCCGGTGCGCCGCCGCCGCGTCGGTGAACGGGTACACCCGGCGCACCAGGAATCGCAGGTCCCCCTTGACATACAGCGAAGCCAGCATCCCCAGCCGCTCCGCCGATCGCGTCCCGGTGACCACCCGCGCGCCCAGTCCGGGCGCGCGTGCGTGGTCGACGAGGGTGAGTACGCGGTCCGGGTCCCCGACCAGCTCCAGCGAGAGGTCGAGCGCCACCCCGCCCGCGCCGTCGAGCGCCGCGTCGACACCGGACGGCGCGAGGGCACGCACCCGGCCGTCGAGGCCGTCGCCGTAGACCACCGGTTCGGCGCCGAGTGACCGGACGTAGTCCTGGTTCGCCGCACTGGCCGTGCCGATGACCTTCGCCCCGCGCAGTGCGGCGAGCTGGACGGCCGCGGTCCCCACCGCGCCCGCCGCGCCGTGGACCAGCAGCGTCTCCCCGCCGGTGATCCGCAGGGAGTCCAGCGCCAGGTACGCGGTCTGCGTCCCGGCCGTGAAGCCGCCCGCGACCTCCCACGGCATCTCCGGCGGCTTCGGCGTGACGTTCTCCGCGGGCACCACGATGTACTCGGCGTAGGCCTGCACGGCCGTGAACCCGAGCACCTCGTCCCCCGCGACGAGGCCGGCAACCCCGGAACCGGCCTCGTCGACGATCCCGGCGAACTCGTTCCCCGGGACACGCGGCCAACGCATTTCGATCCCCGCGGGTTCCCAGCCCGCCCGCACGGCCGCGTCGTACGGCTGCACTCCCGCCGCCTTCACCCGCACCCGGACCTCTCCCGCCCCGGCGTGCGGCTCCTCCAGCTCCAGCACGCGGAGCACCTCCGGGCCACCGGCTTCCGTGAACGCGGCCGCTTTCATGCTGTTCCTCCAGGTCGTTCCCCCGCTGTCGGAACCCACCCTGGTACCTCCAGTTAACTGGAGGTCAAGAGTTGTCGGTGCGAGGTTCTAAGCTGCCGACGTGACGAGCTACCGCATCTCCAGGGCAAACGCTTCCGACGCCGGCCGGTTGACCACGCTGATGCACGAATCCGACGCCTATCAAGGGGAGTACGCCGCGATTCTGGAGGGTTACCGGGTCACCGAGGACTATCTCGCCACGCACCCCGCGTACGTCGCCCACGCGCAGCGGGAGGTGGTCGGGTTCTACAGCCTCATCGAGTACCCGGCCGAGCTGGACCTGCTGTTCGTCGCCGATCCCGCCCAGGGCACCGGCATCGGGGCGTGGCTGGTCGAGCATATGCTCGGCCAGGCCGCGGAACTCGGCATGTCCGAGGTCCGGGTCGTCTCCCACCCGCCCGCCACCGGGTTCTACGAGCGGATGGGCGCGCGCCGGGTCGGCGTCGTGCCGCCCCGGCCCCCGAAGATCACGTGGGAGCGCCCGGAACTGGTCTTCGACGTCAAACGTCCACCGCACGGCTGAACCGGTCGATCAGTTTGCGCAGGTGCCCGGCGAACTCCGGGGAATCGACGATCTCGAAGTCGGCGTCGAACTGGCCGAGGTAGAGCGCCAGGAACTCCAGGGTGTCCGCCCCCGCCTTGAGCAGGCAGGTCCCGTCGTCGAGGGCTTCGACCACGACGGCGGGCGGCACCTTGGCGGCGGCTTCGGCGGCGGGTGCGTGCAGCCGGATCGTCGCGTGGTGCCGCCACAACGCCGCCCCGACCCCGCGCTCCAGGTACGCGACAACGCCCCCTTCGGGTGGTTCGCGCTCCTCGAACCGTCGTCCGTTGGGAGTACGCGGGCGCACACGGTCCGCCCGGAAAGTGCGCCAGTCCTGCCGTTCGACGTCCCAGCCGACGAGATACCACCGGCGGCTCATATGCACGACACGGTGCGGCTCGACCTGCCGCCGTGTCTCGGATCCGTTGTGCCCCACGTAGTCGAAGCGCAGGGTCTCGCGGTCACGGCAGGCGTTGGCGATGACCGTGAGCACCCCGGCCTCGACCGTGGGACCGCCGCCCCACACCGCGAGGGTCGCGGAGTTCAGCGCCTCGACGCGGCGCCGCAGCCGTGCGGGCAGCACCTGCTCCAGTTTCGCCAGTGCGCGCACCGACGTCTCCTCGATCCCCGTGATGGTCCCGCCCGCGGCCGTGCGCAGACCCATCGCGACGGCGACGGCCTCCTCGTCGTCGAGCAGCAACGGCGGCATCGCCGCACCAGCGCCCAGGCTGTAGCCACCGGAGACGCCGGACGTGGCGTCGACCGGGTATCCCAGGCCGCGCAGCCGCTCGACGTCGTTCCGGATGGTCCTGGTCGTGACCGCGAGCCGGTCCGCCAGTTCCGGTCCTGTCCAGTGCCGTCTCGCCTGTAACAAGGACAGGAGCCTCAGGAGCCTCGCCGAAGTTTCCGCCATGGGTTCCATCTTGCCCGCAATCGCGGAACGAAACTTTCCGCAATGGCTTCTAGCTTGACTCTCATGAACGAGAGCAAGCCCTTCCGCGTCGCGATCGACCAGGCCGAGATCGACGGCCAGACGATTCCCGGCGAGAGAGGTCCCGGACCTGTTCGCCGAAGAACTCCGCTCCTTCCCGCGAAAGGGCGTCTGACGAGGGAAACCTTGAGCCCGCGTGCCCTCAACCGCGCGACCCTGGCCCGGCAGCTCCTGCTCGACCGCTCCGCCCTGCCCGCCGTCGATGCCATCGGGCACCTGGCCGGGCTCCAGGCGCAGGCACCCGACTCGCCCTACGTCGGGCTGTGGTCGCGGCTGTGTGATTTCCGGGTCGAGGAACTGGCGAAACCGCTGGCGGGCCGCGAGGTCGTCCGGTCCACGCTGATGCGGGGAACCGTGCACCTGGTGACGGCGGGCGACGCCCTCCTCCTGTGGCCCACCATCCAAACGGTGGTCGAACGCGGTTTCCTCGGGCACTACTCGCGGCAGGTCGCCGGACTCGACCTGGCCGCGATCGCCGAAGCGGGACGGCGTCTGCTGGCCGAACGGCCCGGCACCCGCGCCGCGATCCGGACAGCGTTGACGGGCCGCTGGCCCGACGCCGATCCCACCGTCCTGGCCTACGCGGTCAACAGCCTCCTCCCGCTCGCGCACGTGACACCACGCGGACTGTGGGGCGAGACCGGCCCGGTCGCGTTCTCCCCGCTCGAAGACTGGGTCGGCGAGCCGATCACGGCCGGGATCCCGCTCGACGACCTGGTGCTGCGCTACCTCACCGCGTTCGGCCCGGCGACCGTTCGCGACGCGCAGGTCTGGTCGGGGCTGACCAGGCTCAAGGAGGTCTTCGAACGGCTCAGGCCGGGGTTGCGCACCTTCACCGATGTCAACGGGAAGGAACTGTTCGACCTCCCGGACGCTCCCCGCCCCGATCCGGAAACCCCAGCCCCACCCCGGTTTCTGCCCGAGTACGACAACGTCCTGCTTTCCCACGCCGATCGCGCACGCGTGATCCCCGACGGGCGCCGGGTGCCGTTGCCGCCGGGTAACGGCGGCCGCCGGGGCACCCTGCTCGTCGACGGCGATTTCCTGGCCCTTTGGGCGATCGAAGGGGCGACGCTGACGATCGAGTCACGGAAACCGTTGCCGGGCCGGGATTCGATCACCGAAGAGGGGCTCCGCCTGCTGGAATTCGTAGCACCCGGCCCGAGTCACGAAGTGCGTTTCGGTATCGGTGGGTAACCATTAGGGGCGCAATCGGGCCTTTTGCCGTAACGAGTGACGGCGTTCGGGCGAAGCATGGCCGCGGAAAGCCTGGAAGGGAGCGGGCCATGAGCAAGAACTACGGGTTCATGACCGTGTTGGCGGGGCTGAGCGCGCTCGCGGTCATCACGGTGGCGGCCGTCATGCGGTACCCGAACACCTCGGACGTCACGGCGGTGATCACCGCGTCGGGCACGGTGATCGGCACGGTGGTGGGCGCCTTCTTCGGCGTGAACGCGGCCTCCGCGGGCCGCGTCAAGGCCGAAGAGAGCCGGGATCAAGCGACGGCGGCACTGGTGAAAGTGGCCAGCAAGGCCGACGAGGACAGCGACGTCGCCAAGGCGGCCATGGAAGGCGTCGGCTGACAGTCCTCCATGGACACTCAGCCGAGCGCGTCGAGGAGGGCGAGGTCCGGCGGCACGAGCGTGGTGGAGAGCACCAGTTCCCGCAGGAGGTTGTCGTTCAAGGCGTTCCCCACCGGTTCGCCGACCTCCTCACGCCGCAGGCCGTAGACGCCGCCCGCCGAAAGCCGCGCCCGGACGTCGATGACGACATGCTCGACCCGGCGGCTGGTCCAGGTCTCCTCGGGACGCAGTTCGCCGAGCACCTCCGCCGTCTGCTGGCGGGACAGCGGCTGCGGATTGAGGTCGTGCAGCAGATAACGCTGGCCGAACACGACCAGTACCAGGCGTTCGTCCGCGCTGAGGCGCCAGCGGCGGGGCGGCACGGTGACGTCACCGTGCCGGGTGGCGGGTTGGCCGCCGTCGGGACCGGCGACGTACAACTCGAGCAGATGCTCCCGCCTGCCCGAACCGCGGACGAACAGCGGCGTGTACCCGTCCGAAAGCGGGATCGGTTCCTCGCCGAGGGAGAGCCAGCGGGAGTTCGGCAGGCGGATCGGCAACTGGCCGGTGTTGCTGACCCACCACTGGCCGCCGGTGAAGTTCAGGAGGCCGTGCTGGCGGCTGACCTGCAGATCGTTCTCGCCCACACAGACGTCGACCTGCGGCCGGTTGCGCCCGAAGGAGATCTCGCTGCCTTCGCCGGGGTCGACGGACACGCCACCCGCGAGCGTGAGGGCGAACACCGCGCCGGGGGCCGACCGGGGCACACCGAGCGCGAGGCTTTCGTGCGCCGTGGTGAGCCGCTTCATCCTGCCTCCTCCTTGTCCTCGGCAGTATGCGAGAGACTGCCGGGGACCCGTCCCCGGCCTACGATGGTCTCGGGAGGGTGATCATGACGCAACCACGGACCCGGATTTCCGCCACTGTGCTCGGCAGCCCCGACCCGCGCGCGCTCGCGGACTTCTACGCGCGGCTGCTCGGCTGGCCGATCACGTACGAAGAACCCGGCTGGGTGATGCTGAAACCACCCGGCGGCGGGACCGGCCTGTCGTTCCAGCACGAACCCGACCACGTGCCGCCGGTGTGGCCGCCGCGGGAGGGCGCCCAGCAGATGATGCTGCACCTGGACATCGCCGTCGACGACCTCGCCGGGGCTGTCACCTGGGCCGTCGAAGGCGGCGCGACACTCGCTTCGCACCAGCCAGGAGACGACTTCCGGGTGCTGATGGACCCCGACGGTCACCCGTTCTGCCTGTTCACCGCCGAGTTCTGACGCGGGACCGGTCCCCTCGCGGTCGCCTTACCTTCGGGGCATGTCCTTTCAGCGTGTGGCCGGTTTCCTGCTCGTGTCCGCCGTCGTCCTGAGCGGCTGTGGCTCCTCGGAGACCCCGGAACGTACTACGCCCGTGTCGTCGAGTGCGGCGCCTTCTCCGTCACCTTCGCCTTCCCCGTCGCCTTCGTCGTCCAGCGTCGCTCCGTCGTCGCCGACGGGCATCGCTCAGCCGGAGGGCCCACTGGTCGCCGCCAACGGCACCGACCTCAAGTCGTGCCGCGACGGCGACTGCGAAGTCATCGTGAAACCGAAGGACAAAATCGCCTTCGAAGCCCGGCTGCGCGTCACCTACGTCACGGTCGATGCCGTGTCCCCCACCGGCGTCACACTCTCGGCCGCCCTCGGCAGCGGCGCGCGGGCCGCCCTCAGCGGCCGAGCCGGTTCCACGAACGGGATCAAGTACACGGTGACCGCCGTGAAGGACGGCATGGCGGTCCTGAGGTTCACACCCGCGACCTGATCCCGGCGGCCGTCACGGGAAAATCCGTAGGGTGGGGAGCATGATTGACTTCTCCAAGGACACCGTCTTCAAGCTCACGCCGTGCAAACCGAAGGACATCGAGCCGACGGTGCAGCCGATCATCATCCCCGGGGAACAGATCTACTCGTCGTTCAAGGCGGTGCGCGACTTCGTGGTGTTCACGAACAAGCGGCTGATCGCGGTGAACGTCCAAGGTATGACCGGCAAGAAGAAGGACTTCACTTCCCTGCCGTACAACAAGATCCAGGCGTTCTCCATCGAGACCGCCGGCACCTTCGACCTCGACGCCGAACTGGACCTGTGGTTCAGCGGCCTTGGCAACGTGCGCCTGGAATTCCGCGGCTCGGACATCCGCGCGATCGGCCAGCTGATCGCCACCCACACCCTCTGACCCACTTACGCGCGTTCGGCGGTCTGCCTCTTGCGCGTTGGCGCCCACGCCCCTGGCGACGACTGCTTTCCGGCGGCACCACGTGTTGCGAAAGCCACTTTCGCAACGTTGAACGTTGCGAAAGTGGCTTTCGCAACACGCTCACGTTCGCCACGGGGGGTCGTGAGCGGTAAGGACGGTTAGAACCCAATGCCACGTAGCTTACGTTGATCTTGGACAGGCCTTGATCGCCAGTGGTGACGGCTGCCGCCAGGTCACGCGCTCGGTTGCCCTGGCCGACAGGAGCCGACCCTGCCTCAAGCGGTCGCGAGTGGGAAAGGTCGTTCTAACCCTCTTTACCACTCACGACCCCCTTGCGCACCTACACAAAGCACCCAAATCGGGTACCGCAGCCCGAATTGACGTCCCTTGTGGACAGTCGCGCCCTGGGTCCGCCACCGGTGACTTGTCCAGCCTGTCGATCAGCTCCGGCAGCCGCCACAGCTCGCACCCAAGATCAACTCAAGTTACGTGGCATTGGATTGGAACCCTCCTTACCACTCACGAGAGGGCACTACATGTTGATCTTATGGTTCCGGGGTTTCTGTGACGTGGACATGATCGCTATTCTTGGCCGCTGACCTGCGCGGATAGGGCTGGACACTTCTCGCGTGTTCTCACCCCTACCTGACGTCTGACGGCCTGGAGACGGCCTGACACTCGCCCACTCCTCCCCCATCTCCCCGATACGAAGCCATCCACGCGACGGCCGTTGTGACGATCTGGCATCGGGGTGGTGGCTCCGCGTAACAGCCGTTGGTCCGTTCGCGACCTCTTAGCACGATCGTCTGAGCGAGGAGGCCGACGTGCTCATTGGCGTACCTGCGCGCCGCTGGCGGCGGCTACACCTGTCCATGGCCTCAGCGGGCGCACCGCCCGGCCGGTGGGCGGAGCGGAGCGGCAGCCCGCCGTGTCGGGCAAGGTGCGCCCGCAGGCGAGACGCGGACGCAAGGTGACCAGCGCGCCGCCGACGGCGGCGCGCCTTGATCCCATAGAGCCAAGTTCGGCAAGAGTTCAATAAGAAGAGGAATACACTATGGCAGCGACACGCCCTTTTCCACGCGAATCACTAGAACAATCAATTGTTATTGCAAATAAGATTAGCGAAGAGAACGCTGGCGCCCCCATGAAACGCCTGCTAGTCGCGGATGTTCTTGACATCAGTCCTGGAAGCAGCAACTTCAAATACTTGCTTAGCTCGTCTCGCAGCTACGGCCTAACCGAAGGCACCGAAAAGGCGGCAGAGATCTCATTAACAAAGCTGGGCAGAACCGTTGCGCGAGAGAGTGGGTTAGCACGGAAAAATGCGCTAATACAAGCCCTTCTTAACATCGAGCTTTTCAAGAAATTCTTAACACGGTTCAACGAGAACAAGTTTCCATCCCTAGACATGACCAAAAAGATTCTAGTTTCCGACTTTGAGCTAGATGAAGCCAAAGCAGAGGAGGCGGCTCGATTAATTCACGAAAACGCGAACTTTACTGGAATTATTCGGGAAATCAGCGGCACGCCTCGCGTCATGCTTGATTTTGACTCACTTGATTCAACCAGCAGTAACGAAGAAGAGCTCAACGCTGACCCAGCAGGCGAAACAGAAGACGAAACAACGATAGATGACCTTGATCAGGCTAGCCAAAAGCCTACGGAATCAGCCGTCGCCACAGCTTCGATCAACAAGCAGGCCCCGAAGGCAATCTTCATTGGCCACGGCCGAAACACTGGACCACTTGAAAAGCTAGAAAAGATTCTAGCTGGTTTCCAAATTCCATTCAAGGTTGCTGTCACAGAGCCAAATCTGGGGAGGCCAATTCCGCAGAAAGTTCGCGAAACAATGCTGGACTGCGGTTCGGCGATTTTGATATTCACAAAAGACCAGAAGTTCGTTGACGAAGGCGGCAATGAAATCTGGCGACCGAGCGAGAATGTTGTTCATGAGCTAGGCGCCGCAAGCTTCGCCTACCAGGACAAGGTCATGATATTTAAAGAAGCTGGCATAACACTGCCATCAAACTTTTCCAGCGTAGGCTATATTGAGTTTGAAGAGGATGCCATCGAAGCGAAGACGATGGATCTCCTCCGAGAACTAATCGGATTCGGACTCGTGAAGATTACACCCACCGAATGAGCCGCAGCTACGAGTAGAAGACCCGGTCCCCACCTGTCAGTCCATGAGAGATACGCATACCAATAGAAGGGTGAATATTCAGGTCGCCGACATTAGCAACCCTTACCCAAAGAGCTTCCCGACTTTCTTCGCTTGTCGCCAGTTTTCCAGCGACCGGCGTTGCCCGAAAGCAGATTGAGAACTCTTGCCGCACCTCGCCGTCGTCGTACGCGATGACGTGGTTGGGGTTCGAGTACAGGCCAATCACACCAGTCACCTCGCACTCAATCCCGGTCTCCTCACGAACCTCCCGCACGGCGGCCTGCGCCAAGGTCTCCCCGAGTTCGAGCTGTCCGCCAGGGATCGCGTACAGGTCGTTGTCGGTACGCCGGATCATGAGAATCCGGCCTTCGTCGTCCTGGATGAACGCGGACACAGCGACCGCGATGCTGTTCGCCTTCGGGGCGTTCGGGTCGTTGTAGTAGTCGACGCGTGCCATGTGTGGCCTCCTAGAAGGTGGCGGGCTTGGCGAGGTTCCAGACGGCTTCGAAGCTCTCCGAGTAGGTCTCGAAGAGGTCCCCGGCGGATAGCCGGCGGAGGTGCAGGGAGGGGGCGTGGGCTCCCTGGAAGCCGTAGACGTGGGTGTTGATGATCATTTCGTCGTCGAAGCGGAAGATCGAGTTGTAGAGCGTGGTGCTGTGGAAGCGCATCTCCACCCCATCTACCCCGATCAGCGGCCGGTAGAACGCCAGTGCGTTGCGGATACGCGCCGCAAGCGTCCCGTCGCCTAGCTGCTCCTCGTCCCCGCGCAGAGCGACACTCTCCCCCTCGGGATCTCCGAAAATCAGCCGAATCTTCCCCCCGGCCTGGGCTTTTGCTGTCAGGTCCTTGATGAACCGCGGGCGCTCCACCAGGAACAGCGCGGCGTGTACCAGGACTTCGACGGTGTCCGACGCTTCCTTGATCAGCCGGTCCCACAGTTCGACGGGGATGGCGTTGCGGTGAGGGAACACGCGCACGACCTCGGCGGCGGCCGTCTCGGCCTTGCGCTCCGGGGCCACCGAGTCCGGCCAGAGGTAGGTCTCGGACTCGCGCGCCATCGCGGCGATCTTGTGCCGATGCTTCGGGTACGGCGTCCGCCCCTTGGTGATCCACCGTTCCACGGTCTTCTGATCGACCCCGGTGGCATCGGCGACTTGTTCCAGCGTGAGGCCATTGCGCAGCAGGGCGTCCCGCAGGCGTTCGTTCGGCATCCGCCCTCCTAGGGACTTTTAGGGACGTCTTCGACCGTACCAGGGACGTCCCTAGATGTCCCGCCACGTGGTGATCACGTCCCGCGTTTTGGCGGAGATTAGGTGCCAGGTTGCCGGGGACTCGCCCCAGCACCTCGACGCCAAGAGGGAGGCAGGCATGACGACTCCAACCGCCGGTCGGGCAGCGTCCGCGCGCGGCTCGGGATCGTGGACAGCTCGCCGGTTCGTGATCTGAGCGTTCGATGCGTGACACGGTCCAGATCCACGTCACGGCAGACCTGCCGATCCGCGTCCGTGCGCTCACGTACGCCAACCGGGCGGAGATCCGTTTCGGCAAGGCGTTCCCCGTGGTCCTGCTCGTCGATTCCGACGCGGTAGCAGTGCTGGGGAGAGAACTCGCCGAGGCCCAGGCCGCACTGAGCGCGGCTGCCGCAAGGGGCAAAGACGGCGACGAAGTGCCGACAGACACAGACAAGCTAGGGAACTAACGACATGGCTATCTACAAAGGACACCGCTTCGCCATCGACTTCGACTTCGACGAAGCATTCGGGCAGGGCCTCGTGATGGTCGGCGAAGTCTCGCCGGACAACGAGTACCAGTCGCGGGAAGACCGTGCTGCAGGTCGTCCGGCTCGGCAGCGGGTCGACGAAGTGACGGGCAAGCGTCAGTGGAAGGTCACCGTGACCGACCCGGACGAGACGAAGGCCAAGCGCGCATCGTTCGAGATCACGTTGCTGGCCGATGTGCAGCCGGTGCCGACCACGTCGGAGGTGCTGCCGGGTATGCAGCCGATCGAGCTGGAGGGCCTGACGGCTGAGCGGAAGGTGGCTGGCCAGGGCGAGTTCAAGTACCAGTCCTATCTGTTCCGCGCGACCGGTTTCAAGGCTGCGGCGTCCGGTGGCGGAGCGAAGTCGGGCCGGGCCTCCGCCGCTGCCGAGTCAACGCCCAAGGCGGCGTGATGGCGGGCGGGGCGCTGGGGGTGGCATCCCCGCACCTGGTCCAAACCTGGGAAGTCGCCACTACAGCGCAATGACCCAGCGGACTGTTCAGGGCGGGGATGCCCTGGCGGCGCATGACATGGCCGTCGCTTCCTTTGCGGTGGCGTCGGCGTGGCGGGAGCTGGCAACGCAGGGCCAGTTGCCGTGGTGGGTGCTGGCTGCGGTGTCGGCGGCTGCTGAGGGGTTCGAGGAGAACGCGCGGTCGTGGGAGATGCGCGCCTACAGCGAGGAGGGGCAGGTCCGTGGCGTTCAACGCGATGTGGAAGCCGGGACGGCAGGCGGTCGCGGGGATGCAGGGCAATGCTTCGGCGAATCCGGCCCTGGTGATCTACCTCGACCCGGACAGCCTGGCGATCCCGCCGCCGTCCGACCCGGCCGCGTGGCCGGAGTTCATCCGGCTCCTTCGCCAAATCCGCGACAGCGCGGACGAACTGGCCGTGTTCCTCGACAAACACACGACGGTGCGCGATGACGACGCCCGGCCGGAATGAGCCACAGACGCTGAAGGACGCGCACCTCGTCGCCTCCGCTCGTCGCCCGAAACCCGGGTCGAATCTGACGACCTGGCTGAAATTTCACCAGGCCAACGCGCGCATGTATCGCGAAGTGTCCGATGTGGATCGCGCGCACCACCACGAACTCCGTTACTGGGTGGGCTACGAGGAACGCAAGGCGGAGGAGGTGGCCGCGCAGATCCAGAAGAACAAGTCGCAAGCTGGCTGAAGCTCCAGGACGACGAAGCCTCGGAGACGTCGCGGGCGCTCTACTTCGGGCATCTGGTGTCGATCCTGAACTTCGCGATGGCGGACAAGAAGATCTCGGAGAATCCGGCGCTGTCCAAGGTGATCTCGCGTCCGAGGGCGAGCCGGAATCAGGTCGTGCCCTGGTCCCGCGCACGGGCTCGGGCGGTGCGGGACAACCTCCCGAGACGGTACAGGCCCGCTGTCGACGTCCCGGCCGGTCTCGGCCTGCGGAAGGGTGAGCTGTTCGGGTTTTCGCTCGATGACGTCGACCGCACCAAGGACCTGGCGCACATCACCCGGCAGGTGCGAGTGGTCGCCGGGAAACCGGTGTTCGCTCCGCCCAAGGGCGGTAAGTCGCGTGAAGTGCCGATCGGGCGGAAGCTGCTCGGCCTCCTCGACGAGTATGCCGAGCAGTTCCCGGCGACCGAAGTCACGCTCCCCTGGTCGCCTCCGGGCGGCGAACCGACCACGGTCCGCCTGCTCATGGTCAACGGGTACGGGCGGGTCTTCCGCGCGGAGTGGTTTCGGGTGAACTTCTGGCTGCCCGCGCTCAGGGACGCCGGGGTGGAGAAGCCGACCAGGGCTGACGGCGTGCACGCGTTGCGGCACCTTTACGCCTCGGTCCTGCTCGACGCTGGCGAGTCGATCAAGGCGCTGTCTCAGTACCTCGGTCACACCGATCCCGGCTTCACGCTCCGGGTGTACACGCATCTCCTCCCGAGTAGCCACGCCCGGACCCGGAAGGCCGTCGACGACTTCTTCGACGACGCGCTCGGTGACCAGGCCGCATGACGGCCTGACACCTGCCCTGACCCGCGAACCCGCAGGTCAGGGCAGGTTCACGCTTACATGTTGATCATGTGCCCGGCCAGGCCGTGGATGGCTTCCTTAACGGCTTCCCCGAGGGTCGGGTGCGCGTGGACGTTCCGGGAGATCTCGTGCACCGTGAGGTCCCATTGCTGCGCCAAGGTCAGCTCCGGCAGCAGTTCGGTCACCTCGGGGCCGATGAGGTGCGCGCCCAGAAGCTCGCCGTGCGTGGCGTCGCTCAGGATCTTCACGAAGCCGACGGCTTCGCCGAGGCCGTGCGCCTTTCCGTTGGCGGTGAAGGGGAACTTCGCCACCTGGACGTCGAAGCCCTTCTCGCGGGCCTGTTCCTCGGTCCAGCCGAAGCTGGCGATCTGCGGCTGGCAGTAGGTCGCGCGCGGGATCATGACGAAGTCGAGTTCCATGGTCTCGGCGCCCGCGATGGTTTCGGCGGCGACGACGCCCATGGATTCCGAGGCGTGCGCGAGCATCAGTTTCGCGGTGACGTCGCCGATCGCGAAGATGTGCGGGACGTTCGTGCGGCCGCGCGAGTCGATGGCGATGGCGCCGCGCTCGGTCAGTTCGACGCCGGTCTTGTCCAGGCCGTATCCCTCGACCCGCGGCTGGAAACCGATGGCCTGCAACACCTTGTCCGCTTCCAGGACGCGTTGCTCGCCGTTCTTCGACACCGTGACCAACACGTTCTCACCGGTGTCGTCGATGGTCTCGACCTTGGTGGAGGTCAGCACCTCGATGCCGAGTTTCCGGTAGCGGCGCGCGAGTTCGGCGGAGACCTCGGCGTCTTCGAGCGGGACCATGCGGTCGAGGTATTCGACGATGGTCACCTTCACACCATAGTTGTGCAGCACGTAGGCGAATTCGACGCCGATCGCGCCCGCGCCGGCGATGATGATGCTTTCCGGCAGTTCGTTTTCCATAATCTGCTGCTCGTAGGTGACGACGCGGTCGCTGCGCGTGGTTCCCGGCAGCAGGCGGGCGGTCGCGCCGGTGGCGATCACGCAGTTGTCGAAGGTGATCTGCTCGCCGTCGACCTCGAGGGTGTTGGCGTCGACGAACGTGCCGTGCCCGTCGTACTCGGTGATCTTGTTCTTCTTCATCAGGAAGTGCACGCCCTTGACGCGACCGTCGGCGACCTTGCGGCTGCGGTCGAAGGCGGCCTGATAGTCGAAGGAGACCTCACCGTCGATTTTGATGCCGAAGGATTTCGCTTCCTTGGTGACGATATGCGCGAGTTCGGCGTTGCGCAGCAGGGCCTTCGACGGGATGCAGCCGACGTTGAGACAGACCCCGCCCCAGTATTTCTCCTCCACGACGGCCGCGCTCAGCCCCAGTTGCGACGCCCGGATCGCCGCCACGTACCCGCCGACACCGGCCCCCAGGACCACGACGTCATAGTGTGCACTCATACCCCGAAACCTACCCTTCACCGGGACGGTCCGAAGGGTGAGAATGCCTACTCAGGGCGGGAGCCCCGGATGTCGGCCAGCAGTTCGGTCACCGCGGCCATGATTCGCTTGGTCGCCTCTTCCAGCACCTCACGCGACGGCGAAGGCGTTTCCAGGTCCGCAAGATCGACCGGGGGGCCCGCGACGAGGTCCACGGTCTTGCGCGGGAAGCCGCGCGGAAGGACGGCGTCGGACGGCAGCAGGTGGTGGGTGCCCCAGTTCGCCAGCGGGATCACCGGCACACCGGTTTCCAGCGCGATCCGCGCGATCCCGGTCTTGCCGCGCATGGGCCACCCGTCCGGGTGATCGGTGAAGGTCGCCTCCGGGAAGATGACGACGCATTCACCCTCACGGACGGCGCTGACGGCGTCGCGGTATGCGTCCGACGCGGTGGCGGCACCGCGGTAGACCGGGATGTGCTTGCCCGACCGCATCACCGAGCCGACGAGCGGCGCGTCCCACAGACTCGCCTTGGCCAGGTAACGCGGCACGCGGCCGTGCGCGAGGCAGTACGCCGTCACCGTGGTCGGATCGGCGAACGAGAGGTGGTTCGACGCCACCAGGAACCCACCCGACGAAGGCAGGTGCTCGCCGCCGCGCACCCGGAACCGGGTGAACAGCACCAGGAACGGCCACACGACGTTGATCGCGAGGCTGAACCAGAACCCCCGGCCGGCGCGGGCGAAGCGCCGGCCGAAGGCGATCATCTGGCGAAAGGTCAACAAGTCACCCGAAGCGGGTGTCAGTGCGGTCCAGCGTTCGCGGGGTCTCAGCGCCATGGAGGTAATTCGTAGCCGAACCCGCTCAGGTTCGGCTGGATCCGCACGCGAACGCGGCGCGGATCACACGCGTTCGAGGACCACCACGGGGATCTCGCGGTCGGTCTTCTTCGCGTACTCGTTGTAGTCCGGCCACACCGCGGCCAGCTTCTTCCATAGCTTGGCGCGCTCCTCGCCCTCGACTGTCCGGGCCCGCGCGGTGAACCTGTCCGCCTTGACCTGGGCCTTGACCTCGGGGTTGGCCTGCAGGTTCTTATACCAGCCCGGATCCTCCGGCGCGCCGCCCTTGGAGGCCACGATCACCGGGTTGTTCGCGTCGTCGAACTGGTAGATCAGCGCGAACTTCCGGTCCTCGCCGCTTTTGCGGCCCTTGGTGGTGAGGATGAGGCAGGGCGCGCCCTTCTCCCAGTCGTGGCCCACCTCGCCGTCGGTCTCTTCGTAGCGACGGACGTGCTCGTCACCGAAAAGCATGTCTGTGTTCCTCTCGTCCTGGGGTACACCGGCGCCCTGCCAGTCTGACGCGAATCGATCGGTCGCGCTGATCAACTCGTGCAGGGTGCCGGGTTCGTCGAACGCGTGACCCGAGTCGCCCACCATCACCAGTTCCGCGCCGGGCAGCACCTGACTGAGCTCCCAGGCGGTGATGGCGGGGGTGACCACGTCGTAGCGTCCCTGGACGAGAACGCACGGGATGCCCCGGAGCTTCCCGGCGTCGCGGAGGAGCTGGTCCTCGGCCAGCCAGCCGCCGTGCCGGAAGTAGTGGTTCTCGATCCTCGCGATCGCGAGGGCGAACGTCGGGTCGGAGAACGCGTCGATCACTTCGTCCCGCGGGCGAAGTTTGACCGTTTCGCCTTCCCAGCGGCTCCACGCCATCGCGGCGGGGACATGCACCGCGGGATCCGGATGGTGCAGCAGTTCGTGGTAGACCTCGATCAAATTCTCCTGGCGCCGCGAATACGGCACCGGGTCCAGGAAGCGCGACCACGCCTCGGGGAACAGGAAGGCCGCTCCCCCGCCGTAGAGCCATTGCAGTTCCTTGACCCGCAACGTGGCGACGCCGCGCAGCACGAGTTCCGTCGTCCGGTCCGGATGCGTTTCCGCGTACGCCAGCCCGAGGACACTCCCCCATGAACCGCCGAACACCATCCAGTGTTCGATACCCAGATGCTCGCGCAACCGTTCGATGTCGGCGACGAGGTGCCAGGTCGTGTTGACGGAAAGATCCGCGTCCGGCGTGGCGCCGTGCGGAATGCTGCGCCCGCAGCCGCGCTGATCGAAAAGGACGATCCGATACCGCCCGGGATCGAACAGCCTGCGATGTCTCGCACTGGCACCACTGCCGGGACCACCGTGCAGGAAGATCACCGGTTTGCCCTCGGGATCGCCGCATTCCTCCCAATAGATCTCATTGCCGTCACCGACCGGCAACATCCCTTGGCCGTAAGGTTCGATTTCCGGGTAAAGGTCGAGCATGTCCGCCACTATGCCCCAAACGCCAGCCTGGAGGTTCGATGAAGACCCGCCCCCACGTGACGCTGGAAGATGTCGCGCGCACCGCGGACGTGTCACTGGCGACAGCGTCCCGTGTACTCAACGGCACCGCCACCGTCCGGGGAGATCTCCGCGAACGGGTGATCGCCGCGGCCGCCGAACTCTCCTACACCCCCAATGCTCACGCTCAGGCTCTGGCCGGTGGCTCACAGCCCACCGTCGGTGTGATCTGTCACGACGTCGGCGACCCGTATTTCGCCGCCATCGCGGGCGGGGTCATGCGGGTGGCGAGTGAGAACGACCTCCTGGTGATGCTGGCGAGCACGTTCCGCGATCCGGCCAAGGAGGTCGCCTACGTCTCGACGCTGCGTGCCCAGCGCGCGTCGGCGATCCTGTTGATCGGTTCCGCCTTCGAGGACAAGGCTTGGGAGAAGGCGATGGTCGCCGAACTCGAGCCGTACCGGCGCGGCGGCGGGCAGGTCGCCGCGGTCAGCAGGCACCGCGGGCTCAAGGTCGACAGCGTCCAGCCGGACAATCGCGGCGGCGGCGCCGACTTGGCGAAAGCGCTGCTGGGATTGGGACACCGCCGGTTCGCCGTCCTCGCCGGGCCGCGTGAACTGACGACCGTCGTCGACAGGCTCGACGGATTCGCCGCCGAACTGCTGGAGAACGGCGTCGAACTCGCGGAGGACGATGTCGCCGAGGCGGCGTTCACCCGCGACGGCGGTTACGAAGCGATGGAAAAGATCCTCGCCAGGCCGGAGAAGCACCGGCCGACGTGTGTGTTCGCGGTGACCGACGTGATGGCGATCGGCGCGATGGCCGCCCTGCGCGACGCGGGGGTCTCGGTGCCCGGCGAGATGTCGATCGCGGGCTTCGACGACATACCGGTAGTGCGCGATCTCACGCCGGCGCTGAGCACGGTCGCGCTGCCGCTGGAGAAGCTGGGCGAACGGGCCATGGACCTGGCACTCAAGGCCTCGCCCGGCACCCGGCCGCGGGTGGTGCGCCTGTCCGGCGAGGTCGTCCTGCGTTCCAGCACCGCCGCCCCCGCTCGCTGAGCCCCTTGTGCGGCGCGCGGCGGGTGACCTACCGTGGGTCGAGAAAGCGCTTTCTCACGCACGCGCCACGGAGACTCGATGACCTTGATCGCCTTGCCCACCGCCGACGGCGGACTGGCGGAGTGGACGCCGCGGGGGGCGGGAACGCCCGCCAAACCGGTGTCCCCGCCGTCCTCCCGGATCGCCTACGCGGCCGCACACGTGGTCGCCGACCCGTTCGCCGCCGCCGACCCCGAAGAGGGCGCGGTGCTGGACTGGGAGACGACACTGGCCTTCCGTGAACACCTGTGGTCCTGCGGTCTCGGCGTGGCCGAGGCGATGGACACCGCGCAGCGCGGGATGGGCCTGGACTGGGACACCACGAAGGACCTCATCCGGCGCACCGGCGCGCTCGCCGCCGGACGGCCGTGGGTGGCGGGTGTCGGCACCGACCAGCTCCCCGGTGGTGCCGCGACGCCTGAGTCCCTTGTGGATGCCTGGCGTGAGCAACTGGATCTGGTCGGCGAGGCCGGGGCGATCCCGGTCGTGATGGCCAGCCGGGCACTGGCCGCTTCGGCGTCCGGGCCGGAGGATTACCACGCGGCGTACGGGAAACTGCTGTCCGGCGCGGACCGCCCCGTCCTGCTGCACTGGCTGGGCGAGCAGTTCGACCCCTCCCTCGCCGGGTACTGGGGACATGCCGACGTCCGCGAGGCCGCCGAGGAACTGGGCAGGCTTTGCGCCGACCACGCCGGCGCGATCGCGGGCGTGAAGGTGTCGGTGCTCGACGCGTCGATCGAGACCGAGTTCCGCCGCGCGCTGCCCGAGGGCGTCAAGTGCTACACGGGTGACGACTTCAACTACCCGGAACTGATCGCCGGGGACGAACAGGGCCACAGCGAAGCGCTTCTGGGCATCTTCGACGCCGTCGCCCTGGTAGCCGGCGCGGCACTCGCCCGGCTCGACGACGGCGACATCGCCGGATTCCGCGGCCTGCTGGATCCGACGGTGGCGCTCAGCCGGGCGATCTTCCGCGCCCCCACCAGGAACTACAAGACCGGCGTCGTCTTCCTCGCCTACCTGAACGGGCACCAGGACCACTTCCGCATGGTCGCGGGCCGCGAGTCCGCCCGGTCGATCACGCATCTGGCCGAACTGCTGCGCCTGGCCGACTCCGCCGGCGCGCTCACCGATCCGGAACTGGCCGTCGCGCGGATGCGCCCGGTGCTGGCCGCGGCGGGGGTACGCTGATGGACCGGTTGAGCCTCAACCAGATCACCACCAAGGCCTGGTCGCTGCCCGAAGCGGTCGCGGGCTGCGCCGAGGCGTGTGTCCGCTGGATCGGCCTGTGGCGGGACAAGGTTGCCGAGACCGGTGTCGACGAGACGGCCCGGCTGCTCAAGGAGTACGACGTCGGCGTGTCCTCGTTGTGCCGTGGCGGTTTCTTCACCGGCGTCACCCCCGAAGGGTCCCTTGTGGACGGTGTCGCGCAGACCAGGGAGGCGATCGACGAGGCCGCCGCGCTGGGCGCGGACGTCCTCGTGCTGGTCGTCGGCGGGGTGAACGGCGACCTGACGTCGTCGAGGCAGCGGGTCGCCGACGCGGTCGGCGAGCTGGCGCCCTACGCCGGTGAACGCGGGGTCCGGCTGGGCCTGGAGCCCTTGCACCCCATGCAGTGTGCCGAGCGTTCGGTCCTGTCCACAGTGGACCAGGCGCTGGCGATCGCGCTGGAGCACCCCGCCGAGCAGGTCGGCGTGATCGTCGACGAGTTCCACGTGTGGTGGGACCCGCGGATCGAAGAGTCCATCGCGGCGTCGGCCGGACGGATCGCCGGATTCCACGTCTGCGATCAGAAGGTTCCCCTGACCGACACCCTGCTCGGCCGCGCGCTGCCCGGCGACGGCCCGATCGACCACCGGCACCTGAAGGCGTGCGTCGAGGCGGCCGGGTACACCGGGCCGATCGAGGTCGAGGTGTTCGACGCCGACCTGTGGCGCCGTCCCGGCGCCGAGGTGCTCGCGGAGACCGTCAAGGCCTACCGGGACCACGTTTCCTGACGAAAGCAAGAGTATCGACGGCTGTTCTGGTGGCGGTGCGAACACGGACGGTGCACGCCTCGATCGGCGGCGTGTCCGTCCGGCTGTGTCCTTTATGGACACACGGCAGGCGGCATACCGGAAACCGTTAGCGCCCTGTTACAGACGGCGTGGCGTTCGTAACGTATCGGCCGAAAAGAACAGTGTTCAACGGTTAAGCTCCCCCGCATGCCGAAACTGCTGGTGGTGGAAGACGACGACGCGATCGGCGGCGTCCTCGAATCGACCCTCCGCCTGCACGGGTACGAAGTCTCGTGGCAGCGCGACGGCCGCACCGCGCTCGCTGCCGCCGCGGCCGACGACATCGACTTCGTCCTGCTGGATCTCGGCCTGCCGGATCTGGACGGCGTCGAGGTCTGCCGGCGGCTGCGTACCGCGCTCCCCGGTGCCGTCCTGGTCATCCTCACCGCCCGGCAGGAGGAAATGGACGTCGTCGTGGGCCTGGAGGCCGGGGCCGACGACTACCTCACCAAACCCATCCGCCTCGGCGAGCTGCTCGCCAGGGTGCGGGCGCATCTGCGGCGCGGGACGGCCCCGCCGGAGAGCAGGCCGGCGATCGCCGTCGGGCATCTGCGGGTGGACACCGCCGGCCGCCGGGTCAGTATCGGCGGCCGGGAGATCTCGTTGCGGGCCAAGGAGTTCGACCTGCTCGCCCGGCTGGCCGAACAGCCGGGGGTCGCGGTCAGCCGGGACACCCTGATGTCGGAGGTGTGGGACGCGCACTGGTACGGCTCCACCAAGACGCTGGACGTGCACATCGCGGCGTTGCGGCGGAAACTGGCCGATTCGGCGCCGTCCCCCGAGCAGGCACCGCGGATTTCCACCCTGCGCGGCCACGGATACCGCCTCGAACAGCCTTTCGAGGCTCAGTAGTCGCGGAGGTCGGAGACCTCGTCACGGGCGGCGAGTTGCGCGATCCGCGCCGACGCCACCACGCACGACACGATCACCACCCCCGCCAGCATCCCGAAGTACGTATGCGGGAGATCGTCCCACTCCATCGGCGTGAAGAGGACGAACAGCACGCCCAGCAGATGCCCGGCGACCAGGCCCCCGCCGCCGACGATCAGCGCGTCGCCCGCGATGAACGTGGCCACTTGACGGCGTTTACCGCCGAGTGTGCTCACGATCAGCAGGTCGCGGCGGCGTTCGTTGAGCGCCACCCCGAACGACGGCCCGGCCGCGGCGGCCGCGAGGACGAGGGACGCCGCCAGATCCACCTTGGCCGCGCCGCAACCGTCCTTGGTGAGGGCGGTCGAGATCGAGAACGCCACCGCCAGCGCGACCAGCACCACCGATCGCGCCAGCAACGCGCTGCGCCACGAAATGGACAACGCGAGGACGCCGGCGAGCCCGGACACGAGCGGCCTGAGCACGCCGCCGATGACCCGCTTTCCCTTGCGGAGTCCCAGCTCCACCAGCCGCCACAGCAGCATCGTGCCGCCCACCCAGCCGAGCAGCGGCCAGAAGAACGCGAGTGCGAGAAAGGCGAAGTCGATGCCGTAAGGCGACCACCACGGTGGCCCGTCCTCGCCGGATTCGAAATACCACTCCCGCAGTACCGGCGGCAGGACGGTGAGCATCGCGACCAGCAGCCCGGCGACCAGCAGGAGAACGATTTCCCAGCCAAGGGAAACGCCGGGTTCGATCAGGAAGCCGGTCACCAGCGAAAGCAGGATGCCGAGTACGGCGCCGGCCAGCCCGGCGACCGCGGCTTCGGCCGAGGCCAGCCCGAGCACCTGCCCGCCGCTCGCCCCGCGGGCACGCAGCAGATCCTGATCCGCGCGCAGCGAGCGGTCCGACGGGGTGGTGAGCAGCACGACGAGCACCGTCGCCGGAATCCAGGGTGGTGCCGGGAGGCCCGCCCAGCCGTGCACCGCGAGCAGCAGGACCACGATCGCGACCCCGGCCGCGGGCACCCCGAGCCGGGCGGGGCGCACCCGCGCGATCCCGCCGACCCACAAGGCCATCCCGGCCATCCCGGTGATCACGGGTCCCGCACCAGCTTCCCGTCCACCATCGACCAGCGGTCGTCGAACAACCCGTCCGGCGCGGGTTCGGCGGTGGCCACCAGCAGCCCGGCGGCCAGCCGGTCCGCCGCGTGCACGAGCCTGGCCAGCAGGCGCTCCCCGGCGAGGCGGTCCAGCCAGCCCGCCGGGTCGTCGGCGAGGATCAGCTTCGGGACGGGCGCGAGTGCCCTGGCGAGGATGGCGAGGCGGATCTGTTCCCCGGTCAGGTCACGCGGCGCCCTCTTCGCGAGACCGGCGAGCCCGACCAGGTCCAGTGCGCTGTCGACGGCGTCACGGACGGAGGTCCCGGTCCGGCCCGCGAGGACCAGCGGCAGGGCGACGTTGAGCCGGACGTCGAGATCACGCAGCAGGCCGCCGTCCTGCAGGACCAGCCCGACCAGATCGGGGCCCGGCGGCGACGGCTCGAACGCGGGCCAGTCGACCGTGCCCGCCGTCGGTTTCTTCATCCCGGCGAGCAGATGCAGCAGCGTGGTCTTGCCGGTCCCGGCCCGGCCGGTCACCACCGCGCGGGTCTCCGCGCCGATCTCGACGCTGACGCCGTGCACCGCCACCACCGCGGTCAGGCCGGTGCCATAGGTGTGCGCCAGCTCGTTCGTGCGGACCAGCGGCACCGTCACGCCACTCTCACGATCCGGTGCGCGGCTGCCGCGATGTCGGGATCGCGGGTCGCCACCACGACGGCCGTCCCCTGGCACGCGACCCGGCACAGCAAATCCATGAGTTCGAGAGCGGCGAGGCCGTCGAGTTCGCCCGCCGGTTCGTCGGCGACGACGACCCCGGGCGCGCCCGCGAGGGCGACGGCGACCCCGGCCCGTGCGCCTTCCATGATCGACAGTGTGCCCGGATAGGCGTCACCGCGCCCGGCCACCCCGGCCAGTTCCAGCAGGCCTGCGGCGTTTTCCGGGGTGCGGCGGGCGGCGAGCCTGCCCGCCAGCACCACGTTCTGCTCGACGGTGAGGTGCCCGAAGAGGTTCCCGCGTCTGAGCAGCACTCCGACCCCAGGGCCACCGGTGGTGAGGTCGCCGCCTCCGGAAGGCAGCACGGCCACACATTCGCCCGGGACGGCGTACCGGACGAGGTGGACGGATCCGGGCCCCGGGCCTGCCATGACGGCGGCACGTCGGCGCATGGCCCCAAGGTAAGGCGAACGGGGTCAACATCGCCTTGATCCCAGGTCAACGGACGGCAAAATATCGCGTCCGGTGGGTGATCCTCGCCGTCGTCGGCCACACTCTGACCGTGCGCCGCCGGATCGTGACCCTCACCGTGCTCGCCGCGGTGCTGGCGATCACCCTCTTCGGGGTGCCGTTGGCCCTCGCGGTCGCCAGGTTCCACGAGGGGATGTCGACCCACGACCTCGAACGGGCCGCCGACACCGTCGCCCTCGAAGTGACCGGCGACCTCGCCAACGGCCGGACGCCGGTGGTGAAGTTGCCGCGGCCCGGTGGCGACGGCGACGAGGATCGCATCCGGGGCATCCAGGTCGCGGTCTACTCGCCGACCGGGCGGCTCATGGCGGGTGACGGCCCGGCGACCGCCGACGACCTCGTGCGCCAGGCGCACCGCACCGACATGGCGACCGGGACACTCGGCGAAGAGGTGGTCCTCGCCGTCCCGGTGCTCAGCGGCGCCGCGCTGGTGGGGGTGATCCGCGCCGCCCATCCGAGAATCGAACTGGACCGGCGGATCTGGCTGACCTGGCTGAAGATGGCCGGTCTCGGGCTCGTCGCGATCGGGGCGAGCTGGCTGATCGGCCGCCGGATCGCCACCCGGCTCGCGCGGCCGCTGGAGGATCTGGCCGACATCGCCGAACGGCTCGGCGAGGGCGATTTCACCGTGCGCGCCCGCCGCACCGGCGTCCCCGAGATAGACCAGGTCGCCGAGGCGCTCGACGTCACGTCGGCCCGCATCGGCGAGACACTGGAACGCGAGCGGACGTTCTCCTCCGACGCCTCCCACCAGTTGCGGACGCCGCTGACCGGGCTGCGGCTGCAGCTGGAGGCGGCACTGGAGAGCCCGGACCGCGACCCCTACGCGACGATCCGCGACGGCATCGTCTCGGCCGACAGGCTGGAACGCACCATCGACGACCTGCTGGCGCTGGCCAAGCAGACCAGGGCCCCGCGTGCCCTGCTCGACCTGGGGAAACTCTTCGAAGAGGTCCGGCAGACCTGGCACGGCCTGCTCGCCGAACGCGGCCGGGCACTACGGATCAGCGGCCGCGAAGCGCTGCCGGCGAGGGCGGCGGACGCGGCCGTGCGGCAGGTGCTCGCCGTCCTGCTGGACAACGCGGCGGCACACGGGCGCGGCACGGTGAGTGTCCTCGCCCGCGACGCCGGGGACGCGCTGGCCATCGACGTCAGTGACGAAGGCGTCCTCGCCGACGGCCACGATCCGTTCGTGACCAGGGAAGAGGCCGGAGAGCAGGCAGGCAACGGGATCGGGCTGCGGCTGGCGCGGAGCCTGGCCGAGGCGGAGGGCGGACGGCTGCGGCTGACCAGTCCGTCGCCGACGACGTTCACCCTGCTGTTGCCCGCCGAACGCCCGGCACCGCGAGAAGAAGGCCCGGGCCTGGCGAGCTAGGGGGGGTTACTCGCCAGGCCGGGCCGGTAGGAGGCAAACGCGCCCCGACAGCGCGCACGGCATGCCACCTGACTGAAGACGGTAAAGACCAACGGGCCAACAGACGGTACACGCCGGATTAACTGACACTTTGCTTTTAAATGTCACAGCGCATTTTTGTGTATACGGCCATCGAGCGACCGTCGAGCCGGGCTGAATCGATCGTGGGAAGATATGACGTATGACCACGGAGCCGGCGCCGAGATGGCGGAGACTGGAACCGGACGAGCGCAAGGAGCAGATCTTCGCCTGTGCGGCGCGCCTTTTCGGGGACCGGCCCTATTCGGAAGTGTCCACTTCGGACATCGCGGCCGAGGCCGGGGTGGCCAGGGGCTTGATCAACCACTACTTCGGTACTAAGCGCGAGCTCTACCTGGAGATCATCCGGCGGGCGCTGACCGTGCCGCGCCTCGCCGTCGAGATCCTCCCCCAAGGTCCGCTCGAACTTCGCGCCGACGTCGCCATCGACTGGTTCCTGGACATGGTCACCAGCCAGGAGAAGATGTGGCTGGCCGCGATCGCGCCGGAAGGCATCGGCCGGGACCTCGAAGTCGAGCAGATCCTCGAAGAGGCCGATCGCGAATCGGCGGACCGGGTGCTCGAAGCGGTCGGCCTGTCCCGCGAGAGCGAGCACGGCCAGGAACTGAACGCCCTGGTGCGCGCGTTCGGCGGGATGGTCAAGGCGGCGGGCCGGGAATGGCTCGTCCGCGGTTCGCTCGATCGCGGGCAGGTGCACACCCTGCTCAGCAAGTCCTTGGTCACCTTGGTCGGCGAGGTCTTCCCCGAGATCCAGCGCGCCGCGCCGCGGACCTGACGGCCGCGCACCGGAGAGCCCCTGGCACCTCGAGGGGGAGGTGGGTGCCAGGGGCTCGGGACCGGCGGCGAACCGCCGGTATTCCTCCACACTACGCCGGGTCGGTGTCACGGACCTGTCAAACCTCGAAGGCGGTCTCCCGTTCGCCCAGCTGGGCGAGCCGGTGCGCCAAGCCGTCCAGACACCGCTCGACCGCGTAGGCGTAGAGCCGTTCGTAGTAGCCCGCCGCGAGATCGGGATCGGCGACCAGTGCCGACATCGACTCGCCCAGTGCCGCCATTCCCGGCAGGTCTTCACGGGTGCGGTACGCCGCGTAGCCTTCGGACCGGTCGAGCTGCAGCGCCATCGCGCTCTCGCGGTCGTCCTCCATCGCGACGAACTGGCAGGCGGTGGCGAGCAGCAGGTTGTAGGCGAACGGGGCCTCGGCGCCGAACCCGGCCGCGAGCAGGCGGCCGATGCCGGTGTCCATGGTCGGCACGGCGGCTTCGACCGACGGGCCGAACAGGGCCAGCCTTCGCGCCGATCCGGGATAGCGGCGCAGCACGCCGCGCACGGTCGGCAGGAACTCGCCGAACCACTCCCGCCACGGCAAGGTCGCGTCGGGGAGGGTCAGCTGGCCGACCACCCGGTCGAGGACCTCCACGACGACGGTGTCCCGGTCGCCGACGTGGTGGTAGACCACCGCGGGGTAGGCGTCGACGGCGGCCGCGAGCTGCCGCAGCGTCCAGTTCTCCAGGCCGGACTCGGCCGAAAGCTCCAGCGCGGCGTCGATGATCCGGTCCTTGGTGACCGCCGGCCGTCCGGAAGCCGCGCGCGACCGGGGCCGGGAACTCGCGTCTTCGGAGAAGGTCGGCATACGGGCTACCGTATCCGCACTCACCGGTGGCACGGCGGGGGACATCCGGGGAGGATCGGCGGCATGCCCCGCGCGCGTGTGAACGGCCTCGAACTCGAGTACGACACCTTCGGTTCCCCGGGAGATCCGCCGATCGTCCTGGTCATGGGGCTCGGCGCCCAGATGGTCACCTGGGAGACCGGCTTCTGCGCACTGCTCGCCGACGGCGGTTTCCACGTCGTCCGGTTCGACAACCGCGACATCGGCCTCTCCACCTATCTGGACGAACTCCCGGCGCCGGACCTCGCCGCGCTCGCGGCGGGAGACCTGACGTCGGTGCCGTACACGCTTTCCGATCTCGCGTCCGACGTCACCGGGCTGTGCGACGCGCTCGGTTTCCGACGCGCGCACGTCGTCGGCGCCTCGCTGGGCGGGATGATCGTGCAGCAGCTCGCGATCGATTCGCCGGAACGGCTGCTCAGCCTGACGTCGATCATGTCGACCACCGGCGATCCCTCGGTCGGGCATCCGGAACCGGCGGCCATGGCCGGGCTGACGCGGCCGCCCGCCGCCACCCGCGAGCAGGCGATCGAGGACAGTGTCACCTGGTTCACACTCGTGGGTTCACCGGGTCACCCGTCCGACGACGACTTCCTCCGGATGAAGGCGACCCGCAATTACGACCGGGCGAACCACCCGGCGGGTGCGCTGCGGCAGGCCGCCGCCGTCGTCGCGTCCGGCGACCGCACGGCGAAGCTGCGTCAGGTCCGCGTGCCGTCGCTCGTCATCCACGGCGAAAGCGACCCGCTGATCAACGTCAGCGGCGGGAAGGCGACCGCGGAGGCGATCCCGGGCGCCGAGTTGCTGCTGTTCCCCGGGATGGGGCACGAACTGCCGCGGCAACTGTGGCCCGCGATCGCCACCGCGATCATCGAGCACGTCCGCAAGGCTTGAGGCGTCAGGATCTCGTCAAGAAAACCGGCATCCGCGTAGGGAACCCGTTCACGCGTACCGCACGACCGGTGACGCGGAGTTCACTGTGCGGATGAGGAATCCCGAGTGCTTCGGTTTCCCGTTCGGGTGCGTCGCCGTCGTCGGCGCGGCCTCGCTCGCCGGTCTACTGGGTTCGGCACGACATCCCGGTATCTCCTTGGCCGCCTTGGGTTTCGTCGCACTCGTCGCCGGCGCGGCGACGAGGGTGACCGCCGCGACCGGGACGGCGGTGATCGCCTGGAGTGTCCATTCGGGATTCACCGCCGGGACGCTGGGCGCGCTCGAATTCTCCGCCGAGACCGGCTTCGCCGCCGTGGTGTTCGCGGGTGCGACCACGACCGGGGCACTGGCCGGAGCGGCCCGGCGCGGCCGGTGGGTTCAGCGGGCGACGACCATCGCGACGACGGTCGTGAAGGACCCGCCGACGTTCAAGGTCAGCACGTTCCGCACGCCCTCGATCTGAAGCGGCCCGGCCGTTCCCGCCACCTGGCGCGCGGCGTCGTGCACCATCCGGACCCCGGTCGCGCCGACCGGATGACCGAGTCCGAGCAGTCCGCCGCCGGGATTCACCGGCAGGACACCGTCACGGGCGATCCCGCCGGATTCGACGAGCCGTCCCGCCGAGCCCGGCGGAGCCGCGCCGAGATGTTCCAGCGCCACCAGCGCGGTGATGGTGAAGCAGTCGTGCAGTTCGACGACGTCCATCTCCTCGGCGCCGGAAACCCCCGCGCGCCGGTACGCGTCGAGCACCGCCCCCCGCAGATGCGGGAACAGGTATTCCTGTCCTTCGGCGCGATCCAGCTTGCCCCGCAAGGACAAATGCGCCGTCCGGTGCCCGAAACCGGTGAGCCGAGGGACGTCCGCGAGGTCACGCCCCGTGCGTCTCGCCCAGTCGGCCGCGAATTCCGGTGAAGCGAGGACGATCGCGGCGGCGCCGTCGGAGATCCGGCCGCAGTCGTTCTTGCGCAGGACGCCTTCCACGACCGGGTTCAGCCGGTCGTCCTGGCCGAACGAGCCGTCGGGGAAACTCCAGTCTCGGGCCTGCGCCATCGGATTGAGCGCGGCGTTGGCGAAAGCGTTCCGCGCGAACAGGCCGAGGTGCGCGGAATCGAGTCCGTAGCGCCAGTCGTAGACGTCGGCGACGTCCGCGAACAAGGCGGGCCAAGGGAATTCGGCCGATTGCGCCTCTCCGCCGACCCAGGCCGCGGAGCCGAGATGCCCGGCGGCGGATCGCGCGTCGGTGTTGCGCATGAGTTCGAGCCCGGTCACCAGCGCGACGTCGTAGCGGCCGGATTCGATGTCGGCGCTCGCGGCGAGCACCGCCGTCCCGCCGGAAGCGCAGGCGGCCTCGTGCCGGGTACTCGGCACCCCGTCCAGATCGGGGACGGCCGCCACCAGCAGCCCGCCGAGCTGGGCCTGGCCGGTGAACAACTCGGCGGCCATGTTGGCCACCTGCGCGACGCCGATCTCGTTCGCCTCGACCTGCGCGTCCACTAGCGCGTCCGGCACCACCTCGGCGAACATCTCGAACAGCCCGCCGCCCTCTTTCGCGAAATTCCGCGCGAAATCGGTCTGTGCCCCACCCAAAACGAAGACCGTCATCGGCCTGGTTCCACCCTCTGGTGCCGTGCCCGATTCGCCCCTCCCCCGGGAAGGGGCGACTCGGACGGCGGCTTTCGGCCCTCCACGCCTGCCCGCACCCCTCCGGCAGGCGGGCGTAAAGGGGATTCCTCAACTACGGGAAGGTTCCAGCTGGTCCGCCCGGATCCAGGTCGCGTGGAAACCGAGCGGGACACGCTGGGGCAGCAGGACCCTGGCCACGGGTCCGGCAGCGAGTTCGGCGGCGTCGAAGATGTCCAGCTCCGAGCGCCCCTCGCGCTCGTCCTGGACGAACGTCACCAGATAGCCGTCGTCGGAATCGGCGGCCGCGCCGTCGCGGGGAGCGAACGGCGCCTCACTGCCCCACCGGCCCTCGCCGAACCGATGTTCGGTCTTGGCGCCGTCACGATTGTCGTAACGCACCAGGCCGTCGAACTTGAGCGTCGACTCCGGCGAGATGTGCACCGCGTAGGAGAAGCGGTTCCGGCCGCCGACGACCCTCGAGTCGACGGTCGGGAATTCGGTGTTGTCGTCGTCGAGCCGGTCTTCCGCGCACTGCCCGGTCCGCAGGTTGAACCGGTAGCGATGCAGGGAAGCGTCCAGCCGCAGGTACGAAAGCATCTTGGCGAGCGGGGTGTGCGCGTCGGCTGCCAGGGTGGCCAATTGATCGTGCGGACGCGCGACGCGGCAGACGTCGAGGACGATTTCCTCGCCCTGCTCCCAGGAGTTGACGACGTGGTAGATGTAGCAAGGACTGGCTTCGAACCAGCGGATCTGGCTACCGCTACCGTAGCGAGGCATCACTCCGAACCGGCTCGGCAGCGAGCGGTCGAAGAGCAGCTTGTGACGCCCGTTGCGTGCCGCCTCCATGTCCTGGACCAGCGGGAGGTCCATCAGGATGGCGTAGTTCTCGGTGATGGCCATGTCGTGCGGCAACCGCGGGCCGGGGAGCTCGATCTCGGTCGTGCTCACGACCTTGCCGTCCGCGCTGACCACGCCGTAACGCAGGTACGGCGGGCGCGGCCCGTAGTCGAACCAGAACATCTCGCCGGTGCGCTCGTCGACCTTGGGATGCGCCATCATGTCGCCGACCAGCGTGCCGAGGAAGTCCTCGGCACCCAGCGTCTCGAGCGAGAGCGGGTCGACCGCGTACGGCGTGCCGCACAGGTACCAGGTGGCGAGCAGTTTCCCGCGGTGGAAGACCAGGTCGGTGTTGCCGCTGTCCTTGACGTTCAGACCGTGGCCGTTGCCGAACGGATTGCCCCTCGGCGACTCCATGACGCCCTTCCAGAGCGCCTTGCCCGCCTCGGATTCGGCCTCGAAGGCCTTCGTGCGGACCCAGCGGTTGCGGTAGCGGGCCTTGCCGTTCTCCAGCTGGACGGCGTGGATCATGCCGTCACCGTCGAACCAGTGGTAACGCCCTTCCGGTGGGAACCGGGGATTGGGCCCGTTGCGCAGGTACACGCCGTTGAGGTCGGCCGGGATCTTGCCGATGACCTGCAGATCGCTCGCGTCGATCTCTTCGCCCACCGGGGCGTAGACGCCCATCAGGTAAGGGTTGACCTCGGGTTCACCGGTGGTCGCGGCCACCATGATCGGTTGCTCGGAGGTGCTCGTCATCGGCTGTCTCCCCGGTTGGTTCGCGTTGACCGATTGGCTGAGACACTATGATTTCTGTAGTCAGCTGTCAATAGACTTCTTTTGCTGTAGTCAGTAGTACGCTGAACGCGACACCACCCGAGGGGGACGTACGTGATGACAGAGGCGACGGCGCCCCGCGTCAGACCGGCGGGCGACCCGCTGCGCCGCGCGCTCGAACTGCTCGGCGACCAGTGGACCCTGCTCATCCTGCAGAGCCTCTTCCTGCGCTTCCGCCGCTACGAGGAACTCCGGCTGCGGCTCGGCATCTCCCCCACCGCGTTGTCCGGGCGGCTGCGCGAGATGGTCGACGCGGGCATGCTCTTCCGCACGCCGTACCGCGACGCGCGCCGCACCCGGCACGAGTACCGGCTCACCGAGCGCGGCCTGGAGCTGTGGCCGCTGCTGATCTCGATCTGGGTGTGGGAACGGGAATGGGTCGAGGGGCGGCGAGCGGTCCTGCCGACGCTGGTCCACCTGGACTGCGAACTGGCGACGTCGGCACCGCTGGGCTGCGCCTCCTGCGAGCGCCGGGTCGACGCCCGCGACATCCGCGCGCGACGGCTCGACGACACCGGCGTCGTCGAGGCGACCGCGGCGAAACGCTTCCGTCGCAAGGACGCCGAGTCGCTCGCGGGCGATCCGCTGCTGTTTTTCCCGGACACCATGGAACTCCTCGGCGACCGCTGGTCGACCGGGCTCGTGGTGAGCGCGCTGCTCGGGGCGCGGCATTTCTCGGAGTTCGAACGGGAACTCGGGATCGGCCCGAGCGTGCTCTCGGGCAGGCTCGCGAAACTCGTGGACGTCGGCGTGCTGCGAACGGGAGCCGCGAAGACCCGCACCGACGCGCACGACTACCGGCTGACGGCGAAGGGACTCGCGTTCTTCCCCGCGCTGGCCTTCATCGCAGAGTGGTCGCGCGGCTTCGAGACCCCTGGGCAGGCGCCGGACATCGCGCTGGAGCACGTGGACTGCGGCAACCGGTTGAAGCCGACCCTGCTGTGCGACCACTGCTGGCGGCCCCTGCTGCGGGACCGGGTGCGCTTCGGCGGCCCGGTCCAGCTGCCCGAACCGTCCAGGTGACGTAAATCGACTCGCCATTCCGGGTGGTTCCTGACAGGCTGGGAACGTCACATGTCGTCACCTCGGAGGTAGCAATGACTGAACCGGCACCGTCCCCTGCGGATGGCGAAGAGGACGACACCAAGCGCAAGTTCCGCGAGGCGCTGGAGCGCAAGCAGGCGCAGTCCCGATCCGGCTCGGCCCACGAGAACGCGGGCGGCAAGAACCTGCACGCGCACGGCCCCGCCGCGAACAAGCGCACCTTCCGTCGCAAGAGCGGCTGAGTCCCGGCCGCGGCTCCGGCCCGCCCGGACAGGCATGGCGCGAAAGCCACTTTCGCAACGTTGAACGTGGCGAAAGTGGCTTTCGCAACGCCGGTCGGGGTGGGTCCGCGCGGCACTGCCCGTAGCTGCACGAACGGCCCGTTACTCGCGGAATGCGCGAGTAACGGGCCGTTCGCGGCGTTCAGGGGAGTTACACCGTCAAGATCGACCGCAGGCCGCCGACCTCGGTCATCCGGCGCTCGGCCAGCCGGTCGGCCGCCGTCGCCGGAGGCACGCCGTCGGCCTTGGCCAGCGCGAAGACCGCCTTCGTGGTGTCGAAGATCGCCGTCGTCTTGCGCTTGGCCCGCGCGAAGTCGAAGCCGTGGCGCTCGTCGTCGACCTGGATCACGCCACCGGCGTTGACCAGGTAGTCCGGCGCGAACAGGATGCCGCGGTCGTCGAGCTGCTTGCCGACGCCGGAGTGCGCGAGCTGGTTGTTGGCCGCGCCGCACACGATCTTGGTGCGGAGCTCGGCGACCGTCTCGTCGGTGAGCACGCCACCCAGCGCGCACGGTGCGAAGACGTCGAGTTCGGTGCGCATCAGCGTGCCGAGGTCGTCGACGACCTCCACACCGGGGTACGCCGCGCGGGTGCGCTCGATGGCGGCGGGTGAGACGTCGGTGATGACCACCTGCGCGCCCGCTTCGATCAGATGCCCCACGAGGATGTGCCCGACCTTGCCGACACCGGCGACTCCGACCTTGCGACCCGCGAGGTCCGGGACACCCCACACGGCGTCGGCCGAAGCACGCATGCCTTGGTAGGTGCCGAAAGCGGTGAGCACCGAGGAGTCACCGGCACCGCCGTTCTCCGGCGAGCGGCCGGTGACGAACTCCGACTCGCGGGCGACGATGTCCATGTCCTGCACGTAGGTTCCGACGTCGCAGGCGGTGATGTAGCGGCCGCCCAGCGACTGGACGAACCGGCCGAAGGCGCGAAGCAGCGCTTCGGTCTTGTGCTTGTGGGGATCGCCGATGATGACGGCCTTACCGCCGCCGAGGTCGAGCCCGGCGAGCGCGTTCTTGTAGGCCATCCCCTTCGACAGCGCGAGGACGTCGGCCAGCGCCTCGTCCTCGGTCGCATAGGGGTAGAACCGGGTCCCGCCGAGCGACGGCCCCAGCGCCGTCGAGTAGATCCCGATGATGGCCTTCAGTCCGGTGGCCTGGTCTTGGCAGAAGACGACCTGTTCATGGCCGGTACCTTGGCCGAACACTTCGGTCACTGTGGTGACTCCTTGTCACTGGAGTGCACGTCGCTTGTGGCGGACGTGCGAAGTTCCTGGATCAAGGCACGGCCCCCGCGCGAAGGTCATCCGGCGGCGACGGTGCCACACCCGCAATCTAGCGGACGATCTCGTCCAAGGTGCGGAGTGCGGAATCGAGCTGACCGTCGGACAGATAAGGGGCCGGGCCGAACCGCAGGAACGCGCCGCGACTGTCGGTCCGGACCCCGCGTTCGGCGAGGGCGGCCTGCAGCGCGCCGGCGTTCGCGCACTTCAGCGACAGGAAGCCGCCGAAGCGGTCCAGCGGTGTCTCCCGGTCACGGGTGATGACGGCTTCGGGCAGGCCGAGCTTGTCGAAACCCTCGGCGAGGAAACCGACCTGATGCCGCGAGACCTCCCGCAGGAACTCGGGGGTGAGCCCCTGTTCGGCGAAGAACCGGAACACGCGCGCGCCCCGGTAGTGGCTCGTCGGGTCGTAGGTCGCCCCGGCGAACCGGTCCGATCCGGAGGCGTAGGCGACTTCGCCGGGTCGGCGCTCGTCCGCGAGCGCGCCGAATTCGGCGTACCAGCCGGTGACGACCGGCCGTAGTTCCTGCGCGTGCGCGGGCATTCGCAGGAAGCAGTTGCCCTCGCCCAGCTGGAGGTACTTGTAGCCGCCGCCGAGCACCCAGGCGTTGGTGAGCCCGAGGTCGTGCAGCGAGAACGGGACGACGCCGAGCGCGTGGTAGGCGTCGACGACGAGGTTCACCGACTGCTTGAGGCAGACGTCGGCGAGATGCGCGAGGCCCGGCACCAGCCGGGAGGTCTCGAACAGCACGGCCGAGACGAGGACGGCCGCGGTGTCGTCGGTGACTTCGGCCGCGACGCGTTCGGCCAGCGTGGTGACCGGCGTCGCGGGGACGCGGACCACCTCGACGCCCTCTTCGGCCAGCCGTCCGAGCTGCCGCCGCGCCGTGTGGAACTCGCCGTCGGTGGTGACGATCCGAGGGCGCCCGCGCAGGTCCATCGCCGACAGGAAGCGGATCACCAGATCGTGGGTGCTGGCGCCGAGCGCGATGGCACCGTGCGGGTCACCGAGCAGCCCGCGGAACCCGGCCCGCATCTCGTCGGCCTTCGCGAAAGCCCTGTCCCACTTCGTGTCGACCTCTTCGGCGGCGTCGGCGAAGGCTTCGAGAACGCCCTCCTCCGCCACGTCCGGCCAGGCCTGGTGGGAGTGCCCGGTGAGCAGGATCCGTTCCGCCACACCGAATTTCGTGTAGTGCGCCGCGAGCGCGTTGGGGTCGCGGCGCAACTCGTCCAGGTTCGTCAAAGCCTGCTCCGCACCGCCCAGAGGTCCGGGAACATCGGCCGGAAAAGGGTCGTACGCAGGTAGGAAGCGCCCGACGAACCCCCCGTCCCGGTCTTGTCTCCGATGGTGCGCTCGACCATCTTCACGTGCCGATACCGCCACTCCTGCATCCCTTCGTCCAGGTCGACCAGGTGCTCCGCCACCACTGACGGCCCTGTGTCATCGCGATAAACCTGCAGCAGAACCTCTTGGAGCGCCGGAGAGGGTTCGAGTGGCTTGGTGACGTCGCGCCCGGTCGGGACGGCGTACTCCTTGACCGCGAGATACGTGACGAAGGAGTCGAAGAGCGACGGCTTGGACATCGCGCCGGAGATCCGGGCACGCTGCTCACCGCCTTCGGGGTAATGCGCGAACACCCGCTCGTCCCGGCGGCCGAGCACGGCCTCGAGTTCGCGGAACTGAGCCGACTGGAACCCGCTCGAAGCGTCGAGTCGCGCACGGAAACTGGTGAACTGGCTCGGAGTCATCGTCTCGAGCACATCGATCTGCGCGACCACCACCTTGAAGATAGTCAGAATCCGCCTCAGCGTGCGGATCGCGTGAGCGGTGTTACCCGCCTCGAGTTGCTCCTGCAGGTAAAGCGCCTCGTGGAGAACTTGTTTGAACCAAAGTTCATACACTTGGTGGATCACGATGAAGAGCAGTTCGTCGTGCTCGTCGGATCGCGGGTGCTGCGCGTCGAGCACTTCGTCCAGCGAAAGGTAGGACGTGTAACTCAATGCGGCCTGGGTGTCGTTCATGGTTCGGTCACCTCGTCGAAGTGGCGCTGGGCCGACGGCGCCAGTGCCTGGTAGAGATCATGGAACAGCTCGACCGCGGCTGCCCGGCTCGGCGGAGCGGGCACCAGCCCGACCGGGAGTTCCGGGTCGAGTGACGGGAAGGCGCGGAAGGTGTGCGTCAGCCAGGTTCGGACCTGGAACGCCTCGGCGTCAGGCAGGTCGCCTGAATATCCGCCGAAATCTCGGACGAACGCGTCGTAACGCGCGGCGAGGCCGTCGAGGTTCCAGGCACGGCCGGCGAACCGCCGGACGTCGAGCCCGGCCGACGGTTTGCCGAGCATCAGCCCGGCGTGTTCGGAGACGTCGAGTTCGGCCAGCAGCGCGAGCACTTCGGCCTCGCGGTCGTGCGGGGCGATCCAGGTGCCGTCCTGCACCGGGCCGAAGCCGAGGAAGCGCAGCCGTCGCACCAGCCGTTCCCTCGCCTGGCGGCGGCTTTCCGGGATGCTCTGCCACAGCACGGTCCACTCGCCGACCGCACGGTCGCGGCGGCCGAGGGAGAAGATCCGGCGGTCGCCGTCGTCCAGCAAGGCGATCGTGCGGCGGGTCAGCGAGTAGTGGACGAGCCTGCCGGCCTTGTGTCTCGCGAGCAGGTCGCGGCGGGCGAGCCTGGCCAGCGCGATCCGCGCGGCGCCGTCGGAGAAGCCCAGCCCGGCCAGCACGCCGACCAGGCCGCCGGACCAGACACGGCGGCTCTCGCGCGGCGACACGTAGGTGCCGAGCAGCGTCATCACCAGTTCCTGGGGACCTGGGTCGCCGTGGAGCGGGGGCGATTCGGGCATGGGCACAACTCTATACACCTCAGGCCGCTGCGGTGTAGTTTGATTCGAGTGACGTACTTCGCGGATTTGAGCTCGCGCCAGGTCGCGGCGCTCGCGTCCCCTGAGCGGGTCCCGGTGCTGTTGCTGCCGGTGGGTGCCGTCGAACCGCACGGGCCGCACGCGCCGCTGGGCACCGATCCCCTGATCTCGCGCGGGATGTGCGAACGCGCGGCGGCCAGGCTGGCGGGCGATCCCGGCGTGCGGGTGCTGATCCTGCCGGAGGTGCCCTACGGCGTGACGCGGTTCGCGGCCGGGTTCGCGGGCGGCATCTCGATCGGCGAGGAGACCCTGCACACGCTGCTGACCGAGATCTGCGGCGCGCTCGTCCACCAAGGGCTCTCCCGGATCCTGCTGGTCAACAACCACTTCGAGCCCGCTCACCTGGCGGTGCTGCGACGGGTGGCGGAGACCGCTCAGGTCGGTCTCGTCGATCTGGTCCGGCGCCGGTACGCGGCCCGGCTCACCGACGAATTCCGCTCCGGGGAGTGCCACGCCGGGCAGTACGAGACGTCGCTGGTGCTCGCCGACCGGCCGGATCTGGTCGATGCCACCATCCAGCGCGGCCTGCCCGCCGTCCACGTCGACCTCGCGCGCGGCGGCGTCACGGATTTCCAGTCGGCCGGGATGACCGAGGCCTACTGCGGCACCCCCGCCCAGGCGACCGCCGAGGAAGGCGAGCAGACCTTCTCGGTGCTCACCGACATCCTGGTCGAAGCGATCCGGGAGCTGGTATGACCTTCAACCTGGCGACCCATTTCGTCGACCGGCTCCCCGGTTCCCGGACGGCGCTGGTGTGCGGCGACGGGGAAGTCACCTACTCGGAGCTGTCCACGCTGGTGAACCGGGCCGGGAACGTGCTGCGCGACCTGGGTGTCCGAAGTGGACAGCGAGTGCTGCTCGCGCTGAACGACAGCGTCGAGTTCGTCGCGATCTGGTACGCGGCACAGAAGATCGGCGCGGTCACCGCCGAGGTCTACTCCTTTCTGCAGCCCAAGGATTACGCGTACTACCTGAAGTACACCGAGGCCGTGGTCGTCATCGCCGACGCGTCCACGTTGCCTGCGCTACGCGAGGCCGGTGCGCGGAACCTGCTGGTGATCGGCGATGCCGCGTTGTCGCCGGGCGAGCACTCGTTCGCCGCGTTGGCCGCTTCGGCTTCCGCTGCACTGGAGGCCGCGCCGACCACGCCGGACGACGTCGCGATCTGGAAGTTCACCACCGGGAGCACGGGTTCGCCCAAGGCGTGCGTGCACCCGGCGCGGAGCGCGCTGGAGAGTTTCGAGCGCTACGCACTCGGCGTACTCGAACTTCGCGAGGACGACCGCGTGCTGGCCGTGCCGAAGCTGTTCTTCGGCTACGCCCGCGACCTGACCGCGTTGTTCCCGTTCGGCGTCGGCGCGTCCGGGATCGTGTTCCCGCAGCGCAGCACCGCGGATCTGCTGTTCTCGCTGATCGAGCGGTATCGCCCGACGATCCTGGTGAACGTGCCGACCATGATGAGCGCGATGATCGCCTCCCCGGCGGCGGCTGCCGTGGACATGAGCTCGCTGCGGCTCGCGACGTCCGCGGGAGAAGCGCTGCCGTCTGAGCTGCATCGCAAATGGGACAACCTGTTCGGCGTCCCGGTCATCGACGGTATCGGCTCCTCGGAGGCGTACCACATCTACCTTTCCAACGTCCCCGGCGCGCAGCGGGTCGGCAGCCTCGGCCGTGAGGTCCCCGGCTACCGCGCGAGAATCCTGGACGAGAGCGGGGACGCCTTGCCGGACGGCGAGATCGGCACCTTGGAGGTCACCGGGCCGACCATCGCCCGCGAGTACCACGGGGACGCCGAGAAGACCGCGAAGACGTTCCACGGCGACACACTGCGCACCGGCGATCTGTTCAGCCGCGACGCCGACGGCTACTTCCACCACCACGGCCGTGCAGACGACCTGCTGAAGGTGTCCGGTGTGTTCGTCGCGCCGAGCGAGATCGAGGACTGTCTCATCGGGCATCCCGCCGTCGTCGACTGCGCTGTGCTGGGTGTGACCGTCGACGGCCTGGTGATCCCGCGGGCGTGCGTCGTCCTCAGCGAGGGCGCTTCCGTCACTCCCGAGGAACTGAAGGAGTACGCGCGAGCGCAGCTGGCGAAGCACAAATATCCGCGCGAAGTGGTGTTCGTGACCCGACTTCCCCGCACCGCCAACGGAAAACTCGATCGGCGCGCGCTGCGCCGGGTGGAGGCAGAGTGAGCAGGATCGTCGTCGTCACCGGCGGGACACGCGGGATCGGCGCGGCCATCGCCGCGCGGTTCCGGGCCGCGGGTGACCAGGTGCACGCTCCCGGCCGGGCCGACTGCGACGTCACCGACGAAGACGCCGTCACCCGGTACTTCGACGGCTTGGGCCCGGTGGACGTACTGGTCAACAACGCCGGGATCTCGGTGAGCGCGCCGCTGGCGAAGACGTCACTGGACCACTGGCGGACGCAGTTCGAGGTCAACGCGACCGGCGCTTTCCTGTGCACGCGGGCGGTTCTGCCCGGCATGCGGTCCCGCGACACCGGCAGGCTCGTCACCGTCGCCTCGACCGCGTCGCATATCGGCTACCGCTACACGGCAGGCTATACGGCGTCGAAACACGCCGCCGTCGGCCTGATGCGGGCCACCGCCGCCGAGGTCGCCGGCACCGGCGTCACCGCGAACGCCGTCTGCCCGGCCTTCGTCCGCACCGACATGACGGCCGCGTCGGTGGCCCGGATCCAGGAACGGACCGGCCGCGACGAAGCCGGCGCGGAAGCCGCCCTCGCCGCCGCGTCCCCGCTCGGCAGACTGCTCGAACCCGACGAGGTCGCCCACGCGGTGGCCTTCTTCGCCGCGGCCGAAGCCGCCGCGATCAACGGACAGACACTCGTCCTCGATGGAGGTGGGATCCAATCATGAGCCCGTTCCGCGCCACACCGCCGATCACGGCGGACTGGGAGCATTTCGAGTTCACCGTGGACGATGGCGTCGCCACGGTCACCTTGGACCGACCCGAAAAACTGAACGCGCTCACCTTCGACATCTACGCGGATCTCCGCGACCTCCTGGCCGAGCTGCCGCACCGCGGTGACGTCCGGGTACTGGTCGTCACCGGACGAGGCCGCGGGTTCTGCTCCGGCGGCGACGTCGAGGAGATCATCGGCGAACTGCAGAAAATGGCGTCCGCCGAACTCCTGGAGTTCACCCGCATGACCGGGGCCGTGGTGAAGGCCCTGCGTGAATGCCCCATCCCGGTGATCGCGGCGGTGAACGGCGTCGCGGCGGGTGCGGGGTCGGTGATCGCGCTGGCCAGCGACTTCCGGCTGCTGGCTTCGTCGGCGAAGTTCGCCTTCCTGTTCACGAAGGTCGGCCTCGCGGGCGCCGACATGGGTTCGGCGTACCTGCTGCCGCGGCTGATCGGCCTCGGCCGGGCGACCGAACTGCTGATGCTGGGCGACAAGATCGACGCCGTACGGGCCGAGGCCATCGGGCTGGCTTCGCAGGTCGTCCCCGATTCCGACCTGGCTTCCACGGCCGCCGCGTTGGCACGTCGTCTCGCGGATGGCCCGGCTTTGGCGTACAGCACGACGAAGGTGCTGCTGACGCGGGAACTGGACATGGACCTGGGCAGTTCCATCGAGCTCGAGGCGATCACGCAGGCTCTGCTGATGACCGGCAAGGACCACGGTGAGTTCTATGCGGCTTGGGCGGCCGGTCGCTCGCCCCAGTGGACGGGCCGTTGACACCTTTCGCACTTCGTCACCCTTTGTCGGGCCTCGAACAAGACCCGGTGGCGCCGGGCTCGCCGGATCAGACGTTGCGAAAGCTACTTTCGCAACCTTGAACGTTGCGAAAGTGGCTTTCGCAACACCGGGTCCCAGCCGCGAACAACCGTTCGGCCAGGACCCGGCACCGCTCCCCCAGTTCCACCGGCTCGATCACCTCGAAAGCGTGCCCCAGCAACACCACATGCATGAGCACCACGTCGAGATTCGCCGCCCCGCTCACCAGTTCGCACTGCGCATCTCCCCGAGGCCGCACCACGGCGGCCGACGCCGAGATCTGCGCGCGCACGACCGCGGCGGGTGCCTGGACGAGAAACCGTGCCTGGTGCGCGTAAACCCGGGTCGTCACGCTCTCCTGCACGTACGCCGCCGCGTCGGGGGCGGGGCGCGGGCGGAAGGTCCAGGAGCGGGCGGACACCTCCGTCATACGATCGACGCGGAAGTTGCGCCAGTCGTCGCGATCGAGGTCGTAGGCCAGCAGGTACCAACGCCGGGCGGAGGCGACCAGGCGGTACGGCTCGACCCGGCGCCGCATCGGACCCGAGGAGGTCGGGTAGTCGAAGCCCGCTTCGACCTCGTCCCGGCAGGCTCGCGCCAGGGTCATGAGGACCTCGGGGTCGAGGGGCGTGCGACCGTCGTCGAAGGAGACCACCGAACCGGAGAGTGCGCGCACCTCGTGCCGCAGCCGGATCGGCAGGACCCGGTCGAGTTTCGTCAGCGCCCGGAGCGCGGCGTCGCCTTCGCCCGCGCCGGCGAGCAGGGAGACGGCGGTGGCGATCGCCTCCTCGTCGTCGAACAACAACGGTGGCATGTCCTGCCCGGGACCGAGCCGATAACCACCGCCGACGCCGTTGCCTGCCTGCACCGGATAGCCGAGCGCGCGCAGCCGCCCGATGTCCCGCCTGATCGTGCGCGGGGTGACGCCGAGCCGCTCCCCCAGTTCCGGACCGGTCCACACGGCACGCTGCTGCAGCAGTCCGAGCAGGGTGAGCACCCGCTCCGTCGTGCTCCGCTCGTCCTCCATGTCACCAGTCTCCCAGAGCCAGCGGACCGATCCTGTCCGCTAGCCGTGCCAGGATGACGCCATGAACCGCAAGAGCCGCGAATTCCAGGTCACCTTCGACGCCCTCGACCCGAAGGCCCTATCCATCTTCTGGCGTGACGCCCTGCGTTACGTCCACCCGGGTCCGCCGGGGGTCGAGGTGCCCGAAGGTACCGACCCGCTCGACGCCTGGGACGGCTTCCTCGCCAAGGTCGGCGTGCCCGAGGACCAGCGCAACACCCGGTCGGCCCTCGAAGACCCGGACGGTGAGGGGCCGCGGATCTTCTTCCAGCAGGTCCCGGAGGACAAGGTGGCCAAGAACCGCCTCCACCTCGACATCCGCGCCGCTCCCGGGCTCCAGGGCGACGAGCGCATGGCGGCCCTCGAAGCCGAGTGCGACAGGCTTGTCGCCCTGGGCGCGAAACGGGTGGAACGCTTCGAGCCCGAGCAGCCGCTGAGCCTCGGTTTCATCGTGATGAACGACCCGGAGGGCAACGAGTTCTGCCTGGATTGACTCACACCGTCGTGACGGCGATCGCGTTGTCCTCCAGCGAACCGAAGTAGAGCGTCCCGGCGCGTTCCCGGACTCCGACGAGTACGTGGAACCCGTCGATCTCGCCGCGCAGTTCGTGCACCGGCTTTCCGTCCGGCGTCACGCCCCGCACCCCGCATTCGCGCAACGGCGCGGGTTGCAGGGACGTCGGCAGCGCGCGGACAGCGGCGCGCAGCGGCGCGGGAAGCTTCCGGATCACCGAGAGCACGGGCACCTTCGGGCTGGCCACGGTGATCCAGATCAGCCCGTCGCTGCCGGTGGAGATGTTGTCGGGATAGCCCCACAGGTCGTCGACGAGGATATCGCGCTCACCGGCTCGCTCACCGGTGAGCCATACGCGAGCGACCCGGTAGGCGCCGGTCTCGGCGACGGCCACATAGGACTCGTCCGGTGGCAGCGCGACACCGTTGGCGAACTGGAAACCGTCCGCCAGCTGTTCGATCTTCCCGTCCGGGGTCCGCCGCAGCAGCCGTCCGCCGCCGGTCTGCTCGATCAGGTCGTCACGCCACTTCTCGATGCCGAAGCGCCGCGACGAGTCCGTGAAGTACACCGACCCGTCGGACGCCACGGCGGCGTTGTTGCAGAACACGAAATCGAGCCCGACGGCGGACGTCGCCAGCGTGGTCGTGTCGCCGCCCGCGAGCGGCATGGTGAGCAGACCCGCTTTCGCGTCGCAGATCAGGAGGTCGTCGCCGAAGAACTCCAGGCCCAGCGGCCGCCCGCCGGTGTCGCCGAGGACGTCGATCCGCTTGCCGTCCGGCGAGAGGCGCAGGATGCGTCCGTCGTCGACACCGGTGTAGATCCGGCCCTGGTCGTCGACCACGACGTCCTCGGGACCGTGCCCGTTGACCGGGATGACCGTGACCTCGCCGAACGCCATCGCGTATCTCCTAGCGGTAGGTGAGCAGTTCCGCGGCTTCCGCCTCGAAATGCGGATGTTCGTTGAACGACAACAGGGTCACCCCGCCGCGGCCGGACACCAGTTTGGTGATGCCCGCGTTCACGGTGACCCGGTTCAGTTTCAGCAGCCCGGCCTCCGGAGTGCCCATCAGCGCGCCGCAGACGGTCGCGATCACGCCGCCGGAGCTGAAGACGACGGCATGCTCGCCCTTACTCAGTGACGCCACGACATCCGTCAGCGCGCCCTGCACCCGCTCCAAGAACTGAGGCCAGGTCTCGGCGCACGGACCGGACGCCCCCGCCGAGACCCAAGCGCTCAGCGCACCGTCCAACGCGGCCTGATACGCCCGCGAATCGGTCTGCTGAACCCCGGCGGCGTGGTACTTCGCGATGTCGACGTGGTCGTATTCGTTCCAGCGCCCGTCCTCGACGACGGCGGTCCCGGAGCCGAGTGCCTTCAACACCGTCGCGGCCGTGTCCCGTTGCCGGGCAAGGGAACCGGAGCGCGCCAGGCTGAACTCGACGCCGCGGCGCAGCAGTTCTTCACCGACCACAGTGGACTGTTCGAACCCGCGCGGCGAGAGCTGGTCGTAGTTCTCCGCGCCGAACGACGCCTGCCCGTGCCGGACCAGATAGATCGCACCCACTACACGTGTCCCTTCGCGATGATCCGGCGGCAGCGCCCGTCGAGATAGCCGACGAACTGCCACAGATCCTTGAAGGCGGGGTTGTGCGTCTGCCCGTGGTGGAACCGGAAGTAGATCTGCTGGATCACCGCCGCGAGCCGGAAAAGGCCGTACACCTCGTAGAACGTCCAGTCGCCTACCTCCAGCCCCGACCGCTCCGCGTACCGCCGCACGAACTCCTCGCGCGTGTACATCCCGGGCACGTGCGTCGGCTGACGACGGCTGAGCTTCATGACGTCGTCATCGTCGTCCTGCACCCAGTACGCCAGCGTGCTGCCCAGTTCCATCAGCGGATCGCCGAGGGTGGCCATCTCCCAGTCGAGTACGCCGACGATTTCGAGATCGTCGTCGAGTACCAGGTTGTCGAGGCGGTAGTCGTTGTGGATCAAGCAGATCTTCACTTCGGAGGGCTGATTCTCCGCCAACCACGCCCTCACCTCGGCGCAATCCGGGACGTTCTCCGTGCGTGCCTTCAGGAACCGCTCCGACCAGCCACGCACCTGACGCTCGACGTACCCGGCACCCTTGCCGAGGTCGGCCAGCCCGGCGGCGGCGACGTCGACGGCGTGCAGCTCCACCAGCCGGTCGACGACCTTGCCGCACAGCTCACGCGCGCTCTCGGCGGGCAGGTCGAGTCCTGACGGCAGGTCTCCGCGCAGGATCAGGCCGGTGAGCCGTTCCATCACGTAGAAGTCGCCGCCCAGCACGGTTTCGTCGTCGCAGAAGGCGAGCATTTCCGGCACGTGGGGGAAGACCGGCCGCACCGCCTCTTGCACCCGGAACTCGCGCCGCATGTCGTGCGCGGACGCCGCCTTGTGCCCGGCGGGCGGCCGCCGCAGGATCAGCTCCCGGTCCGGATAGCTCAGCAGATACGTGAGATTCGAGGCGCCGCCGGGGAATTGACGGACCCCGGGCGGGACGTCGCCGAGCCCGGGAACCCGTTCGGCGAGCCAGGAATGCACCGCGGCGGGATCGAACGAGTCCTCGCCGCGCACCTCGACGGTCTTGTCCGCGGCACGGGTCACGAGAACTTCTTCAGCACCGACACCGGGAGCAACGGGAACACCTTCGCAAGCACGGTCCACGGCCACGACGGCACGAACGCCTTGGCGCCCTCGGCTTCGATCGCCTTGACCATCGCCTGCGCACCCGGCTCCGCCTTGGTGGCGAGCGGGATCTTCGAGATGTCCTCGTTCATGCCCGACTCGATGAACCCCGGCAGCAGCTGGGTGACCTTGATCGGCGTCTTCATCAGCTCGATGCGGGTGCCCTCGGCCAGCGCCGAAACGCCTGCCTTCGAAGCGGCGTACGCGGTCATGTTGCCGGGGAAGGCGCGGAGCGCGGAGAAGGAGGAGACGACCACGAGGTGGCCCGCCTTCTGCTTCCGGAAGATGCCGACGGCGGCCTCGATCTGGGCGGCCGCGGCGAGGAAGTTCGTCTGCAGGGTCTGGCGGTTGGCGTCGAACCGTCCGGAGCCCATCGGCTGCCCCTTGGCCAGGCCCGCGTTCACGATCACGCGATCGAGGGAGCCGAGTTCCGCGCGGAACTCTTCGAAGACGGTGAAGACCTGGTCGTGGTCGTTCACATCCAACTTGCGGGTGACGACGGTGATCCCGGGATACGACTTCTTGAGCTCGGCGGCGAGGGCGTCGAGGCGGTCGGCACGGCGGGCGGCCAGCGCCAGATTGCGACCCCTCGCGGCGTACTGCCGGGCCATTCCTTCGCCGAGACCGGAGCTCGCACCGGTGATCAGGATGTTCTTCCGCAGGACCATGGCTGGAGCGTACCCGTTGGTAACAAGACCGGCGCCCCGCAGACAGGTGGCTGCCCCCGACGCCTGGGGTACGCCGGGGGCAGCCTGTCTGACAGAGCTCGTCACTTCACCTGGAGGAGCTTGTTCGCGGTGCCCGGGCTCGGGTTTCCGATCTTGTCGTCGGCGGCCGCGGCGACCAGGCCTTCGGCGACCTGGGCCGGGGTGGCGTCGGGGTGGGCCGACAGGTAGAGCGCGGCAGCGCCCGCGACGTGCGGCGACGCCATCGACGTACCGCTGATGGTGTTCGTGGCGTCGTCACCGGTGCCCCACGACGACGTGATGTCGACACCCGGGGCGTACAGGTCCACGACCGAACCGTAGTTCGAGAAGCCGGCCTGCTTGTCGGTCTTGTCGCTGGCGGCCACCGTGATGGCCTCCTTGACGCGGGCAGGCGAGGTGGTGCCCGCGTCGGAGGACTCGTTGCCCGCCGCGAGCGCGAAGGTCACGCCCTTGGCGATGGCACCGCGGACCGACTCGTCGAGGGCGTCGTCCGCGCCGCCCCCGAGGCTCATGTTGGCGACCGACGGGCCCTCGGCGTTGGCCGCGACCCAGTCGACACCGGCGACGACGCCTTCGGTGGTGCCGCTGCCGTTGGCGTCCAGCACGCGGACACCGACGATCTTGACCCCCTTGGCCAGGCCGTACTCGGTGCCGCCGATGGTGCCGGCGACGTGCGTGCCGTGGCCGTGCTCGTCGTCGGGGGTGTCGTCGTTGTCGATGAAGTCCTTGCCGCCGGTGGCGCGGTCACCGAAGGTGGCGTGCGTGCCGCGGACACCGGTGTCGATGACGTACGCGGTGACGTTGTCGGCCTTCGTCGGGTACGTGTACTTGTCGTCCAGCGGCAGGTCTGCCTGGTCGACGCGGTCGAGGCCCCACGACGGCGGGTCGTCCTGGGTCTCGCTGATCTTGAAGGTCTTGTTCTGCACGACGTACGCGACCTGCGGGTCGGCGGCGAGCCGCTTCGCCGCGGCCTCGTCGGCCTTGATCGAGAAGCCGTTCAGCGCGGAGCCGAACGTGCGGGCAAGCCTGGTGCCGTACTGGCCGGCGAGGCCCTGCGCCTTGGCGGCGACGTTCGCGGTGACCTCGCCCGCCGCGGCGACACCCTGGCCGACGGCGGCAGGCTTGAGGACGACGATGTAGCTGCCGGCGACCGTGTCGGCCTCACCCGCACCGCGGATCTGTCCCTGCTGGCCTGCCTGCGCCGCTCCAGCGCCGAAAGTGGCGACCGCCGCGGTGACACCCGCGATGGCGACCCCCGCCATCAAACCGTGCCGGGTCTTGCGGGACTTCAGGTTTTTCCGGGACTTGCTCACTGGTTCCCTTTCCTGCCGCGCCGTGCGGATCACCCGGGAGGATGATCGTTGCTGGAGCCATGCAAACTGCCGCACAGGGGCGCGGGCAAGGATTCACAGTTACCAGTACTAGGCCGAACGGACTAATCCTGCTCGTCCGGAGAGTCGTTTTCACCGGGCAGAAGGCACCCCTGGCGCGTTACCTCTGACTGATAAAGTTGTTCGTGTTGTTATCAACCGGGCGATGTCAAGAAATGGCAGACGGGGCGGTCGGGCGGCAGATGGCGGCGGGGAGCGCGGCGGACCGGGCTATCACGGGCGAGGACGAGCAGCCGCGTACGGCCTTCGCCACGGCACTACGGTCGGCGATCGCGACCAGCGGCCTCAGCCTCGACCGGATCCAGGCCCGGCTGCTCGCCCGGGGCGCGTCGGTCAGCGTGACCGCGCTGAGTTACTGGCAATCGGGTAAACGTCAGCCGGAACGGCAGAGTTCGCTGTCCGCGGTCCGGGTGCTCGAAGAGGTGCTGGCGATTCCCGCCGGGTCACTGCTCGGCCTGTTGCCGCCACCGCGGCCGCGCGGGGCGTCGTCACGCCGCAGCCGCGCCACCACCGAACAGCCGCTGACCTTCCCGCTCGAAGCACTCCAGGCGTTGCTGGGGAAGGTCGGCGCACCGAACGCGCTCGAACAACACCATCAGCTGAAACTGGTCGGCCTGCACGACCTGTGCGAAATCGCCGCGGACGGCGGACAGCGCGCGGTGACCGCGCGGGCGGTGTTCCAGGCGGGCGCCGACGGGCAGGACCGCTGGCTCCTGGTCTACGCACAGGGCGATCCCGAGGCGGGCCCGCCCGTGCTGAACACCCTCCGGAACTGCCACGTCGGCCGCGCCGAGGTCGACGACGAGCACGGGCTCACGGTGGCCGAACTGCTCTTCGACCGGCCCATCGACCGCGGTGAGACCCATCTGATCGAGTACTCCCTGACGAACCCCGGACCGCCGTACCCGGAGTGCCGGAACACGCACTATCGCGAGTTCCGGCGCCCGGTGCGGGAGTACCTGCTGGAGATCCGGTTCGACCCGGACACCATCCCGGCGGAGTGCCGGCACTATGCGAGGCAAGGCACGGCACCCTGGGACCGCCGGGAGCTGAAGCTGGATCGGAACAACGGCGTCCACGCCGTCGCGCTCGACTTCGGTCCCGGGGTCTTCGGCATCGACTGGGAGTACTAGTGCAGCTTGTTCCGCAGGACCTTCCCGGTCGCGTTGCGCGGTAGCTCGTCGAGGAATTCGACGTCGCGCGGCACCTTGTACCGGGCGAGGTTCGCCTTGACGTACTCACGCACCCCCTCGACGTCCAGCTCCGACTTCCCGGCCCGCACGACGAACGCCTTCAGCCGCTGACCGAACTCGGGATCCGCCACGCCGACGACGGCCGCCTCGAGCACGTCCTCGCGTTCGACCAGGAGGTTCTCCACCTCGATCGGGAAGACGTTCTCGCCGCCGGAGACGATCATCTCGTCGTCGCGGCCGTCGATGAACAGCAGGCCGTCCTCGTCGAAATGCCCGACGTCACCGCTGGAGAGGAGGCCGTCGATGATCTCCTTATTGCGCCCGTCGGTGTAGCCCTGGAAGCTCAGCCCGCTGCCGACGAACACCCGCCCGGTGACATGCGGCCGGGTGATCCTGCCGCCTTTTTCGTCGTACAACGCGACCTTGCAGCCGACCGGCGCACGACCGACGGTGCCCGGCGCCCTCCGCCAGTCCTCCGGCGTGGCGACCGTCGCGACCGCGACCTCGGTGGAGCCGTAGAGGTTGTGCACGACGTCGCCGAACGCGGCGGTCGCGCGGTTCCCGAGGTCCGGGGAGAGCGCGGAACCGGCGACGAAGATGATCCTCAGGCACGACGTGTCGTACTTGGCGCGGATCTCCTCGGGCAGATCGACGATCCGCTGCAGCATCGTGGGCACCAGCACCAGTGTGGTGCAGCGGCTCTCGGCGACCCCGCGCAGCGTCTCCTCCGGCACGAACTTGCGCCGCATGACGACCTTCGAACCGAGCGCGAAGGACAGGATGAACTGCGAAAGCCCGGTGCCGTGGAACAGCGGCGCACCCATGTAGGTCGCCTCGCCGGTCCGCAGCGGGATGCGGTCGAGGAACTGCGCCGACGCGAGCGCGGAGGTGTGCGGCCGCGGCGCCCCCTTCGGCGTCCCGGTGGTGCCGCTGGTCAGGAGGATGAACCCACCCGGTTTCGCGGGCGCGGGCCACGGGCGGTCGTCGGTGCCGGCCACCAATTCGGTGACGACCGGGAGGTCTTCCCGCCGCGCGGTGTCCGGATCGACCCAGGCCAGGTAGTGGTCGACGTCGCCCTCGATCGCGTCCAGCAGGTCTGTGAACTCCTGGTCGTAGACGAGCGCCGTGACGCCTTCGCGTTTCGCGACGTCCGCGAGCTGCGGTTTGGCGAACCCGGTGTTCATCAGCAGCAGCTTGGCGCCGAGTTTGCCGGAGGCGAGCATCGTCAGCACGAGACCGCGGTGGTCGCGGCACAGCGCGGCGATCACCGAACCCGGGCCCAGACCACGTTCCGCCCAGGCCCTGGCCAGCGCGTTCGACTGCGTGTCGAGCTGTTTGAAGGTCAGCGGCCCGAGTTCGTCGATGATGCCGGTCGCGGTCGGGTCCCGGCGGGCGGCGATCATGTTCGCCCCGGCGAACGGACCCCATTTCCGCACCATGACCAGCGAACGCAGCCCCTCGTCGACCCGCGGGATCGGAAGCAGGCCCGCCTGGCGCATCACGTCGATGCTGCGCACGGTCTCGGTCACCTTGCCCGCCACCAAGGTGGCGAGGCCGGTGGGGTTTCTCATCCGGGCACCTCCGTTGCTGCTGCGGCGAGACACCATGTCGCCGACGTTCGCGTACCGGCGGTATGGGATTGCTACTCGACAGTAGCCGACCGGTAGCCGCAGCGCACTAGCCTGCTGGTGACAGAAATGTCGGTGGCGACTAGCACAATGGCACCGTGCAGGCGTTCGCAGGTCAAGAGGAGGATGGCGACTTCGCGATCTCGATTTCCGGGGAGCCGCTGCGGCATGGCTTGAAGCTCGCGGAGTTCGTCGACGCGGTGCGGGCCCTGGAAGCCGAGCACTCACCACGCTGGGTGTTCCCTTCGGTCGAAGGGACGTATTCGGCGTTGATCGAGGCCGGGGTCCGGGTGCGGCGGTGCCACGACCTGGCGCTGACCGAGGGACTGTTGCTGGCGCACGAAGGCAGGCCGAAGGAGTCGCGAAGCCTGCGCGCCGCGCTGGCCAGGGCGAACGGGCAGGAAGCGCCCGCCGACGAGGCGCCACTGTGGGCCGAGGACGACCAGCCGACGCTGTTCGAGACACGCGGCCCGCGGCTGCCCACCGGCGTCACGGTCGTCGAGGCCGCTCGCCGGGTGCTGGCCGAGCAGGAAAAGCGGGTCGCGCTCACCGCGCTTCCGGAACGGCTTCGGCTGCTCTTCGCGGCGGAATCGGCGAGCGCGCTGGCGGCCGCGGAGATGTCGTTCGACGGGTTGCCCTGGCGCGCCGACCTGCACCTCGCCTTGCTCGCCGACCAGCTCGGGCCCCGCGTCCCGGCCGGGCAACGGCCGAAACGGCTGGTCGAACTCGCGACGAAGATCAGTGCCGCGTTCGGCGGCCGTCCGGTCAACCCGGACGCACCGGCCAGCGTCGTCCGGGCGCTGGGCCGCGAGGGCATCGAGGTCGCCTCGGCCAGGAAGTACCTGCTGCGCGACATCGACCACCCCGCCGTCCCACCACTGCTGGAGTACAAGGAACTCGCGCGGCTGCATTCGGCCAACGGCTGGACCTGGCTCGACGAATGGGTGCACGACGGCCGGTTCCGCCCGCACTACATCGTCGGCGGCGTGGTGTCGGGGCGCTGGGCCAGCCGCGGCGGCGGCGCGCTGCAGATCCCGAAGGTGCTGCGGACCTGCGTCCGCGCCGATCCGGGCTGGAAACTGGTGGTCGCCGACGCCGCCCAGCTGGAGCCGCGGGTGCTCACCGCGCTGTCCGGCGACCGCAAACTCGCCGAGGTCGCGGCGGCCACGGATCTGTACGCGAGCCTGGCGGAGGCGATGTTCTCCGGCGTGCGTCGCGTGCCGGTGCCCGCGTGGGACGACAGGGACGACCGCGACCGGGCGAAGATCGCGATGCTTTCGGCGATGTACGGCGGCACGTCCGGCGAGGCGGGTCCTCTGCTGGCGTTGCTGCGGAACAGGTTCCCGGACGCCGTGTCCTATGTGGAGCGTGCCGCGCAGGCCGGGGAACGCGGTGAGCGCGTCCGCTCCCGCCTCGGCCGGACGTCACCCGCGCCGTCCGAGGCCTGGCGTGCGCTGACCGGCGGTTTCACCGACGACGAGGCCGCCGAGACCAAAGCACGTCAGGCGTCGCGCGGCTGGGGCCGGTTCACCCGGAACTTCGTCGTGCAGGCGAGCGCGGCGGATATGACCGCGGTCCTGCTGGCCACCCTGCGTGGCCGGCTTCCCTCCCCCGCACATCTGGTGTTCTTCCAGCACGACGAGGTCCTGGTGCACACCCCGGCCGAGTTCGCGGACGAGGTCTCGCAGTCCATCGTGGACAGCATGACGGAGGCCGCGCGAATGCTGTTCGGCGACGCCTGCCCGGTCCGGTTCCCCCTGCACATCGCCGCCGTGGACACCTATGCCGACGCGAAGTGACCCGCAACTAGAGGACTAAACGCGGGTGCTGCCGCCGTCCCGGGTGTTGCGAAAGCCACTTTCGGGACATCTGATGTCCCGAAAGTGGCTTTCGCAACACCTGGCACGCCTTTGACTTACCCCACAACTTGCTCACTGACCACATAGCGTACGAACCGGCTGTATCGTTATCAGAATCATCACTTTGAGTAGACCGCGACAGGGTGATCGGGAGAGCGAAGTAGACCGGCCAGCGCTATCGATCGGCACCGCTCACTGGGTAAGTTCCGACGAATGGCGAAACGGACGACGAAGAAGAAGCTGGCGAGTCTCTGGGGATATCTTCTGCTGACCGCCGTGGCGTGCTTCTGGTTCATCCCTTCCGTCGGCCCTGGCGCGATCGCGATCCTCTCCGGGTTCGTAGTTCTCTACTGCTTGTTCCAAGCGCCGATGTGGTGCTGCGCCGAAACACGAAAGGACAAGCCCTGCCGCAATAACGCCTACGGAATCCTTGTCGGTTGCCATATTCGACAACACAAATGGCAGAAACTCACGATGGCGATCAAGCAGCAGTACTGGAGCAAGTTGGCAAAGCGGGTGTTCGGCAGCGTCGGCGGCCAGGCCGCCACCTTCTCGGCTTTCGCCGCCATGCTCTCCGCGTCCGCCGCGACCATGACCCTGATCGTCAAGTGAACGACCGCAAGTAGAGGACTAAACGCGGGCAGCGGCGGCGTCGTCCAAGGCCTTGATGACGCGCTTCAGGGAGACAGGGTGGGCGGTGCCGAGAGTCTGGGCGAAGAAGCTCACCCGCAGTTCCTCGATCATCCACCGGATCTCCCGCAGCGCGGGCGACGAGGTCCTCGGCGGCAGTGCGTCCAGCGCCGCCTCGTACTCGTTGCGCAGCCAGGCGACGTCGCCGGTGCGCTGGATGTCGCGTGTCGGCTCGGTCGGGAGTTTCTCCAGCCGCCGTTCGATCCCGCGCAGGTACCGGACGACGTGCTTCAGCCGATCCTGACCGGTCTCGGTGACGAAACCTTTGTGCACCAAGCCGTCCAGCTGCGAACGGATGTCCGCGAGCGAGTCCGCCGGGCCGCGTGTGTCGGCCAGCCGGGTCTCGACGTCGTTGGCCGCGCGCAGGATCTTCTCGACGTTCGTCAGCACGTCCAGGACCCCGGCGTTCAGCCCGGCCCGCACCTTCTCCAGCAGGACGGCGAAACCGGTCTCGTCCCAGCGGGGACCGCCGTTGGCGGCGACGAGCTGGTCGACGGCGCAGTCGACGCAGTCTTCGAGCAGCGCCGCCACGGAACCGTGCGGGTTGCGGTTCAGCACGAGTTTCGACGAGTTGCCCAGGTTGCGGGTGATGAACTTCATCGGTGACGGCAGGTTCAGCCGCAGCATCCGCCGCGTGCCCGCCCACATCGACTGCTCCTGCTCCCGCGGCGTGTCCAGCAACCGCACGGCCACGGTGCCACCCTCGTCGACGAGCGCCGGATAAGCCTTGACGTCGTGTCCACGCTGCTTGCTCGCGAACACCTTCGGCAGTTCGCCGAACGCGGGCGTCGTCAGGCCCTCGCGCTCGATACTGTCGGCGGCCTGGGAGATCGTCGCGCGCACCTGGCCGCTCAGATCCCGTTTCAGCGCGTCGATGTCCTTGCCTTCGGACACCTTCTTCCCGCGGACGTCGACCACGCGGAAGGTCATCTTCAAGTGCTCGGGTACCGCGGACAGCTGCCAGGCGTCGTCGGGAATCACCGTCCCGCGCAGTGCTTCCAGTTCGTCGGCGACGGCGTGCAGGAGCGGTCCGTCGGCCGGGCCGACCCGCGCAAGGACGAGCTTCGCGTGGTCCGGCGCCGGCACGAAGTTGCGCCGGATCGCCTTGGGCAGCGACTTGATCAGCTGCGTCACCAGTTCTTCGCGCAGGCCGGGGACCTGCCAGTCGAAACCGTCCGGGGTGACCTGGTTCAGCACCGGCAGCGGAATGTGCACGGTGACACCGTCCGCGTCCGCGCCCGGCTCGAACTGGTACGTGAGTTTGAAGGTCTGCGAGCCCTGCGTCCAGAAGTCGGGGTAGTCGGCCTCACGCACGCCACCCGCGGTTTCGTTGATGAGCATCGTCTTCTCGAAGCTCAACAGGTCGGGCTCGGTGTGCCGCGCCTTCTTCCACCAGCTGTCGAAGTGGCGCGCCGAGACGACCTCGGCCGGGACTCGCTGCTCGTAGAACTCGAACAGCGTCTCGTCGTCGACGAGGATGTCGCGGCGGCGGGCCCGGTTCTCCAGGTCTTCGACCTCGTCGAGCAGCGCGCGGTTCTCGCGGAAGAAATGGTGCCGCGTCTCCCAGTCGCCCTCGACCAGCGCGTGCCGGATGAACAGTTCGCGGCTCAGTCCCGGGTCGATCCGGCCGTAGTTGACGCGACGGTCGGCGACCAGCGGGACGCCGTACAGCGTCACCTTCTCCAGGGCCATCACCGCACCCTGCTTGCGCTCCCAGTGCGGCTCGGAGTAGTTCCGCTTCACCACGTGACCCGCGAGCGGTTCGACCCATTCCGGCTCGATCCGCGCGTTGACCCGGCCCCACAGGCGCGAGGTCTCGACCAGCTCGGCCGACATCACGAACCGCGGCTGCTTCTTGAACAGCGCCGAACCGGGGAACACCGAGAACCGTGCCCCGCGAGCGCCGAGATAGTCGCCCTTCGCCGGGTCCTTGAGCCCCACATGCGACAACAACCCGGCGATCAGCGACGTGTGCACACGTTGCGGATCGGCCGGGCCGTCCGTGTTCAGCGTGATACCGAGCGGTTTGGCCAGCTGACGCAGCTGGCTGAAGATGTCCTGCCATTCGCGGATGCGCAGGTAGTTCAGGTACTCGTTGCGACACAACCGGCGGAACTGGTTGGTGGACAACGCCTTCTGCTGCTCGCTGACGTACTCCCACAGGTTCAGGTACGCCAGGAAGTCGGACGTCTTGTCGGCGAACCGCGCGTGCTGCTCGTCGGCGGCCTGCTGCTTCTCCGCGGGCCGCTCACGGGGGTCCTGAATGGACAGTGCGGCGGCGATGATCATCACTTCGCGCACGCAGCCGTTGCGCGACGCCTCCAGCACCATCCGCGCCATCCGCGGATCGACCGGGAGCAGGGCGAGTTTGCGGCCGGTTTCGGTGAGCTTCTTGCCGTCCGACATGTCGAAGGCGCCGAGTTCCTGCAGCAACTGGACGCCGTCGGCGACCTGACGGCGGTCCGGCGGCTCCACGAACGGGAACGCCGCGATGTCGCCGAGGCCGAGCGAGGTCATCTGCAGGATGACCGACGCGAGGTTGGTCCGCAGGATCTCCGGATCGGTGAACTCGGGCCGCGCGTCGAAGTCGTCCTCGGAGAACAGCCGGATGCAGATACCGTCGGACGTCCGGCCGCACCGGCCCTTGCGCTGGTTCGCCGACGCCTGCGAGACCGGTTCGATCGGCAGCCGCTGGACCTTGGTGCGATGGCTGTAGCGCGAGATCCGCGCGGTACCGGGGTCGACGACGTACTTGATGCCCGGCACGGTCAGCGACGTCTCGGCGACGTTCGTGGCCAGGACGACGCGGCGTCCGGTGTGGCGCTGGAACACCCGATGCTGATCCGACGACGAAAGTCGCGCGTACAGCGGCAGGATCTCGGTATTGCGCAGGTCTTGCCTGGACAGCGCGTCCGCGGCGTCGCGGATTTCCCGCTCCCCGGAAAGGAACACCAGGATGTCGCCGGGTCCCTCGTGCTGGAGTTCGTCGACGGCGTCGCAGATGGCCTGTGTCTGGTCGCGATCGGAATCGGCGTCCGGATCGTCGGGGTCGATGATCGGCCGGTAGCGGACCTCGACCGGATACGTCCGGCCGGAGACCTCGACGATCGGGGCGTCGCCGAAGTGCTTCGAGAACCGCTCCGGGTCGATGGTCGCCGAAGTGATGATCACCTTGAGGTCGGGGCGGCGCGGCAGGAGCTGTTTGACGTAGCCGAGGATGAAGTCGATGTTGAGGCTGCGCTCGTGCGCCTCGTCGATGATCAGCGTGTCGTACTGCCGCAGCATCCGGTCGGTCTGGATCTCGGCGAGCAGGATGCCGTCGGTCATCAGCTTGACCAAGGTGTCCTGGCCGGACTGGTCGGTGAACCGGACCTTGTAGCCGACAGCCTCGCCGAGTTCGGTGTCCAGTTCGGACGCGATCCGGTCGGCGACCGTGCGCGCGGCCAGCCGTCTCGGCTGCGTGTGCCCGATCTGCCCGCGGATCCCGCGCCCGAGTTCGAGGCAGATCTTGGGCAGCTGGGTCGTCTTCCCGGACCCGGTCTCGCCCGCGACGATCACCACCTGGTGGTCGCGGATGGCGGCGGCGATCTCGTCCTTGCGCTGGCTGACGGGCAGTTCTTCGGGGTACGAGATCTTCGGGACACCGTCGCGGCGGCGGGTGACCCGCAGTTCCGCGGCCTCGATGTCGGCCTCGATCTGCGCGGCGGTGCTCTCGGCGTTCCGCGCTTTCCGGGCACCGTCGAGCCGGCGCCGGAGGCGGTGCTCGTCGCGCGACATGAGTTCGGGCAGGCGAGCGCGCAGGGCGCCGAGCGGGGAAGATGTGGAAGCCATGACCGGCACCAGGATAGCGGTGCGTGACGATCAGGGCCTCCGAATATCCCGCATGTCACCACCACCCCACGCAAGTAGTCCTCTGGTTGCGGTAGTTGGTGGCACGAACTACCGCAACCAGAGGACGAAACGCGAAGGTCAGGGGCGCGTGAGGGAGGCGGGGGTCAGGTCGGCGAGGGTGCGGTGACCGGACAGGCCCATGGTCAGGTCGAGGTCGGCGAGCAGGCTCCGCAGCACGTGCCGGACGCCGTCCTCCCCCGCGTGCGCGAGCCCGTACACCCACGGCCGCCCCACCAGCACGGCCTTCGCCCCGAGCGCGAGCGCCTTGGCGATGTCGGCGCCGGTGCGGATGCCGGAATCGAACAGGACCTCGATCCGGTCGCCGACCGCGGCCACGATCCCCGGGAGCGCGTCGAGCGAGCCGACGGCGCCGTCGACCTGGCGTCCACCGTGGTTGGAGACGACGATCCCGTCCATCCCGGCCTCGACGGCACGGCGCGCGTCGTCGGGATGCTGGATGCCTTTGAGCACGATCGGCCCGTCCCAGTGCTCGCGCAGGAACGGCAGCCGGTCCCAGGTGAGATCGCTGCCGGTGATCATCGAGATCCAGCGCAGGATCGCGGTGGGCGGGTCCTCTTCTGGCGACTTCTCCAGCAGGCCGCGGAACACCGGGTCGCTCAGCGGGACACCGAGCCCCACGCCCTTGATGAACGGCAGGTACGCGTGATCGAGGTCGTTCGGGCGCCAGGCGAGCGTCCAGGTGTCGAGCGTGACGACGAGCGTGGTGAAGCCCGCCGCCTTCGCCCGCGCCAGGATGCTCGCGCAGACGTCGTTGTCCGTCGGCCAGTACAGCTGGAACCAGCGCGAGCCGTCACCACTGGCCTCGGCGACGTCCTCGATGCTCGTCGAGGACGCCGTCGACATGATGTAGGGCAGGCCGACCGACGCCGCCGCGCGGGCGGCCGCCGGTTCCGCACCCTCGTGCACGATCGACTGGACGCCGACCGGCGCCAGCAGCACCGGCGCCGGCAGCCGGGTCCCCAGGACGGTCGTCGACAGATCGCGTTCGGTGGCGCCGGTGAGCATGCGCGGCACCAGGCGCCAGCGGTCGAACGCCTCCCGGTTCGCGCGCGCGGTGGCGCCCGAACCGGCCGAGCCCGCGACGTACCAGAACGGGCCGGGCTCCAGGATCTCCCTCGCCGACTCCTCCAGCTTCGTGGCGTCGGTGGAGCACGGCGGGAAGGTCCCGCCGAGTCCCTGCAGGTAGATCTCGTTCTGGTAGCCGCCGAACCGCTCCGTCACCCAGTCCTCCTCGTCACGTCGCCCGTGCCAGCTCTTCGCGGCGGGCCGAATCGCTCCGGACGATACCCGCGGGTAGCAACCAGGTGAGCTTCTCCGAGCGGATGACCGCGACTGGACCGATCACGGCCAGCAGCAGGACATAGCCCGCGACGAACGGCGCGACCCGGGAGTCCAGCCCCGCCGCGGTCGCCATCGCGGCGAGCACCAGCGAGAACTCGCCGCGGGTGAGCACGGTCAGCCCGATGTTCACCCCGGCCTGCCGGTCGAAGCCGTGCAGCCGCGCGGCCAGCGCACCCGCGCCCAGGTTCGCCGCGATGGTCAGCGCCACCGCGATCAGCACCGGCACGGCCACCGAACCGACCGCGCTCGGATCGATGCTCAGCCCGAAGATGAAGAAGAACAGCGCGCCGAACGCGTCCCGCAGCGGCAGCACCAGTTTGCGGATCCGCGGCGCGACCTTCGAACCGCCGAGCATCATGCCGACCATGAACGCGCCGATGGCGTCGGACACCCCGACCTCCTCGGCGACGGCGGCGCCCAAAACGGCGACACCGACGAAGCAGACGGTCAGGAGTTCGTCGTCGGCGGAACCGAACAGTTTCGACACCACACGCCCACCCCAGCGGGCGAGCGCGGCCATCACGATCAGGAACGCGAACGCCTTGCCGAAGTCCGCGGCGGCCGAGCCGAACGTCCCGGCACCGGAGAGCACCGGCTGCAGCAACGCCAGGTAGAGCGCGAGGAACAGATCCTCGATCACGATGATGCCCATGATCAGCCGCGATTCGGGATTGTTCATCCGGCGGGCTTCGAGCAGGAGTTTGGTGACGATCGCCGAGGACGAGATCCCGATCGCACCGGCGATGACCAGCGCTTCCCGGGTGCCCCAGCCCAGCAGGAAACCGAAGGCGAGCCCACCGCCGATGTTGAGGACCAGGTAGATCAGCCCGGACCAGACGAGTTTGCGGCCTCCCTTGGCGAGATCGTCGAGGGAGAACTCGAGGCCGAGGTAGAACAGGAGGAAGACGAGACCGAGACCGGCGAGCACGCCGAGCTCACTCGGATCGTCCACAAGGGACAGACCGGGGGTGTTGGGGCCGAAGACGAAACCGGCCAGCATGAACAGGGGGATGGTCGGCAGCCCGATGCGGGCGCCCGCTCTGGCGATCACACCGGCGGCGAGGAACGCCCCGCCGACGGCCAGCAGGGCATGACCGGAACTCATGGAGACCTCCGATGGTGGCTGATACGGAATGGGGACCGGTATCAGCGCGGAGGTGCCCGCGCGGCGGCCCGAGGCACCGCACGGCCGACAGCGACGGGTTCGCCCTCTTCGGGGGCGAGTCCGGCGTCGGGAAGGTCGACGGTCGCCGTCTCGGCGGGGACGTCGGCGAGGGGAACGGCTTGGCCGCCGTGGAAGGCGGGCAGCGGATGGGTCGCGAAGACGGCGACGCGGTCGTGCTCCGTCACCCCGTCGTGCCCATGGGCGACGGTGGGCGTGACGAAGGCGAAGACGAGCAAGATCAGGAGAAAGAAGGCGGAACGGTGCCGTGTGGCGGGGGCACGGTTCGTCGTCATCTCCGCGCCACTTTACCAGTCCTTTATAGACAAACCGACGAGAGATCTGTCACGGGTCCCGCCACATGGGCCGCATCGGCGGCCCGTCCCCGACCGCGAAAGCCGCGCCATGATCACGGAAACCCAGTCGCCGGTACAGTTTCGCGCTCTCCGGCGAACTCGCCTCCAGATACGCGGGCATACCCGCGGCACTGCAGCGATCGAGCCCGTGCCGCAGCAGCCGGGCGCCGACCCCTCGCCGCTGCGCGCTCTTGCGGACGCCGATGAACTGCGCGTGGTGGTACGCGCCGCCGGGGGCGTGTTCGGTCATCAGCGCGAACAACGCGCCGAGCCGCACCAGTTCCTCGTCGGCGAGCCCGGCGAAGTCGCCGCTGTCCGGCTCGCCCTCCGCACCACCGGGGGTCCACAGGACGGCGGCCGACAGGTCACCGGTGACGTCGACATCGCCGCCCGCGGCCCGTGTGCCGCGCACGATCGCGCGATAGAAGATCGGGAGCGCGACAGCCCGCCGTTCCTCGCCGGGGAAGGACCACACACTGAAGGGGTCGTCGTGGAAGGCCTCGGTCAGCACGTCGACCACAGTGTCCATTTCGGACTCTTCGGCGGCGCGGACGATCATCGTCCCTGCCTCGGCGGGACGGGTTCGCGTTCGGCGTCCTCGTCCCCGAGCGGGCCACCGATCGCGGCGTAGGTCTCGGGATCCCGTGTCCGCAGCACCTCCGCGCGCAGGAAACCCGCCAGTGCGGCGAGGACCACGAGTCCGGGCAGCCCCCACCGCAGCAGGAACGTGCCTGCCGGGCCGAGCAACAGGTCGAAGTTGAGCAGGATCAACGCGAGGACGGACGACAGCGCGAGCAGCGCCAGACCCGGCGCGATCCAGCGACGCCAGGCGTTTTCGGCGTGGCGACGCCGTTTGAAGAAGCCGATCACCGAAAGCGAGACGGCGATCATGATCACCACGACCCCCGTCGAGGCCGTCGCACCGAGCCAGACGAACAGTTCGGTCACCGGGTCGCGGCCGGCGATCGCGAACGCGGACACCACCACCAGTGCGAGCGTGGTCTGCGTCAGCGAACCCGCCGACGGCGCCCCGGTGCGCTTGCTCGTCTTGGCGAGCGAGCGCGGCAGCAGTCCTTCGCGGCCGAGCGCGAAGAAGTACCGCGCGACGGCGTTGTGGAAACTCAGCAGCGCCGCGCACTGACCGGTCACGAAAAGCGTGTAGGCGATGTCGGAGAACGTGCCGCCGAGGCGGTCGCCCGCGAGATCGAACAGCAGATCCGGCCCGCGGGCGGCGGCGGTGGTGACGATCGCGTCCGGTCCGGTGCCGACGGCCAGCGCGAGCGAGGACACGACGTAGAGGATGGCGGTGAGGCCGATCGCCGCGAACGTCGCCCGGCCGACCGTGCGGCTGGGCTCGCGGGTCTCCTCGCCGTAGGTCGCCGCGCCCTCGAAGCCGATGAACGCCGCCGCGGAGAACGCGAAAACCGCGCCGACGCCGGTGGTGAACAGGCTCGACGGTTCCAGCGGCACCCAGGAAACGCTGCCACCGGCGGGATTCGCGAACAACGCGATGTCGACGACCGTGATCACGGCGACTTCGAGGCACAACGCCACACCGAGCACCTTGGCGTTGAGGTCGACCCGCAGCACGCCGAGCATGCCGACGATCACCACCATCACCAAGGAACACAGCCACCACGGCGGCGGTGACCCGGTGAGCGTGCCCAGCCAGGTCGACACCGACCAGCCGAACAAGCCGTAGATGCTGATCTGGATGGCGTTGTAGGAGATCAGCGTGACGAACGCGATCCCGGCGCCGGTGGATTTGCCGACACCGTTGGCGACGTACGGGTAGAAGGCGCCCGCGTTGGTGATGTAGCGGCTCATCGCCGCGTAGCCGACCGCGAACAGGCCCAGGATCGGGGCGAGCAGGAGGAACGACAACGGCACACCGACACTGCCGGTGACCGCGTAGTTCGTCGGGACCCCGCCCGCGATGGCGAACAGCGGACCAGCCGCCGCCACGACGAAGAAGACGATCTGGGCGGCTCCGAGCCGCCGATGACCAAGACCGCGCCGCGGCCTGTGCGTACCCATTGACCCGTCCCCCCGGACGTCGAAATTCGGTGAACACGGTCGGAGCGTGTTCTTGATCTTGATCTTGAGAAGCCATCTCACCCTAGGGCCGGACCACCCGGCTAGGTACGTCCGTTCAGGCTAAAAACGGACCTCGGGTCGCAGTGGTCCACCACCTACCGCTACCTTGGCCGTCCCGCACTTCAACGCCGGAGGGCGTGCCATTCATGCGTCGGCTGACGTTGGTCGATTCCCTGTTCTTCCTGGCCCACGACGAGTTCACCGGAAAACCCGCGCTGCGCCGCACGGGACTCGGCATCGGAATGGCCGGTGCCGCGCTCTGTGATCTGCTCCTCGCCGAGCGGATCACCGTGGAGCGCAAGCGAATCCGGCCGTTGTCCCGGCGCCGGATCGGTCATCCGGTGCTCGATCGCGTGTTCTCGGAAATCCTCGACGAGCGCGAGTGGCACACCGTCCGGGAATGGGTCGACCACCTCCGCCAGGACCTCGGGGAAACAGTCGCGAACAATCTGCTCGCCGCGGGAGTGATCAACCGCGAGACCGATCGGGTGCTCATGCGGAAAAATCACCGGTACCCGCCGAAGGATCTGCTGATGTCGACGGCCGCGCGCAGCAAGGCCAGGGCGGCCGTGCTCGGCACCGAACGGCCGGATCCGCATTCGGTCTGCCTCGCCCTGCTGGCCTGGACCATCGGGCTCGACGATCTCTGCGAGCCGGAACTCGACCGCGCCGGGCTTCGCGACTGGGCAGCGGCGACCCACCGGGACCTCCCGAGGGCGCTGGCCGAGCTGATCTCGGGGATCGACGCCGTCGGGGCCGCGGTGGTCTACACCGGTGACCGCCGGTGACCGCGGCCGGTCTCGCTCACCGGTGATCGCGCCGCGACTTTTCGTGATCGCGGGTCTTGTGACACCCCTCGGCCCATGGTTATCTTGTCCCCACGCCGCAGTCACAGCCGACAGAAAATGACAATTCTCTGTGGAAAGGGACACCTTTCATGAGTAACGCCCTGCGGCGCGCTCTCGGCGCGGCCTCCGTCGTCGCCCTCGCTGTTTCGACTCCCGTCATGATCTCCTCGCTCGCCTCGGCCGAACCGGTCCCGGCGAGCGCGTCGATCTTCGCCTCCGGTGGCGACCTCGCCTCGCCGGAGAAGAAGGAGATCGCGATGAAGATCGTCTCCAGCGCCGAGAACTCCTCCCTGGACTGGAAAGCGCAGTACAAGTACATCGAGGACATCGGCGACGGGCGCGGCTACACCGCCGGCATCATCGGGTTCTGTTCCGGCACCGGCGACATGCTCGATCTCGTCGAGCGGTACACGACTTCGGTGCCAGGGAACCCGCTCGCGAAATACCTCCCGGCACTGCGGAAGGTCGACGGCAGCGATTCGCACGAAGGCCTCGGCAGCGCTTTCGAAAGCGCGTGGCGGCAGGCCGCGGCGCGTTCGGACTTCCAGAGCGCGCAGAACGGCGAACGGGACCGCGTTTATTTCACCCCGTCGGTGAATCAGGCCAAATCGGACGGCCTGGGCGCACTGGGACAATTCATCTACTACGACGCCATCGTGATGCACGGTCCGGGCACCAGCCCGGACAGCTTCGGCGGCATCCGCGCCACCGCGATCCGCAAGGCCAAGCCGCCGTCCCAGGGTGGTGACGAGACGACGTATCTGAAGGCGTTCCTCGACGCGCGGCGCGTGATCATGAAGCAGGAAGAGGCGCACGCGGACACCTCGCGGATCGACACCGCGCAGCTGGTGTGGCTCAACGCGGGCAACCTGGACCTGCACACCCCGCTGAAGTGGAAGGTCTACGGGGACCCCTTCGAGATCGACTAGCCCCTCGCCCGGCCCGAGACCGCAACCAGAGGGCTACTTGCGGTAGTTCGGCCTCGAACTACCGCAAGTAGAGGACTAAATGCGGTCTCGGGGCGAGGCCAGCAGGTCGTCGGCGGTCCGGGTGTTGATCACCCGGTCCGGCTCGATCCCCAGCTCGGTGGCACGCACGCAGCCGTAGGCCAGCCAGTCCAGCTGGCCCGGCGCGTGCGCGTCACTGTCGATCGCGAAGTCGCAGCCCAGTTCCGCGGCCAGGCTCAGCAGCCGCGTCGGCGGGTCCCGGCGTTCGGGACGCGAGTTGATCTCGACGGCGACCCCGTTGTCCCGGCAGGCGGTGAACACGGCCTCCGCGTCGAACTCCGACTCAGGCCGCTTCCCGCGCGCCCCCATCACCAGCCGTCCGGTGCAGTGCCCGAGCACGCGGACCCGGGGATGCCGCACGGCGGCGAGCATCCGCGGCGTCATCTCCTTCGCGGGCATCCGCAGCTTCGAGTGGACACTCGCGACGACGAAGTCCAGCCGCTCCAGCAGGTCTTCCTCCTGGTCGAGCGTTCCGTCGAGGTGGATGTCGACCTCGATACCGTGCAGGATCCGGAACGGCGCCATCGTCTCGTTCAGCTCGGCGACGACGTCCATCTGCCGCCGCAGCCGTTCGGGCGAGAGTCCGTTGGCGACGGTCAGCCGGGGCGAGTGGTCGGTCAGGACCATCCATTCGTGTCCGAGCGCGCGGGCGGCCTCGGCCATCTCGTCGATCGGGCTCCCACCGTCCGACCAGTCCGAATGGGTGTGGCAGTCCCCGCGCAGCGCGGCCCGCATCGGCCCACCGTCGGGCAGCTGGGGCTCGCCGATCTTCTCGAAGTACGCGGGACGGCGTCCGGCGAGGACGTCCTCGACGACGGCCGCGGTCGCCTTGCCGATATTCGGCAACGCGGTCAGCGTCCCGGCCTCGGCGCGTTTGCGCAGTTCGTCCGGCTCGACCTTGGCGATCACCGAGGCCGCCTGCCGGAAGGCCCGCACCCGGTAGCTCGGCTCCCCCGCGCGCTCCAGCCGGAACGCGATCTCCCTCAACGCCTGCACCGGTTCCATGGCTACCTGTCTACCCCGTCAGCGGCGTGGTGGCAGCTCATGCAGAGCCACATCGCGCAACTCGCCGTCGCGGATCTCGGCGGTCTGATACGTGCAGAACGGCTGACGGCGCCGGTCGGTCGGCGAGCCCGGGTTCAGCAGCCGCAGCCCTTTCGGCGTGACCGTGTCCCAGGGGATGTGGCTGTGCCCGAACACGAGGACGTCGGCGTCCGGGAACTGTTCGTCGCAGCGCCGCTCGCGTCCCTGCTTGCCGCCGGTCTCGTGCACGACGGCGAGGCGGACACCGTCGAGTTCGGCCCGCGCGATCTCGGGGAGCCGCGCCCGCAGATCCGCGCCGTCGTTGTTGCCGTAGACGCCGACGAGCTGCTTGCTCCGGGCTTCGAGTTCATCCAGAAGGGCGACTTCGACCCAGTCCCCGGCATGGACGACGAGATCCGCCGCCTCGGCCTCGCGCCAGACTTCGTCCGGCATCGCCTTCGCGCGCAGCGGCAGATGGGTGTCGGCGATCAGCAGCAGGCGCACGGCTATTCCCCGATGGCCCCGAGGACCCGGTCCAGGAAGTCCCCGATATGCGCGCGCAGCAGCCCGGCCGCACCGTCGGCATCACCCTTCTTCGCCGCCGCCAGCACCGCCTTGTGCTCGTTCCATTCCTTGCGCCAGCTGGGATTCGCCTCCCAGCCGACGACACTGATCAGCGCCGCGCGGTCCTTGAGGTCGTCCAGCATCGAGACCATCAGCAGGTTGCCGCAGCCGCTGTAGAGCGCGCGGTGGAAGCGGCGGTTCAGCAGGCTGAGCGCGGCTTGGTCCTTGTCCGAGATCGCCGCCGACGCCTCCTTCAGCGCCTCCGCGGCGTCTTCGAGGAGGTCCGGCGAACGACGCTCCACCGACCGGCGCACGGCTTCGGGCTCCAGGACCATGCGGACGTCGTACACCGACTTCGCCAGCTCGGCGTCCACCACGCACACCGACGCGCCCTTGTATGGACTGAACGTCACGAGTCCCGAGTTCGAGAGCACCTTGAGCGCCTCGCGGACCGGCGTCTTCGACACCCCGAGCCGGGCCGCGAGGTCGGCCTCCACCAGGGGCTGGCCGGGCTTCAGCTCCCGGGTGAGGATGCCGCGGCGGATCTCTTCGAGCACCACCTCGGTGCGCGAGGCGGGCAGGCTGAACGTCGAGGACATCGGGTAATCATATATGAGATGTCATCTTGGTCGTCATGAAGAAGCCCGGGGAGCTCCGCAGCGGGTCGACCACGTCCTACCCGATCGACGGCGCCGTCCTCCTGGGTGGCTGCGACAAGACGACGTCGGCGTTGCCGATGGGCGCGGCGAGCGCGGGGCTGCCCGCCTCTTCGTGCCCGCCGGGCTGATCGGCGACGCGGACTGTCCGAATTGGAGCGTGGTCTCGCCCGCTCCCCGGCCTGCCGCACACCGATCGCGTCAACCATCACCGGCGAAACCCTGGGCGAGACACTGAAACCGCACGGTGCACAACGACGACGTCATCCGTACGCGCGAAAACCCGGTCGCCACCGAAGGAGACGTGAAGAAGCGCACCAACGACCCCGCGCCCGGCATCACCGAGGATTCCGTACTGGTACTGCGTGGTCCCGGTCCGCTCGGCGGCCCCGGCATGCCCGGATACGGCGTGCTGCCGATCCCCGATCACCTGCCGGACAAGGGAGTCCGCGACCTGGCCCGCGATTACTTTGGACGCCTCTTCGCGACGGCTGAGCCTCGACGTCGATGATGCGGAATTGCAACAACGCCGGGCACAGTGGACACACCCCGCCCCGTACCACGAAGGGGGTTACGGCGCGTTGTTCTTCGAACACATCACGCAAGCCGACCAGGGTTGCGCCTTCGACTTCCTCGCACGAGTGGGTGAAAACCCGGAACCTGACGCCCGGTGACCACCTGACGGAGTGACCCGCTCACCCGACCGGGCGAGTTGCACGGCCACAAAACGCAGCACGTATCTTGAGCATACGTCCGGAACGTGTGGAAGGCCCGGATGTTCGATCACGACGTCCGGCATCCACCGGACCGTGGAGGGTGGAGAGTTGCCGCAGGAACCGCGCTGGCCCGAGTCCCATGCCGAGCAGACGGACATTCTCCCCGTGGTCACGCCCGGGTTCGGGGAGTCTGCCACGCCGCGGGAACCCTCGCCACCGAAGCGCCGTCGCAGTTATCGCAAGGCCGCCTTCATCGGTGGCGGCGTGTTCGGCCTGCTGGTCGTCGCGTACGCCCTCGACGTGCTGGTCTCCCAGGGCAGCGTCCCCCGCGGCGTCACCGTCGCCGGAGTGGACGTCGGCGGGATGGACCGCACGGCGGCCGAGAAGGAGCTCCGGGGCGGCATCGAGCCGCGCCTGACGCGCCCGGTGAAGGTCGTCGCGGGCGACGTCGAGGAGTCGCTGGCGCCGAACACGGCCGGCCTGCGCCTCGACTGGCCCGCCACCCTCGACCAGGCGGGCGACCAGTCGCTGAACCCGTTCACCCGGATCGCGTCGTTCTTCTCCACCACCGAGGTCGGCGTCGTCACGCACACCGAGGACGAGAAGCTCGGCTCCGCGCTGGAGGGCCTCCGCGACAAGATCGACCGCGAGCCGGTCGAGGGCAGCATCCGCTTCGAAGAGGCCAAGCCGGTCGCCGTCGACCCGAAGACCGGGCAGAAGCTCGACGTCGAGGCCGCCAAGAAGACCATTCTCGACCGCTGGGCCTCCGGCGAGACGCTCACGCTCCCCGTCACCCAGACCCCGGTCAAGGTTTCGCCCGAGGCCGTCCGCACCGCCCTCGAACAGATCGCGAAACCCGCCGTCGCGGCGCCGCTGGTGATCAAGGGCGAGGGCAAGGACGCCGTCGTCAAACCCGCCGCCATCGCGGGTGCGCTGACCTTCGAGCCCGCCGACGGCGGCGTGCTGAACCCGAAGGTGGACAACAACAAGATCATCGAGACCGCCGGTCCGCAGCTGAAGTCCACCGAAAAGGAGGGCAAGGACGCGCAGATCGTCTTCGAAGGCGGCAAGCCGACCGTCCAGCCCTCCGAGGACGCCAACGTCGTCGACTGGGAGCCGAGCCTCAAGCCGGTGCTCGACGTCCTCAAGGTCTCCGGCACTCGCGAGCTGCCGGTGACCTACAAGAAGACCCCCGCCAAGGTGACCACCGAGCAGGCGAACCAGCTCGGCATCAAGGAGGTCGTCAGCGAGTTCAAGACCTCCGGTTTCGCCGCGGACTCGGGGACGAACATCCGGGTCGTCGCGCAGAAGGTCAACGGCGCCATCGTCAAGCCGAACGAGACGTTCAGCCTCAACGGGTTCACCGGGCCGCGCGGTGCGGCGCAGGGTTATGTCGAGGCCGGTGTCATCAAGGACGGCGCGCCCGGCCGCGAGGTCGGCGGCGGGATCTCGCAGTTCGCGACCACGCTGTACAACGCCTCGTACTTCGCCGGCATGAAGGACACCGAGCACAAGGAACACAGCTACTACATCAGCCGCTACCCCGCCGCGCGCGAGGCGACCGTGTTCCAGAACCACAACGGCGGCAGCGTGATCGACCTGAAGTTCACCAACGACGGTGACACCGGGATCGCGATCCAGACCATCTGGTCGCCGTCGGACATCACGATCCGCCTCTGGGGCACCAAGAAGTACACCGTCGAGTCGATCCCCGGCAGCCGCACCAACCCGTCCGACCCGCCGACGAAGCCCGGCCCCGCCGAGAACTGCAAGCCCAGCAACGGCGCCCCCGGCTTCACCACCTCGGACACCCGGGTCGTCAAGGACGTCGCGTCCGGGCGGGAGATCCGCCGCCACACCCGCAACGTGCATTACAACCCGCAGCCGAAAATCACCTGCGGTACGGAGTAATTTCCCCCCCGACGTGTTCACCGAGCGCGTCCGGGGCGGTACGCTGAGTGGCTGACCCGACCGGACGGGGGTGGCCACGGCATGACCTCGACGGCGACCTTCCGGCAGATCTTCGCGGTCGGCGAGCTGCGGGCCATCTGGTTCGCGGAACTCCAGTCGATCCTCGGCGACCAGGTGGCCAGGGTCGCGCTGTCGGTGCTGGTGTTCGAAAGAACCCGCTCGGCGACCTGGCCCGCGCTGGCCTACGCGCTCACCTACCTGCCCGACCTGATCGGCGGGCCCCTGCTCGGCGGGCTCGCCGACCGGTTCCCGCGCCGCGCGGTGATGGTGTGCTCCGACGTCGCCCGGGCGATCCTGGTCGCGGTACTCGCGCTCCCCGGTATCCCGCTGCCCGTGCTCGCCGTCGTACTCGTGGTGGTGCAACTGGCCAACGCGCCGTTCACCGCCGCACAGGCCGCCGTCCTGCCTTCGGTGCTGAGCGGGGACCAGTACGTACTCGGCCAGTCGCTGCTGAAGATCACCAACCAGATCGGCCAGCTCGCCGGATTCGCGCTGGGCGGCGCGGTGATCGCCGCGGTCGGGACCGGCCGGGGGCTCGCGCTGGACGCGGTGACGTTCGCGATCTCCGCGATCGTCCTGCGGCTCGGTGTCCGTGCCAGGGCCGCGACGGGAGCCGACGGGCCCGCGACGTCGACGATACGGCGGCTCGCGGCCGGTGCCCGCACGATCTGGCGCGACCGGCGGCTGCGCGCGCTGGTCGGCCTGGCGTGGCTGGCGGGGTTCGTCATCGTGCCGGAGGGGCTCGCGGTGCCCTACGCCGCGGAGATCGGCGGCGGGGCGGTGACGGCGGGACTGCTGCTCGCGGCGCATCCCGCCGGGATCGTGCTCGGGGTGTTCGTACTCGGCCGTCTCGTCCGGCCCGAGGTGCGGTTGAAGCTGGTCGGGGCGCTGGCCCTCGGCGCGATCGTGCCGCTCGCGGTGTTCTGGTTCCGGCCTACGCTCCCCTACGCCGCCGGACTGCTCGTGCTGTCCGGGATGTGCGCGGCCTACCAGGTCACCGCGAGCACCACGTTCATGCGGCTGGTACCCGACACCGAACGAGGCCAGGCCTTCGGCCTCGCCGGGTCGGGACTCATCGCCGTGCAGGGAATCGGGCTGATCGCCGGCGGCCTGCTCGTCGGCGTACTCGGTTCACCCGCGACGACGGTCTCGGTCATCGCACTCGCCGGTCTCGTAGTGGCTGTTCCGGCCACCCGGGCATGGCGCCACGTGGCCCCGCTTCACCCCCTCTGACCGGAACCGGGTACTCACCAGTTCTGCCCGCGCATGGGTCCCACCCCCTCCACCCTCGGATCCGGTCACGCGTGGTGCACCCACGCCTACCCATACAGCGTAGTGACACCTAGTATCCAACCGATTACGTTCGTCACCGTGGCGCTAACGAATTGGGCGCTGTGGCGGCTACCCCACCGCGGTTTGATCGGCTTCGTCCTCTTGGTGGACGTCGCGGCGATCGCGGGATCCACCTGGTCTTTTGCCCGCGTCCCCGTCACCTGGGGCGACATGGTCCCCTTCGCGGTCCTGATCGTCAGCGTCGTGCTGTACACAGAGTTGTCACGCCCGGTGGAGCGCGTGCGGGAACGGTTCGCGGGCACGCCGCACATCTCGCTGGACAGCGTGTGGACCTTCGCCGCGGTCCTGCTGGTGCACCCCACGCTCGCCGCGCTGGTCATCGCCGTGTCGTTCTTCTACCGCTGGTTCCGCGGGCAGCCGAACCCGTTGTTCCGGCGGACGTTCTCCATGTCGGCCACCGTGCTCGCGGGTTTCGCGGCCACCGCCTTCCTCACCCGGTACGCCGTCCCGTTCGACGTCCTCCCCCGCGACGTCCGGTCGTTCGGTGTGGTGGTCGCGGCGGGCGGGGTGTTCCTGCTGGTCAACACCGCGCTGATGACCGTCGCGGTGTACTACGGCACCCCGCACGACAGGCTGCGCGACGCGCTGGCGAAGCCGTTCGAATACGCGCTCGAAGCGGCGACGATCGCACTCGGTGTCGTGGTCGCGTGGGCGCTGCGGGACTGGCCGGTGGTGCTGCTGCTGATCGTCGGGATCACGCTGGTGCTGCACCGCGGTGTGCTGCTGCGGCAGCTGAAACGGCAGGCACGCAGCGACGCGAAGACCGGCCTGCTCAACGCCAAGGCGTGGCGCGACGCCGCGATCGACGAACTCGACCGCGCGTGCCGCGCCGGACGGCACACCAGCCTGCTGATGCTCGACGTCGACCGGTTCAAGCTGATCAACGACCGGCACGGGCATCTGGTCGGCGACCGGTATCTGGCCGCCATCGCGGAAACCCTGCGCACCGAGGTGCGCGCGACCGATCTGGTCGGGCGGTTCGGCGGCGAGGAGTTCGTCGTCCTGCTGCCCGGCACCCCCGCCGTGCACGCGCACGCGATCGCGGAACGGATCCGGTCGAGTATCGCCTGCCGGGCGGACGGCCTTCCGGAGCACGTCACGGTGTCGATCGGCCTCGCCGACCGGCCCGGCCTGACCGATCTGGACGCCCTGATCGCCGTCGCGGACCGGGCCCTCTACGAGGCCAAGAACACCGGGCGGAACCGGACCTCCGGCTACCAGGTGACCGGCTGATCCCTCCCCTCCCCGCCGCATCGCGGGAACGGCACGGGCACCAGGGGCCACTACTAGGGTGTGGGCATGGGGAATTTCGTACTGCTGGACGCACCCTCCAACCTCGGACTGCGCCCACCCGCCGAAGGGGTGGTCCCGGGCTGCTCCAAAGCGCCGGGAGCGTTGCGTGACCACGGTCTGCTCACCCGTCTGGGCGCTGCCGACGGCGGCGTGGTCACCCCGCCGCGGTATCTGCCCGACTGGTCGCCCGAGAGCGGCGTCCGCAACGCCGCCGGGATCGCGGGCTACACGGCGAAGCTGGCCGGACGGCTGGCGAAGATCCGCGCGGACGGCGGTTTCCCGGTCGTGCTGGGCGGCGACTGCTCGATCGCGCTCGCCGCGATGCTGACCCTGCGCCGCGAAGGCCGCTTCGGGATCGTGTACTTCGACGGCCACGACGACTTCCGGCACCTCGGCAACTCCGACCATGTCGCCTCCGTCGGCGGTGAGGCACTGGCCGTCGTCACCGGCCGGGGCGCGCCGGAACTGGCCGATGTGGACGGACTCTCGCCGTACGTCCGCGACGAGGACGTCCTCGTACTCGGCGTGCGCGAAGAGGAATCCGCCGAGGCACGGGAAGCCGGGCTCCGCACGGTCACCAGCCAAGCGATCATGGCCGACGGGACCGACGGCGTCCTCACCGCCGCCCGCGAGATTTTCGCGCCACTGGACGGTTTCTGGATCCACCTCGACATCGACACCCTCGACCCGGAGTTCGTGTCCGCTGTGGACAGTCCCGATCCCGGCGGGCTCGCCCCGGACGTACTCGTGGAACTCCTGCGCGGCCTGATCGCGATCCCCGGCGCGGCCGGGCTGGAACTGACCATCTTCGATCCCGACCTCGACCCCGACGGCACGCAAGCCGCCCTCGTGACGGACTGCCTCGTGCACGCTCTGGGTGGAACCCGATGACCCGGGTGACCGTCGCCGACGGCGCGTTCGAAGCCCCGCTCTGGCTGCCCGAATCCGGCTCCGGCCCCGGCCTCGTGCTGATCCAGGAGATCTTCGGCCTCGACGACTACCTCAAGTCGGTTGCCGCCGACCTGGCCGCGCTCGGCTACGTCGTCGCCGTACCCGAACTGTTCTGGCGGATCACGCCCGGCTGGTCGGCCACCCACGACGAAGCCGGGATCTCGGCGTCGATGGAGGTCTCCGGAAAGCTCGACCCGGCACGCGCGGTCACCGATGTCCTCGCGACCCTGGCGATGCTCCGCGCGCTGCCCGGAACCGACGGCCGCGCGGGCGTCTTCGGTTTCTGCCTCGGCGGATCGATGGCTTACGCGGCCGCCGCGGAGGGGGACCCGGACGTCGCCGTCTCGTACTACGGCTCGACCGTACCGGCGCAGCTTCCGTTGCTGGACAAGATCAGCTGTCCGATCCAGTTCCAGTTCGGCGGGGCCGATCCGTACATTCCCGTCGAGGGCGTGCGTCGGCTCGAAGCCGCTGTCGCCGGGCACGAGGGCGCGGAAATTCACGTCCACGAAGGCGCGGGGCACGCGTTCCACAACCATGCCGCGCCGATGTTCCACCAGCCCGAACCCGCCGCGGCGGCCTGGGCGCTGACGCTGGGGTTCCTCGGGCGGACCTTCCCGGCCTGAGGGGGCGGGCGGCCCCGCGAGCGCACCGCACCGGAATATGTCGGTGCCTCCGGGTAGTTTCCCCACCATGGCCACATTGGTGAGTTTTCACGCCCATCCCGACGACGAGTGCATCGTCGCGGGCGGCGTCATGCGCAAGGCCTTCGAGGAAGGTCACCGTGTCGTGCTCGTCGTCGCGACCAGGGGGGAGGTCGGCGAGGTGCCGGACGGGTTCCTCGACGACGGAGAGGAGTTGTGGCAGCGCCGCGTGCAGGAGACGCACGCCTCGGCGGAGGTGCTGGGCGCCAAGCGCGTGGAGTTCCTGGGGTACACCGATTCCGGCATGATGGGCGAGCCGCGCAACGACGTGCCGGGCACGTTCTGGCAGGCCGACGTCGAGGAGGCAGCGCAGCGTCTCGCCGCGATCCTGCGCGAGGAACAGGCCGACGTCCTGACCGTCTACGACGACAACGGCGGCTACGGGCATCCGGACCACATCCAGGTGCATCGCGTCGGGATGCGCGCGGCCGAACTGGCCGGGACACCGCGGGTGTACGAGGCCACGAGCAACAGTGACGAGATGCGCCGCGGCATGGAGGAGGCGGTGCGGACCGGGCAGATGAAGGCCGAGGACCTCCCCGACTTCGAGGAGGGCGGCGCCGAGTTCGGCAAGCCGGAAGCGGTACTGACGGCGCGGGTCGACGTCGCCGCGTACCTGCCGCAGAAGCGGGCCGCGATGCGCGCGCACGCCAGTCAGATCAGCGAGGACTCGTTCTTCCTCGCGATGCCCGACGAGGGTTTCGCGCAGGCGTTCGGCGTCGAGTGGTTCATCCGCGCGGGCCAGGGGCCGGGGATCACCGAGACCGACATCATGGCGGGTCTGTAGCGATGGGGATGTACGGTGCCTATCTGCGGGTCACGGCCGAGGAACTGCGTGAGCTGACCGAGGAACCCGATCGGTACTGGGGATACGCCGACAAAGCCCGGGACACCGAGCGGGCGGCGGATATCGACAAGGCGTGGCACGCGCTGTGGTACCTGATCGGGAAGGCCGGTCTCACCGTCGACTTCGTGCTGGGCGGGGCGCTGCTGGGGGAGCCCGACAGCGACGGGCCGCCGCGATACTTCACCGCCGCCGAAGTCCGGACGATCTCGGCGGAGCTGTCGAAGACCGGTTTCGATCAGCTCTCGCGGGGTGTGGAGCTCTCGGAGCTCGACGACAACGGGATCTACCCGCAGCACTGGGACGAGCCCGAAGCGCTCGACTTCGTCCGGGACTACTACGACGAACTGGTGACCTTCTTCGCCGGGGCCGCGAAGGCCGGGGACGGCGTCGTCACGGTCATCACCTGACACCTCGCGATTCGGCACCGATCGCGAGCAGGTGCCGAATCGCGGCGAGTGGTCAGGCCGTGGCGGCGGTGACGTCGAGTTCGACGAGCTGGCCGGGGTAGCCGAGCTGCGCGACGCCGAGCAGGGTGCTCGCGGTGGTGAACGCCTCCCCGATCTCCGACTCGACGAACCGGTCCCACACCGCCGAAAGCACGTCGGCGTCCGGCGTCACCACGTAGAGCACCGTGCGCACGACGTCGGCCGGGGTCGCCTTCGCGAAGGCGAGCGCGGCGGCGGTGTTCGCGACGACCTGGTCGACCTGGGCGAGCACGTCACCCTCGACGACCTTGCCGTCTTCGGTGAGTGGGCACTGGCCGGCGAGGTGGATGTCCCGCCGCCCTTCGACAATGGTCACGTGGTGGTAGGTGGGCGTGGGGTGCAAACCGGGCGGATGGTGGCGTTCAATGGGCACGAACCGCATCCTCACCGAACCGGCCGAGGCCGGACAACTGGATTTCCGGGGGAACCATGCGCAGGACGATCGACTGGACCGGCGACGCGATCGCGATCATCGACCAGACCGCACTGCCCGCCGAACACCGCGTGCTCGCCCTGCGCACGGTCGGCGAACTGGTCGACGCCATCCAGAAACTCGCGGTCCGCGGCGCGCCGGCGCTCGGTGCCGCCGGCGCGCTCGGGGTGGTGCTGGCCACCCGCGCCGGAGGGGACGTCGAGGCCGAGGCGGAACGGGTCGCGAACGCCCGGCCGACCGCCGTCAACCTGAGCTGGGGCGTCTCCCGCGCGCTCGCGAAGCTCCCGGAGGGGCCCGAAGCCGTCCTCGCGGAGGCGCTGGAGATCCTCGACGAGGACGAGCGCATCAACTACGAGGCTTCCCGGCTGGCGGCCGAAGTGGTGCTCGAACACTGCGAGCAGCGGCCGTTGCGGCTGCTGAGCCACTGCAACGCGGGACGTCTCGCGACGGTCGGCTGGGGCAGCGCGCTCGGCGTCGTCTGGCATCTGCACGCCCGCGGCCTGGTCGAGTCCGTCCTCGTCGACGAGACCCGGCCGCTGCTGCAGGGTGCCCGGCTGACCGCATGGGAACTGGCCGAAGCCGGTGTCCCGTACCGGATCCAGCCCGACGGCGCGGCCGCCGCGGCGATGGCACGCGGAATGGTCGACGCCGTGCTCGTCGGCGCCGACCGGATCGCCGCCAACGGCGACGTCGCCAACAAGATCGGCACCTACGGGCTGGCGATCGCCGCGAAGCACCACGGGGTCCCGTTCGTGGTCGTCGCCCCGTCGTCCACTGTGGACACTTCGATGCCGGACGGCACCGGGATCGTGATCGAGGAACGCGATCCCGGCGAGATCCTGCGCTTCGGTGGCACGCGGGTGGCACCCGAGGGCGCGGGAGCGTTCAACCCGGCCTTCGACGTGACACCGAACACCCTGATCACCGCGGTGGTGACCGAACAGGGCGTCCTCCGCTAGAAGGATTCCAGGCAGGACGGCTCACGGTCGGCGGCGAACGCGGCCGTCGCCCGTGAGACCGCACCGGCGGTCCGCTCGCGGATCCGCCCGGTCGCGGCCAAGGTGCTCGGCCGGGTCCCGCCGAGGAAGATCGCGCCGAGGTCGATGACGTCCAGTTCGAGGTCGGGCGCGTCCTCGACCCGCGTCACCTCGGCGTTCCCGTCCACGTCGGCGACAAGGCGCCAGTTCCCGGTATTCCACGGGCAAAAGGCGTCCTCGACGCCGAACACGAGATCCACCGCGGTGTTGTAGCGGCGGGTCTTCAGCGCGCGATCGACATCGACCAGCCGGACCCACAGCGAGTCGCCGGCGGACCGGGACATCTTGCGGGGTTCGGCGAGCAGATGGATGAGTGGCTCGTCCAAGGCCGCGTGCACCTCGAGAGTGCCGACGAGGTCGTAGTCGAGCAGGAAGCGGTACAGCGTCGCGTACGCCTCGGGCGTGGTCGCGACCAGTTCCTGCAGGGTCAGCGTCCCGCGCGGACCTTCTTCGTGCCAATCGCTCTTCACGCGGTAGAGGGCGTACCCGTCCGGCAGGAGGGCGAACCTCAGCTCGGTCGCGCCGTGCCGCCGGTGTTCCGGGTCGTCGAGGAGGAATTCCCACGTCGACTCGGGCCGGTCGAGCGCGCCGACCCGCGTCGGGGCTTCCTTCGCGTAAATCGCCTTGATCAACGGGATCGCCTGCTCGCGCGGGACCTCACGCACCCGCCCGGCTTCGAGTCCGACGCCGGGCCGGTACGCCGCCTTCGCCTGCACCTTCGCGCGGAAGAACTGCGTCGCGAGCCCGTAGCCGAAGCGCGGGTAGATGACGGATTCGGACGCCCACAGCGCGACGATCGGCTCGCCGCCGTCCTCGTGCAGGCCGTGCAACTGCGCCCGCATGACGCGGGTGAGCGCACCCCGCCTGCGATGTCCCGGAGCGACGCCGACCGCCGTCACCGCGCCGAACGGCGTCTGCCCGCCGCCGGGAACGGTGATCTTGCGGGTGAGCAGTTCCCCCGTCCCGATCAGTTCGTCGCCGTCGAAGACGCCGTGCGAACGTTCGGGCTCGAACACCAGCTGTTCGCGGTGCCGCATCCCTTCCGAGGGATCCGAGAGGAAGGCACGGGCGAGCATCGCGGAAAACACGGGCAGGTCGTCGGCGGTCAGGGTGCGGATGGTCAAGCTGTCATCGCTCACCACGCCGTATTTACGCCCCTCGGCCGACGACCGCCACGTATTAACGGGCGAAGATCAGGGCCGGGGCCCGATCACCTCGCCCATTTCCTTGACTTCGATCGCCATCGCCGGGCAGGAGTCCGCCGCGTCGAGCACGATCTCGTCCGGCTGCACCTCACCCGTCACGACGGTCGCCGTGGCACCTTCGAGTTCGAAAACCCCTGGTACCAGCGAAGCGCACATCCCCGAGCCGATGCATGTTCCTCCATCGACCTCGACGTTCCAGCTCATCGTCACCATCCGATCGGCATCGAGCGGGGCCCCCGCACCAGCATCTGCGTCTTCCACACGATATCCCCGGCGAGGTGCAGTCCGGGGAGATCACGCAGAAGTGCCCGCAACGCCTCCTGGAGTTCGAGCCTGGCCAGCGGCGCACCGAGGCAGTGGTGCACGCCGTGCCCGAAACCGAGGTGGGGATTGGCCTCGCGGTGGAATTCGAGGGTTTCCGCCGCCGTGAACTGGAGCGCGTCCCGGTTGGCGGCACCGATCGCGACCATCACCGGCTCGCCCTCCTTCACCAGCACGTCACCCACCTGGACGTCTTCGGTGGCGTACCGGGCGAACCCGGCGCCTGCCCCCAGTGGGATGAACCGCAGCAGTTCCTCCACCGCGGCCGGGATCAGCTCCAGGTCCGCGCGCAGGCGCGCCAGTTGCCCGGGCTGTTCGAGCAACGCGTAGACGAAGTTGGGGATCTGGCTCGCGGTGGTCTCGTGCCCGGCGATCAGGATGCCGATGCACATGTCGACCAGTTCCAGCTCGCTCAGCCTGTCCCGGACGTCGCGCGCCTCGATCAGCGCGGTCATCAGGTCGTCCTGCGGCCGGGCGCGGTGTTCCTCGACGAGCACGTGCATGTACGCCCGCAGCTCGTCCTGGTTGGCCATCATCTCTTCGGTGGTCAGCGGGCTGGTCGACAGCGCGGCGTCGCTCCAGACGCGGAACTTCGGCCGGTCCTCGACCGGCACCCCGAGCAGTTCGCAGATGACCGCGACCGGGATCGGCAGCGCGTAGTCCTCGACCAGGTCGGCAGGCTGCCCGGCGGCCTTCATGTCCTCGATCAGGCCTGCCGCCAGATCCGCGACCCTCGGCCGCAGCAGTTCGACGCGGCGCATGGTGAACGCCTTCGCGACCAGCGTGCGCAGCCGCGTGTGGTCGGGCGGGTCCATGCTCAGGATCCCGCCGGGCCGCCTGCCCGGCGCCATCCGCGGTTCGTCCTTGTCCACGGCCATCGCGCGGGAGAACCGGCGGTCGCCCAGCACGAGACGTGCGTCGGCGTACCGGGTGGCCAGCCAAGCGGGCTCACCGTGCGGAAGGCGCACGCGGATCATGCCTTCGGCGTCGCGGGCGGCGGCGTAGGCCTCGTTGAGGTCGAGACCCGCGTCTTCGTTGAACGGGTAAGCGACGGGTTCGCTGTGGGTGGTGGTCATTTGTCCGGAAACCCCCCGGGTGGCGGTTTGTAAGCAACTGCTTACAACGCTAGCCACGATCACGGAAAGCGTCAATGCGCCTACCGTGCGACATCCGGCTAGCCTGTGCTCGATGACGGAAGAACCGCAGGTCCGCAAGCGCGACGCGGCCGCCACCAGGGCGGCACTGCTCGACGCGGCGGCGGTCCTGTTCGGCGAGCGCGGCTTCGACCGGACGACCGTGCGCGACATCGCGAAACTCGCCGGCGCCAATCAGGCGCTGTTGTTCCGCTATTTCGGCACGAAGGACGCCCTCTTCGAGGAGGTCCTGGCACGCGGCGGACGCGAGCAGCTCGCCACCACGCCACCGGCGGAACTGCTCGGGACCGCGTTGCGCGCCATGCTGGAGTCCGACACCGGCCGCGACCGCACCCTCGACGCCTACCTGCGCTCGACCGGGCACGACAGCGCCGCGTCCGCGGTCCGGCGACAACTCGGCGAGGAGTACGCGAAGGTCCTGGCCACGCTGACCGACGCCGCCGACGCCGACCTGCGGGCCGACCTGATCCTGGCCTGGCTGCTCGGCATCGGGCTGGTCCGCGAGATCACCGGCAAGGAACCCCTGGCCAGCGCGGATCCCGACGACGTCTGCCGTCTCGTGCTCGGTGCGGCGCGGACGCTGCTGGAGCGTAGCGGTTAAAGGGTCGCCGCTCCCGGCCCGCTGTTCTACGGTCGCTGTCGTGACCTCGTTCCCGCCCGCCGGCACCGAAGCCGAGTTCGACGCGCTGACCAGGCAAGGCCTGCTCCCGGCGGTGACCTCGCTGACCGGCGCGCTCGCCCTCGGCGATGTCGTCCCGTTCACCGAGGGCTCGCTGCCGGTCTACGCCGTCGGTGACGATCTGGTGCTCAAGCTGTACCCGCCGGTGTACCTCGACGAACTCCCCACCGAGCGGACGATGCTCGAAGTCCTGCACGGGAACCTGCCGATCCCGACGCCCCGCGTGCACCGCGTCGGCGAACAGGACGGCTGGGGCTACCTGCTCATGGACCGCCTTCGCGGCGAGACGCTGAAGGACACCTGGCCAAGGCTGTCCATAAAGGACAAAGAGCTGCTGGCCCCCGAACTCGGTGCGACGCTGGCAGCCCTGCACGCGCTGCGCGACCCACGGCTGGACGCCATCGATCCGCCGGACTGGGCGTCGTTCATCGCCGAGCAGCGCGCGAACGTCGTCGAGCACCACCGCAAGACGGGCCTCGACGAAAGCTGGATCGCTCAGATCCCGGCGTTTCTCGACTCCGTCGACCTGGGCACACCGCCCGCCGTCCCGCTGCACACCGAGTTCATGCGCGACCACGTCATGGTCACCCACGACGGCGAGCGCCCGCGGCTGACCGGACTCTTCGACTTCGAACCGGCGATGCGCGGTGCGGCCGAGTACGACTTCGTCGCCGTCGGGTTGTTCGTTTCGGGCGGGGACAAGGACTTTCTGCGACGGTTTCTCACCGGGTACGGCGTCACACCGGACGAAGAGTTCTCACGACGTTGTCTGGCGTACGCGCTTTTGCACGTCTACAGCAACTTCACCTGGTATCTGAGGGTGCTTCCAGCGCCGGGAGAACCGACGCTGGAAGCCCTCGCCCGCGCTTGGTGGTGACGGGCTCACCACCAGTCGGTGCACCGGACCGCCGTGGTGGTCGTCACGTATCCGCAAGCACGGAACTTCCAGGACGGCGACGAACTGGTGCGCTGGGCGGCACTGGTCTTGACCTGACCGGCGTGCTGGACGAAGAACGGGCCGCACTGGGTCCAGCTCGCCCCACCGTTCGTCGTCCAGTCCATCCACACCATGTCACCCGCCGCGGTGCTGTCACGCACCCTCGCCCACCCACGCAGTCCTTGCACGTAACCTTTGTGCAGTTCCACGACGATCGGGCCGATCCGGATCGGCCCCCGCACGATCTCGCCGGTGAGGTTGTCCGGGATGTCGACGAAACCGTTGGCCCCGCCCTCGCATTCGGCCGCCGTTTCGGGGGCCGCCGAAGCCGGTGCCGCGAGGGCGAACGAAGCGGTCAGGATCATGACGAACAATACGATCGAAGTCTTCCAGCGCATGATTTACTCTCCCCAGAGTCGTTTTCCCGCTTACCATTCATCCACTTCGTGAGCGGACTTCGTCAGGCATAAGGGAAACGACCACCCGAAGAGCCGAAGATCGTTCTCAGCGCGTGATAATCCCTCGCAGGAACTCCAGATAACCCGGCCGCTCGGCCTCACTCAGGAGCACGTCGCCGCTCGCCCGCCGCGCCTGGATCAGCCCGATGAAAGCCGTGTAGGCCAACAGTCCGCGATGGTTCGCCTCGGTTTCCGGACAGCCCATTTCCCGGAAGCACCGGACGATGAACTCGACGCGCCGCGCGGTGACCTCCGCCAGCAGCGGGCCGATCACCGGGTCGCCGGCGTGCGCGAGCAGCGCCAGTTCGGCCAGATCGTCGTCCTTCGCCCCGAAAACGAGCCCGAAGAGGTCGTTCAGCCGCCGCGCCGGGTCGGCGATCCCGTCCAGCAACGCGATCAGCGCTTCGGTGTCCCGCTCGGCCCAGCGGCGCACGGCGGCCTCGACCAAGGCGTCCCGGTTCGCGAAATGCCAGTAGAAACTGCCTTTCGTCGTCCCGAGTTTCGCCGCGAGAGGCTCGACGGCGATCGCGGCGACCCCGCCGTCACACAGCGCTTCGAGTGCCGCGTCGGCCCAGTCCTCCCGGGCGAGCTTCCTTTTCCCGACCACAATCCCGTACGCTACCGTATGCAAAACCATACGGCACCGTACGGAGGCGGCCATGTCTTTCGGATCACCCGCGAACTGGGGCGCGACCCCCGAAGAACGCCGACGCGGCCAACCGGCGGACACGCTGCTGGACGGCCCCGTCGCGCGCTTCGACCGCGCTGTCACCGTGCACGCGCCCGCGGCACTCGCCTACCGCTGGCTCTGCCAGATCTCGGTCGCGCCCTACAGCTACGACCTGCTCGACAATCGGGGCCGCCGCAGCCCGGGCACGCTCACCCCCGGCGCCGACGAACTCGCCCCCGGTGACACGCTGATCGTGTTCGAGCTGACCGAGGTCGACCGGGGACGCAGTCTCACCGGCCGCACTTTCGCCAAATCCGAGAACCTGTTCGGCCCGGTGGCCGCCACCTACTCGGTCGAGCCGATCGACGAGCGGTCGTGCCGGATGCTGTGCCGGATCGTCGTGACCTCGCACGGGCTTCGCGGCCGCGTCAAGGAATTCCTGCTGGGCTGGGGCGACCTGATCATGATGCGGAAACAGTTGCTGACACTGAAGGCGTACGCCGAACGCGACGCGTCAAGGCAGTGCGCGCCGTAGCAGTTCCGCCAGGTGCAGGGCCTTGCGCCCGTCGAGTTGCTCGATCTGGGTCCGGCAGCTGAACCCGTCCGCGACCACTTCGGTACCGTCGGCCGCGGCGCGGATCGCGGGCAGCATCCGGTCTTCGGCGCAGGCGACGGAAACGTCGTAGTGCCCGCGTTCGAAACCGAAGTTGCCCGCCAGTCCACAGCAGCCGGAGTCCATGGTGGAATTCCGGACCCCCGCGGCACGCAGCGCGGCCTCGTCGGCGCCGAAGCCGAGGACGGCGTGCTGGTGACAATGCACCTGACTGAGCGTTTCGACGTCCAGCGAGCGGAATTCGAGCGGCGAGTCCTCGACGAGTTCGGCGAACGTCCTGGTTTGTTCGGACAGGAGTTTCGCGATCGGGTCGTCCGGCAACAGCGCCGACAGGTCGCCGCGGAACAGCGCCGTGCAACTCGGTTCGAGACCGGCCACCTGATAACCCGCCCGCAGATACGGTTCGAGGACGGAAACCGTACGGCGCAGTACCTTCTTCGCGACGTCGAGCTGTCCGGTGGAGATCCAGGTGAGCCCGCAGCAGACGCCGCGATCGGGCAGGACGACGTCGTACCCGGCGGCGGTGAGCACCTCGGCCGCGGCGTCGAGGACGTCCGGGGTGAGGTAGTTGTTGAAGGAGTCCGGCCACAGCACCACCGGCCGGGTGCCGGTCGCCCACCGTCGGAGATCCTTGCGGCGCCTGGTGAACGGCGTCCGGGCGAAGGTCGGCAGATCCCGTTCCGCCGCGATCCCGCCCAGACGTTTCAGCAGGCCGGAGAACCGTCGCGACAGGACGTTCGCCAAGTGTGGGGCCACGGCGGCCGCACGGAGCCAGAGCGGGAGCCAGCCCATCGAGTAGTGCGACGCCGGGCGCAGGCGTCCCTTGTGATGCTGGTGCAGGAACTCGGCCTTGTAGGTCGCCATGTCGACATCGACCGGGCAATCGGACAGGCAGCCCTTGCACGACAGGCAGAGATCGAGTGCCTCCGCGACCTCCTCCGAACGCCAGCCGTCGGTGATCAGTTCGCCGTTCACCATCTCGGCGAGCAGATGCGCGCGTCCTCGCGTCGAGTGTTTCTCCTCGCGCGTGGCGCGATAGCTCGGGCACATCACGCCGGGACCGGTGGTGTCGCGGCATTTCCCGACGCCGACGCAGCGCCGCATCGCCTGCCCGAAGCTGCCCTCGTCCTCCGGATACGCGAGTGCGGTGACGTCTTCGAGTGGCAGCGGCGCGCGGCGCACCCGCAGATCGGCGTCGACCGGCCGCGGCTTCACGAGGATGCCGGGGTTCATCATGCCCGCCGGATCGAAGATCCCCTTGAACCGCTCGAAAAGCGCGAGGATCTCGGGGCTGTACATCCGGGGCAGCAGTTCGGAGCGGGCCTGGCCGTCCCCGTGTTCGCCGGACAGCGAGCCGCCGTGCGCGGCTACCAGGTCGGCGGCCTCTTCGAGGAACGACCGGAACCCGGCGATCCCCGGCGGGGAAAGCAGGTCGAAATCGAGCCGCATATGCAGGCAACCCTCGCCGTAGTGGCCGTAGACGACGCTCTTGCGGCCGTGCACCCGCATCAGCTCCTTGAATTCCCGCAAGTAGGCACCCAACCGCGCGGGCGGGACGGCGGCGTCCTCCCAGCCGGGCCACGCCTCCTCGCCACCGGCCAGCCGGGTCGCGAGCCCGGCGCCCTCCTCCCGGACGCGCCACAGCCGCTTTTGCGCGGCCACGTCGTCGAGCACCGCGGATCCGGTCAGCGCGCCACGCACTTCGGCGATCAGTCCTCGCGCCTTCTCCGGATCGGCCATTTCGACGAAGAGCCAGGCGCCACCCGGCGGGAGCCCGTCGGCGCGGCCGGGTTCCAGCAGCGCGACGAGATCCGCGTCGACCCCCTCGACGGTCAGCGGCGACCACGGCAGGATCGCCGGGACGGCGTCGGCCGCGGCGATGTCGGACTCGAAGCCGAGCACCGCGAGCACCTTGCGTTTCGGCAGCTCGGCCAGCGAGACCGTCGCTTCGAGTACGGTGACGCAGGTGCCCTCGCTCCCGACGAGCGCCTTGGCGACGTCGAAACCGTTCTCCGGCAACAGGTGTTCGAGCCCGTACCCCGACACCCGCCTGCTGAAGGTGGACAGTTCGGTGCGCAGCAACGCCAGGTTGTCGTGGACGAGCGCGCGCAGTTCCGAGAACACCCGGCCCTCGGTGCCCGGCATCGCCGCCCGGGCGTCCACTTCGGACGGGGAGGCCGGACCGACGGTGAGCCGGGTGCCGTCGTGGAGCAGCACGTCCAGTTCGCGGACGACGTCGACCGTGCGGCCGTAGGCCACCGAATGCGACCCGCAGGCGTTGTTGCCGATCATCCCGCCGATCGTGCAGCGCGAATGCGTCGACGGATCGGGGCCGAAGCGAAGGCCGTGCGGCGCGGCGAGCGCCTGGAGATGGTCGAGGACGGTCCCCGGCGCCACCCGCGCCGTCCGCGACCCCGGATCGAGGCCGAGCACGCCGCCGAGGTACCGCGACGTGTCGATCACGACGCCGGGCCCGCAGGAGTTGCCGGCAACGCTGGTGCCGCCGCCTCGGACGATCACCGGCAGCCCGGCTTCCCGGCAGGTGGCGACGGCTTCGATCACCTCGTCGACGCTCCGCGGCAGCACCACGCCCTGGGGCACGTGCCGGTAGTTGGAGGCATCGGTCGTGTACAGCGCCAGTGTCGCGGCGTCGGCCAGGATCTCCACGGGTCCATTCAAGACAACCGGGACCCCTTCCGCATAGCCGTCCCCCCTTCGGCCGGGTATGTCCGAAAGCTCGGGACCACGCAAGTAGAGGACTAAACGCGGCAGGTCGGCTACCTCAAGCCGCTGTTCGAGGCTCCCGAGGCGAAGGGTCCGCACCGGAAGTGAGCCGGGCTTCGGCGAGCGCGTTCGCCTCGGTCAACGGTGTGGTGCCGTGGGCCGCGGCGGCGGCGAGGATCTGTCGTGTGGTCGCTTCCAGCGCCTCGACGCGGTTGAGCGCGCCGGTGTGCGTCAGGCCTTCGGCCTCACGGCCGAGCGTGTAGACGACTCCCCCGGCGCTCGCGACGAAATCGGGGATCCACAGGACACCCCGGGCGGCGAGGGCGTCCGCCACCGCGTCGTCGGTGAGCTGGTTGTTGGCCGGGCCGACGACGAGGGGCGCGGCGACCTCCGTGCCGGGCCCGAACACCCCGCCGACGGCCGCCGGGATCAGGACGTCGGCCTCCACTGCGAGCACCTGCCCGGGCCGGACCCAGCTCAGTCCCTGTTCCTCGGCGGCCAGCAGCCGCCGTTCGTCCACATCGGACACGACGACCTCGGCACCCCGTGCGACCAGGTCCGCGGCGAGGTGGGCGCCGACCGAGCCGTAGCCGCTGATGACCACCTTGCGGCCCTTCATCTCGTCGTCGCCGAAGACGGCCTCCGCCCCGGCCCGCAACGCGGCGAGCACGCCGACGGCCGTCGGCCCGCTCGACGAACCGGTGCCACCGTGTTCCTCGGGGACGCAGAACGCGTGCGGTGTCCGCTCGCGCAGCACGAGCATGTCGTCCGGGCCGGTGCCGACGTCCGGACCGGCCAGATACGCACCATCGAGTGACGCGATCAGGTCGGCATGGTCCAGCAGGATGTCGCGCCGCTGCGCCGGTGACGGCACGCTGTCGAGCGCGACGACGCTCTTGCCGCCGCCGAAGTCCAGGCCCGCGACAGCGCATTTGCGGGTCATCGCCGCGGACAGCCGCAGGACGTCGTCGATGGCGTCCTGGATCCCCGGGTAGACCTTGAACCGGCAACCACCGACGGCGGGGCCGAGCGCGCGGGAGTGCACCGAGACCATCGTGGTCACGCCGGACCTTCGCCCGCACCGGACGACCAGATTCTCGTGCTCCCAGTTCTGTACGGACATTCCGCTTCCTTCCACGCAATTGGTCACCTGACAACGCCGAAGTTAGGCTGAACACCGGGCATGTGGTGAATCTGCCGAACGATATTCGGCTAACCGGGGAAAGGAAGCACCGTGGACGAACTTGATTCGGCGATCATCCGGGAACTCCAGGCGGATGCGCGGCAATCGAACCGCGACATCGCCCGCAAAGTCGGCGTCGCGCCGTCGACCTGCCTCGAACGGACGCGGTTGCTGCGGGAACGCGGCGTCATCCGCGGCTATCACGCGGACATCGACCTGCGCAGCCTCAACCGCGGCGTGCAGGCGATGGTCTCGGCGCAGGTGCGGCCGCTCAGCCGGGAGGTGATCGACTCCTTCCAGCGTTCGGTCGCGGAATTGCCGGAAGTCCTCTCGGTCTTCGTCACCGCCGGCAGCGACGATTTCCTGATCCACGTCGCCGCACAGGACGTCGATCAGCTCCACTCCTTCTTGGTGGATCGGTTGTCGAAGCGGAAGGAGATCGTCGGATTCCGGAGCTCGATCATTTTCCGGCATCTGCGCAAGACCGAGCTGGAACCGCTTCCGCTGCGAATACCAGGTGAAAACCCCTAGGTCTTCACCCTTGACTACCCGACACACCACCCCTAAGTCCGCTCGAAATCCGGGACTTCGCACCGGAGAAGACGGAAACTGTCGGGGGTATGGGTTTCACTGTTCAGAGCGGAACAGAAAGGAGGCGCGCCATGGACGTTCGGACAGAGCTGAACCATCGTGAGCGGGCCACCCTGAGAGCCGTGGCCGATGGCCACGCCGAAATCAGCTGCAGTTGCGAGCCGGACCTGTTCGTCGACGGTCTCGCCTGCTGCGATCAGCACACCGCGCACCGCCTGGCGCACCTCGGCCTGGTGGCACCCGCCCGGGGCGGACGATGGGGCGAACGCGTCCCCGCCCAGCTCACCGAGGCCGGAGCGCGGGCACTGGGGGTCGCCGTACCGGCGCTCGCCACACCCGGGCTCACCGCCGCCTAAAGCGTTTGCCTGGGCGCGCCCGGGGCGCCACGATCTGGTGATGCGCGTGTTCCTGGAGACCGAGCGGCTCCTGCTGCGGCAGTTCACCGACGCCGACGTCGACGATCTGTTCGCACTCTACGACGATCCCGAAGTCATGCGGTTCCTCAATGGGGGCAAACCCGCCGACCGGGCGGAGATCATCGCACGCGACCTTCCCGCATTTCTCGGTTACTACGAGCGTTTCCCCGGTTACGGGTTCTGGGCGGCGATCGAGAAAACAAGCGGGACATTTCTGGGGTGGTTTCATTTCCGGCCGCTGCGCGGTCACCGTACGGATGATCCGGAGCTGGGTTATCGGCTGAACCGGTCTTCCTGGGGCAAGGGGTATGCGACCGAGGGCTCGCTCGCGCTCCTGGAAAAGGGCTTCACCGAGTTCGGTGTCCAGCGGATCTGGGCGGCGACGATGGCGGTGAACCTGGGCTCGCGGCGGGTGATGGAGAAAATCGGGATGCGGCACGTCCGGACGTATCACGAGGAGTTCGACGACCCGATCCCCGGGACCGAGGAGGGCGAGGTCGAGTACGCCATCACGCTGGAGGAGTGGCGGGCTCGCACGTCCCGGTGACAGGACGGCGCCCCCCGGGTTGGCGGCACGTTGCGAAAGCCACTTTCGCACGTTGAACGTTGCGAAAGTGGCTTTCGCAACATCGCCGGGGACGAGACCGGCCGCGAGCAGTCGACTACTCGCGAGGGTCGGCAGGGGCGCTCAAGAATTCGCGAGCCAGGTTTCCCCGATCTCCTCGGCTAGGGCCTCGCCGCCGGTCAGGTCGGCCAGCCAGGCGTGGAACGCGTCCGCCTGGTCCGGCGCGAGCCCGACGTCGAAATGCGCGACGTCCTCGAACCGGGTCGCGTGCAGCAGGTACGGCGACGAGCGGATGTCGTTCTCCAGCCGTCCGGCCCGGTCGTAATCGACGACGACCTCCACCAGCCGCAGCCGCCGGTACTCCCGGACCCCGACGACGTCGACGGCTTCCGAGACGGCTTGGCCGTACGCGCGGATCAGGCCGCCGGCGCCGAGCAGCACTCCGCCGAAGTAACGGGTCACCACCGCGACGGTGTCGGTCAGTTCCCGGCGGCGGAGGACCTCCAGCATCGGGGTGCCCGCCGTCCCCGCGGGCTCGCCGTCGTCACTGGAGCGCTGGACCCGGCCGTCCGCGCCGAGCACGAAGGCGTGGCAGTGGTGCCGAGCGGCCGGATCGGTCTTCTTCCGGGCGGCGATCACCTCGCGGGCGACGTCTTCCGAGGTCACCGGGGCGAGCGCGCAGAGGAACCGCGACCGCCGGATTTCGATCTCGTGGACCCCGGTGCCCGCCACGGTGAGATAACGATCCGCCATCGGCCAAGCTTCTCAAACCGGGCGTGAAGCTCTGCCGTTCGGGCGATCCGAGGGTCACCTCGGGTCACCGCGACAGCGGTGAAATCCACTCCAATGCGCGATCCACGTCACACTATCGGGGGACGTGAGCGATAGTTCACGCAGGTCAACGTCCCGATGCCCCACTCAGTGGACATACCGTTCCAGCCAGTGGGCAGATGAGGGGCGAAGTCAACGCCAGCGTGGCATTTCCCACCCCGACCAACCGACGTATGTCGATAACAGCGATTTCACACTATCGTCATAAGACCGGCGAACCCGGGAGTAACACGTGCGCTCCGCCTGCCATCCACCACAACGGCCTGGCGGTATGCGGCGCACAGCAGTACCGACAAGCGCATCGGCCGCCCAGAGCAGTGCGGCTCTCCGAGTCCTGCCCCCGTTTCCGCGGGCGGATTCGTTCCCCCTCGACTGACTATCGCGGTCCCGGACCACTCCGTTAACCGGTTCACCTGTGAACCACCCGAACGGAAGTGGTACCGGTCGCGCCGACGCCTTGGGAGGCGGCCAGCCGTGACCCACCGTGCCAGCATTAAGGGCAGCAAGGCCCCCGAAGGCCTGTATGACCCGGAGTTCGAACATGACGCCTGTGGCGTCGCGTTCGTCGCCGATCTCTCCGGTAAACGCGATCACGGCATCGTCGCCAAAGCGCTGATCGCGCTGCGGAACCTCGAACATCGAGGGGCCCGCGGCGCCGACCCGGAGACCGGCGACGGCGCCGGGATCCTGCTCCAGGTGCCCGACGAGTTCTACCGTGCCGTCGTCGGCTTCACACTGCCCGGACCCGGCGCGTACGCCGTCGGCACGGCCTTCCTCCCCCAGGACGAAAAACCGCGCGGCCTGGCGATGACGACCATCGAGCGCATCGCCGCCGAAGAGGGCATGCGCGTGCTCGGCTGGCGTGATCTGCCGGTCCACACCGAACACGTCGGGACCGGCGCGGCCGAGACGATGCCGCACTTCAGCCAGCTCTTCCTCTGCGGCAGGCAGGACGCCCTGTCCGGGCTGGAACTGGAACGCGCCGCCTTCGTCGTGCGCAAGCGCGCCGAACACGAACTGGTCGAGGACGACGTCTACTTCCCGAGCCTTTCGTCGCGGACGATCGTCTACAAAGGAATGCTCACCGAGCCGCAGGTCGGGAAGTTCTTCGCCGACCTCACCGACGAGCGGGTCACCAGCGCCATCGGCCTGGTGCACTCCCGCTTTTCCACCAACACGTTCCCGTCGTGGCCGCTGGCGCACCCGTACCGGTACGTCGCCCACAACGGCGAGATCAACACCCTGCGCGGGAACCGGAACTGGATGGACGCGCGTGAAGCGCTGCTCGAATCCGACCTGATCCCCGGCGATCTCAAGCGGATCTATCCGGTCATCACCCGCGGCGCGAGCGACTCGGCGTCCTTCGACGAGGTGCTGGAGCTGCTCCACCTCGGCGGGCGGTCGCTGCCGCACGCGGTGCTGATGATGATCCCGGAGGCCTGGGAGAACCATCAGGAGATGGATCCCGCGCGCCGCGCCTTCTACGAGTTCCACTCGACGCTGATGGAGCCGTGGGACGGCCCCGCGCTGGTGTCGTTCACCGACGGCACCCGGATCGGCGCGGTGCTCGACCGCAACGGCCTGCGCCCCGCCCGGTACTGGGTCACCGAAGACGGCCTCGTCGTCCTCGCCAGCGAGGTCGGCGTGCTGGAGCTGGACCAGGCCACCATCGTCCGGAAAGGACGGTTGGAGCCGGGCCGCATGTTCCTCGTCGACACCGAGGCAGGCAGGATCGTCGAGGACGAAGAGATCAAGAACGAGCTCGCCACCGAGCACCCGTACGACGAATGGGTCGAGGACGGGCTGCTCCCCCTCGCAGGGCTTCCCGGGCGCGAGCGCGAGATCCCGCCGCACGCCGCCCTCGTGCGCCGTCAGCAGGCTTTCGGCTACACCGAGGAAGAACTCGACGTCCTGCTCGAACCGATGGCCCGCACCGGCGCGGAACCGATCGGCTCGATGGGCAACGACTCCCCCATCGCCTCCCTGTCCAGCAGGCCGCGGCTGTTGTTCGACTACTTCATCCAGCTCTTCGCCCAGGTGACCAACCCGCCGCTGGACGCGATCCGCGAGGAACTGGTCACCTCGCTCGGCACCCAGCTGGGCGCGGAGCCGAATCTCCTGGAGGCCGGCGCGAAGTCGTGCCGCCGGATCGTGCTGCCGTTCCCGGTGCTGGACAACGACGAGTTCGCGAAACTGGTGCACGTCAACGACGACGGCGACCTGCCGGAGTTCCAGTCGGTCACCGTGCAGGGCACCTACGATGTCCACGGCGGCGGCGAAGCGCTCGTTCAGCGGCTCGACGAGATCCGCGCCGAGGTGTCCGCGGCCATCGCCGAGGGCGCACGGCTGATCGTGCTGTCCGACCGCGGGATCGACGAGGACCACGCGGGGATCCCGTCGCTGCTGCTCACCGGCGCGGTGCACCACCACCTGGTCCGCGAGAAGACCCGTACCCAGGTCGGCCTCATCGTCGAGGCGGGTGACGCGCGCGAGGTGCACCACATCGCGCTGCTGATCGGCTACGGCGTCGCCGCGGTGAACCCGTACCTGGCGATGGCGACCGTCGAGGAGATGGCCGACCGGGGCCTGATCGCCGGTGCCACCGCCAAACAGGCCACCGCGAACCTGATCAAGGCGCTGGGCAAGGGCGTCCGCAAGACGATGTCGAAAATGGGTGTGTCCACAGTGGCCTCCTACACCGGCGCGCAGATCTTCGAGGCTGTCGGGCTCGGCGAAGACGTCATCGAGAACTGCTTCACCGGCACCACTTCCCGCCTCGGCGGCGTCGGCTTCGACACGCTCGCGCTGGAGGTCGCGCAGCGGCACCGCCGCGCGTTCCCGGCCGACGGGTTCCGCGCGAACCACCGCGAGCTGGAGACCGGCGCGGACTACCAGTGGCGCCGCGAGGGCGAACCGCATCTGTTCAACCCGCAGACGGTGTTCAAGCTCCAGCACTCCACCCGCGCCGGGAAGTACGACGTCTTCAAGGAGTACACGCGGGCCGTCGACGACCAGGCGCAGAAGCTGTACACGCTGCGCGGGCTGTTCGACTTCAAGTTCGGCACGCGACCCCCGGTGCCGGTGGAGGAGGTCGAGCCGGTCTCCGAGATCGTCAAGCGGTTCGCCACCGGCGCGATCTCCTACGGTTCGATTTCCGCGGAGATGCACGAAACCCTGGCCATCGCGATGAACCGCCTCGGCGGCAAGTCGAACACCGGTGAGGGCGGCGAGGACCCGGACCGGCTCTACGACCCCGAGCGCCGCAGCGCGGTGAAGCAGGTCGCGAGCGGCCGGTTCGGCGTCACCAGCGAGTACCTGGTCAACGCCGACGACATCCAGATCAAGATGGCGCAGGGCGCGAAGCCGGGCGAAGGCGGCCAGCTGCCGGGCACGAAGGTGTACCCGTGGATCGCGAAGACGCGGCACTCCACGCCGGGTGTCGGGCTCATCTCACCGCCGCCGCACCACGACATCTACTCGATCGAGGATCTGGCGCAGCTGATCCACGACCTCAAGAACGCCAACCCGGCCGCGCGCATCCACGTGAAGCTCGTGTCCGAGGTCGGCGTCGGGACGGTCGCGGCCGGCGTTTCCAAGGCGCACGCGGATGTCGTGCTGATCTCCGGGCACGACGGCGGCACCGGCGCGTCGCCGCTTTCGTCCATCAAGCACGCCGGCGGCCCGTGGGAACTCGGGCTCGCCGAGACGCAGCAGACGCTGCTGGTCAACCGGTTGCGCGACCGGATCGTGGTGCAGACCGACGGCCAGCTCAAAACCGGCCGCGACGTCGTCATCGCCGCACTGCTCGGTGCCGAGGAGTTCGGTTTCGCGACCGCGCCGCTGGTGGTGTCCGGCTGCATCATGATGCGCGTCTGTCACCTGGACACCTGCCCGGTCGGTGTCGCGACGCAGAACCCGAAGCTGCGCGAGCGCTTCAGCGGCAAGGCCGAGTACGTGGTGAACTTCTTCGAGTTCATCGCCCAGGAAGTCCGGGAATACCTGGCGGAGCTGGGTTTCCGGTCCATCGCCGAGGCCGTCGGGCACGCGGAGATGCTCGACAAGCGCAAGGCGATCGACCACTGGAAGGCCGCCGGGCTCGACCTGTCGCCGATCTTCCACGTGCCCGACATGGCCCCGGCCGGGTTGCGCCACCAGCAGACGACGCAGGACCACGGGCTGGAGAAGGCGCTCGACAACACGCTGATCCAGCTGGCCGAGGGCGCGCTGTCGTCCGGGGACAAGGTGCGGCTGGAACTGCCGGTGCGCAACGTGAACCGGACCGTCGGCACCATGCTCGGCCACGAGCTCACCAAGCGGTGGGGCGGCGACGGCCTGCCGGACAACACGATCGACGTCACCTTCACCGGAACCGCGGGTCAGTCGTTCGGCGCGTTCGTCCCGAAGGGCATCACGCTGCGGCTTTACGGTGACGGCAACGACTATGTCGGCAAGGGTCTCTCCGGTGGACGGCTCATCGTGCGGCCGCCCGAGGTGGCGCGATACCACGCCGAAGAGCAGATCATCGCGGGCAACGTGATCGGTTACGGCGCGACCAGCGGCGAGATCTTCATCCGCGGCAGGGTCGGCGAGCGGTTCTGCGTGCGCAACTCGGGCGCGCTGGCCGTCGTCGAAGGCGTCGGCGACCACGGTTGCGAGTACATGACCGGTGGCCGGGTGGTCGTGCTGGGCAGCGTGGGCCGCAACTTCGCGGCGGGTATGTCGGGCGGCATCGCCTACGTGCTCGATCTTCCGGCGCACCGGGCGAACCCGGAGATGGTCGACATCGACCCGCTGGACTCGTCCGACGCGGATTTCCTGCGCGAGGCGCTCGAAAAGCATTACGACGAAACGGAATCAGCGGTCGCGCGGGCACTGCTCGCCGAATGGGACGCCGCCGTCGACCGGTTCGGCAAGGTCATGCCGAAGGACTACAAGCGCGTGCTCGCGGCGCAGGCGAAGGCCGAACGTGACGGGCGTGACGTGAACGAGGCGATCATGGAGGCCGCACATGGCTGACCCCAAGGGCTTTCTGACCACCACGCGCGAGACGCCGAAGAGCCGTCCCGTCGACCTGCGCCTGATGGACTGGCGCGAGGTGTACGAGGACTTCGCGACGTCGAAACTGCAGAAGCAGGCCGGACGCTGCATGGACTGCGGCATCCCGTTCTGTCATCAGGGCTGCCCTCTCGGGAACCTCATCCCCGAGTGGAACACCCTGACCTGGCGCGACGATTGGCGCGAGGCGGCCGACCGGCTGCACGCGACCAACAATTTCCCGGAGTTCACCGGGACCCTCTGCCCGGCGCCGTGCGAGACGGCGTGTGTGCTCGGGATCAACGACGATCCCGTCACCATCAAACGGGTCGAGATCTCGATCATCGACCGCGCCTTCGAGGAAGGCTGGGTCACGCCGCAGGAGCCGGTCGTCAAGACCGGCAAGAAGGTGGCGGTGGTCGGATCCGGGCCGTCGGGACTCGCCGCGGCGCAGCAGCTCACGCGCGCGGGCCACAGTGTCGTGGTCTTCGAGCGGGCCGACAAGATCGGCGGGCTGCTGCGCTACGGCATCCCCGAGTTCAAGATGGAGAAGCACCGGCTCGACCGCCGTCTGGACCAGATGCGCGCGGAAGGCACGGAGTTCCGGACGTCGGTGAACGTCGGCGTCGACCTCACCGTCGAGGAACTGAAGTCGTCGTACGACGCCGTGGTCCTCGCCGGTGGCGCGACGGCGTGGCGCGACCTGCCGATCGACGGCCGTGAGCACGACGGCATCCACCAGGCGATGGAGTTCCTGCCGCCGGCCAACCGCGTCGCGGCCGGGGAACTGGACGTCTCGCCGATCAGCGCCGAGGGCCTCGACGTCGTCGTCATCGGCGGGGGCGACACCGGCGCGGACTGTGTCGGCACCTCGCACCGCCAGGGCGCGAAGTCGGTGACGCAACTGGAGATCATGCCGAAGCCGTCGCTCGCGCGGTCGGACGCGCATCCCTGGCCGACGTACCCGATGATCTACCGCGTCACTTCCGCGCACGAAGAGGGCGGCGAGCGGCTGTACTCGGTCAACACCCAGGAGTTCGTGGCCGACGCCGACGGTCGCGTGCGCGCGCTGAAGCTGGTCGAGGTCCGCAGCGAGGGCGGCAAGTTCGTCCCGGTGCCCGGAACGGAACGCGAACTCCCCGCGCAGCTGGTGCTGCTGGCGATGGGCTTCGTCGGACCCGAGCGGGAAGGCCTGCTGGAGGCGCTCGACGTCGAGCTGGACCAGCGCGGCAACGTCGCCCGCGACAAGTCGTTCAAGACCAGCGTCGACACCGTGTTCGTGGCGGGCGACATGGGCCGGGGTCAGTCGCTCATCGTGTGGGCGATCGCCGAAGGCCGCTCCGCGGCGGCCGGGGTGGACGCCTTCCTCACCGGGCGCGACGTCCTGCCCGCCCCCATCGCCCCCACCGACCGTCCCGTCTCCTGACCGGCCTCTCCGCGTTGGGTCCTCTACTTGCGGTGGTTGCGCGGGCAACTATCGCAAGTAGAGGACTAATTGCGGGGTGTAGTCACGTCCGTTGGTTCTTTTGGGTGATAAAGCGCCCGAAAGAGGGTACTTGCGGGTGAAGACGGCGACCTTTCGGTATCGGTTGTATCAGGGGAGAACGACCCGAACGGCGGTGGGGACCGGCAAGACCTGCCGGGGCCGCCGTACGGGTTCCCGGGGAGGGGTTCCTTGAAATGACGATCGACTTGACCGCGCCCTTGGAATGGAAGCAGGCGACCGGCGACGCCGCGGCGATGCTCGAAGAACTGCAGCCGAATATCCTCAAGGCGCACAGCCGCGACCATTTTTCCGCACTGTTCCTGCGATTTTCGGAGGCCGCGAGCGCGAAGACGTTCTTTGCCTCACTCGTCCCGCTGATGAAGTCCGCGAAAACGCATCTGACCGAGGTCGAGCGCTTCAAGACCGAGGGCGTGAAGGGTTCGCCGTACGTCGGCGCCGGACTGACCGCCGCGGGCTACCAATTCCTGGAAATCCAGGCGCCGCAGGATGAATCCTTCCTGCTCGGCATGCGCACGCAGGAGACCCGCGAGAAGCTGAGCGACCCGCCTCGCTCCACCTTCGACAGCGGATACCACGACGAGATCCACGCCGTCGTCATCGTCGGTGACGCGGCCGACGCTCCGATGACCGCACGCCGGAACGAGGTTCTCGCGCTGATTCCGCCGACCATTTCCGTGGTCGCGGAGGAAATCGGACTCGGCCGGGTCAACGCCCAGGGCGAAGGTATCGAGCATTTCGGCTACGTGGACGGCCGGAGCCAGCCACTCTTCCTCGTCGAAGACGTCCGGGCCGAAGAGGCGGAAACGGACGGCATCACGGTGTGGAATCCGGTTGCTCCGCTGAACCAGGTACTCGTCGCGGACCACGCGGCACCCGATCCGGCCGTGCATTTCGGCAGTTACTTCGTTTTCCGCAAGCTGGAACAGAATGTACGGCGGTTCAAGCAGGCCGAAGCGGACCTGGCCGACACTCTCGGCCTTTCGGGCGAGGATCGGGAACGCGCGGGGGCGATGATCGTCGGCCGATTCGAGGACGGCACGCCGCTGACCGCGCAACGGGAGGACGGCGAGGAGAGCCCGGTACCGAACAACTTCGACTACGACAGTGACGCCGCCGGCGCGAAGTGCCCGTTCCAGGCGCATATCCGGAAGACGAACCCGCGGGGCAGCGGCGGTGCCGAGGACCCTCCCGCGGAACGCCTGCACCTGATGGCGCGACGCGGCGTGCCCTACGGCGAACGGGCCGACGACCCGAACGCCGACCTGCCGCCGTCCGCCCGGCCGAGCGGCGGGGTCGGCCTGCTGTTCATGGCGTTCAACTCGGCGCTGGGCAACCAGTTCGAGTTCACCCAGGCCGTGTGGGCGAACAACCCGGCGTTCCCGATCCCGTCCGACGGGGTCAAGCCGCCGGGTCTCGATCCGGTCATCGGCCAGGGCCCGCGGCCGGAATCGGTCTATACCAAGGAGTGGGCGGGTGCCGAGAAGGAGACCGCGGACCCGATCCCGCAGGCGGTGACGCTCAAGGGCGGCGAGTACTTCTTCATGCCGTCGCTGGCCTTCCTGCGTCAACTGGGCTGACCGGGCACGAAATTCCTCACGCGCTGTGGCCGATTCCGGTGATTGATTGGCGGGGTATCCGCTAAACGTCACCGGAACGGACGCAAAGCGGATATCGGTCCGGGAGTCGGCGGCGATAGCGTGCGAGGCGGGCCGGTCCTGGGCGTACCGGCCACAGGGCGGGCGCCGGTCACACTGGGGGTGGCCGGCGCCCGCTCTTCCACTTCTTCCCCGAAGTCCCAAACCTGCCGCTTCGGCACTCCACATCGCGACGCGTAGTACTTTGTCCGGTGCGGTAAGCGACGGTCGCGCTTCGGGGAGGGAGCTCGAATGAATCGGCATGAACGGCTGACGGCCTTATTGGACATGGTGGGAGAGCGGGAAAAAGTCGACGTCGAGGTCTCGGCGGGCGAACTCGGCGTCTCCCCCGCGACGATCCGGCGGGATCTCGACCATCTGGCGGGCCGCAACCTCGTGGTCCGCACCCGCGGCGGCGCCGTCGCGAGCAACGTCGCCTACGACCTTCCGTTGCGGCACAAAGCCGCGCGCAACGCGCCGGAACAGCAGCGGATCTCGGCCGCCGCGGCCAGGATGGTCGACCCGGGCATGGTGGTCGGTCTCAACGGGGGCACCGCGAGCACCGAGGTGGGCCGAGCGCTCGCCACCCGGCCGGACATGGGTGAGCCGAGCGGTGGCCCGTTGCTCACCGTGGTGACCAACGCCCTCAACATCGCGCACGAACTCGCCGTGCGGCCGAATATCAAGATCGTGGTGACCGGCGGGGTCGCGCGGCAGCAGTCGTTCGACCTGTCCGGGCCGTTGTCGCAGCTGTTCCTCGACCAGATCTCGCTGGATCTGGTGTTCCTCGGCGTGGACGCCTTCGATCCGGAGCACGGCGCGCAGGCGCACCACGAGGGCGACGCGAGCACGAACCGGCTGATGGCGGCCCGGGCCAGACAGGTGGTGGTGCTCGCCGACAGCGGGAAACTCGGCGGCCACGCCTTCGCGAAGATCTGCGCGACCGCCGATGTCGACGTCCTCATCACCGACGGCCGCGCGGATCCCGAACGAGTGCACGCCTTCGAGGACGAAGGCGTGCGGGTGGTCAAGGCCTGAGCCGGTCCAGGGCCAGCAGGGCCGCGCCGAGCCTGCCCGCCTCGTCGCCGAGCTGGGCGATCCGCAGTTCCGGCATCCGCTGGAACTGCAGGTTCGCCGTCAGCCAGGCACGTACCGGTTCGAGCACGTAGTCGCCGGCGGTGAACAGGCCGCCGCCGAGTACGACGACCTCGGGCGCGAGCAACGTGACCAAGGTCTTGATGCCGTGGCCGAGTCCTTCGAGCGCGTCGTTCACCACGGAGATCGCGGCCTCGTCGCCCCGGCGGGCGGCGTCGACCACCTGCTCGGCGCCTTCGGCCGGACGTCCGGTGTGCTCGCCGTAGCGCCGGGCGATGGCCGACGCCGAGGAGATCGCCTCGAGGCACCCCGTCGCGCCGCACCCGCAGGGCAGCCGGTGGCCGACGTCGATATGCCCGATCTCGCCACCGAGCCCCCCTGCGGCGTAGAGCTTCCCTTCGAGCTGGAGCGCCGCCGCGATCCCGGTGCCGACCGGGATGAAGGCGGCGTCGGTGCACCCCTTGCCCGCGCCCACGCGGAACTCCGCGAGCCCGCCCGCGCGGACGTCGTGCCCGAACGCGAACGGGATCCCCAGCCTGCTGTCGAGCATCTCGCCGAACGGGACGTCGCGGAAGTCGAGGTTGGCGGAGAACCGGGCCACCCTGTCGACCTCGTCGACGATGCCCGGGATGACCACGCCGACCGCGTCGGGTTTACCGGTGCCCGCCTGTTCGCCCAGCGTTTCCACGATCCGCGCGACCTGGTCCGCGAGCGCCTCGCCGTCGGCTCCTCGCGCCGTCGGCTCGCGCAGGCTCGCGAGGTCCTTCAGGTCCGCGTCGTACAAAGCCGCCTTGATGGACGTTCCGCCGACATCGAGTGCCGCCACCGCTGGTGTCATACCCGCGATTCTCACATTGACCGGATGGTTCGCGGAGACCTACGCTCGACCGACCAGACGACGGCACCCGGAACGCGGTGAGATTCCGCGCGGTCGCGCCACTGTGACCCCGTACCGGAAGGTGCGGGGAAGCCAGACCCGGCGCCGTCGTGTCACCCCTGAAGAGGCCGCGCTAGCCCGAGGAGGTCCCACCGCAATGTCCACGCAAGCGGTAACCGCAGTTCCCGTCCCGATCCGGATCCCGGTCCGCGAGATCCTGCCGTGGGCGGTTCTCGTCATCCTCCTTTCCCTGATCACCCTGTACTTCATCAGCGCCGAACAGGGCGCGGTGGCGGTGTTCGCGAACTCGTACGTCCACGAGTTCGTCCACGACGGCCGGCACCTGCTGGCCTTCCCCTGCCACTAGGCGGCACGCACCCCATGATGAGGACCCTCTTGGTCCGCGGCATGCTCGCGGGCCTGATCGCCGGTGTCTTGGCGACCCTTTTCGCGTACTTCTTCGGTGAGCCGTCGGTCGAGACCGCCATCGGTCTCGAAGGCACCGGGGCGCATTCCCACAGTGCTCCCGCCGCCGGTGCACCTGAAGCCCACGAGCACCCCCCAGCCGGGGCTGAGCCCGAAGAGGAGGAGCTCGTCACCCGTGGCGTGCAGAGCACGGTCGGCCTGCTGACCGGCGTCGGGTTGTACGGCGTCGCCGTCGGCGGCCTGTTCTCGCTGGCGTTCGCCTTCGTCTACGGACGGCTCGGCACGTTGCGGCCCCGGCTGACCGCCGTCCTGCTCACCGCGGGCGCGTTCGTGGTCGTGTTCCTGGTGCCGTTCCTCAAGTACCCGGCCAACCCACCCGCCGTCGGACAGGCGGGCACGATCGAGAGCCGGACCTCGCTGTACTTCGGTTTCGTCGCGCTTTCCCTGTTGATCGGCATCCTCGCCGCGGCGTTCGGCCGGAGGCTGGCCGACAAGCTCGGTGCCTGGCGCGGCGGCCTGCTCGCCGCGGGCGGGTACGTCGTGCTGATCTCGGTGGCGGCGGCGCTGCTGCCGTCGATCGACGAAGTACCCGACGGGTTCCCCGGTTCCACGCTGTGGACCTTCCGGCTGGCCTCGATCGGCACCCAGCTGGTGCTGTGGACCGTGCTCGGCCTGAGCTTCGGCGCCTTGGCCGAGAAGGCCTTGGCGCGCACGGAAGTCACTAGCCCGCAGCCCGGCTGACCGATTCCCAGGACCGCCATTCCGTGACGCGCTCCTGGTGCAGGTCCACGATGACGTCGAAGTCCCCGTCGCCGAGCAGCAGGCGGCGGGGCGGCGCGTCACTCGCCACCAGCTGGAGGACGGCCTCGGCGACCTTCACCGGGTCTCCGGGGACACCGTCGGCGTACTTCGCCATCAAGGCCGCGCGCACCGGGTCGTACTCGGCGCTCATCGGTGACATCTTCAGGCTGGCGCCCATGAAGTCCGTCGCGTAGATCCTGGGCTCGACCAGGGTCACGTGGATGCCGAAGCCTTCGACCTCCTGCGCGAGCGCGTCGCTGAGGCCTTCGAGCGCGAACTTGCTCGCGTTGTAGAGCCCCATGGTCGGCACCGCCATCAGGCCGCTGACGCTCGACATCTGCAGGATCCGGCCCGCACCCTGCTTCCGCAGCACCGGCAGCACGGCTTGCGTGACCCACAGCGCGCCGAAGAAGTTCGTCTCCATGATGGCGCGCGCGTCGCCCTCGCCGATCTCTTCGACCGCGCCCATCAGGCCGTGCCCGGCGTTGTTGACGACGATGTCGAGCCGCCCGAACGCTTCCGCCGCCTTCTCGACCGTCGCGAAGACCGCGGGTCTGTCCCTGACGTCCAGCGGCAGGACGACCAGCCTGCCCTCGCTCGCGGCCACCAGGTCGCCGAGGACCTCGGGGCGGCGGGCGGTGCCGACGACGTTGTCCCCCGCCTTGAGGGCGTGCTCGGTGACGAGACGACCGAAACCGCGGCCGGCACCGGTGATGAACCAAGTTCGCATGATGACTCCCGTTCGTTGCGAGACGGACCGTCTCGTCTCGTGGTGTTACCCTACCGCCATGGCTGGAAACGTCAAGTCCCCGGATCCGACCCGGCGCAACGAACGCTCGCGGCGGGCCATCCTGACCGCGACCACCGAACTGCTCGGGGAGGTGGGCTACCCGAAGCTGGCGGTGGAGGCGATCGCGTCGCGCGCGGGGGTCGGGAAACAGACGATCTACCGGTGGTGGCCGGACAAGGGCGCGCTGGTGCTGGACGCGTATCTGGTGCTGGTGCAGGGCGCGGGCGAGCTGACGTTCCCGGACACCGGCAACCTCGAGGCCGATCTGCGCACGGTCCTCCGGTCCACTGTGGACCCCCTGGACGACGCGGGGTACGAGGCGTTCTACCGCGCGCTGCTCACGGCCATCCAGGGCGACGTGAAGCTCTCCGCCGAGCTGGACGAGCGGCTCACGCGGCCCTGGCTGGACGCGACCAGGGCACGGTTCCGGACCGCGGCGGCGGCAGGCGAGATCGACGGCGCCGACATCGACCTCGCGGTGGACCTGTACTACGGCGCGGTCTATTACCGCTGGCTGCTGAGGACCGGACCGCTCACCCGGGACTTCGGCGAATCGGTGGTCCGGCTGGTGCTGCGCGCGATCCGGCCGGACTCAGGCGCCGGGTGGCACGAACGGCAGATCGACGGGAGCACCCGTTTCGATCAGGCGCTGCATCCCGGCGGTGTCGACGTGGTCCTCGACGGCGTCGGCGAGCCGGTCCAGCATGCCCTCCCGGAGCGCACCGAAGCCGGGAGCACCATCGACAGGTGACCAGTCGGCGACCTCGCCCAGCCAGGCGCGGCGGAAACCGTCGTTGTCGAAGGCGCCGTGCCACATCGTGCCCCAGACCGGCCCCCGGCGGTAGCCGTCCAAGAAGGACTCGGCGGGGCCGGTGGCCACCACGGCGCCGTGGTGGATCTCGTACGCCTCCACCGGCTGGCCGCGCCACGCACCGGAAGGACGGGCCAGTATTTTGCCGTGACCGAACGAGACCCGGGTCGGCAGCAGGCCGAGGCCGGGCACGATGCCCGCGCCGGACTCGACGTCGTCCTCGATCTCGGCGGCCAGCATCTGGTAGCCACCGCAGATCCCGAGCACCGGACGGCCCGCCTCGGCCCGCGCCTGGACGGCGGCGGCCAGGCCGCGGGCACGCAGCCACACCAGATCGTCCACGGTCGCGCGGGAACCGGGCAGGATCACCACATCGGCGGAAAGGACCGTATCGGGATCAGCCGTCAGCATCACCGAGACGCCGGGCTCGGCGGCCAGCGCGTCGACGTCGGTCGCGTTGGAGGCGCGGGGAAACCGCACGACCGCGATGCGCAGGGAACCGCCGGTGGCGCCCCAGCCCGCCGCGGCCAGCGCGTCCTCGGAGTCGATCCACACCTGGTCGAGCCACGGCAGGACACCGAAGACCGGACGGCCGGTGAGCTTCTCTAGTGTCTCCAGCCCGGGCCGGAGCAGGCCGACGTCGCCGCGGAACTTGTTGACCAGCCAGCCCGAAACCAGGGCCTGGTCTTCGGCGGAAAGGAGGGCCAGCGTGCCGAACATCGAGGCCATCACGCCACCGCGGTCGATGTCGCCGACGACCACCACCGGCAGCCCGAACCGCCGCGCCAGGCCCATGTTGACGTAGTCGCCCGCGCGCAGGTTGATCTCGGCCGGGCTGCCCGCGCCCTCGCAGAGCACGACGTCGAACCTCTCCCGCAAGGAGGCGAAGGTGTCGAAGGCGATCTCGGCGAGACCGGCGCGCCCGGTCGCGTACTCCCCCGCTTCCAGTGTGCCGAACGGTTTCCCGAGCGCGACGACGTGACTGCGCCGGTCGCTGCCGGGTTTGAGCAGTACCGGGTTCATCGCGGCTTCGGGTTCGACCCCGGCGGCCCGCGCCTGCAGCCATTGCGCGCGGCCGATCTCCGCGCCGTCCGCGCACACCATCGAGTTGTTCGACATGTTCTGCGACTTGAAGGGCGCGACCCGCACCCCGCGGCGCGCCAGCCAGCGGCAGAGCGCGGCGGTCACCAGGCTCTTGCCCGCGTCCGACGTCGTCCCCGCGACGAGCAGCCCGCTCACCGCGTGACCGCCACCGCGACGGCGAGCGCGGCGAGGCCGACCGCCTTCGACAGCCGGACCGCGCGGCGCACGTCCACCGGTTCCGGCTCGCGGCCGTCGCCGAGGACGCCGCGGCGTTCGGTGCGGCCGCCGTAGCTGTTCGTCCCGCCCAGCCGGACGTCGAGGGCGCCGGCGAAGGCGGCCTCCACCTGGCCGGCGTTGGGGCTCGGGTGGTGCTTGCCGTCGCGGCGCCAGATCCGGAACGCGGAGCGGGCGAACCCGCCCGCCAGCGGCGCCGACGCCACGGTCAGCGCCGCGCCGACCCGGGACGGCACCAGGTTCGCCAGGTCGTCCGCCCTGGCCGAGGCCCAGCCGAAGCAGGCGTACTTCGGCGATCGGTAGCCGACCATCGCGTCGAGCGTGTTGAGCGCGCGGTAACCCAGCAGGCCGGGGATCCCGGCGACGGCTCCCCACAGCAGCGGCGCGACCACGGCGTCCGAAGTGTTCTCCGCGATCGACTCGGTGGTCGCACGGGCGAGTTCTCCGGTGCCGAGTCCGGTGGCGTCGCGGGCACAGAGGTGCGAAAGCCGCTCGCGTGCCCCTGGCAGATCGCCGTCGTCGAGCAACCGGGCCATCCGCGTGCCCTCCGCCGCGAGCCCTCGGCCGCCCAGGACCACCCAGGTGGACGCCGCCATGAGGGTGAACCGCGCGAACGGGCGTTTCCGGGTCAGCAACTGGGCCGCTACCCCCATTCCGGTGACGGTCCCCGCGCAGAGGGCGGTGTACACCACGCCCCGCTTCTTCGAGTCGGCCCAAATCCGCTGCTCAACGGCTTGCGCGGCCCGGCCGAAGCCCGCGACCGGATGCCCTCGGCGTGGATCTCCGAAGACCGTGTCGGCGACGTAACCGGTAACGAGTCCGGCTGCGGTGGCGGCTTGTCGGAGTGGCACGTGGCGAACCGTAGCGCGTGCACGAGAATGCGGGGTATGACCAAGCTGACGCATCGCCTCGCGCGGGGTCTGGAGACCTTCGCGCGGGCACTTCGCCGCTACTCGCGCGACGACGGCAAGGTGCTGATACTGGGCGGCGTCCGCTCTGGGAAGTCACACCACGCCGAGCGGCTCGCGTCCCGACACCCGCATCTGACCTACGTCGCGCCCGGCTTGCCGCCGAACGCCGACGACCCCGAGTGGGCCGCTCGCGTGGCCGCGCATCGCGCGCGACGGCCGGGCAACTGGAAGACGATCGAGACCACCGACCTGGCCACGGTGCTGCGGACGGCGACACATCCCCTGCTCATCGACTGCCTCGGCACCTGGATCAGCCGCGTGCTCGACGAGGTCGGCGCGTGGGAACAGCGCAAGGGCTGGGAGCGACGGCTCGACGAGCGGCTCGAAGACTTCCTGGCGGCGTGGGCACAGGCCGACGTGCCGGTGATCGCGGTCAGCAACGAGGTCGGCAGCGGGGTGGTGCCCGCGACGGTGTCCGGACGCCTGTTCCGTGATGTGCTGGGCGCCTTGAACAACCGGGTGTCCGCCGAATCCGACCGGACCGTGCTGGTCGTCGCCGGGCGGATGCTCGACCTGCCCTGAGGGAGCCGCTCATGCGTTTCGTCATCGCCACCCCGGACACCGACGCCGGCGCCGCCGCGCGCGCCAGGCTGGACGGCCTGGTCAAACCACTGGGTTCGCTCGGCCGGCTCGAAGACCTCGCCGCGTGGCTCAGCGCCGCGCACGGTGTCGTCCCGCCGCGGCCGCTCGACGACGTCCGGGTGGTGGTGTTCGCCGGGGACCACGGTGTTTCCGGGATGTCGGCGTATCCACGCGAGGTCACCGCGGCGATGGTCCGGGTGTTCCTGGCAGGCAAGAGCGGCGTCAGCGTGCTCGCCGGGCTGGCCGGGGCGAAGGTGCGGGCTCTGGACATCGCGGTGGACTGGGATGGCGCGGACGTTCCCGCCGACGTCACCGCGCACAAGGTGCGGCGGGGCTCCGGCTCGATCGACGTCGAGGACGCGCTGGACGCGGGCGAAGCGGTGCGGGCGTTCGAGCACGGGCTCGCGATCGCGGACGAGGAGATCGACGGCGGCGCGGATCTGCTCATTCCCGGCGACATGGGGATCGGCAACACGACGGTCTGCGCGGCCGTCGTCGCTTCGGTGCTCGGGCTGGCGGCCGTCAACGTCGTCGGGACGGGCACCGGGATCGACGAGGACGGCCGGGCACGCAAGGTCGCCGTCGTCGAAGCCGCGCTTCAGCGGGCTGGTGCGGTGAAAGACCCCTTCGCCTTGCTGACCGCGCTCGGCAGCGCCTGTCTCGCCGCCACGGCGGGTTTCCTGGTGCGGGCGGCCGTCCGTGGGGTGCCGGTGCTGCTCGACGGCGTGTTCTCCGGTGCCGCGGCACTCGTCGCGCGGGAGATCGCGCCGGGTGCCGAGCAGTGGTGGCTGGCCGGGCACCGCTCGACTGAGCCTTCGCAGGCGTACGCGTTGAAGGCACTCGGGCTGGAGCCGATCCTCGACCTCGGGCTGCGGCTCGGCGAGGGCAGCGGAGCCGTGCAGGCGGTGCCGACGGTGCGGGCGGCGCGGGCGATCCTCGCGGACATGGGCCTGCTGGCGGACCTCACTTGATCCTGGATGCCCTGAAGATGGCCGTCGGCACGCTGACGACGGTCCGGGTGCCGGCGCCCGGGGTGATCGACCGGCGGGTGGCGGGTGGCGCGATGGTGCTCGCTCCCCTGGCCGTCGTGCCGCTCGCCGTCGCCGCTTCCGTGCTCGTCTGGCTGGGAGAGCTGATCGGGCTGCCCGCGTTCGCGTCGGCGGCGCTGGCGCTGGGTGCGGTGGCGCTCGGAAGTCGCGGGCTCCATCTCGACGGTCTCGCCGACACGGCCGACGGGCTCGGCGCCTCCTACGACCGCGAGCGCGCGCTCGAAGTCATGCGGAAGGGGGACTCCGGGCCGACCGGGATCGCGACCTTGGTGCTGGTGCTGCTCGTCCAGGCCGGCGCGTTGTCGGGGGCGATTTCGGCCGGACACGGGATCGCGGCCGCCGCGATCGCGGTCATCGCCGGCCGCGGCGTGCTTTCCCTGTGCTGCGCGCGCGGTGTCCCGTCGGCCCGGCCCGAAGGCCTCGGCGCGACCGTCGCCGGTTCGGTGCCGGTGTGGGCGGCCGTCACGGTGTTCGCCGTCCTCGCGGGTTCGGCGGCGCTGGCGGTGCCGTGGTGGCGTGGGCTGATCGCGGTGGCGCTGGCCTATCTGGCCGCGTCCGCGCTGCTGGCGCGGTGTGTCCGGCGGCTGGGCGGGGTCACCGGGGACGTCCTCGGGGGCTGCGTCGAGGTCGCCGTGACCGGGGCTTTGCTGGCTTTGTCCTGGTGAGGGGCAACGCTCCCGGCCGTTCGCACGTGGACACGGTGAACGGGAGGGTGCGATGCGCACGGTCAGGTGGCTCTTGGCGGCGCTCGCCGCCTTGGTGCTGGTGGGTGTCTTGACGGCGCTTCCCCGCACCGAGGCGGTGCCGGAAGACCTCCCGGTCGCGGTGTTCCCCGCCGAGGAGAGATCGTTCCCGTTCGAGCTGTACACCCATTGCGGCATCGACGAAGCACGCGTCGACGACGTCTACTTCGAAGCCGAACGACCGCTGTCCGGCCCGCCGGGTGACTGGGGCAATCCCTTTCAGCACGGCACGATGACCCTGCCGGGTCCGGGCCGGGCGGTGTTCCGGGACTCGCTCGGACACGAGGTCGCGTTCCGCTCGCGGCCGGGAGCGACCGGGTTCAAGCGGCTTTGCGACTGACCTCGTCCGCCGTCAGCTTCTCGTCGATCTCGGGGAGCCAGAAACACAGTTCGAAGGTCTTCATCCCGGCCCAGAGCGCGAGTCTGCGGTTCTGCGAAACCAAGGTGAGCGACGCCGACAGGAGCAGCAACGCCATTCCGGCGGCGACGAACGGATGCCTGCCCGCGAAGATCTCGACGATCGCGGCGACCGCGCCGAGCAACAGTGGCGGTGCGCAGTTGCGCACCATCAGCCCGGACGCGCGCAGCCGGGTGACATCGACCGCGACCTCCTTGTCGCGCAACTGGATCGCCCCGAGCAGGAGATGCGGGCTCACCTTGAGGAACGCGAGATCCTTGGCCGCGGGCATCCGGCGGACGAACTCCTCGGCCGGGTTTCGAGTCCGCCTGCGTGGCACCACCCGCTCCAGCGCCTCGCCGAGCGGATAGGCGAGATAGCCCAGCAGGAAGCTCAGCACCACGATCACGACGACCAGCACCACGGTGGGCACGCCGCCGAGGCTCGCCGCGGTCAGGATGTGCAGTTTCGTCCCCAGGTACCCGAAAAACGCCAGGTAGAGCGCGCCGGGGATGGTGTAGGCGAAGAGATCGAAGACGCCGATCGCGAAGTTCACCGGCTCATCCAACCACTTCGTTCGTGACGCGTCGTCAGAATACGTGGTCCCGCACGCGGGCGGCCTGGATCCGCTCGAAGCGCTCGGCGTCCGCCGCGGTGATCAGGACGGCGTCGTTGTCCGGCCCCCGGTTGCCCATCAGACGGGCGAGCCGGTAGGGGTCGCAGGATTCCCAGGCGAGGTTGCGGGTGAACTCCCGCGGGTCACCTCCATGGCCGTCGGCACGGATCACGGTCTTCGGGTCGTCGAGGGTGAACCGGCCGAGCACTCTCGCCCAGTAGTAGTACTCGGGCCCCCACTTCGGTTCGGCCGCCCGCCCGGCACCCGCCCGCTCGGCAATCTTGTCCTCGAACCACTTCACGTAATCTTCGGTGACGGGCAGGTACTCCCGATCGTCGCGGCCGGAATCGATCCGGTAGATCGTGTCGGACCTGCTCCACTCGAGGTCGAGGGAGAGCGATTCCTCGTCGCGGGTCGAGCCGCGGACCACCGTCCACGGGTCGGCCAGGGAGTGGTTACGGCTGACGATGGCCCAGTAGCTCATCGGATCTCCCGCGCGAACGCCGCCAAGAAGCTGTCCACCGTCTCCCGGTCCCGGACGGCGATCCGCAGGTACCGCGAGTCCAGCCCCGGGAAGGTGTCCCCACGCCGGACGGCGAACCCGTTCTCCCGCAATCGTTCCCGGACGCCGTCCGCGCCGGGCAGGCGCACGAGGACGAACGGTCCGCGCGGCTCCCCCGGCACCTCGACGCCCAGTGCGGTCAGTCCCGACACCAGGTATTCCCGGTCCGCCTCCGCCGCCACGGCCAGCTTTTCGGCTTCTTCCAACGCCTCCGGGCGGCAACAGGCGACGACGGCGACAGCGGCGAGCGACGACACCGACCAGGGTGGCTGGACCGCGCGCAGTCTGTCCACAACGGACTCGTCGGCGAGTACGTAACCCGCTCGAAGCCCGGCGATGCCCCACGTCTTGGTGAGGCTGCGGAGGACGACGAAACCCGGCTGTCCCGCGACGCTTTCGGTCTCGCCGGGGACGGCGTCGAGGAAAGCCTCGTCGACGACGACCAACCGGCCCGGACGTCCCAACGCGAGCAGGTCCGCGGCCGGATGCAGCACCGACGTCGGATTCGTGGGGTTGCCGACGAAGACCAGGTCCGCGTCTTCGGGAACTTCCCGCAACCGGAAGCCGTCGCCGGGTGACAGGAGGACGCGGCGCACGGGGTGCCCGGCCGCGCGAAGGGCGGCTTCGGGCTCGGTGAACTGGGGGTGCACGACCACCGCTTGAACCGGGCGCAACGCGGTGGCCAGCAACGTGAAGGCCTCGGCCGCCCCGGAAGTCACCAGCACCTGGGACACCGGCAGCGCATGCCGGGCAGCGACGGCCGCGGTCGCCGCGGTGACGTCGGGGTACGCGGCTAGTTCGTCCAGTGCCGCCGCGAGTTCGGCACGCAGCCAGGCGGGCGGGGCCGGGAGCCGGACGTTGACGGCGAGATCGACCAGGCCCGCACCGACCTCGCGATCGCCGTGATGCGTGAGGTCGTAGTCAGCCATGAGTGCGTACCGCGGTGGCGAAGCGCTCGGCCAATTCGGGATAGCCCGCCCAGTGGACGTGCAGGTAGGAGGCGTGCAACGACGCCGAAGCGAACCCGTCCGGCGTGCGATCCCAGCCCCAGGCCGGGGTCGGGCCGCTTCCGGGTTCGACGACCGTGCGGTGGAACTCGTGCCCGGTGACACGCTGGCCCGCGACGGTCAGCACGGTGTCCTCGGGTGAGAAAGCCTTGCGGTAGCCCAGTTTCCCGCGTTTGGTCATCGAGGCCGACGCATCGAGGACGCCGGTCATCGGCACCCCGTCGATGTCCCGGCACAGGTAGAGCAGCCCGGCGCATTCCGCCACCACGGGCATCCCGTCGCCGATGGCCCCCGCCACCGCCGTCCGCAGCGGGACGTTCGCCGAAAGCTCTTCGGCGTGCACCTCGGGGAAGCCGCCGCCGAAGTACAGTCCGGCGCAGCCCTCGGGGAGTTCCTTGTCCTGCAGGGGATCCATATCGACGACGTCGATCCCGGCGGCGGCGAGCAGCTCCACCGCCTCGGTGTAGCGGAAGGTGAACGCCGGACCGGCCGCAGCGGCGACCACGGTCCGGGGTCCGTCATGGGAAAGCGAAGGCCGCCACGGCTCACCCGACAGCCGTGAAGCCGAGCGCGCGACCTGGACGACGGCGCCGAGATCGACACCTTCGCTGATCCATCCGGCCAGTTCCGGCAGCAGCCGCTGCGACTCGCTCGCCCGCTCCGCGGCCGGGACCAGGCCGAGGTGACGGCTCGGCGCGTGGATCTCCTCGGTGCGGTACAACGTTCCCAGCAGCGGAACGCCGGTCGCTTCCAGCGCGGTGGCGATCTCGTCCGCGTGCCGTCGCGAGCCCAGCTTGTTGAGGATGACGCCGGCCAGCCGGACGCGGGTGTCGTACTGCGCGAACCCGAGCACGGTCGCCGCGACACTGCGGGACGCGGCCGAAGCGTCCACGACGAGCACGACCGGGGCGTCCAGCAGCCGGGCGACATGCGCCGTCGACGCGTAGCCCTCGGTGCCGAGCGCACCGTCGAAAAGGCCCATCACGCCTTCGATGATCGCGATGTCGGCCCCGGCGGATCCGTGCAGCAGCAACGGGATCAGCCGCTCCTCGCCCTGCAGGAACGGGTCGAGGTTCCGGGCGGGCCTCCCGGTCGCGAGTGCGTGATAGCTCGGGTCGATGAAGTCGGGGCCGACCTTGTGCCCGGACACCTCGAGTCCCCGTGCGCGCAACGCCGCCATCAGTCCCGCGGCGATCGTGGTCTTGCCGTGCCCCGATCCGGGTGCGGCAATGACCACGCGAGCTACCACTCGATCCCCCGCTGGCCCTTTTGCCCGGCGTCCATCGGATGCTTCACCTTGGTCATCTCGGCGACCAGGTCCGCGGCCTCGATCAGCTCCGGCGGCGCGGACCGCCCGGTGATCACCACGTGCTGGTGCCCTGGCCGCGAGGTCAGCGTCGAGACCACGTCGTCCACTTCGAGCCAGCCCCATTTGAGCAGGTAGCTGAACTCGTCCAGGACGTAGAAGTCGTGCGTCTCGGCGGCGAGACGGCGTTTGATCTCGGCCCAGCCCTCGCGGGCGTTGGCCGCGTGGTCCTCCTCGGAACCGGACTTGCGGGCCCAGCTCCAGCCCTCGCCCATCTTGTGCCATTCGACCGGGCCGCCCTGGCCGCTGTCTTCGTGCAGTTTGCCGAGCGCGCGGAACGCGGCTTCCTCGCCGACGCGCCATTTCGCCGACTTCACGAACTGGAACACCCCGATCGACCAGCCCTGGTTCCACGCACGCAACGCCATTCCGAACGCAGCCGTGGACTTCCCTTTCATGTCGCCCGTGTGCACGGCGAGCAGGGGACGGTTTCGTCGCTGGCGTGTGCTGAGCCCGTCGTTCGGCACGGTTTCCGGTTTGCCCTGGGGCATTACGCGGCCTTCCCCGAGATCCGAGTGCGGACGGCGCCCGCGAGTGTGCCGGCGGCGACCTCGTCGACCGGGACGTGTTCCGCGCCCAGGTGCCCGGCCAGTTCGGCGGCGAGCCCGAGCCGCATTTTCCCGCTCTCGCAGTCCATCACGACCGAAGACACGTTCCCGGCCAGCAATCCGGCCGCCCGCTGTGCCCGCTTGACGGCGTCGGCGCCGCTGGTCGCGCGGCCGTCGGTGACGACGACGAGCAGCGGACGGCGTTGCGGATCCCGGACCGCCTCGATGCGCAGGACCCGTGCCGCCTCGAGGAGTCCTTCCGCCAGCGGGGTCCGGCCGCCGGTCGCGAGACCGTCCAGGCGGGACGCGGCGGCGTCGACGCTGATGGTCGGCGGCAAGGCGAGTTCGGCGCCCGAAGCACGGAAGGTCACCAGGCCCACCTTGTCCCGCCGCTGGTAGGCGTCCAGCAACAGCGACAGCACGGCGGTCTTGACCTCGCGCATCCGCTGCCGCGCGCCCATCGAGCCGGACGCGTCGACGCAGAACAGCACCAGGTTGCCTTCACGCCCTTCACGCCGCGCGAACCGCAGGTCCTGCGGTCGCACCACGAGCCCGGCGCCGCCGCGACCGCGGGAACGCTGATGCGGCGCGGCCGCGCGCACGGTGGCCAGCAGATGCGGATGCCCGTCCTTGACCCCGGCGGGCTGGACCCCGATCGTCCGTCCGTTGTCGGTGATCGCCCTGGAGCGACGCCCGGCGGCGCCCTCCCCGGTGCCCTTCACCTCGAACCGCTTGGCGCGGAAGGCTTCCCCGGCGCGGACCGGCTTCTGGTCACCACCGCTCTGCCCACCGGCCGACGGCTCCTTTTGCGGCGACTCGGCGCCATCGGCGTCACCCTCCGCGGGAGGCGGTGGGGTGCCGGAGCCGGGACCGTCGTCGTCCGGGCCTTCGGGACCTTCCGGTTCGGCGTCCCGCAACGCCTGCTCCAGCTGCTCCTCGGAGATTCCGGGCGCGTCGAAGGGATTGCGGCGACGGCGATGCGGCAGGGCGAGCCGGGCCGCGACCCGGATGTCCTCGGTGGTCACCTCGGTGCGCCCGGCCCAGGCGGCGTGCGCGACGGCGGTCCGCGCGGTCACGATGTCCGCGCGCATGCCGTCGACCTCGAAGGACGCGCAGACCTCGGCGATCTGGCGCAGCGCGTCGTCCGGCAGTTTCACCGACGGCAGGAGCCGTTGCGCCGCCTCGATGTCGGCCGCCAGTTCGGCGTCGGCCCCGGCGTACTGGCCGGCGAAACCGTCGGGATCCGCTTCGTAGGCGAGCCGCCGCCGGACGACCTCGACCCGCAGTTCGGGATCACGGCTGGACGCGACCTCGACGGTGAGGCCGAACCGGTCCAGCAACTGCGGCCGCAGTTCGCCCTCCTCGGGGTTCATCGTGCCGATCAGGACGAACCGGGCGGCGTGCGACACCGAGACACCTTCGCGCTCGACGGTCGCGCGCCCCATGGCGGCGGCGTCGAGCAGTGTGTCGACCAGGTGGTCGTGCAGAAGGTTGACCTCGTCGACGTACAGCAGCCCGCGATGCGCGGCGGCCAGCAGACCCGGCTGGAAGTCGGTGACGCCGTCGGCCAGCGCGCGTTCCAGATTCAGGGAACCGATCACACGGTCTTCGGCCGCGCCGACCGGCAGTTCCACCAGCCGCGCGGGACGGCGGTGCGCGGGCGAGCCCTCGGCGTGCGGGCCGTCCGGGCAGGCGGGGTCTGGTTCGACGGGGTCGCAGGAGAACCGGCAGGCGTCCACGACGTCGACGCCGGGCAGCAGACCGGCGAGCGCCCGCACCATCGTCGACTTCGCCGTACCCTTCTCACCACGCACCAGCACCCCGCCGACGGCGGGTGAAATCGAGGAAAGCACCAGCGCCAGGCGCAGATCGGGCATCCCCACAACGGCGGTGAACGGGTACGGCTTCACAGCTCTCCTCGTCGTCGACGACCTCCGGTGCGATCATCGCACAGGAAATCCGTCGTCTAGCGTGACGAACGTGCGCGAAAAATCACCCCTGACCGTCGTCGGGATCGGGGCCGACGGCTGGTCCGGCCTGTCCGGGCAGGCCAGGGAAGCGGTGCTGGACGCGGACGTCGTCATGGGCTCGCCGAGACAACTCGCGTACCTGCCCTCGGCGGTGAAATCCGAGCCGTGGCCCAGCCCGCTCCTCCCCGCCCTGGACGACGTCCTGGCGGACAAGGGCCGCGTCTGCGTGCTGGCCAGCGGCGATCCCCTGCTGTCGGGCATCGGCACGACCCTCGTCCAGCGCGGCTACGACGTCGAGATCCTGCCCGCGCTGTCCTCGGTGACACTGGCGCGCGCACGGCTCGGCTGGTCGGCTGAGGAGACCGAAGTGGTCACCGTCGTCGGCCGCGCGATCGGCCGGGTGAGCCGCGCGCTGGCACCGCGCCGCCGGATCCTCGTCCTGGGGGCGGACGCCGAAGACCTACTCGACCTGCTCGAAGCCCGGGGTTACGGCCAGAGCCGCGTCACCGCGCTGTCCGACCTCGGCGGCCCCGAAGAGCGGGTCGGTCCCGGTTCCCTGACCGTCTTCGCGATCGAGGCCGACGGACCCGCGCTCCCGCTCACCGGGCTGCCGGACGACGCCTTCGAGCACGACGGCCAGCTCACCAAACGCGACCTCCGGGCGTCCGCGCTGGCCAGGCTCGCGCCGTCGCCCGGCGAACTGCTGTGGGACGTCGGGGCGGGCGCGGGCAGCGTCGGGATCGAATGGTCCCGGGGGCATCCGCTGAACCGGGCGATCGCGATCGAGCGGACGCCGGAGCGGGCGGCCCGGATCACCCGGAACGCGCACGCGCTCGGGGTCCCGGAACTCGAAGTGGTGATCGGTGCCGCGCCGGAGGCACTCGGAGGACTGACCCGGCCGCACGCGATCTTCCTCGGCGGCGGAGTCACCGTCCCGGGTGTTCTGGACGCCTGCCTGGCGACCGGCGCGCGGCTCGTCGCACACGGTGTCACGCTCGAATCCGAGCAGGCACTGGCCAGGGCCTACACCGAATACGGCGGCGAGCTGATCCGCGTCGGCGTCGAACAGGCCGCGCCACTGGGCGGATTCACCGGCTGGACCCCCGCGCGGGTCGTGACGCAGTGGAGCAGAGCGTGACAGTCCATTTCATCGGCGCCGGTCCCGGCGCCGCCGACCTCATCACCGTGCGGGGCCGCGACCTGCTCGGGCGCTGCGCGACCTGCCTGTACCCCGGCAGCATGACGCCGACGGCGCTCTTGGAGTACTGCCCTCCGGAAGCAATGCTCGTCGACACCGCGAACCTCGACCTCCCCGCGATCGTCGGGCGCATGGTCCGGGCCCACGCGGACGGCCACGAGATCGCGCGGCTGTGTTCCGGGGATCCCTCGCTCTACAGCGCGGTCGCCGAACAGATGCGCCGCCTCGACGCCGCCGGAGTCCCTTACGACGTCACCCCCGGCGTCCCCGCCTTCGCCGCCGCGGCCGCGCTGCTCAACCGCGAACTGACCGTGCCCGAGGTCGGCCAGAGCCTGGTCATCACCCGGGCGCAGGCGCGGTCCACCGCCATGCCGTCGGGGGAAGCGCTGGCGAATTTCGCCCGCACCGGCACCACACTCGCACTGCACCTGGCGATCAACCGGATCGAGCAAGTAGTCGACGAACTGCGGCCGTTCTATCGAGACGACTGCCCGGCGGCGGTGGTGGCGCTGGCGAGCCAGCCGGGTGAGCGGGTGCTGCGAGGGACGCTCGGCACGATCGCCGCCCTGTCCCGCGAAGCGGGGATCAGCAGGGCGGCGATGATTTTCGTCGGGGAAGTCCTTGCGGCTGAAGGGTTTCCCGACAGTTTCCTGTATTCGGCCACGCGTGATCGCGCTAGTCAACCGGAGTCCTTGTGAAGAACCTACAGTGGGGCCTGCTGGCCGCCGGGAGCATCGCCGCCGAGTTCGCGGCGGGTGTCGACGAGAGCAAGCACGGCGTCCTCGAAGCCGTCGCCGCCCGCTCCGGGGACCGCGCGGCCGAGTTCGCGAGCCGCTTCGAGATCCCGAAGTGCTACGGCTCCTATGAAGACCTCCTCGCCGATCCGGACATCGACGCGATCTACATCTCGACGCCGCATCCACTGCACGGCGAGTGGGCGATCCGCGCGGCCGAAGCCGGGAAACACATCCTGTGCGAGAAGCCGCTGACCGTCTCCGTCAGCGAAGCCGAAAAGGTCATCGAGGCGGCCCGCGTCAACGACGTCTTCCTCATGGAGGCGTTCATGTACCGGCTGCATCCGCAGATCCGGCGGCTGGCCGAGCTGATCTCGTGCGGCGCCATCGGCGAGGTCCGTGCCGTCGACGTCGCCTTCAGCTACGACTTCGTCGTCCCCCGGCTGACCGATCCGGCGCTCGGCGGCGGCGGGATCTTCGACGTCGGCTGTTACTGCACCTCGCTCGCGCGGCTGGTCTCGCAGGCGGCGACCGGACAGGACGTCGTCGAGCCCGAAGAGGTCCTCGGGATGGCGAAGCTCGACGAGAACGGCGTCGACGAGGTCGCGTTCGGCCTGCTGCGGCTGCCCGGCGACATCATCGCGCAGGTGGCTTGCGGCTTCCGGCTGACGCAGGACGACCACATCCGCGTCTACGGCTCGCGAGGACAGCTGTACGTGCCGAAGCCCGCGTGGATCCCCGAGTTACGCAAGCCGAAGACGTCGCAGATCATCCTGACGCCGGAAGGCGGCGAGTCCGAGGTCATCGAGGTCGAAGCCACACAGGGCCTCTTCGCTCGCGAAGCCGACCATGTGGCGACGCACCTCGAAGACCGTCAGGCGCCCGAACTCACCTGGGCGGAGACGCTCGCCAACCTGCGCACCCTCGAACGCTGGCGTGCGGCCGTGGCCCGATGAGAGTGCTCATCCTCGGCGGCACCGGCGAGGCCCGGGAGCTGGCGAAGGAACTGGTCGGCCTCGGCGAGCACGTCGTCTCGTCGCTGGCGGGTCGCGTCGCACGGCCGAAGCTCCCGGACGGCGAAGTCCGCGTCGGCGGATTCGGCGGCCCCGAAGGTCTCGCGCACTGGCTGACCGAGAACGACGTCGAGGCGGTCTTCGACGCGACGCACCCCTTCGCCGAACGTATCGGCGCCAACGCGGCCATCGCCGCCCGGGAGACGAACACGCCACTGCTCAGGCTCTCCAGACCAGGCTGGACCGAACAGCCTGGCGACGCCTGGCACTGGGCGGACGATCTCGAACACGCCGCGAGGCTGCTCCCAGAACTCGGCGCACGCGTCTTCCTCACCAGCGGTCGCCAGGGCCTCGCCGCCTTCGCCGGACTCCACGACTTGTGGTTCCTGATCCGCTGCGTCGATCCGCCCGAAGCACCGCTCCCCAGGCGGCACGAAGTCCTGCTGGACCGAGGGCCCTACGAGGCGGCGAAGGAACGCGCGCTGATGGAACGGCACGGCATCGAGGTCCTCGTCACCAAGGACAGCGGCGGCACGATGACCGCGGCGAAACTCACGGCGGCCCGCGAGCTGGGGCTCCCGCTGCTCGTCGTCCGGCGGCCGCGACGTCCCGTAACGGACGGTGTGACGACGGTCCAAGACGCCTTAACCTGGCTCCGCGGCACGAGGAAGGGCAGCCCTGCGTAAGCCGTTCGGAGCAGACCCGTTAGCGTTGCGCCGATGCGTTTGATCGCTGTCACGCTGGGGTTGCTGTCCGCCTTGTGCGCGTTGGCTTTCCCCTTCCTGCCGGTGGTGCAGGACACAGCGGAGGTCGTCTGGCCGACGGGCGGCGACACCCGCTCCGTCAACGCGCCCTTGACCGGGTACTGGGCCCAGGATCTGCGCGTCGATCTGCCGTGCACGACGGTCCGATCACTGGACGCGCGTTCGCAGGGCCAGGCACTGCTGTTCTCCACCGTGCCCGACGGCCGCACCGACCCGCGCGCGGGCAAGGGGGTCGGCCTGCAGCTGCGGATCGACAACGGCGTGCTCCTCGCCTCCAGCCAGGGCCAGCAGATCGCGCAGCAGCCGCTGCCGGCAAACAACTGTGACGTCGAACTGGCGACGGACGCGAACCAGATGACGTTGTCGGTGGCCGAAACCGTGGTGTTCCACGCCGAGGGCGACGTCCGGCCGCGACTGGTCGGGATCTACTCGTCGATCAACTCCGGCAAGGACCCGATCGCCGGGCTGCACGTCTCGGTCGTCCCCGACACCCGTTACCAGACCTCGCCGACCGCGCTGAAATCCGTCATCGGCGTGTTCGCGGCACTCGGCTTCATCGGCTGCCTGATCGCGGTGTGGCGGATGGACTCCGGTTTCGCCCGCCGCGCGCCGCGCTGGGCACCGGTCGGCTGGTGGCGGCTGACCGCCCGGGACGCGACGGTGATCATCGCGCTCGGCGCGTGGGTCTTCATCGGCCCGGTGACCTCGGACGACGGCTACATCCTCACGATGTCGAGGGTGGCGGAGGACACCGGCTACCTGACCAACTACCACCGCTGGTTCGGGGTCGCCGAGGCGCCGTTCGGCTGGTTCTACCACGTGTTCCAGCTGATGTCGCACGTCAGCACGGTGCCGCCGTGGATCCGGCTCCCGTCGTTCGTGCTCGGCGTGCTGAGCTGGCTGCTGATCAGCCGCGAGGTCATGCCCCGCCTCGGCACCCAGGTCCGGACGAGCCGCGCGGCGGGCTGGGCCGCCGCCGCCGTCTTCCTGGTCTGGTGGATGCCGTTCAACAACGGTGTCCGGCCGGAACCGGTCGCCGCGCTCGGCTCCCTGCTGGCGATCTGCGCGGTGGAGCGCGCGCTCGTCACCCGGCGGCTGCTGCCGCTGGCCCTCGGTCTCACCGCCGCCGGGTTCACCCTGGCCGCGACGCCGACCGGGCTGATCGCGGTCGCGCCGTTCCTGGTCGCCGCCCGTCCGCTGTTCAAACTGGTCCGCCAGCGGGCCGAGAACGGCTGGCTGCCGGTGCTCGCGCCGGTGCTGGCCGCCGGGCTGCTGGTGTTGGTCGTGGTGTTCGCCGACCAGACGTTCGCCACCGTGCAGGAGGCGACCCGCATCCGCACCCAGGTCGGCCCGAACCTGTCGTGGTTCCAGGAACTCGCGCGCTACCAGTTGCTCTTCGAAAGCCTGCCGGACGGATCGGCGCCACGCCGCTTCCCGGTGCTGCTCGTGTTGCTGTGCACCGGGACCTGTCTGGTGGTGCTGCTGCGCCGCGGCCGGATCCCGGGTGCCGCGCTCGGCCCCAGCCGCCGTCTGATCGGCACGGTCGCACTGTTCTTCCTGCTGCTGGCACTGACCCCGACCAAGTGGACACACCACTTCGGCGCCTTCGCCGCCGTCGGCGCGGCCATGGCGGCGCTGACCGCGCTGGCGACGAGTTCGACGGTGCTGAGGTCCAGACGCAACCGGGCGGCGTTCCTCGCCGGGCTGCTCGTGGTCGGCGCGCTGGCCGCGACCGGGCCCAACTCCTTCTGGTTCGTCTCGAAACTCGGCGTGCAGTGGACGGCGGTGGCGCCGTCGATCGGCGGGTTCCCGCTGTCGACGATCCTGCTGGTCGCGGCCGCGATCGCCGGGATCTACGCGTTCGTCGAGAACGTCCGCGCGCATCGGCCGGGACTGCCGGCGGGTCCGCAGGAAGGCCGGAGCCGGTCTCTGCGGCTCGGTTCGCTGTCGCTGGTGGTGGTCTGCGGCCTGATGGCCACGGGCGAGTTCGTCAGCATGGCGTGGGCGATCCACAACCAGGCCGGTTCCTACAGTCTCGGCGCCGCGAACTTCGGGCATCTGTCCGGCAAGAGCTGCAACCTTTCCGACCACGTGATGGTGGAACGGGACGCGGCGACCAGCATCCTGCGTCCCCAGCCGGAGCAGCGCACGGTGGCGGTGAAGAAGGAAGAGCCGCCCGCCGGTCAGACCCCGCCGCCGCTGCCCGATCCCGAACAGGACAACGGCCGCGTGCAGACCGGCTTCCACACCCGCGCGATCGACGACAAGGACCCGCTCGCCGAACCGCCGCACGGCTTCAAACCCGAAGAAGTGCCCATGTGGAGCAGCTTCCTCGACCCGGAGACGCGCGCCGGACGGCTTCGCAGCGACTGGTACGCCCTCAACGAAAGGCCTGCCGACGGCCAGATCGTGGTCGCCACCGCGGGTGCGTCGCGGCGGCCGACGTCGGTCAGCCTGGACTACGGCATGAGCACCCCCGAGGGGGTGGAGGTCCTTCGCAGCCAGTTCATGCTCCCGCCGGGGGCGGGGACGAACAGCTGGAACGACACCCGGATCAACCTGCGCGACCTCCCGCCCGAGACGACGTCGGTGCGGATCAACATCGTCGACAACGACCTCACCGAGGACGGCTGGATCGCCGCGTCCGCCCCGCGTGTCCCGACGTTCACCACGCTGACCGAGAAGATCGCGGGCAAGCCGGTGTACGTCGACTGGCCCGCGTCGTTCGTCTACCCGTGCGTGCAGCCGGTGACCTCGCACGACGGCATCTCGAAGATGCCCGAGTACCGGATCACCGCGGGCGCCGTCGCCGACGAGGCGAACTGGGCGTCCAGCACCAACGGCGGCCCGATCGGCTGGCTCGAAGAAGTCGCTGCCGAACCCGAGGTGCCCAGTTACCTGATCGGCCAGCCGAGCCAGTCGTGGGGACAGCTGCTGCAGGTCGAACCGTTCACCGAGGGGATCGCACCGACGATCATCCACGGCGAGAAGGTCGTCCCCGGCTGGTGGTCACCCGGTCCCGGACCACGGCAGCCGAACGGCAAGGACCCGACGCGCTAGCTCTCACCGGCGCGCTTCTCTCTCGCTGTCCGTGAAGGCCTCCTTCCCTACCCTGAAGGTAGGCAAGGAGGCCTTCACGGACAGTACTCGAGACACGCCCGGGCCCCGGCGCGCTAGGACACGAGTCCCTTTAGCGCCGCGGGCAACGGGCCGTCGTGCAGGACGCCGAGCCGCTGCGTCGCCCGGGTGAGCGCGACGTACAGCTCAGCCGCGCCACGCGGGCCGTCGGCGAGGATCAGCTCGGGTTCCACGACGAGGACGGCGTCGAACTCGAGGCCCTTCGTCTCCGAAGCGGGCACCGTGCCCGGCGTCCCGGGTGGCCCGATCACGACGCTGGTCCCCTCGCGTCCGGCCTCGTCCTGGACGAACTCGGCGATGTCGGCCGCCAAGGAGTCCTCGGTCACCTTCCGCGCCCACGGCAGGACCCCGCAGGAACGGACCGACTCGGGCGGTTTGACGTCGGGCGCGAAGCCGGCCAGTACCGAAGCGGCGACGGCCATGATCTCCGCCGGGGTCCGGTAGTTCACCGTCAGCGACCGGTAGACCCAGCGGCCGGGTACGTACGGCTCCAGCATCGCGCCCCAGGACCGCGCCCCCGCTTCGGACCGGCGCTGCGCCAGATCGCCGACGACGGTGAACGACCGGCTGGGACAGCGCCGCATCAGCACCCGCCAGTCCATTTCGGACAGTTCCTGCGCCTCGTCGACGACGACGTGCCGATACGTCCAGTCCCGGTCCGCGGCGGCGCGTTCCACGAGGCCGCGCGTGTCGGTCTCGACGAAACGATCGGCCAGGTCTTCGGCGTAGAGCAGGTTCTCCGCGGAGAGCAGGACGTCCTCGTCCATTTCCTCGCGGTCCAGCTTCATCGTCTCCATCACCCCGGCGGCGTATTCGGCCTCGGCCTTCTTCTCCAGCTGAGCGGCCTGGTCCGCCAGCTTCTCCGCGACGACGTCACGGCCGAGGAGGTCGGTGAGCTCGTCCAGCAGCGGCATGTCCGACACCGTCCAGGCCTCGCAGTCGGGACGCAGCAGCGCCTCGTCGGCACCGGCCGCGCGCAGCCGTTCCGGGTCGGCGTAGAGCTGCCCGAGCAGGGACTCCGGTGTCAGGATCGGCCAGAGCGCGTCGAGTGCGGCGGTGAACGTCTCGCTCTCGGCGAGTTCCTTGAGCAGATCCTTCCGCAGGCGCTCCCATTCGTCGCGGTCGTCGCGGCTGAGCCAGCCGCGGCCGATCCGCGCGATCGCGCGTTCGGTGAGGACGTAGGTGACGATGTCGGCGAACACCGGACGCGCCTCGTTGTGCGGCAAGCCGCTCTTGCGTGCCTCGTCCCTGGCCCACGCCGCGGTCTCGGCGTCGATCCGGACCGTGACGTCGGACAGGTCGATCGGCAGCGGCTCCTCCGGCAGGCGCTGCCGATCGGCGACGGCCGCCGCGAGGACGTCCAGGATCTTCAGCGATCCCTTGAGCCGCGCGGTCTCGGGGCCGTCCTCGGCGGTGACGTGCCTGCCGGGCACGAAATCGCCGGTGGTCATGAACACGACGTCGGTCTCGCCCAGTGACGGCAGGACGCGGCCGATGTGGTTCAGGAACGCGGGATTCGGCCCGACGACGAGGACGCCGTGGCGTTCCATCCGCTCGCGCTGGGTGTAGAGCAGGTAGGCGACGCGGTGCAGCGCCACCACTGTCTTCCCGGTGCCCGGCCCGCCTTCGATCACCAGCACACCCGGATGCTCGTGCCGGATGATCTCGTCCTGTTCGGCCTGGATGGTCGCGACGATGTCGCGCATCCCCTCGCCTCGCGGCGCGTTGACGGCCGCGAGGAGGGCGGCGTCACCCCCCGACTCCCCGCCGGGACGGCCGAACACCTCGTCGGTGAACCCGGTCACGGCACGACCGCGCGTGTGGAACTGACGGCGGCGCCGCATCTTCTCCGGCGTCGCGCCGGTGGCGGTGTAGAACGCCCGCGACGCCGGTGCCCGCCAGTCGAGCAGTACCGGTTCGTAGTCGTTCTCCTGGTCGAACAGGCCGATCCGGCCGATGTAGGAACGCTCCCCCGAAACGGCGTCCAGCCTGCCGAAACACAAGCCGTTGTCCACGGCCTCCAGCCGCCTCGACTCCCGGTTCAGCGCGCGTACCTCGACGTCACGCTCCATCGCCGTCCCGCCGGTTCCCCCCAGCGCCGCCTTGAACTCGCCCTTCACCCGCGCACGCTCGGCATCGAGGCGCGCGTACAGCCCGGCCACGTAGTCACGTTCGGACCGCAGTTCTTCTTCGTACCCCTGAGTGGTCACAGACTCCCATTTCCGCAGGTTTCGGCTACGGCGAGTGAGTTTGCGGCATCACCCGGGGCTTGTGGCAAGTCCCCCCATGCGCTATATGTTTAGTACGGAGGGAGTTACTCCGGGCAGGGCGGCGCGTATTCGAGCCCCGGAAAATACCTCTCCCACTCTTCTCTCGTGATCCTCGGCGTCGCCAGACGGCAGATCTCCTCGGCCACCCGCTCCGGATCCGTCTCCCACAGCTGCACGCCTCCGCTGCCGATCGCCAGCGTGTGCCCGTCTTCGCGGTACTTCACCGAGTTGACCGTCACGGCGAAACCGGTGAGCTGCGCCTTCTCGACCGGATTCCGGGGGTCGGTGAGGTCCCAGACACGCACCGTCCGGAACGCCGAAGTCGCCAGTTCCCGGCCGGTCGGCCCGAACGCGAGCTGACCGACGCCTTCGGGATGGCCGCCGAGTTTCGCCAGCCGCTTCGCGTGGGCGCGGTCGGCGATGTCCCAGAGATAGACGTTGCGGTCGCTGCTGCCCGCGGCCAGGGTGCGCCCGTCGGGACTGAGCGACATCTGGAACAGCGCGCCACCGTCGGGCCGCAGCGTGGACACCAGCGCCGGCCGCCGCGGATCGGCGACGTCCCACAGTGTCACCGCGGACGAGTCGAGACCTTGGCTCGCGGCGAGCGTGCGCCCGTCGGGGGTGAACGCGAGCGACCACACCGTGCCGTCACCGACCGGGAGGGTCCTCGGTTCGGCGAACCGGGTGGGATCGCTGACGTCCCAGAGCTGGATCGGCCCGTCGTCGTGGCCGGAGGCGAAGGTCCGCCCGTCCGGGCTGAACGCGAGCGAATAGGTCGGCCAGACGGGCGTCGACGCGGTCAGTTCCGGTGCCGCCGGGTCGCTGATGTCCCAGCGCTGGAGCAGGAACGTCCCGGCGACCCCGGCGCCGTCGTGCGTGGCGAGCGCGAGGCTGCGCCGGTCCGGGCTCACCGCGACGGCGGTGACGGTGGACGGGCCGGGGAGTTTCGCGAGCTGCCTCGGCGCGCGGAGGTCGTCCATCGCCCAGAGCCGCGCGTCGTCCCCGCCGGTGACGAGGACCCGCCCCTGCGCGGTGAACGCGGCGGCGGTCCAGCCCGCGCTCGAAGCCAGCGCGAGCTCGCCGACGTCCTGCAGCCGGACGGTCCGGTCGGCGCTGGTGGACACGATGGTCTTGCCGTCCGGGGAGAACGCGGCCCACCAGATGGCGTTCGTATGCCCGGCCAGCGGCGGCAGTTCCTTCGCCGGACCGGTGACGTCCCAGATCCGCACGGCCTGGTCGTCCCCCGCGGTGACCACCAGCCTGCCGCTCTGGCTGAACCCGGCGGCCCAGACCACGGCCGGGGTGTTCAGCGTCGTCACCGGCCGTGGCGCCGCCGGATCGGTGACGTCCCAGAGTTTCGCCGTCCGGTCCCAGCTGGTGGTGATCAGCCTGCGCCCGTCCGGGCTCCACGCCGGGTTGAGCTGCAGGTCGCGATGTCCGGAAAGGACCGAACGCCGCCGAGGGGCGGACGGCGTGGTCACGTCCCAGAGCTCCGCCGTCCAGTTCGTGTTCGTGATCGCGAGCAGGCGGCCGTCTGGACTGAACGTGGCGCGTTCGAACTGCTCGAACGGCGCCCCGCCGAGCGACGCGAGCGGTTTCGGCGCGCCGAGGTCGGTCACGTCGACGAGCCGGGTGGTGTGGTCGACGGAAGCCGTGACGAGGACGCGGCCGTCCGGCCCGAAGTCCACGGAGAGGACGGTCTCCCGGTGTCCGGCGACATCGCCCTTCCGCACCGGGTTGCGGGGATCGGTCAGATCCCAGAGCCGGACCAGGTGCCCACGCGTGACGGTGGCCAGCGCCCGCCCGTCCCGGCTGAACGCGAGCGGCCCCCGGACCTCCACCGAACCGGGCAGCGTCGAGAGGAGCACCGGACGCCGCGAATCGGCGATGGACCACACCTGTGTCGCCCGATAGGAGTCGGAAGTGACCATGAGCTGCCCGCTCAGCACGACCGTGACGTCGCCGGGGTCGAAGGGCATCCGGGTGGCGAACGGCGCCGCCATGGACGCGAGCAGCCCGTCGCGGGTCTCCTGGATCGGCGCGAGCCGGTACGCGGCGAGGCTGAGCTGCGTCGACAACGCGGGATTCGGGTCCCGTAGTCCCTTCGCGTCGACCACGGCCTTGCGTGCCAGCGCCACGTTCCGCTGATCGGTGGCGGTCCGCCCGGCGTCGACCGCGTACCCGACGGCGATTCCCGCGAGAAGGAGCAGCACGCCGAGGAGTGCGACGAGCCTTCGCAGTCTTCGGGTCCGTTTGCGGTCGGCGGCGGCCTCGTCGGCTTCGGCGTCCAACCCGGCCTGGACGAATTCCTGCTCGCGAGCGCTCAACGCCGCCGGTGACCGGGCCGCGAATTCGGCCGCGAGGCCGAGCCGGGTGCCGCGGTAAAGACTGCCGGTGTCCCGCTCCATGGCGTCCCAGAGGTCGGTCGCCTCGGCGAGCTGACGATGCAGCCGGTGTCCTTCGCGGTCCTCCGCGAGCCAGTCACGCAACCGCGGCCAGCTGCGGATCAAGGCCTCATGGGCGATCTCGACGCCGTCGCGGTCAAGGACGAGCAGACGCGCGTCGGCGAGCCGTTCGAGGACTTCCGTCGTGGCGGGATCGTCGTCGAGTTCGCGCCGGTTGAGACGGCGCTTCGTGTCCTCGGTGCCTTCACCGAGGGCGGTGAGGCGAAGGAAGATCTGGCGGACGACGCTTTGGCGGTCCGGCTCCAGACCCGTGTGGACGGCCTCCGCGGTCTGCGCGATCGCGTTGTGGATCCCGCCCGCCGCCTCGTACGCGGCGCTGGTCAGGGTGATTCCCTGGCGCCGCCGCCAGGTCTCCAGCAGGGCGTGCGACACCAGCGGGAGCATCGCCGGCTGGCCGGTGGCGTCGGCGACCAGCGTCGTGACCAAGGCCGCCTCGACGCGGCAGCCCGCGCGGACGGCGGGTTCGACGATCGCGGTCCGGAGTTCGTCGGCGGTCATCGGGCCGACCATCACCTGCGCGTCGGTGAGCGCTTCGACCAGCCCGGCGTGACGGCAGAGGTGCCCGTAGAAGTCGGCGCGGACGCCGAGGACGACGCGGGTCCCCTGCCCGTCGCCGGCGAGCGCGAGCAGCCTGTCGATGAAGCGCTGACGTTCGTCCTGCTCACGGCAGAGGGTGTAGACCTCCTCGAACTGGTCGACGATCAGCAGCCGTCCCTCGACGTCGAGGTCCTGTTCCAGCGGATGCGCGCCGGGAGTGAGCAGGACCGAGGGCCGTCCGCTCGCCAATCCGGCCCGCAGCACCGAGGACTTTCCCGAGCCCGAAGCGCCGAAGACGCCGACGAGGCGATGATCCGCGAGTTTGGCGGTCAGTTCGGCGACCAGCCGCTCACGGCCGAAGAACCGGGCGGCGTCACCCGGCTGGAACGCGGCCAGTCCCAGGTACGGAAGCTCGGTGTCGTCGCGTCCGTCTTCGGCCGCGGCGCGTTCGGCGGCGATCGCGCGCCAGCGGTCCTCCCAGGCCGGGACGTCGCCTCCGCAGGCGGCGACATACGCGGCCGTCACCGCGAGACCGGGCAGTTTCCGGCCGCCCGCGGCCTCCGAAAGCGCGGCGGCCGAGTAGCCCGCCCGCGTCGAAAGCTCGCGGTAGGTCGGGCCGCCCGCCTTCTCCCGCAGCAGGCGAAGATCCGCCGCGAACCGCACGACGACGTCGTCGCCCGGCCCCAGCGGGCGCTCGCGTCTCGGCACCAGGCCCCCCTGATCGTCGAAGCGTTATCGAATGGTCATTGTTCACCGAAAACGGTCCGACACTGTACAAAAGTTCTGCGCTACAACCGATGGCGTGCCGATTCGAACCCCAGTGGTGACAGTGGTCTTCGCGGGCGTCCCCGAGCCGCCCGTGTCCCCGGACCTGGAAGTGGTCGCCCACACCCCCGACGAACGCGAAGCGATCTGGCACGCCACCGTGCTGCGCCCGGACGTCCTCGTCCTGTCCGTGCACCCGCCCGCGCTCGACGGACTGGCCGTGACGCGTGCGGTGGCGTCCCGCGTGCCGGGGACCGCCGTACTCGTGCTGACCCCGCCCGGCGACGGCGAACTCGTGGTCGCCGCGATGCACGCGGGGGCCCGCGGCGTCCTGTCCCGGGGCGCGGGCCACGACGATCTGGTCCGGTTCATCCGCGGCGTGGCGGCGGGCGCGGTCGTCTTCGGCGAGCGCGCGGCCGACCGGCTCTACGGTCTGCTGGCCGCGTCGCAACCGCTGCGGGTGTTCCCGCACCTCACCTCACGCGAGCACGAGGTCCTCGATCTGCTGGCCGGCGGGCTGGGGATCCCGGCGATCGCGCGGCGGCTGGGGCTGGCGGCCAAGACCGTGCGGAACGTCGTCTCGGCGGTACAGGCCAAGGTGGGCACGGACGACCGCGAAACGCTGCTCGGCCAGGCCCGCAACGCCGGGCTCGGCCGTCACTCGTAGCTGCGCGGCGTCCAGACCACGCCGTCTTCGGCCCTGGTCTTGGAGGAGCCCACGATCAGCAGGCAGCGCATGTCCACGCTCGCCGGATCCAGTGTGCCGAGGGTGACGACGCGGATGTCCTCTTCCGGGCCGCCGACGTCGCGTGCGACGACCACCGGTGTCCCCGGCGCGCGGTGCCGGAGCAGGACGTCGCGGGCCTGCGCGAGTTGCGTGGTCCGCGTGCGGGACGCCGGGTTGTAGAGCGCGAGCACGAGATCCGCGGCACCCGCCGCGTCGAGCCGCTTCTCGATGATCTCCCACGGCTTGAGCCGGTCGGACAGCGAGAGGACGCAGTAGTCGTGACCGAGCGGCGCGCCGACCCGGGACGCGGCCGCCTGCGCGGCGGTCACCCCCGGCACGATCCGCACCCGCGTACCCACGCCGTGCCCGGCGGAGACCTGTTCCAGTACGGCCGACGCCATCGCGAACACCCCCGGGTCGCCCGAGGACACCACCGCGACCTTGGCGCCGTTCGCCGCCAGGTCCAGTGCCTCGACGGCACGTTCGGCCTCGACCCGGTTGCCCGACGCGTGCCGCCGCTGCCCGGCGCGCTGCGGCACGCGGGCGACGTACGGGCCGTAACCGACGATGTGCTCGGCCGCCGCGAGTTCCGCGGCCGCTTCCGGGGTCAGCCAATCGGGACCGGCGGGACCGAGGCCGACGACCACGACCTCGCCGCCGGTGCGGGTCTCCACGGTCCGGGGCTCCGGCTGCTCGCCCGACAAACGCGACGCGTAGGCGGGGCTGGGCAGCAACGCCAGGGAGAAGTACGGCACCGAGTCCGGGTCGACGTCGGCGAGCGGCTCGACGCGCTGCGCCTGCCAGGTCGCGCGCTCGATGTAGAAGGCGTCGTCCAGCTTTCCGGCCTCGGCCAGCGCCTCCCGGACGTTGCCGAAGGTGCGGCCGAGTTTGAGCACGGCGGCGGCCTGCGTGTCGGCGAGGCGTCGCGCGAGTTCCGGCGCGGGCAGCGTGCCGGGCAGGATGGTGAGGACCTCGTCGCGCTGCACCAGCGGCCTGCCGAGCACCGACGACGCCGCGCTCACCGAGGTCACGCCGGGCACCACCGTCGCCTCGTAGCGTTCGGTGAGCCGCTCGTGCAGGTACATGTAGGAGCCGTAGAAGAACGGGTCGCCTTCGCAGAGCACGACCACGTCGCGTCCGGCGTCGAGGTGTTCGGCGAGCCGTTTCGCGCTCAGCTCGTAGAAGTCGGCGATCGCGCCCTCGTAGCCGCCGGGGTGGTCGGTGGTCTCGGTGGTGACCGGGTAGACCAGCTTCTCCTCGATCTGGCCGTCCCGCAGATACGGTTCGGCGACCGACCGCGCGATGCTCCGGCCGTGCCGCGCGCTGTGGTAGGCGACGACGTCGGCCTCGCCGATCAGCCGTGCGGCCTTGACCGTCACCAGCTCGGGGTCACCGGGACCGAGGCCGACCCCCCAGAGCTTGCCCGGCCCGCTCATTCGACCTCACTCGCCATCGCGTTGATCGCGGCGACGGCCATCGCGCTGCCGCCACGGCGTCCGTGCACCACCAGGTACGGCGCGGGCGCGCGTTCGACGAGCTCCGCTTTGGACTCCGCGGCACCCACGAAGCCCACCGGGACGCCGATGACCGCCGCCGGCGCGCCGACGCCCTCGTCCAGCAGTTCCAGCAGCCGGAACAACGCGGTGGGCGCGTTGCCGATGGCCACCACGGACCCGGGCAGCTTGTCGCGCCAGAGTTCCAGCGCGGCCGCGGACCGGGTGGTGCCCGTCCGCTCGGCCAGCCCCGGCACCCGCGGATCGGACAGCGTGCACAGCACTTCGTTGGCCGCGGGCAAACGTTTGCGGGTCACCCCGGAGGCGATCATGTTCGCGTCGCACAGGATCGGCGCGCCTGCCTCCAGCGCGGCGCGGCCGGACTCCACCACGTCGAGGCTGTAGCGCAGGTCGTCGACCAGGTCGACCATCCCGCAGGCGTGGATCATCCGCACGGCCAGCACCGCGACGTCGTCGGGGAGGATCGCGAGATCCGCCTCCTCGCGGATGGTGGCGAACGAATGCCGGTAGATCTCGGCCCCGTCCCGGAGGTAGTCGATCACTGTGTTCCTTTCTGCGCCAACGTCCTCGCCAGCTCGCCGACGGGGACCCATGCCCCGTCGACCAGGTATCCGTCCTCCACCGCGAGCACGTCGACGTGCTCGTGCGCGGGTTTCCCGCAGCGCCGCTCACAGCCGGCGACATGAACCCTCGGCGTGCGCCCGATCCGCGCGGCGTCGGCCCGGACGTCGGCGCGTGACTTCGCGCAGCCGGGCCGTCCGATACAGGCGCTGACGCCGAGCGCGGGTTCGTGCGGATCGACGATCAGGCCCGTCCGGGGTTCGAGCTTGCCGAGGACGAGGATCGACCGCCACGGCGTCACCACCGCGTCTCCGGCCTTCGCGATCTTGCGCACCTGTTCGGAGGTCAAGCGGCCGAAGACCGGCGCGACTCCGATGGCGTCGTCTCCGATCGGCCCGATGGGCAGGCCGGGTCTCGTGGCGAAGACTTCCGGTTCCACGGTTTCGCCCGATATGCCCCGAAGAAGTGGTTCCGTGGCCGGGAGTTCACCGACCCGCCAGGCGGTTCCCCTGCTGCCGAGGAAGGTGCGCGCGACGGAGATCAACGCCTCGACGGCGTGCTCTTCGGTGACGCGGAGGCCGGTGTCGGCGCCGTCGAGCAGCAGCGCACCATCACGCCAGCAGACGTCGGCGCCTTCGCCGGCGACGTCGCCGCGTCCACCGTCGAGGGCGAAGAGGAAGCGTCCCGGAAGTCCTGCCAGTTCAGGGACGGCGCACAGTGCCTTGTCGAGCGCCGCGGCGAGTTCCTGGGCGATCCTGCTTCGCGGCGAAGCGAGGATGTTGCGGACGCGTTCGTGCGACGGCGCGGGCAGGAGTCCAGCCTCGGACAGCCTCGCCGCGAGGCCGGGCCGGGTGACGCCGCGGAGCTGGACGTTACCGCGCGAAGTCAGATGAAGGGCGCCGTCACCGAGGTCGTCCGCGGCGTCCGCGAGGGCACTGAGCTGGGCTTTCGTGATGGCACCGCCGGGCAGCCGGACCCGGGCGAGCGGACCGTCCGCGGCGTCGTGCGTGGCGAAAACGCCGGGGCACGCGTCGGCTCGGGCACGCGCGCTCGTGGACATGCGCTCACTGTAGATGCCTCGATTCGGCGTTAGTACCCCTCGGATCATATGTAGCATCCATGCTACATTCAGTCGCAGCACTGAGATGGGGGTGACCAATGAGAGATCCACACGATCTGATGATCTCCGTCAAAGATCTCCGGATGCGGTACGGGACGAACGACGTCCTCCACGGCGTGGACTTCACCGCGCACCGCGGCGAGGTGATCTGCCTGCTGGGGCCGAACGGGGCGGGCAAGACGACGACGATCGAGATCCTCGAAGGCTTCCGGATGCGGTCGGAGGGCGAGGTCGGCGTGCTGGGCGTCGACCCGGCACACGCGGACGAGAACTGGAGGGCGCGACTGGGGGTCGTCCTCCAGGCCTGGCGCGACCACGCGAAATGGCGCGTGCGAGAACTTCTGCAGCATCTGGGCGGCTACTACGCGCCGTACTCCACCGACCGCATCAAGCGGCCGTGGGATCCGGACGAGCTGATCGCCGCCGTCGGGCTGACAGCGCACGCGGACAAGCGAGTCCGGATGCTCTCGGGCGGGCAGCGGCGCCGTCTCGACGTCGCGATCGGCATCGTCGGGCGTCCGGAACTGCTGTTCCTCGACGAGCCGACAGCCGGACTGGACCCGGAGGCACGGCGCGAGTTCCACGAACTCGTGCACCGGCTGACCGATGACGACGACACGACGATCCTGCTCACCACGCACGATCTCGACGAGGCCGAGAAACTGGCCGACCGGATCCTGATCCTGAACCACGGCCGGATCGTGGCCGACGGCTCCGCCGACGCGCTGAGCAGGCAGATCGCCGGCGAGGCCGAGGTGCGCTGGACGCTGGACGGCCAGCGATTCGTGCACTCGACGACGGAATCGACGAAGTACGTGCACGAACTGTTCAAACAGCACGGGGACGCCATCGGCGACCTCGAGGTCCGGCGGGCGTCGCTCGAGGACACGTACATGACCCTGGTCCGCCAGGCGGAATCCCCGCTCACGGAGGTGGGTGCGCGATGAACCCGATTCAGCACAGCGTCCGGCTCGGCGTACGACGAGGCAGGCTCGAAACGCGCCAGAACCTGACCAACTACGAAGACCTGTTCAACACCTTCATCTTCCCGGTGATCTTCGTGGTCGTCATGTTCTTCATGCGCAACGCGAAACTGCCGGGAACGGAGTTCTCGCTCGGCGCCGCGACCGTGCCGAGCGTGCTGGGCGCGTCGATCGTGTTCAGCGGCATGCTCGGGATGGCGGGCGTCCTCGCCGTCGAACGCGAGGACGGCACACTCCTGCGCGCCAAGGCCACTCCGAACGGCATGGTCGGCTACCTCGTCGGCAAGGTCGTCACCATCTCCACGGGCACCGTGATCGGGATACTGCTGATCCTGATCCCGAGCATGGTCCTGTTCGACGGCATCGCGCCCGGCGGGCTGACGTCGTGGCTGGGCCTGCTGTGGGTGCTGGCGCTCGGCCTGCTCGCCACCATGCCCATCGGCGCGATCTTCGGCTCGCTGACCGCGAACGCGCGCAGCATCGGGCTGATCATGCTGCCCACCACCGGCCTCGGCGCGATCTCCGGGATCTTCTACCCGATCACCGCGCTGCCGGAGTGGCTGCAGTACATCGGACAGGTGTTCCCGATGTACTGGCTCGGCCTCGGCATGCGTTCGGCACTGCTGCCGGAGTCGACGGTGATGGTCGAGATCGGGCAGTCGTGGCGGCCGTGGGAGACCCTCGGCGTGCTGGCCGCGTGGGCCGTGATCGGATTGGTACTGGCCCCGGTCGTCCTGCGGCGCATGGCGCGGCGCGAGTCCGGGTCCTCGGTGGCGGCACGACGGGAAAAGGCGATGCAGCGAATTGGCTAGTTCATGAGCGAGGTCGTTTACAACCGGATCGCGATGCTGCGGGCGGAACGGGGCATCTCCCGCCGCGAGCTCGCCGATGCGCTGGGCGTGCACTACCAGACCATCGGCTACCTCGAACGCGGCGAGTACAGCCCGAGCCTCTACCTCGCGCTGCGGATCGCGACGTTCTTCGAGGTGGCGGTGGAGATCATCTTCTCCACCGCCCCTTTCCCGCGCATCGGCGACTCCTCCTCGGAACGCTCCGCCTGAGCCTGGTGAAGGTGGTCGTGAGTGGTAAGTGTCGTTAGAACCGCCCTTGCCACTCACGACAGCCGCCGCGGCCCGCCTGCCGGACACATCACCTTGACTCCCGCCGGAGCGCACCGGAGAGTGAGCGGGAACCCACGCGTCGGCAGCTGGAGGAACCCGGTGAGAGTCCGGGGCGGTCCCGCCACTGTCACCCCTCCGGCCACGAGAGGGGAAGCCAGGAACTCCGGCCGGCGCGACCGCACGACCCGGGGCGCGGACACCCCGAGTGAGGACTGCCGTGATCCTGCTTCTGTCCACATCGGACACCGACCTGCTCAGCGCACGTGCCGCCCAAGCCGACTACCGGCTGGCCAACCCCGCCCGGCTCGACCTGGCGGAACTGCCCGCGCTGCTCGACGGCGCCCGCATCGTCGTCGTCCGGATCCTCGGGTCGGAGCGCAGCTGGCAGGAGGGGCTCGACACGGTCCGCGCGAGTGGCGCGCACGTGGTCGTCCTCGGTGGCGAGCAGACGCCGGACGCGCAGCTCATGAAGCTTTCGACGGTCCCGGCGGGCACGGCGGCGGAGGCCCACGCGTATCTCGCGCAGGGCGGGCCGGAGAACCTCACCCAGCTGCACCGGTTCCTGAACGACACGTTGCTGCTCACGGGTGACGGCTTCGAGCCGCCCGCGGTACAGCCGCTGTGGGGCGTGCTCCAGCGAGACACCCCGAAAAACGAGGGTCCGGTCATCGCGATCCTTTATTACCGCGCGCATCACCTGTCCGGCAACACCGAGTTCGTCCACGCCCTCGCCGACGCGATCGAGGACGCCGGGGGCCGCGCGCTCCCGATCCACTGCGCGTCCCTGCGCACCCGCGAGCCGGAGATGATGGCCGAGCTGGGCAGGGCGGACGCGCTCCTGGTCACGGTGCTGGCCGCCGGCGGCACCAAACCGTCCGAGGCGGGCGCGGGCGGGGACGACGAGGCATGGGACGTCGCGGAGATGGCCGCGCTCGACATCCCGATCCTCCAGGCGCTCTGCCTCACCAGCGACCGCGAGACCTGGTCGGCGAACGACGACGGCCTCTCCCCGCTCGACGCCGGCAACCAGATGGCGGTCCCCGAGTTCGACGGCCGCCTGATCACCGTCCCGTTCTCGTTCAAGGAGATCGACGACGACGGCCTCCCCAAGTACGTGCCGGACGCCGAACGCGCGTCCCGGGTCGCCAAGATCGCGCTCGCCCACGCCCGCCTGCGGCACACGCCGCCCCAGGAGCGCCGCATCGCGCTGATGCTGTCCGCGTACCCGACGAAGCATTCCCGCGTCGGCAACGCCGTCGGCCTCGACACGCCCGCGTCCGCGATCGAGCTGCTGCGTCTCATGCGCGACCGGGGTTACGACCTCGGCGAAGACCCGTTCCCCGGCGTCGAGCCCACCGGCACCGACCAGCCCGACGGCGACGCGCTGATCCACGCGCTCATCGCCGCGGGCGGCCAGGATCCGGAGTGGCTCACCGAGGAACAGCTCTCCGGCAACCCCATCCGCGTGAGCACCGACCGGTATCGCGAGTGGTTCGCCGAGCTGCCCGCGGAACTGCGCGACGCGATGGAGGAGCACTGGGGCCCCGCGCCCGGTGGGCTGTACGTCGACAACGGCGACATCGTGCTGGCGTCCCTGCAGTCGGGCAACGTCATCCTGATGATCCAGCCGCCCCGCGGCTTCGGCGAGAACCCGGTGGCGATCTACCACAACCCGGATCTCCCGCCGAGTCACCATTATCTGGCCGCGTATCGCTGGCTGGAGCAGGAGTTCGGCGCGCACGCCGTCGTCCATCTCGGCAAACACGGTTCGCTCGAATGGCTTCCCGGCAAGACCGCGGGGCTCTCGGACTCCTGCGCGCCGGACGCCGTCCTCGGCAATCTGCCGCTGATCTACCCGTTCCTGATCAACGACCCCGGCGAGGGCGCGCAAGCCAAACGGCGTGCGCACGCCACCATCGTCGACCACCTCATCCCGCCGATGGCCCGCGCCGAGAGCTACGGCGACATGGCCCGGCTGGAGCAGCTTCTCGACGAGCACGCCAACATCGCCGCGATGGACCCGGCGAAGCTGCCCGCGGTCCGCGCGCAGATCTGGACACTCATCCAGGCCGCGAAGCTCGACCACGACCTCGGCGTCGAGGAACGCCCGCACGACGCCGAGTTCGACGACTTCCTGCTGCATATCGACGGCTGGCTGTGCGAGGTCAAGGACGCCCAGATCCGCGACGGCCTGCACATCCTCGGCGCGGCACCGGAGGGTGCGGCGCGGATCAACCTCGTCCTCGCGATGCTGCGTGCCCAGCAAATGTGGGGTGGTAAGCAGGGCGCGGTCCCGGGGCTGCGTTCGGCCTTGGGGCTGAAAGAGAACAGCGACGCGCCACTGTCCGAAGTGGACGCCATCGAGCAGACGGCGCGTTCCCTCGTCGAGGCGATGGAGGCCCGTGACTGGTCGCCCGCCGCCGTCGCCGAGGTCGTCGCCGCCATCCCGGAGCACCAGGAAGTCGCCAGGGTGCTCACCTTCGCCGCCACCGAGATCGTGCCGCGGCTGGCAGGCACCAGCGGCGAGCTGGAGGCGGTGCTGCACGCCCTCGACGGCGGCTACATCCCGGCCGGTCCCAGTGGTTCTCCCCTGCGCGGCCTGATCAACGTCCTGCCGACCGGCCGCAACTTCTACACCGTCGACCCGAAGGCCATCCCGAGCCGCCTCGCCTGGGAGACCGGGCAGGCACTCGCCGATTCGCTGCTCCGCCGCTACCAGGAGGACACCGGGGACTGGCCGAGTTCCGTCGGCCTCTCGGTCTGGGGCACGTCGGCCATGCGCACCTCGGGCGACGACGCCGCGGAAGTCCTCGCCCTGCTGGGCGTCCAGCCGGTCTGGGATGAGGCGTCGCGCCGCGTCACCGGGATCGAGGCGATCCCGCTCGCCGAACTCGGCCGTCCGCGGATCGACGTCACCATCCGGATCAGCGGGTTCTTCCGTGACGCCTTCCCGCACGTGATCACACTGATGGACGACGCCGTCCGCCTCGTGGCGAACCTCGACGAACCGGACGACCAGAACTTCGTCGGCGCCCACTCCCGTGCGGATCTGGCCGCGCACGGCGACGAACGCCGCGCCACCACGAGGATCTTCGGCTCCAAGCCGGGTGCGTACGGCGCGGGGCTGCTGCCGCTGATGGACTCCGGGAACTGGCGTGACGACAAGGATCTCGCCGAGGTCTACGCGGTCTGGGGCGGCTTCGCCTACGGCCGCGACCTCGACGGCAGGCCCGCACGCGAGGACATGGAGAATTCGTACAAGCGGATCGTGGTCGCGGCCAAGAACACCGACACCCGTGAGCATGACATCGCCGACTCCGACGACTACTTCCAGTACCACGGCGGGATGATCGCGACGGTCCGCGCGCTCACCGGGACCGCGCCCGCGTCCTACGTCGGCGACAGCACCACGCCGGACGCCGTCCGCACGCGCACCCTCGGCGAGGAGACCGCCCGTGTCTTCCGCGCCCGTGTGGTCAACCCGCGCTGGCTGGCCGCGATGCGCAAACACGGCTACAAGGGCGCCTTCGAGCTGGCGGCGACGGTCGACTACCTGTTCGGTTTCGACGCCACCGCGGGTGTGGTCGGCGACTGGATGTACGAGAAGCTCACCGAGTCCTACGTGCTCGACGAGGTCAATCAGGAATTCCTTCGCCAGGCCAACCCGTGGGCACTGCGCGGCATCATCGAGCGGCTGAACGAAGCGGCCGATCGGGGACTCTGGGCGGAGCCGGACGCCGATCTTTTGGCTCGGCTGCGCGAGGTCTACCTTTCGCTGGAGGGGGACCTCGAATCCTGACGTCACCCGCTGGAGCAGCCTCTTGGCCCTCCCGGCGGTACCACTGTCGTATGCGCAGAACTTAGCGTGAAAGGGCGGTGGGATGACAACGATCGGGAGGACAGCGATGATCAAGCGTCTGTTGAAGGTCGTGCTTCGCCACGGTTGCTGCTCGGCGTGCACCGGTCAGGGCTGCGGCTGCTGCGACGCCTGTAAGTAGTTCAGGGGCGGACACCAGGGATATGGGTGTTCGCGCGGCGAACGTCGGCGGCGAGGGCAGTCACCTCGATCACCCGGCGTCCGGCCGCTTCCAGCGTTTCGGCGCCGACACAGTCGACGAACACCGACGGCTCGCGCCAGGCGAACACGATGCGGGGAATTCCGGCGTCGAGGATGAGCTGGGTGCAGCTCCGCGGATGTGATGTCCGGGAGCTGCACGGCTCCAGCGACGTGTACATGGTCGCGTCCGCCAGTCTCGGGTCTTTTGGTTCGAGTTTGGCGAGCGCGGCTTCTTCGGCGTGGTTGTTCGGATCGCCGTCGCCCGAGTAGCCGGTGGAGATCACTTCGCCCTCGGCGCCGGTGACGACCGCGCCGACGCGGAATGTACGCGGCGGGCAGTTCTCGGCCAGCGCGATGGCCTCACGCAACCGCAGGATGTCCACTTCGGACGGTTCCGGCGTCGCGTGGTACTCCAGCACGGCGATGTCGCCCGGGCTTGTCGTCCTGGCCAGGGTCAGCCCACGCGGGAACGTGCCGGGTCCGGCGAAACGGGGCGCACGCGGATCGCCGACGAAGAACGGCGCGACCGCCAGATGCAGCTCGTCGACGAATCCCTCGGTGAGGAACTGGGTGTGGATCGCGCCGCCGCCTTCGACCATCAGCCGCCGGATGCCGCGCGCGTGGAGGTCGGCCAGCATCTCGCGCAGACCGGAAGTTTCGACCACGGTCGCCTTCACGCCCGTGACGACACCGGGCGGCGCGTAGACCAGCTTCTCCGCGTCACCGACGGTGAAGAACTGGGCCGCCGGATCGAGTGACCCGCTCCGGGTCAAAGTCACCTTGACGGGTTGTTCCGGCCGGCCCGCCGCCACGCGTTCGGCGACCAGTTCCGGCGAGCGGACCAGCAGGCGAGGGTTGTCGGCGCGGACGGTGTTCGCACCGACCAGGATCGCGTCCGAGGCCGCGCGCAGCCGGTCCACCCTGGCCCAGTCGACCTCGTCGGACAGCACCAGCCTGGTGTCGGTCGCGTCGTCGAGGTAGCCGTCCAGCGAGACCGCGGCGGAAAGCAGGACGTGCGGGCGTTCGATCACGTCCGCCAGTATGCCTCGTGAGTGGTAAGGACGGTTCTAACCGTCCTTACCACTCACGAGGCCCTAGGCGTCGAAATCCACGGTGACGGCCTCGGACACCGGCACCGACTGGCAGGTGAGCACGAACCCGGCGTCGACTTCGGCCTTCTCGAGGGCGAAGTTGCGCCGCATGTCCACCGTGCCGTCGCAGATCTTCGCCCGGCAGGTCCCGCACACCCCGCCCTTGCAGGCGAACGGCAGGTCCGGGCGGTATTTCTGCGCGCCGTCCAGCAGGGAGGAGTTGCGCGGCAACGTCATCGTCGTCGACCGGCCGTCGAGGACCAGCGTGACCTCGCTGGAGGACCCCACGACGGCCGGGTCGACGTGGTGCACCGGCTCCGGCGGAGTGTCCACATAGAACAGTTCCTGGTGGATGTTCTCCTCGGGGACGTCCAGGGAACGGAGCAGTTCCTGCGCGCCGGTCACCATTTCGAACGGCCCGCAGAGCCACCAGTGCGCGACGTCCTCGACCGGGATCAGCACGGTGCACAGGCGCCGCAGCTTCTCGACGTCGAGGCGGCCGGTGAACAGTTCCGCCTCACGCGGCTCCCGGGAGAGCACGTGGACGAGTTCGAGCCGTGCGGGGTAACGGTCTTTGAGGTCCGCGAGGTCGTCGGCGAACATGACGGTGTCCGTGCGGCGATTGCCGTAGAGCACGGTGACCGTGGCGTCGGAGTCGCCGAGCAACGAGGAGGCGATGGACAGCACCGGCGTGATCCCGGACCCGGCCGCGACCAGCACGTGATGCCCGGCGGCCGCCAGGTCCGGGGTGAAATACCCGGTCGGCGCGGCGACCTCGATCTCGTCACCCGGCCGCACGTCGCGTACCAGCCACGACGAGAACAGCCCGCCCGGCACCTCACGCACGCCGACCCGCGGCGCCGCACCGGCGGGCGCGCAGATCGAGTACGAGCGGCGCTCGTCGCGGCCGTCGACGTCACGGCGCAGGGTCAGCGACTGTCCCGCCTTGAAACGAAAGGTCTCCGCGAGGTCTTCGGGCACGTCGAAGGTCACCGCGACGGCGTCGTCGCACAGGCGCTGGACGTCGGACACCTTCAGGGTGTGGAAACCCGTGCGGCGCAGGGTGGCGGTCACGCTAGATCTCCTTGACGTGTTCGAACGGTTCGAGGCAGAAGCGGCAGCGGCGCAGGGCCTTGCACGCCGTCGCGCTGAACCGGGACTGCTCTTCGGTGTCCGCGGAACCGCAGTGGGGACAGCGGACCGAGGACACCGGCGGGCTCAAGGTGAGCGGGATCGGACCGGTCCGGACCGGCGCCGCCCCGGGCGGCGCGATGCCGGCTTCGGCCAGTTTCCGCTTGCCGTCGTCGGTGATCCAGTCGGTGGACCACGCCGGTCGCAGCACCGTGCGGATCTCGACGTCGTCGTAGCCCGCGCCGGTCAGCGCGTGCACGAGGTCGTCGCGCATGGTGTCCATCGCCGGGCAGCCGGTGTAGGTCGGGGTGATCGCGACGACCACTCGACCGTCGGATTCGGACACTTCACGCAGCACGCCGAGATCGGCGAGGGTGAGCATCGGCAGTTCCGGGTCGGTGACGGTGGCCGCCACGGCGTACGCGGTCACCATGTCGCGTCCGGGTGTTCCCTGGCGACACTCTGCAGTTCCGCCAGCAGGAAGCCCATCCGCTCGGTGTGCACGCCGTCGCGGCCCATCCGGCCGGAGACCCCGGCGAGCGCGCCGGTTTCGGGCCGCGTCAGGGTCGCCGCGGCGAGCACCTGGTCGAGGATCGCGTCGAACTCGGGCCGCAGCGAGGGCGACTCGACCAACTCGGCCTCGTGGGCGGCGAAAAGCTCGCCCACGTAGGGCCAGACCGAATCCAGGCCCTCTTGCATCCGCTCGTGCGACAACTCGGTCCCGTCGCCGAGCCGGACGGCCCACTGCGCCGCGTAATCGCGGTGGTAGGCGACCTCTTTGACACCCTTGTCCGCGATGGCCGCGAGCACCGGGTCCACGGAAGACTGCAAACGTTGCAGCAAAGCGAGCCGCCAGACCGAGAAGATCAGCAGTCGCGCGATCAGGTGCCCGAAGTGCCCGCCTTCGAGTTCGGCGAGCCGGACGTTGCGATAGTCCTGCTCGCTCCGGAAGAAGGCGTAGGAGTCCTCGCTCCGCTCGCTTCCATCGGCCTTGCCCGCGCGGGCCAGCAGCAGCCGTGCCTGCCCGAGCAGGTCGAGCGCGATGTTGGCGATCGCGACCTCGTCCTCCAGTTCGGGCGCGTTCGTGCACCACTCCTGCAACCGGTGCGAGAAGATCAGCGCGTCGTCGCCGAGCATCAGGCAGTATGCCGCCAGCCGCGCACCGTCCACACCGGACGGAACCGTGGTGTCCACCCCGGACAGCGGATCCTCGAACCCGGTGCCGAAGGCCCAGCGGGAGTCGTTCTCCTCGGTGATCGCCTCGTAGGCGTTGTCGAAGCTCATGTCAGATGTGGGGGACGTTGTCGGGGATGTCGTAGAACGTCGGGTGCCGGTACACCTTGTCGCCGCTGGGCGCGAAGAACGGGTCCTTCTCGTCCGGCGAGGACGCCGTGATGTCCGAAGCCCGCACGACCCAGATCGACACGCCCTCGTTGCGGCGGGTGTACAGATCGCGGGCGTGGTGCAGTGCCATGTCGTCGTCCGCCGCGTGCAGTGAACCCACGTGCACGTGGTTCAGGCCGCGCTTGCCCCGGACGAAAACCTCGTACAACGGCCAGTCGTGCTTCATGCCGACGCCCCCTTCTTGGCGGCGTGCGCCGCTGCTGCCTCGCGCACCCACGCGCCGTCTTCCTGCGCCCGCCGCCGGTGCGCGACGCGCTGGGCGTTGCAGGGACCGTTGCCCTTCAACACGTTCTTGAACTCGTCCCAGTCGACGGCGCCGAAGTCGTAGTGCCCGCGTTCGGCGTTCCACTTCAGGTCCGGGTCCGGGAAGGTGACGCCCAGCGCCTCGGCCTGCGGGATTGACATGTCGACAAACCGCTGGCGCAGCTCGTCGTTGGTGTGGCGCTTGACCTTCCACGCCATCGACTGCGCGGTGTTCGGCGAATCCGCGTCCGGCGGGCCGAACATCATCAGCGACGGCCACCACCAGCGGTTCACCGCCTCCTGCACCATCGCGCGCTGCTTTTCGGTGCCGCGCATCATCGTCATCAGCAGTTCGAAGCCCTGTCGTTGATGGAAGGACTCCTCCTTGCAGATGCGGATCATCGCGCGGGCGTACGGCCCGTACGAACTGCGGCACAACGGGACCTGGTTGCAGATCGCCGCGCCGTCCACCAACCAGCCGACCACGCCGACGTCGGCGAAGGTCAGCGTCGGGTAGTTGAAGATCGACGAGTACTTCTGCTTGCCGTTGATCAGCTTGTCGGTCAGCTCCGCGCGGTCGGCGCCGAGGGTGGCCGCCGCCGAGTACAGGTAGAGCCCGTGCCCGGCCTCGTCCTGCACCTTCGCCAGCAGGATCGCCTTGCGCCGCAAGGAAGGCGCGCGGGTGATCCAGTTGCCCTCCGGCTGCATGCCGATGATCTCCGAATGCGCGTGCTGCGCGATCTGGCGGATCATCGTCTTGCGGTAGCCCTCGGGCACCCAGTCACGCGGTTCGATGCGCTGATCGCGCTCGATGGTGTGCTCGAAATGCCGTTCGAGGTCTTCCTCGGGCAACGTCGCGGTCATGACTGCTCCTTCGCCACCAGGGTGAGGACGTCGTATTTGGCGACCGAGTCGCCGTCTTGGTTGGTCACGTCGGCGTCCCAGCGGACCTCGCCGTACTCCTGGTCGATGCGCGGGGTGATCTGCTTCGCGGTCAGGGTCACCGTGAGGCTGTCGTCGACCTTCACCGGAGTGAGGAACCGCAGGTTCTCCAGGCCGTAGTTGGCCAGGACGGGGCCGGGTTCCGGCGAGACGAACAGACCGGCGGCGAAGGAGACCACGAGGTAGCCGTGCGCCACGATCCCGCCGAACAGCGGGTTCGCCGCCGCGGCCTCGGGGTCGGTGTGGGCGTAGAAGGTGTCGCCGGTGAACTCGGCGAAGTGGTCGACGTCGGACTGCAGCACCGTGCGCGGCCCGGCGACGACGGAGTCGCCGATCCTCAGCTCCGCCAAGGACTTCCGGAACGGGTGGACGTCGCCCTCCGTCCTCGGGGCGCCGGTGACCCAGCGGCCGGTGACCGTGCTGAGCACCTTCGGGCTGCCCTGGACGGCGGTGCGCTGCATATGGTGCAGCACGCCGCGGATACCGCCCATCTCCTCGCCACCACCGGCGCGGCCGGGGCCGCCGTGCACCAGTTGCGGCATCGGCGAACCGTGACCCGTGGACTCCTTGGCGTCGTCGGCGTCGAGCACCAGCAGACGGCCGTGGTAGGGAGCGACACCGAGGACGACCTCGCGCGCGAACTCCGCGTCGGCGGTGACGATCGAGCCGACCAGGCTGCCGCCACCCCGGGCGGCGAGTTCGATGACCTGCTCGGTCGAGGTGTAGGGCAGCAGCGTCGACACCGGGCCGAACGCCTCGACCTCGTGCGGCTCGGAGCGCTCCGGGTCCGCCTTCAGCAGGACGGGTGAGATGAAGGCACCGCGTTCGGCGTCCGCGCCGACGACCTCGACCCGCTCCGGGTCACCGAAGACGACCGTGCCGACGTCCAGCAGTGCCTTGAGCGACCGCCGGACCTCCTCCCGCTGCTCCAGGCTGGCCAGCGCGCCCATGCGGACACCCTCGGCCGTGGGATGGCCGACGGTGGTCTTCGCCAGGCGCGCGCTCGCTGCCTCGGCGACGTCGTCCAGCAGGTCGGCGGGCACGAAAGCGCGGCGGATGGCAGTGCACTTCTGCCCCGCCTTGACCGTCATCTCCGTGGTGAGCTGCTTGACGAAGAGGTCGAACTCGGTGGTGCCGGGTTTGGCGTCCGGGCCGAGGATCGAGCAGTTCAGCGAGTCGGCCTCGGCGTTGAACCGGACGGAGTTGCGCACGATCGCCGGGTGCACGCGGAGCTTCTGCGCCGTGGACGCGGAGCCGGTGAACGAGACGAGGTCCTGCGCGGTGACGTGGTCGAGCAGGTCGCCGACGCTGCCCGCGACGAACTGCAGCGTGCCCTCGGGCAGGATGCCGGCGGCGATGATGATCTCGACCAGTCGCGCGGTCAGGTACGACGTCTGGCTGGCAGGCTTGATCAGGCTCGGCACCCCGGCGAGGAACGCGGGCGCGAACTTCTCCAGCGGGCCCCAGACCGGGAAGTTGAAGGCGTTGATCTGGACGGCGACGCCCCGCAGCGGGACGGCGATGTGCTGGGCGAGGAAGGTGCCGCCCTTGCTCAGCGGCTCGACGTTGCCGTCGATGTAGACGGTGTCGTTCGGGAGTTCGCGTTTGCCCTTGCTGGAGTAGGCGAACAGGACGCCGATGCCGCCGTCGATGTCGACCATCGAGTCGCCCTTGGTCGCGCCTGTCCGCGCCGAGAGCACGTACAGCTCGTCGCGGTGTTCGCGCAGGTGGGAAGCCAGGGCTTTCAGCAGCGCGGCACGCTGGTGGAAGGTCAGCTCACGCAGCGCGGGGCCGCCGGTGCGGCGGCCGTAGTCCAGCGCGGCGGCGAAGTCGATGCCGTCGGACGAGACCCGGGCGACCTCCTCGCCGGTCGAGGCGTCGTGCAGCGGTACGCCGTCGTTTTCCGCCGTGTGCCATCCGCCGGAGACGTAGCTGCGCAGCAATGCCATGGGGCGACCCTTCGAGTGGTGGATTTACAGACCGTCCGTTCAGTAATTCACTGTAGCTCGCGTCCGGCCCCTTGCAAACCCCCGGACGGCGGTGGACCCTTGACATTCGCCGGAAAACGCGCCTTTACTGGCGAACACCGTTAACAACCGTCCATTCGGTCAGTAACCCCAGGGATCGTGACTTGAGCCTCAACGCCGCGCACGCGATGTTCGCCGACGACCGGGCGTCGAACGCGCTGGGTATCGAGCTGGTCGAGGCCGCCGAAGGGCACGCCGTCGCGACCATGAAGATCACCGAGACGATGGTGAACGGCCACGACATCGCGCACGGCGGTTATGTCTTCCTGCTCGCCGACACGACGTTCGCCTGCGCCTGCAACAGCCACGGCCCGGTCACCGTCGCCTCCGGCGCGGAGATCTCCTTCGTCGCCGCCGGGAAACTCGGCGACCATCTCGTCGCCACCGCCACCGAGCGGACCCGCTACGGCCGCAACGGCATCTACGACGTCACCGTGCACCGGGAGACCCCCGAGGGGCCGGAGGTCGTCGCCGAATTCCGCGGCCGCGGCCGCACCATCGAGAAGGCACGGAAATGACCTTCAGCGACGACGCCGAGAACCTGACCATCGACGAACTCAAGGCGTTGCAACTGACGCGCCTCCGGTGGACGCTGCGGCACGCCTACGACAACGTGCCGTTCTACACCAGGAAGTTCGACGAGGCGGGCGTCCACCCGGACGACTGCAAGGCGCTGGAAGACCTGGCGAAGTTCCCTTTCACCACCAAGCAGGACCTGCGCGACAACTACCCCTTCGGCATGTTCGCCGTGCCGGAGTCGGAAGTGAGCCGGATCCACGCGTCCAGCGGCACCACCGGGAAACCGACCGTCGTCGGGTACACCGCCGAGGACATCGACACCTGGGCGACCGTGATGGCGCGATCGATCCGCGCGGCGGGCGGGCGGCCGGGCGACAAGGTCCACGTCGCCTACGGGTACGGGCTGTTCACCGGCGGCCTCGGCGCCCACTACGGCGCGGAAAAACTGGGCTGCACGGTGATCCCGGCGTCCGGCGGGATGACAGCGCGCCAAGTGCAGATCATCACCGACTTCAAACCCGAGATCATCATGGTCACCCCGTCGTACCTGCTCACGCTGCTCGACGAGTTCGAACGGCAGGGCGTCGACCCGCGCGCGAGTTCCCTCAGGGTCGGCATCTTCGGCGCGGAACCGTGGACCGAGCAGATGCGCACGGAGATCGAGGAACGCGTCGGCATCGACGCCGTCGACATCTACGGCCTGTCCGAGGTGATGGGACCGGGTGTCGCGCAGGAATGCGCCGAGACCAAGGACGGGCTGCACATCTGGGAGGATCACTTCTACCCCGAGGTGATCGACCCGTTCACCGAGAAGCCGATCGACGAGACCGGGGAACTGCTGTTCACCTCGCTCACCAAACAGGCGCTGCCGATCATCCGGTACCGCACGCGCGACCTCACCCGGCTGCTGCCGGGCACCGCGCGGCCGGCGTACCGGCGGATGGAGAAGGTGACCGGACGCAGCGATGACATGATCATCCTGCGTGGCGTCAACGTCTTCCCCACGCAGATCGAGGAAGTCGTGCTGGTGACCCCCGCGCTCGCGCCGCATTTCCAGCTGATCCGGTCCACCAAGGGCAGGCTGGACCAGCTGACGGTGCGCGTCGAAGCACGTCCGGACGCCACCACCGAGCAGCGCGAGCAGGCCGCCGCCCGGCTGGTCGCCGGGGTCAAGGACGGCGTCGGCGTGAGCGTCGGCGTCGAGGTGGTCGACCCGGACACGCTGGAACGCTCGCTGGGCAAGATGCGCCGCGTACTCGACGAGCGGGGCCGCGGGTGACCACGCCCGCCCGCCGGGGACGTCCCGGTTACGACCTCGAGTCGCTGCTGCAGGTCGCGGTGAAGCTGTTCAACGAACGCGGCTACGACGGCACCAGCATGGAGGATCTCTCCCGCAAGCTCGGCATCACGAAGTCCGCGATCTACCACCATGTGCCGAGCAAGGAGGAGCTGCTACGGCTGTCGGTCGACCGCGCGCTGAACGGCCTCTTCGCCGTCGCCGCCGAGACGGAGTCGTTCGAAGGCAGGGCGATCGAGAAACTGGAGCATCTGGTGCGGGGCAGCGTCCTCGTGCTGGTCGACCAGTTGCCGTTCGTGACGCTGCTGCTGCGCGTGCGGGGCAACACCAAGGTCGAGCGGGCGGCACTGGCGCGGCGGCGTGAATTCGACCGGCTGGTGACGGATCTGGTGAAACAGGCCGAAACCGAGGGCGACGTGCGACCCGACATCGATCCCGCGGTCACCGCGCGGCTGCTGTACGGCATGGTGAACTCGCTGATCGAATGGTATCGGCCGCGCCGGGGTTCGGCGGGCACGGAACTGGCGGACGCGGTGTGCAAGATCGCCTTCGACGGCCTGGCGACGCCTACTCCCCCGCGGCGGCCTGGGGCGGACGACGCGCCTGCCAGACCAGCGCGTCCCGCAACTGCTGGATGAGCTGTTCGTCGTCGGCCTCCGAGGGGTCGACGCCGAGCGGGATCCAGCGCTCCCCGACGTTCGAGCCGTTCTCGAAACTGGTGATCACTATCCCCGCGTAGGAGACGCATTCCTCGTCGGTGTCACCCTGGATCCGGACGTCACGCGGCTGCAGCCGCACACTGACCCAGCGGCCGACACGCCGGACCGGTTCGTGCTCAGCACTGACCATTCGTCCCTACCCATGACACCCGGTCCCCCCGCCACCAACGTCGCGACGAGGGCCTCCGGGGTTACCGGCGGGTCGTACCGGTTCAGTAACGGCAAACGCTCACCTGAAACGGTTACGCTCGGCCCATGAGCACCAGGCGGTACTCCGTCCATCGCCGTGCCGCCGCGGCGAGCTCCGCCCGCACAGGCAGTGGATCCGCGTGGTGCAGGTAGGTCCACATCCCCAGCAGCGCCACAGAGAAAGCAGTCAGCGCCGCAGCCGACGCGGCGGGCCAAGCAGCGGTGGTGGCCGCCCACTGCTCCGCGGATTCCGGATCGTGGCCTTGGTCGATGAGGCGGACCACCAGATGGGCCGCGTCGATCCAGGCCGCACCGGTTCGCGACCACGCCCAGTCGAGCACCCACGCACGGCCGTCGCCGACCAGGATGTTGAGCTGGTGCAAGTCGGCATGGATCAGGCTGTTCCCCGCCGCCGACTCGATTCCTTCGGCCTCCAGTTCCACGAGCAGGTCGATCCGATCCCGGCTCCACTGGTCCAGTTCGACCGGTGGCTGGTGGCGCAACCGCCGCCAGCCCGCCAGCCAAGCCATCTTCTCGGACAGCGCCGGAACGCCCGGCGCGGCGGAGTCGGCCAGCTCAAGAGCCAGGGTGGACACGGCCTCGGCCACCAGCGGCAGATCCTTCGATCCGGGCGAAAGATCGGCATGGCGGCCGGTGATGTGCTGGAAACCGAGGACGAGCCAGTCCCCGGCCTCGGCTCTCCACAGCAGGCGCGGCGTCACCGTCGGAGGCAGATACAGGGCGATGTCCGCTTCGTGGCGATGCATCGCTCCCCGCTTGCCCCCGGCATCGGAAACGCCTTTGCAGAAAACAGCCCCACACCGCGTGTAGAGGGTCGCGGCGAAGTCGGAGTTACGCCCGGCCGTCGGTACTTCGACGCGGCTCACCGAGCCGATCTCGGCTTCGATCGCGGCGCGCACGGCGCGGGGGAGGTTGTCCCAGGAGTGAAGCATGCGTCCTCAGCCGGCGGGCGGCGGGTCGTCGGTACAGCCGTTCTTGCACTGTGAACAGTTGTCGCCGACCGCGGGCCACAGTGCGGGATCGACAGCGTATCCGGCCCGTTCGATCGCGGTCATCGTGCGCACCAAAGTGGCGTGAGCCGCCTCCCCCGACGTTTCAAGATCCCCGACCGACGTGGGCACGTGATGCAGGAACCGGCCCGCGATCCGATCACAGAAGTCGGCGTAATCGCGTGTGTGAAGGACAAAGGTGTGCCAGCCGATGTCCACCATGTCGCTGGGAGCGAGACGGCTACCGATGTTGCGGGCACACGCGGCCAGGAACGCCAGCGCCTGGTCGACGACGCGCTCGGCGAGACCGCGATCCAGTCTTTCCTCGGCGACGATCCTGTCGACGAGCCGGTCGAACAGCACACCGGACACGAGGGCGCGCCCAGTAGTCGATGAGGTCAAGACAGTGGTCACGGAATTCCTCCGGTTGTTCGGGCCGAGTTGCCCACCTGTGCAGCACCGATGCTCTTGACCAGTGAAGACACCGCCTCGGAACATGCGTTTCCCTCGACTGCGCGCACGTTCCCTGCCTTTCGCGCAGTGAATAGCCCAGTATTGGAGGCGGTAGCCTGCGAAACCGTGGAACTCCTCCCTTTCGGCGAATACGCAGCCTCCCTCAACCGGAAACGCGCCGCTGCCGGCGTGCTGCTCCGCGACGACCGGTCCCGCGTGCTGCTGGTCGAGACCACGTACAAACCCGAATGGGAGATCCCGGGCGGCGCGGTCGAGGCGGAGGAAGCTCCGTGGACGACGGCGGCACGCGAGCTCCACGAAGAGCTGGGCATCTCTCGCCCTCTCGGCACGTTGCTGGTCATCGACCACATCCGCACGCAAGGCGTGATGCCGGAGGGCCTGGCGTTCGTGTTCGACGGTGGCCTCGTCACCGAAGACGAGGTCCGAGGCATCCGATCGACCGATCCGGAGATCGGCTCGGTCGGGCTGTACACCCTGGACGAAGCCGAGCGACTGGTCAAACCCACTCTCCACGCCAGGATCGGTACCGCATTGCGCGCGGCAGGCACCGGAGGGACGGTGTTCTGCGAGGCAGGTCGCCCCACGGCGACCGTCCGGAGCTAGCTCACTTCGGAGGGAGAACGATGTCCGGCTCTCTGACAGAGAACTTGGCGCGCTTTCGCAAGGCACGGAATCTTTCCCAAGAGGAGTTGGCCGCGGCGGCGGGCGTCGGAGTCGACACCGTGGGGCGCATCGAGCGTGGGGAACGGCAGACCACGCGGCCCACCACAGTCGCGAAACTCGCCCGGGTTCTCGCGGTGACCCCCGACGCGCTGCTGGGCCTGATGCCCGTAACCCACGTCGCGCAGGACGCCGAGATCGCTCGGCTACGGCAGGCGATCACGGCGAGCGCAGAGATACCCGGACTCGATGATCTCACCGACACCGACGACATCGACTGGTCCAGTCTGGCCAGGGCCGGGCACGCCGCCTGGCAGGCCTACGTGGACGGGCGCCACGGCCAGGTGCTCCACGCCCTGCCGATCCTGCTCACCGACGCTCGCCGGCTGGTCCACTCGACCAGCGGAGACGCGAATGCCGCCGCTCAGCAGCTGCTGTCCAAGGTCTACCGCATCGGCGCCGGAATCGCCAGGCGACTGGGTATGGACGACCTCGCTTGGACGGCTGCCGAGCGTGCGCTGAGGGCAGCTCGCGGATCCGGTGATCCGGAGATCGACTGCGCCATCTCGCTGCGCTACCTCGTCTGGACACTGATCAAGCAGGGTCGTGCCGAGGAGGCCGAGCGGGTCGCGGTGAACGCCGCCGAACGCATCGAGCCGAGGATGCTCGACCGGGACGCCATCCGGGCAGGGGTTTTCGGGAACCTGCTGTTCAACGCGGCCAACGCCGCGCTGCGCTCAGGCAAGGGCGAGAGGGCCGATGACCTCCTCGCGGTTGCTCGATCCGCCGCGCTACGAGCAGGTCGGGACAACGCGACCGAAGCAGCCATCTTCGGGCCGCGAGTAGCCGCGCTCCAGGCTGTGGACCACGCTGTCCGGCTCGGCGACCCGGAGACAGCACTTCGCCTCGCGGAAGAAATCCCCGACGCGCGTGGTCCGGTCCCGCGGTTCTGGGAAGCGGGCCATCGGATTCACCTTGCCCACGCGGCGGCACAGCTCCGGCGCGACCGGCTGGCCGTGCACCTCCTTGCCGAAGCCCGGGACCTCGCGCCCGACTGGGTTCGGAGACAACCGCTCGGCTCCGCGGTCATGCGCGACCTGGTGGACAAGGCCACCCGGAGACGTGGGCGCGCTTTCGCCGGACTCGCGGCTCACTACGGCGTTCTTTGAACTCACCTGAAACGGTTACGCTCGGCCCATGAGCACCGATCCGGAGATCCGGCGGCGCCGCCTCGAACCGGCCGCGAGGCGTGCCGAGATCCTGGCAGCGGCACGGCGGCTGTTCGGCGCGGGCACCTACGCGTCGGTGTCGACGTCGGACATCGCGAAGGAAGCGGGCGTGGCCAGGCCCCTGATCAACCACTACTTCGGCGGGAAACGCGAGCTGTACCTCGAAGTCGTCCGGCAGATGATGATCGTGCCGGCGCCGGTGATCGAGAACCTGCCGGACACCACCTCCGACGAGCGGCTCGCGATCAGTGTCCGGCACTGGATCGAGGTCGTCGAACGCAACGAGCAGGCCTGGCTGACCGCGATCGGGCACGAGGCGGTGGGGCACGACCCGGACATCGAGCGGATCATGCTGGAGGCCGACGAGATCGCCGCCGACCGGGTGCTCGCGGCCGCGCTGATGAGCGACGTCACCGAGGGGCGCGAGGAACTCCGCGCGATGATCCGGTCGTATGGCGGGATGCTGCGGGCCGCGTCACGCGAATGGCTGATCCGCGGCACGCTCGGCCGCGAGGAACTGCGGGTCTTCCTCACCGATTCGATCCTGCACCTGCTGCGGGTCACCTACCCGGCCGTGCTCGCAACGCGGTCCGGCGGGCGTAGGCCGCCGGCGTCATCCCCTTCCAGCGTTTGAACGCGTGGATGAAACTCGACGCCTCGGCGTAGCCCAGCCGCAGCGCGACGTCCTCGACGCTGAGCGCGCCGGTGTCGAGCATTTCCTCCGCCAGTGCCTGGCGGACCTCGTCCAGCAGCGCGCGATACCCGGTCCCGGCCTCGGAAAGGCGCCGCCGCAGTGTCCTCGGGCTGAGTGCGAGCCGTCGCGCGACCTCGTCCATCCCGGCGTCGACGCCGCCCAGCCGCACCAGGCGTTCCCGCACCTGCTGGGCGATCCCCGACCGCTCGCGTTTGCGGGACACCAGCAGATCGCAGTGCGCCGCGCACACCGCGACCGTCTGGTCGTTGGCCTGCGGCAGCGGTTTGTCCAGGAACAGCGGGTCGAGGGTGGCGGTATGCGACGAGGCGGAGAACGACGGCGCCAGCCCGAAGGTCCGGACGTATTCCTCCACTGTGGACGGATGATCGTGCCGGAACGCCAAGGAACGCAAGGAGATGTCGGGCAGGATGTCCCGCATGACGGTGTGGATGGCGCCGAGGTCCCGCAGCACCAGGAACCGTGCGACGTCGGCCGGGACCCGGCTGTCGTCCATGGTCAGCGCGATCCGCCCGGCCTCGAGGGTCACGTGCGGGATGCAGAAGGTGAAACTCAGGTCCAGATAGCGCAGCGCGAACCGCATCGCGTCGCCCAGCGTCGGGCTGCTGATGCACGCGAAGCCGAAAATGCCGAACGCGCTGACGCGGTAACGCCTGCTCAGCCGCAGGGCGACGTCGTCTCCCCCGCCGACCTCCCGGAGGACGGCACGGACCACGGAGAGCTCCTGGCGCGCGTCGACCTGGCCGTCCACGGGGGCGTCCTCGTACGATTCCAGGCCCTCGACGCCGTGCTCCGCGGCGAAGCGGGCCATGAGCACGATGCTCGCCGTGCCGCGTGGGTAGTCCCAGTCGCGGATCACCGGCGGCGGTAGTTCCATGGCCGGGATTGTGGATCCCGGCAGCGATCCGCGCATTGAGGACCGTAACTGTCCTGGATCCGGATTAAAGTGACCCCATGTCCGACACCTTGAGCAGGCGCGCGCTGAACCGCGCCATGCTGGACCGGCAGCTGCTGCTCCGGCGTTCGAAGATGACCGCACTCGAGGCGGTCGAGCATCTGGCCGGACTGCAGGCGCAGGCGCCGAACCCGCCGTACTTCGCGCTGTGGACGCGGCTGCACGACTTCCGCCAGGAGGACCTGGCGAACCTGCTGCTGGACAGGAGTGTCGTGCGGACCGCCCTCATGCGCAGCACCGTGCACCTGGCGAGTTCGTCGGACGCGCTGGCGTGGCGGCCGATCATGCAGCCGGTCTACGACCGCTCGATGTACAACACCCAGTTCACCCCGGAAATCAAGGACCTCGACCACCAGGAGATCGGCCGCTTCACCCGCAAGCTGCTCGGCGAGCGGCCGCTGTCGTCGGGCGAACTCAGCGCGGAACTCATGAAACGCTGGGAGGGTGCGGGACCGTCGGCGCTGGTGCACGTGGCGCGGGCGATGGTGCCGCTGGTGCAGATCCCACCGCGCGGTGTCTGGGGCAAGTCGGGCCAGCCGACGTTTCAGACCATCGAGGATTGGCTCGGCGCCGAACAGGACGCGACACCGTCACCGGACCGGATGTTCCGGCGCTACCTGGCCGCGTTCGGGCCCGCGAGCGTCCAGGACATGCAGGCCTGGGCCGGGGTCACGAAAATCGGCGAGGTCGCCGAGCGGCTGCGCCCGGAACTGCGGACCTTCCGGGACGAGAACGGGCGCGAGCTCTTCGACCTGCCCGACGCGCCGCGGCCGGATCCCGACACCCCGGCGCCGGTGCGGCTGCTGGGGCCGTTCGACCAGACCGTCCTGTCCTACGCCGACCGCACGCGGGTGATCAGCGACGAGTACCGCAAGGTCGTCATCACCCAGAACGGCCTGGTCAAGGGCACCACCCTGGTAGACGGATTCGTGAAAGGCTTCTGGGAGATCAAGGCGGCGAAGAAGGCCGCGACGTTGTCGATCACCCCGTTCGAGCGCATCCCGAAACGCGATCTGGACGCCCTCGAAGGCTCCGCCCACCGTCTCCTGGCTTGGGCCCACCCGAACGCCGAGACCCATTCCGTGCACTTAGGAATCCTAACAGAATGAGTGGTTCTTGAGTCGTCGCCAGCAGATGATGGCGCAGCCGAGGGTGAGGAAGGCTTCGTGGATGTCGTCGCGGACCTCCCATCGGATGCGCAGGCGGCGGAACCAGTG
>JAEBEO010000017.1:0-190299 GCA_049998115.1 Amycolatopsis sp. cmx-4-19 | reverse complement strand
GCGAGCGCGGGGCCGTTCGTCCAGCTCCGGCGGGCGACGGCGTACACCCTGGAGCCGATGCGCCAGGCCGGCCCGCTGGCCCCGGTCCTGACCGAACTCCTACGACGTAAACCACCCGGACGCCCGAGCGCCGTCCGCGCCGCCGAACTGCTGGGCGAGCTTTCGGACGTTTCCGCTCCCGCGCGGTCGCGGAGGCCCCGGCCGTCGAAGCGCGCCGTCGCGATCGGAGCCGTCACCGCCACGCTGGTGCTGGTGGGCGGGCTGGTCTACGTCACGCGGGAACCGGCGTCGATGGCCGCGCCCCCGCGCCCGGCCGCTTCCGTCGGTGACCCGCGGACGGCCGATCCGTGCTCGCTGCTGGACCCGTCGGTGCTGAAGCCGTTCGGTACCGCGGAAGTCGATCCGGACCTCGGCAATTTCAACGCTTGCAGCCTTCTCCTCCGGAAGAGCCCCGAGGAGGGGGACATCGTCGACATCCGGCTCGAACTGACGATCCCGAGCTCGCCGATACTGGAGAAGCCGGCGCCGGGGCAGCTGAGCGTGCGTGTGGTGCCGGGCGATCCCGAAGAGAAATGCGAGCGGGAGATCCCGCTGCCGGACGGTAACCAGGTCTGGGTCCACGCCAAGCACATCCAGGGCTGGCACGCGCATCTCTGCGATTACGTCGATCCGGTGGCCGTGCACGCGACCGACCTGCTGAACCGGGGGTCGATCCCGCGGCGGTCCGCTCCCTTCCCGGCCGGGACGCTCGGCAGTCTCGACGCTTGCGCGCTGGGCGGTGACACGGTGCGGGAGATCGTCGAAGGCCCCGCCGATCCCGATCCCGTCTTCGGTTCCTGGGAGTGCTACTGGGACTACCGTGAGACGCAGGTGGACATCCGGTTCGGGCGCGAGTGGCGGGAGCCCGAGGACGGCAAACGCGTTTCTCTCGGCATGCGGGACGCCTACCTCGAAGTCGTCGAAGAGGGGTGGAATGCGTGTCAGGCCGAGATTCCGCATCGTCCCTTCAAGGGGGCGAGCCATGACATGATCGAAACGGTGGAGATCTACGTTTCGCACAAGGTCAAGCCACCGCAGGAGATGTGCGGCGCGGCGGAACGGCTCGCCAGGGCTGTCGCGTCGCGGCTGCCACCACTCTGAAAGGGAAGACCGTGTCCTTGGAAGTCCAGCGCGACGGCGAGCACCGGTTCGTCGGCCGCAACGAACGCGGGGCCGAAGTCCTGATCGGCCGCAAGGGCGCCGAGGGCGCCTTCTCCCCGGCCGAACTGCTGCAGATCGCCGCGGCGGGTTGCTCGGCCGTCACGGCGGAAAACCTCATCACGCGCCGCCTCGGCGAAGACTCGAAGTTCCGGGTCGGCGTGACCGCGGACAGGCGTGAAGACGCTTCGGAACTCGACGGCGTTCAGGTCGCCTTCGACGTCGACGTGTCATCGCTGCCCGCTGCGGAACGCGAGGCGCTCGCCACCGCGGTGGACCGCGCCATCGAGCGGCTGTGCACCGTGAGCCGGACGCTCAAGAAGGGCATCCCCGTCACCGAGAGCTTCCCGGTCGAGTAGTCCCGGAAGTACCTGAAGGCCCCTTCCTCGCGACCGGCGCAAGGAAGGGGCCTTCAGGTACTGGGGAAAGCGCTAGTGCTTGGCAGGGTGGCCTTCGGAGCTCCAGACCACGTACGCCTCGTCGGCGTCGGTGGTCATGGCCTCGATGAACTTCTCGTTGTCGAAGCCGGGCAGCGTCTGCAGCCGCTCGATCAACGCGTCGGCGGCGGGGTCGCCGCTGGGGATCGCGGTGCCCTTGCCGTCGGCGCCCGCGAGCATGAAGAAGACGTCTTCCTTCCACGGGCCTTCAGGGATCACTCTGACCACCACCGCGGACAGCTCCGACCACGTGACGGCTTCTTCGCTGCCGTCCGCGAGCTGGCGCCGCACTCCGGTGTCATCGACGCTGACGGTCCGGGATTGTGCGTTGGGCGACTCCTGGGACAACCGGTTCTCCCTGTCTTCGGCGTTCCGTTTACGGTACTCGGCCGTGTTCCAGACCACTCAGGCCGGGGCGGCGGCGTCGAGGCGGCGCAGCGCGTCGCGGGCGACCTTCGGGTCGGTGGTGGGCCAGAACGGCGGCAGCGACGCACGCAGGAATCCGCCGTAGCGGGCGGTGGCCAGCCGTGAATCCAGGATCGCCACCACCCCCCGGTCGCTGGTCGAACGGTGCAGCCGTCCGGTGCCCTGCGCGAGCAGCAGCGCGGCGTGCGTGGCCGCGACACTGAGGAAACCGTTGCCACCCCTGGCTTCCACGGCACGCTGCCGCGCGGACGACACCGGGTCGTCCGGACGCGGGAACGGGATGCGGTCGACCACGACGAGTTGCAGGGACGGACCTGGCACGTCGACGCCCTGCCACAGCGACAGCGTGCCGAACAGGCAGGTGCGCACGTCCTCGGAGAACTTCTGCACCAGCAGGCCGGTGGAATCGTCGCCCTGGCAGAGGATCGGCAGATCGAGCCGCTCCCGCATCTCCTCGGTGGCCTGCTTCGCCGCGCGCATCGAGGAGAACAGGCCCAGCGTGCGCCCGCCCGCGGCCTCGATGAGTTCGGCCAGTTCGTCCATGGTCGAGGGCTGCAGGCCGTCCCGGCCGGGCGGCGGCAGATGCTTCGCCAGGTACAGGATGCCGTTGCGTTTGTGGTCGAACGGCGAACCGACGTCGAGGCCGGTCCACTTCGGGCCGTCGGTGTCGTCGCTGTCCGCCGGTGCCGCCTTGTCGGTGGCGGCGCCGGGTGCCTTCTCGACCCTGGCCCCGCCGGGCGGGAGACCCCACTGCCGGGCCATGGTGTCGAAGGTGCCGCCCAGGGTCAGCGTCGCCGACGTCAGGACGGTCGTGTGCTGGTTGAAGACGCGTTCGCGCAGCAGCCCCGCCACCCCGAGCGGGGCGACCTTCAGCGCGGGCGGGCGGGGGTTGGTGGAGAAGCGGTCACCGGTCAGCCAGACGACGTCGCGCTGATGCGCCTTGTCGTCGTCGAAGGCTTCGAGCAGCCGGACGGCGGTGTCGTGGACCTCTTCGAGCAGCGAGCGGGCCAGCTTGCGGGCGGTGGCCCCCTCGACCTCTTCCTTCCGGTCCTTGCCGAGCGCGGTGATGCAGCGGTGCGTGGCGTCGCGGACCGCCGGGATCGCGCCGGTGAGGGCCTGCGGCAGCGAGTCCATCCGGCCCGACGGCAGGTCGTCGAGGATCAGGGCCAGCCCGTCGCTCGCCTCCAGCAACTGGTCGGCCACCTCGTCGTCGACCAGCTTCCCGCAGCGCCGGGCGGCGGCGGAGACCATGCCGCTGGTCAGTTCGCCGGTCGCCACGGACGTCACGCGGTCGACCAGGTCGTGCGCCTCGTCGATGACCACCAGGTCGTGGTCGGGCAGCACCTGATAGCCCTGCAACGCGTCGATCGCCAGCAGCGCGTGGTTGGTGACCACGACATCGGCCTTGCCCGCCTCGGCACGCGCCTGTTCGGCGAAGCAGTCGGTGCCGATGGGGCAGCGGGAGACGCCGAGGCATTCCCTCGCCGTCACGGAGACCTGGCGCCAGGCCTGGTCCGTGACGCCGGGGACGAGTTCGTCGCGGTCGCCGGTTTCGGTGTCGGACGACCATTCCCGCAGCCGTGTGACCTCCTTGCCCAGCCGGGAGACCGCGAACGGGTCGAACAGCTGCTGGTCCTCCGGCTCGTCCGGTGCGCCGGAGTCGAGGCGGTGAAGGCAGAGATAGTTGCGACGTCCCTTGAGGATCGCGAAGGTGGGCTCGCGGCCGAGAGGCTTCTTCAGCGCTTTCGCGAGCCGGGGGAGGTCCCGGTCGACCAACTGGCGCTGCAAGGCGATGGTGGCCGTCGAGACGACGACCGTCGCCTCCTTCTCGACCGCGTGCCGGATCGCGGGAACGAGGTAGGCCAACGACTTCCCGGTACCGGTGCCCGCCTGCACGGCCAGGTGCTCGCCGGTGCGGATGGCGTGGCCGACCGCGTCCGCCATCCGCACCTGGCCCTCGCGTTCGGCACCACCCACGGACTCGACCGCGTGGGTCAGGAGTTCGAGGACACCGGGGAAATCAGCACGGGAGGGCACGGGACAAGACGATAGCCGGGCCCACCGTCAAGATCGCCCGCCCCGTGCGATGAACGGCCCGTTCCCGGCCGCATCAGCCGGGAACGGGCCGCTCACGGCAGCGTGTGCGGTGATGAAAGGGCCGGTCACGCGTCCTTGCGGAAGCGCGTCACCAGCGCCCAAGTACCCGGGAGCAGCGCCGCCGCGACGGCGATCTTCAGCGCGTCCCCGACGAGGAACGGGACGACGCCCTTGCCCAGCGCGGTCGACAGGCCGAAGCCGGTCGAGGCCATCAGCCACGGCACACCGATCGAGTAGATGACGAGGTTGCCCAGGATCATCGTGCCGACGGTGCGCAGCGGCGTACGGTCGCCGCCGCGGCCGGCGAGCGCGCCCACCAGGGCGCCGGCGAAGACGAACCCGACGACGTAACCGGCGCTCGCGCCGGACAGACCGGACGAGCCGTTCTGGAACCAGCCGAAGCCCGCCGCGCCGACGGCGAGGTACAGCGCCATCGACAGCGCGCCGCGCTTCCAGCCGAGGGCCGCGCCGACCAGCAGGGCGGCGAACGTCTGGCCGGTCATCGGCACCGGCGAGCCCGGCACGAGGAGCATGATCTGCGCGGCCGCACCGGTCAGGGCGGCACCACCGGCGACCAGGATCGCGTCACGGACCAGTGCGCCGGGAACGAGATCGGCGAGGACCGCACGACGGTCGGCCACAGACAGCGAAGACACTCAGACCTCCTATGAGTACACGAATGTGAACCGAGGTTAACGCCAGAGTGCGGGGCGCGGACCGAATGTCGGCCACCTCACGGTCATCGCCGGTCCACTCGTCCGGGTGGCGTGACCCTGCGTCGGTCGGGCTCTTGCTGGAAGCTGCCAGCCATGACGAAACCCAGGACGGCCGGGCGGCTGCTGTCGGTGACGATGCTGACCGGGGCGCTGGTGACGGGTGGAACGGCTTCGGCGTCGGCCGACGCGGTGCCCGCGACGGCGTCGGCGTCGGTCGGGTCGCTCGACGTGGAGGTCGGTGACGAGCACGTCGTCACGGGCGAGCTCGCGCCGTGCGACGTCGACGGGCCCCTGACGGCGACGACGCGGGGCGGCTCCATCGGTGACTTCGCCGGGTTCAGCGGGGGCGAATCGGCCTGCGAGCGGTCCGGCGCGGCGGCTGTCGGCGAGGCGTCCGGGCGGCTGTTCGAGACGGCTCTGCTCAACCGCTACGGCGGCCCGGTCATCCAGGTCCGCACGTTCACGGCGAAGTGCAGCACCACCAAGGACGGCAGCCTCGGCTACATCCAGTTCGGCGACGTCACCGGGTTCACACTGCCGGAGGACATCCCGCAGAACTACCGGCTGACCATCGCCGGCGGGAAGGGCGGGACCGCGCTGGCGTCGCTCACGGTCAACGAGACCGTCACGCCGACGCCGCCCGACGGGAGCCTCGTGACGCACATGCTGCACATCAAGCTGTTCCCGCAGGGCGGACCGGCGAAGGGCGACATCTACCTCGGGACCGCGCGCTGCGACCCGTACGGCAGGAAGAAGCCCTGACCCGCGTTTAGTCCTCTGACCGCGGTACTTGCACACGCAAGGACCGCAGTCAGAGGACTAAACGCGGAAGGTGTCAGACGCGAGACGCGTACTTCGCGGCCGCGGCGACGAACTCGCCCGCCCTGGTCGCGAGGTCCGTCAGCGACCCGCCGGGGGTGAGCGAGTCACCCAGCAGCGGCGTCGCGGCGGCGACGGCGATCGAACCCGATTCGAGATACTTCGCGACGTCGGCGAGGTGGACCCCGCCGGTCGGCACGAGCGGGATGTCCGGCATCGGCGCCCGGATCGCCCGCAGGTAGGCGACCCCGCCGACGGCGGCGACCGGGAACACCTTCACCGCGGCCGCGCCGAGGCGCCAGGCCTGGTCGATCTCGGTCGGGGTCAGCGCGCCGCAGATCACCGGCAGCCCGCGCTCGTGCGCGCGCTCCAGCACCAGCGGATTCACCGTCGGCGTGACCAGGAACGTCGCGCCCGCGTCCGCCGCGATGTCCACATCGGACGGCTCCCGGACGCTCCCGGCGCCGACCTGCGAGTCGTCGCCGAGCTTCTTGCGGATGGTCGCGATCGCCTCCGGTGCGCCCGGCGTGGTCAGGGTCGCTTCGAGCACCCGGACGCCCGCCGCGTGCAGCACCGTGGCGGCGTCGGCGAACCGGTTCGCGTCGTCGGCTCGCAGGATGGCGACGAGCCGGTGTTCGATCAAGCTGTCCTGGAGGTCGTGCTGGATCATGCGGACGGAACCGGCGCCTTCCCCGTGTAGGTCACGCCTGCTTCGTCGAAGTCCTTCAACGCGGCGTCGACCGTCGGCTGCGAACCGCCGACGGTGAGGTCCAGCAGCACTCGCACGGTGAAGCCCGCCTTCGCCGCGTCGAGCGCCGTCGCGCGGACACAGAAGTCGGTCGCGATGCCGACGACGTCGACCTCGGTGACGTCGTGCTCCTTCAGCCACGCGTCGAGCGTCTTGCCGTCACGCGCGTTGCCCTCGAAACCGGAGTACGCGGCGGTGTACTCGCCCTTCGAGAAGACCTCGCTGACCGGGACCACGTCCAGCGCGGGGTGGAACGACGCGCCGGAGGTGCCCGCGACGCAGTGCCGCGGCCAGCTGTCCTTGAAGTCCGGCGTCTCGCTGAAGTGGTCGCCCGGGTCGATGTGATAGTCGCGGGTGGCGACGACATGCGTGTAGCCGCCCTGGGCGGCCTGCTTCGAGATGGCTTCGGCGGCGGCGGCGCCACCGGGCAGGCCGAGCGACCCTCCTTCGCAGAAGTCGTTCTGCACATCGACCACGATCAGGGCGGTCCCCATGTGTTGCTCCTGAGTTCTCTCTAGACGAATACGGTCGGAATGGCGGGCTCGCCGTGCGAGAGTTTGAGACCCTCCCACGGCAGGCTCACCAGTGCCCGCCGAAGCCGCTGGCGCGCGTCGTCCAGCGTGGGCAAATCATCCACGGTCCGGCCGTCCCGGACCAGCGGAATCTGCAATTCGTGGTCGTCCGGTCCCTGTTCCGGTACCGCCGAGGCGGCGGTCCAGATCACCTCTTCGATCGCGGTGCCGGTGCTCCGGTGCCGCCGCAGGGCGGACTTCCGGCCGCCGCGGGACTCCTTGTGCGCGCTGCGCTTGGCGACCGGTTTGCCGTCGACCTCGACGAGTTTGTAGACCATCCCGGCGGTCGGCGCGCCGGATCCGGTGACGACCGAGGTACCGACGCCGTACGCGTCGACAGGCTCCGCCCGCAACGCCGCGATGGCGTGTTCGTCGAGGTCACCGGACACCACGATGCGGGTGTCCTCGGCGCCGAGGGAGTCCAGCTGTTCGCGGGCCTTACGGGCCAGCGGGCCCACGTCGCCGGAGTCGATGCGGATCGCGCCGAGTTCGGGCCCCGCCACCCGGACGGCCGTCTCGATGCCCTGGGTGATGTCGTAGGTGTCCACCAGGAGTGTGGTGTCGGCACCCATCTTGTCCACCTGCGCGCGGAACGCCTCTTCCTCGCTGTCGTGCAGCAGCATGAACGCGTGCGCGACCGTGCCCCGCGTCGGGATCCCGTAGCGCCGCCCGGCTTCGAGGTTGGACGTCGTCGCGAAACCGGCGAGGTACGCGGCCCGCGCGGCGGCGACGGCGGCCCACTCGTGGGTGCGGCGCCCGCCCATCTCGATGATCGGCCTGCCGTGCGCGGCACCCGACATCCGCGCCGCAGCGGACGCGATCGCGCTGTCGTGGTTGAGGATCGACAGGATCAGCGTCTCGAGCACGACAGCGTCGCCGAAGGAGCCGGTGACGGTCAGGATCGGGGAGCCGGGGAAGTAGAGCTCACCCTCCGCGTAGCCGTCGATGTTCCCCGAGAAGGAGTAGTCCGCGAGCCACGAAAGCGTGGCGTCGTCGACCACGGCGGTCGCTTCCAGCTGGCTCAGCTCGGCGTCGGTGAACCGGAAGTCGGCGATCGAGTCGAGGACGCGGCCGGTGCCCGCGACGACGCCGTAGCGGCGGCCGTCGGGCAGACGACGTGCGAAGACCTCGAAGACACAAGGCCTGTCCGCGGTCTCGTCGGCGAGGGCGCTGGCCAGCATGGTCAGCTCGTAGTGGTCGGTGAGCAGCGCGGTGCCGGCGCCAGTGGCCGCCTCGGGGAAACCCATGGTTGCAGCCTATTCACCCACATGGCCGGACCTGCCAACCCATACCGGGTTGGGCCCGTGACACCATGGAGCGCATGTCCACGCCTGTCGCATCCGAGCAGACGCAGGTCGATCCACAGGGAGCAGAGGTCGTCTCTGAGGACAATCCTTGGCGGACGGTCGTCTGGAACGATCCGGTGAACCTGATGTCGTACGTGACGTACGTGTTCCAGAAGCTGTTCGGTTACAGCCGGGACCACGCGACCAAGCTCATGCTCGACGTGCACCACAAGGGCAAGGCGATCGTGTCCTCCGGTGCGAAGGAGAAGGTGGAGACCGACGTGGCGAAACTGCACGCCGCCGGCCTGTGGGCGACGATGGAAAAGACTTCATGAACGGTTGGCGCCGCAAGGGCGACACCATCGTCACGGGGTTCGAGCAGCAGGAGGCCGCGGTCCTGCGCGGTCTGGTCAGCCAGCTGGAGGACATGCTCACCGCGCGCGCCGAGGAGGCGCCGCAGGACGAGCTGGCGGAGCTGACCGGGATCCGCACGGGCCCGTCGGAGTCGCCGGACGATCCCGTCCTTTCCCGGCTGCTCCCGGACTTCCACAAACTGGACCCGGACAACCCGACCCGCGAAGACATCGACTCGGCCGCCGCGATGCGGTCGATCCACGAACCCGAGCTGCTCGACAAGAAGGTCGGCGTCGCCAAGACCGTGCTGGACACGTTGCCGCGTGACGGCGGGAACGTGCGGCTCACCTTCGAGCAGGCCGACGCGTGGCTGGGCGCCCTCAACGACGTCCGGCTGGCACTGGGCACCGCGCTCGACGTCACCGACGACATGCCCGACGAACTGCCCGAGGACGACCCGCGTGCCCCGCATCTGGGTGTCTACCACTGGCTCACCTGGGTGCAGGAAACCCTCATCCAGTCGCTCACGTCATGATCACCGACGTCGCCGGGGTGCTCGTCGGGCACCACGAGCGCGTCGGGGACGGCTGGGCGACGGGGACGACGGTCGTGCTGGTCCCCGGCGGCGCCGTCGGGGCCGTCGACCAGCGCGGCGGCGCGCCCGGCACGCGGGAGACCGGCCTGCTGGAGCCGGAGAACCTGGTCCAGCACGTGAACGCGATCTGCCTGTCCGGCGGGAGCGCGTACGGGCTGGCCGCGGCGGACGGCGTGATGCGCTGGCTCGGGGAGCGGAACCTGGGGATCCCGGTCGGGACGGAACCGCACGAGGTCGTGCCGATCGTGCCCGCCGCGGTGCTGTTCGACCTGCCGCGGAGCGACTGGGGCAACCGTCCGGACGCGTCCTTCGGCTACGCGGCCTGCGAAGCGGCCGCGGCCGGTCCTGTGGCGTCAGGGACCGTCGGGGCGGGCGCGGGGGCGAAGGCGGGTTCACTCAAAGGTGGGGTCGGGACGGCTTCGGAACGGGTCGGGGAGTTCACGGTCGGCGTCGTCGCGGCGGTGAACGCCGCCGGCGAGGCCGTCGACCTCTCGACCGGCCGTGCCTTCGCCGCCGATCACGAGGTCGGCGGCGAGTTCGGTGTCCGCTGGCCGGACCGTCCCGGCGACGTCGAGGCGAAGGCGGCCGGGCTCAACACGACCATCGGCGTCGTCGCGGTCGACGCGGCGTTGTCGAAGGCGGAGGCGCGGCGGCTCGCGGTGGCCGCGCAGGACGGGATCGCCAGGTCCGTGCGGCCCGCGCACACGATGTTCGACGGCGACACGGTCTTCGCGCTGGCGACTGGCGCACGGGAACTGCCCGGCGGCGCGGGCCCGGTCGCGGCGACGCGGCGCGCGGCGGTGCTGGACACGCTCTGCTCGGCCGCCGCCCGGGTGTTCGCGCGGGCGATGGTGCACGGCGTGCTGGACGCCACCTCGGCCGGTGGCATGCGGGCCTACCGCGACGTCTGGCCCGGCGCGCTCTCCCCACCCCGCGGTTAGTCCTCTGGTCGCGGTAGTTCGCGATGCCGACCACCGCGACCAGAGGACCGAACGCGGGATCGAGTGGCGGCAATCTCAGAGTGTGGAAGGGGCGCGTCCAGCACCTAAGATGGGCAATGTGCTCCGGATCCGCCGTGAACTCGTCGACGAGATCGTCGCCCATGCCCGTCGTGACCATCCCGATGAGGCGTGCGGGGTGATCGCCGGCCCCGAGGGGTCGGACAGCCCCGAGCGGTACATCCCGATGCTGAACGCGGCGCGCTCGCCCACGTTCTACGAATTCGACTCGGGTGATCTGCTCAAGCTCTACCGCGAGATGGACGCCAACGACGAGGTCCCGGTGGTCATCTACCACTCGCACACCGCGACCGACGCCTACCCGTCCCGCACCGATGTCTCGTACGCCTCGGAACCCGACGCGCACTACGTGCTCGTCTCCACCAAGGACCCCGATTCGCACCAGTTCCGGTCTTACCGGATCGTGGACGGGGAGATCACCGAGGAGCCCGTCGAGATCATCGGCTGAACCCGGCCCCGGAACAAGCCGGGCCGTCCCGAACGTCTGCGTAGCAGAGAACCCACCGGAGGTAGAAAACCATGGCCGTGACCGTGTCCATCCCGACCATCCTGCGTACGCACACCGGCGGCGAGAAGTCCGTCGAGGCGACCGGCAAGACCGTGCTCGAGGTGATCGACGACATCGAGTCCCGCCACGGCGGCCTCAAGGCCCGCCTGGTCAAGGAAGAGAAGCTGCACCGCTTCGTCAACGTCTACGTCAACGACGAGGACGTCCGCTTCTCCGGTGGCCTCGAGGCCGAGGTCAAGGACGGCGACACGCTGACCATCCTGCCCGCCGTGGCCGGAGGCTGATCCATGGCTCGCTTCGAGTCGCTGCTCGACACGCTCGGCGGCACCCCGCTGGTCGGCCTGCCCCGGCTTTCGCCCACCCACGACGTGCGGTTGTGGGCGAAGCTGGAGGACCGCAACCCGACCGGTTCGATCAAGGATCGCCCCGCGCTGGCGATGATCGAGGCCGCCGAGCGCGAAGGCATCCTCCGGCGCGGCTCCACGATCCTCGAACCGACATCGGGCAACACCGGGATCGCGCTCGCCATGGCCGCGAAGCTCAAGGGTTACGGCCTGGTGTGCGTCATGCCGGAGAACACCTCCACCGAACGCAAGCAGCTGCTGCAGGCGTACGGCGCGCGGATCGTCTTCTCCCCGGCCGCCGGCGGGTCCAACGAGGCCGTCCGCCGGGCGAAGGAACTGGCCGAGGCCAACCCGGACTGGGTCATGCTCTACCAGTACGGCAACCCGGCCAACGCCGACGCGCACTACCGCGGCACCGGGCCCGAACTGCTCAAGGACCTGCCGACGCTGACGCATTTCGTCGGCGGCCTCGGCACCACCGGCACCCTGGTCGGTGTCGGGCGGTTCCTGCACGAGGCGAAGCCGGACGTGCAGATCATCGCGGCCGAACCGCGCTACGGCGAGCTGGTGTACGGCCTGCGGAACCTGGACGAGGGCTTCGTCCCGGAGCTTTACGACGCGAGCGTGCTCAACGGCCGGTACTCCGTCGGCGCGTACGACGCGCTTCGCCGGACGCGGGAGCTCCTGGAGCACGAAGGCATCTTCGCGGGGATTTCGACCGGTGCCGTGCTTCACGCGGCGTTGGCCGTCGCCGAGAAGGCCGCGGCTTCGGGCAAGCCCGCCGACGTGGCCTTCGTGGTCGCCGACGCCGGGTGGAAGTACCTCTCGACGGGCGCTTACTCCGGATCGCTCGACGAAGCAGCCGAAAGGCTCGACGGGCAGCTCTGGGCCTGACTCGCGACACGAGGGCCTTTCCCGGCAGTTCGCCGGGAGAGGCCCTTTCCTCGTGAGTGGCACGATGGCGGGCATGAAGACCATCGGGTTACTGGGCGGCATGAGCTGGGAATCCTCGGCCGAGTACTACCGGCTGGTCAACGAACGTGTCCGTGCGCGGCTGGGCGGATTCCACTCCGCGCGCACCGTGCTCTACTCCGTGGACTTCGCCGCCATCGAAGCCATGCAGGCCGAAGGACGCTGGGACGACGCCGGCCGGGAACTGAACCGAGCCGCGCGTGCCCTCGAAGCCGCCGGAGCGGACTTCGTGGTCCTCTGCACCAACACGATGCACAAGGTCGCCGACCGGCTCGCCGACGGCCTCGGCATCCCGCTCCTGCACCTCGCCGACGCCACGGCCGCCGCGATCAAAGCGGGCGGCGTCAAGCGCGTCGGGTTGTTGGGCACCGGCTTCACCATGACCCAGCCGTTCTACCGGGAACGCCTCGCCGCGCACGGGCTCGACGTCCTCGTCCCGGACGAGGCCGATCGCGAGACGGTGCATCGGATCATCTACGACGAACTCGTCCACGGCATCGTCACCGACGCGTCGCGCGAGCGGTACCGCGAGGTCATCGCGCGGGTCGTCGAGGCGGGCGCGGAAGGCGTCGTCTACGGCTGCACCGAGATCGAGCTGCTCGTCGGCCCCGGGGACAGCCCGGTGCCCACGTTCCCCACCACCGGGCTGCACGCCGAAGCCGCCGTGGACTACGCGCTCGGCGAGAGCTCACTCCCTTCCGCGACGTGACTTTCGTGCTGCGCGACGGCCTTGCGCCACAGCCTGTCCTGCTCGTCTCCGGTGAACCCGCCGCGTGGCACGCCGAAGACGTCCTCGATCGCCGTCCACCAGTCGGCCGGTGACTCCAGCGGCGTCTTGCCGCCGGGCAGCCGGCTCAAGGTCAGCGCGCGCAGCGAGTCGACGCCGTCGACGTCCCGGCGCTGCAGCACGAGCGTGCGGACGAACCCGGAGTCCTCCGACGTGGACAGCTCGACGTGCTTCTCGGCGAAGTCCGGCATCACGGCCTTTTCCGGCGCGAAATCCATCCCGACGAAACTGCCCTGCGGATCGTGGTCGAACCGCCAGCCGCCCGGTGTGACCTCCGAAGGCCGGACGCCGAACACCAACGGCCCCTGCTTGTACTCGCCTTCGAGCAGCGGAAGCGGCTCGTGGATGCCGTCCCCGAGCCCGACGTCGACCAGCCAGCCCGCCTCGGGTGCCTCCGGCAGCCCGGTCACCGACAGCGCCAGGTGGTTGAGGTGGATCCCGGACGGCTCGCCGGGCATCTGCGCCCCGCCCGGATGCCTCGTGACCTGGTACCCGAGCGCGCTCAGCAAGGCCGAGAAAGCACCGTTCAGGTGATAGCAGTAGCCGCCCCGCCCGGCGGCGATGCGGCCGAAGGACGCCGCCGGATCCAGCGGCGTCACCCTGCCGAGTTGTATTTCGAGATCCTCGTACGGCACCCGCTCCACATGGGCCGCGTGCAACCGGCGGAGCGCGTCGAGGCCCGGCGGCTCGTACTCGAGGCCGAGTCGCGCGAGATAGGCCGGCACGTCGACGTGCTCGGAAGAAGAGTTCCCCATACCCGCGACGGTAGCGGCCCCCACCGACAATTCAGGGTTCTCACGGAGGCGGTCCCGCCGGTCACGGCCGTAGCCTGGGGAGGTGACCACCATGCCTTCCCAGCCGGTCCCGGCGAGCGAGTCGCCCGGTACGGATCCGGCCAAACGCGTCCTGCCGCCGAACCCGAAGGCCGCCGCGATCGTGGCGCTGGCCTTCACCGTGCTGCTCTACCTGGTGGAGCTGGTCGACGTGGTGCTGCCCGCCGACCTCGACCAGGGTGGCATCCTCGCCCGCGACGTCTCCGGGCTCGACGGCGTGGTCTGGGCGCCGCTGCTGCACGCGGGCTGGGGGCACCTGCTCTCCAACACCGTCCCGGTCCTGGTGTTCGCCTTCCTCGCGATGGCCGCGGGAATCGGCCGATGGGTGCTGGTCACCGCCATCATCTGGATGCTCTCGGGCCTGGGGGTCTGGCTCATCGCGCCGAGCGGCACCGTGACCGTGGGCGCTTCGGGCGTCGCCTTCGGCTGGCTCGCGTTCCTGCTGGTCAGGGGCATCTTCAATCGGGCGCCCGGGCAGATCCTGGTGGCCGTGGTGCTGCTGGGCATCTGGAGCGGGATGCTCTGGGGACTGCTTCCGGGTGATCCGGGTGTCTCGTGGCAGGGACACCTGTTCGGCGCGTTGTCCGGCGTTCTCGCCGCCTGGGTGGTGGCGCGGATGGACAGGTCCCGGGCCGAGCAGGGCTCTTCGAAGAGGACCCCGGGCGGTCCGGGTAGCCTCGCGGTGTGAGCAAGCCGAGCGCCGACGCCCCGATCGGCGTCTTCGATTCCGGGGTGGGCGGGCTCACCGTCGCCAGGTCCATCCTGGAGCAGTTGCCCGGCGAGCAGTTGCGCTACGTCGGCGACACCGCCCGCAACCCGTACGGTCCGCTTCCCATCGCGACGGCACGCGAGTACGCGCTCGAAGCGATGGACGACATCGTCGACGGCGGGGTGAAGGCGCTGGTCATCGCCTGCAACACCGCCTCCGCCGCTTGTCTTCGCGACGCCAGGGAGCGCTACGACGTCCCCGTGATCGAGGTCGTCCTCCCGGCCGCTCGCCGGGCGGTCTCCGCCACCCGATCCGGCCGGATCGGCGTGATCGGCACCGAGGGCACCGTCCGGTCCCGCGCCTACGACGACGCCTTCAACGGCGCCCGGGACGTCGAGATCACCAGCGTCGCGTGCCCGCGCTTCGTGGACTTCGTCGAACGCGGCATCACCACCGGCCGCCAGGTGCTCGGGCTCGCGCAGGGCTATCTCGAACCGTTGCTGGACGCCCAGGTCGACACCCTGGTCATGGGCTGCACGCACTACCCGTTGCTGTCCGGGGTGCTGCAGATCGTCATGGGCCAGGACGTCACGCTGGTCTCCAGCGCCGAGGAGACCGCGCGTGACCTCGTGCGGGTCCTCACCGAAAACGAGCTCCTCGCCGAACGCGACACCCCGCCGAGGCACGAGTTCGCGGCCACCGGATCCGCCGAGCCGTTCACCCGGCTCGCTCAGCGGTTCATGGGCTTCGCTCCGGGTGTGCTGGCTCCCACCAGCGCGTAAATCGCCATATCCGTGCTTAAGGTGTCACAGTGCGTCTGACGATCCTCGGCTGCTGCGGCAGCATCCCCGGGCCCAACGCCGCCGCGTCCGGCTATCTGATCGAGGCCGACGGGTTCGTCCTGGGACTCGAACTCGGCAACGGGACGCTCGCCAGGCTGCAGGCCCTGCGGGATCCGTTCGATCTCGACGCGCTGCTCCTTTCGCATCTGCATCCCGACCACTGCGCCGACGTCAGCGCGCTCACGGTGATGCGGCGCTACCATCCCGCGCTGCCGTATCCGGAGCGGCCGCGCCGCCTGCCGGTGTACGGGCCGTCGGACGTCCACGAGCGGCTCGCGTTCGCCTACGCGGCGAACGAGGAGGAGCGGGCGACCACCGACCTCTCCGACGTCTACGACTTCCGCACTTTGCGGACCGGGCCCGGGCAGATCGGGCCGTTCGAGGTCGTCGCGGTCCCGGTCGACCACCCGACCCCGGCGTTCGGCCTGCGGATCTCCCACGGCGGCAGAACGCTCGCCTACACCGGCGACACCGGGGTCTGCGACACCCTGACCGACCTCGCCGCCGGTGTCGACGTCCTGCTTTCCGAGGCGTCCTGGACCGACTCGCCCGAGCGGCCCCAAGGCGTCCACCTGTCCGGCAAGGAGGCTGGTGAACTGGGGCGCAAGGCGGAGGCGGGGCGGCTGCTGCTCACCCACGTCGCGCCCTGGACCGACCGCGACGCCGTCCTCGCCGAGGCGGCCGTGGCCTTCCCCGCGGCGGAACTCGTCGAGCAGGGCGCCGTCTACGACGTCTGACGCGGGGTTCTAGAGTGACGGCCGTGGCGAGAAAAGACGGCAGGAACGACGACCAGCTTCGCGACATCAAGATCACCCGGGGCTTCCAGCGATGGCCCGCGGGCTCGGTGATGATCGAATTCGGCGACACCCGCGTGCTGTGCGCGGCGAGTGTCACCGAAGGCGTTCCCCGCTGGCGGGCCGGTTCCGGCCTCGGCTGGGTCACCGCCGAGTACGCGATGCTCCCGTCGGCGACCAACACCCGCAGCGACCGCGAGTCCATCAAGGGCCGCGTCGGCGGACGTACCCACGAGATCTCCCGGCTGATCGGCCGGTCCCTGCGCGCCTGCATCGACCTGGCCGCGCTGGGGGAGAACACGATCGTCATCGACTGCGACGTCATCCAGGCCGACGGTGGCACCCGCACGGCCGCCGTGACCGGCGGCTACGTCGCGCTCGCCGACGCCGTCACCTGGCTCGGCGCCGCGGGCCGCCTCGCCGACCCGCAGCCGATGTCGTCCTCGGTCGCCGCGGTGAGCGTCGGCGTCGTCGACGGCCGCGTGCGCCTCGACCTGCCGTACGAAGAGGACTCGCGCGCGGAGGTCGACATGAACGTCGTCGCCACCGACGCGGGCACCCTGATCGAGGTGCAGGGCACCGGAGAGGGCGCCACCTTCGCCCGGTCCACTTTGGACACCATGCTGGACATGGCGCTCGCCGGATGCGAAACGCTGACCCGGCTGCAGACCGAAGCGCTCGCGCTGCCGTACCCCGGCGAACTGCCCGAGCCGCGCGCCGACAAGAAGAAGGGTGCGAAGTGACCAAGCTGCTCTTGGCCACCCGCAACGCGAAGAAGCTCGGAGAACTCCGGCGCATACTGGTGGCCGAAGGGATCGAAGGCATCGAGGTCGTCGGACTCGCCGACGTCCCCGAGTTCCCCGAAGCGCCCGAAACCGCTCCGGACTTCGAAGGCAACGCGCTCGCGAAGGCGCGGGACGCGGCCGCCGCGACCGGCCTCCCGGCCATCGCCGACGATTCGGGCATCGCGATCGACGCGCTCAACGGTATGCCGGGCGTGCTCTCGGCCCGCTGGTCCGGCAAGCACGGCGACGACGAGGCGAACCTGGACCTCGTGCTGGCGCAGCTGTCCGACACCCCGGACGAGCGGATGGGCGCGGGCTTCGTCTGCGCGGCGGCGCTGGTCGTCCCCGGCGGCGACGAGACCGTCGTGCGCGGGGAATGGCGTGGCTCGCTGATCCGGGAACGCCGTGGTGCCCACGGATTCGGCTACGACCCGATCTTCGTGCCCGAGGGCGGGACGCGGACGTCGGCGGAGCTGGAACCGTCCGAAAAGGACGCTGCTTCGCATCGGGGACGGGCGTTGCGGTCTTTGGTGGGGGAACTGCGGAAGCTGGCCGGCTGATTCGTCCGCTTTGTCGAGAAGTGGCTCAAACGTGTCTTGGTCGCGGGTGGCCCGGGGTGCTGTTGCGAAAGCCACTTTCGCAACGTTGAAGGTTGCGAAAGTGGCTTTCGCAACCTCCAGCCCCGTCATCGTCAGGAAGCCAGGGAGAGGTCCCGCAGCAGCTTCGCGACGTGGCCGGTGGCCCGCACGTTGTACTGCGCCACGGTGATCTTACCGTCCGCGTCGACGACGAACGTCGAACGGATGACACCCTCGTAGACCTTGCCGTAGTTCTTCTTCTCCCCGAAGGCGCTGTACGCCTTGAGGACGGTCTTCTCCGTGTCGGAGAGCAGCGGGAAGGTCAGGCCTTCCGCCTCGGCGAACTTCGCCAGCTTCGCGGGCTTGTCCGGGGAGATGCCGAGTACCTGGTATCCGGCGTCGTTGAGCTGCGCGAGGCTGTCCCGGAAGTCGCAGGCCTGCTTCGTGCAGCCCGGCGTGCCGGCGCTCGGGTAGAAGTAGACGACGACCGACTTGCCGCGGAAGTCGCTGAGCTTGACGTCGTTGCCCTCGCTGTCGGGGAGGGTGAAGTCGGGCGCGTTGTCGCCGGGGGAGAGTCGCTGCTCGGTCATGACGCACACGGTAGCGAACCGGAGGCGTCAGACCTTCCCGCAGTACTTCGCGGCGACGGGTTCCGAGGGGTTCGGCCGCACCTGGACACGAAGCCGCACCGGCTTGTCCGGCACGGCGAACGCCAGGTTCAGACGCACCGACCGGCCGGGGGCGACGTCCTTGCCGGCGTCCGCGACGCCGTTGTAGCCCTGGACCGCGTCGACGACCTGTTTGACCGACTGGCTCTCGCCGTCGACCTCACCGGTCACGGACAGGCCGGAGAGCCGGTAGGCCGCGTCGCCCGCGTTCGTCACCTCGATGCCGAAGGCCACCGCGCGGGGGCTCTGCGGGTACGCCGAAGCGCTGGGGCGGAAGGACTTCGGCGCGGACACCGCGATCGTGACCCCGGTCGCGAACCGGTGGGGAGCGGCGCCGAACGCCAGGTCGCCTTCCGCGTGTGTCGCGGCCAGCCCCTGCGCCGGGGCTTCCGCGCCGAGCACGGCTGCCCCTTTTTCCGGTGCCTGGACCCCGCACGCGGTCGCCAGCACGAGTGAGCAGGCGACGATGAAGAACTTCAGGGTGCGCGGGGGCGCCATGTGCGGTTACTCCAGTCGGCGAAGCAGGTGGGCCGTTCGAGGTAGGTATTAGTGCCGAAGAGTCCAGAGTGACTGTCTTCCGCAGCCGAGAGGAGCAACGCGGCCGGGTTGACGCGCACCTGGTGTACAGCCGTGGCCGATCCGTGATCGGAAGGGTACTGGTAGTGACAGTCGTCACCTGGGTGACACACCTGGGCTGGTCAGACGGCGAAGGCGAAGAACAGGATGAAGATGGCCAGACCCGACACCCACGCCACGATGAGCCAGCCGAAGTCGCGCATCGGGTCGACCGCGCGGCTCTCCTCGCCCGGGACGTAGACGCCGCGTTCTTCGAACCAGTCGACCCAGCGGGTCATCCAGCGCAGGGGGCTTCGAGACGCCATGGCGGTAACAGTACGGGCACGGGGGAGCCGGGTCGGCCACGGAGGTGCCGCCCGAAAGGGCGACGAGGACGTCCGAGTTATCGCCCACTAGGCCCTTTTGTCCAACGGACTCGCCCTTCAGGCTGTAACGATGGCGCTGGGAATAGATATCTACAGCCGCTTTCAAACCGTTAATGACTGGCAAGCTGTCAAGAATCACGGAGTGTCGTTCGCGTTCGTCAAGCTCACGGATGGTGCGGGCTTGCCGAACGGCGGCCGCAACACCGGCGACGCGCTGGTGGCCGGAGCGAAATCCGTGGGTATCCCGGTCGGCGGGTACCACTTCGCACAGGCGAGTCCGTCACCCGAAGCACAGGCCGACGTGTTCATCGCCGAGGTCCGGCGTCTCGGCGCGACAGGCTGCGTCCCGATGCTCGACCTCGAGGACAATTCGGCGGGCTCGGGCACGCCGAACATCCCGGACAGCCGCAAGCGGGACTTCTCGATCAGGTTCTGCCACCGCGTCGCGGCACAGGGGTTCCGCCCCGGCATCTACCTGAACAACGCGCTCGCCAGGATGCTGCGCCCGGACCGGTTCGGCGTACCGGACCTGGTGATCTGGATCGCGCGCTACGGCGCCAAACCCGACGCCGCCGCGGGCCGCTACGACGTGCACCAGTACTCCGACGCCGGCCAGGTCCCCGGCATCCGCGCGAGCAGTGTCGACCTCGACGAGTCCTACACGAACGCCCATTTGACCGGCGGCGGCGCCGGCCCGACGCGGAAGGCGACGACAGAACTCATGGAACGCAGGACAATCCCGGCGAGCCCGGGCACCACGTCCGTGCGGTTGCTGCTCTCCGGCAGTGAGACGGCCGCGATCATCGTCCGCCCTCGCGTCGACGGCGACGGCGTCACCGACTCGCCCGTATGGCAGGGCAACATCTTCGCCTGGGGCAGCGACAAGGTCGGTGTCGGCGGGAATCCCTTGCAGGTGCCCGGTTTCAACCCGAAGACGGTCTCGCATCGGCGGTACGCCCTGCCGGGCGCGGTGTGGGTCGACTACGAGTACAGCTCGAACGTGGAGTTCGAGATCGACATCGTGGGCTGAGCTCCGGCATGGGAAGTCCGTGAAGGCCTCCTTCCCTACCTTCAGCGTAGGGAAGGAGGCCTTCACGGACTTCCGGCCGCGTCCCGGATGGCGTCCACGATGAACTGGTATCCCGTGCACCGGCACAGGTTCCCCGAGATCGCTTGCCGGATCTCGGCGTCCGTCGGGTCCGGATTGTCCTTCAGCAACTCCACCGCCGTCGCCAGCATCCCGGGCGTGCAGAGCCGCATTGCAGGCCGTGGTGCTGCCGGAACGACTCCTGCAGCGGATGCACCTTTTCCGTATCGGCGGCCTGGCGCCGGGTCAGAGGACCCGGGCGACCCGATACGCGATCCCGCCCTCGACCAGGTAACCCGAACCGGCGCAGACGACGTCGTTCAGCCAGGAGTAGCGCTCGGAGCCGGTCTCGAAGAGCGGATTCGTCCGGAAGTAGTACTCGGCCGGATCGACGAGGTGCCGGGTCGCGGGGTCGGCGACCGCGGCGCGGACCTCGGGCGGGATCCGCCAGCGGCCGCCGTAGGTCATGTGCAGGAGCGCGTCGTCCTGGGTGCGCAGGGTCAGGCGGACGTCGAGTGTCATCGTGCCGTCGGGCCGGAAGAGGGCCCAGTCCCCGCCGGTCGGCAGGACCTCGCCGCGCAGGGCGGGGCCTTCGAACGTGCCGCCCGCGGCGCCGAAGAACACCCGGCCGCCGCCGATGTCCAGCCGCGGGTGCAGATCGACGACGATGTCGAAGAGCAGTTCCGTGCGGAGCTCTCCGACGTCCTTCACACGCGTGGTCATGAGCCGAACACCTTTCGCCGGACGGCGTCGGTCGAGACGCCGGACTGGGCGCAGAGCGCCGAGAGGTCGAAGAAGAACCGTTCGGACGCGATGAGGCCGTCCGCGAACGTGAACTGGATGAACACGGGGAACTCGGCGCGTTCGCCGCTGGGGACGACGCCGAACCGGTCGCCGGTCATGGTCATCCGCGCGGCACCCCAGCAGACGAGTGTCGTGCCGTCGTCGGCGTGACCGTGGAGGGTGACGTCGTAGTCGGGGAAGGTGGCGAAGAAGCGGGTGAGGGCCTTCTCGTTCTCGGCGCGTCCTTTCGCCGTCGTCCCGAAGGCGGGGGTCTCGAGGACCATGTCCGGATGGAGCAGGTCCAGTGCCGCGGGGATGTCCTGCCTGCTCTTGGCTGCGGCCAAAGCGTGGGCGAGTGCGAAGCTCATGGACTAAACGTACGATCGTTCGTATAGTCTTCGCAAGAGGAAGTATCGGAAGCCCCCTTCCTTGGCAGCTCAGGCGGGAGATTCACTTCTTGACCATCTGCAAAGCACACTTTCGGATGATGGTGACCGATTCGGGTATTTTGAGTGATTATGAAGGGTCGCGAGTGGTATAGAACCCGATGCCACGGAGCTTGAGGTGATCTCGGGTGCGAGCTACGACGGCTGCCGGACCTGATCGATCGGGCTGGACAAGTCACCGGTGGCGGACCCGGGGCGCGACTGTCCACAAGGGACGTCAATTCGGGCTGCGGCGCCCGATTTGGGTGCTTCGTGTAGCTGCGCAAGGGGGTCGTGAGTGGTAAAGGCGGTTAGAACGACCTTTGCCACTCACGACCCCGTCCGCAAAGCGTGCAAGTAACATCAATCAGGCATTCCGTCACCAGCTGACGTCCTTTGTGGATGGTTAAGACGCGACGGGCTCCGTCGATCGGTCCGGACCGTGCCCTGCTGTCCCGAGTCCGTGAAGGACTCCTTGAGGGACCCTGGTTCCCCCAAGGAGTCCTTCACGGACCTGCGCGCGACTCAGACGGGAGCGGCGGCCATCCCGGCCCGGTCGCCTTCCGGAAGCCACTGTCGGGCGACGTCGAACGGCTGATACCCGGCCCGCACGTGCTCGATCAGCAGCGGCAGCGCGGGATGCCGGTTCTCGTGCCGCCACAGCAGCGAGAACGGGTACACCGGGGTCGGCTCGACGAGCGGGATCCGGACGACGTCCGGATGCCAGGGCACGTGCATCTTCGCGCCGACGAAACCCAGCCGGTCCTTCGACTCGCTGAGGACGTCGACATGGTGGTTGAGCCCGAAGTTCGGCCCCGTGGTGTCGATAAGGATGCCGAAGGCGGGGCACAGCTCCTGCCAGAAGTCCGCCCACTCGCTGGCCCGCGCGGCATACGGCATCAGGGCGGTCAGGCCGTCGAGTTCCGCCATCTCGACGCGCCGCCGCCGCGCCAGGGGATGACGGCGGCTGATCAGCAGATGTGCGGGTTCCAGGTACGCGGGCACGCGGGCGATCGCGGGATCCGTCACGACGCTGGCGCGGGCGAAGGCGGCGTCGACGGATTCAGGCGGCATCGGTTGCCGTTCCGCGCCGAGGCCCGGTGTGACGAGCTCCAGTTCGACGTCGTGCTCGGCGTGGAACGCCCGGATCAGCTCCATGGTGGCCAGCCGGGTGCCGAGGACGTCGACGCGCAGCGGGCGGCGTTTGCCGTGCAGGCGTTCGACGGCCTGGTCCGCCAGGCTGAGCAGGGCGCGGGCGTGTTTGAGGAACTCCGCGCCGTCCTCGGTCGGTTCGGCCCCGCCGCGCGTCCGCGAGAGCAACAGCACGCCGAGATCCCCTTCCAGTTTCGCGATCCGCTTGGAGATCGCCTGCTGGCTCACCTCCAGCCGGATCGCCGCCTCGCCGAAGTACCGGTCTTCGGCCACCGCGACGAACGCGCGGACGGCGCCGAGGTCGAGCTCCATCTGTCCTCCCCTTACAACTCGCGGTTGTCGGTGGCCGCGTGTCGCTTGTTGGACAACGTCCGCACGCCTTGGGTGCAATCGCCGCGTCGAACCGGAATCGTACAACCGTAGGGAGTGGCCGGTGGACTCCTTCGTGCACTTGCACGTTCATACCGAATACTCGATGCTCGACGGCGCGGCCAAGATCGCGCCGTTGTTCGCCGAGGCCCGGCGGCTCGGCATGCCCGCGGTGGGCATGACCGACCACGGGAACATGTACGGCGCCGACGAGTTCTACCGGCAGTCCGCCGAAGCCGGGCTCAAACCGGTGATCGGCATCGAGGCCTACCTCGCGCCCGAGTCCCGTTTCCACAAGAAACCGGTGCTCTGGGGACAACGTGGCGCGGGCGGCGACGTGGCGGGCGGCGGCGCCTACACGCATATGACCATGCTCGCGGAGAACGCGACCGGACTGCGCAATCTGTTCCGGCTGCCCGTCCGGCGAGGTGCAGACCCGGCTCCGGCTCGGCCAGCCGGAAGAGGCGATCCGCGCCGCGTCGGACTACCGCGACATCTTCGGTGCGGACGACTTCTTCCTGGAGCTGATGGACCACGGGCTGCCGATCGAACGTTCCGTGCGTGACGGGCTTCTCGACATCGGCCGCAGGCTCGACCTGAAACCGTTGGCCACCAACGATTCACATTACGTCACCCAGGGACAGGCGGCCGCGCATTCCGCGCTCCTGTGCGTCCAGTCCGGCAAGACCCTCGACGATCCGAACCGGTTCAAGTTCGACGGCGACGGCTATTTCCTCAAGTCCGCGGCCGAGATGCGCCGGTACTGGGACGCCGAGGTCCCGGGCGCGGCGGATTCCACGCTGCTCATCGCCGAGCGGGTGGGGTCCTACGACGACGTCTACCGGCACCGCGACCGGATGCCGGTCTTCGCTGTCCCGAAAGGGCACAGCGAGACGTCCTGCTGCGCGAGGAGATCATGGACGGCCTCCGCCGTCGCCTGCCGGACGGCGTCCCGGACGCCTACGTCGAACGTGCCGACTTCGAGATCGGCGTGATCACCGACAAGGGTTTCCCGGCCTACTTCCTCATCACCGCGGACCTGATGAACCACGCGCGCCACGTCGGCATCCGGGTCGGGGCCCGGCCGGGGATCGGCGGCGGGCTCGCTGGTCTCCTACGCACTCGGCATCACCAACCTGGACCCGATCGACCTTTCCACGGCGGGTGACGGTGAACCGCCCTTGCTGCTGCACGCCGTCGCGGAGAACCTGACCGAGGACGCTGTGCTCGAACTGAAGCGGACTTTGCTGGCGCACCAGGGAGAAACGCCGGTCCGGGTGAAGCTCGGCGGAACGGTGTACGCACTCGACGACTATCCGGTCGCCGTCTCCTCGATGCTGCTGGGGGAGTTGAAGTCCGTTCCCGGCATCACGCCCCGCTGACGCGCAGCAATCTGAGCTGGCCGATCTCGGAGACGTTCTTCATAAGTTCGGCGTTCACCCAGGCGACGGTGTGGGCGAAGGTCAGCCCGGCTTCCGCTCCCCACGGGTACGCCGAGCCGGCGTCCAGGTCGGCGTCTGCCAGCACCGCCAGCCACTCTTCGCGAAGGCCGCGCAACCACTCGATGGCGGACTCGCCGTCACCAGGCCAGGTGACGTCTTCGCGTTCGCGCGGAGTTCGCTGGTTCGCGTGGTCCAGGGCGACGCTCCACCACCATCCGATATGCCAGGTCAGCCAGGCGATCGTGGGGACGGGAACGGGATCCGGTTCGGTGTCGGCCCAATCCGGGCGCCAGACGCCGCCGTCCTCACGCACCGTCCAGCAGGGATCCGAGGGCTCCCAAAGGAAGTCCCCGGGTTCCAGCCGGTCGAGGTGGTAGTCGAACAGCGACCAGGTCAGGTCGAACTGCCAGCGTGACAGCTAGGAACGCGATACGGGCACCTGGCGGATCTTCCCCGCGCGGCCCGAGTCCCCGCAACCGGATTACCGTGCGGGTATGAGTTCCTTCGTCGCCCAGCGGAACGGCCGGACCGCGACCGCCGATGACCTGGCGCCTCTCGCTTTCGCGGGCTTCGCCCACTTCACGGCCATGCAGGTGCGTGACGGCCGGATCCGCGGTCTCGACCTGCATCTGGACCGTCTGCGGACCGCCTCGGAAGAGCTGTTCGGCAGTGCCCTGCCCGACGACGTCGTCCGCTCGTCCTTGAGGACCGCGCTGGAGTCCGGGCCCGCGGACGTCTCCCTGACCGCGACGGTCTTTCTTGCGCGGGACGAGCCCGAAGTCCTGGTCCGCACGCGGCCTCCCGCGTCCGGCTCGGCAGGCCCGCTGGCACTGGCCGTCGTCGAGCACGAACGCTTCCTGCCCGCGTTCAAGCACGTCGGCGAGGCCGCCAAGACGTACTTCCAGCGGCAAGCGATCGCCGAGGGTTTCGACGATGCCGCGTTCGCCGACCGCCGGGGCAGGCTCAGTGAAGCGACCATCTGGAACCTGGCGTTCCTCGACGGCGATACGGTGGTGTGGCCCGACGCGGATCTCCTGCGCGGGACCACGATGGGCATCGTGCGGCGACGGCTGGAGGAGGTCGGCGTCCCGCAGCGTGTCCAGAAGGTCACCGTCGCCGATCTGCCGGGGCTCGACGGCGCGGTGATCATGAACTCGTGGACGCCGGGGATCGCGGTGCGCCGGATCGGCGCCACGCCGCTGCCCGAAGCGCCGTCGTTCGTCGCGGCACTGCACCGGGCTTACGAAACCGAACCCCTTACCCGTCCCTGAAAGGAAAACCGCAGATGAAGATCCTCGTCGTCGGTGCCACCGGAACGATCGGGGCCGCGGTCTCCGAGGCGCTCACCGCACGCGGGCACACCGTGCTCCCCGCGTCCCGTTCCGGCGCGTTCCGGGTGGATGTCGAACGGCCCGAGACGCTCGACACGCTGTTCGCGGCCGAAGAGGGGATCGAGCACGTCGTGTGCTGCGCGGGAAGCGGCTCGCTCGTCCCGGTCGACGGCGGCACCGACGAGGAGTTCGTCCAAGGACTGCAAGGGAAACTGCTCGGCCAGGTGTTCCTGCTGCGGCACGCCGTCCCGCGGCTGCCGGACGGCGGTTCGGTGACGCTGACCGCGGGCCGGATCCCGGAGACGGTGCGCGGCAGCGCTTTCGGCGTCCTGACCAACGTGGGGCTCGAAGCGTTCGTCGCCGTCGCGGCCCGCGAACTGCCGCGCGGTCTCCGCGTCAACGCCGTCAGCCCCGGCTGGGTCAGCGAAACGCTGGCCGCCCTGGGCGAACCGGACGGCGGGACCCCGGCGGCGGAGGTCGCGCGGAGCTACGTCGAGGCCGTCGAGACCGCCGGGCTCACCGGGCGGGTGCTGACGCCCCGAGTCCCGGAAGTGGACACCGTGACCGGTTGTGGGTAGCGTCGGATCCATCGAAGTGGACACAGTGTTCACTTAAGGAGGATTCGATGACTCCGCTGCCCCGTGACCAGTTCCCCCTCACGCGACGCTGGGCGTACCTCAACCACGCCGGGATCTGCCCGATGCCCGTGGCGTCGGTGGAGGCCATGCACCGGCAAGCCGTCGAGGTGTCACTGGACGGCGAGTTCACCTACGCCGCGCACAGTGCGGCGATCGAACGGACCCGGGCGTCGGCGGCGACGGTGATGGGGGTGCCTTCGCGTGACGTCGCCTTCGTGAAGAACACCAGTACCGGTCTCGGTTTCGTCGCGAACGGACTGGACTGGTCACCGGGCGATCGAGTGGTCATCCCCGATTTCGAGTTCCCGTCGACGTCGTACCCGTGGCTCGCGCTCGCCGATCGCGGCGTGGTGGTGGACCGTGTGCGCCCGGACGGCCCCGGCGGCCGGCTCACCACGGAGGCCTTCGCCGAGGTCATCGCCGCCGGTCCGCCGCCCAGGCTCGTGGTGACCAGCTGGGTCCAGTTCGGCCGGGGCTGGCGCGTGGACCTCGCCGCGCTGAGCCGGGTCTGCCGGGAGGTGGGCGCGCTGTTCTGCGTCGACGTCATCCAGGGCCTCGGTGCGATCCCCGCCCGGCTGGCGGACTGGGGCGTCGACTTCGCGATGGCCGACGGGCACAAATGGCTGCTGGGCCCGCAGGGCTGCGGCGTCCTGTACGTGCGGGAGTCCTGTTTGGACCTGCTGCGGCCGCTGGAACCGGGCTGGAACTCGGTCACCCATCGGGAGGAGTGGGACAAGGGGGACTACACACCGGACGTCACCGCCCGGCGCCTGGAAGGCGGCATGCCGAACATCGCCGGGATCGCCGCCCTCGGCAGCTCCATCGAGCTGCTCCTGGCGGCGGGCATCGACGAGATCTGGTCGCATGTGGACGGTCTCGGCGACCGGATCTGCGACGGCCTCGCCGGGATCGGCGCGACGGTCTTGACCGACCGTGAGCCGGGGCACCGCTCGGGAATCGTGTCCGTGCACGTGGACGGGACGCCTGTCCCGTTGCTCGCGGAGCAGCTCAAGGCGCGGGGGATCGCGTGCTCGGCGCGTTCGGGAGGACTGCGGATCTCGCCGCACGGCTACACCACCGAAGCCGAGATCGACCGCCTGATCGCCGCGGTGAAGGAACTCGCTTGACCTCGCTGCCACAGTGAATCTTCGTGGCGAACCATGACGACGACAAAAACGATCTCCTGCGGCTGGCCGGGCTGGCGACACCGATGGCGCTGCGGGTCGCGGTGACCCTCGGCCTGCCGGACCGGTTGTCCGGCGAGGCCGTCGCGGCCGAAGACCTGGCGGCGGAACTCGGCCAAGCCCCGCTCACCCTCGATCTGCTGCTGGGACACCTCGCGACGCTCGGCGTCGTCGAACGGACGCCCGGCGGCTACCGCACCACCGAGTACGGCGCGAACCTCCGGGCCGGCGCCAGGAACGGCCTGGCCGGTCTCCTCGACATGAACGCCGCCGGGGGGCGGGGCGAACTCGCGTTCATCGAACTCGCGCACAGCGTCGCCACCGGCCAGGCCGGGTACGTCCGCCGCTACGGACAGGACTTCTGGACCGATCTCGCCGAGCGGCCCGCGCTGCGGGAGTCGTTCGACCGGCAGATGACCCAGCGGTTCCGCGAGCAGATCCCGGGGCTCGTCGCCGGCTTCGACTGGGCCCGGTTCGGCAGCGTCGTCGACGTCGGTGGCGGCCACGGCAGCCTGCTGGCCGCGATCCTGACGGCCAACCCGACGATGCGCGGCCACCTCGTCGACCTCGCGCCCACCGCCGCCGGCGCGGTGGAGACGTTCCGTGCCCATCACCTCGAAGACCGGACAGAGGTGACCGGGGGCAGCTTCTTCGACCCGCTCCCGGCGGGCGCGGACGCCTATCTGCTCTCCGACATCCTGCACGACTGGGACGACGAGAACGCCCACCGCATCCTGGCGCGGTGCGTCGAGGCGGCCCGGCCCGGAGGGCGCGTCCTCCTCATCGAAGCGGTCGGCGGGCTGGGGGCCCAGACCGAGTGGGACCTGGTGATGCTCGTGCTCTACGGCGGCCGCGAACGCCGTCTCGACGAGCTCCGCGACCTCGCCGCGGCGCACGGCCTGGTCCTCGGCTCCGTCACCACGCTGACCGGGCAGCGCAGCCTGCTGGAATTCCGGATCAAGATATTCCTTGACAAGAATATTCTCATGAATGAATACTTCTGGGCATGGAGCAGATCGCGGCAGCACTGGGGGACGGAGCGCGGTGGCGCATCGTCGAGCTTCTCGCCGAGCGGCCTCGTTCCGTCGGTGAGCTCGCCGAGCTGACCGGCTTGCGACAGCCGCAGACCACCAAGCACCTCCAGACCCTCGGCCGCGTCGGGCTCGTGACGGTCTTCCCGCTCGGGCAGCGTCGCGTCTACGCGGTCGAACCGGCGCCGCTGAAGGACCTCGAAAACCGGCTGAGGGAACTCATCGGGACCATCGAGGCGAACGAAGGCGAACGGGACGTCCTCGCGAGGTACCGATCCGCGATCGACGGGGACGCCGCGGTCGCGGACAAGGACAAGTGGGCGGACGGACGCGCCTTCGCGTTCGATCGCCTGCTGGTGGCGCCGCCGGACGTCGTCTGGCGGCACTGGACCGAGCCGGACCTGCTCGCGTCCTGGTGGGCGCCGCCTTCGATGACCGTCACCGACTGCGCCCTCGAACCGTGGACGGGCGGCCGCGTCGTCCTCGACTACCGCGACGCCGAGGGGCGGTACCGCTCCGCGGGAAAGGTCCAGGCCGCGAAGGAACTCGAACACCTCGAGTTCGATCTCTCGGTGCTGGACGCCAAGGGGGAGACGTTCTTCACCGGTCACTACGGCCTGAAGTTCGCCGAGGCGCCGGGCGGGACGCGGCTCCGGCTCGACCTGCGCATCACCGAAACCACCGTCGAGGCTGTCCCCTTCATCGCCGGGATCGAAACCGGCTGGGGCCAGGTGCTCGACAAGCTCGCCACCCGATTCGCCACTGACGAAGAGGAATGACCGACATGACGAACTCGACCGGCCGCAAGGTCACCGCGAACATCAGCCTCTCCCTCGACGGTCACTACAGCGGCCCCGGCGGCCCCGGCGACCTGGGCGCGATCGTCTCCTACGCCACCACCGACGTCGCCCGCGGTCACCTCGCCCGCATCCACGAGAACGCGACCACCGCCCTGCTCGGCAGACTGAACGCCGAGGGATTCCTGGGCTTCTGGCCGAGGGTCGCCGGCGACGAGAACGCCGACCCGCGTGACCGCGCCTACGCCCAATGGCTGGTGGAGGCGGAAAAGGTGGTCCTCTCCACCACGCTGACCGAGGCCCCCTGGGGCCGTGCCCGCGTCGTGAACGCCGCCGCCGCCGAGGTCGTCGCCGACCTCAAGGCGAGCGGTGAGGGCGACATCCTGGTCAACAGCAGTGCGAGCGTCATCAAGGCACTGCTCGCCGACGACCTGATCGACCGGCTGTACCTGATGATCTGCCCCGAGATCACCGGCGGCGGACAGCGGCTGTTCGTCGACGGCCTGCCTGCCTCGAAGTGGAAGCCGAGCTACCAGGAGGTCGGCGAGCTGGGGGAGATGGCACTGGTCTACGACCGGGTGCGCTGACCGGCCGGCGTCTCGTCTTCCGAGGCGGGTGCCGGATTTCGCTCTTCTCGATCAGTTCGCCGATCTCCCGGATCACGCCTTGCGCGTCTTGCGCCCGGTTCACGTCAATCTTGATCCGCGTGCCTTCGCGGCTCTCGGTCGTGAGCGTGATGTCGGCCGCGTCTGCGTGAGCCAGGTGGTCACCGAGCGGGCGAGCACCGCGCCCGCGCCGCCGGAGCCGAGTGCGACCACGAGGACGTCGACGACGCCGCCCATCTCGCCGGACCGGATCGGCTGTTGCTGAGTGGATACCCGACCGCGGAAGTCGTCCTCGTGAGCCGGCCAGGCTTGGAGCGACCGAAGGTGCTGGTCGACGTTGTCATTTTCGATGCCGAGGAGAAGCTCGGAGTACGCGCTCATGACGTCCCCCTTCTTCGATGGTCAGGTCGGTCCCGGCAGGTAGCTATCCCATAGACAATCCGTGATACCCTCCTTTGGTGGAGAGAACCGCAGGATTGATGCTTCGCGAGGCCCGGTGCCGAGCTCGGCTGTCGCAGGCCGACCTGGCGCGCCGTGCGGAAGTGGCACAGTCAGTGATCAGCGCCTATGAATCAGGCAAGCGCGAACCGGGAATCCGCACTTTCGTCAAGTTGATCGAAGCGACCGGTCATGGGCTGTCGGTCGAACTCACCCCTGTGCCACGCAATCTGCTGGGCCTCCCCGGCACCCACCTCGGCCTGCGGCTACGACGGCATCGACGTGCCGTGATCGCACTGGCCGAGCAACGGGGCGCGCACAATGTCCGGGTGTTCGGCAGCGTCGCGCGAGGTGAGGACACCGCATCCAGTGACATCGATCTGCTGGTTGATCTCGATGACAACGTCGGCCTGTTCGCGCTAGCCGGCCTGCGCAGGGAACTCGGCGAACTCCTGGGCGTGGACGTCGACGTCGTTCCCGCCTCGACGCTGAAGCCGGCGGTCCGGGAAAACGTCCGAGCAGAAGCGATTGCGCTGTGAGTCGCTACAACGACCAGCGACTCGCGGACATCCTGGCCGCCGCGGCCGCGATCGCCGATCACATGGGCCGTGGCGGACTCGATGACGGGCTCGTGTTCGACGCGGTGCGAGTTCGTCTCATCGAGATCGGCGAAGCGGTCAAAGCCATCGACTCCGAACTGCTCGCGCGAGAGCCGGGTATCCCCTGGATAGATGTCGCCGGGATGCGCAACCACCTCGCGCACCGTTACTTCGACACCGCCCACTCGATCGTGCAAGCCACTGTCTCCGACGACCTGCCACCGCTCGTGGCCGCTGTTCAACGGCTCCTCGACACCCTGTCGGACGGGTGAGCCGAAGAACTCGACCTCGACGCCTCCAGGTGCGGCGCTTCGGACCGGAACCGTTCTTGCCGCTGGACGAGCTGTGACGTCGGTGGGCCCGGAGAGACTCGAACTCTCACTGGCACGGACCTAAACCGTGTGCCTCTGCCAATTGGGCTACGGGCCCCAGTACCGCCCCGAAATCGTAGCGTGCGACACGATCGGCGTTTCTCGGCGTGGCCGGTGCCGTCTCCGGTGGCGACGTCCTCTAACGTGGGTCGCCGGCAGGTACGTTGCGGCGAGGAGGACACGTGGCTCGCGATCCCGAGACCATCGAGCGTGAGATCGAGCAGGCCAGGAACGCGCTGGTCGCCACGCTCGACCAGCTGGGCACGAAGGCGAATCCCGCGAAACTGGTGGATTCCGCGAAGACCGGCCTGCGCGCGAAGCTGGACGAGCCCAAGGTGAAGTACCCGCTCATCGGCGGGGCCGTGCTGATCGGCGTACTGCTGATCCGCAAGCTGTTGAAGTAAGCCTCAGGACGTCTGGACGGCCTTGGCGGGAGCCTTGGCCGGCTCGGCCTTCTCCTCGGGTGCCTTCGCCTCGTCGACGGCCTTCGGCAGCTCCTTGCCCTGGGGGACCGGGGGCTTGGCCGCGCTCTTCTCCTTGGCCTTGCCGTTCGCCGGGGGAGGAACCTCGAGGGGTTCGATCTCCGGAAGCGTGAGCCTCGCCGTCATGTAGGCGGCGGTGAAGTCCAGCGCACTGCCGTTGAGCAGGTGCACCACCGTCGACCGTTCCGGCGGGGACAGCTTTTCCACCAGCTGGTCGGCCCGGTCCCTCGCCGCGATGATGCCCGGCGCTCGACCGGTCAGTTCCTTGCCGGAGCCGCTGACCGTGACCTTCCAGTCGTCGTCCTCCTGGATGTACGACGCGGTGATCGGTTCGGTCATCCGCCTCACCCCTCTCCTCGCGAGCATGCGTCACTCTTTGGACTGAGACACGCCACCGTCATGACGCCACTTTCGGGTGGTGGCGCCCCCTCCTGGCGGAGGTCGTGAAGGTCCATCAGAGTTTCTACAGTGTCATCGATACAGTAGGGCAACTCTGTGTCACAAGACACTGGCGTCAATGTGCAATGAGTGACGACCGAATGGCCTAATGCACGCGCATCTTCACGGTCGCTTCAGCGGGTCCTCGCGGACAGGCCCGACCAGAGGACGTCCATCGCGTATCCGGTCGCCATTTCGGGGCTGACGTCCTTGTGCCGCTCGCACCAGATCGCGAGTCGTTCGCACGCACCGGCGACGAACTCCGCGGACGCCTCGGCACGCAGGTCGTCGCCCGAGTCGAAGTAGCCGCTCATCAACGCGGCGATCAGATCGGTCTGCTGGCGGCGGGTCTGCTCGATCTCGTCGGCGGCCGGGGTGCCGATGAGCGCCATTTCGTGCCGGAGCAGTGACCAGGCCTGTCGTCGTTCCCGGATGAAGACGAAGAAGGCGAGCAGTCCGCGGCGAAGGGCGTCTTCGGCGGTCTCGGCGCCGACGGTCGCCCGCTCGGTGACCTCGCGCAGCGCCGCGCGCGACTGCTGGATGCAGGCCAGCAGCAGTCCCTCTTTCGAGTTGAAGTACTCGTAGAGCATCGGCTTGGAGACCCCGACGCGCTCGGCGATCTCGTCCATCGACGCCGCGCTGTACCCGCGTTCGGAGAAGACTTCTTCGGCGATCTCGATCATCTGCCGCATTCGCTCTGCCCGTGGCACGCGCTTGCGCTTCGCCGTCGTCACCACAACACTCTACCGAAGGTAACCTACTTCAAGTAAGGTGAACTCTCGGTAACAGGTACTACGAGCGAGAGGCCGCAGTCATGGGCAACCGCACCGAGACCGGTGTCGTCATCGTCGGAACCGGCTTCTCCGGTCTGGGCATGGCCATCCAGCTGCGGAAAGAGGGCCGGGAGGACTTCGTCATCCTGGAAAAGGCCGACGACGTCGGTGGCACGTGGCGGGACAACACCTATCCCGGCTGCGCCTGCGACATCCCCTCGCATATGTACTCGTTCTCGTTCGAGCAGAACCCCGGCTGGTCCCGGGCGTACTCGCCGCAGCCGGAGATCTGGCGCTACATGCGCGACGTCGCCGCGAAGTACGACCTCCAGCGCTTCATCCGCTTCGGCCAGGAGATGACCGGCGCCCGCTGGGACGCCGACGAGAACCGCTGGCACGTCGCGGCGAAGTCGGGCGAGGAGTTCGTCGCCCCCGCGCTGGTCGCCGGCGTCGGCGCGCTGCACCTGCCGCAGATCCCGGAGCTGCCGGGTATCGAGCGGTTCAAGGGCCGGGCGTTCCACTCCGCGCAGTGGGAGCACGACTACGACCTCGCCGGCAAGCACGTCGCCGTCGTCGGCACGGGGGCGAGCGCGATCCAGTTCGTCCCGCGGATCGCGAAGGACGTCGCCGAACTGACGCTCTTCCAGCGCACGCCGCCGTGGATCATGCCGAAGCCGGACCGCGAGATGCCGAAGGCGCTGCAGAAGGCGTTCAGTTCGGTGCCACTGCTGCAACGCGCCTTCCGCGATGTCCTCTACTGGGGACTCGAAGCCCGCGCGATCGGCTTCAACGGCCAGCCGTGGGTGATGAAGATCGGCCAACGCATCGCGAAGCGCAACATCGACAAGAGCGTCAAGGACCCGGGACTGCGCCGGAAGCTGACGCCGGACTACACCATGGGCTGCAAGCGGGTCCTGGTCTCCAACGACTACTACCCGGCGGTCGCGCGGGACAACGTCGACGTCGTCACCGAAGGGGTCACCGAGGTCCGCGAGCACAGCGTCGTCGACGGCGCCGGCGTCGAGCACGAGGTCGACGCGATCATCTACGGCACCGGATTCCACGTCACCGACGCCTTCGACGACCTCGAGATCATCGGGCGGGACGGGCGCAACCTCGGCAAGGAGTGGTCGGCCGAGGGTATGCGGACGTACCAGGGCATCACCGTGTCCGGCTTCCCGAACCTGTTCTTCCTGCTCGGGCCGAACACCGGACTGGGGCACAACTCCGTGGTGTTCATGATCGAAGCGCAGATCTCCTACGTCGCGCAGGCGCTGAAGCTCGCGCGCGGCAAGGCGCTGGACCCGCGGCCGGAGGCGCAGGAACGGTTCAACACCGAAATCCAGCGCAAACTCGCGAAGGGCATCTGGACCCAAGGCGGCTGCAAGAGCTGGTACCTGGACGCCAAGGGCGTCAACCGGACGATCTGGCCGGGCTTCACCTGGCGGTATTGGCTGGACACGCGCAAGGTCCGGCGCGAGGACTACGACCTTCTCGGCTGAGCCGCGCGAGGCCGGAAAGAAGAAGGGTCCGTGAAAGCCAGGATGGGGGGCATGGCCTTCACGGACCTGCGGGCGCCGCGCTCATGAGGGGTTGAGCCGGCGAAGCCTTCCGATGAGATCTACGGTGGGGACGCCGCAGAGTTCGGCCATCCGTTCCAGCGCCGCGAAGTCGAGGTGGACCTCGGCGGACCCGGCGTCGCCCGACCGCTTGAGCCGGTCGTCCGCCCAGCGCCGCAGCGGGAGCAGTTCTTCCTGGTCGTCCTTGATCACCGCGCGCAGGTCGACCCGGACCCGGCCCGGTTCGTCCACGAACACCCGGCGGTGCACCTTGGCCAGCAAATCCTGTGGCAGCTCGTCCATCGCGAGGCACAGTTCGACCAGTCGCACCACGGAACAGTGCCGGGTGCCCAGTTCGTAGGTCGCCAGCGTCTGGAGCGAGATCTCGCTCTGCAGGTGCTGGTTCAGTTCCTTGCGTGTCCAGCCACGTTTGCGGCGGAGCTTGCGGAGCTCGTCTCCGAGTATCCGCTGATAGCTCTCAGCGTCGATCAGCACTCCCCATCCCCTGCCTTGCCAACCTTCTCCCACCGTCCGCCCCTGGTGACTCCATCCGGGACGAGCGCACTCACGTGTATGAAAGTCGGCAGGTCGCCCGCCATTACGCGGTTTCGGGGGTGGTTTTCCTATCGATTTTGGCCTACTGGGCCGAATGGGTTAATCGTGGCGACAGGGTCGAGGGCGTCAGTTGACGCAGGGCACGCCTTCCGCGGTGATCGCCTTCTCGTCGGACTGCTCGGGCGGCGGGGCCGCGGCCGAGCTCCTGGCGGCGTTCTGCGAGAAGCCGGACCCCTGCGCGCCGTTCGACGCCTTGAAGTCCGAACCGAGGAAGACCATCACGTGCCCGGCTTCGACACTCTTGTCCTCTTGGACGGTCGGGTTGCCGCCGAGTTCGTCGGCGACCGCCTGGCCCGCTTCCTTCTGGCCCTTGGCGACCCAGACGACCGTCTTCTTGCGCGAGGTCGCGTTGGCCGTGTCGCCGGCGGTGAAGCCCTTGTCGACGAGCTGCTTCAGCACCGTCGAGGCCAGCCCGTCCTTGCCCGAGGAGTTGCGGACGTCCACCGTGGTCCCCTTGTTGGGCGACTCGGCGGGCGGCGCCTGCTCGCCGGGCTGCGGGCCCGCGAGCCCCTGGACGAAGTCCTTGACCTGCTTCGGGTCGACCTGGATGGCGACCCCGTCGTCCGGGGTCTTGTACTCGATGTTGACGATCGGGATGGTCCGGAATTCGAGCTGACCGCCGGTCAGGCCCTTCATCTGCTGCGCGAAACCGAAGATGTCCCAGTTCTGGTTGAGCACGACCGACTTCTTGAGGGCCGTGATCAGGTCGTTCAGCTTGCCCGGGTTCGTGAGCGTGCCCGCCGAGAGCACCTTGCGCGCCATCCCGGCCATGAACACCTGCTGGCGGACGACCCGGTCGAGGTCGCCGCGCGGCAGCCCGTGGCGCTGCCGGACGAAGCCGAGCGCCTCGACACCGGAAATGGTGTGCCTGCCCTGGGAGAACTTCGCGCCGGAGAACTGGTCGTCGACGTCGTCGTTGAGGCAGACGTCGACCCCGCCGATGGCCTGCGTGATCTCGCTGAAACCGAGCAGGTTGATGGCGGCGTAGTTGTCGATGGTCGAGCCGGTCAGCTTCTCGACCGTCTTGATCAGCGTCTTCGCCCCGGCCTCGTTGGCCTTCTGGTCGAGTTCCTTGGCGTCGGAGACGCCGTTTTGCTGGAGTTTTCTGCGTTCGACGAGCATCGCGCGGGCATAGGCGGAGTTGATCTTGTGCTTGCCGTAGCCGCCGGGGATGTCGACGAAGGAGTCGCGCGGCAGGGAGATCGCGACGGCCTTCGAGCCGTCGTTCGGGATGTGCACGAAGATCAGCGAGTCGGTGTTCAGCTCGCCGTCGGCCTGCCCGGCGCGCAGCTGCGCGAGGACTTCCTTGGACAACGGGTTGCCCTGCGCGTCCGTGCGGCTGTCGAGGCCGACGAGCAGGATGTCGCGGGCGCCGTCGGCGGGCTTGTCGCCTTCGTCGGAGCCGATCCCGACGTTCGCGAAGGTCAGGCCGTCCATCGCGGCCCACGCGTAGCCGGTCAGGCCCATGATCAGCAGCGAGACCAGGCCCAGCGCGATCTTGGGGCCCCGGAACGACCGTCGCGGGGCACGTCTGGGCTCGGGACGCCTCGGCGGGCCCGCGACCTGGCGGACAGGTGCCGAACGACCTGCCCGGGGAGGCACCTGGCGGGAAGGAGCGCGTCCGGGCACGTCCTGCCCGGACCGGGCGGGACGACGATCCCCTTGCCCATTCCGAGGCGGGTACTCCACGCGGTCCGCTCCTTCTTCTCGTCGCCTTGTGACAGCCTTCTCAAGGGACGCATGGTGCCCGTTGAGGGTTGTCGCAGGATTACACATCCCCCTCAAGTTGTGGCACGCACCACCGGTTTCCCCTCAAGGGTACGGATAACACCTGGTCAGCGCCGTGTGAATCAGGGGAGGACGCGCCGCGCCGCGCGCGCCGGGACCAGGGTGGCGGCCGCCGCGAGCATCGCGACGACGATCGTCGCCACCGGGAGCGCGACCGACGCGGCGCTCACGTGCTTGCCGTCGAGCGCGCTCATCAGCGGCGGCGCGCAGGCGATCGCGCAGACCAGCCAGGTGCCGGTCATCCGGCTCGTACCGTTGCGCACGGTGTGCAGGAGATACACCCCGAGCAACAGGTTGACCAGGCTCTGGACCGGCCCGAGCCGGAGTCCGAGCAGGTCCGCGTCGGCCGAAGCCCCGCCGAACCGGGTCAGCGCGAAACCGAACACGCCGAGCATCGCGTAGGCCATGCCGACCGTCGCCGCGGCCCGGCAGAACACCGCGGCGCGCAGTCCCGGCTCGTCGACCGCCCGCTGCCGCGGACCCGAATGCCGCTCGAACCACCAGAAGACGAGCACCGCCGGGACGGCGAGCAGGGCGAGCGCGAGCAGGACACGGGGGCGGGCCAGCCAGCTGAGGCCGTCCACCACCGGTCCCGGCAGGTAGACGACCGCCACGAGCAGCAGCATCGCGGAAAGGAAGGCGAGGTAGAGACTCATCGGCGCACGCAGGACGAGCCGGGCGGTGGCGGTGACCGCGGGGCTCGTGCCGAACCGGGCCAGTGGCCGGGCGAGCAGGCCGAGGAGGGCGAGCTGCACCAGGCCGAGCAGGAGCACACCCCAAGGCGGGCCCGAGAGCGCGGCCGGTGCGCCGGGGCCGCCGAGCAGCATCGGTCCCTCGCCGAGGACGGCGACCGCGATCCCCAGCCCGGCGGCACCGGTGAGCGCCGTCGCGAGGAGGACACCGCGGGGTGGGCGGACACCGTCGGCGTGGACGAACGCGAGTTGCTGGACGAACAGCGCGAGGAACAGTGTCTCCGCGTAGCGCGGGATGGCCGAGCCCGACCACTGCGCGGCGACCTCGCTCGCCAGGGTCAGTGCCAGCAACCCCGCGACGGAGGCGTTCCGCACCCGGCGGTGGAGCGCCAGCAGCGTCGGCGCCAGTACCACCGTCAGCAGGAAGACACCGAGCAGCCAGAGCGGATGCAGGGCGATCCGCATGACGGTGGCGTTCGTGCCCGCCGGGATCCCCAGCACCTCCAGCGCGAGCGGGACGACCAGCGCGACGACGGCGAAGATCAGTGCCGGGCGCAGCAACGGGCTGGCGCGGTCGGCGAGGTACTGCGGATAACGGCCGCCGGCCGCGCGGACCGACCGCCAGCCCGCCTCGTTGATCCGGCCGACCGCGAAGAAGACCAGCGGGCAGAGCTGGGCGAGCCAGGTGAACGGCCACAGCGACCGCTCCGGCGCCCCTGCCCAATGCGCGAGTGCGACGGCGGACTCGCCGAGCAGCATCAGCACCACCCCGGCGACGCCGAGCAGTGCCCACCGGCCGACCGGGAGGACCGGACGTGGCTCGCGGGGAAGTGTCACGATCGTCCGGCGGGTGCGGACCCAGCCGCGGAGCCGGACCACCAGCAGCGCACCGACCACCAGCACCCCGACGATCATCGGCCCGAGCGGGTCGCCGACCGGCGGCCCCCAGCGCTGGTGCCAGGAGTTGAGCACGAGACCGGCGGTATAGAGGGAGGCGACGACCTGGCAGGTACCGCCCGAGTCCATCGGGTTGAGCACGCAGGCGTGGTGCATGTCGGCCGAGAGCCGGTCGTCGAGCGCGGACCTGGCCCCCTGGCCGAGCGGATACCCCTTGCGCTCGGCGTAGCGGAGGATGTCGTAGCCCAGATCGTGCGCCTTGCAGGGGACCGCGTAATCCCATTTGGTGTTGTCGTCGCCCCACGGCGCCGAGCAGCCGCCGTCGGTGTGGACGGCGCGCACGGTGCCGTCCCGCGCCGTCAGCACGCCGGGGGTGATCCCGCTGACGGCGGTGAAGTCGGCGGGCAGCTTGGCGATGACGTTCTCGACCGGGCCCGGCGTGACCAAGGCGTCGACCGCGTTCTGCGCGGCGAGGATGTCACCCGTCGGTGGTCCCTGGTCCGGCGGCGAAGCGGGCCGCGACGCGATCAGGCCGAAGCCGAACACCAGTACCGTGACCAGCAGCAACCAGCCGGAGGTCGACCATGGCCGCCGGATCCGGGAGGGCTGGCCGTCGGCTTCGGCTGTGGCTGTGGCTGGCATGGCGTCCAGGGTGCCACCCGCCGATCGGGGCCGACATCCGGATAACCCCCGGGTTCACCCACCTGGTAACCCCAGGGCGTGGAACAGGTGGGGCTCAAGGTGCTGCTCCGAAGTCCGTGAGGGACTCCTTGGGGGACCCTGGGTCCCTCAAGGAGTCCTTCACGGACGCGTGGGTCGGTTGGCGCGGCCAAGCCGCTACGAGGCCTCGGCGGCGGGAGGCGGGGAAGCGGGTCGTTCCAGGTCCTGGGCGAACCGCACCTGGTTCCGGCCGTTCTCCTTGGCCACGTAGACGGCGGCGTCGGCGGCGTGCAGCAGCTCCTCCAGGGTCTCACCGTGGCGGGGGAACAGGGCGGCCCCGATCGATGTCGTCCGGCCCGAGATGGTGACCCGGCTGCCGCGTTTGTCGGTAGTCACTATATGAAGTTCGGCGATTGCACTGCGCACTCGCTCGGCCGCGAGTTTCGCCGCGGTTTCGTCGATATCCGGCAGAAGTACGAGGAATTCTTCGCCGCCGAAGCGGCCCACGACGTCGGCGGGCCGGGTGACCTCGTCCAATTTCTGTGCCACGTCCCGCAGGACGTCGTCACCCGCCGGGTGTCCATATGTGTCGTTAATCCACTTGAAGTGGTCGAGATCAATCATCAGAAGTGCCAGGTTGTCGTCCGATCGGGCGGTCCTTCCGAGTGCCCGATCGGCCGACTCCGACCAGCCGCGCATGTTGAGAACACCGGTTTTCGGGTCCGTCCGCGCGTCGTTTTGGAGTTGGTCGATCTCGGCGAGGCGATTGAACACCACCGTCACCACGGCCATCACGATCACCATCGGTGGCATGATCAACAGCAGTACCGCGGTCACCGCGCCGAGGCCGATGGTGATGGCCTCCAGCAGGTTGTCCGCGGTATTGCCGAGCACGGTCGACACCGTCGGCCGCTTCGGCGAGCTGATCGCGAGGATGCCGCCGATGTAGGCGATCTGCACCGCCTCGAAGACCATTCCGGTGATGATCAGGACACCGAATTCACCGAGGGTGCCCCAACCGGAAATCCTTCCCCATTCATGCGGCCCGAAAGCGTCGAAAGTGAGCGAAGCCAGTGTCACCGAAACACCGTGGGTGACCGAGGAGAAGACGAAGTTGTGCGCGGGGCGGCGGGCAATGAACCAATGCTGGATTCGTACGAGTGCGATAATGGAAAGCGTCAGCGAAAGCGGCAGGATGACCGCGGCCGGAAATGTCCAGACGGCGGTGAGGTCGATGAGAACGGTGCGACTGCGGTCGCGCCGCCTTTCTTCCTGTCGCTGGGTCAGCTGGATATGCGCCGTCGCCCCGACGGCGAGAATGGCAAACCGGACCCAGTCCGTTCTGCCCGGCGCCGAAGAATTCATCGTCGAGAGGACCATGATCGCGATTCCGATCGTCTCCATGGCGAAAAGGAACGCGATGAAGCGCTTCGGCCGCTGCCACAGCGCCCATGCCCTGGGGTCGTACGGATGGCGTCGCGGGGGTTCGGCCTGATCACCTTCCGGGCTTGTCCGCCCGCGTTCGGTCACCGGTACCCCGCTCCCAGCGGACCGGCCCGCCTGTTCGTCAAGGTCGCCGGTGCCGTCGCCGTGCTGGCGGCGATCGCCGGTCTCGGCTGGCAATTGCTACCTCTTTTCCGCACGGACGGCACGGCTGAGTAATCTCACCGGTACCGACTGAGACACCGTTCGTATTCCAAGACCGGTATCATCCCATCGCATCAGTTGTTCGACACCGGCGAGGGTGCTCCCGAACACGGACCGGAGGTGGCAATCGTGTCCCGTGATTTCTGATCTTGGCAGCTGAATGTTTTTCGAGACGCGACGAGGAAGGGGTGACGGATAGTGTCCAGCCGTGACTTCTGAGCCCGGGCAAGGTATTAGTTCGCAGCGACGAGGTGGCCGGGAGGTGTGTGACCGTGTCGAGCCGTGACTTCTGATCGAGAGTCGTTTCTTTTCGCCCCAGTACCGAAGACCCCAGTGCCGAAGGCCCAGGTGCCGAAGCGGTGACCCGTCGTCGAGATTTCCGAGTACGAACCCGCCGGGCGGCCTTGCCGCCCCAGGGGTCGTCCAGTGTGGATTCCTCATGACATCAGCGGTTCCGGACTGGATCCGTTGATATGCGCCCAGCTGAGTGCGACCAGCACGGCCAGCAGCAGGCCGACCACCCCGGCCAGTGCGATGGCCGAAGTCGCGGACCCGAGCCGATCGGCGGCGAGCCCGCCGAGTCCCGCCCCTATTCCCTGAGCGACCCGCAACCCCGTGCGGTACACCCCGCCCGCACCGCCCCGAAGCTCGTTCGGGACCCAGGTGATGAACGTGGCGCTCACGGTGATCAGGTACGCCCCCGCCGCGCCCGCGGCCGCCAAAAGCAGTAAGGCCGGAACCAGTCCCGGCTTGAGCACGAAGGCGATCAGGGCGACCATCGGCAGTGCCGCGAGCACACCCAGCAGCTTCCGCCGTTGTCCCGCCGACACGAATTTGGACAACAGGAACGCGCCGACGACGAACCCCAGCGGATCCGCGGCCAGCAGCCAGCCCACCGCCTGTTTCCCCACGCCCATCTCCGCGGCCAGCGGGGCGGCCAGCCCCTCGGGGACGACGGCGAGGCCGACCAGCCACGAGAACCACACCAGCACCCGCAGGTGACGGTTGCCGAAGACGCGTTTCACCGCGCCGAACCAGCTGCCGGTGCCGTCGGACGCCGCCGCGCGCCGGGAGACCCGAAGCCGGACGACGGCCGCGCTCAGCAGGAACGTCGCCGCGTCCAGCGCCAGTGCCCAGCTCGCCCCGACCTGCGACACCAGCAGGCCGCCGCCGGCGAGGCCGAGCAGCATGGCGGTGTTGGTGGAGATGCCGCGGATGTCCTGGCTCTTGAGATAGAGGTCGTCGTCGGTGAAGACCTCGCGGGTGAGCGCGTTCTGCGCGGCGTTGCCGGGCGCGTTCGCCAAGCGGGCCAGCACCACCAGCCCGCACAGCAGGGCCAGCGGGGTGCCGGGGATCGCCATGATCGCGATCAGCACGGCCTGGATCAGCGACGAGAAGACGAGGACGGTGCGACGCGGGTAGCGGTCGGCCAGCTGCGAGAGCCCGAGGCCGCCTGCCAGCGCGGGCAGGAAGGTCAGCGAGTAGACCACCGCGGACAGCAGTGCGGAGCCGGTGCGGTCGTAGACGAGGATCGCCAGCGCGACGATGGTGAGCTGGTCCCCGACGAGGGACTGCACCTCGGCGAACCAGAGTGCGCGGAACTCGCGGTTCGCCAGGGCGGCGGTCATCCGCGGCGCCGCGTTCGTCTTCACTGCGTGACCACCTCCCCCCGATCGGGTGAACTTGACTCCCTTGCATTCTCGCCTGTCCTGGTACGTGGCCGTCGAGGGAGTCACAGCAAATGACCCGCCGTTCGACGTTCAGTATGCCTCCGGCTACAGGGAGACGAACAGAAGACCAGCGAATCCTTCGGCTGTTGGACCGATCGGGCTACACCGTCTGTCCGGTGGGTAACGCCGCCCTGACTCGTGCGGCGGGTATCCGGGCGCCGATCGACGCGTACTCGCTCGGCGCACCCGGAGTGCCGTTCGCCGCCGCCAGGGGGCCGGGTTGCGCCGAATGGGCCAACACTGAAGGGAGACCGGCCTGGAGGTGGAGGCCGGCCGGGCAAAAGGGGTGAAGGCGATGAACGGTTTGCTCGACGACAAGGCCGTCGTCGTGACCGGGGCCGGGCGGGGCCTCGGCGAGGCGTTCGCGGTGCATGTGGCGCGGGCGGGCGGGGGCGTGGTGGTCAACGACATCGACGCCGCGCTGGCCGAGCGGACGGCGGAGAACATCCGCCGGTTCGGGGGAAGAGCGGTCGCCAGCGGGCACAGCGTCGCGGATCCGAAGCAGGCGCAGGAGATCGTCGATCTCTGCGTCACCGAGTTCGGCGCGATCGACGGGCTGGTCAACAACGCGGGCCTGAACTACGAGGCGTTGCCGTGGGAGGACGACGTCGAGCAGGCCCGCGAGCTGGTCGAGGTGAACGTCCTCGGTGTCATGTACACCGGGCTGGCGGCGATCAAGGCGATGGTGACGCAGGGGAGGCCGGGCTCGATCGTGAACATCTCGTCCGGGGCTTCGCTCGGGCAGCGCAAGCTCGGCGTCTATGCCGCGAGCAAGGGCGCCGTGGCGTCCCTGACCTACTCGTGGGCGCTCGATCTGGAGGAGAGCGGGATCCGGGTGAACGCGGTCTGCCCGCTCGCGCACACCCGGATGGTGTGGAAGTCCGAACGATCGCTGCGGGCGTGCCCGCCGGACCGGACGCCGTCGCGGATCGCGCCGGTGGTGCTGTTCCTGCTGGGCGCGGGGTCCGACGGCATCACCGGGCAGATGATCCGGTGCAACGGGCCGCAACTGCACATCATGGGGCAGCCGTATCTGAAGCAGCCCATCCTGGAGCGGCCGGTTTGGGACACCGAGACCGTGCAGCGCGCTTTCGACGAGGTCTTCAGCGCGCACCTGGAGAACTACGGCCTCGAAAAGCGCGTCCCGCCCCGGCTGCGCAAGTGGACGGAGTCGACCCGGACCGCTTAGCCCACGACGAACGGCAGCTTCGCGGCCAGTTCGCCCAGTTCGGCCTTCTCGGCGTCGGTCGCTTCGCGGCGTCCGGTGCCGACAAGGAGAGCGTCCGTATCGGAGAACGACGCGGGGAACTTCTCCTCGGTGCGTTGTTCGAGGATCTGCCGCGTCTTGGCGAGGCTCGCTTCGGACGGTCCGGCGACCTGCGGCAGATGCGCGACCAGGTCGAGGTGGTGCAGCGTCCATTCGAGGATGTACGCGGTCAGGTAGTCGCCCGCGGACAGGACGATGTCGCGGGTGCCGACCCGCATGCCCGGGTCGGCGAGTTCGGCCGCGCGACCGGCGGCCGACCCGACGTCGTCGAGATGGAACTTGAGCAGCTTGGGGTCCTGGTACGCCGCGGCGAGGCGGACGATCAGCGCGTCGAGCGGGTCCTCGCCGGTGGGCGGCGTGCTGCCGACCTCCCAGTAGGTGACCGCGGTGCGGGTCGGTTCCGTCTCGGCGGGGGTGGCGAGGGTGATCAGGACGTCCTGGGCGTCGATCACGAGGTGACACACCAGGTCCTGGACCAGCCAGCCGGCACAGCCGGACGGTTTGGCGAAGTCTTCGTCGGGGGTTTCGGCAACGGCGGCGAGCAAGGCCGACCACGAGCGGGAGAAGAGATCCACTGCGGCAAGTTAGCAGCGCCGATGCCCTGGTGGCGAGCACTTTCCGGGGTTGCGGGGGGTAGATGTCCGTGAAGGCCCCCTTGAGGGACCCAGGGTCCCTCAAGGAGGCCTTCACGGACCTTGGCCAGGGGTTAGCGACGCTAGGAAAGCTAGCGATACTAAAGGTCCCTTGCTCCCCCGGCGAGTACGTGAAGGGCCTTCACATAGGGGTCTGTGCCGCGGCCGTCGGGTCGTGAGTGGCAGGGCACGTGGCTTGGTCGGGGTGGGCCGTGGGCGTGTTGCGAAAGCCACTTTCGCAACGCCTGCCGGCGTGGGTGCGGGAGGCGTGAGGCCCCAGGCTCGGAAGGAGGGTGTGCCTCAGGAACCGGCGGCGGGGACGGGAGTGGCGGCCGGGTACAGGTCTTCGATCGCGGGCGCGTACCGGTCGTTGATGATCCGCCGCTTCAGCTTGAGCGTCGGGGTCACCTCGCCGCTTTCGGGCGTCCATGCCTTCGGGAGCACGTGGTACCGCTTGATCTGCTCGATCCGCGCCAGCCGCGCGTTCGCCGCTTCGACGGCCTTCTCGATCTCGGCGCGCACCCGCGCGTTGTCGGCGAGCGCTTCGCCTTCGGTGAGCTCGATGCCGTTCGCGGTCGCCCAGCCCGGCGCGATCTCGTCGTCGACGACGATCAGCGCGGTGACATACGGCCGCTTCTCGCCGATCGCGACCGCCTGCCCGATCAGCGGGTGCTCCTTGAGCAGGCCCTCGATCTTCGTCGGGGCGATGTTCTTCCCGCTGGAGGTGATGATCAGTTCCTTCTTGCGGTCGGTGATCGTGACGAAGCCGCGTTCGTCGATCGTCCCGATGTCGCCGGTGGCGAGCCAGCCGTCGGCGTCGACGTCCGGTTTGATCGAGCCGTCTTCCTGCAGGTAGCCGAGGAACACGATCGCGCCGCGCACGAGGAGTTCGCCGTCTTCGGCGACCTTCACCTCGATGCCTTCCAGTGGCTTCCCGACCGAGCCTGCCTTGAACGCCGAGGGCGTGTTGGAGGTGACCGCGCCGGTCGTTTCGGACAGGCCCCAGACCTCTTGGATCTCGACGCCGAGCCCGGCGATGAAGTACAGGATCTCCACCGGCAGCGCGGCGGCGCCGCTGGAGGCGACCTCGATCCGGTCCAGGCCCAGCATGGCCCGCACCGGCGCGAGCGCGGCCGCGTCGGTCTGCGCGATCTTCTCCGCGAGCTCCGGCGGGACCTCCTTGCCGTCGCTGCGCAGTTTGTAGCCCCGCTGCAGGAGTTCGTTGGCGCCGATCAGCGCGTTCCGCTTGTCCTCCGGCAGCGAACCGAGGAGGTTCTTCAGCCCCGCCACCATCTTTTCCCAGACACGCGGGACACCGAAGAAGCTCTTCGGGTGTACCTGCCCCAGTGCGCCGACGACGCCGGTCGGGTCGTCGACGGTGTGGACGTGCCCGGCCCACACGATCGGCATGTAGATCGACAGTTCGCGTTCGGCGATATGCGCGAGCGGCAAGTAGGCGATGTTCGTGGCGTGCATCGGCGATTCGTGCAGCCGCATGACCGCGCCTGCCTGGTAGATCGCGTTGCGGTGCGACAGCACGACACCCTTGGGATCGCCGGTCGTGCCGGAGGTGTAGATCATCGACAGCGGATCGTCCGGGGTGATCGCGGACCACGCCGTCTCGAACGCCGCCGGATCGGCCGCGTGCGCTTCGGCGCCCGCCGCGCGCAGCTCCGCGAACGACAGGAAACGCGGGTCGCCCGGCGGCATCACGGAGGCGTCGAGCAGCACGATGTGCCGCAGCGCGGGGAGGTCGTCGAGGACCTGCGACCAGCGGCCGAGTTCGTCGGCACCGGCGAGCACGACGACGCCGGCGGCGCTGTGCCTGGCGACGAACCCGATCTGCTCCGGGCTGAGCGTCGCGTACGCGGTGCAGGGGATCGCGCCGAGATGCGCGGCGGCGAGGTCGGCGATCAGGTGCTCGGGGCTGCTCGGGGCCATGATCAGCATCCGGTCGCGGGTGCCGAGCCCGAGCCCGGCGAGGCCGCGCGACACCTCGGCGATCGCGGTGCGGAACTCACCCCAGGAGAGGGTCGGCTTGTCCTCGGCGTCGAGGGACGTCACCGCCGGCAGGTCACCGAACTCCGTGGCGTTGCGGTGAAGCAGGGCGGGGATGGTCTGGCCTTCGATCTGCTCGGCGACGGTCGGCTGGTTGGTCAACGCTGGCCTCCTCGATGCTGCCTGATCAGGCACACTGTAAGGGCTCTGGTCAGCGGTGGATAGAGAATCGCGGCCACGGTTGCACTACGCGAAATGTCCACCTTTTCCGTTTTCATCGCGTCAGCCCCGAACAAGGAGGAACCTCGACGATGACCGGTTCGGCACGCGAGCTGATCGACGCGGTCCAGGCGGGACTCGCCCCGCGCGACGACGACAACCGGCTCGTCCCGCTGGTCGAACGGGGCGAGGCCGCGCGGGAGGTGTTCGCCGCGATCGCGGCGGAGGAGTACCGGATCGTCCGCAGCGACTGGCGCAGCTTCCTCACCCTCGCGGCGCGTGCGCGGGAGCAGGGCGCACGGGAGTTCTTCGCGTCGCTGGCGTCCGGGGAAGGGCTCGCGCTCGGCAAACTGCCCGCGCTCGCCGGGGAAACACCCGACTTCGAGCCGCGGGCAGGCTGCCAGGCCTATCCGGCGTTCGTCGCCTGGCTGGCGCTGAACGGCGAACCCGCGGAGGTCGTGGTCGCGATCGTCGCCAACTTCGTCGCGTTCGGCCGGTACTGCGCCGCGATCGCCGCCGCGATGCGTGAGAAGTACGGCTTCGGCGACGAGGAGTGCGCCTTCTTCGACTTCTTCGGCGCGCCGTCCCCGGAACTCGAAGACCTCGCCGTGAAGGCTGTGCAGGCCGCGCTCGACGACGGCGGCTTGTCCGAAAAGGACGCTCGCACGCACGCGCGGTTATTCCAGTCCTACGAGCTGGACTTCTGGAACACCCTCGCCGACGATTACCGCCGTGACTGATCTCGTAGCCGGGGCCGCGGCACTGGACGCGGCTGACCCCTTGGCGCACAAGCGAAACGAGTTCGACCTCGACGCGAACGTCGCCTACTTCGACGGCAACTCACTGGGTGCGCCGCCGAAGCACGTCGCGGAGCGGCTCGCCGCCGTCGTCCGCGAGCAGTGGGGCGGGCGGCTCATCCGGTCCTGGTCGGAAGGGTGGTGGGAGGCGCCGGTGCGGGTCGGTGAGCGGATCGCGCCGCTGGTGGGGGCCGCGCCGGGACAGGTCGTCGTGGCGGATTCGACCACCGTGGACCTGTTCAAGGCCCTGGTCGCCGCCGTCCGGATCAACCCGGGCCGCGACGAGATCCTCGTCGACGCCGACACCTTCCCGACCGACGGCTACGTCGCCGACGAGGCCGCCCGGCTGACCGGGCGCACGGTGCGCCGGGTCGTCGCCGAGGACATGCCGGACGCGGTGAGCGAGCGGACCGCCGTCGCGCTGATCAACCACGTCGACTACGTCACCGGCCGCGCCCACGACCTGCCCGGGCTGACCGGGGCACTGCATCGTGCCGGGGCGCTGGCGCTCTGGGACCTCTGCCACAGCGTCGGCGCGCTCCCGGTCGAACTCGACGCGGCGGGCGTGGACCTCGCCGTCGGTTGCACGTACAAGTTCCTCAACGGGGGTCCTGGATCGCCTGCTTTCCTTTACGTGGCGACGAAATGGTTGGATCGGTTCGATCAGCCGCTGGCCGGGTGGGCCGGCGACCGTGACCCGTTCGCGATGCGCGGCGCCTACGAAGCGCACGCCGGGATCGCGCGCGGCCGCTCGGGCACGCCGGACATCCTCTCGCTGCTCGCGCTGGACGCCGCGCTCGACGTCTGGGACGGTGTCGATCGTGGTCTGCTGCGGGAAAAGGGCCTCGCGCTCGGCGAGTTCTTCTTCCGATGCGCGGACGAACTCCTCGGCGGCGCGACGATCCTGACCCCGCGCGACGCCGGGCGCGGGCACCAGGTCTCGGTCGCCGACGACGACGCGGCCAAGACGATGGCGGCCCTGATCGAACGCGGGGTGATCGGGGACCACCGGCCGCCCAACGTGCTGCGGTTCGGGCTGGCGCCGCTCTACACGACCTACGGCGAGGTGCTGCGCGCCGTCACGACGCTGCGGGATCTCCGGGGCTGAGTATCGCGGGGACGCGGGTCGCCATGGAGGAACGGTTCGTGGTGACCGCGCGAATGGTGAAGCTCATTCGCGAATCGGTGGCAAAAAGGTGATCACCTCGCCCCATCGGGGGAGACGAGGCGATCTTCGGCGCATCCGCTGTTAGTCTCGATACTCGCTCTCGCCACGCGTGTGTGACGTAGATCCTTTCCCTGTGGCGTAAGGGAATCCGCGTCGCTCGGCTCGGCGGCGAGGCGTGGGCCCCGGCGCCTGGAGAAGGAGGGGATCGTGTCGATCACTTATGCCGCTGTCGCCGTGTCCGGTGTCGCTTCCGGTTTCCTGCTCAACGAATTCGGCTCGCGTTACCCGGTCGAGACGGCACTCGTCGTGATTCTGGCCTGCGGGGTGGCGACCTTGTGCTGGGCGGGTGTCCGGATGCTCCGCGACGCGTCCAGGAGGGTCGACACCCTCCTCGAGGACGAGCTCGGCGACGCCGGTGAAGATCATTTCGCCGATTCGCGGGTGATAAGTGCCGTCAATTCTCGATTCCGTGGATCGAACGGCCTTACGGCGGCCTTCCTCCGGGGTGAAGTCGTTCGCAAACCGAACGGTATGTGACGCCCTCCTCCGAAAGCGTGAGCGAGGTCACGGCGGGTAATTTTCGCCGATTTTCCCGTCGGGACGCGAGTGCGTCGGGCTGGTGCTTGATCGAATCCGATGGACGTCGATCGAGCCGCTGCCCGCGGTAAATCGCCAGGTGACCTACTGGCGGGTCACTTCGCGGGGCGCCCCCGGTCCACGTGGTGGACTTTCGAGGTCCGTCGGCCCTTCGTCAGCTGGTCACGGCGATACCTGACTATCCTTCGCGTCCGGACTTGACTCACCCGTTTGGGTCTCCTAGCGTCTTCGCGGGCGGAGCGGACCACGCTGTGTTGATCCGGCTATCGGATCCCGCGGGTAGGAGATCCCCGGCGACCCGACACCAATAACTGCCGGAAGGAAAACGGACCACGGTGAAGCAGAATTCCCTTCGACGAGGCCGCGGCTCTTCGATTCGTTCGCGCGTCCTGACGATCGCGCTCATTCCGAGTACCGCGCTGATGCTCGTCGGTCTCGCGATCGGCGGGTACCTGATCTTCGACGCGGTCGACGGTCGTGACTACGCGCAGCGGATCCGTGACTCGGAAGGCCCTTCCGTCCCGTTCTTCGCCCAGGTTCAGGAAGAGCGGCGGCTGACGCTGCGCGAGCTCGCGGGCGACCGTTCGCAGCACGCCGCTCTCGTGGAACAGCGCGCCAAGACCGACGCCGCGACCCAGGGTGTCGTCACCCACCTCCAGAAGTTCATCGGCGACTCGCCCGACAGCGTGTAGCGCAACATCGCCACGGTGAACGGGCTGTTCCAGAAGATGCCGCAGATCCGGCAGTCGGCCGACTCCGGCCAGCTGCCCCTGCTGGACGCCTTCACCTTCTACAACCAGATCCTCGACCAGTTCGTCGAGGGCCTCACCGGTCTCGCGCAGGACGCGCCGAACGCGGAGAACGCCTACCAGCGGATCACCGCGGTACCGCTGTTCACCGCGATCGACCAGTTGCAGCGCGCGAACTCCCTCGCCGCCGCGGCCGTCGCGGGCGGCGGCTTCACCGACGAGACCTATCGCGCCTACGTCTCCCAGGTCGGTTCGTACCGCTCGCTGCTCGAATCGTCCGTCTCGCGGATGCGCCCGGACGTCAAGGCGAAGTTCGACCAGCTCGTCGCGAGCGACCCGTGGAAGGCCGTCAACACGGTCGAGAACACCTTCCTGCAGAACAGCAAGGCCACCCTCCCGGTGCCCGAGCAGCTTTGGCTGCAGTCGGCCCGCGGCGTCGGCGACGCGATGATGCGCGGCTTCGTCGAGCAGAGTGGCGCGGCCACGACCGAGGCCATCGACGAGGCCGACCGCACACTGATCACGTCGGCGATCGCCGCGGCGATCGCACTGCTGGTGGCCATCGGCGTGTTCGTCATCGCGCTGCGGCTGTCCAACCGGCTCATCGGCAGGCTGGCCCGGCTGCGCGAGGACACCCTCGACGTCGCCGAGATCCGGCTGCCCGAACTGGTCGAACGGGTCCGCGCGGGCGAACCCGTCGACCTCGACGACAAGGGGCACTTCCTCGACCACGGCGACGACGAGATCGGCCAGGTCGCCGAGGCCTTCAACAAGGCGCAGCAGACCGCCATCGCGGCCGCCGTCGAAGAGGCGAGGACCCGTGAGGGCACCAAGACGGTGTTCCTCAACATCGCGCACCGCAGCCAGGTCATCGTGCACCGCCAGCTCAAGGTGCTCGAGCAGGCCGAACGCAAGCAGGAGGACCCGGAGCAGCTGGAGACGCTGTTCCAGCTGGACCACCTGTCGACGCGTGCCCGCCGGAACGCGGAGAACCTGATCATCCTCGGCGGCGGCCAGCCCGGCCGCCAGTGGCGCAAGCCGGTCACGCTGGCCGAGCTGACCCGCGGTGCCTCGGCCGAGACCGAGGACTTCGCCAGGGTCAAGACCGCCAAGATGCCCGCGATCGCGGTACAGGGTCCGGTCGTCGGCGACCTCGTGCACCTGCTCGCCGAGCTGATCGACAACGCGACGTCGTTCTCGCCACCGCAGTCGCGCGTCGAGCTGCGCGGCAACGTCGTCGGCAAGGGCGTCGTGATCGAGGTCGAGGACCAGGGGCTCGGGATGGAGCCGGAGCAGGCCGCCGAGCTCAACGCGATGTTGGCCGATCCGCCGGACTTCGGCATCATGGCCTTGTCAGCCGAGCCGCGGCTGGGCCTGTTCGTGGTCGCGCGCCTCGCCGCGCGGCACGGGATCTCCGTGCACCTGCGTGAATCCGCGTACGGCGGCACCAGGGCCATCGTGCTCGTCCGCACCGACCTGCTCGCGCCGGTCCCGTCCGATCAGCCGGAGGACGAGGTGGACCCCGAGAGCACCGAGGTGCCGGACGCCGCACCGCTGCTCCCGGGCCGTCGTGCCCGCCACCGCACCGAGATCCCGGCGGAACGGCCGGAGCTCCCGGTGCCGATGCCGATGGCCCCGCGGGCTCCCGTCCCGCAGAACCCGATGTTCCGGCCCGGCCCGGATTCGCCCGGTGCCTCGTTGCCGCCGTTGCCCCCGCGTCAGCCGCGTGTGCCCCGGCCCGAGACCCCGCGGCCGGAGCCGATCCGCCCGGAGCCCGCCCGTGCCGAGGCCAGGCCGCAGGCCGCGCAACCGCCTGCCTGGCCGCCCGCCGACTCCCGTCCGCAGGACGTCCGGCCGCCGCAGACCCGGGGGCAGGGCCCCGAGGCGCCCGGCAGGCCACCGCTGCCGCAGCGCCGTCGTCAGACGAACCTGGTCCCCCAGCTGATGGAGGACCGGCCCGCGGCCCAGCGCGAAGAGGTCCGCGAGGACACCCCCGAACTGGCCAGGAACCGCCTCGCCGCGTTCCAGCAGGGCACGCGCCGCGGCCGGGACACCGAACCCACCGACGACTACACCGACCTCGACATGTACGGAGATCGTGACTAGATGGCCAACGCGGGAGTCAGTGAACTCGACTGGTTGCTGGACGACCTGGTCAAGCGGGTCAGCGGTGCCGACCGGGCGGTGGTCCTGTCGGCGGACGGCCTGCTCATCGGAAAATCCGGCAACCTGTCGGAGCAGGACGGGGAGCACCTGTCCGCGGTGGCGTCGGCGTTCCAGAGCCTCGCTCGGGGCACGGGACGGCATTTCGGCGGCGGCAACGTCCGCCAGACCATGGTCGAGATGGACCACGCCTTCCTGTTCGTCACCGCGGCGGGCCGCGGTGCCTGCCTCGCGCTGCTCGCCAAGGAAGACGCGGACATGGGCCTGGTCGCCTACGAGATGAACCTGATGGTCAAGCGGGTCGGCGCGGTGCTCACTTCGGCGCCTCGCGCCGCGACTCCCCAGTCGCCATGAGCGGGCGGCACGAGTCGTGGTTCGAGGACGAGGCCGGGCCGCTGGTCCGGTCGTACGCCGTCACGGGCGGGCGCACCCGCTCGGACACGATCGGCCTCGACCTGATCACGCTGGTGGTCGCCATGCGCACCGCACACGAGGTCGCCGGCTTCGAGCCGGAGTACGGGCGGATCCTCAACCTGTGCCAGAGACCGACCTCCGTCGCGGAGGTCGCCGCGCGCATCGATCTGCCGCTGCCGGTGGTCAAGGTGCTGCTGAGCGACCTCATCGAACAGAACCTCGTGCTGTTCCGTACCGCGACACCGGTCACCGACACCCCCGACAAACACGTACTCCAGGCGGTTCTTGATGGCATCCGGAAACTCTGAGCCCCGGCGATCCCTGACCGCGAACGCGGTCAAGGTCCTCATCGCCGGCGGGTTCGGGGTCGGTAAGACCACGATGGTCGGTTCGGTCAGCGAGGTTCCCCCGCTGCGCACCGAAGAGGTCATCACGGCGGCGTCCGAGGGCGTCGACGACCTCACCGGTGTCGAGAAGAAGACGACCACCACGGTCGCCCTCGACTTCGGCCGCATCACCATCAACCCCGAACTGATCCTGTACCTGTTCGGCACGCCGGGGCAGGACCGCTTCTGGTTCATGTGGGACGAGCTGGCCGAAGGCGCTCTCGGCGCCGTCGTGCTGGCCGACACCAGACGGCTCGACAGCTGCTTCGCCGCCGTCGACTTCTTCGAGCGCCGAGGGCTGCCGTTCGTCGTCGCCGTCAACTGCTTCGACAACGCGTACCGCTACGGCACCGAAGAGGTCCGGCAGGCGCTCGACGTCAGCATGGACGTCCCGCTGCTGCTGTGCGACGCGCGGGAACGCGACTCGACGAAGCAGGTCTTGACGGTGCTGATGGAGCATGTGCTCGCGCTGTCCGACCTGGCGGCCGGGTTGCCGCAAGGCCGCTGACGCTTCCGACCGTGTGAAGGCCCCCTTCCCTCGGCTGAGCCGAGGGAAGGGGGCCTTCACACGCGACGGGGCTCAGCCGCGACGGCGACGCCGCAGGGTGTCGAGCGCGTAGGTGCCCGGGCCCACCACCGCGAACAACAGGAAGACCCACGAGTACAGGGCGGCCATCTCGCCCTTGTTCTGCAGCGGCAGGAGAGCGTCGGGCTGGTGGACGACGAAGTACGCGTAGGCCATCGTGCCCGAGAGCACTACCGCGGCCGGGCGGGTGAAGAGTCCCACCAGGACGAGCAGCGAGCCGACGAGTTCGATCACCCCGGCGTACCAGCTCGGCCAGACGCCGAACGGGGTGGCCGGCTTGTCGAAGAAGCCCATCGACTGCAGGCCGTGGCACAGGAACAGGAACGCGACCACTACGCGGACGACGGAGAGGGCGATGCCCTGCCACTTGGCGGTGGTCGGGCCGATCTCGGTGGTCGTGGCGGTGGCTGTCTGGGTCATGACGCATCCTTCCGGCTCAAGGTGGTCTAAACCATTGATGTAAAGGAGGATGCCGGATACCCCCATCGGTAGGGAACTTTCTTTCGGGGGGTAATTCCTTGGTATGCCCGAATTCGACAACGCCGCAATGGACGAGAACGCGAAAAACGCCCCCTTTCCTGGACTGATTCCAGGAAAGGGGGCGGTTGTTCCTTGATCAGCGGCGGCGAAGCGTGTCGAGAGCGAAAGTGCCCGGGCCGATCGCGGCGATCAACAGGAAGACCCAGCAGTAAAGGGTGGACAGCTCGCCCATGTTCGACAACGGCAGCAGGCCTTCCGGGGCGTGGACGGTGAAGTACGCGAAAGCCATGACGCCGGAGAGGAGCACCGCGACCGGCCGGGTGAACAGTCCCACCAGTACCAGGACGGCGCCGACGACCTCGATCACGCTGCCGTACCAGCCGGGCCAGGAGCCGAGTTCGACGGCGCCACCCGCGCCGTCGACGCCACCGAAGAAGCCGAATCCCTGCAGGCCGTGGCAAAGGAAGAGGAACGACACGACGATCCGCACCGCGGACTGGATGGCGCCCTGTGCCTTGGCGGTGCGCCGAGTGGTGGTGGTGGCGGTGGTCTCGGTGGGGGTGATGGTCTGCGTCATGGTCCTGGTCCTTCCCAGCGGGTCTGTGAGGCGGCTTCCGACAACGCGTCGCACGAGGACGACACGAATCGACACCCGGCCGGAAGTTTTTCCGCCCGCCCGGTCTCATCACTCGATCGGAGCAACGGCAGACTGGACGGCGTGGCGGGTAAGACGAGTGCCGGGATCCTGCTCTTCCGCAGGTCGGGCGAAGAGACCGAAGTACTGCTCGGGCATATGGGCGGGCCGTTCTGGGCGAAGAAGGACGCGGGCGGCTGGTCGGTGCCCAAGGGGGAGTACGAGCCGGGCGAGACGCCGGAGGCCGCGGCGCGGCGCGAGTTCGCCGAGGAACTGGGGCTGCCGGCACCCGAGGGCGAGTACCTCCCGCTGGGCGAGGTGAAGCAGTCCGGCGGCAAGGTCGTCACCGTCTGGGCGGTGGAGGGCGACCTCGACCCGGATCAGGTCGTGCCGGGCACGTTCGAGATGGAATGGCCGCCGCGTTCGGGCCGGACGCGGGAGTTCCCGGAGGTCGACAGGGTCGCCTGGTTCGGCCTCGCCGAAGCGGAGGAGAAGGTGCTCAAGGGCCAGCGTCCGTTCCTCACCCGGCTGGGTGAGGTACTCAGCGGCTGAGCAACTCGTCCAGTGGTTTGTCGGCCAGCGAGCCGAGGACGAGGTCGGCGTGACCGAAGTCCAGGACCGCGGTGATCGGGTTCGGCACCGCGACGCAGGTCAGCCCGGCGGCCTTCGCCGCGGTGACGCCGTGCGGTGAGTCCTCGAACGCGATCGCGCCGGAGGGCGGGAGGTCCAGCGCGGCGAGCGCGGCCAGGTAGAGGTCGGGGCTCGGCTTCGCCTCGTGGAGGTCGCCGGTGAGGACGGCCTCGAACGCGTCCGTCAGGCCCAGCCTGTCCAGCTGCGAGACGACCCAGTCGCCGGTCGAACTCGACGCGATGGCCAGCCGGATGCCTCGGGCCTTCGCGTCGTCGAGATACTCCCGCACGCCGGGGCGCGGCCCTTCGGATTCCAGCAGTTCGGTGACCCGGGCGCGGACGCCGGTGCGGACCGCGAGCCGGTCGAGGTTCTCGTCCTCTTTCGCCAGCAGCTCGAACATCGCGGTGGCGGTGTTCTGCGTGCCGATCACGGTGTGCCAGACGTCGAGGGGGAGTTCACCGCCGCGGGCGCGGAAGGTCTCCTGCCAGGCCACGAGGACGGCGGCCTCGGTGTCGACCAGCGTCGAAGTCGAAGTCGAAGATCAAAGCGCCGATCATGCCGCGAGTCTATGTCTTGACGCACTGAGTGGCACGGATTACCGTACGCATTTGTTAGGAAACTTACCAAACGAACGGTGAACAAAAGAACAACGCCGCGCACCCGTCCCTCTCAACCCGCCGCCACGGATTCCCGGGGAGATCGATGTGAAGGCCCGAACCCGACTACTGCCCTTCGGCGCGGCAGTCATCCTGCTGCCCACTCTGCTCAGCGGAAGTGCCCAAGCCGCCGACGTCCTTTTGTCCCAAGGTAAACCCGTCCTGGTCTCCTCGGTCGAGGCCGCCGAATACGGCGGCCCGCTCGCGGTCGACGGGAAGACGAACACCCGCTGGGCCAGCGCCGAAAGCGCGGACCCGCAGTTCATCCGCGTCGACCTCGGAAGTCCTTCCGACGTCCGCCGCGTGAAGCTGAACTGGGAGGCGGCGTACGCCACCGCGTACAAGCTGGAAGTCTCCAACGACGGCTCGGCGTGGACCTCGGTCAAATCCGTGACCAACGGCAACGGTGGCACCGACGACCTGACCGGGCTGACCGCCCGCGGCCGGTATCTGCGTCTCGTCGCGACCAAACGCGCCACCAGCTACGGCTACTCCCTTTGGGAGATGCAGGTCTACGGCACGTCGGACTCCTCCGGCGACACCCAGGCGCCCACCGCGCCGACCAACCTGAAGGCCGGCGCGATCACTTCGTCCACTGTGGACCTGACCTGGACGGCGTCGACGGACAACGTCGGCGTCACCGCCTACGAAGTGCTGCGCAACGGGCAGGTCGTCGGCACCTCGGAAAGCGCTTCCTACACCGACTCCGGGCTGAGCGCGGCGACCGCGTACACCTACACCGTCCGCGCGAAGGACGGCGCGGGTAACACTTCCGGTGCCAGCAACCAGCTCCAGGCGACCACGCAGGCGGGCGGCGGTTCGTCGTTCGTGCTGGCGGCCGCCGGCGACATCGCGGACCAGTGCACCGCTTCGTCGTCCTCGTGCATCCACCCGAAGACCGCCAACCTGGTCGGGCAGATGAACCCGGCCGCGGTGATCACCATGGGCGACAACCAGTACGACGACGCCCATATCGAGGACTTCACGAACTACTTCGACAAGTCCTGGGGCAAGTACAAGAACATCATGCACCCGGTCCCCGGCAACCACGAGACCTACGACGACACCCCGCTGGGCGCCTACAAGAAGTACTTCGGCAAGATCGCGACGCCGAACGGGAAGACCTATTACAGCTGGGAAATGGGCAACTGGCACTTCGTGGCCATCGACAGCACGGAGTTCTCCCCCGGGCTGGCCGCGAACGCCGTCAGCGACGAACAGCTGAACTGGATCAAACAGGACCTGGCGAAGAACACCAAGCCCTGTGTCGCCGCGTACTACCACCACCCGCGTTTCACCTCGGGTGACCACGGCGACAACCCGAAGATGGCCACGCTCTGGGAGACCATGGTCAAGAGCAAGGTCGATCTGGTGCTCAACGGGCACGACCACCACTACGAGCGGTTCTTCCCGCAGAACACCAGCGGGGCCAAGGACGTCAACGGCCCGGTGCAGATCATCGGCGGTGGCGGCGGGATGACGCTGTACCCGGTCAAGACGGAGCACCCGGCGACGGCGAAGGCGATCTCGACGTTCGGCGTGCTCAAGCTGAACATGTCGGACAACGCGTTCTCGACGCAGCTGATCGGCCTCGACGGCAAGACCATCGACTCCTCGCCCACCTACACCTGCCACTGACACCGCGCTGCGGCACCTGGTCGCGGATGTCCGGCGCGCGTGAAGGAGTTTTCGGATGTACATAGCCACCGCCAGGGGAGCGGACACCGCGGCGGAAGTCCCGAAGAGCGGCCTGAAACGGGCCGTGACCGGGAACGTCGTCGCACTCGGACTGGTCAGCCTGGTCACCGACATCTCGTCGGAGATGGTGACCGCGGTCCTCCCGCTGTACCTGGTCCTCGGTCTCGGCCTGAGCCCGCTGCAATTCGGCGTGCTCGACGGCCTCTACTCCGGCGTCACCGCGCTGGTCCGGCTCCTCGGCGGGCATCTCGCGGACCGATGGGGGCGGCTCAAGGCGGTCGCCTGCTTCGGCTACGGGCTTTCGGCGCTGGGCAAGATCGGCCTGATGATGGCGGGTTCGTCCACCGTCGCGATCGGGGCGGTGCTCGCCGCCGACCGCACCGGCAAGGGCGTCCGGACCGCGCCGCGGGACGCGCTCATCACCTTGAGCAGCGATCCCGAGCACCTCGGCCGCGCGTTCGGCGTGCACCGGGCGATGGACACCTTCGGCGCGTTCCTCGGCCCGCTGGTCGCGATGGCCGTGTTGTGGCTCAGCCTCGGCAGCTACGACTCGGTGTTCTTCACCAGTTTCTGTATCGCCGCGATCGGTGTGCTCATCCTGGTGGTGCTGGTCAAGGACCATCGGCCCGAGCCGAGGCCCGGGCGGCGCAAGGTCTCCTTGCGGGAGACCGCCGGCCTGATCCGGCAGGCGCCGTTCCGCCGGATCTGCGTCTGGGCGGCGCTGCTGGGCCTGGTCACCCTCAGCGACTCGTTCCTGTACCTCGTCCTGCAACGCCGATGGGACCTCGGCGCGGTGTTCTTTCCCTTGCTGCCGCTGGGAACGGCGGGGGTGTACCTGCTGCTCGCCGTTCCGCTGGGCAGGCTCTCGGACCGGATCGGGCGCTGGAAGGTGTTCCTCGGCGGGCACGTCGCCCTGGTCGTCGCGCTGCTCTCGCTGCTCGGGCCGGTGGACGGCGGGGTGCTCGCGGTGCTCGCGCTGGTGCTGCACGGCGTCTTCTACGCCGCGACCGACGGTGTCCTGATGGCCGCCGCCGGGCCGCTGCTGCCCGAGAACCAGCGGGCGGGTGGTCTGGCACTGGTGCAGACCGGCCAGGCGACGACGCGGATGTTCGCGTCCGTCCTCTTCGGACTCGCGTGGACCGCGTGGGACCTGGACCTCGCGGTCCTGGTCGCCGCCGGGGCGCTGACGGTCGTGGTCGTCGCGGCCGCCTTCTTCCGTCCACTGAGGACATACGCGTGAGGGGCCGGGTCGTGGGCGTGGTGGTGGCGGTCGTCGTCCTCGTCGCGGCGGCCGTCGTATACGGGATCTCTTCGCGGGATCGCGGGCAGGGCGTCAACGCCGTGGCCGTGGTGTCCGGGCAGCCGGTTTCGGTGCAGGCCAAGGGACAACTACTGTTCCGCAACATCGCCGATGGCCCCGACTTCGGCAGGCTCGCCACCGTCCCGGCCGACCGGCCCGGTGAGCCGAGGAAGGTCGCCGGGCTCAGCTGCGACCGGTTCGCCGCCTCGGCGGGGACGGCGCTGTGCCTGGCCGCGCAGCCGGGCGTGCTGCCGCCGATGACCGACGTCATCGTGCTGGACAAGGACCTCACCGAGATCCGCCGGGTCGAACTGCCCGGAACGCCCAGCCGCGGCCGGGTCTCCCCGGACGGGAAGCTCGTCTACTGGACGTTGTTCGTCTCCGGGGATTCCTACGCGGCCGCCGGCTTCTCGACGCGCGCCGGGATCCTCGACCTCGCGAGCGGGCAGCTGCTGAAGAGCATCGAGGAGATGGACGTGACCCTCGACGGCAAGCGGTACTACTCCTCGGACGTGAACTACTGGGGGATCACGTTCGCCCCCGGCGGCAAGCGGTTCTACGCGACCATGGCGACCAAGGGGAAGACGTACCTCGTCGAGGCGGACTACGAGAAGTTCAGCGCGACCGCGATCCGGGAGAACGTCGAGTGCCCTTCGCTCTCGCCGGACGGGAAGCGGATCGCCTTCAAGAAGCGGGTTTCCGCCGATCTCGCGGCCCCGTGGCGGCTGGCCGTCCTCGACCTGGCGTCGGGTAAGGAGACCATGCTGGCCGAGACGCGGAGTGTGGACGACCAGGCGGCCTGGCTGGACGATGCGACGGTGGCCTACGGGCTGGAGGGCGGGATCTGGACGGTTCCCGCCGACGGGAGCGGGGCGGCGCGGCTGGTGGTGGAGCGGGCCGCTTCGCCGGCGGTCGGTTAGTGGTCCGGGTGGTCGTGAGTGGTAAGTGACGTTCTAACGTCACTTACCACTCACGACCCACTCGACCGATCGCCGGCCGCCGCATGGCTCTGGGCCGCTGTCGCCCGCCCTCGTCGCGGGGTCGGGAGTGGTGAAGAGGCCGTCTCGTCAGTCGGCGAAGTACTCGATCAGCACCGGGGCGATCGCCTGGGGCTTGAGCATATGCGTCTGGCCTTCGATCGTGCGGTGCTCGGCGCCGGGGACGGCCTTCGCGAGCGCGGCGACGCCGTTGCGGATCCAGGCCGGGCTCTTGCCGCCGTCCATGACCAGGGTCGGCACGGAAACACCCGCCCAGCGGCCTTCGGGCAGCGGCTTGCCGTCGTGCAGGCCGTCGAACAGCGCGGCGTCGTAGCGCAGGGTCGGCGCGACCGTCTTCATCTTCGGCCACGTCGGCATGAGCCGCATCATGAACACGACGGGCGCCGGGACGCGGACGCCTTGCCGCATGAACGTCTTGATCGCGTCACCCGGCCGCCCGGTGGCGATCGCCGTTTCGAGCCGCGCGGCGTAGTCGGCCGGGACCGGCGGGCGGGTGTCGTCGACGACCAGCGGGAACTCGTACACCGCGAGTCTGGTGATCGCGAGCCCGGCGTTGGCGGCTTCGAGTGCGAGCGCCGCACCGGAGGAGATGCCGTAGACGCGGGCGGTCCCGCCCGCTTCCTTGATCAGCGCGTCGATGTCTTCGACTTCGCGGGCGATGGCGAACGGTTCGGTGTCGCCGCTCTCGCCGCGGCCGCGCCGGTCGTAGGTGTAGACGGTGAACTGTCCGGCCAGTTCGGCGGCGAGCGGGGTGGCGGGACCGAAGCCGCGGTGGCACAGGGCGCCGTCGACGAGGATGACGGCGGGGCCGGAGCCGGTGCGGGTGTAGGCGATGGTGGTGCCGTCTTGCGAGGTCACGGTGCTCATGACGGGAGATTCTCCTCGATCGTTCTCAGTGGGCGAAGCGGACGACGACGGCCGTGACCCAGGCCCAGGCCAGCAGCACGGTGGCCCAGAACGCGAGCATCACGACGGCGTTCGCGTTGCCGGAGCTGATCCCGGCGAAGGCGGCGAAGAACGCGATGCCGGTGACGCGGGAGTAGACGGCCCAGCCGCGACGGCCCTCACCCGAGAAGCGGCTCGCGAACACGAAGGTCGCCACGATCAGCGAGAGGAAGCCGACCGAACCGGCGGCCATGTGCAGCGTTCCGGCGGTGCTGAGCGTCGCCGGGCCGGTGCCGACCGGGAAGCCGTTACCCGGGTCGGCCTTGAAGACGGCGGCGAAGAGCAGGCTCACGCCGAAGACGCCCAGCAGCCGTGGTCCCCAGACGCTTCCTCTGCCCGGTTCGAGCACGCGGTTCAGGCCGATCGCCCCAGCAAGCATCAGCACGCCGCTGACCAGGAAGTTCGTCACCTGGATCCAGCCGGCGTCGCCGTTGCTCAGCATGCTCGCCGGATGCTTCGTCAGGTCGAAACCGGCGCGGACGGCGGCCTGGGTGAGCGAAGTGACGAAGTACAGCGGGCCGGAGATCGCGCCGCAGGCGAGCAGGGCGCGGGCGGGGACGGCGAGCTGGGTCCGGGTGGCGGTGATGGTCATCGGTTCGGCCTTTCGGGGCGGGGTGCGTTGGACACCACACTTCCTCCGAACCCTCAAGTTGTCAAGACAAAAAAAGTTGTCGGTGAGGTCCGTGACGGCGACCGAAAGTGTCGCCAGTAGAGGACTAGTTGCTGTTTCGCAAGGTCAGGAGGGTGATCTCGCTCGGCGCGAAGACGCGCAGGGGCGGTCCCCAGAAGCCGGTGCCGCGGCTCGTGTAGAGCTGCGTGCGCTCGCCGTGGCGCGAAAGCCCGGCCAAGACCGGCTGGTCGAGCCGCACCAGGAGGTGGAACGGCCAGATCTGGCCGCCGTGGGTGTGCCCGGAGACCTGCAGGTCGATACCCACCTCGGCGGCCTGCTTGACCTGCTTCGGCTGGTGGGCGAGCAGGACCACCGGGGTGCTCGCGGCGACACCGTCGAGGGCGGCGGGCAGATCCGGGCCGTGCCCGGGGAGGCCGGACGCGGCACCCGTCGGGTCGTCGATCCCGGCGAAGACGAGCGTGTCCCCGCCTTGGCGGACCGGCAGGTGCCGGTTGTGCAGCGGCTCCCAGCCGAGGTCGCGCATATGGTCGAGCCAGGCTTGCGCCTCGCCGAAGTACTCGTGGTTGCCGGTGATGTAGAACTTGCCGAGTTTGGCGCGCACCTTCCCGAGCGGCGCGACCTGGCCCTGGCGTTTCGCGACCGAACCGTCCGCGAGGTCGCCGGCGTGCGCCACGACGTCGGCGTCGAGTTCGTTGACCACCTCGACGACCTTTTCCGACCACTTCGTCCGGTTCAGCGGGCCGAAATGCGTGTCGGTGATGATCGCGAAGCGGAGACCGTCGAGACCGGCGCCGAGCCGGGGGAGGACGACGTCGAGTTCCTTGAGCCGCGGGACGCGCCGGGCTTCGACCAGTCCGTACGCCGTCAGGCCCGCGAACGCCACCAGGACGACGCCGGACACGATCCCCGCCGCACTGTCCACTCCGGACAGGGCGAGGACGAGCCGCAGCACGTTTCCGAGTACGGACAAGGAGAACAGGAGCCAGATCAGGCCGAGGGAGAGGTCGCCGATCTTCGCGGCGAGGTCACGCTGCGCCGGGCCGTGGCCGAGGACCATGCACCCGGGCACGGCCACCGCCGCGGCGGCGAAGACGATCGTGCCGAGGACTTCAAGCGCGGCCGGGAGTTCGGGGGCGCCGACGATCGTCCACCACGGGACCCCGAACAACAGGGCGAGAACGGCGATCAGCGCGGCGGCGCGGGCAAGGATGCGGGGCATAGTGACGGCCAGACTAACAGACCATCGGTCTCTACCGCGGTCTTCGCTGAGGGGCTCTCAGATACGTAAACGGACGTAGGTGAAGTGTCGCTCCACAGGTGACGCTTCGCGACCCGAGCCGCACGACACTCTTCGGCATGAAGGAATTACGGCGGATCGAGCGCGTCGCCTGCGTGACGGGCGCGCTCCTGTTCCTCGGCGGCCTCGTGCACGCGGTCGTGCTGGTCGCGTCCGGCGGTTCGTGGACCGGGCCGCTGGCGATGCGGAAAGCGGTCACGTTCGGCCTGTCGTTCGGGCTGACGCTGGCCACCGTCGCGTGGGCGACGTCGTTCGTCGCGGTGCGGCCGCGGGTGCGGAACGTGCTGCTCGGCGTCTTCACCGGGGCGAGCGTCGTGGAGACCGCGCTGGTGAGCACGCAGGCCTGGCGCGGGGTGCCGTCGCGTTTGAACTTCGAGACCGCCTTCGACAACGTGGTGTCGACGACGCTCGCGGCGGGCGGTGGCGTAATCATCCTGACCGCCGTCTCGTTCACCGCCGCGGCCATGCGCGGCGGAGGGGAGACCACGCCGAGCATGCGGCTCGCGGTGCGCTTCGGGCTGGTCGCGCTGCTGGTGGCGCTCGGCGCGGGTGCGGCGATGATCGCGAGCGGTGTCGTCGAGGCCCGGGGCGGGAACCCGCAGGCCGCGTACACCACCGCCGGTGCGCTGAAGCCGCTGCACGCGGTGGCGATGCACGCGATCCTCGTCGTTCCGGGGCTGGCCTGGCTGCTGCGGTTCGCGGACCGGACCGAGCGGCGGCGCGTGCGGCTGGTGTGGGTGGCGATCGGGGCGTACTCGGTGCTGACCGCGGTGGTGGGGATCGAATCGGTCACCGGGGTTTCACCCCTGGCGGCTCCGCCCATCGCGACGGTGACCTCGGGACTCGCTCTGGTCGTGCTGGCTTCGGCGGGCTTCGCGGCCGTCCGCGAAGCCCGCCGCACGCGCTCTCGTCAGCCTTCCCGGCCTACGTAAGCACGAAGGTGCCGAGCCGTGAGCGTGGCACCGCCGGCGACCAGCTCCGACGGCGTCCCGGTGAAGACGACCTCGCCGCCGTCCATCCCCGCTCCCGGGCCCAGGTCGACGATCCAGTCGGCATGCGCCATCACGGCTTGGTGGTGCTCGATGACGACCACGGTGTTCCCGTCGTCGACGAGCCGGTCCAGCAGGCCGAGCAACTGGTCGACGTCGGCGAGGTGCAGCCCGGTGGTCGGCTCGTCGAGGACGTAGGTCGCCGACTTCTCCGCCATCCGGATGGCCAGTTTGATCCGCTGCCGTTCCCCGCCGGACAGCGTGGTGAGCGGCTGCCCGAGCCCGAGATAGCCGAGGCCGACGTCGGAAAGCCGGTCGAGGATCGTCCGCGCCTGTCCGGACGGGAAGAATTCGCGCGCTTCGGCGACCGGCATCGCGAGGACTTCGCTGATGTCCTTCCCGCGCAGCTTGTACGTGAGCACCTCGGCGGTGAACCGCTTGCCTTCGCACTCCTCGCAGACCGTCGCCACCCCGGCCATCATCGCCAGGTCGGTGTAGATCAGCCCGATGCCCTTGCACTTCGGGCACGCGCCTTCGGAGTTCGCGCTGAACAGCGCGGCCTTGACGCCGTTGGCCTTGGCGAACGCGGCGCGGATCGGGTCGAGCAGGCCGGTGTAGGTCGCCGGGTTGCTTCGCCGCGAACCGCGGATGGCCGACTGGTCGAGCACCACGACGTCGTCCCTTGTGGACAGTGAGCCGTGGATGAGTGAGCTCTTGCCCGAACCGGCGACCCCGGTGACCACGGTCAGCACCCCGAGCGGGATGTCGACGCTGACGTCCTTGAGGTTGTGCCGCGTCGCGTTCCGGATCGGGATCTGCCCGGTGGCGACGCGGACGTCGGGACGCAGCCGCGCCCGGTGGTCGAGGTGCCGCCCGGTCAGCGTGCCGGACGCGCGCAGCCCGGCGACGTCGCCGGTGTAACAGATCTGCCCGCCGTTCGGCCCGGCGCCGGGGCCGAGGTCGACGACGTGGTCGGCGATCTCGATGGTCTCCGGTTTGTGCTCGACCACGAGCACGGTGTTCCCCTTGTCCTTCAGGAGAAGCAGCAGGCCGTTCATCCGCTGGATGTCGTGCGGGTGCAGGCCGACGGTCGGTTCGTCGAAGACGTAGGTGACGTCGGTGAGGCTGGAACCGAGGTGCCGCACCATCTTCACGCGCTGCGCTTCACCACCTGAGAGCGTCCCGGACTCACGGTCGAGGCTCAGGTAGCCAAGGCCGATCTCGACGAGCGAGTCGAGGGTGCCGCCCAGGGTCTGGATCAGCGGGCCGACCGACGGGTCGTCGAGTTTGCGGACGAAATCGGCCAGATCGCTGATCTGCATCGACGAGCAGTCGGCGATGTTCAGCCCGTCGATCTTCGACGACAGCGCCGCTTCGTTGAGCCGCGCGCCCTCGCAGGCCGGGCATTGTTCGAAGGTGACCGCCCGGTCCACGAACGTCCGGATATGCGCCTGCATCGACTCCTTGTCCTTCGACAGGAACAGGCGCTGGACCTTCACCAGCAGGCCCTCGTAGGTGGTGTTCAGCCCGCCGATCATCACCTTCGTGGCGGGTTTGTGCATGAAGTCGTCCCACTGCCGCGGGGTGTAGTCCTTCAGCTTGACGTCCGGGTCGACGAACCCGGAATGCGCCAATCCCTTCCAATACCAGGTCTCCGGGGCGAAGTTCGGGACCGTGATCGCCCCTTCGTTGAGCGAAAGCTCCTTGTCGACCAGCTGGCCGACGTCGATCGTGGACACCTTCCCGAGCCCCTCGCAGCCGGGGCACATCCCGTCGGGAAGGTTGAAGCTGAACGCCCCCGACGTCCCGATATGCGGCTGTCCCAGCCTGCTGAAGACGATCCGCAGCATCGTGTGCGCGTCGGTCGCGGTGCCGACCGTGGAGCGGGAGTTGGCCCCCATCCGCTCCTGGTCGACGACGATCGCGGCGCTCAGGTTCCGCAGCGTGTCCACGTCCGGCCGCCCGACCGGCGCCATGAAGGACTGGATGAACGCGGTGTAGGTCTCGTTGATCAGCCGCTGCGACTCCGCGGCGATGGTGCCGAACACCAAGGACGATTTTCCCGACCCGGAGACACCGGTGAAGACGGTGAGGCGGCGTTTGGGGATGTCGACCGAGACGTCGGCGAGGTTGTTCTCTCTGGCTCCGCGCACCTGGATCATGTCGTGGCTGTCGGCGGCCGAAGGCATGGCTCTCCCCTGGTTGGAACTCTTTAGCCTGTAAAGTGAGGATAGCAGACGTCAGTTTATGCTGTAAGGAGTTCGGAGTGGTCGTCTACGCGGCGCAGGGGGATCCCCGGAAGTCGATGGCCCTGCTGTGGCGGACGGAGTCGCCGGACGCCGAGCGCCCGGGGCCCAAACCCGGGCTCTCGGTGGACTTGATCGTCGACGCCGCCATCGAGATCGCCGACTCCCAGGGCATGGCCGGTCTCTCGATGCGGGCGGTCGGCGACCGGCTCGGGCGTACGGCCATGGCGCTCTACACCTATGTCCCGAGCAAGAGCGAACTGCTCGACCTCATGTACGACAAGACGCTCGCGGAATTGGCGGGCTCCCACGAGGGGGACGGCTGGCGCTCCGACACCACCCGATGGGCGAACGACCTCTGGGACTTCTACCTGCGGCATCCCTGGGTCCTGCAGGTCTCGCAGGCGCGGCCGGTGCTGGGGCCGCACGAATACGTCGTGCTGGAGACGCTGGTGACGATCCTGCGCCGGACCGGATTGCGGCCGGTGACGCTGCGGCGCCTGGTCAGCGCGCTGTACTCGTGTGTGCGGGAGCCCGCCAGGACGGCGGCGGAGTCGCGGCAGGCCGAGAAGGTGACCGGGCAGTCCGACGACGAGTGGTGGTTCGCGCGGTCGCCGTTCCTGAAGGAGGTGTCGCCGGACTTCGCCGAGCGGTTCCCGACGCTGACCTGGATGGAAGGCGAGCAGGCGTTCCGGATGGAGGACGAGACGGTGTCCTATCTGGAACGGGAGGCGCGGGAGGCTTTCGAGCTCTCGCTGGCCGTCCTCCTGGACGGAATCGAAGTCGCGATGAAAGTGGAGTAGCCTTCTCCGCATGCCCAGTGATTTCACCTTGAAGACCATGAACGCCGTCCATCGCGTCATCCAAAAGGTCAGCGGCGGCCGTGCCGGCTGGGAGGTCGCCGGCATGACCGTGCTGGAACTGACCACCATCGGCCGCAAATCCGGTCAGCCGCGCACCGTGCTGCTCACGTCGCCGCTGCGTGAGGGGGACGCGTACGTCGTCGTGGCATCCCGCGGCGGGGACGACCAGCACCCGGCGTGGTTCCTCAACCTGCGCGACAACCCCGACGTCCAGGTCACGCTGAAGGGCGAGTCCGCGCGGCCGATGGTCGCGAGCGTCGCCGACGCCGGACAGCGCGCCCGCCTGTGGCCCAAGATCACCGCGGACTACAAGAACTACGCGCAGTACCAGACCAAGACGGACCGGGAGATTCCCGTGGTCCTGCTGACGCCCAAGGCCTGAGCGGCGCGACCTTCGCAAGCACATGATGCCCCCCTTCCTTGTGCCTAGAGCAGGGAAGGGGATGTCGCGAAAGCCACTTTCGGGACATCAGGTGTCCCGAAAGTGGCTTTCGCGACATCGGAGCCGACAACCTCTCCACGGGAGCCGGCCACGCCTCAAGCGGTCGTGAGTGGCAAAGGTCGTTCTAACCCTCTTTGCCACTCACGACCCCTTTGCGTGGCTGTGCAAAGCGCCCCAATCAGGCACTGTGACCCGGATTGGCATCCTTGGTGGACAGTCGCGCCCCCTGTCCGCTGCCGGTGACTTGTCCAGCCTGATCGATCAGGTCCGGCAGCCGCTGAAGCTCGCACCCCGTCGACCGGTCTGGACCCACCCCGCGAGGGCCTCCCTGTCGAGAAGGTGGCGGTCCGGACCCACGGCGGAGACTTGGTCACACCACTCACGATCACCGCGACCGGGCCTCCCCCGCGCGGGCCGGGTCCATCGGCCCTACCGGCGAGTCGGTGGGGGAGGGACCGTGGATCTCGACGGAACAGGTCCGACGAGAACGCGAGGATGCCGATGTCCGACACCTTGGGTCTCGAGACCCTCGACCGCGAGCAGTGCGTGGCGCTGCTCGCGGGCGCCGGGCTGGGCCGGGTGGTGTTCACCTCCCGGGCACTGCCGGCGATCCAGCCCGCGCGGTTCGTGGTCCACCACGGAGCGATCGTGGTCCGGACGCCGTCGCAAAGCGCGTTGTTCGCCGGAGTGCTCGACAGTGTGGTGGCGTTCGCCGTCGATGAGTTTTCCGCGGATCTGAAGAGCGGCTGGTACGTCACCGTCCTCGGCCGGGCGGGTGAGGTGCGTGATCCGATCGTGATCGCCGAACTCGCGACGCTGCCGTTGGGCTGCTGGACTGGGCAAACGGACGCCCGGTACCTCCGCATCCCCCTCGAGTCGGTAACCGGTCGGAGGATCCTCGACGCTTCCGGTAACGAACCACTGTCCGTGATCGACGCACCAGATGAGCGATCCGGGCGCGTTTGTCATTCCTGACCCCCACTGCCCGGGAGTTACTCCGGGACGGTGACGCCAGTGCGGCGGGTGAGTGCGGCGAGTGACGCCAAGGCGCCCAGGATCCTGGACGCGGTGGCCGGGATCGCCCACGATCTCAGCCTTTCCGACGTCCTGCGGCGGATGGTCGAGTCCGCTTGCGAGCTGACCGGCGCCCCGTTCGGCGCACTGAGTGTGCTCGATTCGGACGAGTTCATCCGGTTCGGTGACGCGTGGGAGACCCCGCCGTCCGAGGACGAGTCCCGCGTGATGCCGATCCGCATGCGCGGCCGCATCTTCGGGATGCTGTACCTCGCCCGCAAACCGGACGGTGCGGAGTTCACCGAATCCGAGGAGGACCTGCTCGTCGCGCTCACCGCGGCGGCCGGTGTGGTGATCGAGAACGCCGCCCTGTTCGATCAGGTGCAGCGGCGCGAACGCTGGCTCGAAGCGTCCTATCACGTCACCGGCGCGCTCCTGACCGACCAGGACCTGACCGCGACCCTGCACCTGATCGCCGACCGCGCCCGCGTCGTCGCCGGTGGCACCGCGGGCGCGGTGGCCCGTCCCCGCGGCGACGGGATGCTGGTCTTCGAGATCGTCGAGCCGCCGGGGCCGGACGCCGACAAGCTCGCGGGCGTCACCGTGCCGACCGAGGGCACCGCGACCGGGATGGCCTACACCACCGGCAAACCCGTCGTGGTCCGCGACTACGGCGAAAAAGTGCTCGAATACCAGGGCGAACGCGCCGCCGAGATGCCCGCGGCGATCAAGGACCTGGACTCCACCGTCGCCGTGCCGCTGATCGTCGGCGAGGAGAAACTCGGCGTCCTGCTGGTGGCGAAGTTCCACGACAAGACGCCGTTCTCCGCCTACGACGTCCAGCTGGCCGAGACCTTCGCCGCGCACGCGGCGCTCGCGGTCGAATTCGCCCGCGCGCAACAGGACCGGCAACGGCTCGCCGTCTTCGAGGACCGCGACCGGATCGCCCGCGACCTGCACGACCTGGTGATCCAGCGGCTGTTCGCGATCGGGCTCGGCCTGGAGGGGCTCAGCAGGCTGACCGCCGAACCGGCCGTCGCCGACCGTGTCGCGGGCTTCGCGCACGAGATCGACCGCACCATCCGCGAGATCCGCAACAGCATCTTCTCCCTGCAGGAGCCCGCCGAGGCACAGGGGAGCCTCCGGTCGGAATTGCTGCGGGTCGCGCTCGACGCGGGCTGCGAATCCGATCCCAGGGTCGGGTTCGACGGTCCGCTCGATTCGACCGTGCCGGACACGGTCCGCTCCGATCTCATCGCCACCCTCCGCGAGGCACTGTCCAATGTGGTCAGGCACGCGTCGGCGACGTCCGTCTCGGTCGACGTCTCGGTGGACCGGGACGGGAAGCGCCTGAGCCTGTCCGTGGTGGACGACGGCGTCGGGATGCCCGCCGAACCGGGGCATCGCAGCGGGGTGGCCAACCTCGGCGAACGCGCGGCGCGCTGGAACGGGTCCTTCACCGTCGAAGGGCGGCCCGAAGGCGGGACGAGGCTCGACTGGTCGGTGGAACTACCGGCCCGGCAGGGGAGTGTGGGATGACGATTTCGGTGTTCCTGCTGGACGACCACGAACTCGTCCGCACCGGGCTGAAGACCGTCTTCGAGGCCGAGGACGATCTCACGGTGATCGGCGAGGCGTCCACGGCCGCCGAGGCGTTCGTCCGGATCCCCGCGGTGAAACCCCAGGTCGCGGTGCTCGACGTCCGGCTGCCGGACGGTGAGGGGGTCAGCGTCTGCCGCGAGATCAGGGCGTCCGTCGATCCGCCGCCCGCCTGCCTGATGCTGACGTCCTATTCCGACGACGAGGCGTTGTTCGGCGCGATCATGGCCGGGGCGGCCGGGTACATGCTCAAGCAGGTCTCCGGCGGCGCGCTGGTGAAGGCCGTGCGCACGGTCGCCGCGGGCGGATCGCTGCTGGACAGCACGCTGACGGCCTCGGTGATGAACCGGCTGCGCGGCGAGAGCGACGAGCACCCGGACCCGCGATACGAACAGCTCAGCCCGCAGGAGCGGCGGGTGCTCGACCACATCGCCGACGGGCTGACCAACCGCCAGATCGCGGAAAAGCTGTACCTGGCGGAGAAAACGGTCAAGAACTACGTGTCCTCCCTGCTGCACAAGCTCGGCTTCGAACGCCGCACGGCCGCCGCCGTCTACGCCTCCCAACGCCGCAAGCCCTCCGTTTAGAAAAGCGTGAGCCCGTCGGCGAAACCGGGATTCTGCTGAAGCACCTTGCGCAGCTCGTTGAGCGCCCGGTGCTGTGTGACGCGCACCGCGCCCGCACTCGCCATGCCGAGCGCGTGGGCGGTCTCCTCGGCGCTGAAACCGAGGATCACGCGTAACACCAGCACGTCCCGCTGCTTCGGGGAAAGCACCTTGAACAACTGCGAAAGCCGGTTGCTGCGATCTGCCTTCTCGACCTCTTCGAACGTCGGGTTCCACGGCCCGTGCTGGTCGGGTTCCGGATCGGGCACCGGCGCCGACGGGTCGCGGGCGAGGTTCCGCCGGACGTCGGCGACCTTGTGCGCGGCGATGCCGAAGACGTACGGCAGGAAGCTGTTGTCCTGGTAGCTGTAGCGCGGCAACGCGACGAGGACGGCCATCAGGACCTCCTGCGCGCAGTCGTCGGCGCCGGAGATGCCGCGGGTCGTCCCGCCGAGCCTGCCCACGCAGTACCGGAACACGATCGGCCGGAGGAGCGTCAGCAGGCTCCCGACAGCCCGCCGGTCACCGCCGATGGCCGCGCGGATGAGCGCGCCGTCCGGCTCTCCCGGCCGGGGTACGTACGTCGGGCGCACGGCTTCGGACACGGTCATCACGCCGAATGGGCCGTTCTCGGTGCGTACCTGTGTGTTCCCATCGTCCCCACCTCCTTGAAGCCCCCAGCCCTGTTTGGCCCCTTCGACGTTACGGAGCGCGTTCGCGGATCACACCGGTAAAGCAGCCCGGAGTAGTCGGGTCTTTCGGCCCTGGTGTGCCCCGGCTCTGGACATTCGGTGGATTGGTCTAGACAATTAGCCGAGCGCGGCAATGCGCCGCCCTTGATCGGGAGGATTCGCGATGAGGCGTTCCAGACCCCTGGCCTTCCTGGCCGTTGCGGTGCTCACCTTCGCCGGACTGCTGACCGGTGGCGGCACCGCGAGCGCGGCCAACCTGCTCCTCAATCCCGGCTTCGAGGCGGGCTCGACGTCCGGCTGGTCGTGTGCCGCGGGCGCGACCGTGACCACGCCGGTCCGGTCGGGCGGCTACGCCGTCTCGGTCACGCCCGGCTCGACGACCGGGAAATGCGCACAGACGGTCTCCGTCCAGCCGAACACGACGTACGCGGTCTCGGCCTGGGTGAACGGGAATCCGGTGTACCTCGGGGTCACCGGCGGGCCGTCGACCTGGACCGCCGCGACCTCCTACACGCAGCTTTCGCTGTCGTTCACGACGACGTCGACGCAGACGACAGCCGAGGTGTACGTCCACGGCTGGTACGGCTCGGGCACCTTCTACGCGGACGACCTCAGCCTCGACGGTCCGGGTGGTGGCACGCCAGGAGCGCCGCCGGCACCGGGAAACCCGTCCGTGGGGGTGGTGACGAACTCGTCGATCACGCTCTCGTGGGGTGCTTCGGCGGGCACGGTGACCGGGTATCGCGTGTACGAAGGCGGTGCCCTGCGCGCGACGGTGACCGGGACTTCGGCGACCGTGTCGGGGCTGACCGCCTGCTCGTCGCACAGTTATTCGGTGGCCGCGTACAACAGCGCGGGCGAATCACCGAAGACCACCGAGGCCGGTGCGACGACCAGCGGCTGCGTCGATTCCGGGCTGCCGAAACACGCGCTGATCGGTTACCTGCACACGAGTTTCGCCAACGGGTCCGGGTACACGCGGATGGCCGACGTCCCGGCGGCGTGGGACATCGTCAACCTCGCTTTCGGTGAGCCGACCTCGGTCACCTCGGGGGACATCCGGTTCAACCGCTGCCCGGTGGCGGAATGCCCGACCGTGGAGAGCGACGCGGACTTCATCGCCGCCATCCGCGCGAAACAGGCTCAGGGCAAGAAGGTCCTGATCTCCATCGGGGGGCAGAACGGCCAGGTCCAGCTGACCACGGCCGCGGCCAGGGACGCTTTCGTCAGTTCGGTGTCCGCGATCATCGACCGCTACGGGCTGAACGGGCTCGACATCGATTTCGAGGGACACTCGTTGTACCTCAACTCCGGTGACAACGACTTCCGCAACCCGACGACGCCGGTGATCGTCAACCTGATCGCGGCGTTGAAGACGCTGAAAGCCAAGTACGGTGCGGGATTCGTGCTGACGATGGCGCCGGAGACGTTCTTCGTGCAGACCGGGTACCAGTACTACGGCGGGCTCGGCGGCGCCGACAACCGGACGGGATCGTATCTGCCGGTGATCCACGCGATGCGCGACGCGCTGACCGTGCTGCACGTCCAGGACTACAACTCCGGGCCGGTGATGGGCCTGGACAACCAGTACCACTTCATGGGCGGCGCGGACTTCCACATCGCGATGACCGACATGGTCAAGGCCGGGTTCACCGTGGCTTCGACCGGCTTCCGGTTCCCGGGTCTGCGTGAGGACCAGATCGCGTTCGGCCTCCCGGCCGCGGTGAGTGCCGGCAACGGGCACACCGCGCCGGCGGCGGTGCATTCGGCGTTGAACTGCCTGGTGAAGAACTCCGGCTGCGGGTCGTATTCCTTGCGGGGCGGGGCTTCCCCGGCGCTGCGTGGGCTGATGACGTGGTCGATCAACTGGGACCGGTACTACGGCTGGGAGTTCCAGAACAGCCACGAACCGTTCCTGAACGCCCTTCCCTGAACGTCGCGGTAGAGGACTGCTCGCGTTCGGCTGTGGTACTGGTTCGGACTTGCCTTGTGGCGTTGGTGACCGAGGTGGTCGCTGGGCACGCAAGTAGTCCTCTGGTTGCGGTGTCCCGCGTGTGCGAGGACCGCAACCAGAGGACTGGACACGGGATGGAGCGGGCCCGCACCGTGCAGCTTCGGTGCGGGCCCGCAGTTCGGGGAAATCCCAGGGACGTCAGAAGCCCGCGGTGATCCGCGTGAAGTCCCAGTCGTTCTGCGCGATACCACTGCAGTTCTCGGCGACGCCGCCGCCGGGGCACGGCCGGTCACGGTTGGTCGACCAGAACGCGAGCCTGGCGGTCTTGTTCGTCTTGGACCAGTTGGTGATCTTGGTCCAGGCGTCGAGACTCGTCAGTTCCTGCTGGTCGGAGAGCCCGTTCATCCCGGAGATGCCCAGGTGGCCGTACGCCGTGGCGTCGTTCCAGCCGAACGTCGACTTCAGCTTGTCCCGCAGGCCGTTCGCGGCCTTGATGGTGTTCCCGTACATGTCCGCGCCGCCACCGAAGTCGAACGGCATGATCGTGTAGACGTCGACACCGGCGTTCAGCGCCTTCGACTGGTCGATGAGCCGGTTGCCCCAGGAGTTCGGGCCGCTGGTCGTCGTGCCGAAGGTCAGGATGGTCTGGATACCGGGGTTCTTCGCCTTCACGATCTTCAGCGCGTTCAGCACGCGGTCCTGCACGGTCGCGTTCTCGAACTCGTCGGTGTTCTCGATGTCGATGTCGATCGCCTTGAGACCATAGGCGTCGATCACCTTCTGGTAGGCACCGGCGAGCGCTTCCGGCGTCGAGCAGTTCGGGCCGAGCTTGTTGCCGCTCCACCCACCGAAGGACGGGACGATCTGGCCGCCCGCGGCCTTGATCTGCGCGATCGCGTTCGCGTCGACGCCGCCCTGCAGCGGACGGCTGCCGTCCCATGCGGGGTTGCAGCCGCCGGAGGCGAGGATGAACGCCATCGTGAACCACTTGACCCCGGTCGCGTTCATGACCGTCTGCGGGTTCGGCGGGTCGCCCCAGCCCATGTACAGATACGGCGCCCCGCGGCCGCCGGGCAGCGGCGGGTTGCTCGTGGTCGTCGTGGGCGGGGTGGACGTCGTGGTCGTGCTCGTCGGGGTGGTCGTGCTCGTCGGGGTGGTCGGCGTCGTGGTGGGGGTGCCGCCACCCGGGTCGCATGAACCACCGTTGATCTTGCAGTTCGCCGGGGCGACGTAACCACCGGAGTACTTGACGTTGAACCCGAAGCTGGTCGTCCCGCCGTTGCCGACGGTGCCGTTCCAGGTGTTCTTCACCGTCACGTGCTGGCCGGAGACGGAATAACTACCGTCCCACAAGGAAGCGATCGAATGCCCGGACGGCAGGTCGAATTCGACCGTCCATGCCGGAATGCTCGCACCCGAGTTGTTGCTGATCGTGTATCTGCCTTCCCAGCCGGAGCCCCAATCGGAGCCCTTGCTGAAGGCGGCACCCACTCCGCCTGCCGCGGAAGCCGGCGCGATCACGAGGACCGCGCCGGCCGTTGCGGCAGCGGCGGCCAGGCCTATGGCCTGGATCCAATTCCGCTTTGCCACTGTCTCAACCTCTCAGCCGAACCGTTTAGTTCAAACCGTTGCGCATGGCCGTGACGAGCTCGCCGTTGCTGGTGTCACCGGTGAGTTCCCAGAAGAACGCGCCGCCGAGCCCCTGGTTCTTGGCCCAGCCCATCTTTCCGTTGATGGTCGCGGGAGTGTCGTAGCTCCACCAGTTGTTGCCGCACTTCGCGTACGCGGTGCCCGCGATCGTGCCGGTCGAGGGGCAGGAGTTCTTCAGGACCTTGTAGTCCTCGATGCCCGCCTCGTAGGTGCCCGGTGCCGCGCCGGTCGCGGTGCCGCCCGGGGTGTCCTGCGTGACGCCGGTCCAGCCTCGGCCGTAGAAACCGATACCCAGCAACAGTTTGTTCGCCGGGACACCCTTGGCCTTGAGCTTCTGGATGGCCTCGTCGGAGTTGAAGCCCTGCTGGGGGATACCGGGGTACGCGGTCAGCGGCGAGTGCGGGGCCGTCGGGCCCTTGTCCGCCCAGGCACCGAAGAAGTCGTACGTCATGACGTTGTACCAGTCGAAGTACGCCGACGCGGGGCCGTAGTCGGCGACGTCGAGCTTGCCGCCGTTGCTGGCGTCCGCGGTGATCGCGGCGGTGACCAGGAACGAGGAACCGAACTTGGTGCGCAGTGCCTGAGCCACGTTCTTGATGGCGGCGGGACCGCTGGTGTCACAGGTGAGACCGCAGGCGTTCGGGTATTCCCAGTCGATGTCGATGCCGTCGAAGACATCGGCCCACCGCGGGTCCTTGATCAGCTTGTAGCAGGATTCCGCGAACGCGGCCGGGTTCTTCGACGCCTGGCCGAAGCCGCCGGACCAGGTCCAGCCACCGAACGACCACAGCACCTTCAGGCCCGGGTACATCTTCTTCAGCTTGCGCAGCTGGTTGAAGTTCCCGCGCAGCGCGCCGTTGTCCCAAGTGTCGGCGACACCGTCCACACTGGACCCGGCGTCGTAGAACTTGTCGTAGTCGGCGTAGGTGTCGTCATTCGCGGAGCAGGAACCGTTGGTGACGTTGCCGAACGCGTAGTTGATATGCGTCAGCTTGGCCGCGGAACCGGAAGTGTGAATGTTCTTCACGTGGTAGTTGCGCCCGTAGACGCCCCACTGCACGAAGTAGCCGAGGTTCTTCTTCGCGCCCGGGTTCGGGTTCGAAGTCGTGGTGGTCGGCGGGTTGCTCGTGCTGGTCGACGTCGGGGGATTCGACGTGCTCGTGCCGGTGGTCGTCGTACTGGTCGGCGGGTTGCTCGTCGTCGGGGTGCCCCCACCCGGCTCGCACGAGCCGCCGTTGACCTTGCAGTTGGCGGGCGCGGTGTAAGCGCCGGAGTACTTGACGTTGAACCCGAAGCTGACGGAACCACCGTTGGGAACGGTGCCGTTCCAGGTGTTCTTCACCGTCACGTGCTGGCCGGAGACGGTGTGGCTACCGTCCCACAGCGAAGCGATCGAGCTCCCGGCGGCGAGGTCGAACTCGAGGGTCCAGGAGGAGATACCGGAGCCGGATTTGTTGGTGATCGTGTACTTGCCTTCCCAGCCGGCGCCCCAGTCCGATCCCTTGGTCAGCGTGGCGCCGATCCCGCCCGCCGCGTTCGCCGGGACGGTCACCAGACCGACCGCCAACGCCGCGACGGCCGTGAACAGACCGATCAGATGCCATCTTTTTCTCGACATTTCACTCCTTACAACACGATGCAGGGGAGATGATCTTGGAAAAAGGTTTCGTCAATGGGAAAGCGGCGACAACGCGATGCCTCGGCCGAAACCGGGCAGGCGGGGATGCGTCTTCATCGACCACCTCCATGCGGAACGCTTGTTGCGGGAGACGGTACGTGGTCTGGACCAATATGGGAAGCGTCACTACGGACAGTGGTGATTTTCCCGCAAATGGCCTAATACGTTCGACAGCGTTAACCGTTCACAGGTCCGGTGCGGTTCACCGACGAGGCTCGTCCCATTCCCCGAGCCGGGCGATATTCGCCGATTCGTCGGAGTCCGGCGCGATACCGGAGAGAAACACCTCGGTGATTTCGACGGCCACGTCGGGGGAGAGTCGTTTCAGGCTGAGCGCCAGGACGTTGGCGTCGTTCCACCTGCGCGCGCCCGCGGCGATCCACGTGTCCCAGGCCAGTGCCGCGCGGACGCCGGGCACCTTGTTGGCCGCGATGGCCGTGCCGGTCCCGGTCCAGCACATCACGACGCCGAAGTCGGCTTCGCCGTCGGCGACCGCCTTGCCCACCGCCGCGCCGAGTTCCGGCCAGGCGTCCGAGGTCGACGGCGAGAGCACGTCGTGACCGGCGTCGGCGAGGAAGGCCAGGACGGCGTCCGTGGTCGCGTTCCGGTCGTCGGCCCCGAAGGCGATCTTCATGTCCGGATCGTACGCCGCGTCACCAGGTGACGAACCGGAACTCGTGGGAGGATCTCGGCGTGGACTCGTCTGCCGAGGAGCGCCAGGTCCAGCGCGACCAGGAGATCGCCAGGACGCGGATCCTCGAAACCGCCGCGCGCCTGATCGGCGAGGCCGGCTTCGCCCGGCTCAAGATCGGCATGATCTGCGCCGGGACCGGCTATCCGAGCGGCGTCGTCCATCAGCTGTTCGGCTCGAAGGAAACGCTGGTGCAGCGGCTCGTCGAGTTCGCGGCGGAGAAGTTCGCCGACGCCTTCGGTGCCGCCGTCGCCACCCGCACCGGTGGTCTGACACCCGGCCCGATGGACATGCTGCGCGCGCTGCTGGACATCTTCTTCGAGCTGCTGACCGACATGCCGCCGCTGAACCGGGCGTTCGTGGTGCTGTGGACGGACGCGACCGTCGGCGACCCGGCGGTGCGGTCCGCGATGACCGAGGCCGATCGCCGGTACCGGTTCGCCCTCGCGCAGACCGTCGCCACGGGGATCGCGGACGGGTCCATCGTGGGTGTCCGCGACCCCGACGCGTACGCGGCGGCGCTGGTGGGGGCGTTGCGGGGGATCGCCGTGGCGGCGATCATCGATCCCGGCGGTATCGATCTGCGTGCCGTCCGCGCGGAGATGGAGTACGCGGTGGACCGGCTGGCGATGCGCTAGACGTTCTTCGTGAGAGAAGCCGCGCCGAAGGAGACGTCGAACCGGTCGCACCAGATCGTCACGCTCGAATACCGGGCCGGATCGAGGGCCGCCGGCAGCGGGTAGTTCTGGCTTCCCTTGTTGCCCTTGAGTTTCCCGGCGCTGACGTGCTCGCCGTCGGCGAAGACGAACCAGCCGCCCTTGCCCGGGATCACCGGCGCGTCGGTGAGCCAGACCCGGAGATCCGGGCCGTTGCTGGTGTCGAGATTCTCCAGGCGCAGCACCAGTGAGCCGTCCGCCGCGCGCAGGATCCGGACGCCGCCGCTGGTCGCGTGCTCGTGGCTGATGAGTTCGCCGGTCGCCACGATCGTGGGCTCTTTCGGTGCGGGCGTGGCACTTTCGCTGCGCCGAGAAGACGCAACCGGCAGGTCCTCCCGCACGGTCTCGTTCACCCAGAGCTTCCACGGCTGGAACCAGTACAGGCCCGCCGCCACCGCCACTACCAGCACGACTGCCACCACGGCGAGCACCCGCTTGCGTTTCATGGTCGTATCCAACCGCGTGACACGCCCGGATTGCCCGGTTGGCGCGGTTACCGATCTCTTACGGCGTGAGCACGACCTTGCCCGCGACGGTGCCGGACTCGGCCAGCCGCATCGCTTCGGCGACCCGGTTCAGCGGCAGGCTCGCCGCGATCTGCGCGGTGATCTCGCCGTCGCGCAGGGCCGCGAACACCCGGGTGAGGTCGGCGCGCAGGCGCGCGCGGAACTTGTTCTTCGCGAAGGACCGGCCCGCCCAGACGTTGAAGAAGTACGCGTTGCGCCCGTTGGGCAGGCTGTTCCACAGCAGCACCCGGCCCAGGATCTTGAGCACGGGCAACTGCCGGGAGCCCTCGTGGTCGCGCGTGGCCGCGCTGCCGTAGGAGACGAGCGTGCCGCCGCGGGCGAGCAGCCGCCACGACGCGACCACACCGGCCCCGCCGACGTGGTCGAAGACGGCGTCCACGCCGCCGGGCGCGAGTGCGCGGACGCGGGCCGGGATGTCCTCGGTGCGGTAGTCGATCGGCGTGACTCCCTGGCGCCGCAACGCCTCGTGGTGCCGTTTCGACGCCGTGCCGATCACCTGGACACCCGCCTGCTCGGCGAGCTGGACGAGCAGTGAGCCGACGCCGCCGTTCGCGCCGTGGACCAGGATCGTCTGCCCCGCGCGGACCCTGGCCTTGCGGTGCAGCATCTGCCAGGCGGTGATGCCGTTGACCACGGCCGTCTCCGCCTCCGCGGCGCCGACGCCGTCCGGGACCTCGACCAGGTCGGCGGCGTCGAGGACCACGTGACTGGCCCAGCCGCCGACCTTCAGCAGCGCGGCGACCCGGCGCCCGGCGAGAGCGCGGTCGACGCCGTCGCCGGTGGTCAGCACCGTGCCGACCAGGTCGTAGCCGGGGACGAAGGGGAAGGCGGGCTGGTCGTAGTACCTGCCGCGGCGCATCTGCTGTTCGGCGAACGAGACCCCGGTCGCCTCCATCGCGACGACGACCTGGCCGGGGCCGGGTGCGGGGAGCGGGCGTTCCCGCAGCTCCAGACCTTCCGGCTCGACCTTGCCCGGCAGCACGACCTCGGTGACGGTGTTCATCCCGACCTCCATGATTACTTCTCCTCTTTGTTAGAGCTTGTAATCATAGTGAGCAGTGCTCTCGTAAAAGTCAAGAGGTCACGCCGGGGTTTCGGTGTCTTGACGGTGTTCTCCCCGCTTGACACGATTGCCGCGCTGAAAAGGGCATATCGGACGGAGGCCCCTCGATGGGTTCGGCGATGTTTTCGATTCTCCTGCCGATAGCGCTGGCCCTGGTCATGTTCGGGTTGGGGCTGAGCTTGACCGTCGCCGACTTCACCCGGGTCCTGAAGTACCCGAAGGCGGCCGTCATCGCGCTGATGTGCCAGATGGTCGTGCTGCCCGCGATCTGCCTCGGCCTGGTGCTGCTTTCCGGGATCGAGGGGGTGCTCGCGGTCGGGATGATGCTGCTCGTGGCCTCACCCGGCGGGACGTCGGCGAACCTGTTCAGCCATCTGGCCGGTGGCGACGTCGCCCTCAACGTCACGCTGACGGCGATCAACTCCGTGCTCGCCGTGTTCACGCTGCCGTTGGTGGTCGGCCTGTCGATGGCGGGCTTCCTCGACGGCGGCGCGTCCGTGGGGCTCCAGCCCGCGAAGTTCGTCCAGGTGTTCGCGATCGTGCTGATCCCGGTCGTGCTCGGGATGGCCGTGCGGAGCCGGTTCACCGGTGGGGCAGAGCGGATGCGCGAACCGGTCAAGATCGGTTCCGCCGTGGTGCTCGTGCTGGTGATCGCGGCCGCGATCGCGCAGGAGTTCCGGACCCTTTCGGACAACATCGGCACCCTCGGGCCGCTGGCCTTGGCGCTGTCCTTGCTCAGCCTCGCGATCGGGTACTTCGTGCCGCGCCTGTTCCGGGTGGACCGCGCGCAGTCGATCGCGTCCGCGATGGAAATCGGCGTCCACAACGCCACGCTCGCGATCGCCGTGGCGATCTCGGTGCTCGGCGACGAAAAGATGGCCGTCCCCGCCGGCATCTACGGCGTCCTGATGTTCTTCCCCGCCGGGATCGTGGCCTTTTTGCTGTCCCGCGGCCGGGAGACCGCGCGGGTCTGAGCTACTTTGGGAGCGTGCGACGGGCTCCCATCGGCGACATGATCGAGGCCGGCGGCGTCGCCGTGCACGTCCGCCAGGACGGTGCCGGGCCGCCGCTGGTACTGCTGCACGGATATTGCGGTTCGGTGCACTGGTTCGACCGGCTGACGCGTGAGCTGGCGGAGGACCACCACGTCATCCGGGTGGATCTTCTCGGCCACGGTTGCACCGGGGGTTCTTCGGGACTCGACGCCGCTTCCCAAGCGCAGATGGTCGCCGCCGTCCTGGAGCGGCTGGAGCTGACCGACGTCGTCGTCGCCGGTCATTCTTTCGGGGCCGATGTCGCCCTCGCGCTGGCTTCGCCGCGGGTTCGCGGAGTCGTCGTGATCGGGCAGGCGCCGGACTACGGCTACGCGTCTTTCCCGCCCGGCAGCGCGGTCCTGTTGCCGATGGCGAGTGCGCTCGTGCGGCTGGTCGCGCATCGGCGGTGGGTCCGGTTCGCTTCGAGGTTCCGCCGCGGTGGTGCTTTCGACGATCCCTTGCAGGATCTGCTCGATCACGCCGTGACCGCACCGGCCCTGGCCCGGGTCGTCCTCGTGGAGCGCGGGCGCTTGCTCGCGGCGCGGCCTTTGGACGCGCAGATCGACGCGCTGGGGTTGCCGTGCTTGGTGATACTCGGGCGTCGGGATCGGTTTTACGACTGTGAAAGGACTTCCGCCCGCTATTCGGCGGTGGGGGCGCGGGTGGAGGTCGTGGAGGGTGCGGGGCACTCTCCGTTCCTCGAGCGGCCCGGCGAGGTGGCTCGGCTTCTGCGGGAGTTCGGGCGCCGCGCCAGCGGGTAGTGCGGTCCTTCACGGACCCGCGCCGCGGCGTCGGCGACTGTCAGAGGCCGAAGCGGAGGCACGCGTCCCCGATGGCCTGGTCCAGAATCCCCAGCCCTTCGGACAGTTCCGTTTCGGTGGCCGTCAGCGGGGGAGCCATCCGGAACACCCCGCCCATCCCGGGCAGCTGCACGATGTTCATGTGCAGCCCCAGTTCCAGGCATCGCCGGGTCACGAGCGCGCCCAGTTCGTCGGAGCTGCGTTTCGTCGAGCGGTCCACGACGAGTTCCAGTCCGGCCATCAGGCCGCGGCCGCGGATGTCGCCGACGACGGGGTGACGACCGGCGAGGGCGTCGAGGCCGCGGCGGAGGAAAGCGCCCAGTCCGGTGGCGCGTTCGTCGAGACGGTCACGGGTGAGGACATCGAGGACGGTGTTGCCGACGGCCGCCACCAGCGGATCCGCCACATGCGTGGTGAAGAACAGGTAGCCGCGGTCGTGTGCTTCCTGTTCGATCTCCGCGCTGGTGATCACGGCCGCGAGGGGCAGGCCGGCACCCAGGGTCTTCGACAGGGTGAGGATGTCGGGGACGACGCCGTCGCGTTCGAACGCGTACCAGTTCCCGGTGCGGCACAAGCCGGTTTGTGCCTCGTCGACGATGAGCAGCATCCCGCGCTCGCGGCATTTCTCCCGCAGGGCGGCGAAATAACCCACCGGCGGTTCGATGATCCCGCCGGAGCTGAGGATCGGCTCGACGATGCACGCCGCGAGACTGCCGACCGACTGGGCGTCGATCAGCTCGAAACCGAAGTCCAGCTGGCGTTTCCAGTCGAGTTCGCCGGAAGCGTCCACGAAGTCCGGCCGGTACGAGTTCGGGGCGGGGATGGCGAAGTTGCCCGGTGCCGCCGGTCCGTAACCCTTGCGGCCCGCGCTGTAGGTGGCGCTCGCCGCCGCCTGCGTCATCCCGTGCCACGACCGGGCGAACGACACGATCTCGTGCTTACCGGTGACGAGTTTCGCCATCCGGATCGCGGCCTCGTTCGACTCCGCCCCGGTGGTCAGCAGCAGCACCTTTTCCAGCGGGGACGGCAACGTCTCGGCGAGCCGCCGGGCGAGGTCGACGACCGGGCGGCTCAGCATCCCGCTGAACAGGTGGTCGAGCGAGCCCACCTGACGCCGCACGGTGGCGACGATCTCGGGATGCGAGTGCCCGAGGATCGCGCTCATCTGCCCGGAGGTGAAGTCGAGGATCCGCCGCCCGGATTCGGTGAACAGGTAACTGCCGGCGGCGTGGTCGATGATCTCGCGGGTGAAGTCGCCGGCCCCGGCGTAACGCACGAGGTGCCGGTCGGCGTCGGCCCAGAAGGCCGAAGAGGCGGTGGTCGAGCCATCAGTGGTCGGAGCAGCCATATCTCGACGGTAAGGCCCGGCCGAGCGACACGTCCATCTCACAATCGTGGCTGTGCTGTTCACCTGATCCGTACAACAATGGCGCCATGCTCAACCCCTGGAGGCTCAGCCTGCTGAGCAGGCTGGACACCCTCGGCACCGTGCGGGCGGTCGCGAAGGCGGCCAACCTCAGCGCGTCCAGCGTGTCCCAGCAGCTCGCGGTCCTCGAAGCGGAGACACGCACCCAGCTGCTGGAACGCACCGGCCGCCGCGTCCGGCTGACCCCCGCCGGGCTGATGCTGGCCCGCCGCGCGAGAGCGATCCTCGACCATATGGACACTGTCGAAGCGGAGTTGCGCAGCCTCGGCGACGCACCGACGGGGCTCGTCCGCCTCGGCGCCTTCCAGAGCGCGATCCACACCATCGCCGTCCCCGCGGTGACCCGGCTCGCCCGCTCGCATCCGCAACTGGACATCGAACTGCTCGAACTCGAACCCCACGCGAGCCTGCCCGCGCTCCGGGTCGGCGACGCCGACGTCATCATCACGACCACGGATTTCGTCGAGCAGCCGCTGGGGCCGGACGTCGACCTCGTGCCGCTCGCGGCCGATCCGATCGTGCTCGTCGTCCCGCCCGGTCATCCCGCAACCGGCCGGGGCCCGGCCGATCTGGCCGCGTACGCGAGTGAGCCCTGGGCGTTCGACATCCCCCGGTCGTACATGGCGAATCTGACCACCCGGCTCTGCCGCGAAGCCGGGTTCGAGCCGCGGGTGGTCTGCCGGTTCGGCAACTACACGATGACGCTGCGGCACGTCGAGGCCGGGCTGGCGATCGCCTTGCTGCCCGGCCTCGCCGTCGACAAGCGCTACCGGGTCGCCACCCGCGAGCTCGCCACGCCGGTCACCCGTTCGATCACCGCGGCCATCAGGCGCGGGTCCCCGCCTCGCGCCGCGGTCGACCTGGTCCTCGAGGCGATCCGGAGTCATCCGGAACTGCCGCTGTGAACCCGTGCCGCCGGGCCACCAGCACCACGGCCAGCGTCGGCACGAGCAGCACCAGGACGCTCCACGGGAACGCCGCGGCGCCGAAGCCGTCGAGCAGGGCGCCGCCGACGACCCCGCCGCCCGCCATCGCCGCGTTCCACAGGGTGATGAGCATGGCCTGCGCGGTATCCGCCGCGCCGCCCTTGTCGCCCGCCTTCGCCGCCGCGGTCTGCAGCAGTGTCGGGACGCCGCCCCAGCCGAGCCCCCACAGCGTGACCGCGAAATAGACCATCACCGGGCTTTCGCCCAGCAGGGCCAGGATCGTCGCGCCGAGGGCGACAAGGACAGTGCCCGCGACGGTCAGCTCCCGCAGCCGCCGGTCGATCCGCGCGCCGACGAGCCAGATGCCGACCATCGACGCGAGCCCGAACACCAGCAGGATCAGATCGACGGCGCCACCCATCGCCACGTGGTCGAGGAAGGTCGCGATGTAGGTGTAGAGGATGTTGTGCGCCAGCACGAAGGCCAGCGTCACGAACAGGACCGCGGCCACCCCCGGCACGGCGAGGGTCCGGCGCACCGGGAGCCTGCCGCCCTTGTCCTGGCCGGGGAAGTCGGGGACGGCCAGCGCGATCCAGGCGAGCAGGCCGAGCGCGACCGCCGACATGATCGAGAACGTCACCTGCCAGCCGAAGGCGCCGCCCAGGAACGTGCCCGCCGGGATACCGAGCGCGAGGGCGAGCGGGATACCGGCCATCACGATGGCGATCGCCTTGCCCCGCACCGCCTGCGGAACGAGCCGCCGCGCGTATCCGGCCAGCAGGGCCCAGACCACGCCGGCCGCGATCCCGGCGACGAACCGCGCGCCCAGTGTCAGCGGGTAGTCCGTGGACAGTGCCGTGACCGTGTTGGCGACGGCGAAACCCGCCACCCCGGCCAGGAGCAGACGTTTGCGTCGCCAGCCCGCCGTCGCGGCGGACAGCGGGATCGCGGTGAGCGCCGTGCCGATCGCGTAGACCGTCACGAGCTGGCCGGTGGCGGCTTCGCCGACGCCGAGATCGGCGCTCATCGCGGGCAGCAGCCCCGCGGGCAGGGCTTCGGTGAGGACGGTGATGAACGCCGCCGTGGTCAGCGCGAGCAGTGCGCCGAGTGGGAGTTTCGGACTCATGGTCCGTATGCTCGAACCATCACATAGATGTGAAGGTCAAGTCGTCCGGGGTGAGGTGGCGCAGATGCGGATCGGGGAGCTCGCGGAGCGGACGGGGACGGCACGCCGTCTGCTGCGGTACTACGAGGAACAGGGTCTCATCGTTTCGGAACGGATGGCCAACGGCTACCGGGATTACGACGCGTCGTCGGTCGACAGGGTCATCCAGGTCCGCGGCCTGCTCGACGCCGGGCTGCCGACCCGGATCATCAAGCAGATCCTGCCGTGCCTGGACAAACCCCGGCAGATCTACTTCCCGGACGCCACCCCGGAGATGCTCGAAACCCTGGAGGGCGAACGCGACCGGATGACCCGGCGCGCGGAATGCCTGCTCCGCAACCGGGACGCCATCACCGAGTACCTCGACGCCGTCCGCGCCTACGACCCGGCCGCTTCCTGAGCCGAAGGGGACGTTCCTCGCATTGGGCTTGACATGCTGAGAAAGCGCTTACAGAGTGTCGGGAAAGCGCTTTCAAAGGAGAACGGATGACCACGCGGAAACTCGGCGTCGTGATGAACGGCGTCACCGGCCGGATGGGCTACCGGCAGCACCTGGTGCGCTCGGTACTGGCGATCAGGGAAGCGGGCGGGGTCGAGCTGGCCGACGGGTCGCGGGTCCAGCTGGAGCCGGTCCTGGTCGGGCGCAACGCGGACAAGCTCGCGGAGATCGCCGGCCGGCACGGCCTCACCCGCTGGACCACCGATCTCGACGCCGCGCTCGGCGACGACGATCTCCCGCTGTACTTCGACGCGCAGCTGACCGCCGTGCGGGAGAAGTCGATCGTCCAGGCCATGGACGCGGGCAAGCACATCTACACCGAGAAGCCGGTGGCGGAGTCGGTCGAAGGCGCGCTCGCGCTGGCCCGGCACGCGGAGGCCGCCGGGGTGAAGAACGGCGTCGTCCACGACAAGCTCTACCTGCCCGGCCTGCTCAAGCTGAAGCGGCTGATCGACAGCGGCTTCTTCGGCCGGATCCTCTCCGTGCGCGGCGAGTTCGGCTACTGGGTCTTCGAGGGCGACTGGCAGGGCGCGCAGCGCCCGAGCTGGAACTACCGGGCCGAAGACGGCGGAGGCATCGTCGTCGACATGTTCTGCCACTGGAACTACGTGCTCGAGAACCTCTTCGGCGCCGTCAACGCCGTGACCGCGAAGGCCGTCACGCACATCCCGGAGCGCGTCGACGAGAAGGGCGACCGTTACGCCGCCACGGCCGACGACGCCGCGTACGCCATCTTCGAGCTCGACGGCGGTGTCATCGCCCAGCTCAACTCGTCCTGGTGCGTGCGCGTGCACCGCGACGAACTCGTGGAGTTCCAGGTCGACGGCACGCACGGCAGCGCCGTCGCGGGCCTGCACAACTGCGTGATCCAGCCGCGCGAAGCCACACCGAAGCCGGTGTGGAACCCGGATCTGGCCGAAACCAGGTCCTACCGCGCGGGATGGCAGGAAGTCCCGGACAACGAGGACTTCGGCAACGGCTTCCGCGCGCAGTGGGAGCAGTTCGTCCGCCACGTCGTCGAGGACGCGCCGCATCCGTACGACTTCATGGCGGGCGTGCGCGGTATCCGGCTCGCGGAGGCGGGTCTCGAGTCTTCGCGGGAGAACCGCCGGATCACGCTCGGCTAGCGGCCGAACACGACCGCCGGGTCCTCGGCGATCAGCACGGCGATCTCGCGGATCTTGCGGTTCGTGTGCTGCGAGGCCTCGGTGAGCCAGCGGAACGCCTCGTCGGCGTTCAGCTCCAGACGTGCCATCACGATGCCCTTCGCGGTGGCGATGGCGTCCCTGGTCTCCAGTGCGGCGACCAGGGTCTCCGCCTGTTTCTCGGCGGCGGCCCAGCGGGACGCGGTCAGGACGATCGCCGAGATCGCCGAGGTGAACATCGCGACGAGGGCGGCCTCGACCGGGTCGAAAGCGTTCTCCTGGAAGCTCCAGACGTTGAGCGCGCCCGCCAGCGGCTCGGTTTCACGCCGCCGGTAGCCGTGCCCGTCGTCGGGGAGGAACAGCGGGCAGGCCAGCGCGGTCTTGACGCCGAGCTGCTCGGCGGCGGTCGCGAAGTCCGGCCAGCGTTCGGCGGCGGTCTCCAGCCCGGTCCGGACGATGGACCCGCTGGTGGCCGCCTTCAGGCACGGGCCCTCGTCGGCGCTGTACTGCGCCTTGTCCAGGGGGAGCAGGGATTCGTCGGTGGCGGCGACGGTGCTCGGCTCGTCACCGGAGTACAACGTGACCGTGGCCGCGTCCGCCCCCGGCAGCAGGCCGACCACTTTTTCCGCCACCCGCGCCAGCAGGTCGTCGCGGGACTCGTCGAGCCGCATCGACTCCGTGAGTTCCCGCAACGCCGAAGCGGTGTCGCGAAACTGATCCATCACGTCACTCTCCCCGGGCGGCGTGTTTCGCCACCCAGGGAGAACGTACTCGTTCCGATCGCGGCGGCATTGGCCGATTCGGGGTAACCCTGGACCCGGTCGCGCTCAATCCACGTAGTGGTGACGTTGGGCATAGGTGATCGCTTCGACGCGGTCCTTGCTGGCCGTCTTGGCGAAGATGCGGTTGATATGGGTCTTGACCGTCGTCCTGCTGATGAACAAGCGTTTCGAGATCTCCTGGTTCCCGTGGCCGGCGGCGATGAGCTTGAGCACGTCGATCTCCCGCGCCGTCAGGCCGTCGGCAGGCGGCTGCGGCGCGGGCTGGGGCTGGCCGCGGGTGGCGGCGCGCACGAGGCTCCGCTGGACGTCGGGATCCAGGACGGCCTGCCCGGCGGCGGCCGCGGCGATGGCACGGGCGATCGCGTCCTTGGACGCGGATTTGGTGAGGTAGCCCAGCGCCCCGGAATCCAGCGCGTCCAGCGCGAGTTCGTCGGTGGCGTACGTGGTGAGGACCACGACCTGGGTGTCCTGGTGCTCGCGCCGGATGTGGCGGGTCGCCTCGATCCCGTCGATACCGGGCATGTTGAGGTCCATCAGGACGACGTCGGGACGGTGTTCGGCGACGAGACGGATGGCTTCTTCGCCGTCGACGCCCTCGCCCACCACCGTGATCCCCGGCATCGTGCCCAGGAGGAGGACGAGTCCTTCGCGAACCGCGGCCTGGTCGTCGACGACGATCACCCGGGTTTCGGCTGCTTCGGTCACGAAGACAGTTTCCCCGATCGGGCTCACCGGGTACAACGAGGTGCCCGCGGGGTCGCTCATTCAATGGCCGCCGAGATCAACCGATCGTGGATCAGGTTCGCGACGTCCTCGCCGTACAAGTCCAGGAACTTCCCGCCGCCCGGCCACACTTCGAGGTCGAACCGGCTGGTCGTGCATTCGCGCCAGCGTGGCAGTTCCGCCGGGTTCTCCCCGCCGGCCAGCGCGACGACCGGTGAGTTCAGCTTGACCGTCTCGAATTTCGGCGAGCCGCCCCAGTCGGCCACGAAGGTGCACAATGGCTGGATCGAGGTCTCCTGTTCGAGCCGTGCCGCCACCTGGAGGGCGAACTCGCCGCCGCCGCGGTGCCCGAACAGGGCCAGCGGCAGGTCGGTCCAGTCACGCAGCAGCTCGGTGCTGTCGTGCACCAGTTCGACGACGTTGCCGATATAGCCGTGGGTCCCCTGGCGCACACTGCTGGGATACTGGATCGTCAGTACCTCGACCGACGGCAGCAGCAGTTGCGCCAGGCGCCACAGCGCGTCCGGCGGGCCGACCGGATGAGGAAAAAAGGCCAGCCGGAACGCCGCCGGATGCAGCGGGTCCAGTATCCTCATCAGGCCGACGTCGCGGTCGGCGATGGGCTCTCGCATTGACGATTTCCTTTTCCTATTGAGATGCCGGTTGCGACCTTACCCAACTTGATCGTTTTCGACGTCATGCTCCGGGTGGATATCTTTTGGAGTAATGGGTGGACCCGTTCGTCCAACCCCTCGACGGTGGCTGGACCAGCTCGGGGTCACTAGGGGTCAGCTAGGGGTTACCCGGTGAATGGGGCACGGCTAACTTCGGAAAATGTCCTGGGAATGGCCTTCGGTCACTCTATCCGGCCCCGGCGTCTTGGCCGGGTCCGCTTTTCTCTTTTTTGGTCGTCGCCCAGGAATCCGTGACTACCTTGGTGGCTGAATGCATTCTTATCGGATAGCCGTCATCGGCGCCGGATATGTCGGGCTGACCGCGGCCGCGTGCCTCGCCGCCCTCGGGCATCGGGTGACCTGCGCCGATGTGGATCCGGCGAAACTAGCCCTGCTCGAACGCGGTGAGACCACCCTCCTCGAACCCGGTCTGGCGGACCGTGTCACCACCGGCCTGGCCGCCGGGCGGCTGCGGTTCGTCCTCGGCGCCGCCGCCGCGGTGACGGACGCGGAGGTGGTGTTCCTCTGCGTGCCGACCCCGATGGCCGCCGACGGCGAGGCCGACCTCGCGATCGTGGAATCCGTGGTGACCGAGATCAGGGAACTGCTGCCCGCCGGATGTGTCCTGGTCGAGAAGTCCACGGTCCCGGTCGGCACGGCAGCCCGGATCGCGGACCTGCTCGACCGGGACGACATCGGGGTGGTGTCCAATCCCGAATTCCTTCGCGAGGGCAGCGCCGTCGAGGATTTCCTGAACCCCGACCGGATCGTGGTCGGTTCCGGCAACGCCGCGGCCGCCGAGCGTGTCGCGGCCCTTTACGCCGGGCTCGGCGCACCTGTCGTGCTCACCGACGCCGCGAGCGCGGAGATGGTGAAGTACGCGGCGAACTGCTTCCTCGCCATGAAACTCTCGTACGTCAACGCGCTCGCCGAACTGTGCGAACGGCTCGGCGCGAACATCGTCGACGTCGCCGCGGGCATGGGTTACGACCGGCGGATCGGTACGTCCTTCCTCCGGCCGGGGCCGGGCTGGGGCGGGTCCTGCCTGCCGAAGGACACGCACGCGCTGCTGGCGGTGGCCGGGGCGGCCGGGGTCGACTTCGCGCTGCTCAGGGCGGTGATCGGGACGAACTCCCGGCAGGCGGGCCGGATCGCGGACAAGGTGGCGGTCGCTTGCGGGCTCGCCCCGGATGCCCGGCTGGACGGTGTCCGGATCGGCCTGCTCGGCCTCGCCTTCAAGGCGAACACGAACGATCTGCGGTCGTCCCCGGCACTGGCGGTGGCGGAAGAACTCGCCCGGCGGGGCGCCGAACTCGCCGGATACGACCCCGGCCTGCTCGCCTGCGATCCGGGGAGCAGCCCCGAACGCACCCTCCTGGACAGCCTGGTGTTCGTCGCCGACGACCCGTACCTGATCGCCAAGGACGCGCGGGCGCTCGTGCTGCTCACCGAATGGCCGGAATTCCGGACCATCGACTGGCGGCGGATGGCCGGGCTGCTGACGACGCCGGTGGTCGTCGACACCCGCAACCATCTCGACCGGGACGTCGTCGAGCTGGCCGGGCTCTCGTGGGCCGGGGTGGGTATCGGCGGCGCCTGACCCTGCCCGCGGTGGGTCTTGCCCCGGGATCGGTGGTGTCGCGAAAGCCACTTTCGCAACGTTCAACGTTGCGAAAGTGGCTTTCGCAACACCCGGTCGAGCACGCCCGCGGGTGGGTCGTGAGTGTTTCGGGTCGTTAGGGCCAAGAGCTTCTTGGGTACCAACGGCGGACAGGCGACCCGCTGTCCGTGAAGGCCTCCTTCCCTACTCTCAAGGTAGGGAAGGAGGCCTTCACGGACTTCCGCGCCGGGCGACCCGAACGAGACCGGCCGCGGTCAGGCCGACAGGGGCACCGTCTCCACCCGCGCCGCCGCCGCGCCGCAGAACTCGGCGAGCATCGCGCGGAAGACGGCCGAGCGGGCGGCGTCGGACGTCAGGTTCGTGGTGACGCCGACGGTGATCTGCCTGGCACCGTCGGAAGTGTGCATGCTCCAGGTGTTGTAGCCGGGCACCGAACCGTTGAAGCCCCAGACCTCCGGCGCGGCGCAGCCCTGCGGGAGCCGGAGCCGCATCACGCCGAGACCCGAGTCCAGGCCGCCGACGCTGCTGGGGACGGTCGTGCGCATCTCGGCCAGTTGCGCCGCCGGGACGAGACGGCCGGTGAGCAGCGCGCGATAGAACCGGTTGAGGTCATCGGTGGTGGAGATCAGGTTCCCGGAGCCCCAGAACCGGGACATCTCGTAGTCGGTGACGTCGGTGAGCGGGGCATCGGGACCGTACAGCCGCTCGTAGCCGCGGGCGGCCGCGTGGTGGACGTGGGGGTAGCGGTACGGGAGAGCGCTGTCGCGCATCCCCGCCCGGTCCAGTACCCGCCGCTGCAGCACGGAATTCAGTTCGTCACCGGTGAGCTCCTCGACGAGCGCGCCGAGCACGGCGTAGTTGGTGTTGGAGTACACCATGCGCAGGCCCGGCGGGAAGGCCAGCGGCTTGCCTTCGGTGCCCAGCCGGATGGTCTCCGACGGCGGCTGGTGCCGCCAGCGGGTCGTGTCGATTTCGGGGAGGCTGTTCCACCGGTCGGTGGCCGGGATCCCGCTGGTGTGCTGGAGCAGCTGGCGGACGGTGATCGGTTCGGTGTAGGGCAGCAGTCCGGGAAGGTGGTCCTGGATGCGGTCGTCGAGGCCGACTTCGCCCTCGCTCGCCAGTTGCAGGACGACCGTGGCGACCACGGTCTTGGTGAGGCTGCCCGCCCGGAAGCGGCCCCGGGGGTCCGGTGCGCCGCCGTTCGCGACGTCGCCGGTGCCGCTCCGGCCGTACCACTTGCCGTCCTGGTCGATCACGGCCGCGTACGCGCCGGGCGCACCGGCGGCGACGGCGGTGTCCAGTGCCTTCTGCAGTCCCTCCCTGGACGGCGCGGCGACGGCCGAACCGGTGACGAGTGTTCCGGAGAACAGGGCGGTGCAGGCAGCCAGTGCCGCCATCCCGCGGAAAATGCGTTTCATGACTTCGACGCTAGGAGGGGCCCGTCGCCGGGACACCCCCTAAAACCCCTGCCCCGTCCGGGATTCTCGCGCGAGCGACCCTTACGGCGGCGTCAGACCGGCGCCAGGGCGGGCAGTGGCCGCCGGTCGCTGTAGAGCGGGTTCAATTGTCCGGTGAGGAAGAGGTCGCGGGTCGCCGCCCGGCGGATCTTGTTGCTGGTGGTGCGCAGCACCGCGCCCCGGCGGACCAGGACGACCCGGACCGGTTGCACGGTCAGGGTCAGCCAGAGCCGACGCCGGATGGCGGTCGCGATCGCGCGCAGCTCGGCGTGGTCCGGGCGACCGCGGACCTCTTGCAGGATCACGATGTCCGTCCCGTCACCCTGGACGGCGACCCCGGTCTCCACCTGGCCCCCGAGTTCGGCGCGGATCTCGGTTTCGAGCCGTTGCGGCAGCAGGACGCGGTCGCCGGTGTCGAGCGCGTCGGCGGTCCGGCCGAGGACGTACAACTCGCCTTCGTGACGGACACCGAGGTCGCCGGTGCGCAGGTAGCCGTCCTCGGTCCGGTCCGGCCCCTGGTGCCGGTACCCGGATCCGACGCTGGCGCCGCGAAGCTGGATCTCCCCGACGCGGCCCGCTTCGAGCGGGAGCCCGGTCGCGCGGTCGGCGATGCGGAGGTCGAACGCCTTCGGCCACCCGCAGCCCGCCAGTTCGCAGCCGTCGGCCGCGTCGTCGGTGGGCACGAACTTGCCCGCCTCCAGCGATCGGGCGTCGACGGTCCGGAACACCGGGGGATGGTTGCCCGCGCCGCTGACGTAGACCGTCGCCTCCGCGAGGCCGTACACGGGGGTCAGCGTGCTGTCGGCGAGCCCGGCTCGCCCGAAGCGGGCGGCGAACGCGCGCAGGGTGACCGGATCGACCGGTTCCGCGCCGTTGAGGGCCCAGCGCCAGCTCGACAGGTCGAGGCCGTCGAGCTGGTCTTCGGTGATCCTCGCCGTGCACATCCGGTAGGCGAAATCCGGTCCGGCGGACATCTCCAGCCGGTAGCGGTCGATCAGCCGGAGCCAGGTGTGCGGCCGCTTCAGGAACGTCATCGGCGCCATCAGCACGGTGGTCCCGCCGAACAGCAGCGGCTGCAGCGCGATCGCGAGGCCCATGTCGTGGTAGAGCGGGGTCCAGCCGCCGAACCGGCCGGTCGTACCCGGTCCGAGGTCGGCGAGCAGTGCCTCCGCGTTCGCGACGATGTTGGCGTGGGACAGCAGCACACCCACCGGGTCACGGGTCGAACCCGAGGTGTACTGGATCATCGCGGTGGTGCCGTCGGCGAGCCCCGGCCGCCGCCAGGAACCGGGGTCCGCCACCTCCGGCCCGTCCGTCACCAGGCAGGGGAGCGTCGTCAGTTCCCGCATTCCCGGAAGGAGCCGCGTGGTGCCCAGCATCGCCGCCGGCTCGGCGTCGGAGAGGATCCGGGCCAGCCGTTCGGCCTGGTAGCGGTTGCCGCCCGGCGCGGGGGCGGGGACGGCCACGGCGCCGGCGTACAGGCAGCCGAGGTAGGCGGTGAGGAAATCCGGTCCGTCCTGGCTCACCACGAGCACCCGATCCCCGGGGCGCACCCGCGCGCCGAGCAGGACGGCCACCCGGCGCGCCGCCCGGTCGAGTTCGCGATAGGACAGCGACACGGCGGGTTCGGGCAGTTCGGGGTCGTCGACGAAGGCGACCGCGAGCCGGTCGCCGTCCTCCGCCGCCCAGTGCCGGACCAGGTCGACGACGGTGCGGGCGGGACTGGTGTCGGGAACGGAAATCGCTTCGGTCACGAGGGTGTCCTTACCGGTCGTAGCCACCGCAAGCGGGTACCGCGAGGAGAGGGTGCAGCCCGTCAGTCTGCGGAAAGGCAGGAATCTCCTGCAGGCAAGGAGTACCGGCGCCGCGGGTACGCCCTCAACCCCTAGCGGACGCGGAAAGGCCCCTAGTACCGGGAATTTCCCCGGGGTTGTGTGGGGTGGTAGGGGCGGTTAGGGGGTGAGCGGGCGTCGGCGCCGTACTTAGCATCGGCTCGAACGAACCCGCCTGTCCACGAAGAGGGAGCCATGACCGCGAAGATCTTTGCGCCCGACTCGGTGCGGACGCTGGCCGAGGCCGAGCGGACGGGACTGCAGGTCGCCGCCGTCCTCGGCGAACTCGGGATCGGCGCGGGGGATCGGGTGGTGCTCAAGGCGGGCAATTCCGCCCACTACGTCACCGTCCTGCTGGGACTGATCGAGGCGGGTGCCTCGATCGTGCTCGTGGACCAGGGTGACTCGCTGTCGCGGACCGAGGAGATCTGCCGCCTTTCCGGCGCGAAACTGTCCCTTGTGGACGATGACGCGACGTATGGCGGCGAAGCGGTCTTCCTCGACGAGATCCACGCGGCGGCGGCGGGCCGGGTCGTCGAGGACCGGCCGATCTCGTTCGAGACCTGGGGCGAGCGCCCCGACGGCCTGGTGCTGTGGACGTCGGGATCCACCGGCACACCGAAGGGCGTGGTGAAATCCGGCGGCCGGTTCCTCCGCAACGTCGAACGTCATCTGGCCCACGTCGGGTACCGCGAGGACGACGTCATCCTCCCGCTGCTGCCGTTCGCCCACCAGTACGGGTTTTCGATGCTGCTGGCGGCGTTCGTCCTCCGCTGCTCGCTCGTCGTCGCGCCGTACCGCCGCCTCGACCGTGCCCTGCGGTTCGGCGCGATCTGCGGGACCACCGTCGTCGAGGCGACCCCGGCGACCTACCACAGCATCCTGCGCCTCGGCGCCGGGCGGCCCGAGCTGCGGCAGTGCGTCGAGCGGGCGAGGATGACCTGCGCCGGCGCGGCTTCGCTGGAGAAGGGCCTCTCCGACCGTTACGTCGCCGAGTTCGGCAGGCCGTTGCTCGACAGCTACGGCAGCACGGAACTCGGCAACGTCGCCTTCGCCTCGCCAGGCAATCCGGTCCATTGTGGACTGCCGTTGCCCGGGGTCTCGCTGCGGATCGTCGGCGAGGGCTCGGTCCCGCTCGCCGCGGTGGGCGAGGTCGGGGAGATCGAGGCGGACAGTCCCGACGCGATGACCGGCACCATCGCCGAGGACGGTTCGCTGATCCCCTTCCCGGACGGCTGGTACCGCACCGGTGACCTCGGCCGGATCGACGAGCACGGCAACGTCTCCGTCCTCGGCCGGAAACTGGCCGTGAACCGGATGGGCTACACCATCTACCCGGAAGCGGTGGAGCGGAAGGCCGAGGAGCTGGGCTGTTCGGTCAAGATCGTCAGCAGGCCCGACGAACGCGGTGGCGCGCAGCTGATCTTCTTCGTCGCCGACGACCAGCGCCGTGAACCCCGGTACTGGCGCGACCTGCTCACCGTCGCCCTCCCGGTGTACGAACAGCCCAACCGGGTGCACGTGCTCGACAGTTTCCCCTTGACCCGCAACGGCAAGACCGACAAGAAGAAACTCGCCGAGCTGGCGGAGCAGGGATGACCGCGATCGTCTTCCCCGGGATGGGACCCTCGGATTTCGCCTCCGTCGGACGGTTCATGGTCCTCGACCCCTACGTGCGCGCACGGCTCGCCGAGGCGGACGAAGTACTCGGCTACGACCTCCTGGAAGCCTTCTACGGCAGCGAAGACGCCTATTCCGAGTACACCCAGGTGGCCTTCCTGGTGAACTCGCTCGCACTGGCCGACCGGGCGGTGGGGGAACACGGGCTGCGTCCGGAGTTCTGCGTCGCGCCGAGTTTCGGGCAGCGGGCCGCGTCGGTCTTCACCGGCGCGCTGGGTTTCGCCGACGGCGTGCGCATGACCGCCGAACTGGCCCGCTGCGAGACCGAGTTCTTCCGCACGCGCTTCGCCGACGTCGTCACCCATACCGTGGTCCGCGTCGAAAGGTCCACTGTGGACGGACTGCTCGAAGGGCTCGCGGACCGCGGCGAGTATTCGGGATTCCTCGACGACGACTTCTTCATGGTGTCCTTGCGCGAACCGATGCTGGCGGAGTTCACCGAAGGCGTCCGCGCGGCGGGCGGCTACTCGCTGGCCACCATCCGGCCGCCGGTGCACGCGCGCTCGTTCACCGCCCTGCGCGAGCTGGCCGCCCGCGACGTGCTCGACCGGTACCCGATCGCGGCACCGCGGCTCCCGGTGATCGCCGATTCCACCGGTGCCGTCGTCGACTCGGCCGAGGCCATGCGCACGATGCTGCTGGACACCTTCGACCGGCCCATCGACTGGCCGTCGGTGGTCGCGACACTGCGCCGTCTCGGGGTGGATCGGCTCGTCTTCACCGGCCCGGACGCGCTCTTCCGGCGGCTGGACCGCACCAAACGGAACTTCACCGTGACCGGCTTCGACCCCAAGGGCGTCGTCGGCGGGCTCACGGCCCCGGTCGCGGGCTAAGTGGTCACCATCGGAAGTCCTCCGGGGTCTCGACGGCTCAGCTTCCCGCTGGACGCACGGCCGCAAGGCCCGGGTACAACACCGGTACAAGGACCTCGCGGCCGCACGCCCAGCGGAAACCTGGATCCGCCGAATACCCCCGAAGGACTCCCGATGGCAACCACCAAGCGTCCCGGGATGCGATGGCACGAAAGGGGCACCAGTGCGTGACGAACTCGACCGGGCACCGGAATTCGAGGTGCGGCACATCCTGCGGCGCCTGGTGTGCGGGCATACCGCGGAAGTGCTGGACGTGGAGTCGGTGGACCCCGCGAGCGCCTTCGCCGACCTGGGGATGGGCTCCCTCGCCGCGGTGGACCTGCATCGGCGGCTGACCGCGGCGACCGGTCTCGAACTGCCGGTGACGGTGGTGTTCGACCACCGCACCCCGCGTGCGCTCGCCGAGGAACTGTATCTCCAGTTCTCCGGCGAGCAGCCCGCCGAGGGGACCGAGGTCACCGGTGGCGCGGACCCGGCCGGGCCGATCGCCATCGTCGGGATGGCCTGCCGGCTGCCCGGCGGCATCACCTCACCCGAGCAGTTCTGGCGGCTGCTGACCGACGGGGGCGAGGTCGTCTCGGACTTCCCGGACAACCGGGGCTGGGACGTCGACGCCCTGTACGACCCGGATCCCGCGACGCCGGGCCGGACCTACACCCGGCGCGGCGGCTTCCTGCACGACGCCGGGGAATTCGACGCCGAGTTCTTCGGTGTTTCGCCGCGTGAGGCGACGGCGACCGATCCGCAGCAGCGATTGCTGCTCGAAGTCGCGTGGGAAGGGCTCGAACGGGCGGGCATCGGCCCGGACGGACTGCGCGGGACCCCGGTCGGCGTGTTCACCGGCGTGGAGAACCAGGAATACGGCCCCGGGCTGCAGCATGTCGGCGCGGGGCTCGAAGGCCATCTGCTGACCGGGACCGCCGCGAGTGTCGCGTCCGGGCGGATCGCCTACACCCTCGGTCTCGAGGGACCGGCGATCACCGTGGACACCGCGTGCTCGTCTTCGCTGGTGGCCTTGCATCTGGCCGCGCAATCCCTGCGCCGCGGTGAATGCGACCTCGCGCTGGCAGGCGGCGCCGCCGTGATGTCCGGTCCCGGTGGTTTCCTGTCCTTTTCCCGGCAGCGCGGGCTTTCCGCCGACGGCCGCTGCCGGGCGTTCTCCGCCGACGCCGACGGAACGGGCTGGTCCGAGGGTGTCGGCATGCTGGTCGTCGAGCGGCTTTCGGACGCGCTCGCCAACGGGCACCGCGTCCTGGCCGTGGTGCGGGGTTCGGCGGTCAACTCCGACGGGGCCTCGAACGGCCTCACCGCGCCCAGTGGTTCCGCGCAGCGCCGCGTCATCCGGAGCGCCGTGGCCGACTCGGGGCTGACCACCGCCGACGTCGACGCGGTGGAAGCGCACGGAACGGGGACGAAACTCGGCGACCCGATCGAGGCGCGGGCACTGCTGGCCACCTACGGCCGGGACCGCGACCGTCCACTGTGGCTCGGTTCGGCCAAGTCGAACGTCGGGCACACCCAGGCCGCGGCCGGGGTGACCGGTGTGATCAAGATGGTGCTGGCGCTGGGACACGGCCTGCTCCCGAAGACACTGCACGTCAGCGAACCCACCCCGCACGTCGACTGGTCGGCCGGCGACGTCCGGCTGCTGACCGAAGCCGTCCCCTGGCCGGAAACGGACCGGCCCCGTCGTGCGGCCGTTTCGTCGTTCGGGGTGAGCGGCACCAACGCCCACGTCGTCATCGAGGGTTTCACCGCCGAAGCACGCGAGGCGTCCGCAGTGGACTCTGCCGGGCCGGTGCCTTACCCCCTCTCGGCCACCGGCCCCGCCGGATTGCGCGCGCAGGCGGGCAAGCTGGCCGATTTCCTGGAAGGGCCAACGGAAGCGCGGCCGGTCGATGTCGCCTACTCGCTCGCGACGACGAGGGCGTGGCTGCCCGAACGCGCGGTGGCCGTGGCCGGGGACCGGGACTCCCTGGTGACCGCCTTGCGCGAATTCGCGGAGCGGGGCTCGGCTCCGGGCGTCGTGACCGGCATCCCGGCCGAAGGCGGGCTCGCGGTGATGTTCACCGGGCAGGGCAGCCAGCGGCTCGGCATGGGGCGCGAACTCTACCGGCGCTTCCCGGTGTTCAAGCAGGCTTTCGACGACGCGTGCGCGGCACTGAACGCGTTCCTCGACCGGCCCCTGCGTGCACTCGTCTTCGGCGACGACGCGGCGCTGCTCGATCGCACCGAGTACACGCAGCCCGCCCTGTTCGCCTTCGAGGTCGCGGTGTTCCGGCTGACCGAGGCACTGGGTGTCCGGCCGGACTTCCTGCTGGGCCACTCGATCGGCGAACTGGCGGCCGCGCATGTCGCCGGCGTGTTCTCGCTGTCCGACGCGGCGTTGCTGGTCGCCTACCGCGGCCGCCTGATGCAGGCGCTGCCCGAGGGCGGGGCGATGGCCGCGATCGGGGCGACCGAAGCGGAGATCGTCCCGTTCCTCACCGACCGGGTCTCGCTCGCCGCGCTCAACGGCCCGGGATCGGTGGTCGTCTCGGGTGACGAGGCCCCGGTGCTCGACCTGGTGCGGACCTGGCGGGAACGCGGCAGGCGCGTCCGGCGGCTCACCGTCAGCCACGCCTTCCATTCGGCCCGGATGGAGCCGATGCTGGCCGAATTCCGCTGGGTGGCCAGGATCGTGTCCTATTCGGCACCGCGGATCCCGATCGTCTCCGACGTCACCGGGCAGGTGCTCACCACCGAGGAGATCACCTCGCCGGAGTACTGGGTGCGCCACGTCCGCGAACCCGTCCGGTTCTCCGCCGGGGTCGAGCGGCTGGCCGGGCTCGGGGTGTCGACCTTCCTCGAACTCGGCCCGGACGCGGTGCTCTCCGGACTCGGCCCGGCGTGTGCGGACCAGGCCGAGTTCGTCCCGGCGGTCAAGGCCGACCGGCCGGAGGTCGCCGCGTTCACGACGGCGCTCGGGCGGCTGCACACACGCGGGGTCAAGCTCGACTGGGCCGCCGTCTTCCCGGAGGCGTCCACCGTGGACCTTCCGACGTATGCCTTCCAGCGCAAGCACTTCTGGCTCGACGGCCGCGGGCCGGTGGGGGACGTGGCCGCCGCGGGACTCGGCGACGCCGGGCACCCGTTGCTCGGCGCTGTCCTCACCGTGCCGGAATCCGGCGAGGTCGTGCTCACCGGGCGGATCTCCCGGCGGACCCGGCCGTGGCTCGCCGACCACACGATGCTGGACACGGTGCTGTTCCCGGGGACGGCCTGGATCGACCTGGTCACCCGCGCCGGTGACGAAGCGGGCTGTAACCGGATCGACGACCTCACCCTCACCGCGCCGCTGGCGGTGCCGGACCAGGGTGGTGTCTCGCTCCGCGTCGTCGTCCGGACGGCCGACGAGTCCGGCGCCCGCGCCGTCTCGGCCTACTCGCGGGGAGACCGGGACGACACCTGGACCCGCCACGCCGTCGGGGTCCTCACACCCGGCGGGGCGGTGACACGTGCGGCGGGGCCGACCTGGCCCCCCGCGGACGCCGAACCGGTCGACGTCACGGACTTCTACCCGCGGCTCGCCGACGCCGGTTACGGCTATGGTCCCGTCTTCCAGGGGTTGCGTGCGGCCTGGCGCCGCGGTCCCGAGGTCTACGCGGAGGTCGCGCTGCCCGGCGGAACCGACGCCGCGGGGTTCGGCGTGCACCCGGCGTTGTTCGACGCGGCACTGCACGCGAGCGTCCTCACTGAGGACAGCGGCGTGGTCGCGCTCCCGTTCTCCTGGCGAGGCGTCGAGATCCACCGGACGGGCGCGTCGGTCCTGCGGGTGCGGATCACGCCCGCCGGCGACGGCGCCGTGGCGATCGACCTCGCCGACGAGACCGGCGAGCCGGTGGCTTCGGTGGAGGAACTGGTCTCCCGCGCGATGGATCCGTCCACGGTGGAGAAGAAGGCCGTCGACCCGCTGTACCGGATCGACTGGACCGAACTGCCCGCCCCGGTCCTCGACGAGGCTCCGGATCTGGAGTTCGTCACCTTCCCGGCCACGTCCACAAAGGACGCCGAGGCTGTGCATGACGCGCTGGCCCGCGCGCTGGGACGGATTCGACGATGGCTCGCCGAAGAGCATTCCGCCACGTCCAGGCTGGTGTTCGTGACCTCCGGTGCGGTCGGGCCGGTCACCGACGTCGTCCACGCACCGCTCTGGGGGCTGGTGCGTTCGGCACAGGCGGAGAACCCGGACCAGTTCCTGCTGGTGGACGTCGACGACACGGAGGAGAGCCGGGCACTCTTGCCGGTCCTCACCGCGTTCGGCGAGCCGGAACTGCTGCTGCGCGAAGGGAAGGCTTCGGCGCGCAGGCTCCTGCGGACCGGCTCCGGCCCGCTCGAACCGCCCGCCGGGACGTCCTGGCGGCTCGACGCGCCGGTGCGCGGCACGCTGGAGAACCTGAGCCTGGTCCCCGTCGACGAGGTACCGCTCCCGCCGGACCACGTGCGGATCGCCGTCCGGGCGGCGGGCATGAACTTCCGCGACGTCGTCTCGTTGCTGGGCATGGCCGCCACCGCGGACGTCCTGGGCTACGAAGCGGCGGGCGTGGTCGTCGAGGTCGGCGCGGACGTGGCGGACCTGGCCCCCGGCGACCGGGTGCTGGGCCTGGTGAGCGGTGGTTTCGGGCCGAGGGCCGCGGCACCGCGCGACCATCTCGTCCCGGTGCCCGCCGGCTGGGATTTCCCGGCCGCCGCGGCGGTCCCGCTGGTCTACTCGACCGCCCTGTTCGCCTGGGACGACCTCGCCGGTGTCCGGGCGGGGCAGCGGGTGCTGGTGCACGCCGGGGCCGGCGGGGTCGGGATGGCCGCGATCGGGCTGGCGTCGCGCCGGGGCCTCGAAGTGTTCGCCACGGCCAGTCCTGGCAAGCACGAGACCTTGCGCTCGCTGGGGCTGGCCGACGATCACATCGCGTCTTCACGGGATCTGGAGTTCGCGGACAAGTTCCTCGAAGTGACCGGTGGCGAGGGTGTCGACGTCGTCCTCAACTCGCTGACCGGGGAGTTCGTGGACGCGTCCCTGCGGCTGCTGCCCCGCGGCGGGCAGTTCCTGGAGATGGGCAAGACCGACATCCGTGACGCGGACGACATCGGGGCACGCCACCCCGGTGTGCGGTATCGCGCGTTCGATCTGATCGACGCCGGACCCGCGCGGATCCAGAAGCTGCTGCTGGAGATCACCGATCAGCTCGGTGGCGGCTTGCTGCCGCCACCGCCCGTGCTGGCCTGGGATGTGCGGCGTGGGGTGGAGGCCTTCCGGTTCATGAGCCGGGCGCGGCATGTCGGGAAGCTGGTGCTGACGATCCCCCGTGCGCTGGATCAGGCGGGGACCGTGCTGGTGACCGGTGGAACGGGCGGGCTCGGCGGTGTCGTGGCCCGGCATCTGGTGGCGGAGCACAAGATCCGGAGCCTGGTGCTGACCGGTCGTCGTGGTGTGGAGCCCGTGTTCGCCGAGGAACTGCGTGCCAGTGGGGTTTCGGTGTCAGTGGTGGCTTGTGACGTCGCTGATCGGGCGTCGGTCGCCGAGGTGCTGGGCACCATCCCGAAGCTGACCGGGGTGGTGCACGCGGCGGGTGTCCTGGACGACGGGCTGATCGAGTCGTTGTCACCGGAACGGCTCGCCGAGGTGTTGCGGCCGAAGGTGGACGGGCTGCTCAATCTGCACGAGCTCACGCGTGGCGTCGATCTGGCGATGTTCGTGGCGTTTTCGTCCGCCGCGGCGACGCTGGGCGCGGCCGGGCAGAGTGGTTACGCGGCGGCGAACACGTTCGTGGACGCGGTGATGGAAGCGCGCCGGGCGGAGGGGCTGCCCGCGACCTCGATCGCCTGGGGGCTGTGGGCACAGCGCACCGGCATGACGGCGCAGCTGTCCGACGCCGACGTCGAGCGGCTGGTCCGGTCCGGCGAGATACCGCTGGCCACCGAGCACGCGCTGCGGTTGTTCGACCAGGCGGTGACCTCGCCCTGGCCGTCGGTCACCGCGCTCGGCCTGGACCTGGCGAAGGTCCGCTCGGCCGGCTCCGTGCCGCCGGTGTTGCGCGCGGTGGCGGGCCCGGCCCGGCGGCAGGCCGCGGCTTCGGTGGCCGCGGAACGGTCGTGGGCCGAACGGCTCGCCGGACTCGGCGCGGTGGAACGGGAACGGTTCGTCGTGGAGGAGATCCAGCGCCAGGCCGCGCAGGTGCTCGGGCACGGCGGCGCGGGCGACATCGGCACGGCGACGGCCTTCAAGGACCTCGGTTTCGACTCGCTCACCGCGGTGGAACTGCGGAACCGGCTGCAAGGGCTCACCGGTCTGCGGCTGCCCGCCACCGTGGTGTTCAACCACCCGAACCCGCTGGCGCTGGCGAAACAGCTCGTCACCGAACTGGCGCCGGAAGCGCCGGACGCCGATCCGGCCGAGGCCGAACTGCGGGCGGCACTGGCGAAGATCCCGCTGTCCCGCTTCGCCGAGACCGGGGTGCTGGACACGTTGCTGGCGTTGACCGGGCTCGCCGTCCCGGCACCGGCCGAGGCCGGTGGTCTCGACGAACTCGACGCGGACAGCCTCATCGCGCTGGCGATGAGCGGCGAAGAACAGCACTGAACAGCCTGACGATCCTGATGTGGAGCACACGATGACCGACGACCGCCTTGTCGACGCACTGCGCACGTCGCTGAAGGAGACCGAACGGCTCAGGCTGCAGAACCGGAAGCTCATCGCGGCGGCGAGCGAGCCGATCGCGATCGTCGGGATGGCCTGCCGCTACCCGGGCGGGGTGACCTCGCCCGAAGAGCTCTGGCGGCTGGTGGCCGACGGCGTCGACGCGATGACGCCGTTCCCCCGGGATCGTGGCTGGGACGCCGACGGCCTGTTCGACCCGGACCCGGACCGGGCCGGGACGACCTACGTCCGCGAGGGTGGCTTCCTCGACGCCGCCGGGGAGTTCGATCCGGCGTTCTTCGGGATCTCGCCCCGGGAAGCCGTCGCGATGGACCCGCAGCAACGGCTCGTGCTCGAAACCTCTTGGGAGGCCCTGGAACGGGCCTCGCTGGACCCCGCCACCCTGCGCGGCACCGCGACCGGCGTCTTCATGGGCGTGATCGACAACGACTACACCACCCGGCTCCGTACCGTGCCCGAGGACCTGGAACCCTTCCTCGGCAACGGCGGTACCAGCAGCGTCGTCTCCGGCCGGGTCGCCTACACGTTCGGGCTGGAGGGCCCGGCCGTCAGCGTCGACACGGCCTGCTCGTCTTCGCTGGTCGCCCTGCACCTCGCGGTGCAGTCGCTGCGGCGCGGGGAATGCACGCTCGCGCTCGCGGGCGGTGTCACGATCATGGCGCACCCGGACGACTTCGTGGAGTTCTCCCGCCAGCGCGGTCTGGCGCGCGACGGCCGGTGCAAGGCCTTCGCGGACGCGGCGGACGGCACGGGTTGGGCGGAGGGTGTCGGTGTGCTCGTGGTTGAGCGGCTTTCGGACGCTGTCGCGAACGGGCACCGGGTGCTGGCGGTGGTCCGGGGTTCGGCGGTGAACCAGGACGGTGCGTCGAACGGGCTGACCGCGCCGAACGGCCCGTCGCAGGAACGGGTCATCCGCACCGCGCTCGCGGACGCGAGCCTGGCCCCGGCGGACGTCGACGCGGTGGAAGCCCACGGGACCGGCACCAGGCTGGGTGATCCGATCGAGGCGCAGGCGTTGCTCGCCACCTACGGGCAGGAACGCCCGCGGCCGTTGTGGCTGGGCTCGCTGAAGTCCAATATCGGGCATTCGATGGCGGCGGCCGGGGTCGGCGGCGTGATCAAGATGGTGATGGCGCTCCGGAACGGGATCCTCCCGGAGACCCTGCACATCGACGGACCGACGGGCCGGGTCGACTGGACGGCGGGTGCGGTGGAGCTGCTGACCGAGGCCCGGCCCTGGCCGGAGGTGGACCGGCCGAGGCGGGCGGGTGTGTCTTCGTTCGGGATCAGCGGGACGAACGCGCACGTGATCCTGGAGCAGGCGCCCGCGGGGGAACCGTACGAGCCCACGGCCGACGACGGCGTGTTGCCCTGGGTGCTCTCGGCGAAATCGGCCGACGCGGTGCGGGCGCAGGCCGGGCGGCTGGCCGACTTCGTGCGGGCGCGGCCGGAACTGTCTCTTGTGGACATCGGCGCCTCGCTGGTCAGGTCGCGGGCGGGTTTCGACCATCGTGCCGTGGTGGTCGGCGGAGATCGTGACGCCCTGCTGGCGGCACTGGCCGCCGTCGAGCCCGTCGGACGTGCGGGCTCCGGTGTGGTGTTCGTGTTCCCTGGTCAGGGTTCGCAGTGGGTGGGGATGGCTCGCGAACTCGGGGAGTCGTCGCCGGTGTTCGCTCGGTCCCTGGTGGACTGTGAGCGTGCGTTGTCGCCTTTTGTCGAGTGGTCGTTGCGGGACGCGCTCGCTGATGAGGTGTTGTTGGCGCGGGTCGATGTGGTTCAGCCGGTGTTGTTCGCGGTGATGGTGTCGTTGGCCGTGTTGTGGCGTTCTCTGGGTGTGGAGCCGGATGCGGTGGTGGGGCATTCGCAAGGGGAGATCGCCGCGGCTTGTGTCGCCGGTGCGTTGTCGCTGGAGGACGCCGCCCGGGTGGTGGCGTTGCGGTCGCGGGTGATCGCGCGGACGCTCGCGGGCAAGGGCGGCATGGTCTCGGTCGCGCAGCCGGTGACCGCCGTGCGGGAGCGCCTTGCGACCTGGGGTGACCGGATCTCGGTGGCGGCGGTGAACGGCCCGTCGTCGGTGGTGGTGTCCGGGGAGCCGGGCGCTCTCGACGAGTTGATCACGACTTGTGAGGCCGATGGGATCAGGGTTCGGCGGGTCGCGGTGGACTACGCGTCGCATTCGGCCCAGGTCGACGGTCTGCGGGACGAACTCCTGGACCTGCTGGCGCCGATCGAGCCGGTGTCGTCCTCGGTTCCGCTGTTCTCGACGGTGACCGGCGACTGGCTGGACACCTCGGCGATGGATGCCGCGTACTGGCACCGCAACCTCCGCCAGACCGTCGAATTCGAGACCGCCACCGCCGCGCTGGCGGCGCGACACGGACTGTTCGTCGAGGTCAGCGCCCACCCCGTGCTGACCGGCGCCATCCAGGACACCGTGGCGGACACGGAAGCGGCGACCGTCGGGACGCTGCGCCGCGACGACGGTGGCTGGGACCGGTTCCTGACCTCGGCGGGAGAGGCCTTCACCCGCGGCGCGAACGTGACCTGGTCGACGCTGTTCCCCGCCGAGGCGTCCCTGGTGGACCTCCCGACGTACGCCTTCCGGCACCGGCACTTCTGGCTCGACGGCACCCCGGCCGCCGGGGACGTCACCGAAGCGGGACTGGCGGAGGCGGACCATCCCCTGCTCGGCGCGGTGGTCGCCCTGCCCGGCGGCGAAGGCGTCGTCCTGACCGGCCGGATCTCCCGGCGGAGCCGGCCGTGGCTCACCGAGCACACCGTCCTCGGCGACGTACTCCTGCCGGGGACCGCGTTCGTCGAACTGGCCGTCCGCGCCGCGGACGAGACCGGCTGCGGGCAGGTGGAGGAGCTCACCCTGGCCGCGCCGCTGGTCGTCCCCGAACAGGGAAACGTCGACCTGCGGGTGGTGGCGGGCGCCGCGGACGAGGACGGCAGGCGGGGCCTGACCGTCCATTCGCGACTCGGCGACGACGACGGCCCGTGGACCTGCCACGCGACCGGCACGCTCGCCCTCGGGACCCCCTCGCCGTCGCCGGAGCCGGGCACCTGGCCACCACTCGGTGCGGAACGCGTCGACCTCGACGGGCACTACGATCGGCTGGCTTCCGACGGCTACGGATACGGCCCGACGTTCCGAGGCCTGCGTAAGGCGTGGCGCCTCGGTGACGACCTCTACGCCGAGGTCGCGTTGCCCGACGACACCGAGACCGCCGGATTCGGTCTGCACCCGGCGTTGTCCGACGCCGCACTGCACATCCTCGGGGCGGCAGGCAGGGCACAGCTCGAACTACCCTTCGAATGGCGCGGGGTCTCCCTGCACGCGTCGGGCGCTTCGGTGCTGCGCGTGCGGATTTCTCGCCACGGTGGCGGTTTCGCGCTGCGTCTCACCGACACCCAGGGCGCGCTCGTGGCCACTGTGGACTCGTTGACCCTGCGTCCGTTCTCGGCCCGGCAGGCTGTCGCCGACCGGACGGGCCCGCTCTACCGCGTCGAATGGCCGCCGCTGCCGAGGGAGGAGGAGCCGCCGTGGCCGTCGGCAGCCGCGTTGGGCGGCCTCGACGTGCCGGGGGCGAAGCGGTACGCCGCCTTCGCCGAGATCGAGGACGTCCCGGAGTACGTCTTCACCGGGCTGCCTGCGGATCGCGGCCCGCACGAAACGTCGTCGGCGGCACTCGACCTCGTCCGGCGATGGCTGGCGGACGAGCGGTTCGCGGCCGCGAAACTGGTGTTCGTCACCAGCGGCGCGGTGTCCGCCGAACCCGGTGAGCGGATCACCGGCCTCGCGCAGGCGACGGCCATCGGCCTGATCCGCTCGGCGCAGTCGGAGAATCCGGACCGGTTCGTGCTGCTCGACACCGACGTTCTCGGCGACGCCGTGCCCTCGGCACTGGCCACCGGGGAAGCCGAACTCGCCGTGCGTGGCGAGACCGTCCGCGCCCGCCGCCTGGTTCGCCTGTCCACCAAGGATGCCCTGCTTCCGCCTGCCGAAGGTCCTTGGCGGCTCGACGTGTCCGGTGAGGGGACGTTGGAGAACCTCGCCCTCGTGCCGATCCCCGAGGAGCCGCTCGGTCCCCGGCAGGTCCGGGTGGCGGTCCGCGCCGCCGGGGTGAACTTCCGGGACGTCGTCGCGTCTCTCGGTGTCGTGCGGGTCGATGAGCCCATGGGCGGCGAGGCCGCCGGGGTGGTCGCCGAACTCGGCGCGGGCGTCACCGATCTCGCCGTCGGCGATCGCGTCACCGGCGTCTTCACCGGCGCGTTCGGCCCGTTCGCGACCACGGAGCGGGAGAACCTGGTGCCCGCGCCGGAAGGCTGGACGTTCGCCGAGGCGGCGTCCATTCCCGTTGTCTACACGACCGCGTTCTACGGACTTGCCGACTTGGCGAACGTGCGGGCGGGGCAGCGGGTGCTGGTGCACGCCGGGGCGGGCGGGGTCGGGATGGCCGCGATCGGCCTGGCGTCGCGGTGGGGCCTCGAAGTGTTCGCGACGGCGAGCCCGGGTAAACACGACGTCCTGCGGTCGCTGGGGCTCGCCGACGACCACATCGCGTCTTCACGGGATCTGGCGTTCGCGGACGAGTTCCTGGCGGTGACCGAGGGTGAAGGGGTGGACGTCGTCCTCAACTCCCTCGCCGGGGAGTTCATCGACGCGTCCCTGCGGCTCCTGCCGCGTGGCGGGCATTTCCTGGAGATGGGCAAGACCGACATCCGTGACGCGACCACGGTCGCGGCACAGCACGAAGACGTCCGCTACGCCGCCTACAACCTCCCCGACTTCGAACTCGGCCGCACCCAGGAGATCCTGCGCGAGGTGGTGGATCTCTTCGCGCGCGGCGAGTTGCGACCGCTTCCGGTGCTGGCCTGGGATGTGCGGCGTGGGGTGGAGGCCTTCCGGTTCATGAGCCGGGCGCGGCATGTCGGCAAGCTGGTGCTGACCGTTCCCCGTGCGCTGGACCCGGCGGGGACCGTGCTGGTGACCGGCGGGACCGGGGTGCTCGGCGGCCTGGTCGCCTGCCATCTGGTGGCGGAGCACGGGGTGAAAAGCCTCGTGCTGACCGGTCGTCGTGGTGGGGAGCCCGACTTCGCCGGGGAACTGCGTGCCAGTGGGGTTTCGGTGTCGGTGGTGGCTTGTGACGTCGCCGATCGGGCCGCTGTTGCGGAAATACTGAGTGGCATCCCGAAGCTGACCGGAGTGGTGCACGCGGCGGGTGTCCTGGACGACGGGCTGATCGGCTCGCTGTCACCGGAACGGCTCGCCGAGGTGTTGCGGCCCAAGGTGGACGGGCTGCTCAATCTGCACGAGCTCACGCGTGACACCGATCTGGCGATGTTCGTGGCGTTTTCGTCCGCCGCGGCGACGCTGGGCGCGCCTGGGCAGAGCGGTTACGCGGCGGCCAACACCTTCGTCGACGCGGTGATGGAAGCGCGCCGGGCGGAGGGCCTGCCCGCGACCTCGATCGCCTGGGGGTTCTGGGCACAGCGCACCGGCATGACCGCGCACCTCTCCGACGCCGACGTCGACCGGATCCGGCGCGCGGGCGAGAACCCGCTGTCGGTCGACCTGGGGCTGCGGTTGTTCGACGAAGCGAGGGTTTCGCCGTGGCCGGCGCTCACCGCGCTGGATCTCGATCTGGCCAAGGTGCGTGCGGCCGGTTCGGTGAACCCGGTGCTGCGAGGGCTCGTGGGCCCGGTTCGCCGCCGGGCCGCCGCCGTCTCCGGCGACCGGTCCTGGGCGGATCGGGTCCGGGCGCTGGCCCCCGCCGAACGCGAGCGTTCCGCCCTCGAAGAGGTGCGGCGCCAGGCCGCGGTGGTCCTCGGCCACGGTGCCGGTGGTGACGTCGGGGTTTCGGCGGCGTTCAAGGAACTCGGTTTCGACTCCCTGACCGCGGTCGAACTGCGGAACCGGCTGCAGGCGGCGACCGGGCTGAGGTTGCCTGCCACGCTCATCTTCGACCATCCGACACCGCGGGCGCTGGCCAGGCACCTGCTCACCGAGGTGGTGGGCGAGACGCCGGTGGCGGAGCGGGCCGCGGCCGCCACCACCGGCGAGCACGAGCCGATCGCGATCGTCGGGATGGCCTGCCGGTACCCCGGTGGGGTGGCCTCGCCGGAAGACCTGTGGCGGATGGTCGCGGACGGCGTCGACGGGATGTCGCCGTTCCCGCGCGACCGTGGCTGGGACCTCGACGGTCTGTTCGATCCGGATCCGGACCGGGCGGGGACGAGTTACGTCCGCGAGGGTGGCTTCCTGGACAGTGCCGGGGAGTTCGATCCGGCGTTCTTCGGGATCTCGCCCCGGGAAGCCGTCGCGATGGACCCGCAGCAGCGTCTCGTGCTCGAAACCTCTTGGGAAGCCTTGGAACGGGCTTCCTTGGATCCCTCGTCGCTCGCCGGTTCGGCGACCGGGGTGTTCATGGGCGTGATCTACAACGACTACACGACCAGCGTGCCGTCGCCGCCGGAGGACGTTCAGCCGTTCCTCGGCAATGGCGGCTTCACCAGCGTCGCGTCCGGTCGCGTGGCCTACGCGCTCGGGCTGGAGGGCCCCGCCGTCAGTGTCGACACCGCGTGCTCGTCCTCGCTGATGGCACTGCATCTCGCGGTGCAGTCGCTGCGGCGCGGGGAATGCACGATGGCGCTGGCAGGTGGATCCTCGGTCATGGCGACGCCGGTCTCCTTCACCGACTTTTCGCGGCAGCGCGGACTCGCGGCGGACGGCCGGTGCAAGGCCTTCGCGGACGCGGCGGACGGCACGGGCTGGGCGGAGGGTGTCGGTGTGCTCGTGGTGGAGCGGCTTTCGGACGCCATCGCGAACGGGCACCGGGTGCTCGCGGTGGTCCGGGGAACGGCGGTGAACCAGGACGGTGCGTCGAACGGGCTGACCGCGCCGAACGGCCCGTCCCAGGAACGGGTGATCCGTGCCGCGCTGGCCGACGCGCGCCTCGGCACGGCGGACGTCGACGCGGTGGAGGGACACGGGACCGGAACGACCCTCGGCGACCCGATCGAGGCGCAGGCGTTGCTGGCCACCTACGGCCGCGAGCGTGACCGTCCTTTGTGGCTCGGTTCGCTGAAGTCCAATATCGGGCACGCGATGGCGGCGGCCGGGGTCGGCGGCGTGATCAAGATGGTGATGGCGCTGCGGAACGGTGTCCTGCCCAAGACCCTGCACGTCGACGCGCCGTCGCGGCAGGTCGAGTGGTCGTCGGGTGCGGTGGAGCTGCTGACCGAATCCCGCCCTTGGCCGGAGGTGGACCGGCCGAGGCGGGCGGGTGTGTCTTCGTTCGGGATCAGCGGGACGAACGCGCACGTGATCCTGGAGCAGGCGCCGCCGTCGCCTGGACCGGAACCGTCGCCGGAGACCGGTGTGGTGCCGTGGGTGCTGTCGGCGAGGTCGGCCGACGCGGTGCGGGCGCAGGCCGGACGGCTGGCCGACTTCGTACGGACACGGCCGGAACTGTCTCTTGTGGACATCGGCGCCTCGCTGGCGCGGACCCGGGCGACGTTCGAGTACCGGGCGGTGGTCGCGGGCGCGACGAGAGACGAACTGGTGGCGGCCCTCGCCGACGTCGACGGTGGTGCCGGACGATCGTCCGCCGGTGTGGTCTTCGTGTTCCCTGGTCAGGGTTCGCAGTGGGTGGGGATGGCTCGTGAGCTTGCTGAGTCGTCGCCCGTGTTCGCTCGGTCCCTGCTGGACTGTGAGCGTGCGTTGTCGCCTTTTGTCGAGTGGTCGTTGCGGGAAGCGCTCGCTGATGAGGTGTTGTTGGCGCGGGTCGATGTGGTTCAGCCGGTGTTGTTCGCGGTGATGGTGTCGTTGGCCGTGTTGTGGCGTTCTCTGGGTGTGGAGCCGGATGCGGTGGTGGGGCATTCGCAAGGGGAGATCGCCGCGGCTTGTGTCGCCGGTGCGTTGTCGCTCGAGGACGCCGCCCGGGTGGTGGCGTTGCGGTCGCGGGTGATCGCGCGGACGTTGGCGGGCAAGGGCGGGATGGTGTCCGTGGCGCTGGGCGCGGAGGCCGTCCAGGAGCGCCTTTCCGCGTGGGACGATCGGATCTCGGTGGCCGCGGTCAACGGTCCGACGTCGGTGGTCGTCTCGGGTGAGCCGGAAGCCCTCGACGAGTTAATCGCTTCGTGTGAGACGGACGGGGTCAGGGTCCGGCGGATCGCGGTGGATTACGCGTCGCATTCGGCCCAGGTCGATGGTCTGCGGGACGAGCTGCTGGACTTGCTGGCGCCGATCGAGCCGGTGTCGTCGTCGGTGCCGTTGTTCTCGACGGTGACCGGGGAGTGGCTGGACACCTCGGGGATGGATGCCGCCTACTGGCACCGCAACCTCCGCCAGACCGTCCAGTTCGACACGGCCGTGCGGCGTCTGCTCGCCGAAGGCCACCGGGTGGTCGTGGAACAGAGCCCGCATCCGGTGCTCACCATGAGCGTCCAGGAGACCGCCGAAACCGAAGGCGTCGACGCGGGCGCGATCGGCACGCTGCGGCGCGACGACGGTGGCTGGGACCGGTTCCTCACCTCCGCGGGGGAGGCGTTCGCCCAGGGCGCCGAAGTCGACTGGTCACGGGTCTTCCCGGCGGACACGCTCGCGGTGGACCTCCCGGTCTACCCGTTCGAGCACCGGCACTACTGGCTGGAGAACGACGGGACGCCCGGTGACGCCGGTGCGGCGGGGCTCGGCTCCACCGGGCATCCGCTGCTGGGCGCGCTGGTGCCGCTCGCGGACTCCGACGGGTCGGTGTTCACCGGACGCCTTTCGCTGCGGACCCATCCTTGGCTGGCGGACCACGCGGTGCGCGGCACCGTCTACCTGCCGGGGACGGCGTTCGTCGAACTGGCTTCGCGTGCCGGTGACGAAGCCGGCCGCGGCGGTGTCGAGGAACTGGCCTTGGCCGCACCACTCGTCCTCGGGCCGCGCGAGCAGGTGCAGCTCCAGATGAACACGGGCGAGGAGGACGAAACCGGACGTCGTCCGGTGACCATCCACTCGCGCCGGGACGAGGGTGAGTGGACACTGCACGCGAGCGGCCTGCTCGGCGCCGGTTCCGAGGCCGGAGCGGACCTGACGGTGTGGCCGCCGAGTGGTGCGGAAGCCCTGGACGTCGAAGACCTCTACGACCGGTTGGCCGGTGAGGGCTACGAATACGGTCCGGCGTTCCGGGGAGTGACGGCCGCCTGGCGGGACGCCGACGTGCTGTACGCCGAGGTGACGCTCGCCGAAGACGTCGCGGACACCGGCTTCACCCTGCATCCGGCGTTGTTCGACACCGCGTTGCACGTGCTTGGGGCCGACGGCGGGACCGGCGAGGTGCGGGTGCCGTTCGCGTGGTCCGGGGTGACCGTCCACGCCGCCGGCGCGCGGAGCCTGCGGGTGCGGATCACCCCCGGTGAGGACGGGCGGCTGGCACTGGCCGCCGCCGACGGCACCGGGGCGCCGGTGCTGACCGTCGCCGAACTGACCCTGCGCACGCTGACGGAGGAAGGCCCCACCCGGGATCCGCTGTACCGGGTCGACTGGGTTCCTTTCGGTGAGAACGAAACCGGGAATGGCACGTACGCCGTGCTCGAAGCCGGGTCCTCCGTGTCCTCCGTGGACGAGGTGCTCGATTCCGGCGTGGACACCGTGTTCGCGCTCATGACCGGCAAAGTCCACGGTGGACTCGCGGAAGCGGCCCGCGACACCGGCGCGGAAGCCCTCGCCCTGGTGCAGACCTGGCTTGCCGAGAGCCGACTCGACGCGACACGGCTGGTGATCGTGACCTCGGGCGCGGTCGCCGTCGACGGTCCGGTGACCGATCTCGCCCACGCGCCGGTGTGGGGCCTCGTCCGTGCCGCCGAGGCCGAGCACCCCGGGCGGTTCGTCCTGCTGGACGTCGACGATCAAGACGTTCCCTGGCAAGGGATTCCGGCCGGTGAGCCGGAACTGGCGCTGCGCGGGGGCCGGCTCCTCACCCGGCGGATGCACGCCGTGGAACCGGCGGAAACCGGGTTCGGCGGATTCGACCCGGACAAGGCCGTTCTGGTCACCGGTGGCACCGGGACGCTCGGCGCACTGGTGGCGCGGCACCTGGTCACCCGGCACGAGGTCCGGAAACTGGTGCTGACCAGCCGCCGCGGCCTCGAAGCCGACGGGGCGGCGGAGCTGCGCGACGAACTCGCCGCGCTGGGCGCCGACGTGACGATCGAGACCTGCGACGCCGCCGACGAGGACGCCGTCCGCTCGCTGCTCGCACGGCACCCGCTCACCGGGGTGGTGCACGCCGCCGGTGTGCTCGACGACGGTGTGCTCGGTTCCTTGGACCCCAAGCGGCTGGACACCGTGTTCCGGCCGAAGGTCGACGCGGCGCTCGTCCTGCACGAACTGACGAGGGGGGCGGGGCTGGCGGCGTTCGTCCTGTTCTCCTCGGCCGCGGGTGCGATCAGCGGCCCCGGCCAGGCGAACTACGCGGCCGCCAACGTGTTCCTCGACGCGCTGGCCTCGGCCCGCCGCGCCGAAGGACTCGCCGCGACGTCGCTCGCGTGGGGTTTCTGGGAGCGGCGCAGCGAACTGACCGGGCGGCTCGGCGAAACCGACGTCGCGCGGATGGCCAGGTCCGGTATCGCCGCGATGCCGTCGGAAACCGGGCTGGCCCTGTTCGACGCGGCACTCGGACGGCCCGAGGCGGCCCTCGTCCCGGTGCGCTTCGACCTCGGCAAACTGCGGTCGAGGCTGATCGAGCACGGTGACCCCGCCGTCCTGCGCGACCTCGTCCGGCTGCCCGCCCGCCGTGGCACCGCCCGGGCGGCCGATGCCGCGTCGGAGGTGGACGCCCTGCTCCGGCGGCTCGCCCCGCTGGCGGCCACCGACCGGCGCAAGGCGCTGGTGGACCTGGTGCGCGGCCAGGTCGCGGCCGTGCTGGCGATCCCGGCGGCGCATCGGGTCGCGGTGGAACGCGGCTTCCTGGACCTCGGGTTCGACTCGCTGACCGCGCTCGAACTGCGCAACCGGCTCAACCGGCTGACGGGGCTGAGCCTGCCGGCGACGACCGTCTTCGACTACCCGACGGTGGCCGCCGTGGCGGGCCTGCTCGCCGAACGGCTGCCGCTCGGCGACGCGGAACCCGCCGTCGACCCGGTGACCGACGAACTGTCGCGTCTCGAAGCCGTGCTCACCGGCGCCGTCCTCGACGACGGCGAGCAGTCGGCGATCGCCGACCGGCTGCTGGCCCTCGCGGCCACCGTCCGCGGTGGTGGGTCGGACGACGAGCTGTTCGCGATGATCGACCAGGAGCTCGGGCTGGGGTGACCCGGCGCCTTCCGCCGCCCGCCGCCCTGCCGCCCTGCTCGCTCTGGTGCCGGTGACGCGAAAGCCACTTTCGCAACGTTCAACGTTGCGAAAGTGGCTTTCGCAACATCTCCGGGCCAGGCGTTTGCTTGCGGTGGGTAGCTGAGCCTCGGTTGGGTCTCGTGGACTTGCCACCCGGGCCCCGGGGGTGTCGTCTCGCGTCCCGTGACTCAGCGGCCGTCCCGGCCCCGGTGTTGCGAAAGCCACTTTCGCAACCTTCAACGTTGCGAAAGTGGCTTTCGCAACACCGCCACCGGGCGAGGGGGTGTCCTCGGGCGGCGGGTGGTGAGTGCGGGGAGTTCGGCACGTCGCCCAGGCCGGAAAGCGCCGGCTGCAAGGCGTCACGAAAGCCACGTTCCCGACCTCGGCGAGGACGACGGCCCGGGGGTCGTGAGGGGGCGATAGGGGTGGGGACGCCCCGCTCTCGTCAGCAAGCTAGAGGTGACCCACCCTGTCGTGTCGCCGATGACGAGGTAAACGCCTGATGCAGAACGAGCAGAAGCTCCGCGACTACCTGAAGCTGGTCACGGCCGATCTTTCCCAGACGCGCCAACGGCTGCGCGAAGCGGAGGCCCGGGCGAACGAGCCGATCGCGATCGTCGGGATGGCCTGCCGGTATCCCGGGGGCGCCACGTCGCCGGAGCGGCTGTGGGAGCTGGTGCTCGGCGAACGGGACGTGATCGGGGACTTCCCCGCCGACCGCGGCTGGGACCCGGCCGAGCTCTACGACCCGGACCCGGGCAGCGTCGGCAAGTACTACGCCCGCGGTGGCGGTTTCCTCGACGACGCGGCCGGGTTCGACCCGGCGTTCTTCGGCATCTCCCCGCGTGAGGCGCTCGCGATGGACCCGCAGCAGCGGATCCTGCTGGAGATCGCCTGGGAGGCGTGCGAGCACGCGGGGATCGACCCGGCCACTCTGCGTGGCAGCGCGACCGGTGTCTTCGCGGGCCTCATGTACCAGGATTACGCCGCCCGGCTGGATTCGATCCCCGGCGAGGTCGAAGGCTACATCGGCAACGGCAACACCTACAGTGTCGCGTCCGGCCGGATCTCGTACGTCCTGGGGCTCGAAGGTCCCGCCGTCAGTGTCGACACCGCGTGCTCGTCCTCACTGGTGACGTTGCATCTCGCGGTGCAGTCCCTGCGGCGCGGCGAATGCGGGATGGCGTTCGCGGGCGGCGCGACGGTGTTGTCCACGGCCGACGTGTTCGTCGAGCTGAGCCGTCAGCGTGGTCTCGCCGAGGACGGGCGCTGCAAGTCGTTCGCCGACGCGGCCGACGGCGCCGGATTCGCCGAGGGCGCCGGGATCCTTTTGCTGGAAAGGCTTTCCGACGCCGAGCGGCTCGGGCACCGGGTGCTGGCGGTGGTGCGGGGCACGGCGGTCAACCAGGACGGCGCGAGCAGTGGCCTGACGGCGCCGAACGGTCCTTCACAGCAGCGGGTGATCCGGGCGGCGCTCGACGACGCGGGTGTCTCCACCTCGGACGTCGACGTGGTCGAGGCGCACGGGACCGGGACCACCCTCGGTGACCCGATCGAGGCGCAGGCGGTGCTCGCGACCTACGGCCGGGACCGCGAACGGCCGCTGTGGCTGGGTTCCCTGAAGTCCAACGTCGGCCACACCCAGGCGGCGGCCGGGGTGGCGGGTGTGATCAAGATGGTGCTCGCCCTGCGCGAGGGAGTCCTGCCCAAGACCCTGCACGTGGACGAGCCGTCGCGGCAGATCGACTGGTCGTCGGGTGCGGTGGAGCTGCTGACCGAGGCCCGGCCCTGGCCGGAGTCCGACCGGCCGCGACGGGCCGGGGTGTCTTCGTTCGGGATCAGCGGGACGAACGCGCACGTGATCCTGGAGCAGGCCGCGGCGGCCGAACCGGAGCCGTCGCCGGAAGCAGGCGTGGTGCCCTGGGTGGTTTCCGGGAAGTCGCCCGCCGCCCTGCGGGAGCAGGCCGAACGGCTGGCGGGGTTCGTGCGGGCGCGGCCGGAGTTGTCCTCTGTGGACATCGGTGCCGCGCTGGCGCGGACACGGGCGGTGTTCGACCACCGTGCGGTGGTCACCGGCGAGACCCGCGAAGCCCTGCTCGCCGGACTCGACGCGGTGCCGGACGCCCAGCCCGCGGCGGGCTCCGGTGTGGTCTTCGTGTTCCCTGGTCAGGGTTCGCAGTGGGTGGGGATGGCTCGTGAGCTTGCTGAGTCGTCGCCCGTGTTCGCTCAGTCCCTCGTGGACTGCGAGCGTGCGCTGTCGCCTTTTGTCGAGTGGTCGTTGCGGGACGCGCTCGCTGATGAGGTGTTGTCGGCGCGGGTCGATGTGGTCCAGCCGGTGTTGTTCGCGGTGATGGTGTCGCTGGCCGCGTTGTGGCGTTCGGTCGGCGTCGAACCGGATGCCGTCGTAGGGCATTCGCAAGGGGAGATCGCCGCGGCTTGTGTCGCCGGTGCGTTGTCGCTCGAGGACGCCGCCCGGGTGGTGGCCCTGCGATCGCGGGTGATCGCGCGGACGCTCGCGGGCAAGGGCGGCATGGTCTCGGTCGGACTCGGTGTGGAGGCCGCCGAGAAGCGCCTTTCCGCTTGGGGACGAAGGATTTCCGTGGCCGCGGTCAACGGTCCGGCGTCCGTCGTGGTCTCGGGTGAGCCGGAAGCCCTCGACGAGCTGATCGTTTCGTGTGAGGCGGACGGGATCAGGGTCCGGCGGATCGCCGTGGACTACGCGTCGCATTCGGCGCAGGTCGACGGGCTGCGTGACGAACTCCTGGACCTGTTGGCACCGATCACGCCGATGTCGTCGTCGGTTCCGCTGTTCTCCACGGTGACCGGCGAGTGGCTGGACACCACGGCGATGGACGCCGCGTACTGGCACCGCAACCTCCGCCAGACCGTCCGGTTCGCCACCGCCACCACGGCGCTGGCCACCCAGGGCTTCGGGCTGTTCGTCGAGGTCAGCGCGCATCCCGTGCTGACGATGAGCATCCAGGACGCCGCCACCGTGGGCACACTGCGGCGTGACGACGGCGGGTGGGACCGGTTCCTCGCCTCGGCCGGTGAGGCCTTCACACACGGTGCCACGGTCGACTGGGCGGGACTGCTCCCCACCACCAAGTCCTTCGTGGACCTTCCGACCTACGCGTTCCAGCACCAGCGCTTCTGGCTCGAATCGGCCGCGCCGAAGCGGAACGCCGCCGACGCGTGGCGCTACGAAGTGGCTTGGCGCCCCCTGGACCTGCCAGAGGCGACACCGGGCGGCAGCTGGCTGGTGGTCTCGGCGGACCTCGGCGACCCGGTCGCCGCGGCACTGGGCACCGAAGTGATCACCCTGGACCCGGGGGACGCCGATCGGGTCGCGTTGGCCGCGAAGATTCGCGAAGTCACCGCGTCCCGGGAGATCCGCGGCGTGCTCTGTCTGCCGGGTGACGGCGAAACGGTGTATCCGTCCGTTCCCGCCGGGCTGGCCGGGACCCTCACGCTGGTGCAGGCGCTCGGCGACGCCGGGATCGGCGCTCCACTGTGGATCGTCACCCGGAACGCCGTCCAGGTCTCCGGCGCGGACGACGTCCCCTCGGCCGGGCAGGCCGCGATCTGGGGGCTCGGCCGGGTCGCCGGACTGGAACACGCGGACCGCTGGGGTGGTCTGGTCGACGTGCCCGCCGAACTCGACGACAGTGCCGCCGCCACCCTGGCCGCCGTACTCCACGGCGCGGGCCAGGAAGACCAGATCGCGATCCGCGAGACCGGGGCCTGGGTCCGGCGTCTCGTCCACGCCCGGCCGACCGGGACGGCCCGCCGCCCGTGGACCCCGGACGGGACCGTGCTGATCACCGGCGGGACCGGGGCACTCGGCGCGGAGGTCGCCCGGTGGCTGGCCGCGAACGGCGCCGGGCACCTGGTCCTCACCAGCCGCCGGGGCGCGGACGCGCCGGGAGCGGCCGGGCTCGAAGCCGAACTGACCGCACTCGGCACCCGGGTGACGATCGCCGCCTGCGACGTCGCGGATCGGGATGCGCTCGCCGCGCTCCTCGCGGAACTGCCGCCGGACGCGGTGATCCACACCGCCGGGACCGGCGACGTCCGGCCGCTCGGCGAAAGCGGGATCGCCGACCTGGCCCACGCCGCCGAAGGCAAGGTCACCGGCGCCCGGAACCTCGACGAACTGCTCGGCGACACCGAACTCGACGCCTTCGTGCTGTTCTCGTCCAACGCCGGGGTCTGGGGTGGCGGGGGCCAGGGTGCCTACGCCGCCGCCAACGCCGCGCTCGACGCCCTCGCCCACCGGCGTCGCGCCCGCGGCCTCACCGCGACCTCGATCGCGTGGGGTCTCTGGGCGGGGGACAGCGGTCTCGCCGAAGCGGGCGGGCAGGAATACCTGCTGCGGCGGGGAATCCGGCCGATGGCGGCGACGGCGGCCCTCAAGGCACTGGCGCACGCGGTGGACAACGACGACACGTTCGTCGCCGTGGCCGACGTCGACTGGGAGCGGTTCGCCCCCGCCTTCACCGCCACCCGGCCGCGGCCGCTGATCGCCGAACTCGTCGAGACCCGCGCGACGGCCACCGAAGAACCGGAGGGCGGCACCTCCGCCCTCGCCGCCCGCCTGCGGACGGTCCCCGAGGCGGAGCGGACCGCTGTCGTGCTCGACCTCGTCCGCGGGCACGCCGCCGCCGTGCTCGGGCACCCCGACGGCGCGGCCATCGCACCGCAGCGCGCGTTCCGTGACCTCGGCTTCGATTCGCTCACCGCGGTCGAGGTGCGCAACCGGCTCGGTACGGCGACCGGCCTGCGCCTGCCCGCCACCCTCGTCTTCGACTACCCGACCGCCGCCGAGATCGCGGACTTCCTGGTCGCCGAGGTCTTCGGCGGGGCCGAAGCGGCTCCGGCCGCCCCGATCGCCGCGACCGGCGAACCGATCGCGATCGTCGCGATGGCCTGCCGCTTCCCCGGCGGTGTCACGAACCCGGAACAGCTGTGGGACCTCGTGCGCTCCGGGACCGACGCGGTCGGCGAATTCCCGGTGGATCGCGGCTGGGACCTCGACGGGATCTACCATCCGGACCCCGATCACCCCGGCACCACCTATGCCCGCGAGGGCGCGTTCGTCCACGACGCGGGTGTCTTCGACCCGACCTTCTTCGGGATCTCGCCGCGTGAGGCGCTGGCGATGGATCCCCAGCAGCGGCTCCTGCTCGAAACGGCGTGGGAGACCCTCGAACGGGCCGGGATCGATCCCGCCACCCTGCGTGGCAGCCGGACCGGCGTGTTCGTCGGGGCGAGCGCACAGGGGTACGGCGCCGAGGGCTACGAGATCCCCGAAGGCGGGGAAGGGTATTTCATCACCGGCGGGCAGACCTCGGTCGCGTCCGGCCGGATCTCCTACACCTTCGGCCTGGAGGGGCCAGCCCTCACCGTCGACACGGCGTGCTCGTCCTCGCTGGTGGCGCTGCATCTCGCCGCCCAGTCGCTGCGGCAGGGCGAATGCACCGCCGCGCTCGCGGGCGGGGTGGCCGTGATGGCGGGCCCCGGCGCCTTCGTCGAGTTCTCCCGTCAGCGCGGGATGGCGCCGGACGGCCGCTGCAAGCCGTTCGCGGCGGCGGCGGACGGCACCGGCTGGGGCGAGGGGGTCGGACTGGTCCTGCTCGAACGGCTCGGCGACGCCCGGCGCGCGGGTCACCGCGTGCTGGCCCTGCTGAGCGGATCGGCGATCAACTCCGACGGCGCGTCCAACGGCATCAGCGCCCCGAACGGGCCGTCGCAGCAGCGGGTCATCCGTGACGCGCTCGCGAGCGCGGGGCTCACCACGGCGGACGTCGACGTCGTCGAGGCGCACGGCACGGGTACCACCCTCGGTGACCCGATCGAGGCGCAGGCGCTGCTCGCGACCTACGGCCGGGACCGCGAAGAGCCGTTGTGGCTGGGTTCCATCAAGTCGAACATCGGGCACACCCAGACCGCCGCCGGGGTGGCCGGGGTGATCAAGATGGTGGAGGCGATGCGGCACGGGGTGCTGCCGAAGTCGTTGTACGCGGACGAGCCGACCCCGCATGTGGACTGGTCGGCCGGCGCGGTCGAACTGCTCACCGGGAACCGGCCGTGGCCGGAACTCGACCGTCCGCGCCGGGCCGGGGTCTCCTCGTTCGGCGTCAGCGGCACGAACGCGCACCTGATCCTTGAACAGGGTGACGAAGTCCTCGAACCGTCCCTAATGGACGATCCGGGGACGCCGGTCCCGGTCCTGCTCACGGCGGCCTCGGAAGCCGCGTTGCGCGGGCAGGCAGGCCGTCTCGCCGCCTGGTTGGCGGAACGGCCGGAGTACGGGCCCGCTGTCGTCGCCCGGTCACTGGCGACGACGCGTGCCCTGTTCGACCGCCGTGCCGCCGTCGTCGCGGCCGACCGCGGCGAACTGCTCGCCGGGCTGGCCGCGATCGCCGACGGCACCGCGCCGGGCAGGCCCGTCACCGGCGGGAAGACCGCGTTCCTGTTCGCGGGACAGGGCAGTCAGCGGCTCGGCATGGGCCGGGGGCTCTACGAAGCCTTCCCGGTGTTCGCCGCCGCGTTCGACGAGACCTGCGCAGCGCTGGACGAACACACCGCGACCCCGATCCGGGACGTCGTCTTCGGTGACGACAAGGCGCTGCTGGACCGCACGGGGAACACGCAACCCGCCCTGTTCGCCTTCGAAGTCGCGCTGTACCGGCTGCTGGAATCCTGGGGCGTCCGCCCGGATCTGCTCGCGGGTCATTCGATCGGTGAGATCGCGGCCGCGCAGTTCTCAGGGGTGCTTTCGCTCGGTGACGCGGCCGCGTTGGTGGCGGCGCGTGGCCGGTTGATGGAGGCGTTGCCCGAGGGTGGGGCGATGGTGGCGGTGGAGGCGTCGGAGGACGAGGTTCTGCCCGAGCTGGCCGGTTTGGTCGGTGTCGCGGCGGTGAACGGTCCGCGTTCGGTGGTGCTGTCGGGTGCGGAGGACGCGGTGCTGGAGCTGGCGGCTGTATGGCGTGAGCGTGGTCGTCGGGTGAAGCGGTTGTCGGTGAGTCATGCGTTCCATTCGCCGTTGATGGAGCCGATGGTGGCGGAGTTCCGTGCGGTGGCGGAGCGGCTTTCGTATGGTGAGCCGAGGATTCCGATCGTGTCCACTGTGTCCGGTGAGCCGGTCGAGATGTCGGCCGACTACTGGGTCGAGCATGTCCGTTCCACGGTCCGCTTCGCCGACGGCATGGCGGGGCTGGCCGAGCGGGGTGCGACCACGTTCGTCGAGATCGGTCCGGACGGCGTGCTGTCCGGGATGGCGCAGTCCTGTGTGGAGGGTGACTTCGTCGCGACCTCACGGGCCGACCGTCCCGAGACGCGCACGGTCACGACCGCGCTCGCGCGCCTCCTGTCGCTCGGGGTCACCGCGGACCGGTCCGCCGCCGTCCCCGCCGGTGAGTCCACAGTGGACCTGCCGACCTACGCCTTCCAGCGCGAGCATTTCTGGCTGAAGCCCGCGCGGGCGACCGGTGACGTCACGACGGCGGGGCTCGGCGCCGCCGGGCACCCGTTGCTCGGCGCCGTGGTGGCCCTGCCGGACTCGGACGGCGTCGTGCTCACCGGGCGGCTCTCGGTCCGTGACACGCCCTGGCTCGCCGAGCACGTGGTGCTGGGCGAAATCCTGCTGCCGGGCACGGCCTTCGTCGAACTGGCGTTGCGAGCGGGTGACGAGACGGGCTGCGACCGGGTCGACGAGCTGACCCTCGCGGCTCCGCTCGTCCTGCCCGCGGAAGGCGCCACGGTCATCCGGGTCGTGGCCGGGGAAGCGCGACAGGACGGGCGACGCGCGTTGTCCATCCACTCGCGGCCCGAGGACGGGCTTCCCGGCGACCCGTGGACCGAACACGCCTCCGGTGTGCTCGGTACCGGCGACGGGACCCTCGGGGAAGACCTCACCCACTGGCCACCCGCGGCCGAACCGCTCGACGTCTCCGGGCTGTACCGGCTGTCGGCGGACCACGGTTTCGCGTACGGCCCGGTCTTCCGCGGCCTGACGGCGGCCTGGCGGCGGGGTGACGAGGTGTTCGCCGAGGTCGAGCTGCCCTCGGACGCGGACGCCGCGTCCTTCGGCCTGCACCCCGCGGCGCTCGACGCCGCGCTGCACGCCGCCGGGCTCGGCGGGTTCTTCGCCGACGACAGCCCGCGGCTGCCGTTCTCCTGGTCCGACGTCACCCTGGCGGCGGCCGGGGGATCGGCATTGCGGGTGCGGCTCGCCCCCGCCGGGCCCGACACGCTCTCCGTCACCATCGCCGACGGCACCGGGCAGCCGGTGGCCACGGTCGGTGCCCTGGTGTTCCGGGCGGTGGACGGACAGCCGGGGACGACCGCGGCCGGGCTGGCGTACGGCCTGGACTGGGCCGAGGTCCCCCTGCCCGAGGCGGACACCGTGGACGCGGTGGTGCTGCCGGTGACCGGTGGCGACGATCCCGCTTCCGTGCGCGCCGCGCTCGACGACGTCCTGGAACAGGTCCAGCGCGGTATAGCCGACGGCACCCGGCTGGTCGTGCACGTCCGCCCCGGCGGTCTCGCGGGCGCCGCGGTGCGCGGCCTCGTGCGCTCGGCGGCACAGGAGCACCCGGGCCGGTTCCTGCTCCTCGAAGCGCCGGACGAGGTCACCGCCGAACTCGCGGGCAAGGCCTTCGGCACCGGCGAACCCGAACTGGCGTTCCGTGACGGCGTGTTCCACGCGCCGCGGCTGGTCCGTCGCGCGCTTTCCGGGCGGACGCCGTCCTTCGGCACCGGCACGGTGGTGGTGACCGGCGGGACCGGGGCGCTCGGCGGACTGGTGGCGCGGCATCTCGTGGTGGCACATGGCGTCCGCGACCTGCTCCTGCTGAGCCGTCGCGGCGGCGGCGGCGCACTGACCGGGGAACTGGGCGCGCTCGGCGCGTCGGTCACCGTCGTGACCTGCGACGTCGCCGATCGCGCCCAGCTGGCCGAAGCCCTTTCCGGTGTCCCCGTCTCCGCCGTCGTGCACACGGCCGGGGTGGTCGACGACGGAATGGTGGACGCGCTGACCCCGGAGCGGCTGGACGCCGTGCTGCGCCCGAAGGCCGACGCTGCCTGGTACCTGCACGAACTGACCGCCGGCCAGGACCTCTCCGCCTTCGTGCTCTTCTCCTCCGCGGCAGGGGTTTTCGGCAATCCCGGCCAGGCGAACTACGCGGCCGCCAACTCCGTCCTCGACGCGCTCGCCGGGCAGCGGCGGGCCGACGGCCTGCCCGCGACGTCGATCGCCTGGGGCAAGTGGGAAACGGCCGCCAGCGCGATGACCGGTTCGCTCACCGGGTCCGCCCGTGCCCGTATGGGTGCCGGACTGTCCGAAGTGGAGGGACTGGCGCTGTTCGACGCCGCTGTCGCCGACGACGCGGCCGTGTCGGTCTCGATGCGGCTCGACGTCCGGGCACTGCGGGACCAGCCGTTGCTGCGCGGGCTGGTGCGGACACCGGTCCGGCGCACCGCCGCGGGCAGCGGGACGTCCGGTTCCGATTTCGCCGGGCGGCTGGCGCAGCTGGACGCCGACGGTCTCCGGGCGGTGGCACTCGACCTCGTCAAGACGGAGGTCGCGACGGTACTCGGCTTCGCGGGTGCCACCGCGATCGAGCCGGACCGCGCCTTCACCGACCTCGGGTTCGACTCGCTCACCGCCGTCGAACTCCGCAACCGGCTCGGGGAGACCACCGGGCTGCGCCTGCCCGCCACCCTGGTCTTCGACTACCCGAATCCCGAAGCGCTGGCGGCGCATCTGCTCACGGAACTGCTCGGCGCGGAAAGCCCGGCGGTGTCCCCTTCGGACACCGTCGCGGTGCCGGTGGACGAGCCGATCGCGATCGTGGCGATGGGCTGCCGTTATCCCGGCGGGGTCGGCTCGCCGGAAGAGCTGTGGGAACTCGTGGCCGAGGGCCGGGACGCGATCTCGCCGTTCCCGGCCGACCGGGGCTGGGATCTGGGCGCCCTGTTCCATCCCGACCCCGACCACCCCGGCACCTCGACCTCGGACGAAGGCGGTTTCCTGCACGACGCCGCCGAATTCGACCCGCAGTTCTTCGGGATCTCGCCGAGGGAGGCCGTGGCGATGGATCCGCAGCAGCGGTTGCTGCTGGAGGTCTCGTGGGAAACGTTCGAACGGGCCGGGATCGACCCGGCCACCCTGCGCGGCGACCAGGTGGGTGTCTTCGCGGGCGTGATGTACCACGACTACGCCGCGCGGCTGCGCCACGTCCCGGACGAACTCCAGGGCTTCCTCAGCACCGGCGCTTCGAGCAGTGTCGTCTCGGGCCGCGTCGCCTACACCTTCGGCTTCGAGGGGCCCGCGGTCACCGTCGACACCGCTTGTTCGTCTTCTCTCGTCGCGTTGCACCTGGCGGCGCAGGCCCTGCGCCGCGGTGAATGCCGGCTCGCGCTGGCCGGCGGGGTCACGGTGATGCCGACGCCGGACACGTTCGTCAACTTCTCGCGGCAGCGCGGCCTCGCCGCCGACGGCCGCTGCCGGTCGTTCGCCGCGTCGGCGAGCGGGACCGGCTGGTCCGAAGGTGTCGGTGTGCTGCTCGTGGAGCGGCTGTCGGACGCGGTCGCGAACGGGCACCGGGTGCTGGCCGTGGTCCGGGGCTCGGCGGTGAACCAGGACGGCGCTTCGAACGGCCTGACTGCGCCCAACGGTCCTTCGCAGCAGCGTGTGATCCGCCGCGCGCTGGCGGACGCGGGACTCACCACGGCGGACGTCGACGCCGTCGAGGCGCACGGCACGGGTACCACCCTCGGTGACCCGATCGAGGCGCAGGCGCTCTTGGCGACCTACGGCCGGGACCGCGAGGAGCCGTTGTGGCTGGGCTCGATCAAGTCGAATCTCGGGCACACCCAAGCGGCCGCCGGGGTGGCCGGGGTGATCAAGATGGTGGAGGCGATGCGGCACGGGGTCCTGCCCAAGACCCTGCACGTCGACGCACCCTCGCCGCATGTGGACTGGGAGTCCGGAGCAGTCGGGCTGCTGACCGGGGCCCGCGAGTGGCCCGCGACGGGCCGTCCGCGCCGGGCCGGGGTCTCGTCGTTCGGGGTGAGCGGGACCAACGCGCACGTCGTGCTCGAACAGGGGCCACCGGAGTCCACCTCGGACACCGCGCCGGACGGGGACGTCGTCGTCCCGTGGATCCTTTCCGGCCGGACCGAAGCCGCAGTGCGGGCGCAGGCCGCCCGGCTGCTGGAGAGTGCCGGTGACCTGGACCCGGCGGACGTCGCGCTGTCACTGGCGACGACCCGCCACCGGTTCGAGTTCCGCGCCGCCGCCGTCGGCGACCGGGCCGGGTTGCTGGCCGGGCTGACGCGGATCGCCGAAGGCCACGAGCCCGTCTCCACACCCGGCGGCGGCCTGGCCTTCCTGGTGGCCGGACAGGGCAGCCAGCGGCTCGGCATGGGCCGGGGGCTCTACGAAGCCTTCCCGGTGTTCGCCTCGGCGTTCGACGAGACCTGCGCCGCGCTGGACGAACACACCGCGACCCCGATCCGGGACGTCGTGTTTGGTACCGACGAGCAGGCCTTGAACCGGACCGGGAACACCCAGCCGGCGCTGTTCGCGTTCGAGGTGGCACTGCTTCGCCTGGTGACGTCGTGGGGAGTGGAACCCGATCACCTGCTGGGCCATTCGATCGGTGAGATCGCGGCCGCGCAGTTCTCAGGGGTGCTTTCGCTCGGTGACGCGGCCGCGTTGGTGGCGGCGCGTGGGCGGTTGATGGAGGCGTTGCCCGAGGGTGGGGCGATGGTGGCGGTGGAGGCGTCGGAGGACGAGGTTCTGCCCGAGCTGGCCGGTTTGGTCGGTGTCGCGGCGGTGAACGGTCCGCGTTCGGTGGTGCTGTCGGGTGCGGAGGACGCGGTGCTGGAGCTGGCGGCTGTATGGCGTGAGCGTGGTCGTCGGGTGAAGCGGTTGTCGGTGAGTCATGCGTTCCATTCGCCGTTGATGGAGCCGATGGTGGCGGAGTTCAGTGCGGTGGCGGAGCGTCTTTCGTATGGTGAGCCGAGGATTCCGATCGTGTCCACTGTGTCCGGTGAGCCGGTCGAGATGTCGGCCGACTACTGGGTCGAGCATGTCCGTTCCACGGTCCGCTTCGCCGACGGAATGACCTATCTGGCCAAACAGGACGTCTCCACCTACCTGGAGATCGGGCCGGACGGCGTGCTGTCCGGCATGGGCCAGACCTGTGTCGACGGGACCTTCCTGCCCGCCGTCCGCGCCGAGGGCGACGAAGTGCGCGCCTTCACCACCGCGCTCGCCGGGGCGCACGCCCAGGGCGCCCGGCTCGACTGGGCCGCGGTGCTCCCGGCCACCGCGTCCACGGTGGACCTGCCGACCTATGCCTTCCAGCATCGGCACTTCTGGCTCAAGGACGCCCCCGGTGGCGACGTCGTCGCGGCGGGACAGACCGCGGCCGGACATCCGTTCGCCAGTGCCGTCGTCGCTCTCCCCGAAGAACCGGGGTCCGGCACCGGTGGTGTCGTGCTGACCGGGCGGCTCGCGCTCGCCGACCATCCTTGGCTGACCGAGCACCAGGTGTCCGGCAACGTCCTGCTGCCCGGCGCGGCCTTCGTGGACCTCGCCCTGCGGGCCGGTGCCGAGGCCGGGTTCACCGGACTCGACGAGCTGACCGTCGAAGCACCGCTGGTCCTGGACGAAACCGTCGAACTCCGGGTCGTGGTGTCCGGCGCGGACCGGGTCGCCGTCCACTCGCGGGCGGAAGGCGGACCCTGGACCCGGCACGCCACCGGTGTCCTCGCCGCGGCGGCACCGGGCGCGGCGCTCCGCGAGTGGCCGCCCGCCGGTGCCGAGCCTGTCGAGACCGAAGGCCTGTACGCGGATCTGGACGATCTCGGCCTGCGCTACGGCCCGGCGTTCCAGGGGCTGCGGCGTGCCTGGCGGCGGGACGGCGAGGTCTTCGCCGAAGTCGCGCTGCCCGGCGACGACGGTGCCTTCGGCCTGCACCCCGCACTGCTCGACTCGGCGCTGCACGCGGTGGGACTGGGCGACTTCTTCGGCCACGACCAGGCACGCCTGCCGTTCGTGTGGTCGGGGGTCGCCCTGTACTCCACGGGTGCGACCGCGCTGCGGGTCCGGATCGCCGCCGCGGGAACGGAGGCGGTGAGCCTCGACCTCGCCGACGAGTCCGGTGCCCCGGTGGCGTCCGTGGCCGCGCTGACCTTGCGGCCGGTCGAAGCCGCGAGTGCCGGTGCGGACGCGCTGTTCCGCGTCGACTGGATCCCGGCGGCCGGGGTGGCTTCCCCCGTTCGATGGACCGAGCTCGCCACCGCCGATCTCGCCGATCTCGGTCCCGACGTGCCCGAAGCGGTGCTCGTCCCGGTCGGCTCCGCCGACATCCACACCGCGGCGGCGGCGGCGCTCTCCCTGGTGCGGGAATGGCTGGCGGACGAGCGGTTCGCCGCGTCGAGGCTCGTGTTCGTCACCCGGCACGCGGTGGCGGCCGGGCCGGAAGAGGGCGTCGGCGACCTGGCGGATTCCCCGGTGTGGGGTCTCGTGCGGTCCGCGGGATCCGAGAACCCCGGCCGGTTCGGCCTGCTCGACCTGGCGGACGACGTCTCCGGCGCGCTGCTGGCCGAGGCCGTCGGCTGCGGGGAACCGGAGGCCGCCGTCCGCGGTGGCGTCGTGCTCGTCCCGCGGCTGGCGCGGCAGGACGCCGAGCCGGTCGGGGCCGGGCTCGGCACCGGCACCGTGGTGATCACCGGCGGCACCGGGGCCCTCGGCGCCTTGGTCGCGGCACACGCGGTGACCGCGCACGGCGTCCGTGACCTGCTGTTGCTGAGCCGTCGCGGCCCCGCGGCCGAAGGCGCCGGGGAGTTGGTTTCCCGCCTGGAGGCCGTGGGCGCCAGGGTGTCCGTGGTGGCGTGCGACGTCGCCGACCGGGCCGCGCTGGCCGGGGCCCTGTCCGGTGTCGACCTGTCGGCCGTGGTGCACACGGCCGGCGTGCTCGACGACGGGACGGTCGGCTCGCTGACCCCGGAACGGATCGACGCCGTGCTGCGCCCCAAGGCGGACGCCGCGTGGAACCTCCACGAGCTGACCCGTGACCGGGAACTGGCCGCGTTCGTGCTCTTCTCCTCCGCCGCCGGGATCTTCGGCAACGCGGGGCAGGCGGCCTACGCGGCGGCGAACACCTACCTGGACGCGCTCGCGGCCCATCGCCGCGCGGCGGGTCTCCCGGGGACCTCCATCGCCTGGGGGATGTGGGCGCCTTCCGGCGGGATGGCGGCCACCCTCGGCGAGGACGAGGCCCGGCGGATCTCCCGCTCCGGTGTCGGCTCACTGTCCGAAGTGGAGGGTCTCGCGCTGTTCGACGCCGCGCTCGGCTCCGGGCTCGCCCTGCTGGCGGGTATCCGGCTGCGCCCGGCCGCGCTGCGCGAGGCGGGTGCCGGACCGCTGCTGTCCGGGCTGCTCCCGGCGAAGGCCGTGCGCGCGGCCGGACCGGACACCGCCGCCGCGCTGCGGGACCGGCTGCGCGGCCTGGACCGGGAACGACGCCAAGGGGTGTTGCTCGACGTCGTCCGCGCGGAGATCGCCACCGTGCTCGGCTTCGACGGCACCGGTGACATCGACACCACCAGGGCGTTCCGGGACCTCGGTTTCGATTCGCTCACCGCGGTGGAACTGCGCAACCGGATCTCCGCCGCCACCGGGCTCCGGCTGCCCGCCACGCTGGTGTTCGACCAGCCGAGCCCCGAAGGGCTGGCGGCCCATCTGGTCACCGAACTGTCCGAAGAGGACGGACCGGTCGTGCTCGCGGAGCTGGACCGGCTCGCCGAACTGGTGCGTGCGGTACCGGAGGACGGCGCGGCGCAGGTGGTCGCCCGGCTCGAAGCGATGCTCGCGGGCCTGACCGGCGGCGGTGACACCGGGGAGGTGGCGGACGTCCTCGCGGACGCGGACGACGAAGCGATGTTCGACCTCCTCGGCAAGGAATTCGGGATCTCGTGACATCCGACGAGCGACAGGGGAAGGAACCGATGACGAACGAGGAGAAGCTGCGGCACTTCCTCAAGCAGACCACCGCCGAACTGCACCAGACCCGGCAGCGGCTGCGGCAGGAGGAGGCCCGCGCGGCCGAGCCGATCGCGATCGTCGGGATGGCCTGCCGTCTCCCCGGCGGGGTGTCCACTCCGGACGAACTGTGGGAACTGGTCGAACAGGGCAGGGACGCCATCACCGGTTTCCCCGCCGACCGCGGCTGGGACGTCGGCGGGCTGAGCGGCGCGGGTGGTTTCCTCGACGACGTCGCCGGTTTCGATCCGGCGTTCTTCGGGATCACGCCGAGTGAAGCGGTCGCGATGGACCCGCAGCACCGGCTGGCGCTGGAGGTCTCGTGGGAGGCACTCGAACGCGCGGGGATCGACCCGCGGTCCGCACGCGGCACGAAGACCGGTGTCTTCGTCGGCGTGATGAACGGCTCCGACTACGTGTCCGCGCAGACGGACGTGCCCTCCGGCGCGGAACCGTTCGTCGGCACCGGCAACACCGGCGCCGTGGTGTCGGGCCGGATCGCCTACGCCCTCGGGCTCGAAGGCCCGGCGCTGACCGTGGACACCGCCTGCTCGTCTTCGCTGGTGACCCTGCACCTGGCCTGCCGGGCACTGCGTGACGGCGACGCGTCGCTCGCCCTCGCCGGCGGGGTGACCGTCGTCTGCGCCCCGGACTTCTTCGAACTCAGCGGGCAGGCGCTGGCGGCGGACGGCCGGTGCAAGGCCTTCGGCGAGGGTGCCGACGGCACCGGTTTCGCCGAGGGCGCGGGAATGGTCGTCCTGGAACGGCTTTCCGACGCCCGGCGCAACGGACACCGGGTGCTCGCGGTCGTCCGCGGCAGCGCGGTCAACTCCGACGGCGCGTCCAACGGCCTCACCGCGCCGAGCGGTCCCGCCCAGCGCAAGGTGATCGAAGCGGCGCTGGCGAACGCGCGGCTCACCCCCGGCCAGGTCGACGCCGTCGACGCGCACGGCACCGGCACCTCGCTCGGCGACCCCATCGAGGCGCACGCGCTGCTGGCCACCTACGGCCGCGGCCGGGCCGCGGAAACGCCGCTGTGGCTGGGTTCCCTGAAATCCAACATCGGGCACACACAAGCCGCGGCCGGGGTGGCCGGGGTGATCAAGATGGTCGAGGCGATCCGCCGCGGCGTCCTGCCCCGCACCCTGCACGTGGCCGAGCCGTCCCGGGAAATCGACTGGGACTCCGGCGCGGTGTCCCTGCTGGTGGAGAACCGGCCGTGGCCGGAGACCGGGGAACCACGCCGGGCGGCGGTGTCCTCGTTCGGCCTCAGCGGGACGAACGGGCACCTGCTGCTGGAGCAGGCGCCCGCCGAAGAGGACCGGGCCGCGAGCACCGTCGAAGGCGCGGTTCCCCTGATCCTGTCGGCGAAATCGCCTGCCGCGCTCCGGGCGCGGGCGGGCGGCCTGCGGACCTGGCTGCGCCGTCACCCCGGGTCGTCCTCCGCCGAAGTGGCCCGTGCCCTGGTGACCACCCGCACCGCTTTCGAGTATCGCGGCGCCGTCGTGGGTGCCGGCCCGGGTGAACTCGCCGAAGGACTCGCGGCGCTGGAAGCCGGGGAGACCGCCGACCACGTGGTCACCGGGACCGCCCGCGCGGGGGCGAAGGTGGCGTTCGTCTTCCCCGGGCACGGCTCCCAGTGGGCCGGGATGGCCGCGTCGCTCTTGGAGACCTCGCCCGAGTTCGCCGCGAGCGTGGCCGCCTGCGACGCGGCGTTCGCCGACGTGCTCGACTGGTCGGTGGCCGCGGCGTTGCGTGGCGACGAAGGAGCACCGGCCTGGGATCGGCTCGACGCCGTCCAGCCGATGTTGTTCACCGTGATGGTCTCCCTCGCGGCACTCTGGCGCGCGCACGGCATCGAGCCCGACGCCGTGCTGGGACATTCCCAGGGCGAGGTCGCCGCCGCCCACGTGGCGGGGGCGATCGGGCTCGCCGACGCGGCCCGGATCGTCGCCCGCCGCAACGACGCGCTCTGCACCCTGATCGGCCACGGCGCGATGGCTTCGGTACTGGCTTCGCCGGACGACGTCCTCGCCAGGATCGCGCGGTTCGGCGACCGGCTCTCGCTCGCCGTCGTCAACGGGCCGTCCACCTGTGTCGTCTCCGGCGCGGTGGACGCGATCGACGAGTTCGTCGCGGAATGCGGTGCCGGGGGGATCCGGGCCCGCCGGGTGCGCGGCGCGGACGCGGCCGGGCATTCCGCCCAGGTCGAGACGCTGCGCGAGCGGATGCTCACCGAGCTGACCGTGCGGCCGGGGTCCTCGGCCGTCCCGTTCTATTCCACAGTGGACGCCGAACTGCTCGACACGACGGGACTCACCGCCGAGTACTGGTACCGCAACGCCCGGCAGACCGTGCGCTTCGACGAAGCCGTCCGGCGGGTGCTCGAAGACGGCCATCTCGTGCTGATCGAGGTCAGCCCGCATCCCGTGGTCTCCGTCGGCCTGGAGGGCATCGCCGACGACGCGGGTTCGGCCGCGGCCGTGGTCCCGACCCTGCGCCGCGACCAGGGTGACTTGACGCGCTTCCGCACCGCTTTCGCCGAAGCCGCCGTCAACGGCGCCACCGTCGACTGGGCGAAGGCCCTGCCGGGCACCGGTCTCCCGGTCGAACTGCCGACGTATCCCTTCCAACGCAAGCGGTTCTGGATGACAACCGGCCGAGCGGCCGGCGACGTCACGGGCACCGGGCAACGGCCAGCCGGGAATCCGCTGCTGTCGTCGGAGATCGCGCTCGCCACCGGGGACGAACTCCTGCTGACCGGCAGGCTCTCCCTCGGCACGCACGCCTGGCTCGCCGACCACGGCGCGCTCGGGACGGTGCTGCTGCCGGGCACGGCGTTCGTCGAACTCGCGTTGTGCGCGGGCGAGAAGCTCGGCTCGGCGGGGCTCGACGAGCTGACCCTGGCGGCACCGCTGGTGCTGCGGGAGACCGGGGGCGTCGCGCTCCAGGTGCACGTCGGGGAACCCGGCGGCGACGGCAGGCGGCCGGTGACGATCCACAGCAGGCCCGATTCCGGCGACGAGCCGTGGACGACGCATGCCGAAGGACTGCTCTCGACCGGTTCGGCGCCGGTCGCCGGACTGGGCCCCTGGCCGCCCGCGGGCGCGGAACCCGTTTCCCTGGAAGGGTTCTACGAGCGGCTGAACGCGGCCGGGGTCGGCTACGGCCCGGCCTTCCAAGGCCTGCGGGCCGCCTGGCGCGCGGGGGACACGATCCACGCCGAGGTCGCCTTGCCGGAGGATCTCGGCCGCACGGCGGGGGAGTACGGGCTGCACCCCGCCCTGCTCGACGCCGCGCTCCACGCCGGGTCCGCGGGTGACGCCCTGGCCGAGGACGAGCCCTTGCGCCTGCCGTTCTCCTGGACCGGGGTCCGGCGGTACACGTCGGGAGCCGCACGGCTTCGGGTGCGGCTGAGGAGGGAGAACGGCGGGAACGAGGTCGGCATCGACGTCTTCGACGAGGCGGGGAGCCCGGTGCTGTCGGCCGAATCCCTCGTCCTCCGCGAGGTTTCCGCCGAACAGCTGAGCGCGGCGGGTGGCGACCACGACACCCTGTTCGAGGTGGACTGGGTCCAGGCCCGTACGCCGGTCGCGGTGACCACGACCCGGGCGATGCTCGACCCGGGCACCCTCGACCTCGCCGAGGCACGCACCGCGTCACCGGCGCCCGAACTGGTCTTCGCCGTCCTGGACGTCCCGGCCGAGGGCGTCCCCGGCGCCGGGCTGGTGCACGACGAGACCGCGCGCGTCCTCGAACTCCTCCAGCGCTGGACGGCCGACGAGTCCTTCGGCGACAGTCGGCTCGTGCTCGTCACGCGGGACGCCGTCGCGGCCCGGCCGGGGGACACGGTGCCGAATCTGGCCCACGCGGCGATCTGGGGGCTCGTGCGCACGGCGCAATCGGAGAACCCCGGCCGGTTCGTGCTCGTCGACACCGACGGCGAGGAGTCCTCCGAACGGCTGCTCACCGCCGCGGCCGCGGGTGGCGAACCGCAGGTGGCGGTGCGCGAGGGCACCACGTGGGTCCCCCGGCTGTCCCGGGTGCCGCTCGACGCGGCCGAACGGCCGGACGGCCTCGCCACCGCGGGCACCGTCCTCGTCACCGGCGCCTCCGGTACGCTCGGCGGGCTCGTCGCCCGCCACCTGGTGGCCGAACGCGGGCTCCGGAGCCTGGTGCTGACCAGCAGGCGCGGGAAGTCGGCGCCGGGTGCCGCGGAACTGGCGACCGAACTCGCCGAACTCGGCGCCGCGGTGGACGTCGTCGCCTGCGACCTCGCCGACCGGGAAGCCGTCCGCGGCCTGCTGGCCGGGATGCCCTCGGACCGGCCGCTGACCGGTGTCGTGCACTGCGCGGGGGTGCTCGCCGACGGGGTGCTCGGCTCCCTGACCCGCGAGCGGCTCGACCGGGTGCTCGCCCCCAAGGTCGACGCCGCGCTGAACCTGCACGAACTCACCGGCGACCTCGCCGCTTTCGTGCTGTTCTCCTCCGCCGCCGGTGTCTTCGGCAACCCCGGGCAGGCGAACTACGCGGCGGGCAACGCCTTCCTCGACGCGCTCGCCGTCCACCGCCGGGCCAAGGGCCTGCCCGCGTCGTCCTTGGCGTGGGGGCTGTGGGACGAACGCAGCGGGATGGCCGAAGGGCTCGCGGAGGAAGAGCTGGAGAAGCTGCTGCGCCCCGGCTTCTCGGGACTGGACAGCAAGGAAGCGCTGGCGTTGTTCGACACGGCGAGCGGGCTGGAGCGGCCCGCGGTCGTGCCGATGCGGTTGGACGTCGCCGCCGTCTCCGGTTTCGACGACGTGCCGCCGCTGCTGCGCAAGCTGATCCGCCCCCGGCCGGGAGCGGGCGGCGGCCGCGACGCGGCGGGAGCCTTCCGCCGCCGGTTCGCGGCCGCCACCGCGGCGGAGCGCCCGGACGTCGTGCTGGCCTACCTCCGCTCCGAGGTCGCCGTGGTCCTCGGCTTGCCGGACTCCGATGCCGTCGAGCCGGACCGCCCGTTCCTCGAACTGGGCTTCGACTCGCTCACCGGGGTCGAACTGCGCAACCGGGTCGCCGCCACGGTCGGCACCCGGCTGCCGCCGACCGTCGTCTTCGAACACCCCACCCCGGCCGCGCTCGCCGGCTACCTCGTCGAAACCCTCGCCGAACCGGCGGCGGGTACCGACGACCCGCCCGCCGAGTCCCTGTTCGGACCGCTCGTGGCCCGGGCGGCCGAACTCGGGAAGATGCCGCGGTTGGTCGAATTGTTCGCTTCAGTGGCCGAATTCCGGCCCGTTTTCGCCCGGCCGGAGGACGCGCCGATCACACCGGTGCGGCTCGCGGACGGACCGGCCGGGCCGAAACTGGTCTGCGTCCCGTCGGTACTGGCGATGTCCGGCCCCCAGGAATACGCGCGGTTCGCCGCCCGGTTCCGCGGTGACCGCGACGTCGTCGTACTGCCGGTCCCGGGATACCGGCGCGGCGAACCGCTCCCGGCCGACCTCGGGGTGCTGGCCGCCGCGCAGGCGGACCGGCTGCTGGCCGCGCACGGCGAGGAGTCCTTTGTGGTCACCGCGCATTCGTCCGGCGGTGCCCTCGCACACGAACTCGTCCGCGAACTGGAACGACGCGGCGTGCGGCCGTCCGGCCTGGTCCTGCTCGACCCCTACGCCCCCACCCGGCGCGCCTTCGACGGCGTCCAGGAACGGCTGCTGGCCGGGATCTCCGGCACCGAGGGCTTCCTGCCGCCCGACGACCACCGGCTGACCGCCATGGGCGGCTACCTCCGCCTGCTGTCGGAATGGACGCACACCCCCGTCGACGCGCCCACGCTGCTGGTGCGGGCCACCGACCCGTTGCCCGCCTGGCGGGACGGCGAGGGCTGGCGGTCCACCTGGGACGGTGCGCACACCGAGACCGAGGTGCCCGGCGACCACTTCTCGATGATGGAGGCCGAAGCCGCCGGGACCGCCGCCGCTGTCCACGACTGGCTTCTCCGCTGACGACGATCCAGGGACTGTGGTCGTGCGTCCAGGTGGTCGTGGGTCCAGGTGGTCGTGAGTGGTATGTGTCGTTCTAACGACCCAAAACACTCACGACCACCTGGACCCGGCCCGGATCGGTGCAGGTCGACGGCGGGGTCGGGGTAGGGGCGGTAGGGGTTGTCCGCCCTCCGGCCGCTCGATAATTTCCTTCTTGCACAGAGCGAATTCCCGCCAATGCCCCGGTGAAATCGATCCCGGGCGCCGGTATCCGTCCGAAGAGGTAAGGAACCAGCCATGGCTCGATCCTTGTATGAGATCGGGGACGTCCCGCCGTTGGGCGAGGTACCCGAAAAGATGTACGCCTCCGTGATCCGCCAGGACCGGTTCGGTCAGCCGAAGGACGCGTTCCGCACCGAGGTGGTCGACACGCCCGAACCCGGCCGCGGCCAGGTGCTGGTGTACGTCATGGCGGCGGGGATCAACTACAACAACGTCTGGGCGGCCAGCGGCGGTCCGATCGACGTGATCGCCATGCGCCAGAAGATGTTCGGCGCCACCGAGGACTTCCACATCGGCGGCTCGGACGGGTCCGGTGTGGTCTGGGCCGTCGGCGAGGGTGTCGAGCACGTCAAGGTCGGCGACTCGGTGGTCATGTCCGGCGGGCAGTACAAGGAGAACGATCCGGATCTGCGGCTCGGCGCGGACCCCCTTTTCCTCAAGAGTATCCAGGCGTGGGGTTACGAGACCAATTACGGTTCGTTCGCGCAATTCGCGCTCGTCGACGAATACCAATGTCTCCCGAAGCCGTCGAACCTCTCCTGGGAGGATTCCGGCAGCCTGCTCGTCACCTTCGCCACCGCCTACCGGATGCTGACCCACTGGGATCCGCATACGGTCCGTCCCGGCGACCCCGTGCTGATCTGGGGCGGCGCCGGCGGTCTCGGCTCGGCGGCCATCCAGATCGTCAAGTATCGCGGCGGGATCCCGATCGCGGTCGTCTCCGACGACGAACGCGGCGAGTACTGCAAGAAGCTCGGCGCGAAGGGTGTCATCAACCGCAAGGACTTCTCCCACTGGGGACGCCTGCCCGACACCGGTGACGAAGAGGCCTCCCGTGCCTGGCTCGCCGAGGCCCGGCGGTTCGGCAAGCGGATCTGGGAGATCCTCGGCGAACGCAAGGCCCCCAAGATCGTGCTCGAACACTCCGGTCAGGACACCCTGCCGACGTCGCTGTTCGTGTGCGACACCGCCGGGATGGTGGTGCTCTGCGGCGGGACCAGCGGGTACAACGGCGACCTCGACCTGCGGTACCTGTGGATGCGCTCCAAGCGCGTGCAGGGTTCGCACGGTTCGACGAACAAGGAGAACCGCGAGCTCATCCAGCTCGTCGCGGACGGCCGGATCGATTCGTGCGTCGAATTCTGCGGCTCGTTCTCCGAGGTCGGCCACGCACACCAGATGCTCCACGACAACAACCACCCGATGGGGAACATGGCGGTCCTCGTCAACGCCGCGCGCCGCGGCGAGACCACGTTCTCCGCCGGATCAGGAAGCTGAGGGGTCAGTTCATGCGCGTTCTTTCCACGATCACGGGTTCGCAGGGGCACGCCCGTGCGGTGCTCCCGGTGGTCCGCGGGCTCGTCGACGCCGGGCACGAGGTGCTGGTGGTGCTGCCGTCGCATCTGGCGGTGGTCTTCGAGGGCTCGGGTGCCCGGGTGGAGCCGGCGATGCCGAATCTGGTCGACGCCATCGTGGCGGAGGTGCAGAAGGTCCTCGCGAGCGCGGGGGAGGCCCAGTACGGTCCCGAGATCTTCGACGACCCGCGGGTCAAGATGATGCTGTTCGCCGCGGGCCCGCACGTCACCGGCGCCTACCGCGCCGTGCTCCCGCTCGCCGAGGAGTTCAAGCCGGACCTCGTCTTCCGTGACGGCGGCGAGCTTTCCGGTGTGCTGGTCGCCGAGAAGCTCGGCATCCCGCACGTCTCCGCGCCCTCGGGCACCGGCAACGTCGTCGACCCCGACGGCGCGGGCTGGCTGCTCAACGAGCGCCGCAAGGAGGTCGGCCTGCCGGAGCGTACCGGCAAGTGGGGGATCTACGCGCACGGCAAGATCGACTGCGTCCCGAACGAGTACTCCTTCGCCGCGTTCGACGTCCCGCCGGCGATCACCTACCGGCAGCCGATGCTGGGCGCGACCCAGCACTCCCTTCCCCCCGAACTGGCCGGGCTTTCCGGTGACAAGCCGATCGTCCTGGCCTCGGTCGGGACCTCGCTGCCCGTGCTGCTCGAAATGCAGGAGCGGGGCATCGGGCTGCCCGACGGCATGCTCGACCCGGTCGAGACGCTCTACCTCATCGTCCAGGCACTGTCCACCTTGGACTGTCACGCCGTGGTGTCCACCGGCGGGGTCAAGGTCGAGGGGATCGAGATCGGCCCGAACGTGCACATCATGGACTTCGTCCCGCAGCCCCTGCTGCTCGAGGTCACCCAGCTCTTCCTCACCCACGGCGGGTACAACGGCATCCGCGAGGGTATCCGCGCCGGTGTCCCGATGGCCGTGCTGCCGCAGTTCGGCGACGAGCACCACAACGCCGAACGGCTGACGAACCTCGGCCTCGGCGAGTGGATCACCGACGTGAGCCCGGAAGGCATCGCGAAGGTGTGCGACCGCGTGCTGAACGACGGCGGGATCCGCCAGAACATCCGGACGGCGCAACGGAAGATGCTCGGCCTGCCCGGTGTCGAGTCGGTCGTCGGGTACCTGGAGTCCCTTGTGGACGAAGCCGCCAAGGCCAGGTCGTGACCGAACACGACGGCCCGGTCGCCGCGCTCGGCCTGCGACCGGGCGACCGTGCCCTCGTCGTGGCCCCGCATCCGGACGACGAGACCATCGGCCTCGGCGGCACCGTGGCCCGGCTGGCCGCCGAAGGCGTCGAGGTGCACGTCCTGTGCGTGACCGTGCGGGCCGCGAAGATGTGGGGCAGCGCCAGCGATCCCTCGGTGCGGAACCAGGAGTTCGACAAGGCCTGTGCCGCGCTCGGGGTCACCTCCGCGACGATCGCCTGGGTCGACGAGACCGGCACGATGGACATCTGCAACCGCCGTCGTGAACTGGTGGACCTCATCGAGAAGCACGAGGTCGCCTCGCTGGCCGCGGTCCGCCCGCACGCCCTGTTCATCCCGTCCGCGGGCGGCTACCACCAAGACCACCAGGCCGTGCACCACGCCGCCTTCGCCGCGGCGCGGGTGCAGCCCGCCGGCCTCAAGCCGACCCCTCGGGTCGTCCTCGGCTACCGGGGCGTCGAGGACCGCTGGTCCGCGGTGAACGAGTCCTGGTGGCTGCACGTCGACACTTCCCGCTTCTGGGAAGCCAAAGAAGAGGCGTTGCGGGCCTACGGCACGCAGATGCGGTCCAGCGGACCGCGGTCGATCGAGCAGATCCGCGGCATCGACGCCGCCACCGGCTCGTCGCTGAACCACGCCTACGCCGAATCTTTCGTCCCTTACCGCCTCGTCTACTGACGAGCGCGTCCCTTTCGCTTCACCCGTGGAATTCAGGAGGTCCGCCATGGGGAGCCATCAGGTCGGCATGGTCGGCATCGGTTACGCCGGACTGCCCTTGGCCGTGGAACTGGCCAAGGCGGGCAACGACGTCATCGGTTTCGACATCGACCCGTCCCGCGTCGAGGCGGTGAACGACGGCCGATCGCCGGTCGACACCGTCACCGACGCCGAGATCCGAACCCTGCGCGACACACTGCGCGCGTCCACCGATCCGGCCGTGCTCGCCGCGTGCTCGATCATCGTGGTCTGCGCGCCCACGCCGGTCGACGGCGACAAACCGGATCTGCGGCCGCTGACCAGCGCCGTCGAGACGGTGGCGGGCCAGTTGCGTGCCGGTCAGCTCGTGATCGTCGAATCGACCACCCACCCCGGTACCACCGACGGACTGCTGCAGCCCATCCTCGAACGGTCCGGCCTGCGGGCCGGCGTCGACTTCCACCTCGCCTACTCGCCGGAGCGGATCGACCCGGGCAACACCCGGTTCCGGATCGGCAACACCCCCCGGGTCGTCGGCGGTCTCACCCCGGCGTGCGCCGAACGGGCGGCCGAGTTCTACCGGCAGGTGACCTCGGTCCACGTCACCAGGGGCATGCGCGAGGCCGAGGCCGCGAAGATCCTGGAGAACACCTACCGGCAGGTGAACATCGCGCTGGTCAACGAGTTCTCCCAGCTGTGCCACGGCATGGGGATCGACGTCTGGGACACCGTCGCCGCCGCTTCCACGAAACCGTACGGATTCCAGCCGTTCTGGCCGGGCGCCGGCGTCGGCGGGCACTGCATCCCCGCCGATCCGCTCTACCTGATCCACCACGCGGGGAAGCTCGGCATGGCCTTCCAGGTCGCCGAGACCGCGCACCGGATCAACGAGGGCATGCCCGCCTGGGTCGCCGACCGGATCACCAAGGACCTCGAAGAGCACGGCGGACCCATCGGCGGCGCGACCGTGCTGCTGCTCGGCGTCACCTACAAGCCGAACACCGACGACGTCCGGCACACCCCGGCGGTCCCGATCGCCGAGGCACTGCTCGAACGCGGCGCGAAGGTGGTCTGCCACGACCCGTACGTCGACGGCCTCAGCTGGCCCGGCGGCCGGATCGAGAACGTGCCGGATCTCGCCGAGGCGATCCGCGAGGCGGATCTGGTCGTCCTGCTGCAACGCCACGACCTGTTCGACCTCGACCTCATCGCGCGGGCCCGCCGGTTGTTCGACGCCACCGGTTCCATCCGCGCCGACCACAGCGTCCTGCTCTGACCTGGCAAACCTTGTCCACGAACACCTTCTTGGGAGCGACACCGATGCGCGTTCTGGTCAGCGTCACCGGTTCGGCCGGGCACGCCAACTCCATGCTGCCCATCGCCAGGGCACTCGCCTCGGCCGGGCACGAGATCCTCGTGGTCACCACCGCGCGGCTCGCCCCCCGGTTCGCCGAATTCCCCGTCGTCCACCCGATCCTGCCCGGGCTGCTGGAGAAGTTCGCGCCGATCCTGCGGATCCTGCGTTCGGGTGAGGCACCGCCGCCGGGGCTCAGGGAGCAGTTCTCCGACATCGCGGGGCAGATGGCGTGGGTCGACACCGCGCCGCACGTCACCACCGCGGTCCGGGCGATGCTGCCGGTGGCCAAGGAGTTCCGGCCGGATCTGATCCTGCGCGACGGCGCCGAACTGGCGGCCGTCCTGGTCGCCGAAACGCTCGACGTGCCGTTCATCTCGGCGCCGTCGGGTGACGGCAACGTCCTCGACCCGGTACGGGTGCTGTCCCCGCTCAACGAGCGCCGCGCCGAGGTCGGGCTGCCGACGGTGAAGGATCCGCTGTCGATCTACGCCTTCGGGCGGATCGACTGTGTGCCAACGGAATTCTCGTTCGCCGCCTTCGAGGTCCCGCCCGCCGTCCGCTACCGGCAGCCCTCCGGTGAGGGCGACGACGGCGCGCTGCCCGACGAGCTCGCCGCCAGGATCGGGGACCGGCCGCTGGTGCTGGCCACCGTCGGCAGCGAGTTCGGCGCCACCCAGGAGGCGATCGACGCCGGGCTCGGCGTCACCGGCGGCGGACCGGATCCGGCCGTCGCCGTGCGGACACTCGTGACGGCGCTTTCGGCGCTGCCCTGCTTCGCCGTCGTCTCCACCGGCGGGCTGACGGTCGAGGACCTGCCCGAGGCGGAGAACGTCCTCGTCTCGTCCTGGGTGGACCAGCCGCTCCTGCTGCGGCACGCCAGGCTCTTCGTCACCCACGGCGGGTACAACGGCATCCGCGAGGCGATGGCCGCCGGTACCCCGATGGTGGTCGTCCCGCAGGACGGAGAGAACGAGCACAACGGCCGCCGCCTGCGCGAATTCGGCATCGGCGAGCTGGCCACCGCGGACTCGCCCGAGGCGGTTTCGACCGCGAGCAGGGGAATCCTGGAGAGCGAGGGCTACGCGACGCGAGCCGCGGCCGTCCGCGACTCGATGCGGGCCCTGCCCGACGTCGCCGAACTGGTGGCCCAGCTGGAATCCCTGGCCGGGGTGGGTTGAGAAGAACCTCCACCCCGAATGACAACCGTGGATGGCCGCGGGTACAACCGCCTGGCCGGTAGCGTCGGTGACCACCGACACGAAAGGACTGACAATCATGAACTTCCTTGCCACGGCTGAGAATTCGGTAAACCTCGCGGTCGACAGCGAAAGCCTGATGAACTTCGCCCTGCTCCGCTTCGGGCTGATCATCGGTGGCGTGCTGGTGGTCGCGATCGTCCTGTTCGGCTTGCTGATGATTTTCAAGCGCAGGCGCTGATCAGCGCCCGCCCCGTCGTGATGAGGTGAAGCGTGGAACCGTCCACTTCGGAGGATCAGACGGCCAGGAGGGCGCGGCAGCACCGGCTGGTGATGGCGGTGCTGCCCGGGCTGATGGCGGGCATGTTCCTTTCCGCGCTGGAACAGACGATCATGAGCACCTCGATCCGGACGATCGCCGACGGGCTGGGCGGGCTGAGCCTGCAGGCCTGGGCGACCACCGCGTATCTGGTCACCTCCACCGTCGCCGCCCCGATCTACGGGAAGCTTTCCGACATCTTCGGCCGCAAGCGGATCTACCTCGTCGCCATCGCGATCTTCCTGCTGGGTTCGCTGGCCTGCACGTTCGCGCAGTCGATGTACCAGCTCGCGGTGTTCCGCGGGATACAGGGCCTCGGCGGCGGCGGGCTGATGGCGCTGGCCTTCGCGATCACGGCGGATCTCGTCCCGCCGCGTGACCGTTCGCGGTACCAGGGCTATTTCATGGCCGTGTGGATCGGCGCGAGCATCCTGGGCCCGACCGTCGGCGGTGTGCTCGCCGACGCCGAGAGCATCCTCTGGATCGACGGCTGGCGCTGGGTCTTCCTGGTCAACCTGCCCATCGGCCTCCTCGCGATGATCGTGATCGCCAAGGTCCTCGACCTGGAACACCGGCGCCAGGAGCCGAAGATCGACGTCCTCGGCGGGATCACCATCACCCTCGGCCTGGTGCCCCTGCTGCTGCTGGCCGACCACGGCCGTGACTGGGGCTGGGGGTCGACGGCGTCCCTGGGCTGCCTGGTGGCCGGACTGGCCGGGCTGGCGGCGTTCGCCGTGGTCGAGCGCCGGGCCGGGGATTCGGCACTGATCCCGCTGCGGCTGTTCCGGATCTCCACCTACCGCACCGCGATCCTGACCGCCGTGTCCGTCGGGGTCGGCATGTTCGGCGCCATCTCGCTGGTGCCGCTCTACCTCCAGCTGGTCCGCGACGCGTCGCCGATGGAATCCGGTCTGGTGATGCTGCCGATGATGCTCGGCATCATGATCGCCACCGCGGTCTCCGGGGCGCTGATCTCGCGGCAGGGCCGGTACAAGGTCCTCCCGGTGGCGGGTGCCGCGATCACCGCCGCCGGCATGTTCGCCTTCTCCTTCGTGGACGGCGGGTCCCCGCTCTGGCTGCCGCTGGCGCTGGTGCTCCTGTTCGGCATGGGGATCGGCTGCTGCACGCAGGCCGTCACGGTCGCCGCGCAGAACGCGGTCCCCGCACGGGACACCGGGGTGGCGACGGCGTCGCTGATGTTCCTGCGGCAGATGGCTGGCGCGCTCGGCGTCGCGCTGTTCCTGTCGGTGGTCTTCGGGACGCTCGGCGGGAAGATCTCGTCCGCCTTCGAACGGGCCAAGGCCGATCCCGCCGTCGCGGCGGCCGCCGCGGACCGCTCGGTCGTCGCCGCGCCGCACAACAACGCGTTCTTCGAGTTCTTACGAGGCAGCCAGGAGCTGCCCGCGGACTCGTCGTTCCTGAAGACCATGGATCCGGTGCTGGTCCGTCCGTTCCGCGAAGGGTTCGCCGACTCGCTCCAGCTCGGCTTCCTGCTCGGCGCGGCGGTGATGGTGGTCACGCTGATCCTCGCCCTGTGCCTGAAGGAAGTGCCGCTGCGCGAGATGAGCGTGTCCGAGCTGCTGAAGGAGGAGGCCGAGCGCGAGGCCGCCGCGAGCCTCGGACAGGACAGCGTCGGACAGGACCGGGGTGGAGAAACCTCCACCCCGGTCCACCCGGAATCCACCCGTGACCGGGCGCGGGAAGCGAGTCCGCCGCGCTAGCGTCGGCCGTCGAGTTTGTTCGGAAGGAAAGCGTGATGTCCCTAGCGGTGGACAGTGGGAATTTCATGAACTTCGTGGTGCTGCGGTTCGCGCTGATCGCCGGTGGTGTGCTGGTGCTGGCGATCATCGCCTTCGCCGTGCTGAGGATGCTCAAGCGCCGGGGTTCGGTGGACCAGGCGACCATCGACAAGGCCCGCAAGCAGGTCGGGCCGATCGCGCGCAGCCTCTATGAGAACCGCCGGGACCTGCGTGGTGGCCGATCCCGCAAGTCGGGCCTGCTGGGCATCGTGCTCTCCGTGCTGAACGACCGCGACCGGCGAAGGTGAGCCGCCCCGTGCTGATGCTCGCGCTCGCCGAGGAGAAGGACGACACCGAACTGCTCGAGCACCTGCTGCTCGACAAGCTGTGGAAGATGGGCATCGTCGTCGTGGCGGTGATCATCGCGATCGTCGTGATGGTTATCATCTACCGCAAGGTAGGCCGTCGCTGACAGCCGTTGCCGGGATCGGCGGCCGTGGTGACGTCCGGTCGGGAGTGATCGTGTTCGGCGTGTCCGAATCGGGGGGCAGTCGCAGGGACGCCGCTTCGTTCGTGCCCGCGGGCCTCGTGATGCAGGTCGTCGGCCTGGGGTTGCTGGTCGGCACCCTGGCCACCGCCCGCGAGGACTCGCTGGGCATGTGGGTGGTCTATCTCAGCAGCCTCGTCTGCTGGTTCGTCTTCCACCTCCTGGTCGAGCATCGGCCCCGCGTCGCCGGTACCGCACTGGTCCTCGCCGCCGCGCTGCCCGCCGTGGCCGCGGCCTGGGCGGACGACTCGACGGCGGTGATCATGGTGAGCGTCGTGCTCGGCCGGTTCACCGCCTGGCGGCTTCCCCGCACGTCGGCGATCTGGCTGGTCTTCGGCGGCTGTCTCGGGCTCACCCTGGTCAGTTCGGCCCTCGGTGGCTCCGGCCTCGGCGATCTCGCGGGCTACACCCTGGTGATCCTGCTGCTCACCCTGCTCGGGCTGAACCAGCGGCAGTACCAGTTGCGGGCCGAGCAGGCCGAGCAGCTGTTGCACCAGAACAGTTTGATGCAGCAGGAACAGTCGCAGGTCGCGGTGCTCGGCGAACGGGCGCGGATCGCCAGGGAGATCCACGACGTGCTCGCGCATTCGCTCGGCGCGCTGAGTGTCCAGCTGAAGGCGGCCGACTCCCTGCTCGAAGCGGGCGACGTCGCCCGCGCGCGCGACCGGGTCCAGCGGTCCAACCGGCTGGCCGACGAAGGCCTCGCCGAGGCGAGCGCGGCGGTCGCCGCCCTGCGTGACGACGTCGCCTCCCTGCCGGAGATGCTCACCGACCTGGTCGAGCAGTTCGGGCGCGACCACCACACGGTCGTCCGGCTGACCACCACGGGTACCGCGCGGCCGCTGCCGTCCGGTCCGACGGTGGCCGTGGTCCGGGCCACCCGCGAAGCGCTCACCAACACCGCGAAACACGCTCCGGGCAGCGAAGTCACCGCCCTGCTGGACTACGGTCCCGGTTCCGTCCGGCTCGAAGTGCGCAACGACGTCCCCCGGGCGTCCTTCGTCAACGACCGGCCGGTGTCCGGCTACGGGCTGGTCGGGATGCGGGAACGGCTGGCGCTGGTCGGCGGGACACTGGAAGCCGGTCCGGGCGACGGTGACCGGACCTGGCGTCTCGTCGTCGAGATCCCGGCCTGACCGGCGGGTCTCAGCCGAACCGGCCGGGCCAGCCGCGGAGTACGTACACGATCAGCAGGGTGAGCACGGCCAGCGAGCTGAGCAGGATCGTGATCCGCCGCCGGGTCCGGATCTGCCCCTGCTCGTGGCGGATCGAACCGTCGAGGAACTCCTGGGCGAGCCTGCTCACCGTGACCCCCCGGGTGGCGAGCGAACGGTTCACCTCCAGGCGATGGCCGCGGTAGAGCAAGGCTGGCTCGCGTCCCCGCGCCAGCCAGTGCGCGGCGTCGTCCTCCAGTCGTTGCCGGGCGAGGAGTTCGGCGCGGTCGTGGTCGATCCAGGCCTTCAGCCGGGGCCAGGCGTGCAGCAGCGCCTCGTGGGCGATCCGCACCGAACCGGCGTCGAGGGTGATCAGCCGGGCCGCCGCCAGCAGGTCGAGCAGGCGGGTGACCGCCTCGCCGTCCTCGGCGCCCGCGCGCAGATCCGCCGGGTCGGCCACCGCGCGCCGGATCTGCCCGGTCGCGAGGTCGACGCGGATCAGCCGGATCAGCAACGCCCTGGCCGTCGCCCGGTCCGCGTCGCTCAGCAGCGGCCAGACCGCCCCGTCGGCGGAAACGACCGCCGCGTTGATCCCGCCACCGGCGCGGTAGCCGGCCGCGGTGAGCATGCCGTCGTGCCGGAACCGCCACATCCCCGGCAGGACCCGCGCGAGCAGGGCCAGCGTGCCGGGATCGGGAGCGGCACCGCCCGCGACACCGAGGTCGCCGAGGATCACAGCGGGTAACCCCGACTCCAGGACGAGCCCGGCCGCCTTCGCGGGTTCGGTGATCACGTCCCGGAGCTCGTGCGGGCTCATGGCGTCGAGGACGAGGTGCCGGACGTTCGCCGCCCCCGCCGTCACCAGTGCTTCCCGGCAAGCCTCGTAACGCTCGGTACGCGCACAGAGCAGGATTAGTAGCGATCGGCTGGAAGCGCATTCGGAAAGTATCCGGAAGAAGAGGCTACGGTTCCGTTCATCGACATTTCCGCTGAACAGAAGCTCTGCTTGGTCGACAACCAGAACGAGGCCGTCGCCCTCGCCGGAAATACGGGCGACGGCGGATTCCACTGAACGGCGCAGCGCGCTGCCGAATTCCCGCGATTCGGGCTGAATGGCCAGGGCGGCCGGGAGTCCGGGTAATGCCTTCGTCAGTTCCGAGACCGCATCGGAAACCGGACAAAAGCGATTAACGGACCAGTTTCGTCTGCCGGTACCCGCCAGTGCGCCGTTCGCGACGGCGGATTCCAGCCCGGCGGCCAGTAAAGAGGTCTTCCCGACCCCGGCGGCCCCGGTGAGCACGACCGGTCCACCCGTCTCACTCGTCTGGCGCAGCGTGTGCACCAGGACCCGGACAGCGTGTTCCCGGCCGTGAAACCACTGCGCGTCGGCCGCCGTGAAAGCCGCGGGCCCGAGATAGGGACACGGCGAAGCGATTCCTTCGCCGGCGGGCCGGTTCTCCGTTCCGATCGGCCCGGACGGCCCGGCTGACGTGGCCGGAGACACGGTAGGCGCGCTGGTGAGCGCGGCCTCCCAGACCTCGCGCCACCGGCTCAGGTCGTACAACCCGTCCAGCGCCGGGGTCGGTTCACTCGTTCGGGCGAGTCTGATCAGCACCTCCAAAACGACCGCCAGCGCGGAGAACTTCGCGGGCACGTTCGTCCCGCGGCGCCAGTCACTGATCCGCTGGTTGGAGACCCGGACCGGCATTCCCCGCTCGTCGTGCCGCCGGAGACGGCTGGCCGCTTGCGCCACTCTTGTCAGCGACGGGCTGCCCGCACCGGCATGCAACTGTTGAAACCTTTTCATGAACTCCGAACGCGCTTCGAACTGATCCATCCACTACCCCCAGGTCTCCCGGTCGGTCCCGGACCGGGAGCTTGCCAAGTCGTCGTGACCTGGGAATATTTCTACCATCTGGGCGATCTCCTTCCGGGAGGGTTTCGCAAAATGGAAGGGTCTGCTTGCGAACCCGCCCGCGGGCGGAAGTTCGGTTTCCGATGAATTTCCGGGAATTGGTATCTGGGGCAGGCCCGGTTGTTCGAGGGTTTTGCGGTGCGCGGCGCCGGAGAGGTGCCGGGTGACCGCGGTGACGGTGCGCAGGCGCCGCCGGGAGCGCGGCGCGAGTCCGGATTTTGCTTGGGGGCAAAGAGTGGTCGGGCACGAATTTTTCGAAGAGAACGGAAGAGGGCGAGGGGATCCGCCCGACACGGTGGGTGACGAGCGGGCATGGGAGCCCGCCGTCGCCGGCCTGCCGGAGCGCGGTCCCGCGCTCGAGGTGTTGAACCGGGCCTTCGCCGGTTGCCGGGACGGCGCCGGTTCGGTCGTCGTGGTCCGCGGCGCGCCGGGATGCGGCCGGACGGCGCTCGTGCAGCACTTCGTCGAGCGGCTGGCCGATTCGGAGGCGCTCGTCCTGGCGGCGACGGGCACCCCGGCCGAATGCGGGCTGCCGATGGGGGTGGCGGGCCAGCTCGTCCACCAGGGCGGGTCCGACACGGAGGCGGCGATGGCCGCCTTGTGCGCGCCGCCGTCCTCCGCGACGACGGGTATCGACCCGCTCGCCGTGCACGGCGTCTGCGCCGCGCTACTGGACTTGACGCTGAGGCGTCCGGTGGTGATCGTCGTCGACGACCTCCAGTTCGCCGACGACGCCTCCCGCCAGGTGCTCCACTCGCTCTGCCGTCGCGTCCGGGGCGCCCGGCTGTTGGTGGTGCTCACCGAATGGGTGCTGACCGGTGCTTCGGTGCCGGTGCGGGGCGTGGAGCTGGCGGGCAGCCCGCAGCACCTCGTCGAGCTGCCGCCGCTGTCCCAGGCGGGCGTCACCGAGGTGCTCACCGCCGAACTCGGCCGGGAAGCGGCACTGCGGTCGGGGCTGGCCTGTTACGGCAACACCGGCGGTCATCCGCTGCTGGTCCGCGCCTTCGCCGAGGACCTGCGGCTCTATCCGGACGAGACGGAAGGCGGGCCCGCCTTCCGGCAGGCGGTGCTGTACTGCCTCGACCGGTGGGACGCCGGGATCTCGGCCGTCGCGCGGGGCGTCGCGGTACTGGGCGCGCACACCACCCCGGAACTGCTCGGCGAGCTGCTCCACCTGCCGGTGTACGCGGTCCGGATGGCGCTCTGCGTGCTGACCGCGTCCGGACTGTCCACAGAGGACGGAGTACTCCGGCCGGGTGTCGCCGACGTGCTGGCGAAGCAGCTCCCCCCGGGCGACATGGCGGTGCTCAACGCCGTGGCGGCGCAACTGCTCTACAACCACGGCGCCGACGCGATCGAACTCGTCCGCTGGGTGATCGCCGCCGGGGCCGGGCCGGGGCAGTGGTTCCGGCACGTCCTGCGGCAGGCGTCGGAGCAGGCGCTGGTCACCGGCGAGACGGAACCGGTGATCAGCGGCCTCGAACTGGCGATCCGGGAATGCGGGGACGAGGACGAACGGCTCGCCTACCGCGTCCAGCTGATGCGGCTGGCGTGGTGGTCGAATCCGGCGAAGCTCGCACCGCATATCGAACCGCTGGTGGCCGCGGTACCGGAAGGACGCCTCGTCGCCGAGGACTCGGTCGCGGTCATCCGGTACCTGTTCTGGCAGGGCGACCTTGCCCGGGCGGTCCGGCTGATGCCCGCGATCGAGGACCTGGTCGGCGACGACAGCGGCACGACGCCCGCCGAGCTCCGGCTCGCCTGCGAGTGGCTGTTCGGGATGATGCGGGGCAATCCGCCCGAGGCGGTCCGCTCGTTCGTCCCGCCGTCCGGACGGGGTTCGGACGGCAGCAGCCTCGACCGGGCCGAGCACATCCTGCAGGGCAGGCTCGACGGACTGGTGCCGGAAGCGGCGGTGATGGCGCTGATCGTCCTCGACCACGGGGGCAGGGTCCAGCGTGCCCGGCACTGGTGCGGAGTGCTCGGCGAGGCCGCCCGGCAGCGCGGCGCGGTGACCTGGCAGGCGCTGCTTGGCAGCATCAACGCCGAGATGGCGCTCAGCCGGGGAGACCTGGTGACCGCGCAGACCCACGCCGCGGCCGCGCTCCGGCTGCTCAACCGCCAGAGCTGGGGTGTGCTGATCGGACTCCCGCTGTCCACCCTGCTTTCGGTGCATGTCGCCAAGCACGACCTCGAAGCCGCGGGGGAGGTGCTGAACCACGTGGTGCCCGCCGAACTCTTCGGCACCACGTTCGGCCTGCGGTACCTGTACGCGAGGGCGCGCTACCACCTCGCGAGCGACCGGCCGCTGGCCGCGATCCGCGATCTGGAGCGCTGCGGCCAGCTGATGCGCGAATGGGACTTCGACCTGCCCGCGGTGGTGCCGTGGCGGGCCGCGCTCGCCGAGGCGTACCTCCGGCTCGGCCGCGAGGAACACAGCCGGGCGATGCTCATCGAGCAACTGGACCGGCTCGGCACCGACGCCACCCCCAGGGTCAAGGCGATGTCGCTGCGCCTGCTCGCGGTGAGCGGCGAGCTGAAGGACCGGGTGCCGAGGCTGCGGAAAGCGGTGCAGCTGCTGGAAGCCTGCGGGGACCGGGTGGAGCTCACCTACGCGCTGGCGGCACTGAGCGCCGCGCATCGCGAACTGGGCGACGAGGGCAGGGCACGGCTGGTCGCGCGCCGCACGGAGCTGGAGGCCAAGTCCTGCGGGATGCCGAACCCGCTCGCGAGACGTCTTCCGGAGCAGGCGGCGCCGGAAAAGCCGCGGCAGCCGCAGGAACTCGCACTCGACGAGCTGAGCGACGCCGAGCGGAAGGTCGCGACGCTGGCCGCGCTCGGCCAGACCAACCGGGAGATCGGCCGCAAGCTCTACATCACGGTGAGCACCGTCGAGCAGCATTTGACCCGGGTCTACCGGAAACTCAACGTGCGCAAGCGTTCCGACCTGCCCGCCGAGCTCACCCGGCGCGCGCCGGGTGAGCGCCTGCCGGAACTGGCGTTGTCGGCCCACGGCACATCCTGACTCCCCCAGGGTGCCGTTTCCCGCGACGAAGGTGACTTTCCCCGTACCCCCAGGGAAAGTCACCTTCGTCGTGTCCGGGGCGAGGCCGCGGCCGGTGTTCCCCTTACCGGTTCGACAGGGGCGACTAGGGGTTGGGGGCCACCGGGGACGCGGCTTAGTTTTGGCGTCGGGAATGCAGGCCGGCCGGGTAGGGCGGAAATCGTTCCTGATACCCCGCTCGTCAACGCAGCCAAAAGGAGACTGTGACCGTGACTGCCAGTCCTATCGACCAAAAAGCCTTTGACGTGATTGTTGTCGGGAATGGCGTGCTGGGTCTTTCGCTCGGGCTGACGCTGGCCCGCCGCGGGCTCGGCGTCGCGCTGATCGGCGAGGCGCATCGCCCGACCGCCGCGTCCACCGCGGCGGGCGCGATGCTCGGCTGCTTCGGTGAAGTCACCACCACCCTGCTGAAGTCGGAGCACGGGAAGACCAAAATGGACTTCGGCGTCCGTGCGTCGAAGATGTGGGACTCGTGGCTGACCGAACTCTCCGAAGACGCCCCCGGCCAGGAGATCCGCACCGCCGACGGAACCGTCGTCATGCTGAACACCGTCGGTGTCTCCGGAATCGACGACGACAATTACGCGGCCATCCGCAAGACGGTCCAGGAATACGACGAGCCGTTCGAGGACGTCGACCCGGCCGACATCGAATGGCTGGACCCGGACCCCAACGCGCGTCCGCTGCGCGCGATGTACCTGCCGAACGAGCACGCCGTCGACACCCCGGAACTGCTCAACCGGCTTCAGACCGCGTTCGTGCGCCGCGGCGGCACGATCGTCGCCGACACCGCGATCCGGTTGCACCACGAGCAGAACACCGTCGACGGCGTCACCCTCGCCTCGGGCGACCGGCTCTCCAGCGGCCGGGTCGTGCTCGCCGGCGGTGCGCGGACCCAGGAACTGCTCGACACCATCCCCGAGCTCTCCGTGCGCATCCCGCGGCTGGTCAGTGGCTACGGTGTCTCCGCGCTGATCCGCACCGAGGGCACCGGTGGTCCCCGCAGCGTCCTGCGCACGCCGAACCGCGCCTTCGCCTGCGGTCTCCACGTCCTGCCGCGCGGCGAGGGGGAGGTCTACGTCGGCGCCACCAACGTCATCTCGCCGGAGCCGGTCACCACGCCCGCCATGGGCGACGTGCTGTTCCTGCTCGAATGCTCCGCCCGCCAGGTGCGGCGCGACCTGTGGAGCAGCGGCGTGCACAAACTGCAGGTGGGCAACCGGCCGGTGTCGCTCGACGGCTTCCCGCTGCTCGGCGAGGCGGGTATCGACGGACTGTGGATGCTCACCGGCACCTACCGCGACGGCCTGCACCTCTCGCCGCTGCTGGCGGAGGAGATGACGCACCGGCTGCTGGGGGAGGAGCACCAGCTGGACTGGGACGCCTTCCGCCCGGTGCGCTCGCCGATCGCCCCGGCGACCCGCGAGGAGATCGTCCAGACCGCCGCCACGCATCTGCTCGCCACCGGATACGAGTACCCGTGGCGGATGCCGGTGATGTACCCGATGATCATCGAGGCCGGGTTCCAGGGCGCCTTCGCCGATTGGGCCGACGAACTCGACCCCGAGTTCACCCCGCCCGCCGAACTGCTCGCCGTGTCGCGCCGCCTCTACCCGGTCATCGGGAAGTGGCTGCGTGAGTACTACGCGGCCAGCCGGTCCGCGAGGGACGCGTGATCCCCGTCCTGGGCTCCGCTCGGTCCGCGATCCCGTTCGCGGACCGGGCCGAGCGACTCGTGGATCTCCTGGACCTGTTGCGGCACCGCCGATCCGAGGTGCTGGCGCTGCTCACCGAGATCAGCAACCACCGGTCCGCCGACGACGAGATCGACGCCGCGATCACCACCCTGGAAGGTGCCGTCGACGAGGTCGGGCGGAACCGGCCGCCCGAGGTGGGGCAGCTCGCCGTGCTGATGTCGTCGAACGTCCCGCTCTACAGCTACATCCTGTACCTGGTGGTGCCGTCGTTGTTCACCCGGCAGCTGGTGTTCCGGCCCTCGCGCAAGATCGAGAGCCAGACCCGCAAGCTGCACGAATTGCTCAGCGGCGTGCACCGGCTGCCGATCACGCTGGACGACAGCGAACAACGGGAGTTCCTCGAAGGTTCCGGCGCGGCGTCGGACGTGCTCGTGTTCACCGGCGCCTACGCCAACGCCGAGAAGATCCGGATGAGCCTGCGGCCCGATCAGCTGTTCGTCTTCTTCGGCCAGGGGGTGAACCCGTTCGTCATCGGCCCCGACGCCGACCTCGCGTCGGCGGTGGACGGGCTGATCGAAGCCCGGATGCTCAACTCCGGGCAGGACTGCTTCGGGCCGGACGTGGTGTTCGTGCACACCTCGATCAGCGCGCGGTTCTGCAACCTGCTCTGCCGCCGGGTCGACGGGCTCCGCTACGGCCGGTACGACGACCCGACGGCGGACTACGGGGCGATGTTCTACCACGACGCCTTCGACGCGTCGCTGGAACTGCTCCGCAAGAACCGCCGCTACATCGCGACGGGCGGTGAGGTGGACTTCGCCGAGGATCACCTGCGGCCGACCGTGCTGATCAGGCCGGCGGACACCAAGGTGACCCCGCCGGAACTGTTCGCACCGGTGTTCAACGTCGTCCCGTTCACCTCGCTGGAGTGGTTGCACACCATGGTGGACCACCCCTACTTCGAGGAACGGGCGATGGCGGCGACGGTGTACGGCACCCTGCCCGAGACCGTGAACCTGTTGCGGCGCAGGCATATGGTCAGCGTCAACGAGACGATCATGGATATCGAAAGCGGTAACGAACCGTTCGGCGGCACGGGAATCCGGGCGAACTACGCGGCCTACGCGAAGAAGCGGCACGCGCGGCCCCTGTTGCTGAGCAAGACCATCGCCGAGTTCCTGTCCGGCGACGGCGCCGAGTGAGAGGCTGAACCGGAGTGGAACAGGTGAAGGGTGGCTGGCGCGCGGTCGCCGCGGTGCTGCGGGAGGCCGGCGTCCGGTCGGTCTTCGGCCTGCCCGGCGACGACCTCGACGCACTCGGCGCGTTCGCCGGGACGCCGGTGGGGTTCCGGCTCTGCCGCGATCAGCGCAACGGGGTCTTCATGGCCACCGGGTACGCCCTGCAGTCCGGCGGCATCGGGGTCGCGCTGGTCGGCAAGGGACCGGCGGTGACCAACACGCTGACCGGCCTGCTGGAAGCACGGTGTTCGGCGGCGCCGGTGCTGCTGCTGTCCGGCGGCACCTCGGCCGAACGGCTCGGCAGCGGCGCCTTCCAGGAGGTGGACCAGCTTTCGGTGATCCGGCCGCTGGTCAAATGGGCGGCGAGGGTGGAACACCCCGACCGGCTCGTCCCCCTGCTCCGGCGTGCGCTGCTGGCCGCCGGGGCGGGGGTGCCCGGGCCGGTCTACCTCGAACTGCCGGACCATCTGCTCGGCGCGGAGATCCCTCTGCCGCCGAAGGAAGGCACCGTCGAGAACCCGGCCTCCGTGGCGTTCGCCGCGGAGTCACCGGCACTGCGGGCCGTGCGTGCCGCGCGGCGTCCGCTCGTCCTGGTGGGCGGCGGGCTGCGGCATCGCAATTCCGGTGGGTTGGCGGAACGGTTCGCGGCGGCCTTCGGCGCCGCGCTGACCTGCACGGCGAGCGGGCGCGGCGCGATCGACGAGACAGCGTCGTCCTTCGTCGGGCTCGCCGGCCTCTACACCCCTGAAACGGCGGCGGAACTCTGGGCCGAGACCGACTGCGTGATCGCGCTCGGCAGCAGGCTGGAGGAGACCGCGACCTTCGGCTGGCCCGACCGGATCGGCCGGGACGTGCCGGTGGTCCAGGTGAACGTCGACGCCGCCGAGCTCAGCACCGACTTCGGCGGCCCGCGGGTCGTCGCGGACGCCCGGGCTGTCCTCGAAACGTGGCTGGAACAGGCCCCCGCCGAGCCGTCGGCGTGGGGCGCACGGGTGCGCGAGGTGCACGACGGGCTGCTGGCCGCGCATCGGGGGAAGCTGGAGTCGCTGGCCGCCGAGGACGATCTGCACATCGCCGAGGTGCTGGACGTCCTCGACGACGTCCTGCCCGCGGACCGGATCCTCGTGCAGGAGAACGGCCTTCAGGACATGTGGTCCTACTTCTTCCCGGTCCATTCCTGTGCCGGGGCGGCGGGCTCGATCGTGCCGTCGGAGCAGACCAGCCTCGGCTTCGGGGCGGCCGCGGCCGTCGGTGTCAAGGAGGCGGCTCCGGACCGGCCGGTCGTCGCGTTCGTCGGGGACGGCGCGTTCACCCTGTTCTCCGCCGACGTGGCCACCGCGGCGGAACGCGGTGGCATCCTCTACGTCGTGCTGCGCAACGGCGGCTACGGCTGGTTGCAGTCCCAGCTCGACCAGCGGTCCGAACCGGTACCCGGAGTGTCCTTTGTGGACGAGTTCGTCCCGTCGGTGCCGCCGGGACTGCCGGGGCTGAGCCACGTGACCGTGCTCGGCAAGGAGAATCTGCGCTCCGGCGTCGGCGAGGCGTGGAAGCTCTGCGCGTCCGGCCGCACCGTGGTCCTGAACGTCCAGGTCCGCTTCGCCGACGCCATGTTCGGCGGCGAGAAGGCGGGCGGCGACTTCCCCGAACTCCCGTGAGCCCGGCCTCGAAATTGTCGGCCACGGTCACCGGCACCGGCCCGGCACTCCTGCTCGCACACGGCGCCGGGGGCGGGATCGAGCTGAACTATCGCCCGGTCCTGCGGTTCCTCGAAAGCCGGTTCACCGTGATCGGGCCGGATCTGCCGGGTTCCGGCGCCACCCCGCGAAGCGCGCGGCCACTGGAGATCGACGACCTGGCGGACCGGCTCGTCGCCGCGGCCGTCGACGCCGGACACGGGACCTTCGCCCTCTGCGGGTATTCGCTGGGGGCCTCGCTCGCGATCCGGGCGTCGGCGAGGCATCCGGACCGGGTCACCGCCCTGGTGCTGACCGCGGGGTCCGCGACCCTCGACCTCCCGAGCCGCGTCAGGGTCGAGAAGTGGCGTTCGCTGCTCGACGGCCCGCGTGACGTGGCCGCCCGGTACCTGCTGTCGGTGATGGTGAGCGAGCGGTACCACCGCGCGCTGACGCCCGCGATGGCCGACGGCCTGACGGAACTCATCGCGCTGGGCATGCCGAGCGGCAGTGCCGACCAGCTGGACCTGCTCCTGCGGACGGACGTCTCGGCCGACCTGGCGGGGATCACCGTCCCGACGCTCGTGCTCGGCATGGCCGAAGACCGGCTGGTCTCCGGCGGGAGCGTGAAGGCGCTCGCCGCGGGCGTGGCCGGTTCCCGGTACGCCGAACTCGACGGCGGGCACGCGACCGCTCTCGAAAGCCCTCTCATGTGGGCTCGGGCGATCCAGGAGTTCCTGCTGCCTTGAGTGGGTCGTGAGGGGATCGATACCCTCACGACCCACGAGGTTCAGCCGGTGACGTCGAGATGGGCCTTGACCGGGGTCGGCGTGGGCGCCTTGCCGTCGGCGGTGGGCTTGTCCCCCGCGGGCCTGGTGGTGGCCGAGGTCGCCGGGGCACTGGGTTTCGTGGAGCTGGGTTTGGCGGTGGTCGGCTTACCGCTGGTCGGCTCGGTGGCGCCACCCGCGGCGCAGGTCACCGAGGCGAGGTCGAGCGTCTGGGCACCGTCGACGCTGATCGACAGCGCGGTGACGGTGAACGCGCCGTCCTTGTGCATACAATCCAATCCCTGAACGGTGAGCATTGACCAGCAGGCAAAGAAAGCGTGGCCTGACGAGGCGACGTGACGAGAGGATAGCGTCAGCGAAGCCCCTGTCGAATCCGGGCAGCGTAAGGAATGTCTTTTGTGATGCGCCGACGAAATGGCGACGAAGAAGTCCGCACTTACGGAAGTGATCCCGGGGGTTGGCGACCCGTTCGGAGCAACTGGACCGTCAAGTAGCACTGAAGGGTTCGCGCGACGGGGACCTGGGGCGCGACTGTCCACAAGGGATGCCAATTCGGGCTGCGGCGCCCGATTTCGGTGCTTTGTGTAGCTGCGCGAGGGGGTCGTGAGTGGTAAAGGCGGTTAGAACGACCTTTGCCACTCACGACCGCTTGCGGCAGGGTCGGCTCCCGTCGGCCAGCGCAACCGAGCGCGTGACCTGCGGCAAGGGGAGGTTCTTCAGGTGAGTGGCCCTTTGAAGCGATCCTCGGACGTCGTGACCGTGGTGGCAATCGTCTGGGGCACCTGCTGCACTCGTCTTCGCCACTGTCTTGGCGGCGGTAATCCTCTTCGTCGGAGGAACGGGCAGGCGGATGAAGCGGGGCCTTGACGCGAAGAAGCGGCGCCAGTCGGGAAACTGACGCCCGTCGGCCGGTTTTGGATTTTGCTGTCAGCGCCCGTGAGTCGACGTGGTGGGGTCGAGTACTCCGCGGTGAGGGGTGAACTGTTCGCCGCCGTCATCCTCTTGCCGGTGCCGGGTGGGCAGCGTGCGGAACAGAGGAAGCATGAGGAGCGCGAAGAGCGCCAAGCCCGCCAATTCGACGAGGAATTTGGTCTCGTTCGGCACGAATTGCAGGTTGAGCGCGAGGTAGAGGAAGACCAGCACGCCGGTCAGCAGCCGGCGCGTGCTGGTGCGCTGGCCGTCGAGCATGATGGCGGCCAGTGCGATGACGAGCGGGGCGAGCATGACGAAGACCCGCTGGGTGTCGGTGGCCACCATGCGCCCGGCGAGACAGCACAGGATGAGCCAGCCACCGGCGACGAGGAGTTCGTTGCGGGGACCGTGTTTGCGGTACAGGTGGTAGAGGCCGTAGGCGAAGAGGAGCCAGAAGAAGTGGAACGTGTCGAACAGCGCGGCGTGTTCCCCGCGCTTGTTCGATGACAGCGCGAAGTAGATATTGGAGAGCAGGCCCTTGTTCGCCTGTCCGGAGCCGAAGCCATAGCTTCCGCCGATCAGCGACTGCGCCCAGAGGCGGAAGACGACGTAGGCCACGGCCGCGATGAGCACGGCCGCGATGCCGACGAGGACCTGCCGGTCGCGGAGTGATCGGGTGCGGGTCCAGGTCAGCAGTGGGTAGAGCGGCGCGAGGAGGAGGGTGGTCTCCTTGTTGATGGCGCCGAGGATGACGACGACGGTGAACCAGACCAGTTTGCGCCGGAACAGCAGCCACAGCGCGACCAGGTAGAGCAGGTTGTTGAGCGGGTCGACCAGGTACGGGTTGCTGAAGGCGTAGGGGCCGTACCAGAAGGTGCAGCCCAGCGCGATCGCGGCGAGCGCCGAGGTGAAGGTCTGCAGCTTGAGGTGCCTTCGGCAGAACTCGAAGAACACCACGGTGCAAGCCAGTGTGATCACGAAGGTGAAGCCGATCCACACGGTGTCGAGCGCGAGGCCGGAGACCTTGCCGCCCATGTGCACCAGCCACGGGCTGAGCATCCGCAGGGCGAAGGGGTTGTCGACCTGGGCGCCGGTGTGCTCGGACATCGCGTAGTAGTTCAGCGCGTCGCCCCACGCCTTCTCGTGTGCCCGCGGTTCCAAGGGGGCGTAGGAGATGAGGTTGATCAGCGACACGGTCGTGAGGATGAGATACACCACTACCCGTTGCCCGGTCCCTGCGAAGCGGGTGCCCGAATAGTCCGAATCGGTTGCGATCACCCCTCAGAGGATAGACAGGCGTCCGGGTAGGGATGATGCGGGTGAATCGAGACGAGTCTCGGTAGGTGATTCGCTCCCGCTTCGACCAGGGCGTCCCTTTTCGTACAACGGAACGGTAACGGTGGACATTCACCACCCCGACCGAGGTAACAACCGCGTGAGGTGAAGACGATCAAGGTTGCGGGCGAAAGCCCGGGGGCTTTCGCCCAGCCCACCACGCCACCGACGCCCCTCTCCGGGGTTCGTTGTCGTGTCCGCTTATCGCGGATGGGGCCCGTCTGACCGCGGGTCCGGTGCGGATCGGGATCGGTACGGCTTCACGAGGGTCGTGCCTGACGAGGGGAACTATCAGTGCCTTGGATGTCGCGCGCCGCGCGGAGATCGAGCTTGATCAAAACGGCGACCGTCGTGCTGGTCGCCGTGATCGGAATCAGTACCGCCGAGGCGGTGTCCGCCCCGCCTCGCGCGGCCGCGGCTCCCGCTCCGATCAGCCCGCGGGATGTTCCGGTGCTGTCGTCGCCGCCTCCCGCGGCCGTGGCGCCGAACGCGCCGAAGGCGGGAGACTTCTCCGCTCAGACCCGGTTGGACGGGGGAGCGGGAAGTCATTTCGATCCGCAGCGGTCGAAGCCGGTGTCGCGGTCGATGTTCGCCACCGAGTACGAGAATCCCGATGGCAGCCGGTCGGTGCGGCAGTCCACTCAGCCGTTGAACGTGCAGGACAAGGCAGGCCATTGGCAGCCGGTGGGCACCACGCCGGACACCGACGTGGTCACCAAGCGCGCCGATGTCGACAACCATCCGTTGAGTCCTTCCCTCGCCGGGAAGGCCGACGATCCTTCCGTGCTGCGGATCGAGTCGGCCGGGCACACCGCCAGCCTCGCGCTCGACCAGGCCGCGCCCGCCACCGCGGTGGTGAAGGGCGACTCGGTGACCTATCCCGAGGTCGCCGCCGGTACCGACTTGGACTACGAGGTCACGCCCGGGGCGGTCAAGGAGACCATCAAGCTGAAGCGGCCCCCGGCCGACGGGCGTTCCTCGTGGCGTTTCAAGCTCACCACCGGTGACTTGACGCCCAAGCTGGACGCGCGGTCGGGTTCGGTGTCGCTGCTGGACAAGGCCGGGGCGGCGAAGTTCGTCCTGCCGCCGATCGAGACGTGGGACTCCGCCGGGCGTGGTGAGACGGCTCCGGCGATGACCGGTGGCACCTACACCCTCGAGCAGACCGGCTCGGAGTGGTGGCTCACGGTCGCTGTCGACGCGAACTGGCTGAAGGACCCGAAGCGGGTCTACCCGGTGTCGATCGACCCCACCTTCACCTACGGCGTGCAGTACTCCTTCGCGTTCCGTTCCGATGGTTCCAAGTGCACCGACTGCGGTCTCCGGATCGGCAACAGCCAGGCCAACGGCGACACCTACAACCGGTCGGTCGCGCACCTGGACTACTCGCCGCTGTGGGGCAAGACCGTCGTCGGCGCCACCCTGGACCTCACCCGCAACACCAGCGTCGTCGGGTCGGTCAAGACCTGGAACGCGAACCTGTACCACGCGTCGGACAACAACTTCAACGGTGTCGGCCCCTACCTGGCGTCCGCACTCGTCGGCGATGTCGGCTCCTTCTCCAGCACGGCGTTCACGAACTTCCTGCGGGACCGCGTCAACGCCCGCGACATCAACGTGTCGTTCATGCTGCTGGGTGCCGAGAACCCCGGCACCTGGACCTACAAGAACCTCAACGCCACCCTCACCGTCGACACCGGCTCCGCCCCGCCCGCCGCGGTACTCGCCGGGCCCGCCGACGGAACCGTCTCCACCTCGCTGACCCCGACCCTCGCGGTCAACCCGGTCACCGACCCCGACGGCGACCCGGTCAAGTACTGCTTCCGTGTCGCGACCGGCGCCGACGCCAAGTCCGGCGTCGTGGTCGAGTCCGGCTGCCTGACCACTCCCACCTGGACCGTTCCCGCGGGGATCCTGCAGGACGGTGTCGCCTACACGTGGCAGGCCCTGACTTCCAGCGGGGCCACCACCACGACACCGACGTGGGTCGGTCACCTCAAGGTCGATCAGCGCATCGGTGAGCACGGCCCGTCGCCGGTGGACACCGCCGGGCCGGTCAGCGTCAACCTGGCCAACGGCAACGCGTCGGTTTCCGAAGCGGGGCCCACGTTCGCCACCGTGGGGGGAAACACCGGTCTCAATTTCACCTACAACTCCCAGCAGTCGGAGAGTAAAGGCCTCAAGGCCTCCTACTTCGCGGACCTGTCGCACAATGGCCTGATCAGCGACGCGCAACAGCCGGTCTTGGTACGCACCGAGCCGCAGGTGAACGTCGACTGGGGGACCGACTCGCCCTTCGCGCCTGCCTTGCCCGCGGACTGGTTCGTCGCCCGCTGGGAGGGCTTCTTCCAGGCTCCCGTCACCGGTACTTACCAATTCGCCGGGGTGCACGACGACGGCGCGGTCGTCTGGGTCAACAACGCCAAGGTCTACGACGTCGGCACCCCCAGTGACGTGAACTGGACCCAGGCCACCACTGTCTCCCTCACCGCGGGGCAGCGAGTGCCGATCAAGGTCGAGAACGCGGAAGCCACCGGTGCGGCCAAGATGCGCCTCTTCGTGCGTACCACCGACAACAGCACGGTCACCCCGCAAATCGTTCCGGCGGATTGGCTCTACACCAACGATCTCTCGACCCTGCCCAAGGGCTGGACGGTATCGGCCGACCTGGACGGTGACGGAGCCGGCTACACCGAAGCCAAGGTCGCCGATCAGAGCATCGTCTTGACCGACGCCTCCGGGGCCAAGCACACGTGGACGAAGAAGAGTGCCGGCGGCTACACCCCGCCCGAGAACGAGAGCGGCATCCTCGCGCTCGACACCGGCGGCAAGATCACCTTGATCGACGGCGGCAGTGTCTCGGTGTTCCGCGCCGACGGCAAACTGGAAAGTCAATCCGCCGTCGTCGACAGCCGGAAACCGGCCACGCTTCAGTATGTCTATGACGGCGTGCCGTCGCGGCTGCGGGAGATCAAAGATCCCGTCGCGCAGCGCTCGCAGGTCCTGCATTACAACCGGTCCGGAGACGACTGCTACGGCGGTGCCGGTGTGCCGGCGGGAGCGGACACGCTCGCTCCCGCCCAGATGTTGTGCCGCGTCAGCTACTGGGACGGCACTGAAACCCGCCTGTGGTACTCCCAAGGCAGGCTTACCCGTATCGAAGATCCGGGCACCGAGGTCAGTGACTACGGCTACGACGCCACCGGCCTCATGATCACGCAGCGTTCCTCGCTGATCAACGACTGGATCGCCGCGGACCCGGCGAACCGGTCCGGAGCGACCGACAACCGCTCGGATATCAGTTACGACACCAGTTCCGGCAAACCGAAGGTGTCGGGAGTTCTCGTACAGGCACCCGCTCCCGGGCAGGCTCGCCCGCAGCGCGGGTACACCTACGACCCCACGAACAGGTCGACCACCCTGTCCGTCGCCGGGCTGAATCCTGCCACTGGATTCTTCTCCAAGGTCACCTACGACGACGCCGACAGGCTGCTGTCCACCGTCGACGCGACCGGCAAGAACACCGGACAAACCTGGAACGCGAAAGACCAGAAGCTGACGTCGACCGACTCCGCGGGCAGGGTCTCGACAACCGTCTACGACCACGCCGATCGGCCCACCGACGTCTACGGCCCGGCGCCCGCGTCGTGCTTCACGGCGCAGTTGCCCACCGCCGCCTGTGCCGGAACCGTGCCGCACACTCACACGGGATTCGACGAGGGCCTGCCAGGACTGTCGGCCGCCTTCTACGACAACCCGACACTCACCGGCGCACCCAAGGCCTTCACCACCGGTATCGGCGGCGCGGGCGGGACTGTCAAGAGTTCCTGGGAGTACGGCAAGGACGTCACTCCTGGTCTCTCCAGCGACGTGTTCTCGCTGCGGCTGAACGGTGAGATCGTCTTTCCCGCCGCGGGCGACTACAAACTGCGGGCGAACGTCGACGACGGCATCAGGATGTGGATCGACGACCAGCTGGTCATGGACTACTGGCAGATCAGCGAACCGGCCTGGCGCGAGACGACCGTCCACAGTGACAAACCTGGACAGGTCAAGAAAGTCCGGATCGACTACTACGACAATGGCGGGTACGCCAAGCTGGACCTCAACTGGATCACCCCCTCGGGAGTCCAGGAACTCGTCCCCGGCAGCCAATTGCGCCCGCGCTACGGCCTCGCCACATCCACCGTCACGTCGGAGTCCGACGGCGTACCCGACAAGGTGAGCACCAGCCAGTACAACCAGAACGGTCTCGACGCGGCGTACGGTCTCGCCACGAGTGCCACCACCGGGAGCGGCGGCGCGCAGCTGACCACCGGCACCGGCTACGAGGCCCCGGGCACCGGCTACTTGCGTGCCACGAAGAAGACCATGCCCACAGGTGCGGTCACCACGATCGCGTACTACGGAGACACGGAAGCCCGAAGCAATCCGTGTGCGGTGGGAAGTCCGGCGGTCAACCAGGCCGGTATGACGAAGACGACCACTTCCACTGCCCCGGCGAATGGCCAGGCCAGGGTCGACGAGCAGGTCTACGACGCATCGGGTCGTATTCTCGCCAAAGCCGTCTCGGGCGACTGGACGTGCAACACCTACGACGCACGTGACCGTCTCGTCACGGTCAAGACACCCGCGAATCCGACCGCGGCCGAACGCACCGTCACGAACAACTACGCGGTCGGCGGGGATCCGTTGACGACCTCGGTCGCCGACGACGCAGGCACCATCACCACCCAGATCGACCTGCTGGGCCGGGTGGTCTCCTACACCGACGTCCACGGTGTCCGAACGACCACCGGGTACGACCTCGTCGGACGGATCACCGAACAGAAGGTCTTCCCCGCCAACCCGGCCGACGCCGTGCAGGTCACAGCCGACACCTACGACGACGCGGGCCGGTTGCTGAGCACCAAACTCGGCACTACGGTCCTCGCCACCACGGCCTACGACAACGCCGGCGAGCCGGCGAGCGTGTCCTACGCCAACGGAGCCGCGCTGACCTCCATCGGCAAGGACGAGGCAGGCAGGCCTGTCTCGCTGACGTGGAAGACCAGCGACAACAAGACAATCACCTCGCAGGTCGGCAGAACCCGGGCCGGCACCATCGTGGACGAGTCTTCAGGAGGAGTCGATCCTCGGCCGAACGGGCCGAACTACGTCTACGACGCGGCGGGCCGCATGGTCGAAGCCTATGTGCCAGGGCACCACTACACATACGACTTCTCGTCCGCCGCCCCCGTGACTTGTCCCAGCGGTACCCAGGGCAACGCAGGGCTCAACACCAACCGTGTCCGGCTGCTGGACCAGACCGCCTCGGGCACTGCCGAGACCGGATACTGCTACGACGGCGCGGACAGGCTGCTCGGTACCACCGGGGCGCTTGCGATCACCTCTGTCGGCTACGACTCCCATGGCAACACCACCCAATTCGCGGACAGCGCCGGGACGACCTATCTCGGATGGGACTCCGCCGACCGCAACATCACGGCCCGGACCACCGGGGCCGACCCGGCGGACCTCTCCTACGGTCGCGATGCGACGGACCGCATCACGCGCCGCAGCGTCACACAGGGAGACAATTCGGGAGATCTGCTCTACTCCTACACGGCGAGCGGGGACGGAACCGACCTCACACTGGCTTCGGACAAGCGTCTGCTCACCCGTTCCATCACCTTGCCTGCCGGTGTCCTCTACACGGTCGACCACGCGAACAGCGCCCCGGCGGAGAGCTGGGACCTGCCGTCGGTGCGAGGCGACATCATCGCCAGTTGCGACAACTCGGGCAAGCAACTCGGGGACTTGAGGAGCTACACCCCCTACGGTGAGCCGCTGAACACCACAGGTGCCGTCACCAACGACGCCGTGCCTGACAACCAGCCAGGTCAGATGGACTACGGCTGGCTCGGACAGCATCAGCGACCTTACGAGCACGCGGGATCGCTGGCGCTCGTGCAGATGGGCGCACGGCCCTACAGTCCGATCCTGGGCAGGTTCCTCTCCGTCGACCCGGTCGAAGGAGGATCGGCCAACGACTACGAATACGTCCTGGCCGACCCGATCAACAAACTGGATCTGGACGGGCGTAACTGGTTCACGAACGCCGCGAGCTGGGTCGGTCAGAAGGCCACCCAAGCCGCGACTTGGGTTTGGAACAACCGTGGCACCGTCGCCACGGTCGTGGCCACCGGAGCCTGCCTCGTGCCTGCGGTCGGCTGGGGTGCGTGCGGTGCCCTTCAAGCAGGTGCTCTCGCCATTCGCGCACAGCAGCGTGCGCAGCAAGGCGGCGGATGGAAGGCCACTTGGAAGGCCAACGTCGGTGATGCGCTGTTCACCGCCGCGACCTTCGGCACGGTGGGCGTCGGTGCCCGTCTGGCGAAATTCGGGAGGATCAAGGCCTGGCGGCAGCCCAAGATCCACACCAGGACGTGGAAGCGCATGCGCTGGTGGCACAAGGGCGTAGTCGCTGGTGCTTCCGGCGGGGCGCAAGGATTGAAATTCTACGGCTGCCAGGTATACCGCCGCGGCTGCTGACAGCTGTGCCAAGGTCGGGGTGTCCGGAAGCGTCAGCCACCGGACACCCCGACGGCGCAGGTGTTAACGTCCACCTACGCATAAATCCAGTCAAGGAGCAGTCCGGAAATGTCGGAACAGGGCCGCAAGTCAGAGGCGGCGAAGTTCAGGTCTCCGTGGAACCTGGTTCTTGTCCTTGCCGGGCTGGCCTTCGCGGGCATCGGAGCAGCCCTGATCGCCAGTGGCTTCGACACGGCGTCAAAGGTCATCGGTTTCTGTGTCGGGATCGTCGGCCTTTATGTATTGACGGTCGGCCTCCGCCGAGGGGTCGTCGTCGACGAGTCCGGGATTGTCGTGCGGCAGGGCTTGCGGTCCTCAGAGCCTGTCCCCTGGGGGCAGATCGCATCCATCGACGCGAAGAAGACCAATTACCTGCTGGTATGGCTCTGCGTGCCGGTGCTTTCGCTGAACGATGGTCATTCGATGGAGCTTCACCCGCTGTCCTACTACCGCATAAGGCCCGACCGGGAATCGCGCTATGTGAAGCGGATCTCCGAGTTTCTCGAAAACAGCCGCTGACGATAATTCATCGTATTGCCGAGCATTTCGTTCATGGTCGCACTCTGTCGAAAAAGTGATGATCAAGCGAGGTTTCGGCATGGACGGCGACTGGTCCATCGACTTGGGAGGTTTCGATAATGGTCAACTTGAGACGTGCGGGAGCGGCGGCAAGCTTGGCGTTGGCCTTGCTCGTCGGAACGGTGTCGGGGGAGGCCGCGCAGGCGTCCGCGGCGGACGCCCTGGCACCAGCACATCCAGAGGCGGACTACCTGGGTTCGTCGGTTCCGAGTTTCGAACGTGTCGCCAAAGCCGGACGATCGGCCGCGTCGGTGAACGCTGTCGCGCCGGACGGCCTGCCGGGGCTCGACGTCAGTCACTATCAGAACAGTGTGAACTGGCCTGCGGTGGCGGCGAAGGGTGCCAAGTTCGCGTACATGAAGGCGACGGAGAGCACCACCTATCGTGATCCGACGTTCGCGGCGAACTACGCGGGTTCGGCGAACGCGGGCCTGAAGCGGGGTGCCTATCACTTCGGCCTGCCGGACAAAGCTTCGGGCGGGGACCAGGCCAGGTTCTTTCTCGCGAACGGCGGGGCATGGGTCGGCGACGGGAAGACTTTGCCGCCGGTGCTGGACATCGAGTACAACCCCTATTCGACCGCGGACTGGGCGGGCTGGTGCTACAACCGCACGCCGGAGCAGGTCACGGCCTGGCTCACGGATTTCGTCACCACGGTGCACGACAGTGTCGGTCGCCGGCCGGTGATCTACACGACCCGTGGCTGGTGGAACCACTGCACCGGCAGTAACACGACCATCCCGGCCACTTCGCCGTTGTGGATCTCTCCGGTGGCCTCCGACGCCGGCGGGCCACCCGGGATGCCCGCGGGCTGGACCGCGTACACCTTCTACCAGTGGGCCAAATCGGGCACCTTCCCCGGCGACCAGGATGTCTTCGCCGGTACAGCCGCGCAACTCACCGCCTTCGCCACGGGCCCTTGAACCCTGCCGGATCCGGCAGTGCCGAGTTCCCGGAGCACCCGGAAACGCTGATTTCCGAAGAATCGGACATCGCGTACTGAAGGGGCCTCCCTCCGGTGTCACGGGAGGGAGGCCCCTTCAGTACGAGCCGTGAGGCGACCGGGTCAGAAGTTGCCGAGGCCGCCGCAGACATTCATGGCCTGTGACGTGATCGACGCCGCCGGGTCGGAGGCCAGGTAGCCGACCAGGCCTGCCACTTCCTGCGGGGTGGAGTACCGGCCCAGCGGGATCTTCGCGTTGAACTTCGCCAGCACCGCCTCGGCGGTCGTGCCGCCCAGCTTCGCGTAGTTCTGCCGGACGTGCTCCGCCATCGACGTCTCCACGTAGCCGGGACAGACCGCGTTCACTGTGATGCCCGTCGACGCCAGTTCGTTGCCGAGCGCTTTGGTGAACCCCACGACGCCGTGCTTGGACGCGGAATACGGTGCTCCGAGGACGACTCCCTGTTTGCCGGCGGTCGACGCGATGTTGATGATCCGCCCGCGGCTCTTCGTCCGCATGCCGCCGGCGTTCAGCACCTCCCGCGTCACGCGGAACACACTGTTGAGATTGGTGTCGATGACGTGTTCCCACACTTCGTCCGCCAGGTCCGCGGTGACACCGCCGCCCGGGGTCCCGGCATTGTTGACCAGGACATCGACACTGCCGAACCGATCGACCGCGGCCCGCACGAACCGTCGCACCGAATCGCCGGACCGGACGTCGACCACCGTTCCCTCGACGTCGAAACCTTCCTCCTGCAACAGCTTGACAGTCGAGATCACGCGTTCTCCGGTCCGCGCCCCGATGAAAACCCGGTGATCCTGGCCTGCCAGCAGCCGCGCGATGGCGAGGCCGATACCACTCGTGGCACCGGTGACCACCGCCACTCGCTTGTCTTCCTGCGACATGGGTTCCGTCCTTAGTGGATTCAGGCGGCGCACGAACAGACGGCATCGACGAACGCACGCGGGGTGGTGGCGTCGCTCAGGATGGACTCGTCCAGTCTGATCCCGTACTCGCGCTCGATACGGCCCACGGTCTCGAGCAGGGCGAGCGAGTCATAGCCGAGCATGGCGAACTCGATGTCGAGGATATCGGCCGACATGTCGATGTCCTCGCCGATGCCGGCGCCTTCAGCCAGGATGCGTTTGAGGTCTTCGATGGTGAATGCTTTTTCGAACATTGAATTCCCTTCCAGAAAGGCCTGCCGTCGACGGCCGTACCCCTGCCGATCGGCGGCGCATGACCCCATGGTCCAAGAGATCTCGCGGCGAGATCAAGAGCGGCCGATTCAAATCTTGGGCAGGTCCTTTTGACGAACCGTCGGCAAGCAAGGGGAATACCGTGGAAAGTCATGCAATGATTTTCAGAAGGTTGACGAAGATTCACATACGGAAGGGGTCCGCGACGACTGGCCGCGGACCCCTTGTCGCTGACTTGCCTGACCGAGGTCAGGCCGGTCCTATGCGGAATCCCACTCCGCGAACCGCGACTATCCACTCGCTTCCACCGAGCTTGTTGCGCAAACTGCTGACATGGGTGTCCACAGTTCTCCGCGACCAGGAATCGCCCCAGATCTGATGCATGATGAATTTGCGTGAAACCACCGAGTCCGGCCGGGAAGCGAGCAGGCTCAACAAATCGAACTCCTTCCTGGTCGTCCGGATCCGCTTGCCGTGGCACGTCACCTCCCGGGTATTGGTATTGATCTGCAACGGCCCGTGCTCGATGACCTCCGCGACCGGTGCCCCGGATCGAGCACGGCGCATCACCGCCTCGATCCTGGCCAGCAGCTCCTGGAATCCGTAGGGCTTCACGATGTAGTCGTCGGCACCGTTCTGCAGTGCCAGGACGCAGTCCAACTCGGACGCTCGTTCCGTGACCACGATGATCGGAGTGTCCCGGTCGACACGAATCGCACGGCAGACTTCGAGACCGTCCAGATCCGGCAGTTCGAGATCGAGCAGGATCAGGTCGGCATCGTCATGGTCGGCCAGGGCCTGTTCGCCCGTACTGGCCTCGGTGACTTCGTGACCATGCCGCCCCAGGCCTTGCTTGAGCGTGTCGCGTTCCCGGTCATCGTCCTCCACGACGAGAAACCGCCAGGATTCCGACGATCTGATCGGACGTTCCGTCCGGCCCCTGGCGTCCGGCCAGTTGCCGAACAGAACACTCGCGCGATGACCGTGTGCAGACTTCAGCTCCGCCCTCTCCCAAGGCGGGCCACTGGCTCCATCCGGGCCGGCCGCACCCGAAACGGCACTCCTGTTCATCGGTCGCACCCCAGGCGCACCATGTCCGCGCGGGCCAGGGCGATCGACACAAGTGGAGATAGCAGGTTCTGATGGGATAAAATAAAATTTGCAGACAACATTCCCCCTGGGCAGCCTACGATTTTACTACCATCGTCGTCCGGACCACGGGATCAAGAAGATTCGCACCCCCATCGGCACCATCGATGCCGTGATCCGTACCACGAGCATACGACGAACCGAAGGTAAGTGCAATGCAAAATCGACGGCAGGGAAACTCGCGGAGTCGCGGTTGTGCGGTTGTCGATGCGACAATAAACCTCGCCGACACGCTAGTACCACAGCGACGAGACTAAAAGGCCACTATCCCCATACTTGGCAAAGGCCGCAGTTACGATTCCCGCAAGATCACCTGCCTTGAACAATTTTCGCGGCACGGCCGAATTGACCGGTTTGACGGCGGCAGGGCGGCCGTTTCCCGAGATATGGTCACTCAACGCAGCAGTGGCAGCACTTTCGCGAGTTCGATCATGCTCGTGTGACTGACGCTGAAGTAGGTGATGCCGTAGTGCTCGCCATGCGCACGCAGTTCTTCGGCGATATGTTCCGCACTGCCGATCAGGAAAATCGGGTATCGCGTGAGCTGTTCCGCGCTGTACGCTCCCCTGAATTTCTTCGCGAGTCGCTCGTAGGCACCCGCGCTGTCTTTCGTGACCTCGACATGCTGGACGAGCAGGTTCAGTTCGGCTTCTCGGCCGTCGAGGGCCTTCCGCGCGAACTGTGTGCGTTCCAACAACTGTTCCGGTTCTCGCAGGTGCAGCCCGTTCTCGTCGATTCCCGCGCCCGGGAATGCGATGATGTCGGCCCGCCGCGCCGCCAGCCGCAACATCCGGTCGCCCTCACCGCCGATCAACACCGGCGGACCAGGTTGCTGTACCGGATTCGGCTCCTTCGGGTCCGCGTAGTAACGGTCCAGTTCGTCGAGCGTGCGCACCAGGTGGTCGACGCGCGCACCGGGACGTTCGAAGGGGATGCCCGCCTTGTCGAATTCCGGCTTCGCGTAGCCGGTGCCAAGTCCGAGTTCGAACCGCCCGTCGGTGCAGACATCCACACTGACCACGTCTCTGGCCAGCAGCGTCGGATTGTAGAAGGCGGCGTTGAGGGTGAGCGTGGTCAGCCGCACCCGCTCGGTCACCTCGGCGGCGAGCACCAGTGGAGGGAACGGAGCGGTGATTCCGAGATGGTCCGGCGTCGCGATGACGTCCATGCCGAGTTCCTCGGCTTCCCGGCATCTGGCCACCCATTCCTTCCGTCCAGCAGTTGCCTCCATATTCACACAGAATCGCATAACGAACCTCTCTCTGGAAGCTCAACTGTTTGGGGAAACGCAATATCGACCGACACATCCGGCCTGGTCACGACAACGCTGTCGATATATTTCGGTTTTTACCGCCCGTGGACGCGGGCGGCTTTCTTCATGCCCGGGAGAATTGGGCCAACAGGGCCGGGACCGCGACGGCCTGTCCCGTGACGGGGAGCACCGCGCGCATGGTGGTTTCTCGGATCGCCCCCACCGTCCAGCCGTCGGCGAAAGCTGCGCAAAGCGATTTGTCGTCCATCATCGGGAGGATGTGCGTACCAGGATCGCGCGGTTCATCGGCCAACCGTGAAACCACGTCGGACAGCCGGCTTCCGGATGCGTGCTGCTCATCGATACCGAGGATGAACACCGCCGCGTTCGCACGGCACGCATGGTGCAACGCGGCCGCGTATCGAGGCAGTTCCGCGGAGTCGAACACATGCGCCATGCCCGAGTCGACGACAGTGTCGAAACACCCCTGGTACTCGGACAACTCCAGCGCGTCGGATACGGCGAACGCCACGTCGACACCACGCTCCTTCGCCTTCTGCCGAGCCAGGGAAATCGCGGTCGGCGCGAGATCGACGCCGGTCACGGCATATCTCTTGCTGCCCAGGAACAGCGCGTTTTCTCCGGTGCCGCAACCGCAGTCGAGCACCGAGCCGTGGATGAGCCCGGCTTGTTCGATGTCGACGTAGGCCGGTTGCGGTCCCGGGATATCCCAGGGCAACAGTTCCCCGAGCGTACTTTCACCGCGGTAGGCGAGGTCGTAGTCGTGATGCCGTCCTCTGGAACAGGATTCGATCATGCGCCGATACTCCTCTCGTGCGATCGGCGTCAGCAGAAATCGGGCCATCCACGCCGCAGCCGGGTGAACAGGACCGGGATCGCGGCGTGCGGGTCGCCGCTGTCGTGGCCCAGCTCCACCGCGCCCATCACATAGCGCGACAGGGCCGCGGCGGACACGTCGTCGTCGGGTAACCCGGCTTCCTGCGCTATGGCCACCGCCAGCGACTTCTCCCACCGCCGCCGGATGCGCTCGAAGTATTCCCGCAACTGCGGTGTCACCGAGAGCATTTCCTGGAATTGCTCCACCGTCGGCCGGTCCACCAGCAGTCCGGCCATGAGACTTTCCGCCTGCGCTTCGAGTGCGTCCAGGATCGACACCCCTTCGGCACGCCCCCGGACCATGGCGACAAGCCGCTCTTCATGCGCTTGGTCTTCGTCGAAGACCAAGGCCTCCTTGCTCGGGAAGTACGCGAACAGGGTGGAGACCGCCACGTCGGCGGCATCCGCGATCTCGGCGACCGTCACGTTGTCGAAGCCGCGCTCCCGGAACAACGCGAAGGCCACGTCGGCCAGACGTTGACGGGTCTGCGCCTTCTTCCGCTCTCGAAGTCCAGGGCCAGGCATGCGGTCAGCCTACCGTAATCGGAGCCAGAGTGAAACTACCCACATGATATATTTGTTGCTACTGTGATTCCGTAGCCACTTCGATTTTTGGGGAGATCCCGATGCAAGTCGCCTCGATGCGCCGATGGTCGGCGCTCGTCGCCCTGGCGCTGGCCGTGCTCGCGACCGCGCTCGACATGACGGTGCTCAACGTCGCCTTGCCGACGCTGGCACATGACCTGAACGCGAACACCTCTGTCCTGCAATGGTTCGCGTCCGCCTACACGTTGACGGTCTCGGCGGTGATGCTGCCGATCGGCGCCCTCGGCGACCGATTCGGCAGGCGCAAGCTGCTCCTCGCGGCGCTGCTGGTGTTCGGCCTGGCCTCGGCCTGGTGCGCCTACTCCACCAGTTCCGGGGAGCTCATCGCCGCCCGCGTCGCGCTCGGCATCGGCGGTGCCGCGATCATGCCGTTGTCGATGGCGCAGATGCCGGTGTTGTTCCCGAACCCGCGGGAGCGCGACCGCGCCATGTCCGTGTGGATCGCCGCGCTGGCGGTCGGCATGCCACTCGGCCCCCTGCTCGGTGGCTGGCTGCTCGAGCACTTCTGGTGGGGCTCGGTGTTCATCATCAACGTGCCCCTGACCATCATCGCCATCGCCGCTGTGGTCGCACTGGTTCCCGAGTCACGCAGCAGCGCCGCACGTCGCCTGGACCTGCTCGGCACGGCGCTGTCGAGTCTCGGGCTCGTCGGCGTCACCTACGGGTTCATCAGGGCGGGTGAACAGGGCTGGAGCGACCCGCTGGTGGCCGTCTCTCTCGTCGCGGGAGTCGTCTTCCTCAGCCTGTTCATCGTCTGGCAACGCCGGGCGCGGCACGCACTGATCGATCTGAGCCTGTTCTCGGACAACGGATTCCGCTGGGGAACGCTCTACTCCGTGCTCAACGCGTTCGCCATGTTCGGCGTGGTGTTCACCGTACCGATGTACTTCCAAGGCGTGCTGGGCACCGACGCCTTCGGCAGCGGCCTGCGATTGCTGCCGATGGTCGCGGGCATGCTGGTGGCCAACGGCGTTTCCGAGCCGCTCAAGAACAAACTGGGCGCGCGCACGGTGCTGCTCGCCGGCTTCGGCATCAGCGCCGCCGGCATGGTGCTCGGCGCGTTCACCACGGCGTCCACCGGTTACTGGTTCACCGGGGTGTGGACGGCCGTCCTGGGGGTCGGCATCGGCCTCGTGATGATCACCTCGATGGCGCTGGCGCTGGGATCACTGGACGAGGAACGTTCCGGCGTCGGCTCGGCACTGATCACGGTGCTGCGCAACGCCGGTATGACACTCGGCCCGGCTGTGCTCGGCACCGTCGCCATGACGCGCTACCACGACCAACTCGGCGCGCTCGACACCGAACCGGTCCGCGACAGCGTGATCGCCGGCGTCGGCGTCGCGAACCAAGCCCACGACGGCGCGATGCTGGCTCAAGTCCACTCCGCCTTCATGAGCGGTATGAGCCTGCTGCTGGCGATCTGCGCGGGTATCTGCGTGGTCTCGGTGGGGCTCGTCGCGATCACCACCAGGCGCGCCACGCGAGTCCCGGTCGAGGCCGGCGTCAAAGCCGGTGCCCGATAACAAGTCCAGCAGAGCCCGAACAGAGGGGAACGACCATGACACCGGAAACCGTCGACACCGGCACCATCAGCCCGGTCGACCGCACGGCGATCGTCGAGCTCTTGAACCGCTACTACGCGGCGATCGACGACAAACGCCTCGACCGCGCCGCGGTGAAGACCGTCTTCGCGGCCGACGGCAAGCTGATCAATCCCGCCGGCGTGGAATTCGAGGGCTGGGACAAGATCCTCGACCGCGAGACCACCAACTTCGCTCAGTTCCGGTCGACCCACCACGTGACCAGCGATCACCTCGTCGAACTCGACGGCGAGCACGCGCGGATGCGGGCCAACATGATCGCGATGCACATGTGGACCGCCGAGGGCAGCGACCCCTATTCGCTGCAGAACCACTTCATCTCCGGCGGGGTCTTCCACGCGCTGGCGGCACGGACCACCGCCGGTTGGCGGTTGCGCGAGCTGTCTTTGAACATCACGTGGCGTGACGGCGCGGGGCCGCCGTTGCTGATCGACTTCGCCGCGATGGTTTAGTGGTCACCACCGGGGAAAGAACCGTGCCCCGCCACCATCGGTCCGGTGGCGGGGCACGGTTCCGTCGTTCGGACAGCTCTACCGGCGCATTCCTTCGGCATACTGCTTCGCATGCTCGAGCGTGACGCGGCTGTTGCCGCTCAGCGCGTCTTGAACATGCTTCCTCGCCTCGGACACCGCGGCGCCCTCACCGAGCACCACCGCGATGTTGTCGGCGTCGAGCACGACCGTGTGCTGTGACGACACCGTGGCCCCGCCGTCGTGCGGCGCGACGGTCCAGTATCCGGTGTGCACCGACAACAACGACGGCAAGGTCACTTGCTTGTAGGCGATACCGTGATTCGGAAACGGCACCCGATAGGACTTCGTCGTGTGCGTCGCGCCGTGCGAACGGGTGTCCATCTCCAGGGTTTGCACCCCGTCCGGGTCCCTTGTCAACTTCACCTTCGCCACGTGCGGCAGCCGCTCCGACCACAGGTCGGCATGGTCGATGAAGTCGTACACGTCCTGCGCGCCCCCGTCGACCTCGATCGTGTCCTCGAACGAGAACGTGAGTTCGTCGCCGATCCGAGTGGATTCGAGGTGGGTCCGCAACGCGTGGAGTTCGGCCCGCGAGTTGCGATCGACGGTTTCCTCGATCCAGGCCACCTGTTCCTGGCCGACGGCTTCGTAATCGTGCAGCAGACGGACACGGGACTGTCCGTCTCCGGTGGCGTCGATGATCCACTCACCACCCATCGACGCGATCGGTGCCGCACTCACCTCCTGCCTGAAAGCGATCCGCAGTTTCTCCGGATCCAGTTCGCGCCGAGAGATCCAGTTCTTGACCGTGTCATGGGCAGTGGCCCAGATGCGGACGCGTTCCGTGTGATCGTCGCCCTCGATGCGGTCGACGTGGATGGTCGGCGGAAAGACGCGCGGCCACTGCCGGACGTCGGCGATCAGCCGGTACACCGACTCGGCGGCCGCGGCGACCGTGATCTCGTGCTGTGTTTCGTGCCGCCCGGATGTGCTCATGCCGGTGCCTGCCAGTGATAGAACCGGGTCGCGATTTGATCGGCCGTGGAACGCCAGGTGGCGGGGTCGTAGACGGTCATGTAAGGATCGAGTTCCCGGCAGATCTCGACGAAGCGCGGATCCTTTTCTTTCCAGGCCTCGGCGATCACCGCCTTCCCGTTCTCCTCCGGGAAGTCCTGGATGTGGAAGTACACTCCGTGATGGGTGAACAGCTGCCGCCGGTGCGTGCCCATGCGATACGGGAAATCGGTGGCATCCAGTCCCGCGAACAGGGTGGCGACCTCTTGCCGAGCGCCCTGGTCCATTCTGTTCACGACGATCGTGCTGTGCCTCGAACCGGCGTCGGCGTCCTCCCATCCTCGCCGTTGCCACAGGTAGAACGGCGCGGCGGCGGAATCCGCCGCACCACGCCAGCTGTCGGGCCGCAGCGGAGTGACCAGCGCGTTCAGCTTCCGCTGATGCGTCACCACCCGGGGGTCGGTCTTCAAGAACTCGATCTGCGCGGCGTCCGGCTCCCGAGTGAAGTCGACGACGTTGATGTGCAGGTCGTGGTAGGTGTACATCTGCCGTTTGTGCACTCCCGCCTGAAGCGGCAGGTCCGAAGCATCGAATCGGGCGAAAAGATCCGACACCGCCGGCGCCGCATCCGCGCCCATGGTTCCGACGAATACCACACTGTGCATAGATTCTTCCCCTCGATCAGTACGGGTCACCAAGTAACGGGTAATTCGTACAAGCCGTAGATCAGGCCCTTGTTCTTGAATTTCAGTTCACTGAACTCCACGGCCAACCGTAATTCCGGCACTCGCCGGATCAGCGTTTCGAAAACGATCCGCAGCTCGTGCCGGACCAGATTCGCGCCGAGACACTGGTGCGGACCGTATCCGAACGCGACATGACCGCGGGCGTTGGCTCGGCCGACGTCCAGCGTCCCGGGATCGGCGAAGACCGAGCCGTCACGATTGGCCGCGTAGACGTTGGCGACCACGCCCTCGCCTGCCCGGATCAGCACACCGCCGACCTCCACGTCCGCCATCGCGAGGCGAGGCGGCCCGAAGTCGAGCACCGAGAAGTACCGGAGAATTTCTTCCACCGCGAGCGGGACCTTGCCGGGGTCGGCGGCGAGCTCGGCCAGCTGATCGGGATTGGACAGCAATGCGAGCACGCCGAGGGCGATCGTGTCCGTCGTCGTTTCCTGTCCGGCGATCATCAGCAGGACGGCCAGGCTCGAGAGACCGGCGACGTCGACCTCGCCGCGCTCTCGGCGTTGCTGCGCGATCTGCCTGCTCAGCAGGTCGTCACCAGGGTTCTCCACCTTCGCGGTGACCAGCGAGTCCATGTACGCCCGCAGCTCTTCGGCGAACCGCACCCGTTCCTCGGCGCTGATGTCGTGCCGGACCGAGCGAGCGGTCAGGCGCTGGAACCGGTCGTAGTCGGTGTGATCGATGCCGACCAGCCGCGCGGTGAGCAGCGACGGTACCGGCATCGCCACCGATCGGATCAGGTCGGCGGGCCGCGGCGACGCGAGCAGATTGTCGATGGCCGTGTCCACGGACTGCCGGATGTGCGGTGTCAACGCGGCTATTCGTCGCGTGGAGAACTCGCTGATCACCGCGCGGCGTGCGGCGATGTGCTCCTCGCCGTCCATGTTGACCATGAAGCGTTCGCTCTTGTCCAGCCCTTCTTTCTGGCCGACCACGAACACCGGGTAGTCGGGAGCGGACTTGTCCGAGCTGAACCGGCGGTCGTTCAGGACGGCACGCACATCCTCGTAGCGCGTCAGGAGCCAGGCCGGGCGCCCGTCGACCATTCGTATGCTGCGTACAGGCTGCTCGGCGCGTGAATCAGTGTAGACGCGAGGTTCGGTGAACGGACACTCACGATGAAAAGGAAACTGAGGCTGCTCGGTATTACCGGCGGTTGTCATAGGGCTTCCTTCGGCAAAAGATTCCACTCTTCATGCTCATCGTACTGAAGGCGTCATCGGTCTCGATCACAAAAGAACGTGAAATTGAGTGCAGGGTTATTTGACATACCTGGATATCAGCTGAATTGACCTTGCCGAGAACGCGTGGATAGGCTTGTGATCATGAGGATTCAGCTCGGATATCACATCGCGTCATTCAACCACGGGATCTCGCTGACCGAGTTGTTTTCCGCCGTCACCGCACAAGCGCGTGCCGCGGAGAACTCTGGATTCGACGTGCTGACGGTGAGCGATCATCTCTACCAGCCACCCCTTATCGGTGAACCCGACGAGCCGATTCTCGAGGCGTACACGACGCTGGCGGCGTTGGCGGCCACCACCCGGTCGATCCAGCTCTCGGCAATGGTGACCGGCAATACCTTCCGCAACCCGGCGTTGCTGGCCAAGATCGTCACCACCCTCGACGTGATCAGCGGCGGGCGGGCGGTACTCGGCATCGGCGCGGGCTGGTTCGAACGGGAACACCGGGGCTACGGCTTCGACTTCGGTACCGCCGCGGACCGGGCCGGACGGCTGGACGAGGCACTGCGGATCGCGGTGCCGATGCTGCGCGGGCAACGTCCGACGCTGAACGGGACCTGGTACCGCGCCGAGAGCGCCATCAACGAGCCCCGCCTGCGCGATGATCTTCCGGTGCTGATCGGCGGCGGTGGTGAACGCCGGACTTTCGCGTCCGCGGCGCACCACGCCGACCACCTCAACATCATCTGCAATCCCTCGGAACTTCCCCGGAAGATGCGGGCCCTGCGGGACCGGTGCGCGGAGGCCGGACGCGATCCCGAAACGCTGGAAGTCAGCTTCGCGACCCCGATGATGATCGACGAGGACGGGGACCGCGCCCGGAAGCAGCTGCGCGACTTCATTCTCCGTTCCGGCGTCGACATCGCGCAGTTGTCCGACACCGAGCGAGCCGCCGCGACCGACCGGTTCTTCGTCGGCACTCCCGCCGAGGTCGTCGACCAGATCCGGACCAAGGTATTCGTCCACGGCGTACGCGGACTGATGGTCAACCTCCTGGCCGACGGCCACGAGCTCGGTGTGATCGAGCTCGCCGGACGCACCCTGGCCCCACTGACGCGAGGCCGCTGAGCCGGGCGGGTACGCCTTTCGTCAGAGCGTCAGGCCCCCGTCGGCGGTGATGGTCGCGCCGGTGATGAAGCCGGCTTCCTCCGACGAAAGGTAGGCGACCAGCGCCGCGATCTCGGCCGGCGCCCCGAAGCGCCCGAGCGCCATCAGCGGCAACAGCGGGATGTCCATCGGCCCGTCCGCGCCATCCGCGTCGAGCATGTCGGTTTCGACAGGGCCGGGCTCGATCAGGTTCACCGTGATCCCATACTCGCCGAGGTCGCGAGCCAGCCCTTTGGTGAGGCCGCACAATGCCGATTTGCTCATGCCGTAGAGCGTGCCCATCGGTTGCGGAAACCAGCGGGCGCCGATGCTGCCGATATTGATGATCCGCCCACCGGCGCCCAGGTGTTTCGCTGCCGCCTGCGCTCCGATCAGCGCCGCACGGACATTGACGGCCAGAATCCTGTCGATCTGCTCGACGGTGATTTCGGAAAGTTCCTCACCCATCAGGATCCCCGCATTGTTCACGAGGACGTCGAGCCTGCCGAACTCGTCCGCCGCGCTGTCGATCGCGGCCGCCTGAGCCGCTGGATCGGCGGCATCGGCACGGATCGCGACGGCACGCCCGCCACGAGATTCGATCTGCCGTACGACGTCTCCCGCCTTGTCCGCCGAATCGAGGTACGTGAAGGCGACGCGCACCCCGGCGTCGGCCAGCCGGATCGCCGTCGCCGCACCGATTCCACGACTCCCTCCGGTGACCACCGCGGCTTTGCCGGTCAAATTAGACATATCGGGTTCCTTTGTCTCGAAAGCTCAACATTCGCTCCGGCGCCAGACCACTACGCGGCGCCGGAGTTGGTCGATAGCGGTGATTCGCAACCGGTCGCCGGTCAATTCCGCGACGCGCCGCTGTTCCGCGCCCACCCAATCGGCTCTCGACGACACGACGATCCGGTGTGTCAGCCGGTCACCCTCGATGCGCCAGCGACCGGCGTAGCCCAGGAACCGGGGGTCGCCCGGAGACGTCCGCATCATGCTGACGCTCAGGTGCCCGTCCGGCAGGTACAGCAGAAACCCGGCAGGCCGCGGCCCCAGTGGTCCGACGGCCTCGCCCGGATCGTCGAACGCCTCGAGCTGCCACGCGCCCACGAGCTCCTCCGGCGTCGGCGTCACGATGCCACGTCCTCTCGGGGCTTGCGCAGGAGAACGGCCGCGTTGAACCCGCCGTATCCACGCGCCACCACCAGAGCGGTGTCCACCGGCCCCGGACGTGCGGCGCCGACGACGAGATCGAGAGGATGGCCCGAGTCCGGCTCCACGTTGACTGTCGGCGGTATGACGCCCTCGGCCATCGCCAGGAGGGCCGTCGCGATGTCCAGCGGGCCGGCTCCGGAATAGAGCCGGCCGGTCATCGTCTTCGGTGCGGTCACCGGTACCGCGTGTGGCCCGAACACCGCGGTGATGGCTTCGGCCTCGATCCGATCCTGTGCGGGAATGCCGGCGGCATCGGCGAAGACGACGTCCACCTCGGCGGGCGCGGTCCGCGCGTCGGCCAGTGCCAGCTCGATCGCCTTGCGCAGGGCGGGTTCACGGCCGCTGTCGGGGCGAGCGTCGAACGTGGCGCCGTAACCCGCGACCTCGCCGTAGATATGCGCACCTCGGCCGCGGGCGTGCTCGGCGGATTCCATGATGACGATCGCCCCGCCCTCGCCCGGTACGTGTCCGCACGCTCGCGGGTCGAACGGCAGATAGGCCTCACTCGGCTTGTCGGCGGCGGAGACGAGACCGCTTGTCCACAGCGCGGCCCAGCCCCACGGGGACAACGTGGCATCCATGGCGCCCGAGACGATCAGGCTGGTGCCCTTCCGGATCTGCCTGCGGGCATGGGCGATCGCGTCCAGCCCGCCCGCCTGATCGCTGACCACCACGCCACCCGGTCCCTTCATGCCGTGCCGGATGGAGATCTGTCCGCTGTTCACCGCGTAGAACCAGGCGAACGACTGGTAGGCGCTCACGTACCGGCTGCCCCGGCTCCACAACTGCTGCAGCTCACCTTGGGCGAACGCGAAGCCGCCGGAGGTACTGGCCGTGATCACCCCCATGTCGAACCCCGGCAACCGAGCCGGTTCGACGCGCGCGTCATCAAGTGCCCATTCGGCGGCGACAAGGGCCAGCTGGGTCACCCGATCGGTCTGTGGCAGCAACCGGGCCGGCAGCAGGCCTTCGGGCCGGAAGCCGGTGATCTCCCCGGCGAGGGTGGCAGGGTAACGGGATGGATCGAAGTGCGTCACCGGTCCGATGGCGCTGGTCCCGGTGCTCGCCGCGGCCCAGTACTGCTGCTTGCCGAGGCCGTTGGGAGCGGTGATACCCAAGCCGGTGATCACTGCGCTGGTCATGCCGCCCCGCCTTCCGCCCGGGTGAGCACCATCGCGCTCTGGAAGCCACCGAATCCACTGCCCACGGTCAGGACGGCATCGGTGACGTGCTCCCGAGCGATGTTCGGCACGTAGTCCAGATCGCATTCGGGATCCGGTGAATGCAAGTTCGCCGTCGGGGGGACGACATTGTGCTCGATCGCGAGTGCGGACGCGGCGATCTCGATCGAACCGATGGCACCCAGTGAATGTCCGACCATGGACTTGATGGAGCTGACCGGCGTCCGATAGGCGTGCTCGCCCAGACCACGTTTGAACGCCGCGGTTTCATGCCGGTCGTTTTGCCTGGTACCGGAACCGTGCGCGTTGACATAGTCGATCTCGTCACCGTTCAGCCGCGCCTCCGCGAGGGCGACTCGGATGGCCTCCGCCATTTCGGTGCCGTCCGCGCGCAAACCTGTCATATGATAGGCGTTGTTACGGGTGGCGTACCCGGCGATTTCAGCGTATATGTGGGCACCCCGCGCACGCGCACTTTCCAGTTCCTCCAGGACGAATATCGCGGCGCCCTCGCCGAGCACGAAACCATTCCGCGTCCGGTCGAACGGCCGCGACGCGCGCTCGGGCTCGTCGTGCCGCGGCGTGGTGGCCCTGATCGCGTCGAAACAAGCCATCGTGATCGGAGATATCGGGGCATCGGACGCGCCGGTGATCATCACGTCCGCGGTGCCTTCCCGAATGAGTTCGACGGCGTAACCCACCGCGTCGATCCCGGACGTGCAGCCGGACGACACGACAGCGCACGCCCCCTGCGCCCCGGTCGCCAGAGCGATCTCGGCGGCGAACGAACCCGGTGTCAGATGGTGGTAGAGATGCTGGTCGGCATATTTCTGATCGACCAGGTGCAGCCTGCCGCCATCGCTGATCACGCGATAGTCCTGTTCCAGCCGCATCGTGGCGCCCACGGCACTGCCGAGCGCGACGCCGACGCGATACGGATCCAGCACGTCGATCTCCACGCCGCTGTCCGCTATCGCCTCCCTCGCGGCCAGGACGGCGAATTGTGCCGCACGGTCCATCCGCTTCGTTTCCTGCGGCGAGAAGCCGTGCTCCAAAGGATCGAAGTCGATCTCGGCGGCCACCCGTGACCGGAAGGGTGAAGGGTCGAAGAAGGTGATTCCCCGGGTGGCCGTGCGTCCTTCGGTCAACAGATTCCAAAAGCGCTTGGTGCCGAAACCTCCAGGAGCGAGGACCTCCATACCGGTTATCGCGACACGACGGGTGCGGTTCGCCAGGCGTGCTCCACGCATGTCAGTTCCCCCATGATTCGACTGCTCTGATACTTCTCAATCAGATTGTCTCGATGGCCGGAAAAGCTCGCAAGATCAAATTATTCACGACTCATACATATCGAGAATGAGGCCCGGAAGTTCCACTGCGATCTACAAGAAAGATTCAGGCCATTGTCAGGTCTTTCGCAGACCGCACCGGGTTGCCGCAGCCGGACCTCAGTGGACGAACCCCTGCGCGCCCTGCTCGCCGGCATCTGCCGGGGGAGTGGAGCGCGATCGCGAGCGGCCGAGAGAGCGGCAGCTTCGAGGCGGCGACACCACGACGTCCGGGGTCACTCCGGGCACGATCCGGCGCCGGCGCGGGATCGCCGCCCTCCCGCGACCGTGTGAAGCCCCACGCGCGTCCGGACTCATCCCGGGAACCCATCCGACAGCTCGGGCTCGTCTCGGGCACGGAACAGACCACAATGGACAGTAAGGAAGTGGAAGAAATTCCTCCGCATAGCACAAAGCCCACGTCATCGAAACCGAAAACGTGGGGCTTGGGTGTGCGCCATCAGGGACTCGAACCCCGAACCCGCTGGTTAAGAGTCGGCACCTTGGTGTGTCGGATGGTGTCGAGTGATGCCGGACAAGACCTTTTCGTCTGGTCGCGGGGCAGCCGCTGTGTCGGGGTGTGTCGCCTGGTGTCGGACTGTTTCAGACCTCTCGGGCGCGTCTCGGGCTCGCACGTGCTGGATCGTGTCGCGTAGTCCGGTTGCTAGTTGAGGCCCTCACCCTCCGGATGGGTCGTCCCGGAACTTTCGGCTGATATCGAGCCGACGAGTGCGGGCGAGACCGACCGTGTGGTGGTCGGGTCTTCCGTCAGCGGCATCGATGCCACACACCTTGGCCGAACCACCCCGCCCGGGATCATGGATTTGGCAGGAGGACCATAAGTCTGCCGGGCCTGAACCAGGTGCTGTCAGGACGGCTCCGTGGCTGTTCGTGCTGTGGGTGCGGTGTCTTGGAAGGCTTTGTCGAGGTCGTCTGGCTCGACGCCGAGTTCGGTGCGGGCGATGTCCGGGTCGAGGATCATGGCGGTGGCGTGCAGGTTGCTCCATTGCGCAGGGTGAAAACCGAGAGTGAATCCTTGGCGGCGTTGGCGTATGCCTTCCCTGCGGAGCATAAGTTTGATGAGGCTAGCGGGTAGCTTCCAGATGCGTTTTGGAGAGCGGCCGGCTGCGACTGCGAGACGGGTGAAGAGGTCGGCCCAAGGTAGGTTTGCGGTGACGACCGGATAGTTGCCATCGGCGCGACGGTCCAGCGCGGCGACGGCGGCTTGCGCGACTTGAGTGACGGTGACGACGGCGGTGGTACCTGGGTAGGCGAGAATATCCGCGTTGCCGACGGACATGCTCTGCAGCATAGGTTCGAGGGGTGATTGCCGACCCGGGGTTGTGCCTGTGACGTAGGGGAGTTCGAGGACGGCCACGGAGGTTTCCGCGTTGACCGCGGCGCGTGCGCGCTCGGCTTGTTCAATTCTGCTGGCGATGTACGGGCTGTGTTCGGCCAGACGGAGCTTTGGCTGTTCGCGTTGCAGGGTGGCGTAGAAGCTGCCGAGGATGACGGCGCGGTCGGTCTGCGCTCGGCATGCGGCAGTGAGCAATCTGACGACGGGGGTGACGTTGGCGTCGTGGAAGAACGCGGTGATGTCGACGCTGAGCGGTGCGGCCACAGCAGCGGCCGACGCGACGATGATGCCCTTATGGTCGGCAACGATGGACTCGAGACGCGCCTCGGACAGATCAGTGAGGTCGCCGAGTTCGACTGTCACCGTGGCGGGTAGGTGCGTGGGTGGTGTGCGGACCAGCACGGTGACGTCGTGTCCGCGCGTCAGTAGTTCACGTACGATGTGATGTCCGATGAATCCGGTTCCGCCTACTACCAGGACCTTCATGGGGCTGTCCTTTCATCGGTCGCTGTGAGTTCCCGCTGGGGCGTTGTTGTAGCGGGGTCACTTGTGTGAGCTGGTTTGGCGAGCAGCGCAGGGACGACTGGTGATCTGAAGTAGGCGCGGGCAACCTGAAGCCACCATCGAGCCTCTTGGGCCATGTCGACACTGGCGCGGCCGACCGCCGGTGGGGCATGGGGCGTCGACGTCATCTCGTTCATCCGGCGAAAGTGGCACCCGACTGCGAGAGCCGCTGCCTCAGTCACCGCGGCGAGAACGTCACGGTCAAGGCCGCGCTCGCGGCCAAGAGACATCGCCAGATTCTCGGTGGCTTCTGGGGTGAACGCGCGCAGTGATCGCTGAAAGTCTCGGAGATCGATCAGGCGGCGGTAGAGGTGGTACTTGGACCGCCATCGCATCACATCGGTCAGCCGGAACCGGGGAGGATAGTGAGTGTCGGCTGACAGAGCCTGCTGAAGAGTTCTCCACAAGCGGTATAGGCGGCGATCAGTGCGGTAGTACTGCCACCATAGCTTGGTGCGCCGACCGACATCTCGCACGAGATGCAGACGAGGACTGCCAGCCAAGACCGTGTACAGCCCGGTCGCAGCGAGACCGGTCATCGTAAATGTGCCCGCGATGCTCAGGGGCCAGGTCTCCACTGCGGCCTCTGTCCAGGGTGGCGGACCGAGACCGGGGATAATAAGCATGAGTTGGTAGGCGATCACGTGAAGCTCGACAACGAGTGAAATCAGTGCACCCAAGGAGTACACGTGCAGGGCGATGGACAGCCATCGGATCGACGAGGCTTTCCGCGCCCATCTTAGATTCGTGCGTATTAAGGCCTGCAACGGGTACAGCTGGTAGACACCCTGGAATAGCCAGGTCAACGGGCCGAGGAGACTGTCGGCTGGGCCACCCGCCATGTACCTGTCTTGCGGGTGGTAGCTGAAGTCACGCGCATACTCCGGCTGCGCGAGCAAGAACAGGGTGATCAGCACGATGATCGCGACCATCAGCACTACACGGTGCCGGGCGATCAGCCGTGCGGACTGATCACCGTCGTCGAGGGTGTAGCGGACCATGCACAGCATAAAGTGCATGCACAGCCAGCCAGCGATGATCGTGACCAGCCAGGTTAAGTCGATCTCATTGACGACCAGCAGGGCTGAGACGGCTGGGAGCCGTATCGTCGATGACAGCAACGACAAGGACGATCCGGCCGCAAAAAACCGCAATGCGCGGGTCTGTCCCCGCTGGATTACTCTGTACAGAGTGGTGAACACCGCGACTAACGAAGTTATGGCACCGATTAGCATCGGTACGAACCAGCTCATCGGCTGCGCCTCGACACAGGGCCCAGCGTAGAGGTGAACCGGTCGATGACCGCGCGGTCGGACGGCGCAAGAGGGCGGACCGGGTGGATCAGGTCCGCGGAGGAGACGTGCAGGGCCAGTTCGGTCGCGAAATCCTCGGCTTGACGTTCCTGAGCAGGGGGGTACCCGTCCTGACCGCCGCAGGTGGATCGGCAGAGCCCGGCCCGGATAGTCGCGCGGATGAACTCAGGATCAAGGTCAGGCAACATCCGGCACATCAGGCGGAACTGCACTCCGTCGAGGTCGTCCTCTGACAAATGCCCCAGCACCATATGGCCGATCTCGTGGAAGACCGAATGCCGCTGAGTCACGGGCGCAGCGGTGTCGTCGTAGACGACGCAGTCGAAGGCCGGCGCTTTGACCCACAGCCCCGAAAACGGTGGTACATCGTCGGGCAAGACTGTACGAAAGGGAACCAGCAATACGGAGCGACGACGCCAGTCGGCCACCCGGGCGATGAACGTGTCCAGATCAGAGTCCATGGGAACGTTGTCCAGCAAAACTCTCACGGCGGCCGTCACGCGACGGCGAGAGGCGAACGGCATCCCGATCACCTGGGGCCTTTCGAGCGCGATTGAGTGAGGGACGTCAGCCGGGCGCGTGACAGTCGCCCGGCGAAATCATCGGAGTAACCAGGATCCGCGAGCTTGCAGCCTAGTAGGTTATGAGAAAATTGCCTGGGAGAAACAGGCGTGGCATGTTGAGTGTGTCCCCGTCGATGCCAAGTGCACCCGCTGCGGACAACGTTCGACACTGTCACGATTGCTGCTCCCCGGAGGACAGGTCTCCGCGCGCTCGACTGTCCGGCTGATCTGCCAGCTGCTGCCGAACGTAGCGGAAGATCGATGTCATCATCCGCAGGGACGAGTCGCCGTCCAGCTTCGGTGAGGACAAACCACCCCGCGCGGCGATCGGCAGCCACTCGGCCAGAAAGGCCAGCTGTTCGTCAACCCGGGCGACAAGCGCCGGGTCTGTACCGGTCAGGTACTCCGCAGGCACCCTGAAGAACGCTGCCAATGACCGTAGGAGCCTTACTCCAGGATCGTCCTCGATGCCCTGACGGATCGAATGGATCTGGTCGGCAGTCACTCCGATGACGTCTGCGACCTCCGCATCGGTGTAGGGCAAGGCCCCCGGAGTCGGACGTACTCGCTCGAACAAGGTGTTGAGTCGATCCGCCACACTTGGCTGGTCGAGAAGGTATCGCGGAAGATGATCGACAGGAACCTCATCCTTGGCCAGGTAGGTCACATCGACCTTGAAGAAGTCGGCCAGCCGTTGGACCAGCTTCAAGCTGGGATTGTCCTTCTTGCCATGCCGTAGCTGGTGCACGTAGCTGTCGGTCGAGCCGATAGCCCGCGCCACCATGCTGACGCTGTACTCGACCATCCGCCGGGGAGCGTTCCGATCGCCCGACGTGGCAACGTCACGATGGTGCTGATGGTCTGACACCGGGCGCAACCGTGTGGCGAACAGCGCGTTGATCTTGGCAGCGACCGGCCCGGCCTCGTCCTGCGCTCCGGATTGCATCGGCGACGCAGGCATCGCACCCCCCGTCCGGCCGCTGACAGTTCAGCGACCGACCTTAACCGAGTTCGGAGGGAAAGGGTACCGGCAGCGTAATCCAGTTAGGGTCTGCGGCCCGGGGAAGGTCTGGTGGCCGCCCCTTTTCCGCGCTCACCGCGGCATCTTGGACTTCGGGCACCGAAAGCTCCGCTGGGCAGACGACCTGCGGAAATATGCCTTTCGAAGGATGAGTGTGCGGGATGTCAAAGTGCTCTACGGTCAAGGATGGTGCGCGGCGTTGCGTTGTGATCCTCGTACCAAGGTTGCGCAATCTGGGCGACCTTCGATTTAGAAACACTGTTTCTGGTTAACAGTATGGACGTGTTGATGTAGAACTGCTGAGAAGCGATGGTCTCGTGAGGGTGGCGACCTGGTGCCTCACCAGTACCCCTGTCTCGGCAACGAGATCGGCCGCAGGGATGGGAGCACTGACGCTCCGGATGCGCTTGATGTCGAGACGCCGGCAAGCATCCAAGGCGGTGGCTGGATTTTCCGCATCGCGGGACTGGGTGGACTGGACGTGGAAGGAGGGGTGGGTTCGCTTCTGGAGTCAACCCTCCGATTGGGTGAGTGAACCTAGGGGCGCTGGGACGTATGGGACCTCGTTCCAGGCTTCTTGATCATCGTTCGACCGGCTGGCTGGAGGTCGAGTCATCCGCTAGTTAACGAGATGTCATCGCGGATCGGTAAAACTACGGCGATATCTGACCGCCTGGCCCAGGAAAGAGGGCTCTGTGCGAGCGGCCACCTCAGGCGTTGACGGAATCCGTAGTCAAGGAGGGTTTGTATGAATGGGGGCGACGGTGCTTGGGAGCTGCTGTTGACAAGTGGAAATGACAAGCGTGCTCTCGTAATGGTGACAAATTGGGTCGCAATGTCACTATCGGTGTTCGGGCAAGCAGTTCCGAGAACTGCTGTGGCCGTGACCATCGCAGACATGAATCAGTACGTAGCTGCTTCCCGTGGCGATAGGCACATGCCTGCCAGCGACGGTTGGGGCGCCGAGGGTGTGTGTGAAGGCGCGGGCTCGTCTGAAGCGGGAGTTGAACGTGCATGGGACGGTAGGGAGCGAATTAATCTGTATCGAAATCTGCCTCGAAATCGACGATGGTGACATGGCTCATGCGAATGCAGGTGAGTAAGCGGTCAGTCCGTTGCTCCGGTCGGGCTCTGCAACCGACTGTCAGCATCGCTGCCTTCGCTGGAAAAGAATTGGCGGAAAGACTCACAAATGTCAGCGTGCCGCTATGGCAAATACGCATTTTATCCACGGTTTCCCTTCAATAACTACCGTGTCCGGCGAACGACGGGTTTGCGTTTCTATCGTGTCCACGCCTGACGAGCAGCTCGTCCCTGACGTCTGTGACGGGTTGCCCGGCTCCTGAGCCGAGAGGTTCTCCTGAAGTGCGAAGGGTTCAACTTCGGTGGTTTGTTGAATTTGCGGACGGCGGCGGCGATGGTCACTGCCACTGCACGGGAGGGGAAGCTTGAGAATGGCGCGAAGCTCGTAGCGTCCGTTTGGGTGGCCGGATTTGAATTCCGGAAGAGGGGTCAACGCTTTGAATTAGATCGCGGTATCGATTCTAGCTGAAGTGATTGTTCGGGTGCCGCCGAGGTTGGAGGCGAAGCGTATTCGATGATGCTGCAGGCCGGGACGCATGCTCGCACGGGAGTCGCAGAGTCATCCGCTCAGTTACTACTGAAGGGGGTTATGACACGATCTCGTGTGCCGATTTGAAGCTCGTCAAATATGGAGATAAATGCGGTACCCACTCGGGGGATCATGGAGGGGTGGCTATGAGACTCGATACAGGCTCTGTTTCAGACGTGGACGTGCGATTTGAGGTACTCGGCCCGATTTGCATCGTGCGCGGCGATCGACGAGTGCAGATGCGGGCGGCGCGTCAGAGGGTGATACTCGCCGCCCTGTTGCTAGAGAGCAACCACATGGTCAGTAGCGAAACCCTGATCGATGCTGTTTGGGACGAGGCGCCGCCCGTGACTGCGGCCAGTCAGGTGCACATCTGCATGTCGGCCATCCGCACGGTACTGCGGGATTTCGGGGTAGCGGATCTCATTGTCACCGAGCCGAAAGGCTATCTGATTCGCATCGACGATGAGTGGCTTGACCTTCGTCGGTTCAACCGGTTGTCAGCCGAGGCGATGCGGCTGGCAGAGCGGGACTCGTTGGTCGAAGCGGCGTCCATGCAGCGGCAGGCACTCGAGCTGTGGCGCGGACCAGCGCTCTGCGGCGTATCGAGCACGATCATCACAAGCCGGGCGGTCAGGCTCGATGAGGAGCGCTTGCTCGCCTCTGAGCGCTGTGTGGATTGGGAATTGAGGTTGGGCCGGCACCGCGAGCTGATCGGCGAGCTTGTCGAGCGAGTCGCTGCCCACCCCATGCGCGAACGCAGTCGCGCGCAGCTGATGCTGGCGCTGTATAGGTCTGGCAGGCAGGCCGAGGCGTTGCAGACTTTTCGGTCCGCGCGCCAAGCGCTTGTTGACCAGCTTGGTCTGGAACCGGGGGAAGAACTGTGGCGGCTGGAGTCGCTGATCCTTGCCGATGATCCGCAGCTCCAATTGGGCATACAGGAGGAACCGGTGCGGCTGGCGGCCCCTGCGCAAGTCTGCCAGTTGCCTGCTAGTACCGACGACTTCGTCGATCACTGTGAGCTGGTGCGCGGCCTGACGGCGCAGTTGGTTGGGTCTACGGGCGTAGGGACCGTACCCACTTTGCGGACCGAACCGCCGGTGTCGGCGGTGTCAGTTGTAGTCCTCGCTGGCATGGCCGGTGTGGGCAAGAGCGTGCTTGCGGTCCACTTGGCACACGCCGTGGCCGCCGCACGGTTCACCGATGGCCAGCTGTACGCTGACCTGACCGACGGAATGAACTGTGCGCCTTCCAGCGTGCTGAGCCGGTTCCTGCGGGCGCTGGGTGTGTCGTCCGAGGCGATACCGGAGAGCCTGGCAGAACGGGCCGAGCTGTACCGCAGCCTGCTCGCCGGCCGCGGGTTGCTGGTGGTGCTGGACGGGGCAGTCAGTGAGGAGCAGGTGCGGCCTCTGCTGCCAGGCAGCGCAAGCTGCGCGGTGCTGATTACCAGTCGGTTCAGGTTGGCAGGGCTGGCGGGTGCCCATCTCGTCGACGTACCGCCTTTCGGTGACCGGCAGGCTGCCGAGCTACTTAGCCGGATTGCCGGAGCTGAACGGATCGCTCCGCATCCCCACTTGGTCACGGATTTGACGAATCTCGTTGGCGGGCTTCCGCTGGCGCTGCGGGTCTCTGGAGCGCGTTTGCGTGCCCGCCCGCACTGGACGCTTCGGCAGTTGCTGGACCGGTTGATCGACGAACGGCGCAGACTCGACGAACTGGCCTATGGAGATGTCAACGTCCGACTGCCGTTGTCAGCCGCCTACAGCACCGTGCCGGACCGTGCGCGGTTCATGCTGGGGTTGTTGTCTGGGTTCGCCAACAGCGGCTTCCCAGGCTGGCTAGCCGCAGCCGCGTTGGACGTTGACGAGTCCGAGGCGGTGGAACTGCTCGAGCAGCAGGTTGAGGTGCAACTGGTTGAGGTGCTTGCCGGGACGTCCCGGTTTCGCATCCACCCGCTGGTGCGGGTGCTCGCCGCTGAGCAGGCCGCCGCTGAGCCACGGCGATACCGTGTGGCGGCGTTGGCTCGGATGTGCGGGGGTTGGTTGTGGTTGGCCGAACGTGCCCATCAGAGCGCGTTCGGCGGGCGGTCTGCGTTCTACGGGTCCACGAATCGCTGGCGGCCTGCGGTGCTGCCGGAGCCCGAGCGGGATTTGGCAGTCGGGCTCGACCTGGACAGGGCGAACCTGTGCGCGGCGGTTTCGCTCGCTGCGGCGGCTGGGCTCGATGAACTCTGCTGGGAACTCGCCGTTACACTGGCGCCATTGTTCGCCGCACGTGGGCGGCTGGACGAGTGGGAGCAAACCCATCGAGCGGCGCTGACTGCGGTTCGGAATTCCGGTAACCGCAGAGGTGAGACGGCGCTGCTTTGCTCGCTCGGCGCCTTGCACGTCCGGCGCGGCGAGACCGACAAGTCATGCGCTGTTCTGGCGCCGGCGTTGAGCACGTTCGCCGATCTCGACGACCGACGGGCCGCTCCCTCGCGGTCCGCACCATCGCTGCCGTGAAGTCCCGGGTGTTGCCGGAGCCGGGCATTGAGCTCAAAGCAGAGGCTAGTCACGTGGATGATCTCACGGCCGTCGCCTGCCTGCCTTGGTCTGAACGATTGGCTTAGGGGTCCTAACAGAATGATCTTGGGTGTGGTTTGATGTCGTGTCTTGGTGGTCTTCTGTGAGGGGTGGGCTGGGTGGGGCAGCGGCGTCCGTGGGAGGTCGATGATGGTCTGTGGGAACGGATCGAGCCGTTGTTGCCGCGGGTGGAGCGTCGGTTTCGGCATCCGGGGCGTAAGCGGTTGGATGACCGTAAGGCGTTGTGCGGGATCATGTTCGTGCTCTATACCGCGATTCCGTGGGAGTTCCTGCCGCAGGAGCTGGGCTATGGGTCGGGTATGACGTGCTGGCGCCGGTTGCGTGACTGGACCGAGGCCGGAGTGTGGCAGCAGCTGCACGAGCTGCTGTTGGCGGAGCTGAACGGGGCGGACCTGCTGGATTGGTCGCGTGCGGCGGTCGATGGATCGCATGTGCGGGCGTTAAAGGGGGGCCGAAAACCGGCCCCAGTCCGGTAGACCGAGCCCGCGCCGGGTCGAAACACCAC